>NZ_CM134197.1:2055000-2718739 GCF_054111225.1 Wenyingzhuangia sp. IMCC45533 | reverse complement strand
TGTTTTGGTTAACACTTTTACGTTAGTTTAGTTTGTTTAATTGTATCAAGGGTAAATTAGATCAATTTCTAACTATCTTTCTAAATTAGGGGATTACAAAAATGTGAATAAATTTCAGTAAAAAAAAACCAAACGGCTATTGTATTTCATGTTTTTTTTACCTACTATCAAACTAAAATAAATACACCTACATGAATACTAAAATTTATCAGCATAGAGTGAGGTATTATGAAACTGACAAAATGCAATATTCCCATCATAGTAATTATATAAAATACTTTGAGAACGCCCGTATTGAGTGGCTTCGCGATGCAGGAATCAGTTATAAAGACTTAGAGGATAGTGGTATTATGTTACCTGTAGTGAACATCAATACAGATTTTAAAAAACCTGCGAAATACGATGATTTTTTAACGGTAAAAACAGCTATAAAATCACCCCCAAATGTGAAGGTTGTTTTTACTTATGAAGTTTACAATCAAGACGAAGAATTGCTAACCGTTGGTGAGACCACACTGGTGTTTGTTGATATGAAAAAGAACAAACCTATGAGGTGTCCAGATCATGTTTTAGAGGCTATTTTAAGACAATAAATTAGTCTAATAAAATAACTTTAACACATCTTAAATCTTTAAATTTTTTTACGACATCATCAAAAATAGAGACTGGAGAAAGTAGCTCAAATTTACAATCTAAATACATTTCTTGATTTTTAATTTCTAAATCGAACATTTTAATGAATTTCATCACCTTATCTACATGTTCATAAGAGCTTTGTACAGTGAACGTTTGTTTAATTACTTTCTCCTCTATGTTAGCGAATGATAAAGTTTCTTGAGCACAAGTTCTATAAGCTTTAATTAAGCCCCCCACTCCTAACTTTACCCCACCAAAATACCTTACTACTACAAGTAATACGTTAGTAACTTCTGTAGAAAGTAATTGTCCGTAAATGGGTTGACCTGCCGTGTTACTAGGTTCTCCATCGTCGTTCACTCTATACTTAGCTCCGTCAAACCCTAGCCTGTATGCGTAACACCAATGTCTGGCATCGTAGTATTGTTTCTTTAAAACATCTAAGTAGTTTTTAACCTCATCTTCGCTGGTTACGTGATACAAATAACCTATAAATTTGCTTCCTTTGTCTTTATACAAAATTTCTTTTACAGGAACTTCTACTGTTTTATAAGTTGATATCTTTTCCATCAAACCGCTACATATAATAATACAATAGCAATTACCGACATCAGTACCCCCAAATAATTACGGATGGTTAACTTCTCTTTATAAAACAACACTCCTAAAAAAACAGAACTCAAGACCACTAATACATTATTTACTGAAAAAATAAAAGAGGTTTGGTAATTGGGTTGCGACAAAGCTTTGAGTAAAAAGTAAACTGAAAAGTAATTGGGAATTCCTAAGATGCAGCCTCCAACGATACTTTTTGCGGATGGTTTTAAAGTACCTCTAAGCAACTTTATTACATGAAAAGTCAATCCCATCAATCCGCAAAAAAGGAAAAGAGAGGTGGAAAAAACACCTATTTCGTTTTGAGGTACGTAGAATGTTTGCATATGGTTAATTATGGTATCTGCAACGCCACTACCTACAAATATGATTATTGGCAAATACCACAAATCTTTACTAAAGCTTTGCTGCTCTTTCTTAATAGAAGTAAACCACACTCCTAACAAAGCCATTAAAATCCCTAAAACTTTGTAAAAGCCTAATCCTTCCCTATAAAAAACAACTCCTACCATAATAGGAATCACTACACTCATTTTGTTGGCCACTGACATGATAGACAATCCTCCTTTTTGAGCAGTGATAGCCATAATATTAAATACTGAAATAAATATCAACGAGATTGATAGGGCTCCATATACCCAGGACTTATGAATTAAAAAAGAATAAGTGGGTTGAATTTCGCCAAAAAAATAGCCAATAAAAGTTGCTGTAAAATAACTAGCAACAATTCCTTGAAAATTATCTATTTTAAATCGATTAAATTCTTTAAGACCTAGAAATACGATACTCGTAAAAAGTACGCTCAGTAATAGATATAACATATTTAATTAGCTATATAATGTTTTAGCAAATCACCATGTACGGTGGTAACCTTCTTTTCTTTTCGGTTTAACAATGGAGCTTCAACACCTTTCCAAAATAATGATTGCCCTACAAATACATATGCCTCGTCCCAACTATTGGACTCTATAAACGATGTTAGCAACTGTTTTCCTCCCTCAACAATTACCGATTGTATTTGTTGTTGATGTAAATGCTTTAATACTTGAGGAATGATATTCTTGGAGAAATCAATTTCAACATACAAAACTCCCTTGTGAGTTCCTTTCTTCTCTGTAAATACAATGGTTTTAGCTTCTTGATTGTAAAGCTCAAAATCTACTGGCACTTTTAACGATTTGTCCAACAAAACTCTTACTGGAGACAAACCTCCGTAAGTCCTTGTTGTTAAACTTGGATTGTCTTTTAATGCTGTTTTGGTTCCTACCATAATAGCATGTTCTTTTGCTCTTAGCTGATGAACCTTTTGTTTGGAAAAATCATTGGAAATCCAAGTAGGTTGAGCTTGTCGGATATCCGTTACACTTCTTTCCTTATCGATAAAACCATCTTGAGTTTCTGCCCATTTAAGAATAACATAAGGTCTTTGCTTATTGTGGAAGGTTAAAAATCTCTTATGCAAATCCAAGCATTCATCTTCCAAAACCCCAACATGAACTTCTCTACCCGCCTCTAACAAAATCTGAATTCCTTTACCTGATACTTCCGAGAAAGTATCTAGACAACCTATAAAAATTTTAGGAATGTTCTTTTCTTTAATTAAGTTAGCACACGGTGGTGTTTTTCCGTAATGAGCACAAGGTTCTAACGTTACATACAAACTAGACTTGGATAATAAGCTTTTATCAGCAACCGAATTAATAGCATTTACCTCCGCATGCGCTCCGCCATACTCGTTGGTATATCCTTCTCCAATAATACAATCATTATAAACCACTACCGCACCTACAGACGGATTGGGATAAGCACGTCGAGTTCCTTTTTTTGCCAAATCAATAGCTCGCTGCATGTATTTTAAATGAAAAGCTTCCATTACTTTATAATTTTAACCTTTTCCGAAAACTGAATTGAATACTTTTTATTCATCAAAAACTTTTTAAAAGTAGCATCTCCATTAAACCTAACCTCAACTGCATTGGTTAAAATACTGTTTAACAAAGTTCCTAATAATCCATTTTTCGAATCAAAAATTTGTCCGTAAGATAATTTGATTTCTAGCGGAACTGAAAAATCTTTTTTGGAAGGTATTCGTACACTCTGACGTTTTAGAAAACCTAAATCAATTTTATTGACTTCTGCATGCAAATTATCTAACACTAACTTTCCTCCTAGTCTATTGGGATTCTTAAAATTTAATGCTGCCTTTATGGTAATAGAATCGTTCACTATTTTTGAAAACTTTACCTCTCCAACCCCTACATATTCTGGAGCTTTTAAATTTGAACAAGAAACAATTAAACCTGTAGTGAAAAGGAGGAATAGTATTTTTACGAACTTCATATTTGTATATTTGTAACGAAAACAAAAATATCAATAAATAAGCCAATTAATGACTTTACTATCATTTAAACAAAAACTTTATTCAACTTTAGAAGGTCATTACCCAGCAACAGAAATTGGAACTTTTTTTAGAATGATTTTAGAGGATATTTTAAACTTATCCAAAGTAGATTTTGCTTTGAATCCAAATATGGACATTAACGCAGAAGAATGTATAAAAATCGAAGCCATTATAAAAGGCTTACAGGATTATACACCCATACAATATTTGATAGGTTTTGTAGATTATATGGACTTCAAACTAGAGGTAAATAGCAATGTTCTAATTCCAAGACCTGAAACTGAAGAACTTATTCAATGGATTATTGATGATTATAGAGACGTCATCAATTTAGATATCTTAGATATTGGTACGGGAACAGGCTGCATCCCCATTGCTTTGGATAAAAATTTAAACAAGGCCAAAATCAGCTCCATAGATATTTCTAAAGAAGCTACCGAAACTGCTATTAGAAATGCAAACAACAATCATGCGAGGGTAAATTTTATTACCCAAAACATACTCGCTACAAACTCCCTAGCACAACCATACGATATAATAGTGAGTAACCCTCCCTATGTTAGAAATTTGGAAAAAGTTGAGATTCAAAAAAACGTACTAGAGCACGAACCTCATTTAGCTTTATTTGTTGATGATAACGATCCTTTAATCTTTTATAAAAAAATTGCTGAACTGGCTCTAAAACATTTAAAATCCGATGGAGTATTGTATTACGAAATCAACCAATATTTAGGAAACGAAACGGTTGAATTGCTAAAAAATATCGGTTTTAAAAATGTAGAATTAAAAAAAGACCTATTTGGAAACCATAGAATGATTAAAGCTTTTTTGTAACACTTTACTTACTTTTACCAAAAAATTAGAAATGAGAATAGATATCATTACTGTATCGCCAGAATTAATTAAAAGTCCTTTTGAACACTCTATTATGAAGAGAGCTCAAGACAAAGGATTAGCAGAAGTTCATTTTCACAATCTTAGGGACTTTGCGTTAAATAGCTATGGTAAAATTGATGACACTCAGTTTGGAGGGGGTGCTGGTATGGTGTTGATGATTGAGCCTATAGATGCTTGCATTTCTAAGTTAAAAGCAGAAAGGAATTATGATGAAGTTATTTATATGACTCCCGATGCTCCTACGCTAAATCAAAGAACAGCCAATACACTTTCAATGACAAAAAATATCATTATACTGTGCGGGCATTATAAGGGCGTAGACCAACGTGTAAGAGATTTATTTATCACCAAAGAAATATCTATTGGTGATTACGTGTTAAGTGGTGGTGAATTAGGTGCTGTGGTTTTATGTGATACTATTCTAAGGCTAATTCCAGGTGTACTGGGAGATGAAACCTCTGCCCTAACAGATTCTTTTCAAGATGATTTGTTATCTCCACCAGTATACACTAGACCTGCTGAATACAAAGGGCTTAAAGTACCCGAAATTTTAACTAGCGGAAACTTTCCTAAGATTGAAGAATGGAGATCTGACAAAGCGTTGGAGATTACAGAAAGAATTAGACCTGATTTGTTAGAAGAATAATTGCTGTAGTGCCTTTTAGTTCTTTAGCGATGTATCTTCCATCAATCTTCTTACACCCTTTTGTACATCGTACTTATTGAAAAAAACCTAATGTGAATCTAGTTTCTTAGAAATACGTCTTCTTGAGTAATATTTTGTTGGAAAGATATTTTTGATCTTAATATTGGATGTACAAATCCTATTTTCTATCGAAAATTACTCAAAACCACCATTTCAAAACTTTGCTATTACTCATCTAAATCGCATTCATTCTACAGAAACGCAACGTGCTTGCTATCAAGATTAATTCTTTTACAAATTGCTCCACCTTTTTAACTTAAAATTTTAACAATTAATCTTTTAATTCATATTTAAATTATTATTTTTGCAGTCCTGAATTAACCTCTGACGAAAATCGTGAACGTTGCTTTAGATTAAAAACCATTATTAAATAAGCTAAAATGGAAAATTTAGTAAAATTTGTACAAGAAGAATTTGTATCAAAAAAAGAATTACCAAACTTTAAATCTGGAGATACAATTACTGTATACTACGAAATTAGAGAAGGTGAAAAAGTACGTACTCAGTTTTTTAGAGGTGTTGTAATCCAAAGAAAAGGAAGTGGTTCTTCTGAAACTTTTACCATCCGTAAAATGTCTGGAACTGTTGGTGTAGAGCGTATCTTCCCAATCAACTTACCAGCAATTCAAAAAATTGAATTAAACAAACAAGGTAAAGTTCGTAGAGCTAGAATTTACTACTTTAAAGAACTTACTGGTAAAAAAGCAAGAATTAAAGAAATTAGAAGAAAATAATTTCTATTCAATTCAACAAATTAAAAGCTCAATACGGTGTATTGAGCTTTTTTTGCGAACTAAAATAGCACAGTTTTTTATAAAATCGTTATGATTTTAACAGGCTGTAAAATAAGTTAAGAATATTATTACATTTGCAAAACTTATGACCTAAGAGCTCATTTGTTAGAACTAAAAAAACAATTTTAAAGAATTACAATGGCAACAGAAAATTCAAAAATCATTTATACGCTTACGGACGAAGCTCCTGCTTTGGCAACGTATTCATTATTACCAATTATTAAGGCTTTTACAAGTAAAGCAGGTATAGAAGTTGAAACAAGAGATATCTCTTTAGCGGGAAGAATATTAGCTAACTTTCCAGAATTTTTAACTGATGATCAAAAAATTTCTGATGCTTTGTCTGAACTAGGAGAATTAGCTAAAACTCCTGAGGCAAATATCATTAAATTGCCTAACATTTCTGCTTCTATTCCTCAGTTACAAGCTGCTATTAAAGAATTGCAAGAGAAAGGATTTAACATTCCTAGCTATCCATCTAGTCCTGCCACTGAAGAAGAAAAAGAAATCAAAGCTAAATATGCTAAAATATTGGGTTCTGCAGTAAACCCTGTTTTACGTGAAGGTAACTCTGACCGTAGAGCTCCTAAAGCTGTTAAAAATTACGCTAAGAAAAACCCACACCGTATGGGAGCTTGGCAAAAAGATTCTAAAACTCATGTAGCCTCTATGGAAGCTAATGATTTTTATGGATCAGAAAAAGCAACTACTGTAGCAAACGCAACTGAATTTAAAATTACTTTTAACGGTAAAGACTTAAAAGGATATGCTCCTTTACAAGCAGGTGAAATTATTGACTGTTCTGTAATGAGTATTAGTGCTTTAAAAGAGTATGCAGCTAAAGAAATTGCAGATGCTAAGGCTAATGGTGTATTGTTATCGCTACACATGAAAGCTACCATGATGAAGGTTTCTGATCCTATTATTTTTGGAGCTGTTGTAGAAGTGTTCTATAAAGATGTATTCGAAAAATATGCAGAATTATTTACTGAATTAGGTGTTACTGCTACCAACGGTATTGGTGATGTGTATGCTAAGATAGCTGGACACGCTAAAGAAGCAGAGGTAAAAGCTGCTATTGAAGCTGTTTACGCAGATGCTCCTGATGTAGCTATGGTAAACTCCGACAAAGGGATTACTAACTTACACGTACCTTCTGATGTAATTATTGATGCCTCTATGCCTGCTATGATTCGTACTTCTGGTCAAATGTGGAATGCTGAGGGACAACAACAAGATACTAAAGCATTGATTCCAGATAGATGTTATGCTGGAGTTTTTCAAGCAACTATAGATTTCTGTAAAGAAAATGGTGCTTTTGATCCGACTACCATGGGAACAACTCCTAACGTAGGTTTAATGGCTCAGAAAGCTCAAGAATATGGTTCTCACGACAAAACTTTCCAATTGTCAGAAGCTGGAACTGTACAAGTTGTAGATGCTGAAGGAAATGTATTATTAGAGCAAACTGTAGAAGCTGGAGATATTTTTAGAATGTGCCAGGTAAAAGATGCTCCTATTCAAGACTGGGTTAAACTAGCGGTAAACAGAGCAAAAGCAACAGGGGTTCCTGCTGTATTTTGGTTAGACGAAAATAGAGCTCACGATGCGCAATTAATCAAAAAAGTAAACACTTATTTAGCGGACCATGACACAGCTGGACTAGAACTATTAATCAAAGCTCCTTTAGAGGCTACATTATATACTTTAGATAGAGTTAAAGCTGGAAAAGATACGATTTCTGTAACAGGAAACGTATTGCGTGATTACTTAACAGATTTATTTCCAATTTTAGAGTTAGGTACTTCTGCTAAAATGTTATCTATCGTACCATTAATGAATGGTGGTGGGTTATTTGAAACAGGTGCGGGTGGATCTGCTCCAAAACACGTTCAACAATTACAAGAAGAAAACTACTTGCGTTGGGATTCTTTAGGAGAATTTTTAGCGTTGGCTGTTTCTTTAGAGCATTTGAGTGCTAGATATAACAATCCGCAAGCTCAAGTTTTAGCAGATACTTTAGATGCTGCTACTGGTAAATTTTTAGATACAGACAAATCTCCAACTCGTAAATTGGGTGGAATTGACAACAGAGGTTCTCACTTTTACTTAGGTTTATACTGGGCTCAAGAATTAGCTGCTCAAGATAAAGATGCTGAATTAAAAGCAATCTTTACTCCTGTTGCCGAAGCATTGACTAGTAATGAAACTAAAATTGTTGAAGAACTAATTGCTGTACAAGGGAAACCTGCTAACATTGGTGGATACTACGCTATGGACGAAGCTTTAACTTATAAAGTTATGAGAGCTAGTGAAACTTTAAACAAAGTAATAGACGGATTGGTTTAACAACAAAACCCATCATTCAATCATATTAAAAGAGCCTTACTTAGCTGTAAGGCTCTTTTAATATATAAAAGCAAAAAGTAAAATATAAATAGATCTCCAAAGATAAAATCTAGGAGATTTCTTAAAAAAGAACGGTCTTATTTAACAAAAGCCATTTTCTCTTTTAGTTTCTCTTTTAACGCTTCCATCACATCTTTAGGATACAGCTTTTCTCCCATAAAAATATCTGTCATAGCCTCACTAAAACGCTGTCCGTATTTTTTTAATAATGTTTTACGAATCAATTTACTTCCGTAAAACAATTTTGCCAATTTCATAGAAGTTAACAATTCAGGCATTATGGTATCTTCAATAATATCAGTATATATTTTTGCAGCCTTTTCAACATCTCCTTTGGATTCAGCAAGAGCATCCGCCACCAATTTTCCACTATAAATAGCATTAGAAATACCTTCTGCCGTTAAAGGATCGGCAAAACCTGCTGCATCACCAATTAAAAATACATTGTTTTTCACAAAACCATCTAATCTAGGAGTCACTGGTATTTTATATCCGTGTTTTTCAATACTAACAATCTCCTCAATTCCCAAGAACTTGATATAGTCTGCACAGTATTCTTTAATTTTTTTGTCCTCTTTTAGAATAGCTCCTACTCCAATAGACAAGTGATTTTTCTTTGGAAAACACCAGCCGTAACCTGCTGGAATTGCATCAATATCAAAACGAATTTCTTTAGACAATCTTTCAAAATCTGCATCGTTTACCTCAATTTCGTACTCTAAGGCAGGTATTAAATTTCTAGTGTCTTCTGTCCAACCAGCCATTTTAGCAATGGTGCTATAAACACCATCGGCCGCAATAACACAATTAGCATTTATTACTCCTTGAGCCGTTTCCAACACCACACCACTCTCGTTTTTTGTTAGATTGGTAACTTTACAATTTTGTATAAGCTCTACTCCTAGCTCTTGTCCTTTTTTAATGATTAAATTATCAAAGGTATCTCTCATTACAAGAGAAACAATAGGCTTTTCTCTTTTAGTCACAAAATGAAGTTTTTTTCCCATGTAAATATCTACTTGGTTAAACTCCACGTCTACAGTTTCAGAAATATCAAAAGGCATTTCTTTTCTTCCTCTATACACAAAACCTCCTCCACATACTTTATATCTTGGCAAGGTTTCTTTTTCTAATACAACTGTCTTAAAACCAGCTTTTGCTAAATGAAATGCTGCCGAAGCTCCGGAAGGTCCACTTCCAATAACAGCTACATCAAAACTACTCATCTTAGTTAATTTTCGGCTAATATAAATCAATCTAAAATGAATTACCATTCTAAATAATAAAAATGTGAAATAACAGGTTTATTGAATATCCATATCGCTACTTTTTTATGCTTTATTCCGTAATTTAGCGGCTCAAAATTTGATGACAATCATGAAAAATATTTGGAATTTAATTTACAGCACTCGTTTGATGGCTATTCTCTTTATCGTTTTTGCTGCCGCTATGGGAATTGCCACTTTTATTGAAAATGATTACGGTACCGAAACTGCTAAAGTATTGGTTTATAATGCATGGTGGTTTGAGGCTATTATGGTTTTGTTTGTGATCAATTTTTTTGGAAATATTTTTAAATATAAATTATACAGAAAAGAGAAATGGGCTGTGCTATTGTTTCATCTATCTTTTGTTTTGATTATTGTAGGTGCTGCTGTTACAAGATATATTAGTTACGAAGGAGTTATGCCTATTTTGGAAGGTGAACAATCTAATGAGTTTTTTTCGGAAAAAACATACATCAATCTTACTGTTGATAATTTAAAAGAGCAAAAAGAAATTCACAAACCTATTCTTTTATCAGCAAAGGGAAAAGCTTCTTTTAATTTTAGTGATGATTTTAGAGATCAGGATTTTTCTTTTGAACTTGTAGACTACATCCCAAACGTAAAAACCGAATTTACTTTATCTGAAAAGGGAGAACAGTATTTACATTTTGTTGAATCTAGTTCAGGGAGTAGACACGATCATTATATCAAAAAAGGGACTATTGAGAATATTCATGGAATTTTGGTGGGATACGAAAAGCCAGAAAATACCTCCATCAATTTTACAGAGATAGATAACGTTTTACACATTCAATCCAGACATGATGGATCTTTTATGCGAATGGCAGACAGATACAACGGATTGATCACTAAAAACACCACTGAAAAATTCAATTATTTAAGTCTACATCAAATCGCGGGTTTGAGCTTTGTAATTCCTGAAAAACCAGTGACGGGAAATATGGAAACTGTTTCTGCTCAAGACAAAAAAGCAAACCCAGAAGCTCTGCTTACGTTTAAAGTTGATTCTAATAACGAATCTACTACTGTTCAGGTACAAGGAGGACAATATACCTCTAATAGACCTGTTTCTTTTTCATTATCTGGTCTTAACTTCAAATTATCTTACGGTGCTAGAATTTTGCAGCTTCCTTTCTCTATCAAACTAAACGATTTTCAGTTGGAAAAATATCCTGGTTCAGAATCTGCGGCTTCTTATGCAAGTGAGGTTACTGTTATTGATGATGCCAACAATGAAACTTTTGATTTTAGAATATTCATGAATCATATTTTAAACTACCAAGGCTATAAGTTTTTTCAATCTAGTTACGACTTATCTGGACCTAAAGAAGAAACAAGGCTTTCTGTAAATCACGATGCGGTGGGAACTATTATTACCTACATCGGATATTTTGCGCTCTATGCTGGTTTGATGTTAATTATGTTTATGAAAAAGACTCGTTTTGGAATTTTAAGTGCAAAATTAGACAAGTTAAAAAGCAAAACAACAGTTATTGCTACACTTGTACTTTTGTCTGGTTTTAGTGGATTTTCGCAAGATCACAATCACGATGACCATCAACACGAAGATCATGATCATAGCCACGAACAACACAACCATACTGAAAGCGCACAGACCTCCGCTCCAAATGCTTTGGACCCAGAGGAAGTCAAACAAAATATTACCAAATATGCTACTAAACCAGATCATGCTTTGGAGTTTAGTAAACTAGTTATACAAGATGCTGGAGGTAGAATGAAGCCTATTCATACCTTTGCAAGCGAACTGTTAAGAAAGGTAAGTAAAAAAGATACTTATAACGGTCTAGATGCCAATCAGGTGTTTTTATCCATGGTAGAAAATCCAAGATTGTGGTACGATGCTCCAGTTATCTATTTAGAGAGAAATAACAAAAAGTTGAGGACTATTTTAGGCCTTGAACAAGACACCAAATATGCACCGTTATCTAGTTTTATTGATCCTAGTGGAAATTATAAATTAACATCTTATGTTTCTGAAGCGGAAAAAAATCAGAAAAAAAGTGCTTTTGAGAAAGATGTCATCAATGTAGATAAAAGAGTAGGATTGCTCTACACTGCTATCAGTGGAAGTATTCTACGCATTTACCCAAAAATAAACGATGAAAACAACAAATGGGTTTCTCAACTAGAACTAAGTACTGCGGGCTTTAGAGGTATCGATTCCGTATTTGTAAAACAAATTATTCCTGCTTACAGACAAACATTATGGAAAGCCAAAGAAACTGGAGATTATAAAGATGCTAATGAAATACTAGAAGGAATCAAAAATTTTCAGAAAAAACATGGTGCAGAAGTTTATCCTAGTGAGAAAAAAATAGATTTTGAAATTACCTATAATAAATATGACATCTTTAAAAAGCTGTTCTCTTATTACATGTATATCAGTGCTTTATTATTCATTTTTATCATCATACAAATTTTTAAAGACGGAAAAATAATACGCTTTCTAATTAAAGGCTCCGTGGCCATTACCATATTTTTATTTGTATTGCAAACTGCTGGTTTGGGAGTTAGATGGTTTATTAGCGGTCACGCTCCGTGGTCCGATGCCTACGAATCTATTATTTATGTGGCTTGGGCTACTATGTTTTTTGGTTTGGCATTCGGAAGAAAATCTACCTTAACCATCGCCGCTACTGCTTTTGTAGCTTCCATGATATTAATGATTGCACATTGGAACTGGATGGATCCGCAAATAGCCAACTTACAACCTGTATTAAATTCTTACTGGCTAATGATTCACGTAGCCGTTATTGTTGCGAGTTACGGACCTTTTACATTAAGTATGATATTAGGTTTGGTATCTCTTATTTTGATGATTTTAACGACTTCAAAAAACAAAAAATCTCTAAAATTAAAAATTGATGAGCTTACTATTGTAAACGAAATGAGTATGACTGTGGGAGTTGTAATGCTTACCATCGGTAACTTTTTAGGAGGTATGTGGGCCAACGAAAGTTGGGGACGTTATTGGGGATGGGATCCAAAAGAAACTTGGGCTTTGATTAGTATTATGGTCTATGCTTTTGTTTTGCATATGCGATTGGTACCGGGCTTAAGAGGAAAATTTGCCTTTAACCTTGTCTCCGTTTATGCTTTTGCAAGTATTATGATGACTTATTTTGGTGTTAACTTTTACCTATCTGGATTACACTCCTATGCTAGTGGAGACCAAGTAGTAACTCCTAATTTTGTGTACTATTCTGTAACAGCTGTAGCTATAATTGGATTGATTGCTTACTTCAAGTTTAAAAAGCATTACAAAAAATAAATTGGATGTTTAAATCCGCAATTAAAAATGTAAATTCGCAATTCTATAATTACAAATAATCAACATGTTTAATAAATATTTAAAATTAGTCTTAGCAGCTATTATCACAATCTTTGCCGTATTACAATTTATTGATGAGAATATTGGAAACGGTATTTTATTACTATTACTAGCAGGGATTTTTGTCTTCTTATATTTTAAAAATGAAATTTTATTATTAGCATTTTTACAAATGAGAAAACAAGATATGGAAGGAACGGAAAAATGGTTAAACAAAATCAAAAATCCAGAAGCCTCATTAATTGTTTCTCAACAAGCTTACTACTACTATTTAAAAGGATTAATGGTTGTTCAAAAAAACATGACTCAAGGTGAAAAATTACTGAGAAAAGCTCTTGGATTAGGTTTACGCATGGGACATGACAAAGCAATGGCCAAGTTAAATTTAGCGGGAGTAGCCATGAGCAAACGCAGAAAAAGAGAAGCTACAACTTTATTAAACGAAGCAAAGAAATTAGATAAACACGGAATGTTGGCGGATCAGGTAAAAATGATGAAAGATCAGATGAAAAGAATCTAATCCTTAAAAAATAACTAACGGCTACAAAAAACGTCTTCATCATTAATGATGAAGACGTTTTTTATGAATATCTATTCCCTCCGTTTAAGCTGTAGTAACTACTAAGCTCTCGTAGATTTCTTCGTATTTGGGTAAAACATTAGCAATACTAAATGTTTTAGCTCTATCGTACGCGTTCTGTTTGTATGTTTCCAATACTTCCTTACTTTCAATTAGTTTTAGAGTATTTTTAGCCATGTCGTTGACATCCTTCACGTTACTTAAAAAACCGGTAACTCCGTGAACATTTACTTCTGGAAGACCTCCTGTATTGGTAGAGATAATAGGTGTTTTTGCAGCCATAGCTTCTAGAGCTGCCAAACCAAAACTTTCAGATTTAGAAGGTAAAATAAACACATCTGAATAGCATAGAATTTTGTTCACTTCTGTACTATTTCCTAAAAATAAAATTTTGTTATAAACCCCTAGTTCCTTAGCCAACTTTTTCACCTCTGGCATATCAGGTCCTTGCCCAACTAGTATTAATTTTACAGGTTTCTGTTCCAAAACCTTAGCAAAAATTTTCACAACATCCTTTGCTCTCTTCACAGGCCTATAATTACTAACATGCGTAAGAATAAACTCATCCTCGCTAGCAATACCACCTCTTAAACATTCAGGACCTCCCAGCTTGTGTCCATATTTATCTAACTCAATAAAATTGTAAATCACTTCAATTTCTTTATTGATGTTAAATAATCTATAGGTATCCTCTTTTAAACTATTAGATACAGTAGTTACAACGTCTGACTGATTGATGCTGAATTCTACAGCTGCTTTGTAGTTAGGATGACTACCCACCAAGGTAATATCTGTACCGTGTAAAGTTGTTACTACTTTTATATCAATTCCTTTATCGCGTAACATTTGTTTGGCTGTGTATGCTGCATAAGCGTGAGGTATAGCATAATGAACATGTAAAATCTCCAAATTATACTTTTCTGCTACTTGAACCATTTTACTAGACAAAGCTAACTCGTAAGGTTGATATTGAAATAAGGAATATTCTTCTATCTGTACCTGATGAAAATGAATACCACTAGATATCAAATCTAATCTTACAGGTGGGTTATAGGTGATAAAATGTACTTCATAACCTTTGTTGGCCAATGCCATTCCTATTTCCGTAGCAACTACACCACTACCCCCAAAAGTTGGGTAACATACAACACCTATACGCATACTTTAAATTTTCTGTATTTGTAGGCTAAAATACCTTTAACTTACGGCTTAGACAAAATTATTGTAGGTTTCTAAATAAAAATAAATGTTAAATATCTCATTATGAATTCTCTATAAAAAACTAGTTTTTTTTAGCATAAATCCCTTTAAACATCTACAAAATAGCTTATATTTGCAAGCGCAATAGCACTGGTGCCTTAGCTCAGTTGGTAGAGCAAAGGACTGAAAATCCTTGTGTCCCTGGTTCGATTCCTGGAGGCACCACCATAAAAGCCTTAACATTTATTTGTTGAGGTTTTTTTAATTTAAATACATGATTTTTTATAGTATATAGTCATACACTATTGTTGTGCTGTGCATTCCCAAATGCTGGTCAAATAACTTTTACCTTTTAGTTGTTCCTTTACAAAAACACCTTTCTAGCATTGTATATAAATCTGGATGCTTTCTTTTTAATAATTCTGGACGTTCAAAAAAATATTCTGCAGCTACAGCAAAAAATTCTTCTTTACTGGTACCTCCATACGCTCTAATATCGGATTTATCGCTATTAATCATTTCTATTTTTTCATGCATCAAGTTTAACCAAGGAATTACAAAAGAACGATCCATTAGTGATTTAGGAATTCCGTCAACCTCTCCATCCATTTTGTCTATTAAGTGTACAAATTCGTGGATAGCTGTATTACTTTTATCAGATTTATTACTAAAACCGTGGTGTAGTGCTCTTCTGGATAAAATCATTTGATGATTAAATCTACCTGTACCCACCAAACCTGCTACATTTCTATTTTTTCCCTTGTAATTTAAGTCTTTATCAAAATAGTCGGGATAAATAATTACTGTGGATAAATTAGCGTACTCCCAATCATCAAGATAAAAAACAGGAATAATAGCACTAGCTGCCACGTATGCAATATCTATATCTTCTAAAACAAAACCTACAGCATCTATATTTACTCTTACTAAAAAGTCTGCCACCTTATCATTAAATATTATCCGTTCTTCTTTGGTTAATTTTTGATAAAACAAAATATGCTCTAAAAGCAACTCTTCTATGTTGCTAGGAACATATACGTTAGGTTTTGCTTTTCTCCTATTAAAAAGTAGTACTACTAAAACAGTACCTAGTAAAAGTCCTATAAATAAAATCATAGTTGTAAATGAATAACATAAAAAAAGCTCGGTAAAATTACCGAGCTTTTAAAAATAGTTATATGCTTATAATTAGCAAACAGTTTTAACTGTTTTGATAATACGTGCAGCAATTTTGTATGGGTCTCCGTTTGAAGATGGACGACGGTCTTCTAACCATCCTTTGTATCCTTTCTCTACAGCGATAATTGGAATACGGATTGAACATCCTCTATCAGAAACTCCCCAAGAGAAATCAGTAATAGCAGCAGTTTCGTGCTTACCAGTTAAACGTTGGTCGTTATCTTCTCCATAAACAGCAATATGCTCATCTACTACAGGACGGAAAGCCTCACAGATTTCAGCGTACTTTTCTTTAGATCCACACTCTCTTAATACAGAGTTAGAGAAGTTAGCGTGCATTCCAGATCCATTCCAGTCAGTATCACCTAATGGTTTTGGGTGGTACTCAATATACATTCCTCTATCTTCAGTTAATCTGTTTAATAAGTAACGAGCAATCCAAATTTCGTCTCCAGCTTGCTTAGCACCTTTAGCGAATAATTGGAATTCCCATTGTCCACAAGCAACCTCTTGGTTGATTCCTTCAAAGTTCAATCCAGCTTCGATACATAAATCAGCGTGCTCTTCAACTAATTCTCTACCAAAAGTGTTTTGTCCTCCTACTGAACAGTAGTACTGACCTTGCCATCCGTGGTGAGGGAAACCGATAGGTAATTTAGTTTCAGAATCCATAATAAAGTACTCTTGCTCAAATCCGAACCAGAAATCATCATTATCATCTTCAATAGTAGCACGTCCGTTAGTTTCATGTGGTGTATGATCTGCGTTGAAAACCTCAGTCATTACTAAATATCCGTTAACTCTAGCAGGATCTGGGTAGATAGCCACAGGAATTAATAAACAGTCAGATGAACCTCCTTCAGCTTGGTTAGTTGATGAACCATCAAAAGACCAGTTTCCAATTTCTTCTAAAGTTCCTTGAAAGTTTTCGTGCTCTTCAACTTTAGTTTTACTTCTCAATTGTTGCGTTGGAAAAGTACCATCTAACCAGATGTACTCTAATTTAATTTTAGCCATAATTTAAATATGATGTTAATAAAGTTTTAATTTTATCTCTTATGTCCACAAATATAAAATAATTATTCTATTGAACAACCGTAGTTCTACGTATTTTTACGTAGCAAAAAGCTTTTTTACATAGCAATGTTTTTGCGCAAAAAAAAAACTGATTTTTCGCAATTTACCCAATTTACTTCCACATGTTAGTACGATAAATATCTTTGGTTTGAATACTTTCATCAATACTAGCCGTCTATTTTTTTAGGTTATCAATGTTATTTCAATTTTATATTTCTAACTAAAATCAAATAACTAAATTTGCACATCTTTAAATCAATATTTAACACACCTATATGAGTTCTGAAGTAAGTAAAAGATATAGCCAAAGAGGAGTATCCGCTTCCAAAGAAGATGTTCACAATGCTATTAAAAATGTGGATAAAGGATTGTTTCCTAAAGCTTTCTGTAAAATTGTTCCTGATTACTTAACCAACGATAACGATTATTGTTTAATTATGCACGCTGATGGTGCTGGAACAAAATCATCTTTAGCCTATATGTATTGGAAAGAAACTGGGGATGCTTCTGTATGGAAAGGAATTGCTCAGGATGCTTTAATTATGAATATTGATGATTTATTATGTGTGGGGGCTACGGATAATATTATGTTATCCTCTACTATTGGACGTAATAAAAACTTAATCCCTGGAGAAGTAATTTCAGAAATCATTAACGGAACTGAAGAACTATTAGCCGAGTTAAAAGATTTTGGAGTAACCATACATTCTACGGGTGGAGAAACTGCTGATGTTGGAGATTTGGTAAGAACTATTATTGTAGATTCAACCGTTACTGCTCGTATGAAACGTGCCGATGTAGTGAACAATGCTAATATAAAACCAGGTGATGTAATTGTAGGTCTAGAGTCTTTTGGTCAGGCCACTTACGAAAAAGATTACAATGGAGGAATGGGATCCAACGGATTGACCTCTGCAAGACATGACGTTTTTGACAAATATTTAGCTAAGAAATATCCTGAGAGTTTTGATGCTGCTGTACCAGACGAACTGGTATATTCTGGAAAAACAAAATTAACAGATGCTGTAGAAGGATCTCCTATAGATGCCGGTAAATTGGTTTTATCTCCTACAAGAACCTATGCTCCTATCATTAAAGCTATTTTAAACAAATATACTCCAGAAGAAATTCATGGAATGGTTCACTGTTCTGGTGGAGCACAAACTAAAATTTTACACTTTGTAGAAAATCTACACATTGTTAAAGACAATATGTTTGAGGTACCTCCTTTATTTAAATTGATTCAAGAAAACTCTGGTACAGACTGGAAAGAAATGTATCAAGTATTTAATATGGGACACAGGATGGAAGTTTATGTTCCTGCAGAAATTGCTGAGGATATCATTGCTATTTCTAAATCTTTTAATGTCGATGCTAAAATTATTGGTCGTGTAGAAGCTCCAAAATCCGAAGGACAAAAATCGCTAAATATTACTAGTGAATTTGGTTCTTTTGACTACTAAAATTTGAATACAACTATATAAAAGGGCTTGTGAATTTTACCACAAGCTCTTTTCTTTTTTAGTCGCTATTCTAAATTTATTTCAGACTAGCACCTCGCCCCTAAATAATTTGCATCATTCTTTTAGCGCTCCCAAGGTCGGGCTATCCGCTATATCTTTTACTTGTTTTCGATACAAATTTATTCCGTCTTACTACATAAATTCACTCAAACTGACAGTAAAAGGATGTCGCTGCTATCCCTAGCGCATTAATATGGTATTTTTGAATTTTAAAAGTAAAGACTAATAAAAACATCTAAACTCCTATCGATGACCTGCTAATATGCTGTGTAATTGAGATAGCATAAAGAATGTTCAAGCGCAGTCCAGAATTTTCATATAAACTATCAACAAATTCCATTTAAATCATCTCGACTCCGATCAATAACCTTCTGAGATTCAACATAACTAAAACAGCAAAAAGGGGGTTCGAACGCAGTTCAGAACATTAGTATAAATCACTACTTTTTTCTAAAAACTATTTCCAAGTAACAATATCCTCCAAAGGTCTTCTAGTTTTTGGATGTGCAGGATCGTCTTTTCTGTAACCAAAAGCTACCATATAAGACAAACCATATTTGTCGGTATCTACACCAAACTTTTCTTTTAACAAAGCTTCTGCTTTTTCTTGATGAAACCCTTCTATAGGACAACTATCAATACCTGTTAAAGCTGCAGCAGTCATCATATTCCCTAAAGCAATATAAGTTTGTTTAGAAGCCCAATCAAATAATTTTTTATCTGTATCAAGTTCAAAATCTCTCTCTTGGAACTCTCTATAAAACTTAGAATACATTTCTACAACATCTTCTGGAAATTGCTTTACCTCTTTCATCATCTTCATAATATAATTTGAATCCCATTTGGTCATAGGGGCTTTCATAGCTAAACCTAATACAAAATGACTTGCAGTATCTAATTTATCTGGTGCTCCCCAAGCTACTGGCTTTAGCAATTCTCTTAACTCTTTGTCTTGAACAACAATAAAATGCCATGGTTCAAAACCAAAAGAGCTTGGAGATAAATGAGCAGTTTTTAAAATAAATGACATTTGTTCTTCCGATAATTTTTTAGAACTATCAAAAACTTTGGTTGCATGCCTGTAATTAAATACTTCTATAATTTCTTTTTCTGTAATATTTGGTTTACTCATAATTTGATTATTTAATTAAACTATACTTTTTATAGTTACAAACTTAACTATAGTCATGTATATTTGCAATAACGGTTGTAAATGATAGTATAAAAATGTATCAATTTAAAAACAAAGAATATCCTTGCTGCACAAGCTTAACCATGGGAATTATTGGAGGAAAATGGAAAACTGTCATATTATATTACTTATCGCAAGAAACACTTCGATACAACGAGCTAAGAAAAAAACTTCCGATGGTCACAGAACGTACCTTAAGTTTACAGTTAAAAAAACTTGAAGAAGACAATGTAATCAGTAGAAAAGTATATTCTGAAAAACCTCCATTAAAAGTGGAGTATGCCTTAACCGAAATGGGAGAAAGCTTAAAACCTTTAATACAAGCAATAGCAAATTGGGGTGACTACGCTGTTAAAAATTATCATTAAATAACTTTTGTATGTAATCCTAACACATAAGAAACGTCTATTTATAAATAATAGCAATCTTATGAAATATACAAAGCTTCTTGTATTAGCAATTTTTCTATTCCACATTTCAAAAATCACTGCTCAAAATAAAACTCCTGTAGTTTTTGAATTATTTACCTCGCAAGGTTGTAGTAGCTGTCCTCCAGCCGATAGTGTTTTAAAAGAAATTAAAGAGAACTACAAAGGTGCTTATGTACTATCGTATCACGTAGATTACTGGAACAGGTTAGGATGGAAAGATCACTTTAGCAAAGCAGATTTTAGTAGATATCAATCTCAATACTGTCATCAACTAAAAAGCAAATACACTTATACACCTCAATTAGTTGTTAATGGATCCGAGCATTTTAATGGTGGAAGTAAACAAAAAGCTATAAAGGCTTTTAATAAATACAACCAGCAGCTCGCTACTAATAAAATTGATTTAAAGCTGATAAAAAAGCAAGCAAGTATGTTAGCTATTGAGTACAATATTGAAAAACATAATGAAATTGTAGTTTTCAATTTAGTAGTAGATCAAAGAACTACTCATGTCAAGAGAGGAGAAAACAGTCATAGAACTCTTGTTAACCACAATATTGTTGCAAACTTGGTCATCGAACAAAAAGAAAATGGAACGTTGAAAATGGAAATACCAGCATGGGTGAACCAAAAAGATCAATTATCCATCATAGCAATAACCAAGAATAAAGATTTGCAAATTACTGCTGCCTCTAGCATTAAAATTTAGAGACAAAATTTAAAACAGCCTCATCAAAATCTGTTTCGTTTTGCATGATTTCAGTTTTAATAGGCAAGTAATACAGTTCATCTAACTCTTTTTCTAACCGAACGTAATCCTTTTCTGTGGTTAATATTTTAGAAATTGTAGCCTTATCTTTAATTAAGGATAATTCTTGTTTTGTAAAATGATGATGGTCTGGGTATTCTAAATGTTCAAACTCAATTCCTAAACTTGTTAAATAATCTAAAAAAGGTACAGGCTTAGCTATTCCAGTAACAACTGTTATTTTTTGATGGACAAACTCTTTTAATAAGACTTGCTTGGTTCCATTCAAAGACTCAGCATAACGAATCGTACTAAAAAATAATTGTTGATGAGGCTTTAATCCTATTTTTCTCTCAATTCTTAATCTTTCTTTCTCACTTAAATCACCAGGGCATTTAGTTACAATAATGATATCTGCCCTTTTTTTACCCCACCACATTTCTCTCAAATTTCCAGTAGGCAACATAAAATCATTGTAAAAAATACAATCATAAGAACTCAACAAAATATTAAATCCTGCCTTAATTTTTCTGTGTTGGTATGCATCGTCAAGCAAAACGACTTCTGTTTTAGGTCTCAACTTTAAAATTTGTTTTACCCCATTTACTCTGTTAGCATCTACGGCAACCTCAATCTTTTCAAACTTGTTGTAATACTGATACGGTTCATCCCCTATCATTTCTGATGTGGTTGATTCATCCGCCAGTATAAAACCTTTTGTTTTTCTTTTATAACCTCTACTTAAAGTAGCTATTCTATGTGAATCACTTAACAATCTTATCAAGTATTCTATTTGGGGTGTTTTTCCAGTTCCCCCTGCACTTAAATTCCCCACACAAATAACGGGTAGTTCAAATGATGTAGCTTTCAACAAACCCATATCAAACATTAAATTTCTGATACTTGTCACAACTGCATATACCACAGATAAAGGAAACAGTACAAGTCTTAAGAATTTAATCATTATCAATTTTGTCTAAAAACGTTAATAGATAACAAATATAAATATTCAAAAATGTTATAACACAAATTCTGTATTTTTGAGTATGAAAATTAAAGACATTACAAACTATATAGAAGAATTAGCCCCTTTGGCCTATGCAGAAGGATTTGATAACGTTGGATTGTTGGTAGGAAACTATGCAACTAAAGTTACGGGAGTTTTAGTTACACTAGATACTTTAGAAGAAACTGTCGACCAAGCTATTAAAGAAAATTGCAATTTAATTATCAGTTTTCATCCCATTGTTTTTTCTGGTTTAAAGAAATTTAATGGTAATAGTTATGTAGAACGTGTGGTAATGAAAGCAATTAAACACGATATTGCTATTTATGCTACACATACTGCTTTAGATAATTCGTTTGAGGGAGTGAGCGCTAAAATGTGTGAGGTATTAAAGCTAAAAAACAAGCAAATTTTAATCCCTCAGAAAAACACCATTAAAAAACTAATCACTTACGTTCCTGTAGATAAAGCTGACTCGCTTAAAGCGGCATTATACAATGCTGGTGCTGGATCTATAGGTAATTACAGCAATTGTAGTTTTGACGCACGAGGGATAGGTAGTTTTAAAGGAAATGACGATTCTAATCCTGTTATTGGAAATAAAAACGAACTACACAAAGAGAACGAAGTTCAAATTCACATCACGTTTGAAAAACATTTAGAACGTAAAATTTTACAAGCACTGTTTAAAAACCACCCATATGAGGAAGTTGCTTACGAAATTACAACCTTAGAAAATACTCATCAGCATATTGGTATGGGGATGATTGGGGAGCTAGAAACCTCTCTTGATACTACTGAATTTTTAGCTTATGTAAAAAAGCAGATGAAAACCGAATGCGTAAGACATTCGGCTCCTTTATCAAAAAAAATAAAAAAAGTAGCGGTACTGGGAGGTTCTGGAAGTTTTGCCATTGAAGCAGCTATGAATAGGGGTGCAGATGCTTATATTTCAGCAGATTTTAAATATCACGAATTTTTTAAGGCAGAAGGTAGAATACTAATTACCGATATAGGTCACTACGAAAGTGAACAGTTCACAAAAAATTTATTAGTTGATTATCTTAAAGAAAAATTTCGTAATTTCGCCATCATTTTATCGAATAAAAGTACAAACCCAATATATTACTCATAGTTATTATGGCAGTTAAACAAGAAGTATCTGTAGAAGACAAGTTAAGAGCTTTATATAATTTACAATTAATTGATTCTAGAATTGACGAAATAAAAAGCGTTCAAGGAGAGTTACCTTTAGAAATTGAAGATTTAGAGAGCGAAATTGGAGGGTTATCAACTCGTGTTGAAAAATTAAATCAAGATGTAGTTAACTTTGAAACTGAGATTGCTAATAGAAAAATTAGCATTGAAGAATCTAAAGAATTAATCAAAAAATATACAGAGCAACAAAAAACGGTTCGTAACAATCGTGAGTTTGATTCTTTAACTAAAGAAACTGAGTTTCAAGAATTGGAAATTCAATTGGCAGAAAAGAGAATTAAAGAGGCTTATGCTAAAATAGAGCACAAGAAAGAAGCTATTGCTAAAACTACTGAAAAATTAGAGGGACAACAAGCTCATTTAGACCATAAAAAAGCTGAGTTGGATGCTATTTTAAAAGAAACTGAAAACGAGCAGAATGAATTGAAAAAGTTATCTGATGAGATGGCGGAAAAAATTGACAATCATTTATTAGTTGCTTATAAAAGAATTAGAGGGAATGTAAAAAATGGATTGGCTGTTGTTGCTATTGAGAGAGGTGCTGCAGGGGGATCTTATTTTACAATTCCACCACAGGTGCAAATAGAAATTGCTGGTCGTAAAAAAATCACTATTGATGAGTATTCTGGACGTATTTTAGTAGATGCTGGATTAGCTGAGGAAGAAAGAGAAAAATTAGCAGCTATCTTAAAATAATAAGCTGACAAAAATATTTTTTATACAACACCTTTAACTTCAATAGTTAAGGGTGTTTTTTTTACCGTTAAACTACAGTAATGGTTCATTCACCTATTATCTAAAAAAGAAACGACTCTTCTTAGATAATTTTGACATTAGTAAACAAAACACCAATGTCATGAAAAAATTAACTACACTTCTATTTTTACTTTTACAATGTATTACCACTATTGCTCAAGAAAAGACCAATCAGCCTTTTAATTGCGTATATAACTCGTACTTATTCCAATACAACAACATTTATGCTTTAAACTTGGCTTCTGGAAACTCTATACTAGTGGCAGAAAACATTAACGATAGTAGGGTAAATGCAGCTGCTTATAATTCGGTAGATGGTTACCTTTGGGGATTTTTACAAGAAAAGCACAAGACTTTAATTAGAATTGGTAACGATTTTAACACAACCGAATTTAAAATAGAATCAATACCTAACACAGCTGCTAATAGTTATGTTGGAGATATTAGTCTAAACGGTATTTACTACTACAAAAAAGGAATAGAAACTCATATGATTGATTTAAATCCAGAGTCTACTGATTATCTTTCCCATGTTGGTAGCTTTAATTTATCGCGAAATCTAAATATCCACGATTGGGCTTTTAACGCCAACGATAATAATTTATATACTGTAGAAAAATCTAGTAATCATTTATTCTGTATCAATACGAGTAACAATACTATGTCAGATTTAGGTGAAGTACCTATCCTAAAGGGAAATAATTATACTTACGGTGCAGTTTACTTTGATTTGGATGGAAACCTTTACGTATCTGCCAATCAAACAGGAACTGTATATATTGTAAAGCGCACGCATACAATTAAATCAGAAAGTGATATAAGTTCTAACTTGTTTGCTTACGGACCTGCCAGTGCTTCTAATGACGGAGCCAGATGCCCAACTGCTCCAGTACCCGTAGAAAATTGTAGTAACGGTGTTGATGATGACGGAGACGGATTGGTAGATTGTGATGATCCTGCATGCTCTGGTGTAGAGGCCTGTCCTACTATCACATTAACAACTAGTGCAAATGATGGAGGTTTAGAGAGTAACAATAGATTAAGTCAAAAAATCACCGCTAGAAATTACCAGAGAAGTAGATTAAATTACCAATTTAACAAAGCAAAAGCTCCTGTTTATAGACAAAGCCAACGTTTTATCAATCAAGCAAAAACTGAATTAAAAGATTTTATCCCTTTTGGAGTTATTCACAACGCTGAAACCATTGTAACTAGCCCGTCGGACTTGATTGATATTACAAACGCTGACGATATTTTTTCTGTGGACTACGTAAATCAGGGTAAAGAAACGGTAGCTTCTATACTTGCATTAAAAACAAACAATGGGGTTTATGAACACACCAAATTTATATGTGATAGATTATTAGGAGGAGAAATTTTATCTATTGGAACTATTTTTATTGAGGAAACTCCATTTATAAAAACCATCATTAAAAATCCGGGAGGAGAAATAGAACACGTTGTGAGCTTGGCCGTAAGAGAATCAGAAAACTTTACTTATACCATAGAGTCTCATTGGAATTTAGACAAATACAAAGCCAATACTGCTTTTTATAATTTTCAAATTTGGTCTAATACTGTGGATGATGTATATGTGTTGACTAACGATATCATCAACTCTTTTAAAAATGAAAGAAGCATTAAAGAGTATATTACTTCTACTCCTCCAAAAACGTATGTTAGAAAAGGAAACTACAAAAACGGAAAACTGAATTTAAACATTGTTAACACTTACAACACACCTACAAAAACAACTATTGATGGAGGTTTAAGGGAAACAGAAACAAGTGACACTAAACATATAAACACATCTTTAGAAGTGGAAAGTTACAACACTAATGTAGCATTAGAAACGGGTTCTTTATTTGATGTTGGATTTAGAATAGAAGACAATCATGGTGGTACTCCAGATGACTTATTTGTATCGGATGGACCCTGGGGAGTTGACGATTCTGGCTACTTAACCACAGTTTACGAATATGAGGTGAGCTCAAATGATCATACTTTTTACGATGACAATTACAGTGTTGAAAGAAATATAAAGCTAAGAGCTGAAACTCCAAGTTATGTATCTGCATACAAAGCTTTCAATCCGAGATTTAAGAGTGTAAATTTGAATGAATACAACACTTTTTCGATGGATGCAATAGGTAACGGAAACATGACTGTAATTCTAATGAAAGAAAGTATTAGTGAGTGGGAAAATCAATATAAATATACTTTTAATCTTAACGACAAAGAAAAACATTTTGATATCAGTATTGAGGAGTTTAAAAATGCTAATGACAACACTATTATTGATACTTCGGATGTTACAATGATTGTTTTTTTGATGAAATCATCCCACGAAGGAATTCTAGAAAAAAAGGAGATGGAGATAAAAAATATTGAATTTAAAAGTCTAGAAGAAACTACTGAAACCTATGAGGTTATTAATACAAAGCCTACTATTAGTGTATTGCCAAACCCTATAAAAACAACAGCAAACATAACTTTCAATTCCGACGAAAAGAGTAATTACATTTTAAATGTATATAACGCTACGGGTTTATTAGTACAAGCGATTAAAGGAGACACAGTACAAGGTGCAAACACAATAGTGTACAAGCGAAATCACTTGGAACATGGAGTTTATATTTACAACTTAACGATTAATGGTAGCCAAACTTACCACGGAAAGTTAATTTTAGAGTAACTGACTGACCGACTAACTGATTGCAGGCTTACCTCTCAAAAATAGTCATAAAAAAACCTCATACTGGTAAGTATGAGGTTTTTTTAATCTTGTTCAATATAAAATAAAGCTTATAAAACCTTAACTTCTACTGCATTCATTCCTTTTCTTCCTTCTTTTAAATCGAATTCTACTTCGTCACCTTCACGAACTTCATCAATCAATCCTGAGATGTGTACGAAATAATCTTGTTTTGTCTCGTTGTCTACAATAAATCCAAAACCTTTAGATTCATTAAAGAACTTTACTGTACCGTTTTTCACTTTTGTAATGTAATAATTTAATAATGAACAAACATAGTGTTTAAAAATTTAATATTACTATCAAAGTGCTTTTAATTTTAAATAAATCATCAAACAAAAAAGCCCGTCATGTTTGACGGGCTTTTTTATATTATTTGAAATCAACTATTTAAGTTTCTTTTTTACTTCCACTATTTCGTAAGATTCAATTACGTCTCCAATGGCAATATCGTTGTAGTTCTTTATTTGAACACCACAATCGTAACCCTTGGTAACTTCTTTAGCGTCATCTTTAAATCGTTTTAATGCTGCCAATTCTCCATCATGAACAACGATTCCGTCTCTAATAATTCTAATCTGAGAGTTTCTTGTAATTTTACCTTGCACAACCATACATCCTGCAATGTTACCCACTTTAGAAATTTTATAAACTTCTCTAATTTCTACATTCCCTAACAATTCCTCTTTAGTGTCTGGAGATAACATACCTTCCATCGCATCTTTCAAGTCATTAATGGCATCGTAAATAATAGAGTATGTTCTAATATCAACTTCTTCCGTATCGGCTACTTGCCTTGCGTTTCCAGCAGGTCTAACGTTAAATCCTACAATAATTGCATCGGAAGCAGAAGCTAACAATACATCAGACTCGGTAATTGCTCCTACTCCTTTATGTAATATATTAACCTGAATTTCTTCAGTAGATAATTTTTGGAAAGAGTCTGTCAATGCTTCTACAGAACCATCTACATCCCCTTTAAGAATAATATTTAACTCTTTAAAGTCTCCTAAGGCAATACGACGACCAATTTCGTCTAATGTCAATGTTTTCTGAGTTCTTACAGATTGTTCACGTTGTAATTGAGAACGTTTTGATGCTATTTGCTTAGCTTCTCTTTCATCTTCAAATACGTTAAACTTATCACCAGCTTGAGGGGCTCCATCCAATCCTAATATAGATACCGGTGTTGATGGTGGTGCTACTTCTACGTTTCTACCACGTTCATCAAACATTGCTCTAACTTTACCAGAATGTTTACCTGCTAAAATATAATCTCCAATTCTCAAAGAACCTGCTTGTACCATAATAGTCGATACATATCCACGTCCTTTATCTAATTGTGCTTCTACTACAGTACCTGTTGCGGATTTGTTAGGATTCGCTTTTAATTCTAATATTTCAGACTCTAAAACAACTTTTTCTAATAATTCATCAACACCTAGTCCAGATTTGGCAGAAATTTCTTGACATTGGTATTTACCTCCCCAATCTTCTACCAACATATCCATGCTAGCTAATTGTTGTTTCACATTGTCTGGGTTGGCAGTTGGTTTATCTATTTTGTTTAATGCGAACACTATAGGTACTCCTGCTGCTTGTGCATGACTAATCGCTTCTTTTGTTTGAGGCATTACGTCATCATCCGCTGCAATTACAATAATTACTAAATCTGTTACTTGAGCACCACGTGCACGCATGGCTGTAAAGGCCTCGTGACCAGGTGTATCTAAAAATGCTATTTTTTGACCTGTACCAATTTTCACGGAATAAGCACCAATGTGCTGTGTAATTCCTCCGGATTCTCCAGCAATTACGTTTGCTTTACGAATGTAATCTAGTAAAGATGTTTTACCATGATCTACGTGACCCATGATGGTAATAATAGGAGCTCTTTCTTCTAAATCTTCTTCAGAATCTTCTACCTCTACTACTGATTCTTCTACTTCTGCACCAACAAATTCAACTTCGTAGTTAAATTCTTCTGCAACAATTTTAATAGTTTCCGCATCCAAACGCTGATTCATCGTAACCATCATTCCTAACATCATACATGCAGAAATAATTTCTGTTACACCCACATCCATCATAGTAGCTACTTCACTTACTGTTACAAATTCAGTAACCTTAAGTACTTTGTTTTCAGCTGCTTCTTGTGCTTGAGCATCTTCTGTTTGCTGACGGTGCAAATCACGTTTTTCTCTACGGTACTTTGCTCCTTTATTCTTTTTAGATTTCCCTTGAAGTCTTTCAAGAGTTTCTCTAACTTGTTTTTGTACTTCTTCGTCTGTAGGCTCTTCTTTAGTAACTGGCTGATTAAATCTTCCTCCACCTCTATTAGCAGGCCCTCTCCGATTAGGTCCTCCTTGACCACCTCTGTTTCCGTTATTATTACCCTGTCCTCCTCTGTTATTTGGGTTTGGAGTTCCTGGTTTAATAATACGCTTACGTTTCTTTTTAGGATCGTTTGCGTTGTTTGCCTTAGGGTCAACTTTCTTCTTCTTCGGTCTTTCGAATTGCTTTAAATCAATTTTAGCACCTGTAAGTTTTGGTCCCGAGAGTTTTTGGTATTGAGTTTTAATCGCCTCTGGCTCTCCTCCTTCTTCAGGTGAATTTGTTTCTCCAGTTGGAGTAGCTTCTGCTTTTACCTCTTCGGTTTTAGCTGTAAACTCTGTAGTTTCTTTTACCTCTTTTTCCGAAGGCTCAGACTTTTCTTCTTTCTTAGGTTCAGACTTGGCAACAGGTTTATCTTCTACTTTAGGAGCAGATTTTACTATTTTTAAACCTCCAAGTTTTGGAGCATTTGCTTTTATGACTTCAGACTCCTTCGGAGCTTCAGTTTCTGGCTTTTTAACCTCCTCTTTGACGTCCTCTTTAGGTGCTTCTTTTTTAGGCTTGTCTAAATCGATTTTACCTATTGTCTTTACCTCTAGTTTTTCAGCTTTAGCCTTCAGAATTCTATTTCTTTCCTCCTCTGCCTTACGCTTTTTTTCTTCTTGAGCTATGCGTAATTCTTCTTTTTCCTTACGCTTTTCTTCACCAACTTCTTTTGAAACGGCTTTTTTTTGCGCATCTGTTTGAAAACCATCTAACAAGATTTGATATTCTTGGTTAGAGATTTTTGTTGTAGGACGAGCTTCTATTTCAATCCCTTTGGCTGAAAGATGCTCTACTGCCCTATCTAGTGAGATGTTTAATTCTCGTAAAACTTTGTTAAGCCTTAATGTTTTGCTTACAGACATATATACTTTTTACTATTTTTTTATTTAAGAAGATCTTTTGATTAATGGCTACTGACTACCTTTATTTATCAAATTCTTCTTTTAATATACGTTGAACCTCAATGATTGTTTCTTCTTCCAAATCAGTTCTGCTCACCAATTCAGCCACATCTTTATCGATAACACTTTTAGCGGTATCTAATCCAATGCTTTTGAATTCGTCAATAATCCATGCTTCTATTTCATCAGAAAACTCTGTCAATTCAACATCTTCATCGTCTTCTGCTCCCTCTCTTAACACGTCTATTTCGTAACCTGTTAATTGAGTCGCTAATCTAATATTTACACCGTTTCTACCTATTGCCTTAGACACTTCTTCTGGTCTAAGATAAACATCAGCTTTAGGTTTGTTATCCCCTTCTGCTTCAAAGATATCCATTTTTACTACTTTAGCAGGGCTTAATGCTCTAGAAATATACAATTGTGTGTTTTTTGTATAATTTACTACATCAATATTTTCGTTCCCTAACTCGCGAACAATACCGTGAATTCTAGATCCTTTAATTCCCACACAAGCTCCCACAGGGTCAATTCTATCATCGTAAGAATCTACTGCAACTTTAGCTTTTTCTCCTGGTATACGAGCGACACCTTCAATGGTAATCAGACCGTCGAATACCTCAGGGATTTCTTGTTCAAATAATTTTCTTAAGAATTCAGGAGATGTTCTTGATAAAATAATAGCAGGCTTATTACCTCTTAATTCTACCGTTTTGATAATTCCCCTTACAGCATCACCCTTTCTAAAGAAATCTGAACGAATTTGCTCACTTTTTGGAAGTACAATTTCGTTTCCGTCATCATCCAATAAAATAATAGCATTATGCTTTATGTGATGAACTTCGGCCGTATACATATCCCCCTCTAACTCTTTAAACTTTTTATAAAGATTAGTACTGTCATGTTCGTATATTTTAGAAATTAAATTTTGACGTAAGGCTAAAATAGCTCTACGACCCAATTGGTGTAACTTAATTTCCTCTGAAACTTCTTCTCCAACCTCAAAATCAGGCTCAATTTTTCTTGCTTCAGACAATTCAATCTCTTCATTATCATCCTCAGACATTTCGTCTTCTACAACAATACGATTACGCCATATTTCTAAATCTCCCTTATCAGGGTTTACAATGATATCAAAATTATCATCAGATCCATATTTTCTCTTTAAAGCAGCTCTAAAAACTTCTTCTAAGATAGACATTAACATTACACGATCAATTTTTTTATCGTCTTTGAATTCTGAAAATGAATTAATTAAATCTATATTCTCCATTTAAATATTTTAACTAAATAATATTTTAACTTTTGTTTCTTTTATCTCTTTGTAATTTAAAGTCGCTGTTTTATCTACAGTAACTTTTCCCTTGCCTATAGGCTTTGGTTCTCTTGTTTTCCAAGTCAGTACAATATCGTCTTCGTTTACTTCTGCCAAAGTACCTTCGTACTTTTGTTCTGCAGTAGTTACTATTACAATTCTACCTATATTTTTTATGTATTGCCTTTTTAACACAATAGGCTTGGCTATATCTGGAGTTGCCACCTCTATGCTATAATCTTCTTCTTCTCTATCTAACTCTCCTTCAACAAATCTACTAATACGAATACATTCTTTTAAAGGAACACCATTATCTCCATCTATTGTTACTGATATTTTATCGTCAGCTCCAATAGCCAAGTCAACTAAAAACAAAGATGTGTCTTCTTCTAGCGCTTGATTTACTAATGTTTCTACTTTATTTTTATCCATATATACCTATAAAAAGTGGGGCTTTTAAAGCCCCACTTATCCTTTTCATTTATTTCCAACGCAAATATAAGAGTTTTTTATTGATATACAATATTTTACTCTAGGTCATTTATTACAAAAAACCAATCTAAAAAGTTAAGTGACTTAGTAGATTGGTTTTAGTATTAAGATTAAAAATTAAAAGTTTATTTTAATTCTAATTTTTGAACTTTGGAGTAGTTTTTACCTCTAATAGCCTCAAAACTTGTTAGCATTTCTTTCAATAATTCTGGTTTTGCTTCTGCCAAATTTTCTTTTTGACCTAGATCTTCTTTAACGTTGTATAACTGGAAGTCTTTATCATTACCTAATTCAATATTAACCAACTTGTTAAGTTTAGGTCCTCTATATGGAGGTATCATTAACCAATCTCCTTTTCTAAGAGCAGTTCTACTTGTCGCTTCAATAACTAAAGATTCTCTTCCCTCATCTGATTTACCTAAAAACACATCTAATAATTGCTTGCTATCTGCTGTGTTTTCTTCTGCATCAACCAAAGCACTCAAAGATGACAACAAATCCATCTGACAAACTAAAGCATCTGAAACTTTCGGTTCGATATGACCTTTCCAATAAGTGATAAATGGAACTCTTGTTCCAGCTTCATACAAACTGTATTTTCCTCCTCTTAATCCTCCTTTTGGATCATGATTTCCTAATTTTTCAACGGCATCGTCGTTGTAACCATCATTTAAAACAGGTCCGTTATCACTAGATAATACTATTAGCGTATTTTCTAACAAACCTTCCTCTTCTAGTGTTTTTACAAACTCTCCAATTACCCAGTCAGCTTCTAAAATTACATCTCCTCTTGGTCCTAAACCAGACTTTCCTACAAAACGCTCATGCGGAGTTCTCGGTACGTGTGGTTGTTGCATTGCGTAATACAAAAAGAATGGATTGTTTTTATGATCTTTTACATACGCTTTAGCCTTAGCCAAAAAGTGATCTGCCATATCTTCATCTTTCCATTTAGCTGACTCTCCACCTTTCATATAACCAATACGTGGAATTCCATTTACAATACTACTGTTATGACCATGATGCCATGTCATTTTAAGCATTTCTGGATTATCTACACCGTTGGGCTGACCTTCAAAGTTTTTCTTATAATTAATTTCTATAGGATCGTTAGGATCTAAACCTACTACATCTCCATTTTCTATATATACTGTAGGAACTCTGTCTTGCGTTGCTGCCATGATATATGAGGAATCAAAACCAACCTCGTTTGGACCTGGAGAGATATGCTCATTCCAGTTTGTATGTCCTGTTCCTAAACCTAAATGCCACTTCCCTACTATTCCAGTATCATATCCTTGAGACTTGAACATTTTAGGTAACGTTTGTTGTGTTGTAGATATTAATAAGGGTGCTGTACCTGGTAATATTCTAGCATCTTTATTTCTCCATGGATACACTCCTGTTAATAAAGCATATCTACTTGGAGTACACGTTGCGGAAGAAGCGTAACCATTGGTAAATCTTACACCTTCGTTTGCTAATTTATCAATATTAGGAGTTTTTAAAGCTTCTCCTCCGTAGGCACTAACATCACCATAACCTAAATCATCTAAGTATATTACTACAACGTTAGGTTTCACTTTTTTTTCTACTTCTGTTTCTTTAGCAACTTCTTTTTTAGAATTTGACTTGCAAGAAACGACTGCACTACCCATAGATAAAACAGCTAGACTTGATAAAAGTACTTTCTTAAAATTCATATTTTTAATTTATTTATTTCAGTTGACTAATCTATTAATTATTGACAAAGTGTGCAATTAACAATAATCAATATTATTCGTTATTATCAACTTTAAAAGAATGCGTTGTTTTTAAGTTTTTGGAATTTATGGCCAACTCTATGTCTGTTGCAGAATCACCTATCTTTAATAAAACTGAGGCTACTCCAGCTTCTGTTTTAATAGGGTCGATGTTAACAATAGAAGCATTCCCTTTAACGTTTACATTCACAGCTTCTGTATAATTTGGTACAACCGTTCCGTTTTTATCTACAATAGATATGTATGCAAATACTACATCATTTGCTCCTGAGATAGGTGCTTTACCACTTTCATCTATTATAACCACTATGCTTTCTGGTTTACCTGGCGTGGTCACTTCGGTCGTTGTAACCTCGTCTCCATCTATAAATCCAACAGCTTTCAAAGTTCCTGCCTTATATTTCTTTAAATTAAACGTAAAAGGTGGGTGATTTAATTTTGTCGTGTTTTTGTTAGCGTCTGGCTTTTGCTTTGCTAACAGTTTGCCATCTAAGTATAAAGCTACTTCGTCACAATTACTATAAACTTTAAGATTCAACGGAGATTTTTCATTCCAATAAGAAGCTATTTTTAGAACCATACCGTCATCTACGTTTCTTTGACTTTGATAAAAGTAGTACGCAAATTTAGGATATCTAAACAAGTCCATCAATCCAGATTCTTCTATTTTATCGTGGTATCCCCTGTTATAGTCATACATAACCCAGTAGCTATCAGAATAAGCTTTGGTAGTTAAGTTGTCGTTATGAGCTTCTTGTACATTATTGGCTTGTCTTAGCAATCTTTCTTCTCCATAAGCTCTTACTTGCCTACTGCTAAACTCATCTCTTAAATTGTTTGGCAAAGCATCTTGGTTAAGTCCTGCATTTTTAGAATAGTACTCCCAGTCTCCATATTCTGATACAGAGTAAGGTTGATTTTCTTTTAACTCATGAGGATGCAAAATTCTATGTTGACGTGCTTGCAAATAAATATCATAAACATCATCCATCCAACCACAAGAGTACACATTGTCTCCAGGATATTCTTGATGCACAATTTCATTCAATTTTTCCATAAAGAACACGGGCATTTTGGTTTCGTTAAGAGAAACTTCCCATGCCAAAACCGAAGGTCGGTTTCTATCTCTTCTGATTAATTGTTTAGCGGAATTGTAACAAAAACCTCTAAAATCGTCATTATCCGCATAGTATTGCCAACCCAAAATTGCATCGATAACCACAATTCCCAATTCATCACAAGCATCCATAAAAGCTGGAGATTGAGGGTAATGAGATAATCTGATGTAGTTAAATCCTCCGTCTTTAATTTTTTTAGCATCTCTGTATTGAGCATTGTCTGACATTGCATAACCTACAAAAGGATACTCTTGGTGTCTATTTACTCCTCTTAAAAAAGTTTGAACTCCATTGATATACAATTGGTTTTCTTTAAACGTAAATTCTCTAATACCAATTTTGTGTTCCTCAGCATCTACTATCTTATTATCCTTGTAAATTCTAGTTTCAACAGTATACAAATTAGGTTTAGCTGGAGACCAAAGATTCACATTTTTTAATGTAACCTCAGTTGTAATATCTATATCCTTGTTGGCATCAATTTTATTTAATTCCGATGTGATTGTTTTAACAACATTTCCATCATATGAAATAACATTTTCTACCGCTATCGATACGTTCTCAATATTCTCGTTGACTACGTTTGTTTTAATTTTAATGGTTGACTCGTCTTTAGAAACTTTTGGATAAGTGATAAAAACACCTCCTCCAGCAACTTTATCGGCAATAGCTGCGTGAGAGATATATACATTATCTTTAACAATTAGCCATGCATTTCTATACAAACCTCCAAACGTATTAAAGTCTAATATTTTTAAAGGTTTTGGTCCTGTTACAGGATTGTCTGTATTGTCTAATCTTACCGCAATTGTATTGTCACCTCGTTTTAAAAACTTAGAAACATCTATAACCACAGGTAAGTATCCTCCTTGGTGAGTTGTCGCCAATTTACCATTAATCCATACTTTAGAAACATTCATTGCTGCTTCAAACTCTATCAAGTATTTTTTTGAAGAATCAAAAGTATCAACCGTTAGTTTTTTTCTGTACCAACATATTCCTTGCCATTGATTGTTTACTACTGTTGGCTCTATATTAGCGGTGTGAGGTAAAGAAACTTTTTCCCATTCCTTGTCATTGAACTTTTCCAACTCAAAATCAGCCTCAGTTTCATCAGCAGATAATTTTTTGAACACCCACTCCTTATTAATAGAAAACTTTCCCTGTTTTACTTCTGCATTTTCTTCTGACTTACAAGACGTAGATGCAAAAGCGCATATTATGATTAATAAAAATTTATTAATTGAGATTTTCATACGATGTTTTTATTATTGTTTTTTAAGTGATTTTTTATACAAATTGGTAAATTTTCTATAACCAATTTCTTCTCCATTCTGCATTTTTTGATAGTCTTCTTTTCGCTCAGTTTTTAACCATTTAACCATCTCTGGCCCTTTAGTAATTACAGGCTCGTATTTATTACTGACTGGCGACATTTTTTTATCAAAACACTTAGTTTCTTTTCTTAGCTTATTCAAGATTTTAGTATACTTGGGATCTGTAGCCAAATTAACTAATTGGTGAGGATCCTTTTTTAAATCATATAATTCTTCTTTAGGTTTAGAAGGTTCAAAGAATGGTTTTTGATTTTCGTTTAACTTATCCTGTTTGTACAACTCTCTCATAATATGTACAGCAGGTCTGTAAAATTCTAAGTAAGCTTGATGTGCATCGTAAGGAATTTCTGGCTTATCATTTCTAATGTAAGCCCAATCTTCAGTGGTAACTGCTCTAGACTTTTCTAATACTTCATCCCATAAATCACGAGCTGCGTAAACGTATTCTCTGTCAAAATCTTCATCAAATATAGGTTGCCCCGTCATATAATCAGGAACCTTCACTCCAGCAAAATCTAAAATAGTAGCAGTAATATCTGTAGAAGAAATAACTTTATCGCTTACCTGACCTGATTTTATTCCTTTTGGATAATGAACTAGTAAAGGAATTCTTAAACCTGTATCTTGTAAGTATCCTTTTCCTCTTATATTACATCTACCGTTGTCTCCTATGAATATAACAATGGTATTGTCGGCAAGTCCTTTATCTTCTAATTCCTTAAAAATCATTCCCACTTCATTATCCATATATTCTATTTGGTCTAAATATTTAGCCCAATCTAGTCTTATTGCTGGATGATCAGCCAAATAAGGTGGTAAAGTTACTTTGTTAGGATCTTGCGGGTGAGCTGATTTGTTTCTTACATCCGTCCACCAGTCTCCACGATGTGTAACTACTAATTGTATTTGTGCAAAAAATGGCTTTCCATCGTTTTCAAAATGGTCGTACTTGTCAAAAAGCCCAAATTGAGTTTTTCCGTCCCAAGCACCTATTGGCTCGTACTTAAAATTCACATCAATCTTTCTCCCTTTTTTCATTACACTATGGTTTCCTAAAACGGTCGTGTATCCAGCATCTCTCAACAATTTTGTAAAAGGCTTAAATTGAGAGTTTAAAGGTATGTTTCTATTGCTTCTGTGGTGATGAGAATTTGTTTTTACTTGATGTGTTCCAACCATCATTGATGATCTACTTGGAGAACATATCGGGTTGGTTACAAAAGCGTTATTGAATCTAATACCTTCCGAAGCCATTTTATTCAGATGTGGTGTTTTAACGTCTGGAAATCCATAACATTCTAAGTCAGTACTCATATCCTCAGCCATCAACCAAATGATGTTCGGTTTGTTTTGAGCAGACACAAAAGTAAATGCTAAAAGCAGCATTATATTTAATATTCTATTTTTCATCTTATGTAATTATATTTTTAGTAACAATACTTTATTATGCGGAGCAAATAACTCCAATTTCGGGTTGTTTTGAGTGTGTATTCATTCAATAAATGTCTTCGGTTGTTCCATTTCTCTGGCTAACAGAAACAAAATTAACCCCTAAATTATAAAAATTTAGAGGTTAATAGCTTTATTGTAAGACTGTTTTATTTAAATACTCCACCTGAATAAGGATAATGGATGTTTTTGACACTTTCTTTTTTTAATATTTCATTGGCTTTGGCAACAACATCAGGATAATCTTTAGAAACGTCATTTCTTTCTAATAAATCATTTTCTAAGTTATACAGTTCTGTATGAAACTTGTCTCCATAACGAACTGCTTTCCATTTACCCATTCGGGTTGCTTGTTTAAAGCCTTTTACATTATTCCCTTCTTGTATTTCCCAATATAAAAATGGATGACCTTTTTGTTTTTTACCTAGTAACTCGGGTAAAAAGGAAATTCCATCAATATCTTCTGGAACTTTACCTCCTGCCACGTCTGCAAAGGTTGGCATCACATCGTAAAAAGTAGCTGGAAAACGGGTTGTTTTACCTTCTCTAATTTTGCCTTTCCAATAAGCAAGCATGGGTACTCTTACTCCACCTTCATACAAATCTCTCTTGTGTCCTTTCAAATCTCCAGAACTATTAAAAAACTGATAATTGTGATGATTCTCATTGGTAGGTCCGTTATCACTAGAAATAATAATTAGGGTATTTTCTAAGTCTCCAGACTTCTCTAATTTTTCAAATAATCGTTTTACCTGTGCATCCCACATAGTAATCCTAGCTGCATGTCTCCTTTCTATTTCAGGCCAGTCTTGCATCTTATCAGCATACAAATCATTTTTACTTAAAAAGAATTCGTGAGCATGAGGAATTCTATAAGACATATATAAAAAGAATGGTCTATCGTCCTCTTTTTTATCAATGTAATCTAAAGCAAAATTGGTTCTAAACTCATCCAGACACTTGTAGTTATTGTAATTATAGAAGATTGAATCTTGCGTATTGTTAACCCAGTGTACACGTTCATCTATTTCTTTACCATTTTTATCTTTACCCCATTGTTCTTGTACGGCATAATCAAAACCTCTTCCTTTGGCCCAAGTAGAAATGTCTTCTGGAACTCCCAAATGCCATTTACCTATCATAGCTGTTTGGTAACCTGCTTTTTGTAGAACTTCTGCAACCGTAGTTTCAGATTTTTTTAGAGGAATTCTATCCCATTTGTTATCTAACCTCTTCCCTTTGTTACCTCTAATACTTAGATGCCCAGTATGCTTACCTGTCATTAGAACGGCTCTAGAGGGTGAACAAACAGAAGTACCTGCATAAAAATCGGTAAACTTCAAACTCTTGGTAGCTATGTGGTCTAAAAAAGGAGTTTTAATTGTTTTTTGTCCATAAGACCCCAACTCTCCGTAACCTAAATCATCTGCCAAAAGAAAAATAATATTAGGTTTTTCTTTTTTCTTACTAGTAATGTTTTTTTGTGGACCATGGTTTGCCCAACTCGATATAAAAACTAAACTTAAAGCACCTAACAAGCCTATATTTCTCATCTTTATAATTTGTCTTCTTTTATTTCTAATTGATGTAATCCAAAACTAGGAACAGCCTTTTTTTCCCATTTGGCTAAATCTAACTTCAACTCTTTTTCTATTTTTAGTCCCGTTCCAATTAAATTATTTTTCTCGGATGGATCTTGATCCACGTTGTATAATTCATATTTTCCGGAGTGATATTTTATTATTTTCCAATCTCCGCGTATGATAGAAGTATATTGATCTTCATAACTTCTGAAACCATACAAACTTCTTTCTTTGATGTTGCCTCCTCTTAAAATTGGCATTAAACTAACTCCTTGACGTTCTTTGCTCTTACAGTTTTTACCTGATGCTATTTCCAATAAAGTTGGAAAAACATCAATAGATTGTACGGGTACAAATGATTCTGTGTTGGGCTTGGTTACCCCAGGATACAAAATCATAAAAGGAACTCTTGCTCCACCTTCTGCCAAAGTATCGCCTCCTTTTTTTCCACCTCTCAAAGGAGCGTTTGTATAGGCACCACCTTGGTCAGACAGTAATATAATTACTGTGTTGTCCGCAATTCCTTTATCCTCTAAAGCCTTTCTAACTTTACCAACAGATTCATCCATCGCTTCTACCATTGCATGATGATGAGCATATTTACCCTGAATTCCTCTTGCTTGATATTTAGCCAATAAATCTTTTCTACCCACAGAAGGACCGTGAACAGAATAGTACCAAAAAGTAAGCATAAAAGGATTCTTCTTGTCGTAATCCTTTATAAAATCTACCGCTCCATTAGTTAACACATCCGTTAAGTAATCTCCTTCTTTATAATTTTTCATAAATCCCTTAGGATCTTCATTAGGCTTAAAAAAAGGATAGTAGTAATTTCTAGGATGTCCTGCATCAGTCACCCCAAATTCAGAATCAAAACCTTGATCTACAGGATATCTACCTGTATGACCCAAGTGCCACTTACCAATAAAATGATTGTAGTAGCCATGTTCTTTTAGTTTTTCTGCGTAAGTAGTTTCTGCTAATGGCAAATAATTTAAAGATGGCATTTGAGCAGGATCTCTTTCTAACATTCCATATTTCGCATGGGGCCTTTTTGGATCTAGAGCAATATGTCTTACCATTTGCAACCTAACAGCTTCTTTACCAGTCAATAATGATAATCTACTAGGGCTACAAGTAGGTGTAGGAATGTATGCTCTTTGAAAATCTAAACTTTCCCTTTTTAACTGATCTAAATTAGGAGTTTTAAAAGAATTATTTCTGTATCCTATATCGGACCATCCATAATCATCAATAAACAACATTACAATGTTGGGTTTTTCTTGAGAGAATACCTTTATTGAAATAATAAAAGCCAAAAATAGCGTTAAAACGTTTTTCATTTAAATTTAAATTTTATTGTTGGATATAGCGACAAAGCTAATAAAATTAAAGCATCTAACTCAATTTCACATAAATAACGTATTACCGTTACATAATTCTTAAATCACTAAATAGTTTGACTACTTAACAGTTCAATGGTTTAATTCAGATTTTATAAAAACCAAAAACCGTAATTCCTAACATAAAATTATTTACTTAAATCTTTGTTTTTCTTGATATTAACATTAGTACAATTTTCTTTTACATGGATGGTATTTTTCCAATCAAAACCTTTGTACTTGTTTTTTTGGATAGTTACGTCCTCACAATAATCCAAACTTATAGAAGATAATTGCTTTCCTAAAGGATAAGTAGATTTATCTCCTTCTATTAGGTTTCCTTCTATTTTTAAATTCTTAACAGATAGCGCATGTACCAAATGTCCGTTAAAACTTTTTATGGTGTTGTTACTAAAAGTAATGTTATTATGAAATTTTCTATCTCCTAATTTTTGCTGTGGAGTTAACATTGGAGAGGCAAATAACGGGTAGGATTGTCCATTTCCATATCCTATATTTTCAAAAGTATTGTTTTGGATAACAACGTTTTTAACTCCACCAGATTCGTACCATTTTTTGTTATCTCCTTCGATTAAAATTCCGTGCATTTGAGATGAGAAGAAATTGTTTTCTACAATTACGTTTCCTTTAGTTGTAATCAAAGCTGCTCTCGCTCTATTATCTCTTATTGTATTGTTTCTTAATTCTAAATCTGGATTCCACGTTAAATTTTCAAAAGAAAGCAATCCAGCTGGTAATTTTTTTGGCATTTCAGATACCGTCAATAATATTCTCTGTTCATTTAAGTACTCTGCTTCCTTAATAGTAGTTTCAAAAATAGGCAATACGGTTTCTCTCGAAGTTAACATTACTTTATCTCCAGCACCTCCAAAAATAAATCCCATCTGTTGAACATGACTAGTTTCACAAATAAATTTGTTATTTCCTATGTACTCCATTACTTTAACGTATGCTCCGTGTACATTAATTCCATCATCTAGCATATGCTCTAGCAAGCAATTCTCAACTTTAATCAATCCTTTACACCCAACAAAGTGTGTTGCATCTGCTCTGGTAGAAAAAGTTCTATCTTTTCTTGATGTTACGGACAACTTATCTAAGGTAACATTTTCGCATCGTTCCGCAATTACAGCCATACCACCCGCAGCGTAAACAGTTACATTTTCTATTATTGTATTATTAGTCTGAGACAAATGTATAGCTTGTGCAAATCTATTACCTCCTGGGGAAGGTCCATAAGCAGCAAAAATAGTACCTACAGGAGGTGTTTTTTTTGTGAAATTAGTGAATTTAGCTGTCTTATCGCTTAGCTTAGTTACTTTCCCTTTAGGACTTAAGTAATAACTTCTAGTGTCCCAAATAGCGGTACTCGTTTTAGGATCAAATGCTATGTTTTGTCCAATAGGATCGCTCCAATCATAATGCTTAAAATATATTTGTCCTTTTTTAACCTCAAACTCAGAAGTACCTGAATTTACTTCTGCTACAAAGGAGTTTTCTTCTGTATTATTGCTTAATACTTTTAGTTCGTTTACAAAAGACTGCTTCCAGTCTATGGTAAAGTTTTTTAAAATTGTATGATTTCCGTTTTCTACAGTAATTGGGCATATTTTACCGTGAAACATAAAGGTAGAACCATTACCGTCCAGAGTGAAGTTTTCGAACCCAAATAATGGGAACGCCATTTTTTTTATGCTATTGTCGTGATTGGTAACTGCTCTGTATTGTTCAACGGCATTTTCAGGATAAAAGTCGTACTGTCCTTTTGGAAAAAATAAAGTAACTCCTTTTTTTCCTTTTAAAGATTTAATTAACTGATTCAACTCTAACGTGACATCTTTCCCTGGCTTTATTCCAAATTCTGAAACATTTATTACTTGGCTATATATATTAGTGCTAAGTTGACTTACGAAAAGTAAAAAAATAAGTGCAATTTTTTTAATCATGGTATTTCTAATTTTTTATTGAGTTTTATTAAATAGCTTATTTGACAATATAATGCTGGGGCTACAAAAAAAACGTAAATACTTATTTTTTTTGTCGCTATCCATATAAGTTTTGTTTGCGTGCGTTTATATATGCTTTATGCTTAACATTTTTGGTTTGATTAGCTAGATTAGTAAGACAGTGCAAAAACCTTGCTATTTCAATTTTTACACCTCAAATCTAACTAAACAATGTTTTATATCGTAATTTTTTATCTAGTTTATTAAAATTTCATCGATACTCAAACCTTTGTTTTCTAGTGTCTCAATTCTTATGGTATTAGCACCCCTTAAGATTTTTATAGGTAATTTTACTTTGTTCCAAAAGTTATTCGTGTTTCTAGTATTTCTTAAAAACATCTTTTCTTTGATTACTTCATTGTTCACGATTACTTTGATATACGTTCCTGGTGCGTTGCTATATTTCCCACTATACCTGATGAACAAATCCGCATCTCCTTCTCCTCCATCATTTTCTTGATACCACTCTATAGCAGCTCCAATTTGATTATCTAGTCTTACAAATCCTTTTCCATAAAAACCATTTCCTTTTTTAGCAATACGACCGTCTTCTATTTTTGCATTTTCTGCCTGCTCCCCTATTACCGTATTCTGGTTTGTATGTTCATTCCAAGTAAAACCTTGCTTTTTAGAAAAAGTTTCTTCCATTAGCTGAACTTCTTTTCCGTTTAAAACTAACAAAGCTTTTACTGTGGTTCCCAAATCAACATCAAAACTCTGTAAATATCTAGATGATTTTTTTGTGGGAGTAGTTCCATCGGTGGTATAATAGATTTCTATATCAACATTGGGCTTATTTCCCCTGAGCACTAATAAATCTGTATCAATACTTACTTTTTGAGATGTAATTAGTTTCTTTTCTCCTAAAATACAACTTGCTAATAAAGCTACATCACCGTCTGAATTAGTGGATTCTATAAATGCTCTGGTCAAACCATAAAACGCTTTTCTATGATTAGGTCCTACGTGCTGTTCCACATCTACAGGACTACCGTTTCCTAAACTTTTAATTTTACCTGCACCTAGCACATTAAAGTAAGTTCTATTTTCTCCATAAGGATAAAATTTATTTTTAGCATCGGTAGTGGTTACACGCACCTGTACAATATCGTTTGCTGTTTTAGATAACGGCTCTCCGTCCACACTCAACTTAATTTTAGAGGGAGCATCTGCTGTTTTTACTGTTTGCTGTGAAACTATTTTTCCATTTTTATATCCAATTGCTTTTAAAGTACCCGGATTCCACTTCACCATCCATTGACATTGCATTTTCTGCCAATCTTTCCCTGGTTTGAGTTTTCCTAAGGAGGTATTGTTATAAAACAATTCCACTTCATCACAATTAGAATATATCCAAACCGGAATTTCTGTTCCCAAGGCTACCTTAGGATGTGTCCAGTGTGGTAAAATATGAACCATTGGCTCATTAGTCCACTGACTTTGATACAAATAATACAAATCTTTCTCAAAATTTGCCAAATCAATAGCTCCACCCATAAAAGCTTTAAAAGGCCAACCTCCGTGAACATACCCTGCCTCACCTATATAATCATGACCAGTCCATCTAAAGGAACCTGCGTAAGCGGGAATATCTCTTATTTGAGCGATGTTCAAACGAGAGCTTACTCGTACCATTGCATTGTCGTAACTAGAATTAAAAATTTGTTTGTGATTAGATCTCTCAGAATGGTCAATCCAATCGTGGGTAAAAACTTCTTTCTTTGTTAAATCTAGTAAAGCATAAGGTTTTTGTTTTTTACTTGGAAAACCATCTCTAAACCAAGTTTTAGTTCTATAATATCCTCTTACTTGCCAAGTATGTGTGTTTTCAGTTCCTACAAATACTTTTCCGTTTTGCTCTTCTTCCAAATGATCAAAAAAACCTTTTTTCTCGCTATGTCCATTTACCCCCAAAACATCCATAAAATGAGATTCTGAATGACCCGATGTTACAGGTCTTGTGTTGTCTATTAAATGGCATTGGGCAACTAATTCTTTTCCTATCTCTCCTTTGGTCTCATTACCTACACTATAGATAATGATGGAGGGGTGATTTCTATCTCTCTTAATCCAATCTGTCAAATCTTTTTTCCACCATTCATCAAAAAAACGTGCTCCGTAATCTTCATCTGCTTTTTTCATCCATCCATCAAAAATTTCGTCCATCACTAGCATTCCCAATTCATCACAGATATCATAAAAAATTGGAGTTTGAGGATTGTGCGAAGTTCTGATAGCATTTACCCCCATGTTCTTTAATTGTTGAATTCTATAACGGATGATTTTATCTGGGACAGCAGCTCCTAAAGCTCCTGCTTCTTGATGATTACAAACTCCTTGTAGCTTTATGTTTTTTCCGTTTAACCAAATTCCAGTTTCAGGTATCCATTTTAAATCTCTAACTCCGAATTTAGTCTTGACAACATCCATCATTTTTCCGTTGACCCACACCTCGGAAACTAAAGTGTACAAATACGGACTATCAACACTCCATAAATTGACATCGTTTAACTGTATTTGGCTATCAACTGTGTTATGTTCTTGTGGACAAACCTTAAGTTTTCTTTGAATTTCTCCAACTGAATTTCCTTTGTTATCTAGTACTTTGGTTTTTAAAGTTGCTCCTGTTTTCTTTGAACTACCTGTGCTAACTACTTCTGTTGAAACAGAAATATTATTGCCTTTGGTTTTTATAAAAACACCATCTCTTTTGATATGAGTTTTATTCTTAACATCTAACCAAACATGAGCGTAAATTCCACTCCCTGTATACCACCTTGCTGCAGGTTGTTTGCTATTATCTACTCTTACTGCAAAAGTAATTTCGTTAGATGAATCTACTATTTTACTAATATCATACGCAAATGAAATCCATCCATAAGGTCTTGTTCCTAATTTCTGCCCATTTGCCCAAACGGTGCTATTCATAAAAACCCCTTCAAAATATATTTCCACAAACTTTTCCTTCCACTCTTTCGGAATAGCTATTGTTTTTCTGTACCACCCTATACCTGCAGGTAAATAACCGCACTTATCTCCCATTGGATTGGATTCGTCGTAAGCTCCTTCAATACTCCAATCGTGAGGTAAATTCAAGGGACTCCAAGTCTTATCATTATAGGTAGTATTCTGCGCTTCCTCAATATCTTCTTGTTTAAACTTCCAATTAGAATCAAAGTTGATATGTTGTGAAAATAAACTAATGGTTGCCACTAAAAAAATGAAGGTAATTTTATATTTCATGCGATAAAACAAGTGTTAAGTATTTACTATAAACAAAACTAAATATTAACCCTAAGGTTTAATTTACAAGCAATAATTTATATGTTCTTATGTGTTTTTTCATTTGTTTAAGGGTCATTAAAATGTGTTTGCCTATTTTTAATCTGTAAGTTATACTGGAGTAAATTGACAATCTAAACGATCCTCATGCGGATTCTGCGAGACAAAGCAACAGTAGATTTTGTTCAAAAAAAAGACGAAATATTTATTTCGCCTTTTATAATTAAACCCAGTCTTTGGGACTCTTTAAAACTTTAATCAGTTCTTCTTCCCAACTTCCTTTCTTTGGCTCATGGCAGTAATGCCATTGCACATGAGGAGGTAAGCTCATTAAAATGGACTCTATTCTTCCGTTTGTTTTTAGACCAAACAAAGTTCCCCTATCGTGAACCAAATTAAACTCCACATAACGTCCTCTTCTTACTTCTTGCCAATCTCTTTGGTCTTTGGTATAGGTTAAATCTTTACGTTTATTTACAATAGGTACGTAACTTTCTAAAAAGCTGTTTCCTACTTCTGTCACAAAATTATACCACTGCTCTAAAGACATTTCATTAGAAGGTTTGCAATAATCAAAAAACAAGCCTCCTATCCCTCTAGCCTCATTTCTATGAGTATTCCAAAAGTATTCATCACACTTCTTTTTGTAAGTAGGATAAAACATTGGATCATGAAGATCACAAGCTTTTTTACATGTGGAGTGAAAATGGCTTGCATCTTCGTTAAACAAATAATACGGAGTTAAATCTTGCCCACCTCCAAACCATTGTGTTACCACTTCTCCCTGATCATTGTAAAGTTCAAAATACCTCCAGTTAGCGTGTACCGTAGGAGCCATTGGATTGGTAGGATGAATAACCAAACTCAAACCACAAGCGTAGAAATTAGAATCTGAAACTCCAAAACTTTTTTGCATCGCTGTTGGCAGCGTACCGTGTACGGAAGATATATTAACTCCTCCTTTTTCAAAAACGTTTCCGTTAGAAATTACACGTGTACGTCCTCCACCTCCCTCAGGTCTATCCCATAAATCTTCTACAAATTTGGCTTGTCCGTCTACTGCTTCTAAACCTTTACAAATAGCGTCTTGTAAATTTTGTAAGTATTGGTAAAATTGTTCTTTCATTTATTTCAGTATAGAGTACAAAGTAGCAAGTACAGAGCTACCACTTAATATTTTGTGCTGAGTATCAAATACTAATTTCCGTACTCCTTTACAGCTTCTATAAAAGCACCTGCGTTTTCTAAACCGATGTTTGGTAAAATACCATGCCCTAGGTTTACAATGTATTTGTCCTTACCAAAAGCATCAATCATTGTTTTTACTTGCTTCTTTATTTCTGAGGGTGGTGAAAATAAACGAGTAGGATCAAAATTTCCTTGTAGCGTTATGTTACCTCCCGTTAATTTACGAGCCCACTCTGGTGTGATGGTCCAATCTACTCCTAAAGCCGAAGCATTTGATTTAGACATTTCTTCTAATGCAAACCAACATCCCTTTCCAAAGGCAATTACAGGAGCATCGTCTTTTAACGCTTCTATAATTTGATTGATGTATTTCCAAGAAAATTCTTGATAATCTACTGGAGATAACATCCCACCCCATGAATCAAATACTTGAACTGCATTCACCCCAGCTTCTACTTTTTTCTTTAAATAAGCAATGGTCGTATCTGTAATTTTTTGTAACAAAGTATGAGCCGCTAAAGGCTGAGTAAAACAAAATTCTTTTGCTTTATCAAAGTTTTTAGAACCCTGCCCTTGAATACAGTAGCACAAAATTGTCCACGGAGATCCTGCAAAACCAATCAATGGTATTTCATCATTCAACATCTCTTTGGTCAGTTTGATGGCATCCATTACATATCCTAAAGTTTCATCAATATTAGGAACAATTGCTTTTTCTACATCTTGAATATTTTTTATCGGATTGGGTAACCAAGGCCCAATTCCGTTTTTCATCTCCACCTCTATATTCATCGCTTGTGGCACTACCAAAATATCCGAAAATAAAATGGCTGCATCCATTCCGTATCTACGAATGGGTTGTACCGTAATTTCTGCTGCCAATTCTGGCGTTTGACAACGTGTGAAAAAATCGTATTTCTTTTTGATTTCTTGGAACTCTGGTAAATATCTTCCAGCTTGTCTCATCATCCACACAGGAGGTCTTTCTACAGTTTCTCCTTTTAGGGCTCTTAAATATAGGTCGTTTTTTATCATAATTAGTAGTTAGTAGCTGGTAGCTAGTATCTAGTACTTGCTTACTATTTTGATTTTAATTGTTTATGAACGCTAAGTAGCATTTTTGAATTTTAATTATTCTGTTATTCGCTTCTTTGAAGGTCAACTTTGGCAATACACCTATTTCTGATGCTATCATTGATTCTATAAAATTATGCATGCATCTAGTGCACTTGCCTACTTGACATCTGCTACCAATTTCATAGAAGCATCAATTGCCACCTCTAGTTTTTTCATTTCTCTAATAGTTAGAGAAGAAGACAAAAACCAAGCTTCGAACTGAGAAGGTGGTAAAAACACTCCATTTTCTATCATCGCCCAAAAGAACTTAGCAAATTTAGAGGTATCTGAGGTTTGTGCATCTACAAAATTTGTTACTTCGGTAGCGGTAAAGAAAGGATTCATCATCGATCCAAATCTATTTACAGTTAAATCCACTCCGTATTTTTTGGCAGCCGTTAGTAAAAATCCTTCAATTTTTTCTGCTACTACGTTAAACTTATTATACGGATTTTGTTTTTTTAATTCTGTTAGCGTAGAAATTCCTGCTGCCATCGCAATGGGATTACCCGATAAAGTTCCTGCTTGATACATACCTCCCAATGGAGCCACATTCTCCATAATCTCATTACTAGCACCGTAAGCACCTACAGGAAAACCTCCTCCAATTACTTTTCCTAAGCAAGTAATATCTGCCTGTACACCAATAATTTCTTGCGCTCCCCCAAACTTAGAACGAAAGCCTGTCATTACTTCGTCGCAAATTAAAAGTGCATTATGCTCCTTTGTTATTTCACGCAATCCTTTGATAAACTCATCTGTAGGCTGCACAACTCCCATATTTCCTGTTACTGGCTCTAAAATAACAGCAGCAATATCGTCGTGTTTTTCGAAATGGGCTTTTACACTTTCTAAATTGTTATATTCAGAGATTAACGTGTTTTCTACGGCTTGAGAGGGAACCCCCTTAGACCCTGGTAAGCTTAGTGTTGCCAATCCAGACCCCGCAGCCACTAACATGGCATCCATATGCCCGTGGTAGCATCCAGAAAACTTAATAATTTTATCTTTATTTGTATGTGCTCTCGCCAATCGAATTGCGCTTAACACCGCTTCCGTTCCAGAGTTTACAAATCTAACTTTGTCCATACCAGGAAAAGCATCGCAAACAATTTTAGCTAACGTAATTTCTGCATGAGTAGAGGCTCCAAAAGAATATCCTTTTTTTAAAGCTCTAGAAACAGCCTTTTCAACTTTTTTGTTTCTATGACCTAAAATCATAGGTCCGTACGACAGTACCAAGTCTATATATTTGTTACCATCAACATCTTTTATATAAGCCCCTTTTGCTTTATCTATAAACAAAGGGTTTCCTCCTACAGAAGCAAAAGCTCTTACAGGTGAATTTACAGCACCCACCAAATTTTCACACCCTTTTTTATATAAATATTCCGAGTTTTTAAAATTCATTTCTTTTTGGATATTTCGATACAAGTATCAATGTTTATATACCTTTGTAAGGTTAATTTCTATCTGTTTTATAATTTTCGACTAATACATACTATTACTTTCTAAGCTTATCAAATCAAACTGATTTATTTATAAGCTTGTAACAGATCCAATTCTTTAGAAACTTTTTCACTCCATTCGTCATTGACTTTTCTTTTGATACCATGAATTGTTTCTGAATCATATTTTTTTTGAAATTTTCTACAAGCTTTCCATATAGTCGAATACGCATTTTGATACTCAGAAAACCTAGCATCTTTAACATCTTTTAGCTCTCTAAATCTCTTTCTAATTTTTCTAGCAAATAACTCGGCTATGTCAAAATGCAACTGTTCGTGTCTTAGTAAGTTTGAATCATTTTTTTTATCAATTGACCAAGACTTTTCTGGCAAAAAAACAGCTTCTACCGTAACGACTTCATAGTTTATAATATGATCGTGTATATCAGTTTGTACATTGCTAGGAGAAATATTTATTTTGTAACACGTTTTTGCGCTTCCGCTCGACTTTGGTTCATAAGCACCTTTAAAGTCATCCCACGTGAGTTTATTCTCCGTCCAGCGCATTTCTTGTGTTTGGGAAAACCCAAACAATGAACTTAAAAACACTATTACTTTTACAAAACTTCTCATTTTAATTCGTCGTTGGTAGATTAATTATATGCCAAAACAACCTAGTTATTATCTTTTCTATTTAAAACTTTAGCTACTTCTTTGGCAAAGTAGGTAATAATAATATCCGCTCCTGCTCTTTTCATAGATAGCAAAGATTCCATCATCACTCTTTCTCCATCAATCCAACCTTTTTCTGCTGCAGCTTTTACCATCGCATATTCTCCGCTTACATTGTAGCAAGCAACAGGTCTATCAAAATCCTCCTTTAAATCTCTAATAATATCTAAATAAGACAATGCGGGTTTCACCATTAAAATATCAACCCCCGCCTCATCATCAAAAGAAGCTTCTCTATGTCCTTCCAATCTATTAGCAGGATCCATTTGATAAGTTCTTCTATCTCCAAATGTAGGAGCAGAATCTGCTGCATCTCTAAAAGGTCCGTAAAATGCTGATGCATATTTTACTGAATACCCCATAATAGGTAAATTAGGGTAACCACTGTTGTCTAAGGCTTCTCTAATCGTTTCTACTGTACCATCCATCATCCCTGACGGAGCTACCATATCTACCCCTGCCTTGGCATGAGAAATGACTTGTTTGGCTAAATTGACTAAGGTTGCATCATTATCAACATCATTGTCGTGAATAATTCCACAATGTCCGTGGCTTGTATATTCACAAAAGCAAACATCTGTTATCACGTACAAACTTGGATAATTCTTTTTAATGAACCTCACAGCCTGTTGCATAATTCCGTTATCATTCCAAGTTTCAGTTCCTTCATCATCTTTTTCTGATGGAATACCGAACAACAATACAGCAGGTATATTTAAACCGACAACCTCATCCAATTCTTTGGAAAGTTTATCTAGTGAAAAACGAAAGATACCTGGCATAGAAACAATTTCTTTCTCTATGTTTTCTCCCTCTTCTATAAACAACGGATAAATTAAATCGTCCACGGTAAGTTTGTTTTCCCTTACCAATCTTCTAATTCCTTCCGTTTTTCTTAACCTTCTTGTTCTATTCATTTTATAAGCCTTTCGTTTTTTGCCAATGGCTTTTGGCTGTGCTTAACCTTATACAATAACCTGATTACTCAGTACCTCCATAGCTTTTTTTATCACCGATTCTACACTAGTATCCTCAGCTATAAAAACATTTTTAAAATGATTTATTGCCTCCGTAGCTGTGGTTACTCCAATACAAATGACAGGTACTTCTGTTACTTTGTTTTCTTTGATGTAACTCTTAATTCCTGACGGACTGTAAAACAAAATAGCATCGTATTTTTTTTCTAGTTTTCTGGAAATCAATTCCGTTTGGTAAACCAAATACTTTGTAACCATAATTCCATTTTCCGCTAGAATTGTGGGTAATTCTTCATTTCTCAAATTTCCGCAAAACCAGTTTACTTGCTTTAATTCTTCCGCTTTTGATGAAAAATGATGAGCTAAAAACTCAGCCAACTCAACACCATTATTAGCTACAAAATCTACTTTTAAACCCTGTTTTTCTAACAAATATTGCGTTTTATTTCCCACACAATACACCCTATCAAACCAATCTGTATTATTTTGATGAATTTCAAATACTGATTTTACACTGTTTGCACTTGTAAATATAGCGTTTGAAACCCACTCATCAACCTTAAAATTTGACCCGTACGATATCTTTATCATCGGCACTTCATCAACTTCAAAACCTTGTAATAGGTTGAGCTGTGTTTCCGTTAATTTTTTGGTTGATAATATTTTCATTTTTACTTCAGAATACTATTTTATCATTCCTCAAAAACCATTTAAAGCGATGTTTAAAGTCTAATCTTTTTTATTTCTTGATCGTTTTTTTAATCTCCGCCATTAACTCCTTGCCTCCATTTGCCAGAACTTCTTCTCCACAAATTTTTCCTAAATCATCAGCATCATTTATATCTGCTATTCTAAAAACTCCCTTTTGCTCTTTGCCATCAATGGCACTTAGCAAGCCTTTAAACACTACTTTATCTTCCACAATTTCGGCATATCCTCCAATAGGAGCAGTACATCCTCCCTCTAAAGTCTTCATAAAATCACGCTCAATCCCTACGCACAAAGCAGTTTCTTTATGATGTAATTTTTTACAAGCTTCTAAAACTTCTTTATCACTTTCTAAAGCCGTAATCATAATCGCCCCTTGAGCTGGGGCTGGAATCATCCAATCTAACACCAAATGTTTTTTGGGTAACAAATTGATACGCTCTAAGCCTGCCTTGGCAAAAATAGCTCCGTTCCAACTGTTATCTGTTAATTTTTGCAAACGTGTATTTACATTTCCACGTAAATCTGTTAAATGGTGTGAGGGATATTTATTTAACCACTGTGCTGTTCTTCTTAAACTACCTGTAGCTATAGTAGCACCTTCTGCCAACAATTCCTCCTCTGTTCCTTTGTACACAATAACATCATGCACATCTGCCCTTTTTAAAACAGCAGCTTGTACAATAGTTTCAGGCAATTGCGTAGGTACATCTTTTAAAGAATGAACTGCAATATCTATCTGCCCACGTAACATGGCTACATCTAAAGTTTTGGTAAAAACCCCCATACTTCCTATTTGGTGCAATGGAATATCTAAAATTTCATCTCCTACGGAAGACAATTCTACAATTTTAGTTGGGTATCCTAAATGCTCTAATTGCCCCTGTACCAAATGGGCTTGCCACAAAGCAAGCTCACTATTTCTGGTACCAATTCTTATGATTTTACTCATTTAGTGAGTTTTATAAAGTAGCGTTAAATATTTTACTAACAATTTCTATGCTCTGGTCTACAGAAGTACTTTCTTCCTTGAGATGTTTTACAAATTGTGTGGTAATTTTTTGAATAATTCTAGAAGTGATTTGCTCGGCATGCTCAGTATTAAAACCGTCAATCTTTTTTTGATGAAAATTAATTTCATCTTCTTGAATAGATTGTAAAGATGTTTTTAAAGCAGCTACTGCGGGGGTAAATTTTCTTTGGTCTAACCAATCCACAAAATCTTGTTTGTGTCTATTAATGATAGACTTAGCTTTAGGGATTTCAGACTGTCTCTTAGCCAGCGTTTTATCTGTTATTTTAGAAAGCTTATCTACATTCACTAATGTAATTCCTTCTAATTTTTTAATTTCTTTATCTACATTTTCAGGCATAGATAAATCTAAAATTAACAAGCGTTTGTCTTTGGCAACATTTTTACTTGTTATCGTTGGTAATTCTGATCCTGTAGAAACAATTAATATATCTGCATCTTCTATTTCTACGTCTAAATTTTCGTAAGTATTAATGGCTACATTTTGATGCGTTTCAGAAAACTCAATAGCTCTGGCATGCGTTCTATTAATTAAGTGAATATTATTATTCTCAGTGTATTTAAGCAAGTTTTTACAAGCATTTTTACCAATTTCTCCCAAACCATACACCAACACTCTTTTAGAGTTGTAATTTTCTACATTATCAATAATATACTGAGTAGCTGCATAAGCAACCGAGGTAGTTCCAGAACTTAATTTTGTGTTGTTTTTTACATCTTTGCTAGCCTGTAAAACACAGTTCATCAATCTCTGTAAATAAGTATTGATGGTTCCGTATTTTTGAGCCAATTGGTAAGATTGTTTTAACTGCCCCACAATTTCATAGTCTCCTAAAATTTGACTTTCGAGACCTGTTCCGATATCAAATAAATGTTGAATGGCTTCTGAACCCTTAAAAACGTTAGAAAATTTTACAAAATCTTCTACAGTTCCATTCGAATGTTCACATAGTAAGCCTATCAACTCAAAAGGATGTTTTGCAAAACCTGTAATTTCTGTTCTATTACAAGTAGATAAAACCATCACGCCGTCTATTCCTTTAGACTTGGCATCTTTTAGCAAGGAAATTTGCTTTTGTTTAGATAAGCTAAAAGCACTGCGAGTTTCCACGTCTGCTTTTTTATAACTCACCCCTACATTGTAAAGCTTCGTTCCCATTTTTACTTTATTCATATGTTCACATCCCATAAGTATCGGCAAAAGTACTACCAATAATTTTTTATTAATATCGATAAAAGTACTTTAAATACCCCTCCAAGGTTTTCCACCCAATTTAAATTAATTACAAATAGCTTAAAACACTAGACAAACCTATTGAAACATGACAAAAAACATAAAATATTTTGTGTAATACTTCCTTGTAAAAAAAGTTTATTTTCAGTCTATTTTAGTACTTTTTGATGTAAATTTGTATTCACACATACTAAAAAGTAGCGATAAAAAATGAAGCTTTTCGATTCTAATAAATATCAAAACATCGACAAAAGTACTCATATACTTGTGGACGAAAAAAACTTATTTTCCTTACTAACGCTCAACAACAATTCTTCTGACAATCAACATTATATATACAGAACAGAAAATAACTATATTCAATTATTTTTCAATTTAAAGAACAAAAGCACTGTTGCTTTTAACATGGAACACTGTGCTATTCATTTGAATAAAAATGAGTCTGGAATGGTTTATTTTAATGAAGATGAAACTAACATCCTCTTCAACCTCCTGCCCGATTCGCAGATGATTATCATGTTAATTCCGGTAAAATATTTTCATTCATTGTTTACCACCGAAGAAAACTACCTACTCAATTTTGACAATTTTGTTATCGGTAAGCCCATTATAGATACCAAACCAACTACTCCTGCACAACAAGTTGTTCTGCATCAGATAGTTACCAAACCAGATGATTCACCTCTAAATCATTTGTTTTTAAAAGCTAAAGCTTATGAACTTTTTAGCTTGTATTTTAGCAATATAGAGGACAATAGCAAAGACAACTGCCCTTTTATGTCTAACGAAGAAACCATGACCCAGCTTAAACAAGCTAAAAACATGGTGATAGAACATATGGCCGACCCTCCCTCTTTAGAGGCTTTAGCAAAGGCTGTAGGATTAAATTTAAAAAAACTAAAGCAAGGGTTTAAGGAGGTGTACGGAGCTCCTGTATTTACTTTTTTACTGAATTACAAGTTAGAATACAGCAAAAAGTTGTTGTTAGAAAACAAATTAAACGTGAACGAAATTGGTAACAAAATAGGTTACAGCACTTCTAGCCACTTTATTGCAGCGTTCAAAAGAAAATTCGGAATTACCCCCAAACAATTTACCAAACAAAATAACGGTTGATGGAACAATTGAGGCACGACGATGTAACAAATAATACGCAAAAATTCCCCTTAGTGGTTGTTGGAGAGGAACTGAGAACCCCTCAGAATGTAGGGATGAGTTTGCGAGTATCCGAGGCTTTTGGAGTGCACTCTTTCTATTTGAATAGCAACTCTCCTGATTTAAACAACAGACTGGTACAAAGAACTGCTAGAAATACCGAAAAAAATATTCAAACTATTTTTTATGATGATATTATTACAACACTAGACAAACTAAAACAAGAAAACTACACGCTTATTGCTTTGGAAATAACCGACCACAGTAAAAACGTAGAAACCTATCATTTTAATCAACATCATAAAATAGCACTCGTTGTGGGTTCGGAGCGATTCGGAATTCAAAAAGAGGTACTTAATAAATGTGATTTAAGCATACACATTCCTATGTACGGATTAAATTCATCTATGAACGTAGTGAATAGTCTTAGCGTTAGCTTATACGAAATAACAAAACAATTAAAACAAAACAACTCATAGTAATGAAAGGAATATTATTAGTAAATCTAGGATCTCCTAACAGTACATCGGTGAGCGATGTAAGAAAATATTTAGACGAATTTTTAATGGATAGTAGGGTGATAGATTTACCCTACGTAACAAGAGCTCTTCTGGTAAAAGGAATTATTTTAAATACCAGACCCAAGCAATCTGCCGAAGCTTACAGCAAGGTCTGGACAAAAGAAGGTTCTCCTTTAATTGTAATCTCCGAAAAATTCACTAAAAAAGTCAAATCAAAAATTAATGTTCCTGTGGCTTTGGGAATGAGATACGGATCTCCCTCTATGGAAAGTGGAATTGATGAACTGGCAAAGCAAGGAGTTACAGAAATTCTTTTGATGCCTCTGTATCCTCAATTTGCCATGGCTACTACGGAAACCATTGTAGTGTTGGCTAACAAAATTGTAAAAGAAAAGTTCCCTAACATCACGCTTACAGACTTCCCTGCATTTTATGATAATGACGACTATATAGAAGTTCTTTCTAAAAGCATTAAAGAGGAATTAGACAAAGAAGATTTTGATCATTTGCTTTTCTCGTATCACGGTGTTCCCGAAAGACATATTAAAAACTCCGATGTTACAGGCAACCACTGTGCTTTAAACGGAGAATGTTGTAATACAAAATCTGAGGCTCATCAATATTGCTACCGTCATCAATGTTATGCAACCACGCAGGGAGTTGCGAAAAAACTGGGCTTAGCTCCTGGATTTTACAGCACTTCTTTTCAATCTAGATTAGGAAAAGATCCTTGGTTACAGCCTTATACAGACATAACGATAAATGATAGAGCTCAGAACGGAATAAAAAAACTGGCTGTAGTTACCCCTGCTTTTGTTGCAGATTGTTTGGAAACTATTGAAGAAATAGGAATGGAAGCCAAAGAAGAATTTGAAGAGAACACAGGAGAATTATTCAAAACAATTCCGTGTTTAAATGATAGAGACGATTGGGTAGACACTGTATGTGGTTGGTTAAACGATTGGATAAATCAATAGCAATGGAATATTTATACCTAAAATCGCTCCACATTATTTTTGTAGTTACCTGGTTTGCGGGGTTATTCTACATCGTCAGGTTATTTATTTATCACAAAGAAGCCGAAACGAAAGAAGACTCTGCAAGAATTGTGTTACAAGAACAGTACAAGCTGATGGAAAAAAGGCTTTGGTACATCATTACATGGCCATCTGCAGTATTAACGGCTTTAACAGCCTTTGGTTTGCTATACCTCTCTCCTGGTTTTTTAACCCAAACATGGATGTGGGTAAAATTATCCTTTGTGCTTGCCTTGTTTGTTTATCACTTAGTTTGCCACAAGATTTTTAAACAATTAAAAAACAATGTTTGTAAATACTCTACATTTCAGTTAAGATTATGGAATGAAGTAGCCACTATTATTTTGTTCTCTGTTGTTTTTTTAGTGGTCTTAAAAAACAGTATTAGCTGGATCTGGGGAGTTGTGGGTATTTTGCTGGTATCTGTGATTTTAATGTTGATGGTTAAAGTTTATAAAAAAATGAGACTCAAAAAAAATTGGGACCAAGACCACGCAATAAAAAGGTAGTGTCCAAAAAACTGTGTAAACAGAAATTAGGCGGGGTTTTAAAACCCCGCCTAATTTTTTGATTAATTTTATAACACACAGTTTTATTATGGATGATTTAAAAAATCAATTTTTACAAAGTGGTCTATTAAAAGGCCTAAAAACAGAAGACGATTTAAGTAATTTATTGAATGAATTACACAGTGCCGCTTTAGAAGCTATGCTTCAAGGAGAGATGGATGCTCATTTGGGCTATCCCAAAAATGGTAAACGCAGCAACACTAATGCTCGCAATGGTAGCACTACAAAAAAAGTAAAGAACCGCTTCGGTCAAAGCGAGATTAAAGTTCCACGTGATCGCAATAGTGATTTTGAACCTGTTGTGGTTCCTAAACACAAAAGCACTTCACTGTCTATAGAAAATATCGTAATCTCGCTTTATGCAAAAGGTATGAGTGTTTCTGATATTGAAGATGAACTTTATCAAATTTATGGCTATAAGCTCTCCACATCATCTATATCTATCATCACAGACAGAATCAATCAAGAAGTATTAGAATGGCAAAACAAGCCTTTAGAGTCTGTTTATTGCGTAGTTTGGATGGATGGAATTGTATTTAAAGTTCGTCAAGGAGGAAAGGTTGTTAACAAAACTATTTACTTAGCCGTAGGGCTCAACAGAGAAGGCCACAAAGAACTATTAGGAATGTGGTTAGGAATGAATGAATCTGCCGCTTTTTGGCAAGGAGTACTTACTGATTTAAAGGCTAGAGGGGTTGAAGATATTTTGGTAACTGTTACCGATAATCTCAACGGATTCACACAATCCATTAAAAATGTGTTTCCAACAGCAGATACTCAAATCTGTGTGTTTCATCAAATTCGTAACAGTGCACGTTATGTGGTTTGGAAAGACAAAAAAGCTTTTACAGGAGACATGAAGCATATTTACAATGCTCCTAATAAAGAAATGGCTAAAGCCGAATTAGACCAGTTTGCTGAAAAATGGAATGATAAATATCCTTATGCAGTACAATCTTGGCGTAACAATTGGGAGGAACTTACCGTGTTCTTTGATTTCCCTTTAGAAATCAGAAAAATAATTTACACCACCAATCTAATTGAAAATCTTAATGGCAAAATTAGAAAATACACTAAAAACAAAATGAGCTTCCCAACAGACGATGCCTTGAAAAAATCAGTTTATTTATCTTTGATGCAAATTACTAAGAAATGGACTCAGCCAATTCACAATTGGGGACTAATTCTTAACCAGTTCTTAACTATATTTGAAAAAAGGGTTCAACTTTAAAAAAGTTAAACCCCGTAGAATTTTTGTTTACACAAAATATTGGATACTGTCAATAAAAAAGTCATCACAATCGTGATGACTTTTTTATTTGAGATAAATTACCTCTCCTCTACCGTCGGATGAATTACTACCGATTAAAAAGTTAGTAGAATTTGGTAAAATTTTAAACAAAACTTCATTAAATCTGTGCGTACCTATTTGATTGATGATACTTTGGTAGGACATAGATTTTTCTTCGAACCAAATTTCTTGTATATCGTGTTCTCTAATAAACTCCTCTAACTTAATTACTTCTGACGAAGCTATTCTGGTGATTTTTTTATTCAACTGCAAGTCTACATTTACATCCCTCTCACCTACAAACAATATTCTTTTAGTATCCTCTATAAGTATGGGTGCGTTACTCAATTTTAAGTATTTAATTAAGAACCATAGCTTTACCCCAAACCTCATCAGTAAACAATCTATTCCTGTAAGTTTTAAATGTTTCTGATAAAAGATGTTCATCGCTCCGTAAAAATGTCTTAAATACTTTACATCTTTTCTGGTACTTTCTCCTTTATAGTGAATTACGATGGATTTTCCGTTGTAGTAATTGGTATAACCTGCTTGGGTAAGTTTATAACTCAAGTCAATATCTTCTCCATACATAAAATAGTCCTCATCAAAACCTCCAACTTCTAGGTATCTTTCTTTTTTCATTAACATAAAAGCCCCCACCAATACTTCTATTTTTCCAACACCATCTTTAGTTAAATAGCTTGCATAATAACCTCCGCGGTTAGAACCCAACATTCTTGAAAACGATTTTTTAGGAGTTGGCAATCCTCTTTTGCTTTCAGGTAAAAATACCCCCGTACCATCTATCAAACGAACTCCTAACGCTCCCAAATCAGATTGTTCATCTGCAAACGGCAAAATTTCGTGAAATAAGTTTTCACCTACTACCGTATCCGGGTTTAAAATTAACACGTATTCTCCTTTAGCTATCGCTACTCCCTGATTATTTGCTTTTGAAAAACCTACATTTTCATTATTTTCTAGTAGAGTAACCTCAGGAAAACGGTCTTTTACCATTTCGCAACTCTTATCTTTAGATACGTTATCTACCACAATAATTTCTCCGTCTATACCTTTTAAAGCTTTACTTACGCTTAGCAAGCACAACTCTAAAAAGTAGCGAACATTATAGTTAACAATAACAACAGAAACTTTCATGAATTTTTACAAATAAGATAAGTGTAAATATAATTTTTTAAGTAAAACCAATTTCATAAAATGGACTTGGGTTTTTAATTATTTTTTAGCTTCTTTTATTCTTAATCGATTTCAAATTGTATTTTTATGTGAGGAATCACATGATTAATTAGGCTTATTAACGTGGTGGTTGTGTTGTGAATTGATTTCAAATTGTATTTTTATGTGAGGAATCACATGATGCACAAGCACGTACCGAACCTTGTGGCTGTTGTGAATTGATTTCAAATTGTATTTTTATGTGAGGAATCACATGATGAGGACAATATACAATATGATAGTATAGGCTGTGAATTGATTTCAAATTGTATTTTTATGTGAGGAATCACATGCTTGAACAATAACTTAGGGCAAACTATTGAGTTGTGAATTGATTTCAAATTGTATTTTTATGTGAGGAATCACATGGACAAATGTGTTGCTGATGAGTTTAACTGGGTTATGAATTGATTTCAAATTGTATTTTTATGTGAGGAATCACATGAAAAAAATTCGATTAAACCGTTACATTTGAGTTGTGAATTGATTTCAAATTGTATTTTTATGTGAGGAATTACATGTCATTTTTATACAGCTACACCAATTGAGCTGTTGTGAATTGATTTCAAATTGTATTTTTATGTGAGGAATCACATGATCCGTATGTCACATGACTTTCGGTGCTGGGTTGTGAATTTATTTCAAATTGTATTTTTATGTGAGGAATCACATGCCTACGGGTGTAGCTGCAAACACAGCTTTGGTTGTGAATTGATTTCAAATTGTATTTTTATGTGAGGAATCACATGATCCTATTGTTATCGTAGTTAACAGCTTGTGTTGTGAATTGATTTCAAATTGTATTTTTATGTGAGGAATCACATGGTCAATCCCCAAAACTTTAGAAAAGTAAAGTTTTTTTAGATGAAAAAAACGGAAGTTCATGAGTTCGTCTTTATCAAAAAATCTTGATTTGACGTTCCTAAATCACTTCTTCCTACGAATTCATCACGTTTTGTAAATTTATATGTAGTGACAATATCTGTAGAATTAAAAAAGCTCTAGCTGCTGCGTTGTTCCAGGCAAGTCTGTCCGTTTTTTCCCATGAAACAACTCCATATTTCCAAATTGTTTGTCAGTAACGCATAAGATTCCAATTTTACCGTGTTTGGGCAGTGCGTTTTTTACGCGTTTGATATGTACATTGGCATTTTCTCTACTAGGACAGTTACGTAGATAAATAGAAAATTGAAACATATCAAATCCATCTTTAATTAAATCTTTTCGAAACAAACTCGCTGCCCTCCGTTCAACTTTAGTTTCGGTAGGCAAATCAAAAAACACCAATACCCACATAATTCTATAAGCGTTAAATCTGTCTTGTGACATAGGTTAGTCTAGTTCAGGATATTTGATGCTTCTTAGTTCTCCTGTATAACATTTATACAAAGATGCCGTGGTTGTGGTTACCGCTACCAGCAGTGGTCTTTGCTGTCCGTCTATCCAAACATCTTGCGTAGCAATTTCCAGCAAGTACGCTTTTACCTCTTTAGTTAACTCGTCCACCTCCCCATTGTTATTAACATGGTTTACCACCATTTTATCAACAAAAGGTCGGTATGGTTCCATAACATCATCTGCCAAACAGTAGGGATTGTATTTGTTCTTGTGGAACAAACCCAACACAGGTAACAAACCAGAACTTACCAACGCTCTAGCAATAATGCTTCTTAAAATAGCATAACCAAAGTTTAATAACACATTGGGGCCATCTCCAAATCTGTTTCGCTGAAATTCTGGAAATAAATGTTTCCAATAATGCTGTGCTGCTTTGCCCTCCGTATTAGTCGTATCTCCACTTTTGGTAGCAATTCTATACACTTCCATGGGTTCATAAACTCGATTGTTGAGCTTTAGCAAAGCTTCTTGATTTTTGATTTTCTGTTGAATAGTCTGCTTCCATAGTTGCTTTTTTAAAGGTTCGCTTACATCCAATTGAAATTTAACACGTTCAGAATGTTCTGTATGTCCGTAGAATGGTAAAGTAATACTAAAAGGTAGATGATGCGCATCGCAAGTAACAATACATACACCATTCCCTTGTAGACTGTTTATTGCCTGCGTACTGATAGTAACTTGATAATGGTCTAAAACTAACAAAGCCATATCCTCTACGGGCACAGAACCTTTAACCTCTCCCAACGGTTCTTGTATCAATAATTGCCGATTTTTAAGTTTTAAACGTGTTGGATTCCCTATGTATATTGTGCGCTTTATCATACTCTAAACTACTTGTTAATATTCTCCAACCTGAACTATGTGGCCTATATGATTGATTCTTACTTTTATTATTTTTTTTAGAGCTTCACAGTTTTGAATTCGCTTATATGTAAACTTTACGTTATTCGTTACCGTTGTCTCCAAATGATGCCTAAATGTGTAATCTTTACTTCCTAATTTCTGTACTCTAAATAAGTGAGGGCTAATTTGTGCGTAGTTATTTGGGTTTAATAAGTCTATTTCTTCTGGATGAAAATCATCTGTAGGAAACACAAATAATTCATTCTGTTTAAGTGTGAACAAAAATTCCCACCCTAAGTGCTTGTTATAGTTCTTATCTACAATTGGGACTGACTCTTTTTGATTAACTCTTGCAACTGCATCAAATAAAGAAATTACTTGTTCTTGTAATTTTCCATTATCATCCTTATAAATAGCAACGTGGTGGTTATTACCTGTACTTACAAAATCAACAGGTTGAGTGCAACCATCGGCATCAAGAATCAAATTCCCCAAGTGATCTTTTTTATCATGTAGAGATTCCACGTTAGACACACCGCTTATAGTTACCCTTTTTACAGCAATTCCCTTTTCTTTGTTCAACCAAATAGGTTGATTGTTTAAATCTGAAAGAGCTGCTTTTTTGTTCCCATTAAAAGCTTCTATTCTTTTATATAGTAGCTTTTGAATTTTGCTATCTAAAATCTTTTCAATTTTTAAGTCAGGACTTATCTCTTTACGGATAGTATATATATCTTCATATACTTTAGTGTTCACTATCAGTGGCATTTCCTTACCATTAGCCAATTGTATGGGAGATTTACTTAGTCCGTTTTTACCCCCGAATGCTTTTTTAGGATTATTGTTATATTCCGATAACCTACTTAGTAATAAAGCTCTATACTCTGGTTGTGTAACGGTGTTAATTTTGTTAACAGTAAATGTTGTTCCGATCTTCTCTTGTTTTACTATTTCTTTTTTAGAGCGACCATATACAGTTTCTTTATGGAGTTGGCCTCTAGGAGTCAATTGTGTTTTTTTTAGAGTTCCATTTTTGATTTTAGTAATATTGATGTTTTTTGTAACTACTTTATTTTTAGTTTTAAAAGATATTAAAATACCTTCTATATGCTTTTTTGCTTCAATTCTAAAGTCCTGCATGGGTGGCTTAAATAACCGTTTACCTTTGCTATTTTTACTCGTAATCACTTGTTGAATCGAATATATTGGACTTGTTTCAATTTGTTTAGCTTTTAAATTATTGATATATTGAATATGATTGTGCGTGGTAAAGGCCACTGCTAAAGCATCCATGGCATGGTGCCTATGATCGTTCCTTTTGGTCCAATCTACGATTTGCTCAACTTTGTTTCCATTTTTTCGTTCTTCCAAAACAGTTAACCCCAATTCTCTGTATTTGGGAAGATTTAATTCTTTCATTACATTAATCAAATCCCAATCCTCTCTTAGTTTATCTGTAATGCTTCCCGTAGTTGGAACTACATTTCTAACGACTTCGTGCAACATATTTTTTGCTTTCTTAGCAATGTATTGTGTATTCTTCAAATCTCTTTCAATAAATCCATCAGTTAAATTACACTCTTTCATCAAAAGCTTCCTATATTTTCCTTTAGAAATCTGAGCACCGTCGTATAAATTTTTGACTCTTAAAACATAATTTTCTAGCTCGGAATTGTATCTTTCCTCCATAAGATCGTAAGACGTTCTATCTGATTTTTCAAGATTTACAGTTCTGAAAGCAAGTGTTTTATTAGCGTATGAATCATCAAATAATTTTGCTTTGGGTATAATGTGCTCTATATCTATTTCTTTAGAAAATAGTTTGTAGGGTTCTATGTATTGATTGGTATATAGTGTTTTGTAACCATTCGTTTCTAATTCTTGATACAAGCGATATCTAACCACATCATTTTTGGTTGGGTTTAAAATATCAAAAGGAGCTTTTTGAAGTATTTTCTTAATATCTTGATTTCTCTTGGTTGCAGCTGCAATTCCAGAAGTCATTTCTTTTCTTTGCTTTGCTGATTTTTTTAACTCTCTGGCCAACTCTATCCTAATTTCGTCAGGTTTACCATACGTATTAATAATCTGATTGACAACATTGACTAACTGATTCAAAATTTTTTCTACCACAGGGTTTCTCAAACTATTTTTAGGTAATAGCTCTAGCTTTTCTTTTAGCTCCCTCTTTAGGTTTTCTTCTTCAGTAACACTGTTAGAATGATTATAGCCAGCTAGCAAACAAGCCTTGGAATATTCGTTTCCATCTTGTAAGTGTGGAATGATGTTACGAATGGCTTTTGTACTCAAATTACCATAATCTGACTGTAAGCTAATATTGGCAAATAAGGAAACGTATTTTGCGGGTATCCCAAACTTTAAATGTAGTTTCTTTTTTAGATTTACAGCCGTTTTTCCGTAAACTAATTCATCTTCTCTACTAATTTTAGAATCATCTTCAGCTGAATACAGTAAATGCCATAGTTGATAACTAGGCTGTTGCTCAAAATTGTCTTGGTTGATATCAAACTCTAAAATTTGTGGATTAATTCCTATAATTGGCAAAGTTGTTTTTAACTCTTCTTTAATTTCAAAAGCATTTTTTTTATTCCAATCAAAACCATGTCCTTCATTTTCAGAAATTTGTTGTAGAACGTTATAAATGGCTTGATTGGTATGATTGCCTTCAATGGTTTCAAAATTGCATTTCCAATCTTTCACCTTTAACTTTAGTAATTTTAAAACATCTGTAGACTTTAACTTTCCCCTTGTATTGAGTTCCTCAAAAATGACGTGTTTTTGCTCTAAAGTCAATATCTCTTCAAGAGAACCTGAATTTGAAAAATTATTGCTCACCTTTTCCTCAGGTGTAAAAGTTAGATTATTTAATTCTTGCCATATTTTGTATTCTTGAAAGACAGGCGAAGACTTGGGAACAACTCTCGGTCCTATTATTTTCTTTTTAAATTTGTCTCCAACAGCAATTTTTATCGTGTTCTGTTCAAACTCACAAACGCTAATCAAACCTTTTTGAGATTTTAATTTTCTCTGGTAAAAAATAATAATATCTCTAATCTCCTTTTTTAAAGAATTTGTTAGTTCAGAATGAAATTTAGATTGAGTCTCCCATATCTGTTCAAATTCATCTAAATAATCTTGTCTATAAAAAACTTGGTTTTTCAAACTGGTGTGTCTATTCTTTTGAATCTGTCTGTATAAATACTGCCCTACTGTTATTTTGTTGAAATATAACTTTTTACTCCTATCACCTATAGCTCCTAAATAACCGCTTGATTTGTTTAAATCATTATTAATTTCCTGTAGTACAATCGCTAAAGTTTCTAAATCAATTTTAATATTTAAAGACTCATTTCTCCATCTATACTTTTCTAATCTTTTGCTAATTGCATTACCTTTTTGAGTAATTCCTTTGATATCAAAAGGCTCTTTACAAATCGCCCATGTTTGATTTTTGTTTTTACCTTCTAAATTTCGAAATAATTCGTTCGTTAAAACATCTGAGTAATATTGCTTTTGAAACTCCCATACTTTTAAAAATTCATTTTTCAAATCAGATTGATAAAAATCTGGAACGTACTTTTTATCTTCTTTCAATAATTGATAGACGTATTGACCTGGGGTTACATTTTGGTCATACAATTCTTTTGCCACAGCCATACCATCAATTAAGGTTCCTTCCTCCTCATTTCTAGCTTTTCTGCTACTTTTATATCCTCTTTTTTTATTAATGGTCAATAGAACCCTAGCAAGTTCCTCTTTTTCAATGCGCTTTTTAGCCGATTTAGCCCTAAGACTAAGTGTTTCGAAAGTGGAGTTCTTTCCCGATTCTGTAAGAATAGATTCTGATTTAAGGATATTATTTTTCAGCAAAGTTTCTATTAAATTTTGCCTCCTTAGTTTAAAACGTTGCAAGTTTCTGCGAGCACCCCTTTTTAAAGTTCTATCTGCGTTGACAGCCAGAGAATTCCCTTTTTCAAAGTCAGTAATTTCATCTGTACTAAGTGGATTGACTCTGACACCAAGTTTTACGATTTTTGATACTTCTTCTTTGTTTTCTGCTTCACGAACTAAGGCCCAACCAATGGAGGTAGTACCTAAGTCTAATCCTAATATTTTTTTCATGCTATTTTTATATGTCTATTGCCTAAGAGCAATATTGAATTGACTTCGTTTTTAAAAGAAATTATTTTAATTTATAAAACGTTATAATTAAATATAATTATTTATGTCATTACTTCATAAAAAAAATTAAATTAGCAATACAATTTGAAATCAATTCACAATAAGGATTATTCCGTTGTGAAAACATTTAAAACGGCAACTTCGGTTGTCGTTTTCTTTTTATAACAAATAATACGATGAATCAGTGCTTTAAGAATACAACTCGATTTACATTCTTATGTTGAACGCTTTTTTTAGCTTTTGGATCTAAATAGCGTACAATATTTGTTATAATAAAAAAGCTTCAACAGATGTTGAAGCTTTTTCGCGGTCTGGACGGGACTCGAACCCGCGACCCCCTGCGTGACAGGCAGGTATTCTAACCAGCTGAACTACCAGACCGTTGCTATTAGCGGTGGCAAATATACTAATTTTATAGATTTAATCAATATTTAATTTGAATTTAATAACCTAAAAAATGTATCAAATCAAATTCATCATCATAACTTATCAGTAATAGCCTGAGCCCCAAAAGTGTGAAATCTATTAACAAAAAAACAGCAATGACTTCTCATTGCTGCTTTTTGGAATTTATTTTTTGAATCTTACTTTGTGCCAATTACACCAAATTTAACCAAGCGCTATCGCTTTTATAATCGGTAATTAGTTGCGTGTTAGGTTGAAAAGTTAAAGAACTTACAAAAGCAGTTACCTCGTGCTTTAATGAGTTGATAGATTCTGAAACCAAATCGTTTCTAAAACCTTTGGCTCCCAAGTCAATTACAAAATTAGCAGAAACTACTCTACCTATAATTTTACCTAAATCTACCATTTTACGCTGAGGTAGCTCCATGTTCAAGTTAAAATTGATAATCTCTTTAAAGAAATCTGCGGACTTGGTCGTTAAATCATACTGCACTAAAAAGTCAAACAAATTGGTGATTTTCTTACGTTTCATCAATTTCATAATAGCTTCAGAGATTTGAGTATACAACATTTCATTAGACCCCTCAAAAATCATAAAAGCTCTACTATCCATAATACCTCTTGCCCCAATATTCTCTTCTTTATATCCTGACGAACCAGACAATTGTACTAAGGTTTGCGCAGAGGCTTGCATCATGTCTGTAATTACAGATTTCATACTATTCGCTTCAACTTGATCCATCGCCAATTCGTTTTCAATTCCACTGTGTTCAGCGCTACGTGCACACATGGCAGAACATACAGTAAACGCTGCTTGTATGTTGGCTATTTGCTCTTTTACTTTATCTAGTGCTAATAAATTTTTTCCTCCAACAACTCTATTGTTGCAATGTTCTATAGCTTCATCCATCATTCTTTTAATGAACCCCATAGCCATACCCGGAAATTGCATTCTAGATCGATGTAATAAATCTAGCATCAACTTTATTCCTGTACTTCCTCCTTCTAACTTTTGATTCTCAGGAACGTGTAAGTCTAATTTGTTATTACCATAAGGAATAGCATACAAACCTGCATTATTATAATACTCTTCTACCTCAACTCTTTGTTCTGGGTTTTGGTTATCAGCGATAAAAAAGTCTATATCTCTTCCTAATTTACCGTTTTCACCTTTTTTACGAGAAGTTATTAACCAATAATCTGCTAATCCTGTTAATCCTTGCCAGTGCTTATATCCTTCAATGTGGTACTTACCGTCTTTATATACATTGGAAGTTTCCATATTTAAGGCATCAGAACCAAAACTAGGCTCCGTAATCATTAAACCTCCCATATTTCCTTGTTCCAAGAAACGCTTAAAAATAGGAGCTTTTACTTCTTCTTTGGCATACTTAGCAACGGGCTCTAAAAATAGCGCGATGTTAATTCCAAAAGTTAGTGATAGCGGCAAAGACTCGTATGAAGCTGCTTCTAAAACACCTAAGCATTCCTTGACTTTTACACCTCTACCTCCAAATTCCTTAGGAATTGAAACAGATAAAGGTTTTTTTGCCATGATATCTCTAAAAACCAAAGAAGGAAATCCCCTCACTTGGCTAAATTTTTGAATATCATCTTTTTCATAAAAAACGCTTTTTAAAGTATTTTTAAAATCCTTTATAAATTCGTCAAATGAAAGGTTTTGAATATCTTTTATAGACATATGATTTATGTTCTTTTACTAATTAGTGCTGCAAATATACAACTCTTCTATATATATTGTTGTAAATGCATATTTATTCAACTATTTATATTCAATTTTATATAGATTAAAACGATCCTTTTTAAATATTTTCTTAATTTTGAAGCCGTGAAAAATACAGAGACTACATATTTAACAACTTCTTTCTTTATTACCCTTTGGGGTTGTCTTTGTTATTTATATATATAAACCGTAAAATCTTGAACTCTAATTGATATGAATCTCACTAAGAATCAAGTACTGTTTTTTTCCAAATTCATTCCTTTACTCATATGAAAATTTTAAAATTTGGAGGTTCTTCAATAGCCTCTGCACAGAATATCAATAAGGTTATTGATATCTTAAAATCTAACAATAACGATCAAATTGCGGTTGTTTTTTCTGCAATTGGTAAAACCACCGATAAATTAATTGATATTGCCGCCAAAGCAAAAATTCAAGATGAGAGTTACAACACTCTGCTAAGTGACTTAGAAAATCATCATTTTGATATTGTGAGAGCGTTGGTTCCTGTTAACAATCAAAGTGGCATTTTAAGTGGCGTTAAAAAGATATTTAACGAGCTAGAAAATATTTTAGAAGGAGTTTCTTTATTACAAGAACTTTCCGATAAAACTAATGATACTGTTGTAAGCTACGGAGAGTTTTTATCAACCTTTATCATTACCAAAGCTTTGCAGTGTCAAGAAATTGATGCTATTTACAAAAACTCTGGAGAGCTAATTATCACCAACAATAAATTTGGAAATGCCACTCCTATCATGGATGTGACTAACAAAAATATCAAAACATATTTTGCTCATAACAACCATAGCATTACAGTTTTGCCTGGATTTATTGCCTGTAACGAAAATGGAGATAAAACTACCTTGGGTAGAGGTGGTTCCGATTATACTGCTGCTATTATAGCCGCTGCATTGGAGGTAGATCAGCTAGAAATCTGGACGGATGTAAGTGGAATGTACACTGCCAATCCTACCATTGTAAAGCAAGCAAAACCCATCAACAAATTAACTTATAATGAGGCTATGGAATTGTCTCACTTTGGGGCTTCTGTTTTGTATCCTCCTACAGTACAACCTGTAATGAGTAAAAACATTCCACTCTATATAAAAAACACATTCAAGCCAGAAGATTTTGGTTCTTTTATCTCTAATGAAAACGCTAAAGACAATGGTATTGTAAAAGGTATCAGTCATATAGACCACGTCGCTTTAGCAACTGTAGAAGGAAATGGATTGATTGGGATTCCTGGGGTTTCAAAAAGATTGTTTAGTGCGTTGTCTGATAAAAATGTAAACGTCATCTTAATTACGCAAGCTTCCTCAGAACATTCTATCTGTATCGCCATAGATCAAAAAGATGTTTTAAGCGCAGAGCTAGCAATACAAGAAGAATTTGCTTTTGAGTTGAGTTTAGGTAAAATAGACCCTTTACATACGCAGTTAGATATGGCAATTGTTGCCATTGTAGGTGAAGAAATGAAGAGTCATCAAGGGATTAGCGGTAAAATGTTTAGTGCTTTGGGGAAAGACAACGTAAACATTCATGCTATTGCTCAAGGGGCTTCAGAAAGAAATATTTCTACTGTTATTGATAGTAAAAACGTAAGTAAAGCTTTAAACAGTTTGCATGAAGAGTTCTTTGAAGGACACATTACCAAACTAAACTTATTTATAGTTGGTGTTGGTAATGTAGGAGCTAAATTAATTGAGCAAATAGAAAAGCAAAAAGCTTATTTATTAGATAAATTACAATTGAGTATTGAAGTTGCTGGTATGGCAAATTCTAAAAAAATGATTTTTAATAAAGAAGGAATTGACTTGACTTCTGACTGGAAACAAAACTTGATTGATAATGGCGAAGATTTAAACTTAGATTTATTTTTAGAAAATGTTAAAGAATTAAATCTAATCAACAGTGTTTTTGTAGATAATACTGCTAATGATACAATTGCTGGTTTGTATGCGGATTACTTAAAAGAAAGTATTGCCGTAGTTACTTGTAATAAAATTGCAGCTTCATCGGAATACGAAAAATATGCTGAATTAAAACGATTGTCTCAAGAGTACAATGCCCCTTATTTGTTTGAAACAAATGTAGGTGCAGGTTTACCTATTATTAATACCTTAAATAATTTAGTACAATCTGGAGATCAAATTGTAAAAATACAAGCAGTCGCTTCAGGTTCTCTAAACTTTATTTTTAACTCTTTTGTAGGAGATGCCAATTTTGCTAAAATTGTTGATGAGGCTGGTGAGCTAGGATTTACTGAGCCTGATCCAAGAATTGATTTGAGCGGTGTAGATGTTGCTCGTAAAATTTTAATATTAGCTCGTGAAAGCGGTGCTAAAATGAATTTAGAGGACATCGAAAATAAATCGTTCTTACCTAAATCTAGTTTAGAAGCAGGTTCTATAGAAGATTTTAAAAAGACTTTGGTTAATGAAGCTGCTCATTTTGAAGCTATCAAAGAAAAAGCTGCTGCGAACAATGCAGAATTAAAATATGTAGCAGAGTTTGTAAACGGAAAAGCAAATGTTTCTTTGCAGGAGGTAGACAGCAAGCATCCGTTTTCTAACTTACAGGGAAGTGATAACATCGTTTTATTCTTTACAGAAAGATATCCTGAATATCCTTTAATTGTAAAAGGTGCAGGTGCAGGTGCTGATGTTACTGCTTCGGGTATTTTTGCTGATATTATTAGAATAGGTAAGGGATAAAGTACTGAGTAGTTAGTGCAAAGCACAAAGCAAGATAGTCAAAATTGATACTTTGTACTTACTACTAAAAAAGATATTAATGAAAGAAATAAAATTATTTTGTCCAGGTACTATTGCTAATGTTTCTTGTGGTTTTGACGTATTGGGTTTATGTCTTGACGCTACAGGTGACGAAATGGTGGTTCGCAAAACCACTACTCCTGGCGTAAAAATCACAAAAATAGTAGGTCAAGATTTGCCATTAGCTACAGAAAAAAATGTAGCAGGAGTTGCTGTGTTAGCCATGTTAAAAAAGCTAAACAACACTACGGATGGTTTTGAAATTGAAATCTATAAAAACATCAAACCAGGTAGTGGAATTGGAAGTTCTGCTGCTAGTAGCGCAGGTGCTGTTTACGGGGTAAATGAATTATTAGGAAAACCCTTCAGCAATCACGATTTAATAGCGTTTGCCATGAAGGGTGAAGAATTGGCTAGTGGTGTTCCGCACGCGGATAATGTTGCTCCTGCCCTATTGGGTGGATTTACATTGGTACGAAGTACAGATCCTTTGGATGTGATTAAACTAAACACACCATCAGAATTATATGCTACCGTAATTCATCCACAAATTGAAGTAAAGACGGCAGATGCTCGTCAAATTTTAAAAAGCAAGCTGCGTTTAAAAACAGCAATCAAGCAATGGGGAAATATCGGAGCATTAGTAAGTGCCTTGTATACGGAAGATTATGACTTGTTATCTCGTTCATTACACGATGAAATCATAGAACCTGTTCGCTCTATTTTAATTCCTGCTTTTGATAAAGTTAAAGAGGAATGTAAAAAAGCGGGGGCTTTGGGTTCTGGAATATCAGGGTCAGGTCCTTCCATATTTGCTTTAAGCAAAGGAGAAGAAACAGCCAACAACGTAGCCAAAGCAATGAAAGCTGTTTATGATAAAGTGGGAGTGTCCTACGATATTCATATTTCAAAAATCAACGACCAAGGAGTTAAGGTTTTATAGATATTGATTCGGTTATTTGTTGATTTGTTAAATCGATATCAACTTACAATTGAATACATCAGCATTAAAGTAGTAAAATAAAAACATACGTATGTTCGTTTCTTGTTCGTTTATACTACTGACTAAACGAATAAACAACTACACAAATAAGCACATCAACATAAAAAAATGAAATATTTTAGTTTAAACGAAAATGCACCAAACGTGTCTTTTAGAGATGCAGTAGTTAACGGAATAGCTCCAGATAGAGGGTTGTATTTTCCTGAAAGTATTACACCATTACCTAAAGATTTTATAGATAATTTAGATAACTATAGTAACAATGAAATTGCTTACGAGGTAATCAAACAATTTGTGGGTGATGAAATCCCTGAGCAAGATTTGAAACAAATTATTGAAGAAACGCTTTGTTTTGATTTCCCTGTAGTACCTATAGAAGAAAACATTGGTTCTTTAGAGTTATTTCACGGACCTACCATGGCATTTAAAGATGTTGGAGGTCGTTTTATGGCTCGTTGTTTAGGATACTTTAACAAAAAAGAAAAAAATGAAAATGATATTACCGTACTAGTAGCTACTTCTGGAGATACAGGTGGAGCCGTTGCTAGCGGTTTCTTGGGAGTTGAAGGCGTAAATGTGGTTATTTTATACCCTACAGGTAAAGTATCAGATGTTCAAGAGAAACAATTGACAACTTTAGGACAAAATATTACTGCCTTAGAGGTTGAAGGAGCTTTTGATGATTGCCAAGATATGGTAAAAACTGCTTTTTTAGATGATAGTTTAAAAGAATACAGAACACTTACCTCTGCCAACTCTATTAACGTGGCCCGTTGGTTACCACAAGCTTTTTACTTTTTCTTTGCTTACAAACAACTAAAAGACAAATCTAAAGACGTAGTATTCTCCGTACCTAGTGGAAACTTCGGAAATATTTGCGCAGGAATGATTGCTCAAAAATTAGGATTGCCTATCAAAGAGTTTATTACTGGTACAAACGTAAACAGAGTAGTTCCTGCTTATTTAGAAACGGGTAAGTACGAACCTAAAAAAACCATTCCTACCATCTCTAATGCCATGGATGTAGGAGCACCAAGCAACTTTATTAGAATTGAAAAATTACACGATTTTAATATTGATAAGTTAAGAAGCAACTTAAAAGGCTATTCCTATACAGATGAAGAATCTACCGCTGCCATGGGACACTTGTACAAAAAGTTTAACTATGTGGCAGAGCCACACGGGGCAATTGGTTACTTAGCATTAAAAAATTATTTAAAAACCGCTACCAATACACAAGGGCTGTTTTTAGAAACTGCACATCCGGTAAAATTTATGGATGTTTTATATCCCGGCGTTGCAGAAACGATTGAGCTACCAGAACAAATTAAAGCAGTGATAGATAAACCCAAAACATCTATTAAAATATCTGACTACAATGGTTTAACCGATTTTTTAAAGTCCTAAACCAAAAATATTTAAAACCCTGATCAAACTTTTTGGTCAGGGTTTTCTTATAAGTTCTTCCATCAAAATTCAAATCTGCTTACAATTATGTTTCCAAAGCCTTTTAAAAAATTGCATGCCGATATTAAAGAGCGTTTAGAAAACTTAAATATCAACCTACCTACTCCTTTTCAAATTAGTAGCATACCTGTAATAAAAAGCGGCTCTAATGTTTTCTGTACAGCACCAAAAAACAGTGGTAAAACAACAACGTTAATCATAACCACCTTGCAAAAATTACAATGTAAAGCAGAGGGAATGTCCCCACGAGCTATCATTTTGGTAGAAAATTCAGAAAAAGCTTCGGACTTGTATAATGCTTTTTTAAAGTACACAAAACACACCTCACTTAGAATATACGCAGGGCTGGATTCACTGCACATTGATGTACAAAAATCAGAAATACTAGAAGGTGTAGATATTTTAGTTACGACTCCTAAGAGCTTTAGAAAATTACTACAATCAAATGGTATTAGTACTTCTCAAATAACCATTTTTAATATTGATGAAGCCGAATTCCTGACTCAAAATACAGGGTATGCAGACATTCTATTCATTACTCAAGGGGTTAAAAAGTGTCAATTTGTAATCTATACTGAAAAGATGTCTCCAAAATTAAAGGGCTTAGAATCTTACTTTATGGAATATGCTAAAACGGTCTCTATTTAATATTTTTCTACTTGCTTGAATCCTGCTTATTTGGTGTTTTTTTTATTTATTTTTGTCGCACACAATTATTTAGATGAAAAATACAGCACTTACACATATACATGAAAAACTGGGAGCTAAAATGGTTCCTTTTGCAGGTTTTAATATGCCTGTACAATACGAGGGAGTAAAAGCAGAACACCATACAGTAAGATCGGCTGTAGGAGTTTTTGATGTTTCCCATATGGGAGAGTTTTTATTAGAAGGACCTAAGGCTTTAGATTTAATTCAAAAAGTATCCTCTAATGATGCCAGCAAATTAAACGTTGGAGATGCTCAATATGCTTGTCTGCCTAATGATACTAACGGAATTGTAGATGATTTGTTGATATACCGAATTAAAGAAGAATTGTACTTATTAGTTGTAAACGCATCTAACATAGAAAAAGACTGGGATTGGATTTCTAAACACAATGATTTAGGAGTGTCTATGAAAAATATATCTGACGTATATTCTCTATTAGCTATTCAAGGACCAAAAACAACGGAAGCACTTCAATCATTAACTTCGGTAGACTTATCCTCAATTCCATTTTACAAATTTGTTGTTGGAGATTTTGCCGGTATAGAAAATGTTATAATTTCTGCTACAGGCTATACTGGTGCTGGTGGTTTTGAAATTTATTGTAAAAACGATGAAGTAGAACAGATTTGGGAAAAAGTATTTGAAATAGGTGAACCGTACGGGATCAAACCTATTGGTTTAGCAGCCAGGGATACTTTAAGACTAGAAATGGGATATTGTTTGTATGGAAATGACATTAACGACACTACCTCCCCTATTGAAGCTGGCTTGGGATGGGTTACCAAGTTTAACAAAGACTTTGTTAATAAGAAAAATCTTTTATCTCAGAAAGAAAAGGGAGTCACTAAAAAATTGATAGGTTTTGAAATTATAGACAAAGGAATTGCAAGACACGACTACCCAATTGTTGATGCTGATGGAAACTCAATCGGTGTGGTAACATCTGGAACCATGTCTCCTAGCCTAAATAAAGCAATTGGCCTTGGATATGTAGAAACCGAATTTTCTAAATTAGGATCTGAAATTTTTATTCAGGTAAGAAAAAAAGCCCTCAAAGCCAAAGTAACTAGACTACCTTTTTATCAAGAATAGTTCGAGATTTAGCTATGATTTTATAGACAAATAAAAATTAAAATATAAAAAACTGATAACAAAGCACCTATAGATTTATCCCAAAAAAAAGTTATTTTTTCTTTTGTCATAACCTTAGTTTGCTATATATTTGCATCCGCAATGGCGAGGTAGCTCAGTTGGTTAGAGCGTCGGATTCATAACCCGGAGGTCACGAGTTCAACTCTCGTTCTCGCTACAAGTTCTTTAAAGATATTATATACCAAATAAAATAATGCGAGAGTAGCTCAGTTGGTAGAGCGTCAGCCTTCCAAGCTGAATGTCGCCGGTTCGAACCCGGTCTCTCGCTCTAATTTTATTTACATAGATACAATCTATCAATGCGAGAGTAGCTCAGTTGGTAGAGCGTCAGCCTTCCAAGCTGAATGTCGCCGGTTCGAACCCGGTCTCTCGCTCTAATTGTTTAATTAGACGATATATTGTAACTATACTATCTACCATGCGAGAGTAGCTCAGTTGGTAGAGCGTCAGCCTTCCAAGCTGAATGTCGCCGGTTCGAACCCGGTCTCTCGCTCAAAGACACCATTCATTTGGTGTTTTTTTTTGATGACTACTCGGGGTGTAGCGTAGCCCGGTCATCGCGCCTCGTTTGGGACGAGGAGGTCGCAGGTTCGAATCCTGCCACCCCGACTAAAACCAGCTCGTATTATACTTGCTGGTTTTTTTGTGTCATTTTGTTTTTACTCAAAAATCCTACTCATAAAACTTTTATGATTTATTAAAGTTAAAACAATCCATAAAACACGCTTCACTATCATTTAATAGCTTTCTTACTATCTTGTGGTTTAACCACGGAGAAAACTTATGAATATTCTATTTTTATCATTGCTCCTAAATCAAAACAAAGTACAGAATTAAGAGATTTAAAGATTAATTTGATCTATTTAACTAATCTATAGAGCTTTGATTTTCTATTGCTTTTGAGTTCTTCAAACCTTAATTTTATTTCATCAGGCAAAGACTTAAATAAGGATTTCTTTGATAACAGCACAAAGTTTTCGTTAGAGCTTATTAATGAATCTAAAGACTGTTGATTAGACACTAACTTTATGCTACCGTGAGTATAAAATTGGGAGGAGTATGATTTGAATTTCCAAGCATAAATGTCCTTTCCGTATTTGTCATAATCTTTAACTAAGTGCTTATCTGTATTTTGCCAATCTGTATTTGTGTAAACAGTATTTACCCCCACAAAACCCACACATAGGAATACTGGAATAACCATAGCACCTATAACCCATGGTTTTTGTTTTTTATATGACTCATAATAATGTAATACCAACAATCCTAACGGAATAGTACATGGTAATGTATAGGTATGTATTAAACTTTTAGAAACCGTAAAGAAAAATGGTGTCCATAACAACCAAAGCCACAAAAATGAAATCCATGTATTTTTAAAAATTTCTTCTTTCTTTTTTACAGCTTTTATAATAGCAAACTGAATCCAAGGGATAAAGAATAAAATTAAGAACAACCATATCATTCCCAAGGGTTGTTTTTTAGCAAACCCATATTTATCACCCTTCCAACCAGATTCTACAAATCGTTTATAGTGCTCTCCAACAAAAAAGTAGTCTATAAACCCCGGAGTCCTTATTTCTGCCAAATAGTACCAAAGTCCTGAGACTAATAAAGCTAATATCAGTCCAGGAATCCATAACGCCTTTTTAAAAAAAGCTGCTAGCTTTCCTTTATACATACAAGACCATATAAAAAGAGGAGGCACGGTTAATACAAGCGTAATAGGCCCTTTAGATAACATCCCAATGATAACTCCCAACCAAGTTAGTAGTTTCCAAATTAAAGTATTTGTTTTAGCGTTTATCGATTGCCAAAAACCAACCATGATAAACGTAATTCCTACCAATAACGACGAATCCGTGGATACTACCCCACTATGAATGTAGTATTCAGGAATTGTTAGCATTACAAAAGCTAATAAGAATCCCTGTTTTCTACTTAAGGAAAAAGCCTTAGTAATAAAAACGATTAACAGTACATGAATTAAAAATGAGGGGAATCTTGCAGCAAATTCATTCACCCCAAAAATATTAAAACTGATGGCTGAAATCCACGTAGAGAACGGTGGCTTAGCCCAAAAAGGTACGTTGTAATCTATTTGAGGGGTTACCCAATTATTTGTTTCGTACATTATCCTCGCAATCTCAGCGTACCTTGCCTCAGTTTTATCTAACAAAGGTAACCAAGCACCTACAGTAATTCTTAACAACGCTAAGAAATACACCGTCACTTCTAACAAATTCTTTTTGACGAAATTTAGCATGATTATATATTTTGATATGCCTTTTTAATTTTTAGTAAATCAAACCACAGCTTAAAGAAATAGCTCATTTTCACTTTAGAGTCCCCTTGATCAACCCATTTATTTAGAGGAATTTCTTTCATTTTAACAACGGCTTGCTCTCTCCCATAAATCTTTATAATTCTAAAAAAAATTTCCACATCAAACAGCCACTTGGAAATAAATGATTGATTGAAAACATTTGTAGATAAGTTTTTTGTAAAAACCTTTGCACCGCATTGCGTGTCATAAACTCCCAAACCTAGCATATGGGAAATAAATGTTGCAATAATTCTTCCTGTAAAAAATCTGAATCGACTTCTTTGTATGGTAGAACCTAATTTTTTTATTCTAGATCCAAACACAAACTCTAAATCGCCTTTTAGTTCTTGGGAAATTCTGTAACACTCGTTCAATGATGTAGCCAAATCAGCATCTAAATAAGCTATTTTATGATAGTTCATACAACTATTGCAGTACTTTACTCCTTCTAAAATTGCAGTTGCTTTTCCTTGATTCTTTTTGCAATCATAAACAAAAATTTGTTGAGGATGCTGCTTTTTGTAATCTTCTAAAATTTGAAGTGTATCGTCCGTAGAACCATCATTTACAAAACATATTGCTACATTTTGATGATGGTTAACAAAAGAAAAAAACTCATCTTTATTTAAAGATTTTGATTCGTTGTATGATGGAATTACTATCACCAAATCAAAAGAAGAAGATGGATAAATCATAAATACTGTTTAGCAAAGAAATCCATATTGTTAAAATTTCTTTATTGTTCCAAAAATAGAATTATTTACCAATAAAATAAAACTATTAGGTATTCACTTTAGAGCCTATTTCACTAACAAAAATCATTATCATTTTTTGTGATTTAGCTATTATCAAAAGTTATAAACATTCGACATTAAAAGTGTAAAAAAGATTTATTTTAGCGACTCATAAATTCTAAAATGTAGAAATATGTCAGATACTGTTGAAAGAATTAAATCCCTGATTATCGGATCGGGTCCTGCAGGTTACACTGCAGCTATATATGCCTCTAGAGCAGATTTAAACCCTGTAATGTATACAGGAATGCAAATGGGTGGTCAATTAACTACTACAACCGAGGTAGATAATTTTCCAGGATATCCAAATGGTACAGATGGTACTGCTATGATGGAGGATTTAAAAAAACAAGCTGAACGTTTTGGTACTGAAGTTCGTTTTGGATTGGCTACAGCTATAGATTTTAGTGATGAAGTTGGAGGTATTCATAAGATTACCATTGATGGTAATAAGCAAATTGAAGCTGAAACTGTAATTATTACTACGGGAGCTACTGCTAAGTATTTAGGGCTAGAGAGTGAGGAAAGACTTAGAGGTGGAGGTGTTTCTGCTTGTGCTACTTGTGACGGTTTTTTCTATAGAAAACAAGATGTAATTGTGGTAGGAGCTGGTGATACTGCTGCAGAAGAAGCTACTTATTTAGCCAATATTTGTAACAAAGTAACTATGCTTGTCCGCAAAGATTACATGAGAGCCTCTAAAGCAATGGTTCACAGGGTAAATAAAACTGAAAATATTGAAGTTTTATACAACACTGAATTAGACGAAGTTTTAGGTGATAATGTTGTTGAAGGAGTGAGAGTTGTCAACAATCAGTCTGGAGATAAACACGAGATTGCGGTAACAGGTGTTTTTATTGCTATTGGGCACACTCCTAATACTGATATTTTCAAAGATCAATTAGAGTTAGATGAAACTGGTTATATCATTACCAAAGGAAAGTCCACCAAAACAAATAAGCCTGGAGTTTTTGCTGCAGGAGATGTACAGGATCATGAGTACAGACAAGCTGTAACTGCTGCTGGTACTGGTTGTATGGCTGCATTGGATGCTGAGCGTTACTTGGGAAGCTTAGAATAAGGAAAAAAGATAAAAATCAATACCTAAAAAAAGCTCCAATAATACTGGAGCTTTTTTTAGGTATTGATTTAACTACTACATTATTTTATAACAATTTTTTGAGTTACCAAAGTACTATTGCTCAGAAAATTTAATAGGTATATTCCAGATTTTATGTGATTTAAATCTATAACATCACTCTCTAAATTCTGACTATGAATTTGATTACCTAGCAAATCGTACAATGAAATTTTGTTAAAATTTTCGCAATTTTTAATGTGTAGGTTTTTATTCTCTATAGGATTTGAGACTACGCTACATATATTTTTTGTTTCATTTATAGTGTTGGATGACAAAGTCGGTTCACATTCTTGCAAAGCATCATCTTCTAACAAGACTTCCCCTATATAGTCAAAACCTGTACTATTGATGTTTGTTACCGTAACATTTTCTGTTCCGTCATCATTACATTTAAAATTTGCAGACATGAGATAAGTAACAATTGCAGGACCAGTTACACTTTCTCCACCATCATTTGTGGTCGCTGCTACTGCTGGGTCATTTCTATCAAAGTTAAACTCGCTTGGTATTAATTTATCGTGTTTAGCCTTTAATTGTGCTGTGTTTCCAAATACTCCCTCTACGTTGTCTACTGTTACTTTTCCGTAGGTACCTACGGTCAAACCAACATCTTGATTGTATTTTTTAGAAATAAATCCAGCTTCTATTCTCAGCGCGAACCCGCTACTCAAGGAACTAACCCCAGATACATCTACAGTACCATTGTGCATCGCGTGGGGAGAAATCATTAAAGAAGAATTACCATTTTGATTATATACATTTGTTGCAAACATTTTGTCCACTCCCCCAACTTGAACATTGTTCATAGACGTAAAACCGGTCTCTAGTCTTAACGTCACTCCCCCATCACCAGAAATATCTTTAAATAGTACATTTTCAGCAGCCTGAGTTTGTATTAAACCGTAACCGTAATGAGCATAAGCAGAACTAGAATTATAGACCACTCCGTTTCTAGGCCCAAACCAGTATTCTGGCTCGGCTCTATCGGCTAAATCAATTACTAAATTTTGAAATCTTCCTTCGTATTCCTCTATGAGTTCCTCTTTTTCCGCTGTCGTAATGGTGGAGGTGTACACTTCGCCAAGTTTTAACAACAACTTATCTCTCAGTACATCTAAAAATCCAATTGCACTGGATTGATGTTCTAGAGGCAGTAGTGTATTAATTGCGTTAAAACACTCAGTTCTTACCAATGCCGCATCATTCACATAATCGTTGTTATTAAGAGCTGCTTTGTTAAAAGCATTTTCTACGTGTGTAGCCAAGTTGGTTAATTCTGCTCTAATGTTATTTTTGGTAAGTCCACCGTTTTTAATGTTTCCCATACCTATACTAGAAAACTTAGTATAATTATCTTTTACATGAAAATCACTCAAATAAAAATTATTTACGTTGTTTACTGTAAATACTGATATATTCTTATTCGTAACAGCAGATATATCAATTACATATCTATTTTTAATATCTGTCCCTGGTACTAAGGGCACATTAGGAGTCAGTACTTGCTGATTATCTACAATAACTCCGTTATCGTCGTTACTTTTTATACTCACGTTCTCAATAGCTTCACCCTGACTACCAAAACTAAACATGAAATAATTTTTTGTACCCAGTCCTATAGGCTTAATCACCGCCAACGTATCTATGACAAGATTTACATTGGACTTTAAATGAATATTTTCAAAAGAGTAATTTCCTGCATCTATGTACAAAGTTCCTCCTCCATTACTATTGATGTCATCTATTGCTTGTTGTAATGCACTAGAGTCGTCTGTAGAAAAATTATTATCCACAGCATAGTCGTTCACCAGGTTTTTGTTGTAATTAGAATTGGATACTTCTGTATAAAAGTCACTTATTTCTTGAGCTGTTGAGTTGATACAGCATCCTAAAAGTAGTAAAAAGACATAGGTTAGTTGTTGGTTTCTCATATTGATATTTTTTGTTTAGTGCAAAATAAGTCCATTGGATGCACAACTATACTTTAGTGAATTTTTATTTTGTACTAACCAATATATACGCACAAACACATCTGTTGGATAGAACGAAACACCGCAGACTTTACTTTTTGAAAGGTGATATTACCGTTTTTTACAAATTACTTAATAAATAATAAAAATAAATGCTACGAGTGAGTTTATTTAACCTACCTTGCGGTCTTTAAAATATATATTTATTATTATGAGTAACGGTACAGTAAAGTTTTTCAACGATTCAAAAGGTTATGGATTTATTACTCCAGAAGATGGAAGTAGAGATGTGTTTGTTCACATTAACGGATTAACTGACGAAATTGCAGAAGGAGACAAAGTTTCTTATGACGTTGAAGAAGGTCGTAAAGGTTTAAACGCAGTAAACGTTCAAGTTATATAACTTGATACCTTTACTATAAAGTTTAAAAGCCTATCATTCATTTGATAGGCTTTTTTTTATTTGATATGTTTTTTAAGCATTTGAGCGTAAACTGTTGGCTCTGCTATGGAACTGTAACCACTTTTGGTTTCTAGTACTTTTCCTTTTTTATTTAAAACTAGCACATAAGGAAATATTTTTCTAGGGTTCAATTCTTTTAATAATTCTTTATTGTGTGCATACTGCTTAGGGGTAATAACATCCAATTTCTGAGGAATGTCTACATATACCAAATTAAATTCATCTAGCAAGTCAGCATATGCATTAGCATCGAATAAATCCTCTTTAAGTCGCTTACAAGGTGCACACCAATCACTTCCAGAAAAGTAAACCAGAATAGGTTTCTTATTCTTTTTTGCCTTTTTTAAGGCTAAATTATAATTTTGATTCCAGTGTAATTTTTTATCAGCTTGAGAAAAAACACTGAAACTAAATAAAAACAACAAGAACGTTAATTTTTTTAACATATTTTATGTGGATTCTTTTAATATGAACTGCTTGACTTCAATACACTTTTTAACTGTTAGCATGGACATTATCAAAAAGCATGCTATTATCTGAATCTAATATATAAAAAAAACTCTTCTCAATATTGAGAAGAGTTTTTCTTTTGCTGAATTAATATATAGATTATTGAATCAATCTAAATTCAGTTCTTCTATTTGCTGCATGCTCTCTTTCTGTACAAGACACACCATCAGAACATCTGTTCTTTAATTTATTTTCTCCGTATCCGTTTGCTACTAACAAACTTTCGTTAACTCCTTTAGTTTTTAAGTAATTTACAACGGCAATAGCTCTCCTTTCAGACAAGTCTTGGTTAGACTCTTTAGATCCTCTAGAATCTGTATGAGAAGCCACTTCTAACTTTACCCCCGGATTTGCATTCAATACTGGCATTAATCTAGTGTCAATTAATTTTTTAGCTTGATCTGTTAAAACTGCACTTCCTAAGTTCCAGTTAATCGGTAAAGCTTGGTATTCTACTAAAGAACACTCAACTTCTTTCCAAGTAGTTAATCCTCCTTTAGTTACTAATACTTCTTTAGTTACTGTTTTATATACAGCAGGAATCGTCTCTTCTGTAGTGTAAGCATCTTTTACCAATACTGTTTTTTTGATAGTAGCGTATTCTGCTGGAATTACAACTTCTTTAGTAGTTGCTGGCTCTTCTACAATTCTTACAGTGTATGAAGCAGGAACTTCTTGAATTGGAGTTGTAGAAAAGTCTGCATCCTTGTCTAAAACTTTAGTTTGAAAAGTCTCATATACTGCAGGATATCCTTTATAACACCAGTACTTACAGTCATCTGGATTGCTAGAAGAACAATCAGGTTTAGCAGCACTTAATTCCCATTGCGCGTATGCTGGTTTCATTTCAATAGTTTCAGAGGAAGCTCCAAACTCTGCTTTTGTAGTAGTAATAGCGTTTGCTTTTTCTTTTTTAATGTAGGAAACTGTTTTTGTACCCCATTTAGCTGGAACAATCACTAATTTTTTACTTTCTTCTTTTACCAAAACTTTTTCCGTTACAGTTTTAAACTCTGCAGGAACTTGTTTTAATACCTTGTAAGCTGGCTTCACTAAAATTTGAACATCTTCATTTTTGTAAACATCTGGTGTTGTACATCTCACATAACATTTACCTGGTTCTGGATTCTGAGGTAAATCTTGAGCTACCGAGTACATAGAAACACTCAGCATTGCCGCCAAAATAATTTTTTTCATGGTTGATTTAGTTTGAATTTTAAACAAATATACTTTTTTTTCGTTGACATTTGTTAATACCAAAGACCTGTTTTTAAAAAAAACATCAATTTCTTTTAATAAATAAAACAAGTAAAAATAAAATATTTTGTATCACGTGGATGAATCATTGTAAGAGAAAAAACCACGGCAACAAATACTTCTACATAAAAGAGAGACTCATTATAAGCTGCCAAGGCTTTTTTAATGAACGTTTATTTGTCTACGAGAACTGTAAATTCTTGTCGTAAGGGTTTTAAACTTTCAAATAACTCTGTAATTAACTCCTTGCCGTAACTCTCGTAATATTCAGAAAAATTATGTTGCCTCTCTTGCAAAGAGTTGTTCGGAAATAGTTGATGATGTAATATTTCTATTCTGGTGACCAACTCGTACATTTTCTTCTTTTCAGCTTTTAGCAATCTCTTCTCTAACTTGTTCAACCCTTTTAATTGCTTTGATTCCTGAGCTTTTACTGCACCTATAAAAGATTTATCAGTTTTAGCTGCCAAAACCTCTAGCTCTTTAAAAGTGTTTTTTAATTGTGTTCTTTTACTTTCAAAGTCATAATTGATATCGGTATTCTCTTTTACCTTATCTGTAATGAGTTGATTTTGAGTTTTGAACAAATCTTTGACACTAAGACTCAAATTGTTTAATTTTTTTATCTGTTTTTTTGATATCAACAACGCTGAATTTCTTAACAACAACATTGGAAAAGGAACATCAAAAGCATGAAACGTATTCTTTAGCTGTAACCAATAAGCCAACTCTCCACCTCCGCCAACATAGCACAGGTTAGGTAAAATAACTTCTTGATACAAAGGTCTTAACAAAGCATTCCCAGAAACAAATTCTAATTTATCGGCATTATCAAATAGCGCTTCTGCTCGAGAAAACCGTAACTCCGTATTGTTTACTTTGTAGATACCATTTTCATATAAAATGCGCTCTCTGAATCCCTCTCCTACGTAAAACAAGTTGATTTCTCTCGAATGCACTTGTGCGTTATAATGATTGTCCTCTAAACTTTTGCTAGTTTTAGCCACATGCTTGTTAGACAAATTCTCTTTTAATTCCCTTAAAGCATAAGGTTTAAATAATGATTTAAGGTCCTTATCATCGCTGTCAATAATCACCAAACCATGTTCACCAAACAATCTATTGACTAAATTTCGAGAGGCATCCGACAAATTATTCGTCTCTAAATATGAAGTTTTAAAAATATCTCTTAATTCGTTAGCATTATCACCAGAATTCAACAAATTTGAAAATTGCTCAAAAACTTCGTCTAATCCTTCATTAGATAATCGCCCAACAGCACCTCCTCCTTTGCGATTCCAAGCAAGTATATTCCCTTTGAAATTGAAATATTGAATTTCTTCAAAATCGTGGTCTTCAGAGGCCATCCAATACACGGGTACAAAATTTTGCGCAGGATATTTTTCTGCTAGTTCTTTACATAAATTAATGACTGAAATTATTTTGTACAAAAAATAGAGTGGTCCTGAAAAAAGATTTAATTGATGACCTGTTGTAACGGTAAAAGTATTCCCCAAGGTTAAATCATCAATATTTTGCTGGGTAAGCGCGCTTATTTTTACTTTTTGATATTGACTATTCAGAGCTTTGACTAGCACTTTTCTAGTTTTCGTGGAGAAAGATGCGGATTTTTCATCTATCTGAGCTTGAAAATTATCTAGGGTAGGAAAGCGATTGTAAAAGGGTCTGATGCTCTTTTTTTGCTCTAAGTAATCTTCAATTATTTTAGAAAAATAACCTGTTTCTTTGTATTGTATCCCTTGACTCTCCATCTTTTAATTTTGCAAAATTATAGTCGTAAAATATGTATAATATTACGAATAATTATAGGCTACATTGATTTAATTGATCTGCTCTGATAATCCAACATCAGCCGTTTTATTTTTAGTTTATTAACTGAACATTCTTGTTATTTCTATCCTTAGAAATAAACATCATTATAAAACAGTAATCACTATATTCAGTAAAATATATGAATCAAAGGCATCATTCAATTAGGAATCATTCAATTAGGAATCAAATCACAATACCAAAAACCAGTATCCCAGTTTATTTCTTTGTCTTTTTGATAGCAATTATCGTCATCACTGTTAGTAGGTTGATAAGTTTTATGTACTATTTCTCCTACAGTAAACTTTACGGGCTCTTTAAAAATAGGACCATCAAATACAAAAGTATGAAACTCACCATTCTCTCCGCAAACATCAACATTATCTGGTAAATCCATGATGAATTGTTCATCAATTACTCTCCCTGCAAAACTTTTATCTAAGTATTGTGCATTTACACACACGGTAATTGCTTTAAATCCCAAGTTTAGAAATTCTTGTAATAACTTTTTGGTGTCCTGCTTCCATAGTGGATAAACACCCGTGATACCAACCTCTGCCAATTTTTTATCTCTATAAGCTTTTAAATCTTCTAAAAAAATATCGCCAAACATACATTGTGTATATCCTTCTTGCTGAATTTGCGACATGGCTTCACCCATCACCTTATCGTATTCTGACATGGTTACATTCCCCGCGAACTGAATTTTACGCAATGGAATTCCAATACTTTTAGCTTGAGTATCTAATAATTCTTCTCGTAAGCCATGCATAGATACACGGTGAAAATCTTTGTTAATATTAGTCAACAAAAAATCAATCTGATATTCAGATTGATTCAATGTTTTGTATAAAGCTAATGATGAGTCTTTTCCAGAGCTCCAGTTAAAATAGGCTTTTTTCATTCTAATGTTGATTTGTTGAATCACGCAGTCTTCTTAATAGTTGAAACTAAAAATACATCAGCAAATCTACAAAACTAAGTTCTCGACTCCATTAGATTATCTATTTTTTACTGATCGATAGAACCTAAAACACGCTTCATAAAATTATTCAGTGCTTCCTTTTGAGGCACACCGTTTTTAATTTCTTTATCTACCTCAATGGCTCCGTATAAATTGGAAATAATCTCCCCAATTACATCCAGTTCTTCATCTTTTAATGAGCTAACTTCTGTTAGAGCTTCTAAAGTTTCTAGGGTTTCGTGTATATAGTCTACATCGTTCTCAGCAATAAACTGAGTCATGTGTTTAATTACTGGCAGCTTCATCAATAAAAGATTTTAAAACGTCTGTTTTATTTGTTTGTACTTGGTTTACCAATTCTCCATTTTTAAAGACAGCAAAAGTCGGTAAATTGTTTACGTTTGCTAATTTTCTAGATTCAGGATTTTTTTCTGCATCCACAACTAAAAATTCTGCTCCTTCTACTTCAGTAGAAAACTTTTTAAATTTCGGTTTCATAATTCTACAATTCCCACACCATCCTGCAGAAAATTGTACGAAAACAGTTTTATTATTACTTACTTCTTCTTGAAGTGTATCTGTAGTTAATTCTCTCATAATCAAATAGAATTTTATAGATTAAACTTTTAGATATTAGGTACTAAAAAACCGGATGATTGATTTCATCAACTTTAAACACCCGGTTATTTTATGTAAACTAGTTTTTAAACTAATAATTAGTTTTTAGCCAAATAAGCTGCTGTAGACTTAGCATCTGCATTCATAGCCTCTTTTCCTTCTTCCCAGTTTGCAGGACAAACTTCTCCATGAGATTGTACGTGTGCGTAAGCATCAATTAATCTCAAGAATTCGTTTACGTTACGTCCAACTGGCATGTGGTTAACACCCTCGTGGAATACTGTTCCTTCTTCGTCAATTAAGTAAGTAGCTCTATAAGTTACATCGTCACCTTCTTTAGAAAAAGATTGAGAATCTTCATCAAATATTTCTGTTGAATCTAAAATTCCTAGAGCAGAAGATAAGTTACGGTTGGTATCCGCTAATAAAGGATAAGTCACCCCTTCGATACCTCCGTTGTCTTTTGCAGTGTTTAACCATGCAAAGTGAACCTCAGCAGAATCTACAGATGCTCCAATTACAATGGTATTTCTTTTATCAAATTCAGGTAAAGCTGCTTGAAAAGCGTGTAATTCTGTAGGACACACAAATGTAAAGTCTTTAGGATACCAAAATAACAATACCTTTTTCTTGTTATTAATTGCCTCTTCTAATACGTTTACTTGGAAAGTATCTCCCATGTCGTTCATTGCATTTACTGCTACGTTTGGAAATTTTTTCCCTACTGCTGTTGCCATAATTTTTGTTTTATATTTTGATTAATTACTTTTAATTTTAACAACAAATTTATACTCATTATTGAATTTTTCAATAGATTTTCTATTTAATGTTTTTATTAGTGTATTGATTTTATTGATACAATTTGCGTTGCATCGTGAATCACTTAGAGATTGGATTGAATATTAGAGTTTTAGAACGCTGTAATCATTTATACTAATTTCGACTTAATGCTAAAACCTCATATTATGAAACTTTTATATACTTTAATCTTATCAATATCTTTTTTTTTATTCGCTCAGACTACTAAATTGCCTAATGATCCTAATTTAGAGGTTGCTTATTTTGCAAGTGGATGTTTTTGGTGTGTAGAAGCTATTTACGAGAGCGTTCCTGGGGTTTCAGAGGCTGTTTCTGGTTATGCGGGTAGTCCTTTGAAAAACCCTACCTATAGAACCATTAAAAATACGGGCCATGCAGAGACCGTGGCTGTGTATTACAATCCTAAAAAAATTACCTATAGCGATTTGGTCGACGTTTATTACGCGTCCCAAGACCCTACTACTTACGGACAACGACCTGATTTTGGTAAAAATTATAGATCTATCATATTCTATAGCAATCTCGAAGAACAAAAAATAGCTGAGGCAAAATTTGCTGCTATTGACAAAATTTACAATGGTAAAGCAGTTACAGCTATTCAGAAAATAGATCAGTTTTATCCTGCGGAAGACTATCATCAAGATTTTGAAAAAAATAATCCTAACAACTCTTACATACAAGCGGTTTCTATCCCTAGATTAAATAGATTTAAATCTATTTATTTTAAAAAGTAATTTGACACCAATCAACTTTTATAGCTTTATATTTTTCTACTTTTCGTGTGAGAAATAAGAAAAAATATGAGATGATTAAAATTAGATACAATTGCTTTTATTGATATAGGCTATATTATATACCTAAGAGAACCGATAGATGTCACACAAAGAGCAAAATTATCGATTGATTTTACCTCCGTAGCGCATCAAAGCATATTAAATACTCATTATTCTAGAAGCATTTAAATTCGAGATTAAAAATCTTTGTTATGAATGTGATAGCCCATATATCGCTAAACTATTTAACCTCCGTATTTGAAAAACAAGTTCCTAAATAAAATTAACGACACGTTATTATATAGAATCACTTTTCTATTAAGTATTGCAGGTGTCTTTATTTTGGTATTAGATTTGGGTTTTAACCAAACTTTAAGAACGCAGCAATGCATCAATCTTTTTTACTTTGCTATCTTAATTCTGGGAATTTTAACCACGTTACTCAGGTATTTGAAGCGAAGTAAAACGCTTTCTAAGCGTGTTATATTGTTTGATATTATTAGTATTACCACAATTCTTTTTGTGATATCTGTTCACTTTTTTACTGATAAATTTCAAAACGATTTCACTGCTTTTTACGATGATTTATGGATTAAACTCGCCACCATACTAACTTTTATCAGAGAATTTTCCGAAAAGAGACTTAACTATAAGAGAAGTGTTTTAAACCCAGCTCAGCTCTTTATCGTCAGTTTTTTGTTACTTATTGCTGTGGGAACTCTTTTGTTAATGCTGCCTAACGCTACCTCTACTTCCATTACTTTTATAGATGCTTTATTTACTGCTACGAGCGCTGTTTGCGTTACAGGACTGATTGTTGTAGATACTGGAAGTTTTTTTACAGAATTTGGACAAGTGATTATTCTTGTTCTTATTCAAATTGGGGGACTCGGGATGTTAACTTTTGCTAGTTACTTTAGTTATTTTTTTAAAGGAGGCTCTACTTACGAGAATCAATTGGTATTAAGCGACATGACCAACTCAAGAAAGATGAGTGAAGTTTACACAACCATTGTAAGAATTTTATCTACTACTTTTGTTATTGAATTACTGGGAGCCATTGCGATTTATACAAGTATAGATAGTATGCTGTTTAAATCGTTTATCGAAAAAATATACTTTTCAGTATTCCACTCCATATCTTCTTTTTGTAACGCAGGTTTTTCAACTCTCTCTAATAGTTTGCACCAAGAGGGCTATCAATACAATTATTCATTACATCTTATTATTCTTATTATTTATGTTTTAGGTGGGTTGGGATTTCCTATCGTAGCCAATATTGTTAAGTATCTTAAAATCAACTTTTTTAATGGCTTAATTCGCAATAAGAAAAGAATTTTATATAAACCTTGGATTTTAAATATAAATAGTAGAATTACATTAGTTACTACTACTGTTTTAATTGTACTAGGAACTTTTTTATTTTATGTATTTGAAAACGATAATGTACTAACTCAACAAAAAGATTTTTTTGGAAAGTTTATTACAGCCCTATTTGGTGCTACCACACCAAGAACAGCTGGTTTTAATACTATTGACATGAGTCTATTACAAACTCCCACTGTATTACTTGTTATTCTATTGATGTGGATTGGTGCCTCGCCAGCATCCACGGGAGGAGGGATAAAAACCAGTACATTTACCATTGCGATACTTAACTTTTTTAGTTTGGCGAGAGGAAAGAATAAAATTGAGATTTATAGACGAGAAATTGCAGAAATTTCAATTCACAGAGCTTTTGCCGTGATTACGCTTTCCTTAGTCGTTATCGGTACGGGTATCATCATCATTTCTTTTGCCCAACCAAACATTCCGTTGTTAAATATAGCCTTTGAATGTTTTTCGGCTTACAGCACGGTTGGTTTAAGTTTGGGAATTACAGATTCATTAAATAGCCTATCCAAACTTACTATTATTGTAATCATGTTTATTGGCCGAGTTAGTATGTTATCCTTGCTCATCGCTATTATAAAAAAATCAAGACACAAAAACTATCGTTATCCTGCAGAGGAGATTAGTATAAATTAAAATTATATGAAATATATTATTATCGGTTTAGGAAATTTTGGAGCTTCTCTTGCAGAAAAATTAACTGTGCAAGGCAATGAAGTGATTGGTATTGATATGGATATGTCCAAGGTGGATATGTTAAAGAAAAAAATTACGCATACCATCTGTATGGATGCTACAGACGAATACACGGTATCTGGACTGCCTTTAAAAGAAACTGACGTAGTCATTATTGCAATTGGAGAAGATCAGGGAGCTAACGTTATGGCTACAGCATTGTTCAAGAGCTTTAAAGTAAAACGCTTGATAAGTAAAGCCATTGATAAATTACATAAAAGAGTATTAGAAGCTATTGGGGTAGATGAAATTGTACTTCCAGAAGAAGAGTCTGCTGAACGCTGGGCAAAAAAACTTTGTTTGTCTGGTATTGTAGATTCCTTTGAACTAGATGATCATTACAGTATTGTAGAAATACAAATGCCAGAAAGATACGATGGCAAAACTGTTTTAGAAATTAAGATTAGACAAAAATATAATTTGATTGCCCTAACCACCATAAGCAAAAACGAAATTAACTCTAGTGTTGGAAAAACAAAAGAAGTTAGCAGGGTTCAGGGTATCATCAGCTCTAATGACATTTTGAGCAAAGACGATATTTTGGTTGTTTATGGAGCCAATAGAGATATTAGACGATTTTTAGGTAAATAGATTCGATAGCAATTTTAATTACTTTATTAACGATGTATTTATGCGATTGTTAGCTAAAAACTACAAGAGAACTTAGGCATGCGAGAGTTCACACATTTTTGTTTATCGATTATTTTTATCTAACAGCATCAAAGTAGTAACTCTCTAAATCATCGCTAAAAACTCATCTTCGGAGATAATCGAAAGTCCCAAATCAGTCGCTTTTTTAAGTTTGGCTGGTCCCATACTCTCTCCAGCCACTACGTAATTTGTTTTTTTAGAAATAGAGCTGCTTACTTTTCCTCCGTTATCTTCTATCAACTTTTTAAGCTCGTTTCTAGATACTTTGTGGAATACTCCAGAAATTACAAAAGCCTGTCCTTTTAAAGCATCCGACTGAGTTTTTAAAACCTCTTCTGACAAAGAAAACTGCAAGCCAACACTCTTCAGTTTGTTAATTATTTTAATATTCAGTTCAACTTCTCTAAAAGCTATGATACTTTCTGCAATCTTATCCCCAATTTCGTCAACAGCGATTAAAGTGTCAAAATCTGCAGCTAACAAAGCATCTATATTTTTAAAATGCTTAGCCAATTTTTTTGCGACTGTTTCTCCTACAAAACGAATTCCTAGAGCATACAACACTTTTTCAAAAGGTATCTGTTTGGAGGCTTCAATTCCTTTTATCATATTTCTAGCTCCCGTTTCTCGAATTCCAACCACTCTCCTATCAGAAATTTTGCTAATCGTTTCGTTAAACTTCTCGTACTTGGTTTCAAACGAATCATACTGCTTTAACTCATCAATGTATTTGATGGTTTTTGAGGCTATTAATAACTCACTAAAACTATTATCAAACAAACTCTCACCTATTTCTTTACCATTAAACTTTAATAGTAAGAAATCTTGCAAAGACACATATCCTTCCAAAGAACTAAAATCACTCAGCTTTTGTTTGGTGATAATCGCATATCTATGCCTAAAAATTCGGATAAATTTCTCGGTAACATCAGTATCTTTTCTATCTAAATCATAACTAATATTGATAATATCTTGTAAAAATGTGAGTTTTTCTGATAGTTTTTTTGCTAACCTTTTGGAGATATTAGCGTATCCCAATCCAAAAATGGCATTTTCTATGGTCACCTGTAGCTGATTCTGATAAACAATTCCAGAATCATCACTTTCATAGGCTTTTTCTACCCCTAGAACAGCATCGTAGGTTAAATCGTACAAATCTGCATAATTTTCTATCAACCCCACATCGCAAAGTAAATCCACCGTTTCCGATCCTAAACCTTCAATATCCATGGCTTTTCTGCTAATAAAATGCTGTATTTTACCAGAAACCTGGGGTTTGCAACCGTATTCGTTAGGACAATAGTGCTTTGCATCTCCTTCTTTTCTGACCAAAACCGTACTGCATTCGGGACAATGCGTAGCGTAAGTAGTTTCTTTAGAATCGACAGGCCTTTTTGACAAGTCTACTCCCACTATTTTAGGAATAATTTCTCCTCCTTTTTCAACAAAAACCTCATCATTCAACCTAATGTCATGCAAAGCTATTTGATCTGCATTGTGTAAAGAAGCTCTTTTTACCGTTGTTCCTGCCAATTGCACAGGCTCTAAATTAGCAACGGGCGTAATAGCTCCCGTACGGCCCACTTGGTAAGTAATTGTGTTTAATTTGGTAGATACCTGCGCTGCTTTAAATTTATAAGCCATAGCCCAGCGCGGAGATTTTGCCGTATACCCCAATTCTTCTTGTTGGCGAATATTATTGACTTTGATTACAATACCATCAGTTTCGTAAGGCAAATCGAAACGTGCTTTGTTCCAATAGTCTACAAAGGCTACCACCTCCTCTATAGACTTAGCTATTTTAAGCGTATCTGGAACTTTAAATCCAACTTCTTTTGCTTTTGATAACGCTGCTGCGTGGCTTTCAAATTCGTTGTTATAGGCTAATACTTGATATAACAAACAATCTAACGGTCGCTTGGCTACCTCTGTGCTGTCTTGCAATTTTAAACTTCCACTTGCCGTATTTCTAGGGTTTTTGTAAATCTCTTCTCCCAAAGCTTCCTTAGCCCGATTCATTTTATTAAACCCGTCTATTGGTAGAATAATCTCTCCACGAATTTCAAAATTGTCCACAAAATTACCCTGTAATTTTAAAGGTAGAGATTTAATTGTTTTAACGTTGGCAGTAACATCATCTCCTTGAATTCCATCTCCTCTTGTCACGGCTTTTACTAGTTCTCCATTTCTATAAGTCAAATTTATGGAAGCTCCATCGTATTTGAGCTCGCAGGTATAAGTAATTTCTCCTTCAATTATCTTAGCAATTCTAGTTTCCCAATCTTGTAAATCTTCTTTGCTATAAGAGTTATCTAGAGAATACATTCTACTCTTATGAACTACTGTTTCAAAATTCTTAGTAATAGCTCCTCCAACTTTTTGAGTAGGAGAATTGGCATCGAAATACTCGGGATGTTGTTCTTCTAAATCTTTCAATTGATTTAAAAGCATGTCAAACTCATAATCAGAAACGGATGCATTGTCTAATGCATAATATTCGTGATTTAGTTTGTGTAGTTGTGTTCTTAAAGTTTCTATTTTTTGATGGACTGTCATGAATTCTCTAAAAATAATTAGCAATGTAAATTTAATATTGTTTCTTAAGTTTTAGTTGTTTTAAGGAAACAATCATTGCAAATTTTAAAATTCTATTCGTTCAAACTCATTTATTTTTATATACATTTTACTATTTATTACTAATTAGGTAATTAATTTTTAAAAGTATAGTGGGTTTAAACTAAGATAAAGACACTATTTGTTTTCTAATTAAAAACACTTAGTTTAGCTACTGAGCGTAATTCTTTCATTTTATAATTACTCATACACTATGTCTAAAAAAGATTTTTTTATTATCATTATCAAGCTATTAGCACTTTACGCTCTTATTAATATGCTCTTTACTCATATCCCTACGAGCTTAAGTTATATTAATTTTACTTCGGCTAACTTTGTTGTGATCATGAGTAGTGTTGCTACTTTACTATTGATAATTTTACTTTTTTGGTACGTTTTAAGTAGAGCAAGCTGGATTGTTACCAAACTAAATTTAGCTAAAGGTTTTGATGATGATAGCATTGATTTTGGGGATTTAAGCAGTAAATCTATCATCAAAATCGCTATTATATTTATAGGTGGATGGTTGTTAATTAAAAATTTGCCAATTTTTATAAATCACAGTTATTTGTATTTTTTAGCATCTGCAACAAAAAAGGGAGTGATTCAAAGCAAAGCAATGAATATGTTTCCTTATGGTAGATATCCAGATTACTTTAACTGGAGTATCTCAATTATTAATTTAGTTGTTGGATATATTTTAATAACTAATTACAAAAGAATTGCTGATAAGTTCAGCAAGTAAAATGGTATAGTCTTCTATTTGCAGAGTGAAATAAAGTTTAGTTTGCTTTTAAAACAAGTAGTTCTCGACTAGGATTTGACACTGGGTATGAAAAAAATATTCACGCTAATGCTAGGTCATCGAGCTGAGTCGAGATGCAAAAACTATGATGAAAGGGATCTGTAATAAACAGCTCTTAATTCCACTCAAATACTTATAAACTGTAGCGCTTAAATATATCTGAAATTTCATTTTTATTGATGTTCCATTGCGTAAAGGATTGAAGTGGCATCCTTTTGTTTGAGGTAACTGAGCTTGTCGAAGTCCCGAAAACAAAAGATATAACGGAAAGCCTGACCCGTCAGGGGTATGCCCAAACAAAACTTATTGTCAGTTTTTTTCACCAATTCGATAATAAATAACTCTTTTAATGCGAATGATTAATTGCCCAATGTTGATTGGCAATTGCCTATTGAAAATGTATATTTGCAACCCTTAAAGAAACAGAATGGCATTTATAGACGAAATAAAGCGTAGAAGAACCTTTGGTATTATCTCTCACCCCGATGCAGGTAAAACTACTTTGACTGAGAAACTATTACTTTTTGGTGGTGCGATTAGTGAAGCTGGTGCGGTGAAAAATAACAAAGTAAAAAAAGGAGCTACTTCGGATTTTATGGAAATTGAACGTCAACGTGGAATTTCTGTAGCTACATCTGTATTGGCATTTAATTACAAGGAGCGTAAAATTAATATTTTAGATACTCCTGGTCATAAAGATTTTGCCGAGGATACGTTTAGAACCCTAACGGCTGTAGATAGTGTGATTGTGGTGATTGATGTTGCTAAAGGAGTTGAGCCACAAACTGAAAAACTGGTTGAAGTTTGTAGAATGCGTAAAATTCCTATGATTGTTTTTATTAACAAATTGGACCGTGAGGGTAAAGATGCTTTTGATTTGCTAGATGAAGTTGAGCAAAAGTTAGGACTTACCACTACTCCATTGTCTTTTCCTATTGGAATGGGATATGATTTTCAGGGGATTTACAATATTTGGGAAAAGAAAATTAATATTTTTTCTGCTGAAAATAAACAAACAGTAACGAGTGGTGTAGAATTTACAGACATTAGCGTCCCGGAATTGGACGAAATGATTGGTAACAAAGCTGCGGAAACTTTGCGCGAAGAGATTGAAATGGTTGAAGAGGTTTATCCAGAATTTAATCAAGAAGATTACATTAAGGGAGACTTGCAACCTGTATTCTTTGGTTCTGCCTTGAACAATTTTGGAGTGAAGGAGTTGTTAGATTGTTTTATAGAGATTGCTCCGGATCCTCAACCTAAACAAGCCGAAGAGAGATTGGTCAACTCTAAAGAAGATAAATTAACTGGATTTGTGTTTAAAATACACGCCAATATGGATCCCAAACACAGAGATCGTTTGGCTTTTGTAAAAATAGTATCGGGTACCTTTAAACGTAATGTTCCTTATTTGCACGTTCGCAACGGAAAGAAAATGAAATTTTCTAGCCCCAATGCCTTTTTTGCTGAAAAAAAGGAAATTGTTGACGAATCTTTTCCTGGAGATATTGTTGGTTTACATGATACGGGAAACTTTAAAATTGGAGATACGTTAACTGAAGGTGAAACGATTAACTTTAAAGGAATTCCGAGTTTTTCTCCTGAACATTTCCGCTACGTAAATAATGCAGATCCTTTAAAATCAAAACAATTATACAAAGGTTTGGATCAGTTGATGGACGAAGGGGTTGCGCAGTTGTTTACCTTAGAATTAAACGGACGTAGAGTTATTGGTACTGTAGGAGCACTGCAATACGAAGTAATTCAATATCGTTTAGAGCATGAATACGGTGCTAAGTGTAGTTATGAAAATTTAAACATGCACAAGGTTTGTTGGGTTGAACAAGGAGATAATAAACAAGAGTTCGAGGAATTTAAGCGCGTTAAGCAACGTTACTTGGCAAAGGATAAACAAGGACAATTGGTGTTTTTAGCAGATTCTGCTTTTACCATTCAAATGACTCAAGATAAGTATCCATCAGTTAAACTACACTTTACTAGTGAGTTTAAGTAAATTGATACGATGAAAAAATTCCTCTCTTGTTTTTTAATAGTGATTAGTTTTTTGACCTATGCTCAGAAGAATAAGAATGATGATTTTATCCAAACTACAAAACTCAAGAACCACGTAAGATTTAATTACATTCCTGTAGATATGTCTTCCATTGAAAATGTAGATGAAACGATGTATTTAGGAGGAATACATTATCAAATTCCAATTCATCAAAATTTTTACACTGGATTTCATAGTTATGCAGCTCTGTTTGGCGATCAAGGAGGGTTATTTACTATAGGGGTAGAATTAGGTTATACACAACGTTTATTTTCTGATTTTTTTGTGGATGCAAACTTTAATTTTGGTGGTGGTGGTGGCTACAGAAACCTGATTAATAAAGGAGCTTACATCAACCCAAACATCGGTTTTTCTTATCATTTTCCTAAGTTTAACATAGGGGTTCAGTACAGTCATTTTGATTTTTACACGGGAAGCGTTAAAAGTAACAGTATCTCTGCTTTTGCAGAAATTCCCGTTGATATGACCCTTGGAAAATATAATGATAAAAATAAACTGATTTATGCTGACAAAAATTGGAATACTCCGTTAAAACGAAGTGCTTTTGCTATTAAGCTAGATCAGTACTTTCCTATTGGAAAGTCTAGAAAAGATGCTATTAATAATAACGAGCCTCTTACCAATACATTATACTTAGTAGGTTTTGAGTATCAGAAATACTTATCCGACAAAAGCTACGTGTTTATTCATACAGATGCTATTTATAAAGGTTTAACTGCTGGTTTTATGGATATCTTTGGTGGTTTTGGTTACGAACCTTACCAAAACAAACATTTTAGCCTGTTCACAAAACTTGGGATTGGTGCTGCTGGAGGTAGAATTAGAGCCGAAGGAGGTGCAACTATCTATCCGTCATTAGGAATTGATTATCATATTACGGAGAATGCTTCTCTATTTTTACATGGTGGGTATACCAAAGCCTTAGATGGTTATTTTGAAGCTTATACTTTTGGAGGTGGAATCAAATTCAATACTTATTCTGGATACCGAAATATCAACAATATTAGTGAGAAAGTCGTAAAAGCCATAAAAACCAAAGGAATTAGATTGAGCCTGCAGCATCAGACTTATTTTAATTTGGGAAGAATGGTAAGAGAACCTTTAGATTTACACCTTCTCGCTTTACAATTTAATGTTGATATAAATAAATATATATACTTAACAGGTCAAGCAGCTTTTGCCTATGAGTCTACTTACAAAGGTAATGACCCAAAAAGTGAACTAGGTGCAGGAGGTTATGCTGATGGAATGGTTGGATTAGGATTCTATTCTCCTATATTTGTAAAGAAAAAAATACAGTTTTTTACTGAATTTTTGGTGGGTGCTGGAGGAGGTGCCGGGATTGATACAGGAGAAGGTATTATCGGAAAAGCAAAGCTCGGAGGGTATTATCATTTAAACGATAGATTTTCTATACTAGCCTCTGCTGGAAAAATACTGTCACCCTCTGGAAGTATCAACTCAAACAACGTAAACATCGGATTAAGTTTTAATTTTTCATCACTTAAATCCATTTTTAAAATAAATAAGAAAGACATGAACGACGGATTGTATGCAAAATTTAACACCTCTAAAGGTGAAATTTTAGTAAACTTAGAATTTGAAAAAACTCCTGGAACTGTAGGTAACTTTGTTGCTTTGGCAGAAGGAAACATGGAAAACTCTGCAAAACCGCAAGGAACTCCCTACTACGATGGATTAAAGTTTCACCGTGTAATTGCAGATTTTATGATTCAAGGGGGATGCCCTCAAGGTACTGGAACAGGAAATCCTGGTTATAGTTTTGACGACGAAATTGTTGCGGAACTTAAACACGATACTCCTGGTGTACTATCTATGGCAAACGCTGGACCTGGAACTAATGGTTCTCAGTTTTTTATTACTCACACGGCTACTCCTTGGTTAGATGGTAAACATACTGTTTTTGGAAAAGTAATTTCTGGACAAGATATTGTTGATGCTATTGAGCAGGAGGATGAAATTGAATCTTTAGAAATTGTACGCGTAGGAGAAGCAGCAGAAAAATTTAATGCGATAGAAGCTTTTAGAACTTTTGAAGGATCTAGAGAAGCTAGAATTAAAGAGGAGGCAGCAGCTAGAGAAGCAGAATTGGAGAAATTAGCGGCTGGTTTTCAAAAAACAGAAAGCGGTTTAAGATATCAAATTATCCAAAAAGGAAACACTGGTGTAAAAGCTACTAAAGGGCAGCAGGTATCCGTACACTACAAAGGTCAATTACCTGATGGAACTGTATTTGATTCTTCTTACAAGAGAAATGAACCTATTGAGTTTGCTATTGGTGTAGGACAAGTAATTTCTGGATGGGACGAAGGTATCCAATTATTAGAAGTTGGAGATAAGGCTCGTTTAGTCATTCCATCTGATTTGGCTTATGGATCTAGAGGTGCAGGAGGAGTAATTCCACCAGATGCTACATTGGTGTTTGATGTGGAGTTAGTAAAGGTTAAGTAATTAGTAAGAATCCGTGAATTAACGGTTTGAATACACACTCCTTAAGTTGGAGTGTTAATAAGAAGTAAAACCCCAATCTAATTATAGAGTGCCCCCAAAATGTTAGACGCAATTTGGGGGTATTTTTATGTCTAGAAAAGTAAAGTACACATTTGAATTTAAACAAGAATGTGTAAGATTGATTTCTAAAAATGTACACTCTATTGATAGTTTGAACTTAATGTTTTATAACAGACAGAAAAAAGTAATCTTTATTAGATTAAATCTGTATTTTATCGGGTATTGGAAGTGGTGCTAGTATTATTTATTCGCAAAGAAAATATGAATTTTAACGTTTGGAGGGGTTTAAAACGAACCAAAAGAAAAATCCATGAATTTAAAATTTCAAGCGTAATAAGAAGAAATCCAAATCTTTAACTAAAGAAATTACCTTTAGAAAACAAAACTTTGAAAACAGAATTCTATTGTAAAAAAAAGTTATATGCTTTGGCTCAAGCTAGAGAGAAAAAGCGATAGCCACCAATGAGTTAAGGAATAAGCACCATTTATTGTTAAATTATACAAATATGGTTTATTAAGTAGTTTTCGTCATCACTCACAAAAAATTGAAGAGCTTGAGAAATACGACTTCTGTGAAAACTTACTCATATTTAGTTACTCATGAAAAGTAAACAAAAACAGCCCTACCAAAAAAAACGTAGACTAGAGCAGTTTTTGAACTCAAATTATTCATCTTTGATCAAACTCGAAATAGTCATATTTATACTAACTTTACTGCTAAAAAGTATAATATTGCTAGATTGATTATTGAACTAAAAATATAGTACTATAAAATCGAACGAAAAAATTGAAGAACATATTCCTCTTTCCTTAAATGTTTAAAAACGCTACAAGAATCAAATTGTAATTGAAGCAAAGTACAATACCTACGAAAAAGCAACTCATTAATTGTGAGATCTAAAATTTTGTGCTTTTTATTGCTTTATTTTTAAAATTGATAATATAACTAATCAATACATCACTTTTAGTATACCAATCCGTTGTCTGTAACTAATTGAATTTGGGCAGTATGCATTTTGATTTAATCTTACATCAGATTTAATTATTTCACGACAAAGTATATCTTTTGCTCGAACGAATGATAAATGATTTAAATATCAAGTAGATAGTCAAGGATATTTTAGTAGTAATAAATTAGTAAATGAATGAATTGGATAGACTCGTAAGCAAAAAAAATAGATTGAATAAGTTCTAAACTCGAGAGCTCATAAAAAAGCGAATTTACCTATTTAACAAAAGGATATTTTGACTAAATATACATCTATGTTTAGTAACCAAATACAAGCTGAATAATTCTGCTGAAATAGGATTTGATGAAAATTCATCAACTTAGAGTCGGAGGATTTGGAATGACTCAATTAAACATAAATTTATTCTAATTAGTGGAAGCTAAAACTCCATACTCTGCCATTATAAAGCTCTAATTTCAAAACCCCATAATAAAGCTACAAATAATAGCAATAATTACCTATATTTGTAGCAATGGAAGTTTTATCAAAAAATATTAGTCACTTACGCAAGCAAAAAAAGCTATCGCAACAGTTGTTTGCAGAAAAAATGGAGGTGCCACGTTCGCGCATTTCCTCATACGAAGAAGGAAGATCTATTCCTAGCTTAGAATTCTTAATCAAATTATCTGACTATTTTAAAATCCCTGTTGATATCATCATACGAAATGATATCACCAAAGAGGACAAACTATCATTTATAGAATTGAGAAATAAACGAATCCTCTTTCCTATCACCATAGATACCGACGATGAAGATTTGATAGAAATTGTTCCTGCCAAAGCTCAAGCCGGCTATTTGTCTAGTTACGATGATCCTGAATATATAGAGCAACTGAAAAAAATTAAGCTCCCCTTTTTGCCTGTTGGTTTGCATAGAGCTTTTCCTATTCAAGGAGATTCCATGTTGCCCATGAAAGACGGTTCTTTTGTGGTAGGTAAAATGGTGGAAGATGTGAAAGATATTAAAACAGGGAGAACTTACGTGCTGGTAACCTTAAATCAAGGAATGGTGTACAAAAGAGTAGAAAATAACATCGACACAAATGAAACGTTAAAATTAATTTCTGATAATAAATTATATGATCCTTACGACATTCATATATCAGAAGTTATAGAACTTTGGGAGTTTGCCTGTGCAATTAACACACAAGAGTATAGCGAGAGTGAATTAAAATTAAGTAGTATTCTTGGCATGTTTAATGAACTAGGAATTGAGTTAGAAGAACTTAAAAAATTAATCGCATGATATATACCATCATTGATATTGAAACTACGGGTAAAAGCAATCGAATTACCGAAATTTCTATTTTTAAGTACGAGGATGGGAAAGTCATTGATGAGTTTACCTCTTTAGTTAATCCATTAACGCTCATCCCTCTGCACATAACCGCTTTAACGGGTATAGATGATGAAATGGTTGCAAATGCTCCTTTGTTTGAAGAAATTGCACAATCAATTCTAGACATTACCGAAAATGCTGTTTTTGTAGCACATAACGTTAATTTTGATTTTAATGTTATTCAAAAAGAATTTAAACGTATTGATTTAGATTTTAACAGAAAAAAACTATGTACTGTTCGATTATCTAGAAAAATAATTCCAGGACACAAATCCTATAGCTTAGGTAAACTTTGTAGAGAATTAGAGATAGATTTGGTAAACAGGCATCGTGCTCGTGGAGATGCAGAAGCTACTGTAAAATTATTTGAACTACTCTTAAACAAACCCCATGGAGAAAACACCATTTTAGATTTTTTAAAAGCCAACTCTAAGGAAGCTACTTTGCCTCCCCATCTTCCCAAAGAGGTGTTTAATGCGATTCCTCATAAAGCGGGAATTTACTTTTTTAAAAACAAAAAAAACGAGGTTATTTATGTAGGAAAGGCCAAGGATTTAAAGCAGAGAGTAATTAGCCACTTTTACGATAAAAAACAGAAAGAATTAGACCTATGTAGGGAGACAGCGCATATAGACTTTGAGTTATCTGGAGACGAATTAATTGCTTTGTTAATGGAAGACGATGCCATCAAAAAAAATTATCCAAAATACAACTACGCTTCCAAACGTTTTTTAAATCAATATGCCGTATTCAATTATACCGATAGAAAAGGAATCATTCACTTTGCCATTCAAAAACTAAAATTAACGCCCCATCCACTGATGGTTTTTAATAACATTCGCGAAGCTACTTCTTACTTAGAAAAACTTTGTATGCAATTTACATTGTGCCCTAAGTATTGCCACTTACAAGAAAATATCAAAGAATGTGATCACTACAAAATTAAGACCTGCGGAGGGATTTGTAAAGAGCAAGAATCCATTGCCATTTATAACATTCGAGTAAAGCAAGCAACAGAATATATAACACAGCAGAACACAACCAAAGTAATAAAGCAACGTGGAAGAACTTCCGAGGAAGCTGCTTTTGTCATGATTAAAAATGGAGTTTACAGAGGTTACGGATTTGTAGATTCTGATATTCAAATAAGTGATGAAAGTGTTTTAGACTTTTATTTGACTCCAAAAAAAGACAATTTAGATGTACAGAAAATACTAAGGAGATATATTTAATCTGCTAGTTTACTTTCGATGAACTCTATTATTTCTTCATTAGTTTACCATATTTAACAAACTAACACCCTGCCCTTTTTTGTGCAATTGTATTTGAGTTGGAATCCTTTCTTTCAAACTTTCCACATGAGATATCACACCAATCATTTTACCATCGGACTGAAAATTTTCTAGAGTAGACATCACTGTTTCTAGACTGTCACTATCTAAAGTTCCGAATCCTTCATCAATAAAAAGAGATTCTATTTTAACAGAATTACTCGCCAAATCCGATAAGCCTAAAGCTAAAGCCAAACTGATTAAAAAACGTTCTCCCCCACTACAAGTATCTACCGCTCTCATCTGCTCTGCTTGGTAGTAATCTAGCAATTTAAAACTTAACTCTTCCCCGTTTTTATATGTGGGATTTAATACCAAAGAATATCTCTTATTCAGCTTGTAAAGATGAATATTTGCCAAATCAATCAAATTTTTTAAAGTTAACCTTTGTACATAAATATTAAAGGCATCTTTGGATCCGCCTATTAATGTCAACAAACTTGTCCATTTGTTTAGCTGTTTTTCTTGTAACTTAATACTCTTAGCTACCTCCTTGTTGTTATCGATAAATCGTTGATGATATTCAAAATCTTTATCCAAAGCCCCTTTTAAAGAGGATAATTGCTGAATTTCATCAGTGATGAGTGCTAGTCTGCTTTCAACTTCTTCCCTACTATCGGTAGGCTTATTTTTAATATGAAGTTCTTTTAATTGTGTTTCATTTTTTAACCACAAAGCGTTCAAACTGCTTTCTTTGTCTTCTAACTCTTTTTTAAGTGTGGCTAATTCTTCTTTTGCCGAAGCTGACAAAATCGCTTTTTTTATTTCTTGTATATTGGCAAACGTGCAGTCTTTTAGTAATTGTTCAACCTCGTGTTCGTTCTTTTTTATAGATTCCTTTAATTTCAATACTCTTTCGCTCAACTCTTTGTATTGAGTTGTTAACGTCGTTACCATTTCTTTTTCTTGATCTAAAAATTTTTTTGCAGTTTCCAATTCCTTCTTTGCAGATGCTATTAAAGAATCTAATCTAGTCTTAGCGCTCTCTAAAGAATGATTTTTAGGTAAAATTCCGTTTCGTGTGTGTTGTTGTTCTTTAATCAAATCTTTTAAAACCAAAATTTCCTTTTCTCGGACTTTAATATCTACCATAAATTGATTGGCAGTTCTCTCAGTATGATTAATTTGCAACAACAAATTACTTTCTATTTGCTGTAACTCTTTTTCCTTGTGTTCAGTCGCGTGATAATCATTTATTTTTTTCTCTAATCCTTTAATCGTATCAATCAAGTCCTGTTGGGCAATCTTAAAATCAAACTGATGCAACTCATTGAATAGTTTTTTCTCAATCTCTGTTTTCTTTTTGTTAATGTCTTCTAATTGCAAAACTATCTCAGCAGCTCTTTTTTGATAATTCTTTGTTTCCGTGTTTAGTTTAGAAAGTTCGTTATGAATCAAGTGAATACTTGCTACCAACTGTGTTTGTTTTACTTCTAAGGTTTCTTTTTCTTTCTGCTTCTGTTGAATTTCGTGTATAGTGCGTTTAACCTCTTTTAATAAAGCATCTACCCGCTTTGATTCTTCGAGAACTTTATCTGTTTGACCTATACCAATCTCTACGTTTAAAGACTCTTTTTGCTGTAACACCTCTTTTACTTCCAGGGTCGTTTGCTTAATGTTTTCTCCTATCTGTTCTTGCTGAGTAATAATGGAAACCTGTTCTATTTTAAATTTTTCTAGCTGCGTGTTCAGTTCCTCAACCGAAGCTTTTCTTTGATTAAATTTTTCTTCTAAAACAGAAACTTCATCTGCTTGGTAATGATTCACGAAAGGATGATTGATAGAGCCACAAACAAAACATGGCTCGCCATCTTTTAATTTTTTTCTTTCCTCCTCATAACTTAAAATCACCTGTTGTTGTTTAAAAATAGTTTCAGCATCTTTCAATTGCTCGAGTGCCAAAACTTTACGCTTCTCAAAATCTATTAATTGATTATTTACGGTAAGTAATTGTTTTTCTAACACCTCCGACTGACTTGCGAACAATTTAAGACTTTTTTGGTGTTTTAAATAAAGTTCGGACAAACGGTACAACTGCAATAATTCCTGATGTTGAGCTTCTAAATGAGTTTGCTTTTTTAAACTTTTATCAAAATCATTTTTATCAAAGAAATCTTTTAATACAGCCAAAGACTCTTTTTTTTCTCGATGTTCTTTTTCTAAAGTTGCCAGCTTAGCCTCCAGGTTGTTTTTTTGAGGTTCTAAAATTTTGATATCCTCTAGTAACTTTTGATTTTCTTTAATCGAATTTTGTTGATTATCCGTTAAGCTTTCTAAATGAGTAATATGAGTATTCCAATAAATATACTTCCTTTCTATATTAGGTATTTGAGCATGCTCTTTTAATAACTTTTTTAACGGAGCTTGTTGCTTTTTGTTGCTCTCTAAATCGTTGTTATACTGCTTGCGTAAAACCAACAACTCTTGATGTTTATCTACAGACAACCGATGTTCTTTTAATGACTTTACTAACAGTTCATTATCTGATTTTATTTTGGATTCTAAAACGGCCAAATCTTCCAATTTTGGAGCCCATTCTTTAAACTTATCTTCTGCAACGGTAAAAGCAGTCATCTTTTCTTGATGTACTTTTTCAGCGTTAACTTTAATATTTTTACTCTTAACCAATTGATTTTCAACAGTACTTAGTTTTTTTTCAACATCTGTTAATTCTAAAGTATGCTTGTTCTCTAAAATTAAAAACTCTTTAAAAGGTTCTGCCAACCTATCATTCTCTAACGAGGCTAGCTTAGGTTGATGCTTTATTTTAAGTTGCTCTAACTCCTCTTTGGCTTTTAATAAATGTTGTTTCTCTGCGGTTGTTTTTTGCAAATCTACATACCATGTTTTAACATCTTTTAATTTTTTTTCATCAACCAACAAAGTTCTAATTTGCTCCGTAGCTTTGCTATATGCTTCCTTTTTAGTAGTAAGCTCCTCTTCTGATAGAATATTTTTGCGATCTATCGTGAGCTTTAAATCTTCTAAAGTTCTTTTCTCCGTAGCTTTTTTTTGTTGAATCGTCTCTCCTATCTTTTTGTAGATGTCCTCTCCCGTAATTTGCTCTAATAATTTCGCTTTTTCAGGTCCTTTAGCTGATAAAAAAGCTGCAAATTCTCCTTGAGCAAGCAGCACAGATCTTAGAAACTGTTCGTAATTTAAACTAGTTATTTTTTCTACCTCTAATTTAACTTCTCTCTTTTTTTCCGCTATAATTTTCTCTTGCGAAAGATTTTTAAGCCTAACCTCTTCTTTAGGAATGCTTCTCTTTTTTCCATTAGCTGTTGCCAAACTTATTCCCCAATAGGCTTCATAAATACAATCATTATTTTTAAAAATCACACTAGAAAAAGCATCTTTACAGCCATAACTTATCACACTATCTAAACCTTTGGATAATACGTGATTGAATCTAGGTACTTGATGATACAAGGCAATGGTAATGGCATCTAACAAAGTGGTTTTTCCTGCTCCCGTAGGACCCGTGATGGCAAACAGTCCCACATCCTTAAATAAATCGCTCTCAAAGTCAATAACAATAGGAGTTTGAGACTTTAAAGAGTTGATATTCTGAAGGGTGATTTTTAAAATTTTCATCTTTTAAATTTGATCAATTTAAGACTGTTCTTGTGCAATTAACAAAGCTTCATTAAAAGCATCTAACAACTCTTTGTTTTCTTCCAAACTAATATTTTCTTCCTCACATTTTTGTTTAAAAACCTCAATGGGTTTCAGTGTTTTTATTTGCTTTACATTTTCTAGTAATGCCTCTATACCTAGGTGTTCTCTTTTATTTTTTAAAGTAATCTTTAAAATTTTAAGAGATAAACTTTCTGCCGTTTGCTTAATTTCCGAAATATCTACTGCATTACTATCCTCATTTAAAATAACTTCTACCCAGGTTTCTAATTCTTTATCTTGTTGGATATTTTTTAGCTGACTGATACAATCTTCTGTATCTCCTTTGACTTGAATAATATCTCTAAATTGAGGTACCAAAATTTCAGAAATATTTCTGATTCTATTAGTCGAAATTTCAATTCCTGTCACCTTTTTATCATAACCAATTTCAGAAAAACTCAAAACTACAGGAGATCCGGAATATCTTATATGGTTTTTGTTTCCTACCTGTTGGGGTTTGTGTAAGTGTCCCAAGGCTACATAATCAAAAGTGTTAGGAAAATCGTTAGCTCCTATATGACCTAAATTTCCTACAGAAATATCTTTTTCGCTATCAGAAATACTTCCTCCAATGGCAAATAAATGCCCCATGGCTATTACAGGATTTACGTGCGTGTTTTGCTGTTCAATTTCATCAGCAATCGTATTATAATGGTTGATTAGAGCCGACTTGTATCGTTCATTAATATCATCAAAACGTTCTCCTGCTACAGCCTTTCTAACATCCTGATCTCTCAAATAAGGGACGGCAGCTATATAGATTTGCTCGTCTGAGGTTTCTATTTTAAAAACTTCTTCTTTTATGTTCTCCATGGCTTTACCAACCACCTTAATTGAAAGTGCACTTAACAAAGCTTTGGGAGCATTTAACGTTCCTGGAGAATCGTGATTTCCTCCAGTGATAATCACGTGCTTGCAACACGTTTTATGAATATCTATTAAAAAGTTATAATACATGCTTAGACTTTGATTTGAAGGCATACCTGTATCAAAAACGTCTCCAGAAATCAGCAACACCTCATAACTCTCCTCTACAATTAGCTGAGCCAACCAATTTAAAAAAAGTTGTTGTTCTTGATGTTGGGATTGCTCGTGTAACCGATGACCCAAATGCCAATCTGCAGTGTGTAAAACTTTCATAAATACGCTTAAAATTTCTAATTAGTAAATATACAAAGTGAAAGTAACATTTGACCTTATCAATAGTTTCATAATATTTTTTTATCCCTGTGAATTGGTTCGAGTAAACCCAAATTACTGCAAGTTTTTGGTTAGGGAAAAGATTTAAAAATAATAACTTTTGCTGAAAATATATCACGTTTTTAAAAACTTAACAAATAAATATACTATATTTAAAATTTTATAACTAAAAATAAACCAAAACACAATTATGAAAAAAATAACCGTATTATTATTATGCTTTTACAGTGTTCTTGCTTTATCTCAACAGAAACCAAAAATTAAGGGAGACAAGAATGTTATTACCGTAACAAAAGAAATAACTGGGGGTTTTAACGCTGTTGAGATTGACGATGCTTTAGAAATTGATATTAAGCAAGGCACTCAAAACCGTTATACACTAACAACTGATACTAATTTGCATGATATTATTAAATTTACCGTAAAAGACAGTATCCTAAAAGTTTACACTACTAATAAAATTACGAGTAGTAAAAAACTTGAAATTGGTTTGACTTGCATTGGTTTAGAACATATTACGATTAAAAATGATGCTAGTTTGAAAAGTGAAGGAAGTTTAGAGAGTAAAGTAATATACTTAAACGCTTATAATTCAAGTAAATTTGACCTTGACCTTAGATCTGAAGAAGTAATAATTACTTTGCAAAGAAATGCTGGAGGTACACTAAAAGTTCGTTCGAAAAACACCACTATTGTAATGAATGATAGAACGGACCTAAACGCAAATATCACAGCAGAGAAAACAACAGTTAGTTTAACTAAAACATCCCAACTTGAATTAGCTGGTGATAGTGATTTAGTCGCTTTTAATTTAAAAGATAGCGCAGAATTAGATGCTAGAAAAATGAAAGTTTCTTCTGCCGACTTATACACGTCTAATAGCACTGATGTATACATACATGCAAGTAAAAACTTAGAATTGTATGCTAAAGGTAAGAGCAATATTTACGTTTATGGAAACCCAAAAATTGAGATAAGAGGATTAACAGATAAATCAAAAATAATAAAAAAGTAAGATGAGGATTAAAACATTTATTGCTTTATTCTTTATTGCAATCATCGTAATATTTTCAATTCAAAACGCAGAAGTTACGGATGTCAAATTTTTGACTTTCAAGCTTTCAATGTCCAGAGTACTTGTTATTCTTGGAAGTTTTGTTGTGGGACTACTTGTTGGTATACTGAGTACTATTTCATCAAAGTTTACATCCCCAAAGTAAAACATGGCTAAGATAATTTCTGTAGAACTACAACATGTGCCGAAGGAAATAGTTGTTGGAGATAATAATACGGATGTTGTAGTTGTTACTAGCTTTAAGATGCATGACATAGATATAAATCTAAATATGGAGTATTGTCTTCATCTATTCATTTATGATGTGCGTGGAAAAATTGATCCATCTATTATAGTTTCTAATTGGGACGAAAGCTATAGTGTCTCAATTGAAACTGCTATGGATGCAAAAGACGATTACTTAGGAACTGCCTCTGTAATTTTTAAAGCTGATAGAAAAGAGATCACAATTAAAACTCCAATTGCTTTGAAATTGGGCTCATTAGGTAAAGGTACTACTTATTTTACCCGAAAATTGGATGTTTTTGCGATGGCAACTCCAGCGATAGGTCGTATTTCGAGAAGGTCAGGGCCATATGAAGCACAGGTAACCTACTAGTTCCATAATTCTACTATATCAAGTTTAGTACTTAACCCGTTTTTTGAGGGCTCATCAAATAAATTCATTTAATAAAAAAAGTATTCGGAGTCGAATACTTTTTTTATTAAATGAATAATATAAATATTAATGAATCTCAAACTGAAAGATAATCTTAATGAATAAATTACCACAATATATATTTTACTTGTTAGCTTTAATACTTTGCACACGCAGCAAGGCTTGTTCTATTATTTACTTTGTTGATGAAAAAACAGGGAAAATTTATGTGGCTAACAACGAAGATTATTGGCTAAACACCAAAGCGTACATTCAGTATAGTCCTCAAAAGAAAGATAAGATGGCAAGAGTATGGTACGGTTGGGATCATTTTGCTCAAGGTGGAATTAATCAGGCTGGATTATTTTTTGATGCTGCCGTTACCCCAACGCAAAAAATTCCCAAAGGCTATAACCCTCCTAACGGAAGAAACGTGGGTGACGAAATTCTAGCCAACTGTAAAACTACTGCCCAAGCTTTAAGTTTTCTAGAAAAAAATAAAATAGCTATTCCCAATGGACATATGATGTTTGGGGATAAAAATGGCAACGCAGTGGTAGTAGAATGGATAGACGGGGAGAGCGTTTTAAATTACATTAAAAACAATGTGTTAATCGCTACTAATTACCTATTATCCAAACCAGAAGAAGGCAACTTTCCGTGCTATAGATATCAATCTATTGAAGAAAGAATCGACAAACTAAAACAATTGGAGAATATCAGTTTTTTAGATTTTGGTAATACCATTGGGGGTGCCTCTGTAGCTCCGTCTTTTGATGTAAAAAGTGGAAAGTCATCGGGTACGCTTTACAGTAGTTTTATCAACATTAGTGATATGAAACTATTTGTAGTTCCAAAACTAGATAACAGTAAAGTAGTTAAATTAACTTTACGCAATTTGTTTATGGAGAAAAGAAAGAAAAGAATAAAATTGTACTAGCGCTAATCACATTAAAACAAGTTTTTTAAAATTTATCGCTCTATCAAAAACCTAATCTCAGAAGGCTTTTAATAGAGTTAAACTTAATTAGAGATAAAAAATATTGAATGTCAGATACGCATAAATCTAAAGTTTGATGCTATTCCATAAAAAACATAAAACACTTCTGTGCTCCTACAATAACGTCTTCTTGTTGCGTTTCTGATAATTCTAAAGCATCTAATCTGTTTTTATAATCCGCCCATTTAAGCTCTTTAATGGTATCTTGATTGTAGAAATGACTTGTGAATTGCCATTCAGATAGTTTATTGGCAATACTCTTGGCAATATAACGTCTTCCCAACGTAGAACCATTAATTACGTACAAAGCACCTAATGCTTGATAAGTAGATTCAAAATTAATATTGCTTTTTACCTGAGTAGTTGTCGGCAAAGCGTTCATACTCATCAAATCTTGTGACAACAAATCTGTATAAGGTTCAATGGGTAAAAATGATGCTAAAAGGGCATTTTGATTATAATGACTTAAAGCTAAATCTATTTTTTTGTGGGATTTGAATAAAGTAATCAGATGACTTTTGTATTGGTCTATGCCTAAGTCTTTACTCATTAGCGTATGGGCATTTAACTTAGTTTCTGCTTTAGCATGAAGATCTTTTGTAGCCTGCTTTAATCTTTCTGATAGGGCTCGTATTTCAGTATTCAATTTTTTATCTGTAAAGGTGTTCGGATGATAAATTTACTTGTTTTTGCTCACAAAACTCTTCTATTTGTTCCCACATTTGTTTAATATCTTGTGGTTTGCTAAAGTACATATCAAAACCAGCATTTAAACATTTGTCTCTCCAAACATCTCCAACATGTCCTGTGTAAGCTATATAGATTCCTTTTCGATGACAACTTTCGAGTTCTTCTAAAAATCTAAACCCATCAACTAAAGGGTCCGATAGCTTTAAATCTATTATAAAAATATCGTACTTTACATCAAAGGACTTGCTCAATGCACTAAACATATCCTGCTCTGTGTCTATGTATGCATACTTCTCTAGTGATTTTTTCATCACTAAACAACTAACAGCATTGTTTTCTAAATAAAGTACTTTCTTTTTCATAACCGCTAAAATTAGCTAACAGGCAATAAAACGTTAAAAACAGTTCCCTTGCCCAAAGAACTATCTATGTTTATGCTTCCTCCTAAATACTCTACATAAGATTTAACAATATACAAACCTAAACCACTACTCACATCTGTACCCGAAGTAACTTCATTAGACATGTAAAATGGCTCAAAAATTTTACCCTGCTCCTCTTTTTCAATTCCTATTCCATTGTCTTCTACGGTAATCTTAAGTAACTGTCTATCTGCTTCTTCAATAACTTTTACGTTAACTTCTACGTAAGTGTTTTCTCCGCTATACTTTAATCCGTTGTTGACTAAATTAGTAATAATTTGAGTTAAAAACACAACATCTGTAACAATTTCGGAATTTTTGTTATGTAAATTCCAATGAACTGTTTTACTTTGTTTTACAGCAAGTGCTTGTACATTGTCTAAGCAGTCATGTAATAGGTTATCTAATCTAACTTTAATCATTCTATCGCTACGCAGAGCCTCTGCATCAAATTCTAGCAATCTAGAGAAGGTGTCAATCACTCTTTTACAACTAACGTTGATCAAATTTGTTAAGCTTTTATTTTCTTCATCCAATCCTTCGGAATCTTGAATAATGCTAGACAAGCCCATAATAGCACTTATAGGTGTTCTAATTTCATGACTTAAATTACTCAACACAAGTTGTCTCAAGTCATTATAGCGCATGGCCTCATTTACTTTTACCTTTAACAGATCTAGTTGCTCCTGCTTCTTTTTGTTTTCCTCTGCCAATAAGTAGAAATCATATTTTAGCTTTCTGTATTCTTGATCTTTCGAGGTTTCTCCATTAATGTCCTCACTTTCTAGTTTGTGTCTTGTTAATATATTTTCTTGAATACTTCTAGAAAATTTAACAGCTACTTTTGTATCACTTTGAGTCCAAGGCAAACATTTACCTTGCACAGTTTCTTGCCAAATCTCAAAACTTGTACGTGGTGTCAACGGTCCTTCCTTGGCATCGTTAGGATTCCCTGCCCAGTGGTATATTGTTTTTTCTTCGCACCTATTAAGGAACAGATAAAGACTTTGCTCGCTAGTTGTAGGAATCTCAACAGTTATAACACCTGCTACTTTACTGTTTTCTGGTGCTTCTAAGGTATTTTTGTCAGAACTTATTAAATATTTAAGACCATTACTCTTAATACCTTTAGATTTTAACTTTTTAATCAAACTTAAAATTTGACCTCTCCCAATGGTTTCTTCATATCCATCAATCACATTATTCTCTGGATTGTATACATTGTAACCACTTAGTTTCAATAATTCTTTAGTCGCAGACCAATTTTTAAAAATAAGTTTGGTAACACTTTCTATCCCTAAATCTTCTTTAATATGATAATAAAGTTCTTTTTGTTTCGCCCATTGTTTTTTATTTTGATTTAATTCAATGGTTTTTAAACAAGTTGAAATGGTTCCACCAAAAAAGCTACTTAATACTTTGATATTGAAATTAACGGTTTTTTTGCTTTTATAATTGTGGCAAATTAGCATTCCCCATAGTTCACCTTCGTGGATAATACTAATTGCGAAGGTAGCCTTTACCCCCATATTCTTAAGATACTGAATATGCAATGGGCTTACTGTTCTATACACAGAATGACTCAAATCTACAGGCTTGTCAAAATCGACACCATGTAGTTTTACACCCAAATCATCAACATCTACTATAGAACGTTGCAAATTTGTTTTGTACAACTCCCTAGCTTGTTTGGGAATATCTGTAGCAGGGTATCTCAATCCTAAGAAAGATTCTATCCCTAAATTTTTCTCCTCGGCAAAAATTTCTCCGTCACCATTATCATCAAACTTATAATACATTACCTTGTCAAAACCCGTTACTTTTTTCAAGTAATTTACTGCGTTCACAGCAAGGTCTTTTTCGTTATCTATCTTTTCTGATAATTTTAAAAAACTTTCTAGTTCAGAAAAATGATCTTGAATGTGATTACTTTCGTTAACGTCTATTTCTTCTAATTCTACGTAAAAAGTTTGATGATTAGATTTCCCAAACCTCAATCTATTCAATTTTCCTTTAAAAAAAACTTGTTGACTCTGTAACTGATAATCAATTCCTGACTTTAAAAACTCTAAGGCTAATTTGGTTATATCTTTATTAAATAACTGAGTTAGAGTTATGTTTTTCTGTGGGCTTAGGGTAGAAATGTATGGCTCTAAGTTAGAGGAATAGTAAACCAATTCACAATTATGACTGAAACCTATAAGGGTACCGTGACTTTGAATTGAACCCAGCATATGAATAGGTTCGTTATCACAATTTTGTTCTGTTACAGGGTAATTTTCACTTAAATCTTTACTGATAATATAACTCACGATGATACTATTAATTGGATGACTAAAATAAACGTTTCATTGATGCTAAACATAAATAAATCACTAAAAATGTTTATGTTTCGTATGTTTAGCATAAATATGATAAAATCATTTATTTTGCTATTAAATAAAGCTTTTGTTGTTTATTTATAAAACTTCTACAATAGATAAATTCCTTACCACACCATACCAAAACTTTCCGTTAAACTTGATTTTCTAAATAATGATAATCAATCTGAAACTGGCTTTTTAGTTCTGCAATTTTTTTATTGATTTCTTTAGTATCTATTTTTTTATGGTTCTTGGATCCTACTAACATCACGTTTTTACGTGTATGCTCATTAGAAATAAATTCAAACACCTTGGTACTATATTGATATTTCTCTAATATTAAAGCTCTTATAGTATCAGTGACCATTTCGAACTGACGTTCTTTAAAAATACCATACTTTAATAAAGGACTTTCTTGTACCTTTCCTTTGACTTGCTGACGAACTTGTTTATGACAACAAGGAGCACAGATTACCAATCCTGCATTAGCTACAATCCCTTTTGCAATGGCATCATCTGTAGCTGTGTCGCAAGCGTGTAAAGCGATTAAAATGTCTATTTTTTTATTGTCGTATTCTTGAATGAGTTTGTTCTCAAATTTTAACTCTTCAAAACCACATTTTTTAGCAACGTTATTGCAGTAATCCACTAAACCATCTCTCAGCTCAATTCCCGTTACAGAAACTTCTTTATGCTTATCATTTTTCAAATAATCATACAGCGCAAAAGTCAAATACCCCTTTCCAGATCCCATATCTACAATTTGTATATGCTTAGGAAGTTTTACCTCTTTAATTAAGCTCTCTATAATTTCCAAATACTTATTAATTTGTCTGTACTTGTCGGCCATTTTAGGAATCACATTCCCTTCTTGATCTGTAACTCCTAAATGAAATAAATAATCTTTATTAGCCGCTCTTTTTTCTTTAGGTCTGTCATGATGCTCAGGTAACTTGTTGGTAAAACTTGGAGCTACTTTTTTTACTGTAAGCGCTTTCTTTTTAGAAACAAATACTTGAATATCATCTGGCAAGGTAAAAACTACGGCTGCTCTAAAAGTATGGAGTAATAGGTACTCCATTTCCTCGAATGCCTCGTCAAATGAGTAGTTTTTTACGACATCATTCGTTTTATTTCTGTAAGTAAATTGTAACTTTTGTTGACTTTGGATGTTGACCAACCTTGCATAAACATTACGCAAACCCTCATTTTTTCTTAGAGGTTTGCTAAAGGTCATTTTTACAAAAGTGTCTGCAATAATACTATTTTTTATTTCTTGTGATACAGCCTCAAATTCTTCCATATCGCAAAATTAGGTTTTATATGCGGAGGAAAAAAACTAATTAAGGACTTCAAAAGTTCATCAAATAATTCTTGAGCTACTTATCTTAAAAATTGACAGTAAAAAAATTGTCTAAAATTACTTTTTCTTATCATTTACTAACATATTTAAAATTGTTTTTATGCTAAAAATTATATGCAAAAAAACAGGTGAAAAACCACACACTAGACGATTTGAAGCCTTTTGTAACAGAATAAACACACCTTATACCTCAAAAAAAACGGTTAATTCCCTGCGTAAACTGACTTATACTACTGATAAATAAAACAATACGCACTATTGTTTATGGTTTATCTCAGTTTGTGCCAATATAACATTTTTACAAATCCAAATAAGAAACAAATCATTCGTTAATTACTTATCAACAGAAACCTTATTACACCTAAGTTAACGTAAAAATTGTGGGTTTTAATTGCAAAAAATGAATTTCTAATGATGACTGTTGTTTTGGGAAGAATTGAATCTGATTTGTTAAAACAAATACTTCACGATAGATTGGGCACCGTGAAACTATTAACTATCAAACCTAAATTTTTATGGATTTATCAAACACTTTAGACCTATTGTGGGTCATTGTATCTGGGATTCTTGTGTTCTTTATGCAGGCAGGATTCACTCTGCTAGAAGCAGGATTTACCAGAGCAAAAAACATGGCAAATATTGCCATGAAAAATATTGTAGACCTTTTTGTAGGGGCTATTGCCTTTTGGGCCGTTGGTTATTCTCTGATGTATGGAGATTCTATCAGTGGATTCGTTGGAAAAACTTCGTTTTTTTATATTGAACCCAATGATATGCACAATCTGTTTTTTCAAACAGTTTTTTGTGCAACCGCAACCACTATTATTTCTGGTGCTATTGCGGAAAGAGCTAAATTTTCAACTTATGTAATTTTTACTTTTGCCTTCACCACCTTTATCTACCCAATTGCAGGACATTGGATTTGGCAAACTGATGGTTGGCTAACGCAAATGGGGTTTATTGATTTTGCAGGGTCTACAGCCGTACATGTAATGGGTGGTTTTGCTGCTCTAGTCTATGCTGCTATTTTAGGAGCCAGAACAGGTAAGTACACCAACGGAAAAACTAATGTAATTCCTGGTCATAATAATCTATTCTCTGTATTAGGAGTATTTATATTATGGATGGGATGGTTTGGTTTTAACGCCGGATCTACACTGTCTATCACTGGAGAAAGCACCAGCTTAGTTCCCTTAATTATATTAAACACAAATTTAGCCGCTGCTATGGGTGGAATTTGTGCCTTATTTATCACTTGGATAAAATACAAAAAATCTGACATTGCCATGACTTTGAACGGAACGCTCGCCGGACTTGTGGGTGTTACAGCAGGTTGTGCAGCTGTTGAACCTGCTGGAGCAATGGCTATTGGAGCTATTAGTGGTATTGCGGTTGCCTTAGGATCTGAATTTGTCGAAAAGAAAATTAAAATTGATGATGCCGTATCTTCTTTTGCCGTTCACGGTTTATCTGGTGTTATAGGAACTATTCTGGTAGGTATTTTTGCTACCGAAAATGGTTTGCTGTATGGTGGTGGGTTTGAACAACTTAAAATACAATCCATCGGTTCTTTTACGGTGGCAGGTTGGTCCATCGTAGTTACTGCCATTATGGTGTACATTCTAAAATATACTGTCGGAATTAGGGTTTCTTTAAAACACGAAATTATTGGACTGGACAATTCTGAACACAACATTCATTATGTTGAAGAAAATACTGATAAAGTAGTCGAATCAAAAAAACCAATTATAGAGAATACACTTTAATACAAAAATAAATCAATCATGAAAAAAAACATTTTCCTCCCAATTTTTGTTTTTTTTATTTGTTTGTTAGGTACCGGATGTGGTGATCACGCAAAAAAAGACTCCACTCCGTCTATTTCAGAAAACTCGAATCGTACTGTTAATGACGACCAAACGAAGTATGCTGAAATCAATCCTAAGAAATTACTCAAACAAATAGAAGCTCACTATCAATTAGACGAATTTAGTATTGCCAAAGACAAGCTAAATTACCTTATTAGAAATGATTCAATTGCAAAAGACAGCTTGTCTTTTGTAATTGATAAATTGAAAGTAAAAATTGATTATAAACTCAAACAAATTCAGAGAACCAACGCAATTAAAGAAGAAATTGCTCGAAATAAGAGATTGTCGAACTCCTTGGAAAAAATGAGAATCGAAAAACAAGGAGACACTGATCTATATGTAGACTTAACAAGTCCTGAATTTGAAACTAAAGAGTGTTTTTATACTTATTTAAAGGTTAAAAATGAGGTACCTCAGTTATTTTTAAAAATTAGATATATTGATGTTGACCCTCTTAAAATTCAAGACTTTATTATCAATATTGACAAATTAGAACACACTTTTAACGGAGACATTCAGTCGAGTGTAACCAAGGGTAAAAAAGAATATTACATAGAACTTTTGGATAAAGAGATTACCTCTAAAGAGGATCTTGAAGCTATTCACGCTATTTCTAGTGCTAACGAAGTTATAGCCCTGTATGTAGGTGAACTTAATTACAGACAAAGAGAAATTAGCGAAGCACAAAAGTTGGCCATCAAAAATGTTTTAGATGCTTACGCTTATTTTAAGTTAAAAAGTAAAATAAATTAATTCCAATCAAAACCATGAAACCCATAATTATAAGACTTGTTGTTTTTTGTTCGTTATTGATTGCGTTTAACACCTACTCATTTAGTATCGGAGATATTTACGTTATTAAGCTAGGTGTGTTAAAATATCTAATCAAAAAAAAGGACCTTTCAGATGTATATGCTGTAAAAGAAACAAAAACGGTAACAGAACTGAAAAATACGGTTAAAGAAAAATCTACTGTTTATATAAACTTGCAAAAACAGGTAAACCTTTTAGAACAGGAAAAAATTAAATACGTTAGAAAATATGATTCTATATTAATAGTTAAGCAAGAATTTGATCAAATAAGTGAAAACATTTTATCTTTCTTAAAATCTTCTAAACCCGTAGCAGAAAAAAAAGGATTACTAAAAGAAGCCCAAGTAATAGCTACTAAATATGGAATTAAAGATTTAATTTATGCAGACAAAGAAATGGACCCTGCTAGAAAATCTAAATTTCTTGTACTTTCTCTAAATCCTATTGATCACAAATTTCACTTAAAAAAAGTGTTGAAAAATTTAAAGCAAGAAAAAGTTGTGAAAGAAATACCCAAGTACAATGACAAGAAACTAAACACACTTAAAACCAAATTGAGGAATACTGCAGCATATGAGTATAAAGAAGTTTATGGAGGAAAACTAACGAATCAAACGTTAACAGCTCAAGGAAAGGTAAAAGATCTTAATCTTGTTGCAGGTAAGTTTGAAGAACTTCGTGAAGCTTATTTAATTGTGGATAGTAAAAATCCAAAGCTACCTAAAAACAGTATAATATCAGAAGAAGAATTTGCTGTTGCAGACATTGACAAAGTAAAATTTTTAAAACTCTTATTAATCAAAAATGTTGAAAACGGAGCTATGTTGATGGTAGAAGAAAATCACTTACAAACCTACGGTTACAAGATAAATTAAACTTGAAAATTCCCTGTTTAGTCCTATCAAACAGGGAATCTCACAAAATCATAACAAAAATTACAGTTATTTATTTGATGCATTTGATAATTTCTCAGAAAATTAGCTGTATTAATAGTACTAGTCGAATTACATATATTGATTCTATAAGATCTATAGCCATCATTATGGCATTAGAGGCTCACTTTATTACTCAGAGTCTACAAACGCAATACAAGGACGACTCCAACATTATTTACACTGTTTGGAAATTTATGAGAAGCTTTACCGCTCCTGTTTTTTCTATTTATTTCTGGTTTGATTTTCACTTAACTATTGTTAAAAAATTAAGCCCATAGCAGTCCATTATCGGTACTGTTATTTTCATTGCTTTTTTGTAATGTGGGGTAAGGTTCGAAAAGCTTTGTCACCAACAGAAAAAATAGTTCTATTTCTCTAGAAAATTGAAAAAGATGACAACTAAATAATTACTTATTGTAAAAGACAGTTTAATCGGTAAAATTCTTTCTTATTGCTTTGAATACATCGAATCTACGTTGATCTAACAGATCAATTTTCGCTTGGTAGAAAATGATTTTATACAAACATTTAGTACTACTGATTGAGTATCTATTCAAGTTCTGAAAAATGAATTTACTGTTCTTAATAACTTAGATAATATTATATATGAACTTTCGTCGATATGTAAATCTTTTTCAAACTTCGTTCTTCTCATCTTAAATTACAATCACAATTATTCCATTAGAAAGGGAATGATATCGATGTAAAGTTCTTTGCCTAATTGTTTTCATCATCTTAATTAGGGACAACAATACTAAGCATCAAACATTTGCAAATTTGTCCTATATTCGTAAAAAACAAAACATCCATGAAAACCGTATTTCTTTATTTGCTTATTCTTACCTCTTCCCTATCAATCTCTGCCCAATACCAAATATCATCTAAATCTGTTGTTGGTAAAAAAACTACAATAACAACAAAATACGATAGAGGATTCGTGGTTAAAAGCGATGGAAGCCGTCTTGATGGTTTGATAAAGCTTAAAATTGTGAACAATGATACTGTTGAAGTACGATATAAGAATGATGCTAAAAAGAAATTTAAATTTAAAAGAGCACAACTTAAAAATTTTGGACTGAAAAGCTTAATATCAGACAACAAAACATCCAGAACAGCTGAAAAAAACTTTAACAGTGGATATATTATAAATAATAATAACGAAAAAAAAGAAGGGAAAGTAGCGCTTAGGTTTGTCTTAAATCCTGGTGAGGCCATTGGTAGAAAATGGTTTGTATATAAAGTATTGTTTGATAAGGGGAATGGCGAGTATGATACTTACGTAGCTAAAGATCTGAAGGCAGTAGGTCAAAACGTAGAAGGGACACAAAATACGTACGTAAAGTATAAAGATGGCTTTACAAAACAAATTCAAAAAGGGGAATTAGAATTATTTAGGAATCCGTACTCCAACTCAGAAAACAAATTAGCCAATAGTTTGATAAAAGACGTTCAACAAGATTTGGCAGAAGAAGTCGCAAAACAAACTGTTAAAAGTGCTATAAAAAATGGTAAAGGAACTTTATCTGATGCTGTAAATAATTATAACGCTGTAAATTCTGCTGATATATCTATTAAGCGTAAAGAATACCTAGTACGAAAAAAAGGAACAGATACGTTTGAGGTATTGTCTAAAAAAAATTACAAAGATTGGTCACAAAAAATATTTGAAAATTGTAATGCTTTTTCAGAGCTAGAAAAGAAAGGTCAAAAAAAATTAACTAAATGGGACAATTTAGTAGAGGGTATCTCTTTCTACAATAACCAATGTAAATAAACTTTTTATGTCTTAATTCTGTCAATCATGTTATTACTGTCGTTAGAAATGATAAGAAAACGTTCAAAGAGAGTCATTCTAAAATAAGTTGACCATTATAAAGAACCAATGGAAACCTGTGAAGCTATCTTCACAGGTTTTTGCCATATAATATTTTTAAGAGTTCTTGCTAAAGGTGTAAAAATCGGTCAAACTTATGTTAAGTTATTTTGAAATGGAGCAAAGTCTGAAAGTGAATATAAATAGTTTTACTTGCTAATAGTTAATCTTAACAGGTAATTTCACAAAATCATAACAAAAATTACAGCTATTTATTTGATGCATTTGTTAATTTCGCAGAAAATTAACTGTGTTAATGAGTACTAATCGTATTACTTATATTGATTCTATAAGATCTATAGCCATCATTATGGTGTTAGAGGGTCATTTCATTACTCAAAGTCTACAAATCCAGTATAGAGACGACTCTAATATTGTATACGATGTTTGGAAATTTTCAAGAAGTCTTACTGCTCCTATTTTTCTATTTATTTCTGGTTTAATTTTTACTTACTTATTGTTAAAAAATCAAGCTAGCGGTTTTAATAACTCTAGAATGATAAAAGGAGTTAAAAGAGCCACAAAACTTATTCTGATTGGTTATGCTTTACAACTAAATCTTTATACCTATTTTGTGTTAGACAGACCTTTATTTTCTGATCTGTTTAAGATATTCCACATATTGCAATGTATTGGTAGTTGTATTCTAATTATTGTGTTTTTATATGTAATGAAAACACTTCTAAAAAAAATCTCTTTAGGCATCTACACACTTTTATTGGGTCTGTTCTTTTTTTGTTTGTGTCCAACCATTGAATTTTTAAATTATGACAATGTTCCTCAATTCATAGAAAATATTTTAACTGTTAGCAAGAACCCCAATTACAAGCCTTCAGTTTTCCCTTTGTTTCCGTGGGCTGGCTATGTGATGTTTGGTGCTACTTTAGGAAGTATTTTCCATAAATATCCCAAACTAGCACATTCATATCTCTTACCTATATCATTATTTAGTTGTGGATTTATTTTGAATAAATACTACTACCAAATTTTAGGTTTATTTTTTGATGCTGTCAACTCAAATAGTATAGTAGATTTTAGTGAAGTATACCATTTAGCCAGACTTGGTCAAGTATTTATGGTATTGGGAGGTTACCTCATTTTGTATTTTAACAAAAGTATTTTTGCAAAATTCTTTAGGTTTGTGCCTTGGGACAATTCTTTGTTTGTTAAAATTGGTCAAAATACACTCAGTATTTTTACGCTACACGTTATTATCTTGTATCAAGGTTTTTTTGGATGGAAAATCAACGAACTTACCAGTAAAAAATTAAGCCCATGGCAGTCCATTATTGGTGCTGTTGTATTTATTGCTTTTTTTGTGTTGTGGGTTAAGTATTTAGAAGATATCAAACAGATTCCAACAACAATGATAAAAAAGCTAAAAAGTATGATTTTTTCAAGAAAAACAATCTCCTTTGCTTTAAAAAAAATGAAGTAAAACCGATGCGAATAATTCCTTATCACAAAAGGTAGTTTAATCGGTGAAATTCTTAAATTTGCGCTTTTAAGTTAAATTTGAACAAACTTCATTAATAATGATATTATTCTTTCAAAAAAACACGACTGTTTTTGCAGTACTAACATCAGCTCAAAACGCTGAAAACATTCAAAAATTAGAATGGTTGTTTGGAAACGCAAAACAAGTTACAACTGAAACTTTAAACGGTTATTTTATTGGACCTCGTAGAGAAATGATTACTCCTTGGAGTACCAATGCTGTAGAAATCACTCAAAACATGAGTATTTCTGGTATAGAAAGAATAGAAGAATTTACAAAAGTAAAATCAAAGGAAGCTTCCATTGATCCGATGTTACAAAAAATGTACGAAGGATTAAATCAAGAATCTTACACCATCAACGTAGAACCACAACCTATTTTAGAGATAGAAGATATTAGAGCTTTTGATGCTCAGGAAGGTTTGTCTCTAAGCGATGATGAAATTGCTTACTTAGAAGATATGGCTAAGCGCATTGGTCGTAAGTTAACAGATTCTGAAGTATTTGGTTTTTCTCAAATTAATTCAGAACACTGTCGTCACAAAATATTTAACGGAACGTTTGTTATAGATGGTGAAGAAAAAGAATCATCATTATTTAAAATGATTCGTAAAACCTCTAACGAAAATCCTAACGGAATTGTATCTGCTTATAAAGATAATGTTGCTTTTGTAAAAGGACCTAAAGCCACGCAATTTGCTCCTAAAACTGCAGACAAGCCAGATTTTTATGAAACTAAAGAATATGAATCTGTAATTTCTTTAAAAGCAGAAACACATAACTTCCCTACCACTGTAGAACCATTCAACGGAGCTGCAACAGGATCTGGAGGAGAAATTAGAGACCGTTTAGCAGGTGGTAAAGGTTCTTTACCGTTAGCTGGAACTGCCGTTTATATGACCTCGTACTCAAGATTAGAAGAAAACAGACCTTGGGAAAATTTAGAAGAAAGAAAGTGGTTATACCAAACACCTATGGACATCTTAATTAAGGCATCTAACGGTGCTTCTGATTTTGGAAACAAATTTGGTCAACCCTTAATTTCTGGTTCTTTATTAACTTTTGAGCACGAAGAAGCTAATAAAAATGCTGATGATTTAAGGACTTTAGGGTTTGATAAAGTAATTATGCAAGCTGGTGGTGTAGGTTACGGTAAAGCTGAGCAAGCTTTAAAGGCAGAACCTGAAGCAGGTGATAAAATTGTCATATTAGGTGGAGATAACTACCGTATTGGTATGGGAGGTGCTGCTGTATCTTCTGCAGATACGGGTGCTATGGAATCTGGTATTGAATTAAATGCGGTTCAACGTTCTAACCCAGAAATGCAAAAACGTGCTGCCAATGCCATCCGTGGTATGGTAGAAAGTGAAATCAACCCCATTGTATCAATTCACGATCACGGAGCCGGTGGACACTTAAACTGTTTATCAGAATTGGTAGAAGAAACTGGAGGTTTAATTGATACTGATAAACTACCCGTAGGAGATCCTACATTATCTGCTAAAGAGTTAATTGGTAATGAATCTCAGGAAAGAATGGGACTAGTTATTAACGAAAAAGATATTGAATATTTAAACAGAGTTGCAGAGCGAGAACGTTCTCCAATGCATACTGTAGGAACTGTAACTAACGATAATCGTTTTACTTTTAAATCTGCCACTACAGGAAAAGCTCCTATGGATTTAGATTTAAATGATATGTTTGGTTCTTCTCCAAAAACAGTCTTAAATGACACTACGATTGCTAGAAAATACGATGACGTTACTTATAGTAATGATGAAATTCAAGCAAACTTAAAAACTGTTTTACAACTAGAGGCAGTTGCTTGTAAAGATTGGTTAACAAATAAAGTAGACCGTTGTGTGGGTGGAAAAGTTGCCAAACAGCAATGTGCAGGTCCTTTACAATTACCGTTAAATGACGTAGCTGTAATGGCTTTGGACTACAATGGTAAAGAAGGAATTGCTACTTCTATAGGTCACGCACCTGTATCTGCTATTATCGATGAAGCTGCGGGTTCTCGTAACGCTATTGCAGAGTGTTTAACCAACTTGGTTTGGGCTCCGTTACAAGATAAACTAACCTCTGTTTCTTTATCTGCCAACTGGATGTGGCCTTGTAAGAACGAAGGAGAAGATGCTCGTTTGTACAATGCTGTAAAAGCTGTTTCAGATTTTGCTATCGACTTAGGAATCAACATTCCTACAGGAAAGGATTCATTATCCATGAAACAAAAATATCCTAACAAAGATGTAATTGCTCCTGGTACGGTAATTATTTCTGGTGTAGGTCATTGTAACGATATTAACAAAGTAGTAGAACCTGTTTTTTCTAAAAAAGAAGGAAATGCTATTTATTATATAGATTTTTCTTCTGATGCATTTAAACTGGGAGGATCTTCTTTTGCGCAAGCTGTGAATAAAATTGGAGCTGAAACTCCAGATATTAAAGATGCTGCTACCTTTAAAACAGCATTCAACACAGTTCAATCCTTAGTAGCTAAAGGATTGTTAACTGCAGGTCACGATATTTCTGCAGGAGGTATGATTACTACTATTTTAGAAATGTGTTTTGCTGATGTTAATTTAGGTGCAAACATTAATATTTCTGCTTTAGGAGAAGCAGATACAACCAAAGCTATTTTTGCAGAAAATGCAGGGGTTATTGTACAAACCGTAAATCCTTCAGAAGTTGAAGCTATTTTAACAGCAGCTGGATTAAAGTTCGCAAACATTGGATTTACAGTTGAGAGTGACACAGTCACATTAACTAACGGTAGCCATATAGAAAAATTCGCTGTAGCCGCGCTACGTGATACTTGGTACAAAACTTCGTACTTATTAGACAAAAAACAATCTGGAGATGCAAAAGCTACAGAAAGATTTGACAACTATAAAAAACAATCATTAGACTTTACCTTCCCTTCTAACTTTACAGGTAAATTACCTAAAATAGAAGCTGGTAAAAAGCCTGTTGCTGCAGTATTACGTGAAAAAGGATCTAACTCTGAACGTGAAATGGCAAACGCATTATACTTAGCTGGTTTTGATGTAAAAGATGTGCACATGACCGATTTAATTACAGGTCGTGAAACTTTAGAGGACGTAAACTTTTTAGCCGCTGTTGGAGGATTCTCTAACTCAGACGTTTTAGGTTCTGCTAAGGGATGGGCTGGTGCTTTTTTATACAATCCAAAAGCGAAAGCTGCTTTAGATAATTTTTACGCTCGTAAAGACACTTTATCTCTAGGAATTTGTAATGGGTGTCAGCTGTTCATAGAATTAGGATTGATCAACCCAGATCACGCTGAAAAGCCGATAATGGAACACAACGATTCTCATAAACACGAATCTGGATTTACTTCTGTTAGCATTCAAGAAAACAACTCTGTCATGCTAAGTAGTTTATCTGGTAGTACTTTAGGAGTTTGGATTTCTCATGGAGAAGGTAAGTTTAACCTACCCTACTCAGAAGATCAGTACAATTTGGTTGCTAAGTATGGATATCAAGGTTATCCTGCCAATCCAAACGGATCTAGCTATAATACAGCTATGATGAGTTCTGAAGATGGTCGTCACTTAGTCATGATGCCACACATAGAACGTTCAATCTTTCAATGGAACTGGGCAAACTATCCTACCGACAGAAATGATGAAGTTTCTCCATGGTTAGAAGCCTTTGTAAATGCTAAAGAATGGTTGAGTAAGTAAGGAAATCTACCTTATAACTTCACACGATAAAAATTACTAAAAGAGTCCAATATTATATTGGACTCTTTTTTTAAACCCCCTTAAATATATAATTATCAATTATTTAAATTTTAAAATTTTATAGTTGTATAATAAGTCATGTTCATTTTTTTTGGCTGTTAGTATAATATTAACTAACTTGAAAGGAGTTCTTTTTACCTTTTAAACCCCATCAAAATGAAAAAAGCCGTATTTGCCATTCCACTACTTTTTATAATTTTTGGATTTTCTCTAATGAATAATAAAACCAAGGAGGATAAATTTTGGAATTGGTTTTCTAAAAATCATAAAAAAATATACTTAGGAATTGAAAATGATGATGAAAAAGAAAAAATTTACGATGCCATTTCAAGCAAACTCAAAAGGATAGAACCAGATTTAACCTTTGAACTCAGTCCCAAACTTAACGATAATACAAGAGAGCTAACAATTTCTGCCGAAGGAGATATCAAACATTTTTCTACCGTAAGAAATTTGGTTAAAAAAGCTCCTAAATTAAAAAATTGGAAGTTCAATGCTCTCAAACAAAGAGCAAACAACAAACGTTTTAAAGCTGAATACGATAAATTTAAACGCGAATACGGTGATATTTACTTTAGATATAAAGATGGTAAGTATGGGGAAATAGGCTTAGAATTAAATATCCGAAATTACAATGGTAAGGTGGCCACCCAAGAAGCAACTTTTCACTTAATTGATATTCTTATCAGCGAATACGATCACACACATGCTATAGAATGGGTAGATTGGGTAGTTTTAAAAGAACAAGAAGTAGAATATTTAGAACCTTTCATAAATTTAAGAAGAGTGATTGATGCTAAAAAGTTGAAGAAAAAACCAAAACACCACAACTTTGTATTGTAATTAATCTAGACCAGGTTTGTTCCTCAATTTCTTTTTTAAAGAATTTTGCTGCTTGCTCTTCAATCTTTTTTCTAAAACTGATCTAGAGGGTTTTGTTTTACGTCTAATTTTAGAAACTTTTAAAGCCTCTTTTAAAACCTCTAAAAAGCGTTTAATTACCAATTCCTTATTTCTAAATTGACTCCTGCTTTTATCGCATTGTAAAGACAAAATAACCTCTTTATTTATTTTATTACTCAAGTTAACTTTTACTCTTTGCTTTTCTGCCTCAGTTAAGCCTTTAGAGTCTTGAATATTAAAATAGAGTTCTACTTTTGTAGCCACTTTATTTACATGTTGTCCTCCTGCACCACTACTGCGCACGGCTTTGAATTGCAATTCTTGAATAATTTGTTCTGTGTTCAAAACGATTGTATAAGAGTTCTTTAAATTTTTCCTTGATAGGTGTATAAATCGTAATAACGACCTTGAGCGGCTATTAACTCCTCATGGTTACCTTTTTCTGCGATTTTACCTTGTTCTATCACCAAAATCTGATCAGCTTTTCTGATGGTACTCAGCCTATGGGCAATTACAATAGTAGTTCTATCCTTAGTTAACTGATCTAAACTTTTTTGAATAAGCACCTCACTTTCTGTATCTAGATTAGAAGTAGCTTCGTCTAAAATAATAATTTTAGGATTGGCTAAAATAGCTCTAGCAATGGCAATACGCTGTCTTTGTCCTCCAGATAATTTTACACCTCTCTCCCCTATCAAAGTGTTTAAACCTAGCTCAAATCTATCAGTAAACTCGTTTACGTAAGCTGCCTGTACTGCTTTTTCAAGTTCATCGGTAGTAGCATTGGGACGTGGAAACATAATATTTTCCTTAATAGTCCCTTCAAATAAAAATTCGTCTTGTAAAACAACTCCCAAATGTTTTCTAAAACTGTTCAATTTAACTTTAGACAAATCTTGGTTATCAATGGTAATTACACCAGAGTTTGGATTTAGAAAAGTTGCAGACAATCCAGCAATAGTTGATTTTCCAGATCCCGAACTTCCCACCAAAGCCACTACAGAACCAGATATTGCATTAAAACTTATGTTATGTAAAACTTCTTTATTGTCTTCGTATGCAAAAGAAACGTTATCAAAATTTAAATCTCCTTTAAACTCTTTTATTTCTATAGTCCTGTCTGGATCCTCGTCTTCTGCACGCATATTCATCAACTCTTCTGTTCTATCCAAACCAGCCAAAGCTTCTGTTAGTTGACTTCCTATATTGCTCATTTGAACAATGGGAGCTATCATAAATCCTAATAACAATGTAAACGATAAAAAATCTCCAATAGTTAAATCTCCTGTCATTATTTTATATCCACCTATTCCCATAATTCCTGTGGATGCAATACCTAATAAAAAAGTAGAACTACTAGTCATTAAAGCTGTAGCCGTTAAACTTTTTTTAATATTTTGAAACAATAAGTTTACTCCTTTCTCAAACACCAAACTTTCTTGCCTCTCTGCATTAAAAGCTTTAATTACCCTAACCCCAGCTAAAGTTTCTGTTAACCTACCAGTGACTTCAGCTTTAATTTTTGCTCTTTTTCTAAAAATAGGTCTTATGTATCCAAAGGCTTTCAAAGCAATAATTCCAAAGATACTTATCGGAATTAACACAAAAAGTGTCATCGTCCAGCTAATCTTAATTAAAAGAATTAAAGAAATAATCGCCGTAATGGTTCCACCCACTAACTGAACCAGTCCAGTACCTATTAAATTCCTAACTCCCTCTACATCACTCATAATTCTAGAAACTAAAGCTCCAGACTTTTGGTTGTCAAAAAAATTGATAGGTAGAGATAAAACTTTTTTCTGTACCTGTGCTCTTAATTCTGATATTAAATACTGGGCTTGTATACTTAGTATTTTTGTCAGTAAAAATGAAGTTACAGCTTGTACTAAAATGGCAGCACCAACGAGAATCAATAAATTGTATAACTCTTCAAAATCTTTATTAGGTATCACATCATCCAGCAATACTTTTGTTTTCCACGGTAAAATTAAACTAGCCAAACGACTTAACACTATTAAAATCAACCCTATAAAAACCAAATTTCTTCTTGGCCAAATAATACTTTTAAAAGCAGACAGCATGGTTACTTTACTTTTAGTTTTACCTTGCTCTTTCTGTTGATGTTGATATGATTTCATTTACTATCGTTTGAGAAAACAAATATACTTTCTCGCTTACCGATTACATAAACATCTCCATTTATTTTATTATTTATATTTACCATATGATAAAACACTATTTAATTCTTTTATGTTTTTTTGCTCTTGCTGCTTGTAAACAAAATAAAGTCACAAAAACTTATTGTGCTGACGAGCCTGTAATAAAGTACAAAGGATTAAACCGCGAGTTGAATACCGTTTTAACCAAAATGAAAGACAGCACAGGGATTAGAGTTTTAGAAACAGGTACTCAAGCTATGTTGACTAGAGCTTGGTTATGTAATCAAGCAGAAAAAAGCATTGATATTCAATATTTTATTTTTGCTGCAGACAATTTAGGGCTGATTGCCTGTGATTATTTGGTAAGAGCTGCCGATAGAGGGGTGCAAGTATATATATTGGTAGATGATATTGTGGTAGATGCTGAATTGTCTGATTTAGAATCTTTGGCCAGCCATCAAAATATCCATATCAAAATATACAATCCTGGGGTTAACCTGGGCAAAAATTTGTTTCAAAAGCTGTATAAGTTTAGCACAGATTATAGGAGTGCTAATCAAAGGATGCATAACAAAACTTTTATTGTAGATGATAAAATTGCAATCACCGGAGGTAGAAACATTGCCGATGAGTATTTTGATTATGACCACCAATATAATTTTAGAGATAGGGATTTGTTATTGATAGGCAAAGATGTTCGACAGATAAAAAAGTCTTTTCATACGTTTTGGAATTATGAACTTAGTATTCCTGTTCAAAAACTAAAAAACCATACCCTTTCCAACAAATATGACTTTACCAAACTACACGAATATACTTGTAACACAGAAAATTTTTGGCCGCAAGTAAAAAAGTCATTAAACGAATATTCGTTGTTTGAGGCTCCCCGCCCAATTACGTGGTTAAAATCTATTCAATTTGTATCAGATGCTCCTGGTAAAAACGATGGAAGTCGAGGACTATATGGAGGTGGAATCACTACCGATAGTCTAGTTGCTTTGGTTAAAAAAGCTAAGAAATCTATTTACATACAAACTCCCTATTTAATTACCACGGCTATGAGTAGGCAGTTATTAAAAAATGTTGTGGACAAAGGAGTAAACATCAAAATACTAACTAATGGAATGGCATCTACAGATGCTCTAGAGGCTTTTAGTGCTTATCAAACAGATCGATATAAAGTACTAGAGACAGGTGTAGAAATATATGAGTACAAACCCAATGCAAACATTCAAAAAAAATTGATGACAGGCGAGTTACATAAAAACCAAGAACATCAACCTACTTTTGGTTTGCATGCTAAAACGATGATTATTGATGATGAAATTACTGTAGTGGGTAGTTTTAATTTTGATCCTAGAAGTGCTAATCTTAACACAGAATGCATCACTATACTGAGGTCTACGATCTTAACGGAGGAAGTATTAAAAGCTATTAAAACTGATTTTTTACCTGAAAATTCATGGAAAATAACTCCTGATTTTAATCCTGATCACTTGGTAAACAAAACCAAACAATTAAAAGTATGGACAAGAAAAATAATTCCTAAAAATATTCTCTAAGACTGTTTTTGCTGAATTATTTGTTGAGTATTTGTACAAGGAAATTATATAGGCTAAAAAAACAAAGTAGCTTTCTGTATTGACAAGATTTATTGTTGAACACTTGTAAATACGCTATCAATTTGAATATTATATGTTATTCATCAAAAAAAAATAACATTTTTGTGTAGTATACGATTAAGACCAAGCCACTGGCTGATTTTGGATAAACTAATATATTTCTAACGCAACGTCAACCTCAAAATTAAAAAAAGTGAGTGATTACTTTTTTTATCTAAAAACATTTTTATCTTTGTAAGTGATTACTCACAAAAATATGACTGAGAAAAAAGAAAAAATATTAGAATCTGCATTGCATCTGTTTGCTAAAGAAGGGTACACAGCTACATCTACAAGTAAAATTGCTAAAGATGCAGGGGTATCCGAAGGGTTGATTTTTAGACACTTTGGTAACAAGTCTAAGCTGCTGGTAGAATTAATGAATGAAGCTCAGCAAACTATTAACAAATTGTTTTCTCCAATTTTTAGTGAAAAAAGTCCAAAAAAAGTCTTGTTAAAAACATTAAATCTCCCGTTAAGTATAGAGGAAAAATATTACGACTATTGGAAACTACAATATATGTTGAGATGGGAACCAGAATATACTAACAATAGTAAATTTGTACCTATCCTAAATAAATTTGAAGAAGCATTTAAAGAATTAAACTACTCAAACCCTAAGCAAGAAGCTATTTTATTTAACCAAATACTCAATAGTATTGCTATTGATATTCTTCTGAACAGATTTGAAAAGGATTATATCGAATTTTTGAAAAATAAATATAAACTATAAAAAAATTTAACCACAATATAAGTGATTACTCACTATCATGAAAATACTACTGAAAAAAATATTATTAGCATTTGTTATCTTATTGGGAACATACTTTATCTCTGTTTTTTTAATCCCTTATATAACCATAAGAGCAGAAACAATACAAGCAGCTAAAGAAATCAATATCTATATCAAATCAAACGGAGTTCATACTGATGTAATAGTTCCCATTAAAAATCAGTATTATAACTGGTATCAAAAATTTTCACAAAAGGATACTAAAAAAGAAAGCTCAAAAATGAAATATGTTGCGATTGGCTGGGGAGATAAGGGTTTTTATTTGGACACTCCTACTTGGGCTGATTTGACCCTTAAAACAGCATTGAGAGCTAGTCTAGGTTTGAGTACCACAGCGTTACACACCACTTATTATGATAAAATTGTGGAAGATGAAAATTGCGTTCAAATTAAAATAAGCGCTCAGCAATATAAGAATCTGTGTGATTATATATGTGAAAGTGCCAAACAAGAGAATTCAAAATTCGTAAATATTAAAACACAAGCAAATTATGGTTTACACGATGCTTTTTACGAAGCTAAGGGCACCTATCATTTGTTTAAAACGTGCAATACTTGGACCAATACTGCACTAAAAATATCTGGACAAAAAGCATGTTTATGGACGGTAACAGATCATCAAATATTAATTAAAAATAAATAAATTATGGAAACACAAAAAACATCATCAGCATTTGTAGCAGCATCTTGGGTTGCTATGGGAACAGGGTTAATTGGCTATTTAATTGGATTGGTAAGGTCTGACATGGAATTAAATGAAAAGGGATATTATTTCACCATTATTATGTTTGGATTATTTGCTGTAATTTCTCTACAGAAAGCTGTAAGAGATAGACTAGAACAATTACCTGTAACAGAAATATACTACGCAATTTGTTGGTTTGGCTCTATACTGTCCATTGTACTACTAATTGTTGGCCTGTGGAACGCAAACTTGTTGCCTAGCGAAAAAGGGTTTTATGCTTTTGCATTTCTTTTAAGCTTGTTTGGAGCAATTACGGTTCAAAAAAATATTAGAGACAATCAATAAATTTTATAAACCACTTTATAAAAATGTAAAATTCATATTTAAGTATCACAAAAAAAGCACCTATATACAAAGTATAGGTGCTTTTTGATATTTTTAGAAACTTTTTAATTAGTATCCAAAGAATTGCTTTTCTACTCTTAGACTAATCGCTGCTATTTTTTCTATAATCTGTTCTATGGAATCAGAAAACTTACCCTCTATTTCATTGATAGATAAATAACTATACTCACATCTTGTTTTATTGATTAAAAAAGAAGTACTTTCAATAGTTTCTTCTCCTTTTAACAATTTGATGGATTTAGCAATGTTGTTTAAACAGCTAATAATAGATCTAGGACACTGAGGATTCAAAATTAAAAACTCTAACGTTTCCGCGCTTTTAGGAGTTTTTTTATAGTGCCTTTTCATCATATCAAACGCTTGAACACACTTTAACAAAGTAATCCATTCGTAACTGGTATTAAAATTGTCATGCAAACCAGATAATGAGGATTTGGCATCTATATATTTTGTATTGATGATTCTTATCACTTGGGAAGCTCTCTCTAGGTTAATTCCCAAAGAAATAACTGCGTACGTTTCATCGTGTATTAAAGTTTCTTGAATTTTACCTCTTAAAGCCACAATTTCTTTGGTTACGTAAGAAGTAAATTCGTCCAGACCATTAACAATAAATAATTCTTTAGAATAATTTGTAATATAGTGGTGTAGTTGATTGATGGACTCGAACAACTCAATTGAAATCATATCTCTTGAGCTACTTGCATTTTCTCTAGCGCATTTAAAACAAGATAAAATTGAATAATCGTTATCGGGATTTAAGGCTACATCAAATAAAACATCTTTTTCAATTAACACCTCGTCCTTGTCAATAATTTCATCATTTACCATGAATAAAATTGACTTTAGGGCAAACTGCATGGACTGAGACAACTCATTTGGAGCATCTAAGGAAGAAAAGTAATTTACATTTAAAAAACGGGCTATATGTTCTGTTCTTTCAAGGTATCTTCCCATCCAGAATAAATTATTGGCTACTCTTGCTAACATCTTTTCTTATTTTTTTAAAACCCAAGTATCTTTTGAACCTCCTCCCTGAGAAGAGTTCACAATTAAATTTCCTTTTTTGAGTGCAACCCTAGTCAAACCTCCTTTTAGCACAAATTCTTTATCTTGTCCCAATAATGTAAAAGTTCTTAAATCAACATGTCTTGGCTCAAAAGCTTCTTCATCATCTATATAAGTTGCATGTGTTGATAGAGACATAATAGGTTGAGCAATGTATTTTCTCGGATTTTGTTTGATTACCGCTTTTACTTTTTCTATTTCTTCTTTGGTTAATTTGCTACCAATAGAAATTCCATATCCACCAGATTCATCTACTGGTTTTACTACCAGAGAAGAAATATTATTTAAAACATACTCTAGTTCCTTTGGATGGCTACAGTGGTATGTATGCACGTTATTTAAAATAGGATCTTCTCCTAAATAATATTTAATAATCTTTGGCATATAGGTATATACTGCCTTGTCATCTGCCACTCCAGTTCCTGGAGCGTTAACTAAACATACATTTCCTTTTTTGTAAGCTCTAAACAAACCTTTAACACCTAAAACGCTGTCTTTGTTAAAAGTTAATGGATCTATAAAAGCATCATCTATTCTTCTGTAAACAACATCTACTTTCTTTAAACCGTAAATGGTTTTCATGTAAACAAAGTCATTTTCTACTATTAAATCTCTTCCTTCTACCAATTCAATTCCCATCGCTTTGGCTAAATAGGAATGTTCGTAATAGGCAGAATTGTAAATACCTGGTGTAATCACTACACAAGTAGGACTGTCTACTCCAGTAGGTTTAACGGATTCCATAATCATTAACAAATTCTCCGCGTAATTATCTACTGAATAAGCTGGGTAATGATTAAAAGCCCCGTATAAGTTTCTTTTTAATGCAGCTCTGTTACTAATCACATAACTCACTCCAGAGGGACATCTTATATTATCTTCTAACACATAATATTCTCCATCGGCATGCTTAATTAAATCCGTACCAGAAATATGATTATAAACACCTCCTGGAGGTTTTAGACCCTTCATTTGAGATAAATAATTCTCAGAAGATGCTATTAAATCCAACGGAACAACTCCATCTTTAATAATGTGTTGCTGATGATAGATATCCTCTAAAAACAAATTAAGTGCTTTACTTCTCTGTAAAGCACCTGTTTCTAAATGATTCCATTCTTTTGCAGATATAATTCTAGGAAAAAGATCAAAAGGAAATACTTTCTCTTTGATATCTTTTTCGCCATAAACTTGAAATGTAATTCCCTGATTTAAAAAAGACGATTTTGCCTTGTCATTTAATTCGTTAAAGTCATCTATTTTATATTCTTTAAACAAATTGAACAACGTTTCGTAAATGGTTCTCACTTGTTTATCCTTTGTGAAAATTTCGTCGTAAAATTTAGAATCTAAACTGTAAGAAGAAAAAATAGGCAGCTTTTTATAATCAGTCATCTAGTAATGTGTTATTTGCAAATAAACCAATTGTAAATTAAACATTAGTCTATTAAACCGTCAAAAATAACTGTTTTTAAGCAGTTGTTACAAATAAAACCTAAACAAAAAGCAATTATTTATTCCTGTCAATAAATAAATATTAAAATTTAAATTACTGTTATTTAGCAGGTATCTTTTTGATATTAACAACTGTAAATTCCTTAATTTCCCACATTATTATTTTAGAATAAGACACATGGCTTTAAAAGTAGTTATTTCCCATAAAACAACATACAAGTACGATAGATCTGTTGCGTTATCGCCACATATATTTAGATTACGACCTGCTCCACATAGTAGAACTCCAATAGAGTCTTACTCTCTTAAAATTGAACCTGAAAATCATTTTTTTAATTGGCAGCAAGATCCTTTTGGAAATTACCAAGCAAGGGTAGTATTTCCAGACAAAACCAAAGAGCTTTCTATTTCAGTAGAAATCATTGCAGACTTAAAGACAATCAATCCATTTGATTTTTTTGTAGATGATAGTGCAGAAGAGTATCCTTTTCTATACAATGAAAATACAAAAAAGGAACTTTTACCCTATTTAGAAATCAATGATCATAGTGACGAAATTAAATCTTTTGTTCAAAGTTTAGACTTCACTCCCAGAAAAACTATTTACTTTTTAATTGAATTAAATCAAAAAGTTTACGAATTATTGAATTACAATATTCGTATGGAACCTGGTGTACAAACTCCTGAAGAAACCCTAACTTGTAAAACAGGGTCTTGTAGAGACTATGCTTGGTTATTGGTTCAAGCTGCTAGACATTTAGGTTTTGGAGCTAGATTTGTTTCTGGTTATATTGTTCAGCTTAAATCAGATGAAAAATCATTAGATGGTCCTTCTGGTCCTGAAGACGATTTTACGGATTTACACGCTTGGGTAGAGATATATTTACCTGGTGCAGGATGGATTGGTTTTGATGCCACCTCTGGATTATTAGCTGGTGAAGGGCACATTCCTTTAGCTTGTACCCCACATTATGAAAGTGCTGCTGCGGTTACAGGTGGAATTTTATCTAGTGAAGAAATTAAAACCGAATTTGAATTTGAAAATAGTGTAACACGTATTCTAGAATCTCCTAGAGTTACCAAACCTTATACAGAAGATCAGTGGAAAGCCATTGAAAAATTAGGTCATAAAGTTGAGAAAGATCTACAAAAGGGAGATGTTAGACTGACCATGGGTGGTGAACCTACTTTTGTGTCTATTGACGACATGGAAGCTCCAGAATGGAATACGGATGCAGATGGACCTCACAAAAGAAAGTTGGCAGACACACTTACCAAACGACTACTCAACAAGGTCGCTAAAGGAGGTATGTTACACCATGCACAAGGAAAATGGTATCCTGGAGAGCCTCTACCTAGATGGGAAATACAACTATATTGGAGAAAAGATGGTAAAACCATTTGGCACAATCAAGAGTTACTTTCTTGTTTTGCTCCCAACCCAATAGTTCCAGAAAATAGTGATCTTTTGTTCCTTCAAACTTTAAGTAAATATTTAAATGTAACTAACGAACATATTGTGCCTACTTACGAAGATGCGTTTTACATGCTTTGGGAAGAAGGAAACATACCGATGGATATTGACATTAATAAGGACAATAGTGAAGATTTGGTAAGACAGAAACTTGCTGAAATTTTAAAACAAGGAACCAACAAAGCTGTTGGGCATGTATTACCTATCAATAAATCTAAAGACAAATGGTTTACTAGTGAGTGGCAATTTAGACGTAAAAATTTATTTTTAACGCCAGGTACTTCTCCTATTGGTTTAAGATTGCCTTTAAGTTCTCTAATAGCCAAACCTGAATATGGAGTTTTTCCTGTTTACGAACCCGACCTGTTCAAAAAAAGAAAAGCATTACCTAGTTTTAAAAGACAGGTAAATGTTCGTTACAAAGACTATTGCATCAATGGTTTGGATACTGATAAACCTAAATATTTTGTGAGAACTGCTATCTGTTCAGAAATAAGAGATGGAAAACTATACTTATTTTTACCTCCTTTAGATTCTGCAGATGCTTTTTTAGATTTGATTGCTTCCATTGAAGCTACTGCTAAAGAATTGCAAATTCCTGTTATTCTAGAAGGTTATAATCCTCCTCACGATAATAGAGTAGAATCTATGAAAATTACTCCTGATCCAGGGGTGATAGAAGTAAACGTACATCCAATGAATAATTGGACAGAGTTGGTAGAAAATACACTGAGTCTGTACGATGAAGCTAAAAAATCTAGATTGGGAACAGAAAAGTTTATGCTAGATGGTAAGCACACCGGTACAGGTGGAGGAAATCACGTAACCTTAGGAGGTACAACTCCTGCTGATAGTCCTTTGTTAAGAAAACCTAGTTTACTAAGAAGTTTACTTACTTTTTGGCAACATCACCCAGGGCTTTCTTACTTATTTTCTGGAGCCTTTGTAGGTGCTACTAGTCAAGCTCCTAGGATTGATGAAGCCAGAATGGAAAATCTGTATGAGCTAGAAATTGCTTTTAGTCAAATCCCTAAAAATGGTGAAGTTCCTTTTTGGCTTACCGACAGATTGTTTAGACACTTGTTAACTGATTTAACAGGAAATACGCACAGAGCTGAATTTTGTATTGATAAATTATATTCTCCTGACTCCTCTTCTGGAAGGTTGGGAATTTTAGAATTGAGAGGTTTTGATATGCCTCCGCATCCTAAAATGAGTTTGGTTCAAATGTTACTGGTAAGGGCACTTGTGGCTTGGTTCTGGAAAAAACCTTATGAGCACGACTTAGTAAGGTGGGGTACTGAATTACACGATAAATTTTTAATAGAACATTTTGTTAGAGAAGATATTAAAGATGTTGTAAAACAATTGAACAAAGCAGGTTATAAGTTTCAAGAAGATTGGTTTGATCCGTTCTTTGAATTCAGATTCCCTTTGCACGGTATGGTAGACATCAATAGTATTCACTTAGAATTGAGAGCGGGTATAGAACCGTGGAATGTTTTAGGGGAAGAAATGACAGGAGGAGGAACGGCTAGGTATGTAGATTCTTCTTTAGAGCGTTTACAGATAAAAGTAACCAACTTTACGGCAGAACGATATGTTTTAACTTGTAATGGCGTTAAAGTTCAGTTGCGACCTACACCAATTAAGGGCGAATATGTTGCAGGAGTTCGATACAAAGCTTGGGATCCGCATTCTGCGCTTCATCCTACTATAGGGGTAGATACTCCCCTAGCCTTTGATATTGTAGATACTTGGAATAAAAAATCTATAGGAGGTTGTAAATACTTTGTAGCACATCCTGGAGGTAGATCGTATGAAACTTTCCCTGTAAATAGTTTTGAAGCAGAATCTAGAAGAATTAATCGTTTTTGGAACATCGGAGAGACACAAACTGATGTAGATAATATTGAAGAAATCACCGAAAGAGACACCACACCTCCTAAGGTTACAGTTGAGCAGCAGGGAAGTAAAAGAAAATTTAGATTTAAAACCATTCCTGTTGATTCAGAATTCCCAAATACCTTAGATTTGCGTAAAAAATAGATAACGAATGAGTATTGATTCTAACCAACTTTTTAAAGATTATATTGATGATTTAAAGGGTTATGATGAGATTGTAGAATCTGATCAAAAAATCAATAAAAATTGGGAAACACTATTTAACAACATCAATAACATTGGCCAAGAAGAACTTCACGAATTACAAAGTGAAATCAATTGGTTGATGGTAGAAAATGGTGTTACTTATAATGTATATAACGATCCTGATGGTTTGCACAGACCTTGGGAACTGAACGCTATTCCGTTTATTATTCACGAGGAGGAGTGGAATACTATTGAAAAGGGAATCCAACAAAGAGCCCATTTATTAGATCTTATTTTAAAAGATATCTACGGAGAGAGAAAATTAATTAAAGATAAAATTATCCCTCCCGAGGTCTTTTACGAGCATCGTGGTTTTTTAAGGCAATGTGACCAAATTGATTACGTCACTCCAAAAAACTTGATGATTTATTCTGCGGAAATATCTAGAGGACCCGATGGAAGAATGTGGGTGGTAAACGACCGAACACAAGCACCCTCTGGAATGGGATATGCATTAGAGAATAGATTTACGACAAGTAGGGTTGCTTCTGATTTGTTTGATGATATTAATGTTAAACAACCTTCTGCCTTTTTTAATGAGTTTAATCAAATGCTTATTGATTCGGCTCCTGACGGTGTAAAGAATCCAAATATTGTTATACTAACACCTGGACCTCATAACGAAACTTATTTTGAGCACGCTTATCTTTCTACTTTATTGGGTTACCCTTTAGTAAAAGGAAATGATTTAATTGTAAGAAATGGCTGTGTTTGGATAAAATCTTTAAAAGGATTAAAAAAGGTAGATGTCATTTTACGACGTGTAGATGATGTTTTTGTTGATCCGCTTGAATTAAGAGAAGATTCCTATTTGGGAGTTGCAGGTTTGCTAGAAGTGGTTAGAAACCAAACAGTAACTGTAATTAATCCAGTAGGTAGTGGTGTGATAGAAAATTCTGGTTTGGTACCCTTTATGAATGCCATTGCCAACTACTTTTTAAACGAAGATTTATTGCTTCCGCAAATAGCCTCTTGGTGGTGTGGACAAGAAAAAGAAAGAGACTTTGTTTTAAAAAACATCAGCAAGTTTGTAGTCAAAAGAATTGATAAATCTAATAGAGAAAGTATTTATTTCTGTGAGTTTTTAAATAGCAAAGAAATAGAAGCTCTTAAAAAAGAGATTCTTCAAAATCCTTATAGATTTGTTGCGCAAGAAAAAATTTCGTTTTCATCAGCTCCTAGCTATATTGGTAAAAAAATGGAACCCCGAAAAGTGGTTTGTAGAACATTTTCTGTAGCAAATAAAGAAGGTTACTCGGTAATGCCTGGAGGTCTGGTGAGAGTAGCCTCTGAAAGAAAAGAGTTGAGAGTTTCTAATCAAAGAGGAGGAATTAGTAAAGATTTTTGGATTATAAGTGATAACAAACAAGACAATATTCAACAATATACTTGGAGCAAATCTCATAAGTTAGAGGTTTCTGACATGAATGATTTGCCCAGTAATACTGCTGAAAACTTATTTTGGTCAGGGAGATATTTAGGTAGAGCGCTTACCACTGCTCGTTTTATTCGTACCGTGTTAAACAACATGAATAACGAAAAATACAATACTCGAAAATCCGAATCCGAAATTTTGATTTATCTATACAAGACAGTTACCAACATTACTTCTACTTTTCCTGGTTTTGTGGGTAAAGGAAGTGAAAAGACTATCAAAGATCCTTTGACAGAATTGCAATCTCTTATCCTAGACAAAAGCAGAGTAGGTAGTTTGGCACAAACGCTTCAAAGTTTTAACAATTCTTACTATACTCTAAGAAATTTATGGTCTAAAGATATGTGGCGAGTCTTTGATAGTATTAAAAAATTATGGAATAGTATTGACCCTGATAAAAAACACTCTATCAATACACTCATACGATTATTAGATAGAACCATTACCAGATTGGTGGCCTTTATGGGGCTGATAGAAGAAAGCATTATGGTAAAGCAAGGATTATTGCTTTATTTTATTGGTTTGCAAACAGAGCAAGTGACTATGAATATTGCTAAATTCAGATCTTTGATTGTATTTAACTACGAAGAGCAGTTAAATTACGAAATTTTAGAATCTTTGTTAAATAGTCACGAAAGTTTGAATATTTACAGGTATAGCTATCAATCTTATTTAAGTATTGAGAACGTGGTAGATTTAATTATTTTGGATGATGATTACGCAAAGTCACTGCATTATCAATTGTATAGAATTAAAAAAGATATTGCAAAGCTTCCCGTTCCAGAAACAACGGAAGGATACGACAAATGTCAAGAAAAAATAAAAATAGCCTGTCAAATTATCTCTTCTTTAAATAGAGAAACACTAATTGCAACCAACGAACAAGGAACCATTAGGGAAAACATGGAACAAACACTTTCTGATTTAAGTGAATTATTACACGAAACTTCTTTAGCTATTTCTAATACTTATTTTGACCATACTTATCAACAGACACAAATGGTTAAACGAAACATTGAATCTTAATGCTATACAGAGTTATACATAACACCACTTATAATTATGAAGAAGGAGTTACCTTTTGTCATAACATTGCTATTCTAAAACCTAAAAATATTTTAGGACAGGTCCTAGAAGATTATCAGTTAACTATCAATCCTGAGCCAGCAGAATTCTCTGAGAAGAAAGATTTTTTTGGAAATACTATTACTCGATTTTCTATTCAAGAACATCATAAAAAGTTAGAGGTTATTGCCACTAGCAAGGTGAATAGAGATGTGAACCAATGCCTAGATATTTATGCAGATGAGATAGCCAAGAACATTACTTTAACAGAATGCTTATCACTCTTGAAAGGGGTTGATAATGAAATATTAGATGCTAGACAATATCAACTAGAATCTGTACTCATCAACAACATCAGCTCAGAAATTAAAGAGTACGCACTCGTTTCTTTTAAACCTGATCGATCGGTATTTGAGGCTTGTTTTGAGTTAATGCAACGAATTTTTAAAGAGTTTGAATTTAACCCTAATGCAACCAATGTAGCTACCCCCATTAGCGATGTAATCAAATTAAAAAAAGGGGTTTGCCAAGATTTTGCCCAAATTGCCATTGCTTGCCTAAGGTCAGTTAATTTGCCTGCTCGTTATATTAGTGGTTATATAGAAACTTTGCCTCCCCCCGGAAAAGAAAAACTAATAGGAACAGATGCATCTCATGCATGGTTCTCTGTTTATATTCCTAATTTTGGGTGGGTTGATTTTGACCCTACGAATAACCAGATCCCAAAAAACCAACACATTGTTGTCGCTTGGGGTAGAGATTATTACGATGTAGCTCCTTTAAAAGGGGTTTTATACAGTAGTGGTTTAAGTACCTTAAAAGTGTCCGTAGATATTAGACCTGTAGATGGCTACCCTCCTATTGATGACGTTAAAAACCAACAACAGCAACAACAGCAATAATTGTAGTCTTACTTTTTTATGGATTTATTGGAATTAAAACAATTTTTAGACAGCAAAGTTCATCAGTATAACAATAAAGATTTTATTGACTCTGACCCAGTACAAATCCCTCATTTGTTCTCAAAAAAAGAAGATATTGAAATTGCTGGATTTCTTGCTGCTACCATTTCTTGGGGCAAAAGACCTATGATTATTAAAAATTGTTTAAAAATGATGGAAGCCATGGGAAATACACCTTATGACTTTGTGATGAATCATTCTCAAACAGATTTAGAAAAACTACAAGATTTTAAGCATCGCACTTTTAATGGGATTGATTTTGAATATTTTATCAAATCTTTGAAAAACATTTACGAAAATCATCAAGGACTAGAGCATGTTTTTTGCAGTAATGTTCAAAATAATTCTATGCAACCTGCCATACACGAATTTAAAAAAGTGTTTTTTGAGATTCAGCACCCATCAAGAACAACAAAACATGTATCGGACCCCAAAAAAGGTTCGTCTGCCAAACGAATTAATATGTTTTTAAGGTGGATGGTTAGACAGGATCAGTTTGGGGTAGATTTGGGTATATGGAATAGTATTTCGCCCTCGTTCCTCTCTTGTCCTTTAGATGTACACACTGGTAACGTAGGAAGAAAATTAGGATTTATTACACGTAAACAAAATGATGCGAAAGCCTTGGCTGAGTTGGATACTCATTTGAGAAAACTGGACGCTAAGGACCCCGTTAAATACGACTTTGCGCTATTCGGTTTGGGTGTTTTTGAACAATTTTAGCATAAAAAACCCCTGAAAGCACTTATCTTTCAAGGGTTTAAACTAAACTTAAACTAAACTATAAATATAAAATGCTACTTATGCAGCCTCTATTTCTACTACTCTTTTTTTATGTTTGATTTTCAAGTATTGACTTGGAGAAATATTAAATCTCTTTTTAAATATTTTGGAAAAATAGCTTCTACTACTAAAACCTACGGTATACACCACTTGAGATACGTTGCAGTCATTATTATCCATTAAATCCTTAGCTTTTTCCAATCTGCTATATCTAATGTATTCTGTTACTGTTTTGTTATATAACAGCTTAAATCCTTCTTGTAACTTAGCCTGTGTAATACCCAACTCATCAGATATTGAATCTAACGTATAATGAAAATCTGGATTTTTCTTGATTTTATTAGCGTAATTTTTAATCGCACATATTTCTCTTTTAATCAAAGACGTTTCCACAGCTTTTCCATTTACTTGCTTGTTATGTATCAATATATGATTGAATAAAACATCATATACTTTACTTTCTAACATCATAACACCTAAAATTCCTTTTTTATTAATTTTGTAAATGGTGTTTATTTTATCTGCAAAGCTCAAATTGTAAGTACCATAAAACGCAAACTCTTTACTTCGCTTTGTATCATAAAAAACGCTATGTAGTTCTTTATTAACTGACTCTAGAGAGTACTCTGTACTGTTTAAAAACTTTTCTCTTTCTATTTGAATCACATTCAACTTAACGTGGCTTCCTTTTTTAAAAACCATTTTTACTTGACCTCCTTTTTTACCTGAAGATATTAAGTTTTGGTATTGTTCTATTGTATTTTTTTGTTTGCTTTTGGCAAAGTAGTGTTGATAGCTACCTTTTACACAATATGTAAATTCAATAGGATTGTAATTTGAAGTGTCGTTGGTTAGCTTAACATCATTATAAAAAACAATATCATAGTCCAACAAGGTTAAACCTCTATTAAAATCCGAAAACTTTATGTCTCCTTTCGCAAAATCATTATTTACTGATAATTTGTGTTCTCTTTTATTTTGCAACAAATCTCCACCGATACAATTTTGTAACTGTTTTAAATACTCTGAGGCATTTTTGGCATTTGTATTTATATTGGTCATAGCTGTGTTGTTTAATTGTTTTTACATCAGCTAAATTACAGTATAACTATCTTTGAAATATTGAGCCTAATCAATTTTGGATTTGTTGGTTGTCAACAGTTCATCAAACTCCACAGAATCATCTACTTGATTTTTAAAAGCTTGAATCCACGCATTTTTAAAGATATTTCCTACAGTTTTCCAGATATCGGGTCCAACGCTGTTAAGGTCACCTTCTAATGGAATTTTAGTTGCTACGGTATCTTTCTTTTGATTTTTGATAGCAAACTTAAAAAATGAGACTACAGACTCCCATAATACGTCTAAAAAGGAATCTTCACTATTAATGAGTTGCGTATCCTTTAACAAAGGTTTTACGTAACCCTTTAAATAGCCTTTTGCAATAGCTACTTCGCTAAATACATTCAAGCTCCCTTTTTCAAAGTCAATTTTTGCATAGTGACGTGTTAAATCATTTAACGCAGTCATATCTACATCCTCTAAGGATAAACTCAAATCTAAATCCGGAATCTGTTTCACCAAATCTAACTTTCCATCAATGGCCAAATTCCCGCCACCAATTGCTTTGGCTGTAAAGTTCATTGTAGAAGGTAATTCTCCTTCCTTGCTATATACATTTCTCAAATTGGTTACTTCTCCGCTTAAGTCTGTTAATTTTAGGTCAATATCTGGATTAGCACTTAGCTGCATGAACGAAAATGTCCCCTGATCTATTTTCAGTCGGTTGATATCTAGAGGTACTATTTTAGTTAAGGCTTCCGTCCAATCGTTCACTTCAGTAGAATCTTTTTTGGGAGTTTTTTGATCTTCTAGTACATAGTTTATTTTGGGTTGATACATTTCTATTTCACTTACTATGCTCCCTTTGAATAGCGCTTTCCATTGAACAGAAATGTCGGTTTGTTTAAAATCTAAAAAAGGAATTTCGCTATCAGCTTTTACTATTTTTAAATTTAAGTCATTAATTACATAAGCTCCCCTGTAGAGATCTATTTCAATATCCTTTACACTACCTGTGTGGCCTGGAATGTCATTTTTTAATGTTTTGTTTAAATAATCTTTAACTATATAAGGTAATGCTATTCTGATTCCGATGAGTATCACGACTACTATAGATAGCCCTATTATTATAGACTTACGACTTTTCGATTTTTTCATGTGTATAAATTTGAATAGTCTAAATCTAATCAGAATGCCTTATACCTATGTATGTAATCCACTTAAATATGAACTCAAATCAAAAAAACGATAAGAGTTAACTCTTATTCCATTTGAGTTCATTTGATACGTTCTATCAAGTTAACTTTGAAGTATTGAAAGTGTAGAATTATAAATAGTTCTATAATTTATTAACTCTAAAACAAAAAATTATGTTAAGATGGACAATTAGTTTCCTTGTGATTGCTTTAATTGCGGGAGTATTAGGATTTACAGGAGTTGCAGCTGGAGCTGCTAGTATCGCAAAAATATTATTTATATTATTTATTGTATTATTTGTGATATCATTATTAATGGGAAGAAAAACAGTATAAATTAGAAAACTATGAAAAACACATTACATTTGATTGCTGCTATATTTTTTGTTGGTTTTATAGCAACTAGCTGTAAAGAAAAAACCACTAAAGAAACGGTAAAGGTTATAGAAACTGAAAAAGCTTCGCCAAGCACAGAGGACAAGGGCAACTACTTAAAAGTTGACCAAGACGGAAAAGTTGAGATGAAAATCGAAACTGAATAATTTTATATCACAAAAGAGAATAGCTCGTTGAATCGTTATTCTCTTTTTTATTTTAACCCTACAATTGATGAAGTCGAATTTAAAGAAAGTACAGAAAACGCTTACAGAAACCTATCAAAATTGGATTGGTAATGATCCTTTTCAAATGAGTGCTGCGGTTAGTTATTATGCTTTATTTTCGTTTCCTGCTTTACTTATCATTATTATTCACTCTATTGGTTTTTTTTACAGTAGACAAGAGGTTGAATCAAAAATTATTACTGAAATTTCTGACGTAATGGGTAGTGACACTGCCAGCTTAGTAAGAAATATACTGAGTAATTCATACGATTTAGAACAATCTAAAATAGCGCTTTATGTGGGTGTTGCCACTCTTATATATGGTGCAACGGGATTGTTTATAGCATTACAAAAAGCATTAAATAAAATTTGGGGAATTCCTGAAGATTCAAAGCAAGGCTTTTTTAAAATTGTAAAAAACAGGCTGTTTTCACTTGGGCTAATTTTAATTATTGGTTTTTTGTTACTCACCTCTCTTGTACTTACTTCTGTAATTAATGCGTTAACTAGTTGGATTAGCACATTCTTCCCATATGTGGTTGTAATGGTTTTTCAAATTATAAATTTTGTGGTTCCGCTAATATTAATTACCGTTTTATTTGCTCTTATTTTTAAGATTTTACCAGAAGCCGTTATTAGATGGAAAGATGTGTGGTTAGGTGCTTTTGTAACAAGTTTACTTTTTAGTATTGGTGAAATTGCTCTTGGAATTTACTTTGGAAAGACAAATCCAGAATCTACTTTTGGAGCAGCGGGTTCTGTAATTTTAATACTACTATGGGTTTCTTATTCTAGCTTAATTCTATTTTTTGGGGCAGAATTTACCAAAGTTTATGCTTCTAATTACGGTAAGGGAATTTTAAACAGAAAAAAGTATCGCTAGTATAATTTAATTTACTGCTTTCTCTTTTTTAAATATTTATAAATCTACTCATTTAAGTAAGTACTAGATTCTCTGAAAATCTAATCTACTCAATGCCTTCCATTCTTTAGCATCAAAAAATAGCTACAAAACGTTATTTACCTATTACTTGAAACCTCCTATATACAATTCCAACAATTTCACGCTAAACAATAAGTCATATTTAGCTCTTGCCAATTCTGTCTGACTATTTTGATAAGCTACCTTTGTTTGCGTAAATTCATAAGTATTAATAACTCCCACATCAAACTTAATTTGTTGATATTCAAAAGCTTGTTTTTGAGCCAAAACGGTTTGCTGATTTGCTTGATAGGTTTTATAACTTCCTTGAGCATTTAAGTAGACTTGACTAATATCTTGAATCAATTTTTGTCTAGTTTGAGCCAGTTGATTTTTGCTTTTGAGTACATTTATTTTACTTCTTGCAACTTCATTTTTCACCCTATTTCCATTAAAGATTGGAATAATAATATCAATACCAACAGAAACACCCCTGTTATTCTCCAATTGATCTGTAAAACTATTTTGTGAGGTATTAATTTCGCTAGTGTTCAAATTTACAAAGCCAGAAACTGCTGGCAAGTAATCTCCTTTAGCCACTTCAACAGCCTTGTTACTGATCTCTACATTTTTCTCAAACAATTTAATTTCATTTCTGTTAAACAGTGCTTGTTTCACAATACTATCCACTGACTTTTTCAACATCTCTATTTCATAAATATCAATGTATTCCGTTGTAATTACCAAATTTTCTTTAAAATCTAAATTCAACAATCTTTTTAAACCCAGTTTTGCTATTGAATAACTGTTCTCTGCCTCAACTATATTTTGAACATCACTCGCAGCATTGGCTTTTAACTGCAACAAATCGCCTTTAGGCAAACTCCCTGCATTTACCAATTCCTCAGAGCGTTTTAATTGCTCTAGAGTTAAATTATACTGTTCTTTTAATATGTTTATATTTTCTTTTTGTAATAGGACTTGTAAATAGCTATTAGCAATATTTAAACTTATATCATCTTTAATTTTATCTAATTTATATTGTGCAGCTAGTTCTCTTAACTTTGATTGTTGTAAAGTGTGGTAATTCTTTAGTCCATTATAAATAGGAATATTAGATGATAAATTAAAAATTGAAATTCTATTCCTTTGATTTACAACGTTACCTGTAATAGGGTTTTCGCTCAATCCACTATTCCATGTATTTCTAACACCCCCATTTAAATTAGGTAGAAATGTACCTTTGGCATTACTCGTATTAATTTTCGATTCTTCTACGTTTAACTCTTGCTCTTTTACTTCCAAGTTGTTAGAAAAAGCATACTGAACACAATCTTTTAAACTCCATTTTTTTGTTTGAGATGTACCATTGCTCACAAACCCCGTCAAGAAGAAAATCACTAAAAACAAAGTTCTCTTTTTCATGCTGTTTTTTATTTTAAGAAAGGAAGACTGAAGATTAGTCATTTTACTAATGATGTAAAAGTTTTATTGACATCAATTTATCTTTTCAATCGCTTTTTTTTCTTCTTCTTTTTTCTTTTAGTAGAAGATTCTTGCACAGGCTTCTCTTTTTTAAATTCAAACCTACTAGAACCCTGTTGGAATAAAATGGTTTCTTCTTTCAGTAAAAACTTCATTTGAATTTTAGCCTCATCAAACTTAAACATATCATTAGCGTAAGCATCCAGTTTAAACCTTGCTTGCCCTGTGGCTTGTGCATACAATTGGTTATTTTGTGTTGTGATTGCAATTTTAAGAGGAAATGTTTCGTTGGCATAAACTCCCAAATATCGTTCTGGGTTCTCCACGCGTGCTAGCAATCCTTTTTTTGTGCTCTTTACAATGGGTTTTTCTGTAGCAGCTCTGTATAAATTGAGCATAATCGGATTATCTGACGTGCTGATATAATTAAACAGAGTACATAATACTATGTTTTCTTCAGGAAGAATTAATAAATTGGATTTGAATCCATCTATTAAACCGTTATGGCCGTAAGCCACAGAATTGCCAAACGGAATGCTAAACATCCCTAAGCCATATCCTTTTTTGGCAGGCTTCATCAACGTTAAACTTTCTTTGCTAATTAACTCTCCATTAAATAAAGCAATCATAAAATTTGTTAAATCACTGGTATTAGATACCAAAGAACCTGCACCTCTAGATACTGATGGGCGAGTCTCAGGCTGCTTTAACCAATTGTCTATATATTTAAAGGAGTGAGCTTCGTTATTCTCTAAATCTATATCCTTTCCGTAAAATGTGTTTTTAAGACTTAATGGACTTGTAATTTTATTCTTCAAAATAGCACTATAAGACTTTCGATAAACTTCTTCTAAAATAAAGGATAACAGAATATAATTTGCATTGCAGTACCGATACTTTTGACTTAGAGTTACTTCTTTTCCATTTTCAATAATAATGTCAAGTAAGTTTTTTTTAGTTTGCTCTTTATATAATAATGATTTGTCTATTGGCTTTTTAGCAAAATCTACCAACCCAGAAGTATGGTTTAGCAAACTTTTTAAGGTAATTTGATTAGAATGCGGAACCTCTGGATAATACTTTGATAAATAATCATCCAAAGACAATAAACCCTCTTCTTGAGCTTTTAAAATTAAGGTGGCCGTAAAGGTCTTAGAAATTGAACCGATTCTAAACTTGGTATCTTTATTTAACTCTTGTCTGTTGGCAGGATCTGCAAAACCAATGGGCATATTGTAAACCATTTCTCTGTCTTTATAAATAGAAAAATTACCCATTAGCTTATGCTTATCTTCTAAGTCGTATAAGTAAGTATTTAATTCAGGATACTTTAATTTTTGACTGTGTAGTAGATTTATTCCCAATAAAATTAGTAGTCCAATTTTTTTGATCATTTTGGTGGTAGTTGGTGTTATTGATAGTGGAGTCTCAGAATCCTAAAAATAACATTTTTTCTATGCAAAACTGAAAACTTATTTTGATTTATTTAAAAGATGACTTAAACAAATTCCTTCTTCTTGGTAACAGACTATATATATAATTTTGTAAACTCAAATTCATAGTTAATATTTTAGTAACCTTAATCTTTGTGATATGAAAAAATACGGCCTTGCTCAGAGGTTTTTTGTTTAAGCAAATCCACCTTTAACTCCCTTAAATCAGCTACTCCATTTCCAAAAGCATTGATATCTAAAAATGGTAACGTCAACTCTTTACTATTAACATTTGCTTTTGAGTAATTTCCCACTGATACAAATAAAGAATCTACATCTTTTGTATTAATTTTTAAATCTGCCGAGTAATTAGCCTCTATTTTTAAAAAATTTCTATCACGAGCAAAAATTTTAGCGTCGGCATTTTTAATAGATACATATTCCAACTTATTATTATTAATTTGTATTCTGTGGCCAGTATACTTCTTTAAGTTGTGTTCTCTTAACTCTTGATTGTATGAAATGTACAATGTATCATTTTTAATATACTTCTTAAAATTATTCTGCTCAGAATGTTTATAAAGAGTTTTTGATATATTTGATTTTGTTCTAACAGCGACTCTAGCAACATTCATTCCGTCTAAAACTAGATATTTGTAATGAGTTAAATCACTAATCATTTTATCTTCTCTATCACCGTTGATACTGTAGTTTTTATATTTTTTATAGATAAAGTATTTATCTATTGTAATTCCTGCAATTACAAATAATAAGCAAATTGATAAAATTTTATAACTCGTTTTCATGCTTTTTTTGATTTAAATATTGTTGATATCCTTTTTGTAAGTCCTCCAAATGAACGTTCAGCAAATCCATATTTTTAAAGACTTGCGGTAGTACCTCTTCTATAAATTCCTGCTTTCTTAATTGGATTACTTTTTCGTACGCGTTTTGATGAGTGAAATATCCCAAACCTCTTTTGGTATATATAATTTGGTGTTGCTGCAACCACTCGTAGGAGCGTTGTACCGTGTTAGGATTTACTTCTAACTCTACAGCTATTTGCCTTATACTTGAAATTTTAGTGTTATTTTCAAACACTTTAGTAAGTATCTTATCACAAACACTGTCCGCTATTTGTAGGTAAATTGCCTTGTTGTTATTAAACTCTAGACTCATACTTCTTTTTCTTTTAGTTTAAAATAAAAAGCCACTAACAGCATCAATAAAATAGGAAGTAGATAATAAATAAGTATAGTATCTAGCTTTAAGTCATTAGATAATCTTGTTAAGTAATTTTCACTTTGATAGGTTTTTAACCAAACTTTTTGAAAAGGAAGAGAAAAGAACATATTGGGCTTGGTGTTACTACCGAAAAATAAAAAGTTTAAACACGATGGAAAAACAAACACAAAAAGTGTAAAAAGAAAGCCAAACAAACGAATTTTCCATTTATTTTTAACATCCATATATACCAAAGACTCTAGGAGAAAGGAAATGTAAATAATAGTTGGTGTAAAAATTGTTTCGGCACTAAAGACATTAAAAGGTTCTGGTACTCTATTTCTCCAAGGGACTTCTTGATTCCAAAATTCTTGCATGCCATAAGTTGGTAATAGATTTGTTACGTAAATAAAATCTACCAATTTAAATATAATAGTACAGGCCACTAGATTCAGAAAAATAAAAAAAATAAAACTCAAAAACTTTTCAAAAACTGATGCGGGAATCAGTAGATAATGTGACCATCTATTCTTTAGTTTAAAAGTATTGGTAAACGATTTAAGAAATACCATCGTATTAAGAAGGGTAAAGATGAGAAATAATAAATATCTAGATTGATAATATTTAGAATTATGTTCTATGAATACAAAAATGATACAAAATAAAACTAAGGTTGTAAATCCTAAAAAGGCTACGTAAGAACTTCCTTTTTCTTTTATGTAAAAAAGGTTTAAGGTTTTAAATCTGGAAAAATTGAATATTGGATTCATGATAAGGAAAGTTTAGGATTTGAAAATAGATCTTTAAAGTCATTAGGATAATCTAATACCGAATTGATAAGTAATTCTAGCTGAACTAAAGTATCTGCATCCTCTATATTTTCTTCTAAAACTAAATAGCCTCCTGCGCTTGCGCTATAACCTAAGCATTTTTTAGTAGGTTTATTTGGAGAAAAAGTACATTTTATTTTTCTTGAGATTTCGTGAAATGAACTATTGAGTATAAATTCAGTATGATCTAAGACTAGCAAATGATCCAAAATGTTTTCTAAATCTTTTGCTTGATGCGTGGTTATAAAAATAGTTTTTTCATCAGTTATCGCAGAAGCAATCATTTTTTTAAATTGATTTTTAGAAGGAACATCTAATCCGTTGGTAGGTTCGTCTAGTATTAAAAACTTAGTGTTGCAAGCCAACGCAAAAGATATCATCATCTTTTTTTGCTGACCAAAAGAAAGTTTGTGTGGTTCGTCGTCAAAAGATACTTCAAACCGAGACAAGTAATCTTCAAAATCATCTTGTAAAAAATTAGGATAATAGGATGAAAATAATGCTACGAAATGTTTGATTGAAAGTTTTGGTAGTTCAAATTCTTCAGGCAGATAATATATAGAACTTAGAAACTCTGGTGTTCGCTCCTTGGGAACAAATTTGTTGATTTGAACTTGTCCCTCTTTAGGGAAAACCAAACCAACCATAGCTTTTACAAAAGTTGTTTTCCCAGATCCATTTTTTCCAAACAAGCCATATACCTTGCCTGATTCCAAATTTAGATTGATGTTTTTCAATAAATCTTTTTTTGGGTGATAGTAAAAATTAAAATTTTGAAATTGTATCATATTTTTTAGTGTATTAGTTATCTAGTACACTACAAATATATATTATTTTGTTTTTAAATTCCAAAGGATTTATCAAATATTTTAAAAGCTTAATTCAATAAAGGCTTTGATATCAAAAAATTATATTAGAAACAATAGTATATTTGTTAACCTAACGCAATACAACTAACATTGATTTCATTTTTAATTAAAAACATATTAAAAGGGTTTGTGAGTTTGTTTGGAGTAGCCACACTTTTGTTTTTCTTATTTAATTTACTGGGAGACCCCTCGAGGATGTTATTAGATCAGAGAGAAGATCAAGAACAACTAGAGAATATTAAAATCAAATATGGCTTAAACCAACCTATCCATATTCAGTACATCAACTATATTAACGACTTATCCCCTATTTCTTTTCACAGTACAGATAGCGACAATTATAATTTTTTAGCAAAGAACAAGTCAAGATTAACTTGGTTAAAAACGACTAATTTTACGGGAGTTATTAAATATCCAAACCTTAGAAATTCTTTTCAAAAAAATGGTAAAGAGGTTAGCAAGGTGCTTTTAGAAACACTACCTAATACATTACTGCTTGCTGTATTTGCTATTGCAATAGCACTTGTATTAGGTCTGTTGTTGGGAATTATATCTGCTTTACAAGTAAATACGTTTTTAGACAAATGTATCATGGTCATTAGCACGTTAGGAATGAGTCTACCTTCTTTTTTCTCTGCCATTATTTTTGCATGGTTGTTTGGCTTTGTGTTACACCAGTACACCGGTTTGGGAATGACAGGAAATATTATTGAAGTTGACGATTTTGGAGAAGGAACCAAAATTGTTTGGAAAAATGCCATTTTGCCGAGTATAGTTCTGGGAATTAGACCTCTGGCTGTTATTGTCCAGCTTACAAGGAATTCTTTATTGGATGTGTTGAATAAAGATTATATAAGAACGGCAAAATCTAAAGGCTTATCAACCTACCATATCATTAAAAAGCACGCTTTAAAAAATGCGATGAATCCTGTAATTACAACTTTATCTGGTTGGTTTGCATCCTTGTTGGCAGGAGCTGTTTTTGTCGAATATATTTTTAATTGGAATGGCTTGGGAAAAGAAATTGTAAATGCGCTAAATTCTTCCGACTTACCTATCATATCAGGGAGCATACTAACCATTGCAGCTTTTTTTATCATCTTAAATATTTTGGTAGACATATCGTATAGCATACTTGATCCTAGTATAGAACTTAAATAATCATCATGAAAAAAATATTTTTTATCGCTTTGTCATCTATATTACTTAGTTGCAAACCGCCAAACAATACTCAATTCAAGGCAAAAGCATTAACATCACCTGTTAGTACTTTAAATGATGTAACGCTAACTTTTAATGACGTTATAGAGAAAAATAAAGGAAAGTTAACGCTTATAGATGTTTGGGCTAGTTGGTGTGGAGACTGTATTACGGGACTACCAACACTAAAAAATATACAGCAAAATTACCCCGATGTGAATTACGTATTTATCTCTTTAGATCGAAATAAGAGAGCCTGGAAAAATGGTATCAAACGTTTTAGTATAAAAGGAGAACATTATTATGTAGATGGAGGATGGAAAAGTATATTTGCTAAGAAAATTGACTTAGACTGGATTCCTAGATATATAATGATAGACCCTACAGGAAAAGTTGTTGTTTACAGAGCCATTAAAGCGAATGACTCTGATATCATCAAAATTTTAGAAAATCAAAATAATTAGAAAATAATGAGAAGTAAAATTGTAGCAGGTAACTGGAAAATGAACAAAAACGTTGCAGAATCAAAAGCATTAGCAACAGAATTAGTAAACGAATTAAGTGGTGTAACTTTAGATAACACAAGAGTTATTGTAGCACCTACATTTGTAAACTTAACTAATGTATTAGCTGTAACAGAAGGTTCTGCTGTTGAGGTTGCTGCTCAAAACATGCACCAAGAAGCTAGCGGAGCTTACACTGGAGAAATTTCTGCAGATATGTTAACTAGCGCAGGAATTAAGTCTGTCATCTTAGGTCACTCAGAAAGACGTGAGTACTTTGGTGAAAACGAAGCTTTATTAGCTAAAAAAACTGATGCTGCTTTGGCAAATGGTTTAGAGGTAATTTACTGTTTTGGTGAAGTTAAAGAAGAAAGAGAATCTAACTCTCAAGAAAAAGTTGTTGCGCAACAAATTTCTGAAGCTTTATTTCATTTAGATGCTGCTGCGTGGTCTAATATTGTATTAGCATATGAGCCAGTATGGGCTATTGGAACGGGATTAACTGCTTCTGCAGATCAAGCTCAAGAAATGCACGCATTTATCCGTGGTTTTGTTGCTGATAAATATGGAGCTGAAGTTGCTGAAAACGTATCTATCTTATACGGAGGATCTTGTAAACCAGCCAATGCTGAGGAAATTTTCTCTAAAAAAGATGTTGATGGAGGATTAATTGGTGGAGCTGCTTTAGCTGCTGCTGATTTTGCTGCGATTATCAAAGCCATCTAAGAATCATTTAAAATATTTACTAAAATAGCTAAAGGCATATGCTTTTAGCTATTTTTGTTTACCCAACACCATCATTCAAATGAACTACACTGGCTACACTTTTACCATTACACCCGCACAACCTGCCACGGATATTTTAATTGCTGAACTAGGTGAATTAGGTTTTGAGAGTTTTGAAGAAACAGCAACTGGTTTAGAAGCTTATATACAAACAAAGGATTGGAACAAAAGTATTCTAGAAGATGTTTTTGTGTTAAAGTCTAAAGAGTTTGATATCTCTTACAATTATACCGAAATAGAACAGGTAAATTGGAACGCTGAATGGGAGAACAATTTTGAACCTATACAAGTAGATGGTAAAGTAAGTGTGATTGCTCCATTCCACGAAAAAACTGGGTTGGATTATGAAATTGTAATTGAACCTAAGATGAGTTTTGGAACCGGTCACCACGAAACTACTCATTTAATGATTAAACACCTTTTGGAATTAAACCTTAAAGATAAAAGTGTTTTGGACATGGGTACGGGTACAGGAATCTTAGCCATTTTTGCTGAAATGAAGGGAGCCAAATCTGTAGATGCTATTGATATTGATGAATGGTGTTTTATCAATACTCAAGAAAATATAGAAAAAAACAACTGTAAAAGTATTACACCTTACGAGGGTGATGCTTCTTTACTTGTCAACCAAAAATACGATGTGATTATAGCCAACATCAATAGAAACATATTGATAAACGATCTACATCTGTATAATAACTGCCTCAACAATCAGGGAAAATTGCTGTTAAGTGGTTTCTACACAGAAGACATTCCTGTTATAGAAAAACACACCAAAGAACTGGGATTGAGTACCGTAAAAACTTACACTAAAAATAATTGGGTGGGTTTACAATTAGATAAATAATTATTATTTTTGCATTGATTATGAGTACGATAGAAAAAACTTCCGAAAGCATAGAAGTCCTTGAAAAATTAATTAAGGACTATGAAATTATTATTTACAACGACGATGTTAACACTTTTGACTTTGTGATTGATGCTTTAATTGACGTTTGCGATCACGAGCCTATACAAGCAGAACAATGCACTATGTTAATACACTATAAAGGAAAATGTGCTGTTAAAACAGGTAGTTATGAGGATTTAAAACCTAGATGTTCCAAATTATTAGAACTAGGTCTTTCCGCAGAAATACAATAACATGGAGCAATTTTTAGACTACTACAACTTCTCCGTTTTTAGCAAAGATCAATCTAATTTTTTTGATACTATTTCTTATTCTTGGATTAAAGAAGATTTATACCTCATTATCGAACAAAAAGGTAATAGCTACTATGTTCACTTTACAAGTTATCCTAACAAGAATGACATTGGACTAACAAAACCTACTGGTTTAAATACGCTTATAAAAGATTTTAAGCTAGACAACAACAGCCATAGAAAAGTAATACAACAATATTTAGATTATAATTAAAGTTAGAGCTTACACAACGTATTACAGACCTTTGGTGGTGAGTTGGTTGTCAACTACTTTTTAGAGATTCTTTCCTAATATCAAATTAAAATATAGATAGGGGGAACTACTAAATCACTTGTACTATTGTTTTATTTTTTCTTGAGCTGATTTTGTGCCGATTTCAGTATAAAATCATTAACATTCTGTACAAATAGCAACTCAAATAAAACATTAGGAAACAAAAAACCCACAGATATACTGTGGGTTTGTGTAGTGACTCCGGGAGGATTCAAACCTCCAACCTCTTGAGCCGTAATCAAGTGCACTATTCAGTTATGCTACGGAGCCTATTGCGGATGCAAATATAGAGCATTACTACAATTGCACAAAACTTTTTTCTACTTTTTTAGAAAGAATTTTGACGTGTAAAACAGTTACACAATCAGAAATTTCTAAGTTTCGCTTGCAGACTTCATTTTCAATTCTTTATAAAAATTAGATAGATTAAAATCTATATAATGTCTTTTTTCAGTAGTATGATTAAGAGTATATTTGCAAGAAAACGTAAAAATGAACATACTATATATTGTTTTAGGATTGGTCTTTCTTGTTTTAGGTGGAGATTGGCTGCTTAAAGGATCTATCAATTTATCTCTAAGACTCAACATTTCTAGAATTGTAATAGGTATGACTGTTGTTTCTTTTGCTACCTCAGCCCCAGAACTTATTGTAAGTATCAAGTCCGCATTAAATGGATTCTCCGACCTCTCTTTGGGTAATGTAATTGGTTCTAACATTGCCAACATCGCTTTGGTTTTAGGAGTTACTGTTTGTCTAGGTAAAATAGATGTTAGCAAATCTTTTTACACTACCGATTGGCCTATGATGGTCATCGCCTCGATACTTCTTTATGTTTTTATAGGTTTTGATTTTGTATTAAGTAGGCTTGAAGGAGCCGTTATGTTTGGTTTATTGATTCTATTTCTTACCTATCTTTTGCGCTTACAAAAAAACAAACAAGCTTCTAATGAAGTTTTGGAGATTGAGGAAGAACAAACTTCTATGACTAAAACCATCTTAATTTTAGTGGTTGGTGCTGTAGGCTTGTGGGGAGGATCAGAATTGTTAGTTAAAGGAGCTGTTGGATTTGCCAAAGAATTAGGAATTAGCGAACGTATCATAGGAGTTACCATCGTTTCAATTGGTACGAGCATACCAGAGTTAGCTGCCTCTATCATTGCGGTTATCAAAAAGGAGAAAGCCATTTCTATGGGGAACTTAATTGGCTCTAATATCTTTAATATTTTAGCTGTACTAGGAATTACCTCTATCATCACTCCTATTCCCGTAAAAGATCTTCACATTATTAGTAGTGATATTTATTGGATGCTAGCCATCGCTATTTTAATATTTCCGCTGTGCTTCATTTCACCCAAACTTCAGTTTGGTAAAAAAGAAGGATTCGTCCTCTTAGCAACCTACGGTTTGTTTATTTATATGACCGTATTTAATTAGAATACTAGTATTTCAAAACTCATATCGAATTTCGCATCGTCGTAATTAAAGTGAATTCAATAGATTTATGGGAGATTTAAAATTATCATTCCGAGTAATTTTTAATAGAGAATAGTATCGGAAAAATTCAATTTTGCAACAAAAATATAATTTGCACTAATATTCTTAGACCGAGCTCGCACTAAATAGGCTTTTTATCATCGTCTTTTTTATATCTTAAAACTCTCTTTTTCCAAACTCGCTTTCTACAAATTTTGATTTGTTTTTAAGTTTGTTAAAAGTGTAAGTTAAGTTTAAAGTAACCATATCCACTTCGTAAATATAATTAGTAGTGGTAAAAAATTCATTAGGTCTAGACGTGGTAATTCTTTGTTCATTGGTTTTTAAAAGTCCCATGTCAATATTTTGCCATTGCAAAGTTGCCGTTAATTGATCGTTGTAAAATGACTTTTTGAAGGATAAATTTGGAGAGTAAAATCTAGAATCCTCTCCCAAAGCTGTGTTTCTGTCAGATAGATAATTAAATGTAAACTGTAAAGAGGCATTTTTCCAAAAATTATAAGTTGAATTTACATTTAAAGAATAAACAAAAGCATCTGTATCAATTGGATAAGTTCTTCTTATTCCATCTCTATGATTAAAACTAAACACTCCATCAATAGCGTAATTATAAATATTAGCACCCACAAAATTAGTCCAGTTTTTAGAAGCTTTCACCGTAGCTCCTACTTCTAAACCTATAGCATTACTTTTACCTACATTAGAATACACTCTATTTAAAATAGAATCGTTTACAACAAAATTCCCTGGGTTATCTGCATCTTCTTCATAAACCAGAGTATTAACTCTATTGATTACATTTTTAGTATGTCTGTAATAAGCCGTTGCGTAAAAAGAATTCCCTTTAGGCAAATTCTTTGTAACACCCAATTCTAGTACATCTATAAATTCAGGTCTTAATTGATTATCTCCTTGTTCAAACACCTCCGAATGTTCTCTTTCAGCAAAACTATTCATTTTAAAAGTTGTTGTTCTCTGTACTCTTTTGCTATAAGCTGCTTTAAGATTTGTTTTGTCATTCAATCTATATTGAACGGATGCCGACGGAAATAATTTCACAAAATCATACTTATAGATACTATCTCTTGTAAACGTGTCTAATCGTTCTTTGTATTCTCTATCCATAGACTCAACACGCACTCCTGCAGCGTAGTCCCATTTATTTTTACTTCCTGACAACTGCAAATAAGCAGCGTGAATTTCTCTATTCAACTCTATGTTACTAGAAAACTCTGGAACATTGATAAAATTAGTGTTAGGAGGAGTTCTACGATTGTATTCAAATTCTCCTTGATGATTTAGATTTCTGTATTGATAACCAGCCTCAAATACTCCTATGGAAGTAGGTTTAAACGTATAATCTAAATTGTATCTTATCCCCTCTAATGGATTGTCGTTTGTATTTCGTTCTTGCTGATAAATAATTTTATAAGCAGGAGTATCTACATTATCATTTTCAGTAGGACCTCCTAAAAAAGTATATTCGTATAAAAACGAAGTGGACAATTTAGATTCGTTTTTAAATTTATGAGTGTAATCTATGCTTCCCAAGGCAAAATCACCCTTTCTAGTTCTTAGGTTATGATTATAATAGTTAAATCCTGATTTCGGTATCAATACTCCGTTAGCATCTAACTTAGAATTCGTGTAAAAAATATCTGCTAGTCTATCTTTTTTTCTTTTTCCTGCAAACAGCCCTACAGAAAATTCGTCTTGGTCATTTGGAGTATAATCTACCGAAAATCTTGCATTGTAACTTACATCATCAAAACTACGCTCTCCAAAAGAGGGTAAACGATTTGTTATGTTTTGCTCATCAATAATTTCTACATTACCATCCCTCAAACCTGTTTTATCATTACGCTGAAAACTAGCTCCAATAGAATAATTCCACTTGTCTGTTCTTGTGTTATAGGTAGCATCAATACCATATCTCTGCGCAGGTTCTTTCGTGTTATAATCTTCTATGGACGGAAAACCTCCCCTAACGCTTACTTGCGCATAGTCTCCATTGGCAGCTCCTCTTTTGGTGATGATGTTTAAAATTCCCGCAGTTCCTTCGGGGTCGTACTTGGCAGATGGTGCAGTAATCAATTCCACTTTTTGTACAGCGTTGGCTGGTAATTGTCCCAAAATTGTCGTTGCATCTCCTTGCGTTGGTTTTCCGTTGATTAGAACCGCAAAACTATTACTTCCTCTTACATTGATATCTCCTTGACCATTCACGGTAACAGAAGGCAAATTTTTAATAATATCTGTAGCCGTACCTCCTTTACTTACTTGATATTTTTTAGCATCAAAAACTTGTCTATCTATTTTATGTATGACAGACTTAGTCGTTCCTCGTAATTCGACAGCCTCTAACTGGTTACTTGCTACTGATAAAGAAATAATTCCCAAATCTTTGAACTCGCTTTTTTTATCAATGCTGATATTTTCTATTCTTTTGGTTTCATATCCAATAAAAGTTGCCTCTACATAATATGTTCCTGCATTTACTTTGTCTATTACAAATTTCCCGTCTCTGCTGGTAATTACACCTGTAATTAATTTATTGGAATCGCTACTGTAAAGTGCAACGGTAGCATACTCAAGAGCCTCACTGCTCTCTGCATCTTTAACTTTACCGGTAATTTGAGCAAAAATGATGTTGGATATTAAAAACATCATTAAAAACATTTTTTTGTTGAGTGTAAATCTTTGGTGCTCCAATTTGTTATTTTTAAAAATTGATGAATGGCAAAAATAGTTTGATAAGTATAAAAAACTATATTTTGATTGGTAAACTTATAGGATAAATATTATTGTGCAAAATTTAGACATGATCATCTCCGATTGGTTTAATGCAAACAACTGATATTTTTCATCTATTATCTTCTTTTTTGATTGTACTTTTAGGGTATGAAGAATGATATTCAAAACCGAGCAGATATTTATAAGTTGGTTTGTGCCTTTTATGATAAAATAAGAGCAGACGAAATACTCGGACCCATTTTTAATCATATGATTCCTAGCAACGAATGGCCTATTCATCTAGACAAATTAACCGATTTTTGGGAAACTAACTTATTTGGAATTCCAAAATTTAAAGGAAGTCCTACTCAAAAGCACATACAAACAGATGCTGAGTTTAATCATAACATACAACAAACTCATTTTAATCAGTGGCTAAAACTTTGGGAGGAAACAATTAATGATTTATATCAAGGGGATTTGGCTACCCGAGCTCTGATGGCTGCTCACAATATTGCACAAATACAAAACATGGTGATGAGGAGAAACAAACCCAAGGACAAAAAGAAATTTAACGAATAACAAAAAAAAGGAGCAAATTGCTCCTTTTTTTGTGATCTATTTACCAATCAATCGGTCTGTAATCTTTTAAAAATTTACCGCACCAGTGTTTGCCTGTATTAATTCCGTCAAATAGCGGATCAATCACTCTAGCTGCTCCATCAACAATATCCAACGGGGGTTGAAAATCGTGAACCTCTTGTTTTTTCTTAGACAATTCTGCGGGATCTTCATCAGTTACCCAACCCGTATCTACCGCATTCATAAAAATTCCATGTTTTGCAAAAGTAGAAGCAGAAGTATGTGTTAACATATTTAATGCTGCTTTGGCCATATTCGTGTGAGGATGTCTATCTTCTTTTTTAAATCGGTAAAATTTACCTTCCATTGCAGAAACGTTAATAATGTGCTTTTTACCTGTATTTTCCTTTTTCATCAATTCAGCTAGCCTATTAATCAATACAAAAGGAGCTACGGAGTTAACCAATTGGACTTCCACCATTTCAGTAGTTTCAATCTCTCCTATTTTTAATCGCCAACTATTGGTTTTTCGCAAATCCACTTGCTGCAAATCTGCATCCAACTCTCCTTCAGGAAAAACTTCGCTAGTGGTTAGGGAATTGTCAAAACTATATGGAATTTGTGATAATTTGGCAGAAGCTCTTAATCCAACTCCTGGCTGTTCTCCATGCCAAGTCACTGGAGCATTCTTATTGGTTTCTACAACAGCCCCGCTCAACTGATTGAGTTCCTCTAAACATCCGTAATGATCTGTTAACAATTCTTGTGCATTTACAGGTAATGACGCTAGCGGCTTTTCTTCGTTCTCCATCAAATGCGTATAAAAACCTGCTGGTCTTCTTACCGTTTGAGCTGCGTTGTTTATTAAAATATCTAATCGATCGTATTTCTGCTCAACGTAATTGCAAAAAATTTCTACACTAGGTATGTGTCTTAAATCTAAACCGTGAATTTTTAAACGATGTCCCCATTCTTGAAAGTCGGGTTCTTTAGCAAAACGGATTGCAGAATCTGCAGGAAAACGTGTTGTAGCAATTACCGTAGCTCCAGAGCGCAACATCATGAGCGTAATATGGTATCCTATTTTTAATCTAGACCCCGTCATAATGGCTACTTGACCAGTCAAATCTGCTTCCTGAAATCTTTTAGCATAATTAAAATCTCCACATTCGGTACACATACTATCATAAAAATGATGCAGTTTGGTATACAATGTTTTACATACATAACAGTTTCTTGGGGATTCCAATTCTGGAATATCATCTTGTTGAACCTCTGTAAATGTTAGCATTTTGGGAGCTTCAAAAACAGCAGACTCACGAGCAGAACGAATTCCAGTTTCTTTTCTCGCATGCTTCTCTCTTTCTCGTTTTTTTCTCAAGGCCGCTTTGTTCGCATCTTTCCTCCTTTTATCTTGTTCCTTTTTACTAGGTCTGCTTAACAAACCCGCAACTTTCATCAACGCGATTCTCTCCGTTTCGGGCAAGTCGTATAGCTGATTGGTATCTTGTAATAAAGATTCCAAGGTTTGTATACACTTTTTTACTTCTGCTGTATCTACAGATTTATCTTTTGGAATTTCTGACATAATCGTATAAAAATCGACTACAAAGATAGCTTAAATACAATGATTAGTTAACTAGATTTACGAACAATCAAATGATAAACGTTTTGAAGTTTATTAAAAGTGCATGAATTAATTCTTAATAAATAATTATTAATTATATATTGCCGTACAACTAACAATTATTTTTTTTGATGACCAAAATTGGACTTGGTTTAGCAGCACTTGGTAGACCCGAATACATAAATATTAGAAAAGAAAAAAATGTAGATAAAAGTGAACTTGCTTTTAGAAATAACGCACTAGATATTTTAAACACAGCTTACAAATTAGGAATTAGGTATTTTGATACTGCACCATCTTACGGAAAAGGAGAAGAATTTTTAAAGGAATGGCAAAATATCAATACTTACTGCGATACTGAACTAGCCACCAAGTGGGGTTATACTTATGTTGCTAATTGGGAATTAGGTTATGATGGTGCTCACGAAATTAAAGAGCATAGTATTAACAAACTCATAGAACAGTGGGAAGTTTCTAAAACCCTGCTGCCCAATCTAAAAGTGTATCAAATACACTCTGCCACCCTAGAGAGCGGTGTGCTAGAAAATCAAAAAATATTAAAAAAATTGCACGATATTAAAGAGGAAACGGGAATTTCTATTGGGATTACCACGAGTGGACCTCATCAAAATACAGTGTTAAAAGAAGCTGCTCAAATTAAAATTGACCATCAGCCGCTTTTTGATGTTTTTCAGGTCACCTACAATATTTTTGAACAAAGCACCTATCATACTTTAATGGACTTGTCTAAAGCTGGTCATAAAATTGTAATTAAAGAAGGAGTTGCCAATGGAAGAATTTTTGATTACACTCCGCCAATATTAGCTCAAATAGCCCAAAAGTATCATGTAGATATTGATGCCGTTGCTCTGCGTTTTATTATAGATACACTTCATCCTTATATACTTTTAAGCGGTGCCTTTACCAAGGAACAGTTAGCAAGTAACCGAAAATGTTTGGATATAAAACTGAATGATGAAGATTTGAAACAATTACAATCTCTTGTTGAAAATTCTACAACTTACTGGGGGAAAAGAAAACAATTAAAATGGGAATAAAAGTATCTACAAATAAAATAAATTCTTAAAATCCTTTTTACTTTTTTGAGATTAAAACAATGAATCTAGAGAAAATCAATCATTACAAGAGTCATTATACGCTTTGTCCTAAATGCAAAGGGCATGGAAAAAAAAGTAGAGGGTTGAGTAAAAAAGCCAAGATTAACTATCAAAAACAAATTGAGGCTTTCTTAAAAAATAACGGAACAGGTAAAGAACCTACTCCGCCAAAAGCTCATTTATACCCGTGTATTTATTGTTCTGGATCTGGATTGATTTTTCATCAAGAAACACAAAACATTCCTGTAAATAACCACTTACCACACATTGCTATTATTGGAGGTGGTATTGGTGGGTTTGCCTTAGCTATTGCATGCACTCACAGAGGAATTCCTTTTACACTTTACGAAAAAGACAAAACTTTTGATGCCAGATCTCAAGGTTACGGACTTACCTTACAACAGGCTAGCAAAGCCATACAATCGCTTGGACTATTTAGTTTAGAAGAAGGAGTAATTTCTAGCAGGCACGTTGTACATAATACCCACGGAGAAATTGTAGGAGAATGGGGAAATAGAAAATGGATCAAAGAAAATCATCAAAAATCGCCCAAAAGAACAAACATACATATTGCTCGCCAATCGTTGCGTTTAAAGCTATTGGAACAAGTAAATACCAACAGTAATATCAAATGGGGGCATCAACTAGTTGATATTGATACTTCTTTAAGAGATAAAGTCCATTTAAAATTCAATAACGGAGAGACTATAGTTGAGCAACAAGCTGATATTCTTGTGGGAGCTGATGGCATTAGAAGTACTGTTAGAAAATTAATTGTAGATGATGCTAAAACTCCATTAAATTATTTAGGCTGTATTGTTATTTTAGGCATCTGTCCGTTAGCTGCTATTGATGTACAGGATTCAGATTTGCTAGATTCTCAAACCGTATTTCAAACCGCAAATGGTAAGGAACGGATTTATGTGATGCCTTACACAAACGATTCCGTAATGTGGCAGTTAAGCTTTCCTATGCAAGAAGAAGATGCTAAAAAACTGAGCAAGCAAGGAGGTGAGTATCTTAAGAAAAAAGCTTGTGAAGTAGCGAATTGGCACGCTCCTATTCCTCAAATTTTGTTGGCTACAGAGGCATCGCTGGTTACAGGGTATCCTGTATATGATAGAGCACTCTTAAATGCTACACAGTTGGCAGAAAATCATTTCGCTACTTTGATTGGAGATGCAGCTCACCCCATGAGTCCATTTAAAGGTCAAGGAGCCAATCAGGCTATTCTAGATGCTTTATCTTTAGCCAGAACCGTTTATAAACAATGTGATACCCATGCCGAATGGCAGCAAGAAGGGATAAAAAAGAGTGTTTTAAATATTTTTGAAACAGAAATGTTGCAACGCAGTGCTATTAAGGTAGAAGACTCAGCGAAGGCAGCTCAATTTTTACATTCTAAAAACGTATTGTTTAAAGGAGATAAGCCTAGAAAGTAACTAATTGTTTAGCTGCTATTTTAAACAATATCACCAAAGGCTCTCTAAATAACTTCAATTCTAAAATTTAACATCCATATAAAATACTATTGAGTAAATTTGTATTATGGATTTTAAAGTAGTTTCTAAATACAGCCCCACAGGAGATCAGCCAACCGCTATTAAAGAGTTGGTTGCAGGGGTACAAAACAAAGATAAATACCAAACGCTCTTAGGAGTTACAGGATCTGGTAAAACTTTTACGGTGGCTAACGTGGTTGAGCAAGTAAATAAACCTACGCTTGTTTTAGCTCACAATAAAACGTTGGCAGCTCAGTTGTATTCAGAGTTCAAAAACTTCTTTCCCAACAATGCCGTCGAATATTTTGTATCATATTACGACTATTACCAACCTGAAGCGTTTGTTCCCTCTACGGGGGTTTATATAGAAAAAGATTTATCCATTAATGAGGAAATAGAACGTTTGCGTTTGAGCACTACCTCTTCCCTACTCTCTGGTAGAAAAGATGTTTTGGTAGTAGCTTCCGTTTCTTGCTTATATGGTATGGGAAATCCTGCCGAGTTTAAAAATAACGTGGTTACTATACAAGTAGACCAAACCATTAGTAGAACCAAATTCTTGCATCAACTCGTTCAAGCCTTATATTCTAGAACAGAAGAACAGATGAAGAGTGGAAATTTTAAGGTGAAAGGAGATACGGTTACCATTTTTCCGTCTTATGGAGAATATGCTTTCAGGGTTCATTTTTTTGGAGATGAAATAGAAGAAATTGAATCTTATGATTTAGAAAACAAACAAGTCATAGAGCGTTTTGATGAATTAGATATTTATCCAGCTAATTTGTTTGTGACCTCTCCAGATGTTTTACAAGATGCTATTCATCAAATTCAAGATGATTTGATGAAACAGTACGACTATTTTAGTGAAATTGGAAAGGTTTTAGAAGCCAAAAGATTAAAAGAACGCACCGAATTTGATTTGGAAATGATCCGTGAATTGGGCTATTGTAGTGGTATTGAAAATTACTCTAGATATTTAGATGGAAGATTACCTGGAACTAGGCCTTTCTGCTTATTAGATTACTTCCCTAGAGATTTTTTAATGGTGATAGATGAGAGTCATGTAACCATCCCACAAACTAGTGCCATGTACGGCGGAGATAGATCTAGAAAAGAAAATTTGGTGGATTACGGGTTTAGGTTACCTGCTGCCATGGACAATCGTCCTTTAAAATTTGAGGAGTTTGAAGCTATTCAAAATCAGGTAATTTATGTTACTGCAACTCCTGCGGATTATGAATTAGAAAAAACTGGAGGAGTTGTTGTGGAGCAAGTTATTAGACCTACAGGCTTATTAGATCCAATTATTGAAGTTCGCCCGAGTAAAAATCAAATTGATGATTTGATTGAAGAAATTCACAAAAGAATAGAAGTTGATGAACGTGTTTTGGTTACCACCTTAACCAAACGTATGGCAGAAGAATTGTCTAAATATTTAACACGTATTCAAATTCGTTGTCGCTACATCCATTCTGATGTTGATACTTTGGAGCGTGTAGAAATTATGCAAGACCTTCGTAAAGGACTTTTTGATGTATTGATTGGGGTTAACCTGCTTCGTGAAGGTTTAGATTTACCAGAAGTTTCCTTAGTAGCCATCATAGATGCAGATAAAGAAGGGTATTTGCGTTCCCACAGATCCATTACACAAACTGTAGGTAGAGCAGCAAGAAACGTGAATGGTATGGCTATTATGTACGGAGATAAAATTACCAAAAGTATGCAACTTACCATTGATGAGACAGCGAGGAGGAGAGAAAAGCAAATTGCATATAACAAAGCAAATGGAATTACACCAACTCAGATAAAAAAAGACCTTGGAAACAACTTAACTGATAATTCTGGTACCAACTACGAGGAAATTCAACAAAACTTAGCTGCAGAAGAAGACATTGACTACTTATCTAAATCAGCTATTGAAAATAGAATCAAGGAGAAACAAAGAGCTATGGAAAAATCTGCTAAGGAATTAGACTTTATAGCTGCTGCGAAATATAGAGATGAAATAAAGGTGTTAAAAACAAAACTCTAATTATTAGATTCACAATAAGTTAGTATATTTATTCCGCTAATCCAAAACTATGAAAACTAAACTACTTACATTCCTACTCGTTTCGATAACCATTAACACCCATGCCCAATTTTTTAAAAAGTTAAAATCTAAAATAACAGAAAAAATAGACCAGACTGTAGACGGCAATATCGATCAGGTTTTTAAAAAGAAAACAAAAAACACCACCTCTACTCCCGCTACGAAACCAGAATCAGACAATAATATATCTACGGATGATGTGGATCAAAACCAAGATGATGGTATTGATGATGATGACGAATATAACTACAGCAATGCTTTAGAGGGTTATACAGAAAGTCATCACAGTGTTACTAAAACTTATATTTTTGATACGCAAACTATTATGATGTACGAAGACAATCAGGGAAATCAATCTACCTTTTCTATACTTCAAAACGTTAAAGATTCTTATTATGGTATTACCGTGCCCAACGGAGAGAGAGAAACAGTCATGATACAAGATGGTGATACTAGCGTGAACCTACTAAATACTGGAGAAAGAAAAATACAAATCCCCAGCCAGGTAAGCCTACCAGAAGGGAATACCTTTTCTAATACTTATCATGATCTAAAAAAGTTTAAGCAGTTTAAAAAAACAGGGAAAACTAAAAAAATATTGAAATACAATGCCTATCAATATACCGTTCAGGATCAAAAAGGATTTTATGAATTTTGGACTACTAAGGATATCAAACTTAAAAACTTTTATACCAGTAAAAATTCATTCTTAGAAGGCTATTTATTAGAAGTAAACTATAAATCCAATCAAGGAGAAAATTTTACGTCTAGGGTAATAGAAATCAAACCTATTGACATAAGTTATAACGCAGCAGAATACAAAAACTTTTTAGACCGGTAATAATTAAGCTGTAAAGTATATGCTAACCAAGCCTATTTTTATTGTTTAATAGATTAAAAAATATGGTTTAATTTATATTTGTTTCTTTATTTTTGGAACGCTAAAAAATAATATTATGTGGTACGAAGTAAAAGTTAAATACAGTAAAATAGACGATAACGAAAAGATTAAAACCTTTAATCAGCCTTATTTATTTGATGCTTTGACCTTTACAGAAGCTGAGGCTCGTGCTACAGAAGAAATGGGTAAATATTTATCCGAAGGATTTAAAATTACCAATATCAAAGTTGCCAATTTCTCGGAAATCTTCCCTAGTGAACACGGAGATAGATGGTTTAAGTGTAAAGTTTCTTTGGTAACTTTAGACGAAGACAAAGGTTTAGAAAGAAGAACCAATACTTACGTTTTAGTACAAGCTTTAGATGTTAAAGATGCTTATGAATACTTATTGGAACAGTTTGCAGACTCAGTTTCAGATTTTTCTATTCCAAGTATTCAAGAAAGTCCAATTATTGATATCTTTCCGTTTTTTGATGGTGATGAAGAACAACCATCAGCAATCCATGCTACTAGTGAAAATAGCTATACTGAAAATTCTTTTTCGGAAGACGATACTGAAGAAGAACTCACCGCTCCTATTCATGACGAAATGATTGACGAAGACGAGGAGGTTGATGAGAATAAAGAAGAAATAATAGAAGATTAAACCAATGCAACAATTCGCTACAATTTCTGGGGGTATTTTGGGGTTTATTTCCATTATATTGGGTACATTTGGTAGTCATCTACTTAAAAAGAAGTGGTCTAGCGAAATTCTTAGTAGTTTTGAAATTGGCGTAAAGTACCAAATTTACCACGCACTCTTCCTAATTTTAATGGGTAACCTTTTGCCCAACAATACATGGGCAACATTAGCGATTTTAACTTGTATCATGGGAGTTTTCCTTTTCTCTGGTAGTATTTACGGAATTTGTATTTTAAAAAGTCGTCATCTTTCTGTTAAAGTTTTGGGGCCTATTACTCCTTTGGGAGGATTATTGTTACTTTTATCTTGGCTGTTTTTTACAGTAGCTATGATATAATACAATGGAAAAAACCGAAAGTAGAAAGTATAGACTCTTTAAACAATTTATAAACAGAAACCGATTGATGGTTTCTGAAGCTTTGGATTTATTTTTTAGAGGACTAAAAAACGAAGCTATTGATACCAAGAAAACCAGAATTATCATTCAGGCCTACCTCCTCTCAGGTAAAATATCTAAAGAAGAAGAAAAGTTTTTGAAATCTTACACTCTAGACCTTTTGAAAGTAGCTGGTATTGGAATTCCCTTTGTTTTTATACCTGGTGCTAGCATCATTATTCCATTTGTACTCAAAGCTGCCGAAAGAAGAAACATAGATTTAATGCCAAGCAATTTTAAAAGTAAAATTAGGGAAGTTAATACTACAAATAAGCACATTGAATAAAATTAATCTTACAATTTAGAACTATATTTTAAATTTTTGCATGATTCAAATCAACAAACTGCTAAATTGAGAATTTCAGAGTTAATTCAAATAGCACCAATTATTTCATTCATTTCTATGTGGGTATCTTTTTGTGTAATTTAAAGTTATAATTACAAATACCACACAACATGACTACAAACAAAATTATTTTTAAAAACGCACTAATCATTTATTTATCTATCGTTGGTTTTTACTTTTTCACCAAACTAGTTGGTTTGAGCCATATGATAGAATTAAGATTCCTTAACATTGTTTTTGTTATTTTAGGGATGAATATGGCCATTAAAAGCAACCTGCGCTACAAAGAAGAAAACAATTATTTAAGCAACTTATACATTGGTTTCACTACGGGTGTAATGGCTAGTTTTGCAGTAATACTATCTATGATTTTTTACGTGAAATTTATAGACAGTTCTTTGCTCGATATGATAAGACAAATCTCTTTTTGGGGGAATCACTTAGACTTATCTAAAGTAGTATTTTCCATGATTATAGAAAGTTCAGCAGCCTGCGCTGTTAGTACTTTAACACTTATGCAGTATTGGAAAAAACAGGAAGTGAATTCTTACTCATAAAATTAAAACAAAAAACTCAGTCAAATTTGACTGAGTTTTTTGTTTATATAGTATTTTTATTTGCAAATACTCATCAAATGATTACTCTTAAAAATTTCAAAATTATAGCCCTGTTAGAAGGGATTTCTTATTTACTACTCTTAGGTGTGGGAACTCCATTAAAACACTTTACTGGAAATGATATCATTGTAAAATCGCTAGGAATGCCACACGGTATTTTGTTTGTTACCTACGTAATTTTTGCATTTCTACTCAAAGATGAACAAAAGTGGACCACCAAGGAATTTTTGATTATTCTTGTATGCTCAATTTTACCATTCGGCACTTTTTATGTTGATAGAAAATATCTTCAAACTAAATAGTTTTAAAATCTATGAAATTTAACATCATTCTCTTTGCATTACTTGCAACTATTACCGTCACTAACGGACAAACAAAAAAATTAGATATATCAGAAAGGCCTTTGTATAAAAACCACAAAGCGAATAGTGCTATTCTTGTAGATGGAAAATTAGACGACACCGCGTGGGGTGAAGCCGAGGTAAGAACATTTGAATACTTCTACTTAACTCAAAATAAAAAAGAAGAACAAAAGACTACTTTTAGAATGCTCTGGGATGATCAGAATATATACCTATTTTACGAATCTGATGATAAATACGTCAACGCTGCAGAAACCAAAAGAGACGGTGCTCCTTATCTAGATGATTGTGCTGAAGTGTTTTTTATACCTGCTCCTCAAGTTGAGAACATTCATTATTGTTTTGAAGTAAACGTTAACGAAGCAAAAAACGATTTGGTATGGGTAAATAATTTTGAAAGAAATAACAATGCAGTCATCAAACAATATAACCCTGAATTTAAAGTAGCTGTAAAAATAAATGGAACCCTTAACAACAATACTGATGTTGACAAAGGGTGGTCTATGGAAATGGCCATACCGCACGATGCTTTTAAAGGGGCTACCAATCTGCATCCTATTCAACTTGGAAATAAATGGGCTTTTATTGCCCTGAGACAGTTTAGAGATGTTGACGAAATTGGTAGAAGAGCTATGACTACGCTGTTTCCTGTTTATCATATTGAAAAAGATGTTCATCAACCAGAAATGTTTGGTCTGATGGAATTTGTAGAATAACCCATAAAGAGGTTTAATTTGCAAAAAGCTAAAGTTTAAAAACTTTGGCTTTTTTGGTTTAAAATCTCATCTTTACAACATGCAATATTTAAAAAATTACTCCCTTAAAGAACACAATACTTTTGGTGTTGATGTACTAGCCAAAGAGTTTATTTCTGTAAAAACCATTACCGAACTCAAAACTTTATTACAACAAAAAACAGAGGTTTTTGTGCTTGGAGGTGGTAGCAATATGTTGCTAACTAAGGATATTGACAAAACTGTTGCTCACATCAACATTACGGGAGTTATTGTAAACAACGAATCTAAAGACTACGTGGAGGTGACTGCAATGGCAGGAGAAAACTGGCACGAATTTGTTTTGTGGTGTATTGATCAGAATTATGGAGGAATAGAAAATCTATCTTTAATTCCTGGTAATGTAGGTACATGTCCCATACAAAATATTGGTGCTTATGGTGTTGAAGTTAAGGACACAATTCTTTTTGTAGAAGTAATAAATACACAAACCTTAGAAATAGAAAAAATTTACAATAAAAATTGTGGATTTGGATACCGTACCTCTATATTTAAAACAACACACAAAGGAGAATACATTATTTTGAGCGTAACTTTTAAATTAACGACTCAAAACCACCATATTAATATTTCTTACGGAGCTATTAAAAACGAACTACAAAACCAAACAAACCCTAGCTTAAAAGAAATTAGTAATGCTATTATCAACATCAGGAACAGCAAGCTCCCAAATCCTAAAGAAATTGGAAATGGAGGTAGTTTTTTTAAAAACCCTATTGTTGATATTAACTTATTTCATCAATTAAAAAGTAAATACGCTAACATTCCTTCCTACCCTGTCTCCGATACACAAATTAAAGTACCTGCAGGTTGGTTAATTGAAAAGGCTGGTTTTAAGGGAAAATCTTATGGAAATGCTGGAGTTCATCATCAACAAGCTTTGGTACTTGTAAACTATGGTGATGCTACAGGTAATGAAATTTATGCTGTCGCCAAAAAAATTCAAGAAAAAGTTAAGAAAAATTTTAATATTGTTTTGGAAATAGAGGTTAATGTCTTTTAAATTAACCCACGTCTTTTGAAATAAGTGTTCCTACGTATTTGTCTTCAATAATATCTAAAATAATATTCTCGGTTTTACCGTTAGCAATGTAGGTGGGAATATTTTTTCTAGCAGATTTTTGAGCCACGTCAATTTTAGACTTCATTCCACCTCTACCTTCACCTTCTCCTTTCTGATTTTCTTGAATGTATTTGTCTATATTTTCGGTAGAAGATACTTCCTCTATCAATTCTGACTTTTCATCACTAGGATTTCCTGTATACACACCATCTATATCAGTAAGAATAATTAATTTGTCTGCCTCTACTAGTTCTGCTACCAAACTGGCCATCTCATCGTTGTCTGTAAACATCGTTGATGTTAAAGATACCGTGTCATCTTCATTGGCGATTGGAATCACACCTTCTTCCAACAAACCTTTGTAACAATTAATCATATTATCTCTATGTACTCCTGGCTGAAAATCTCTTTTAGTGGGCAGTACCTGAGCACAATTGATTCCAAAATCATGAAAAATATTGTAATACAATCTCATCATTCTTGGTTGACCAATAGATGAGTATACTTGTCTTCTTATAGATTTGTCTTTTATTTTAGAAGAGCCTAAAACTTCTTTCCCTGCAATGGCAGATCCAGAAGACACCAGAATGGTCATAATATTACGTTCATATAAATTGGCTATTTGAGAAACCAAATTTTGAAGCACAGGTCTTACAATTTTATTGTTTTTGTTCTTCATTACATTGGTACCTACTTTTACCACAATTAACTGATCGTACATATTTTTTATTAAAAATTGATTAATGACATGACAAAAGTATGAAACAATAAAGCTTATTAATGAATAGAATTGAATTATCTTCTATAAATTCCCAAATCTATTTGCAAATACCTCTACATAATTTGGCTTTAACTTAACTAAATGCTATTACTCTTAAATAAAGAGCTATAGTTTTCTATTCATCATTAAGTTTCAAAAAAGACTTTTATTTGATGATGAGTTATAATTATCCTTACTTATATAAAATAACAATTATAAAAACACAAACTATTCTTAAAATTGTATCTTTGAGAAAATTATTTCATATGAAACTTTTTTTAATTTCATTAGGTTTGTTGGCATTGGCTTTTGCGGGAATTGCTATTAAAATTTGGGGTAAAAAAAACGGCGAGTTTTCTGGAACTTGTGCAAGTCAAAACAGTAATTTTAATAAATCTGGAGAGCCTTGCGGTTTTTGTGGTAAAATGCCCGAAGATTGCGAGAACAAATAGTCTTTTATAGCCAACATACATCCTTTATATGTACATTACATTGTTAGCAATATGTATTACCATTATTGTAATACACAGTTGTTTTTATGTTTTTATTTTTAACTTTTTCAACTTTAGTAAATCTAAAAAAACAGAGCATATTAACGTTCCTGTTTCTGTGATAGTTTGCGCTAAAAATGAAGCTGACAACCTAGAGAAATTAATTCCTAAGCTCGTTGTACAAAATTACGACCATTTTGAAATTATACTTATCAACGATAGATCTAGCGACCGAACTTTAGACGTTTTTGAAGCTTATGCAGATAAATATTCTTTTATTAAAATTGTTAATGTTACCCCCTCAGAGCATTTTCATGGAAATAAAAAGTATGCATTAACCTTGGGTATCAAAGCTGCTAAGAATGATTGTTTGTTGTTTACCGATGCAGATTGTATTCCTAATAGCAAAGAATGGATTCAATTGATGGTGAATCAATTTAGTTCTAAAAATTCGATTGTACTAGGGTATGGACCTTATCAAACAATACGTAATAGTTTTTTAAATAAACTGATTAGGTTTGAAACCTTAATCACAGCACTGCAATATTTTTCATTTGCAAAAATTGGTACTCCATATATGGGGGTGGGACGAAATTTAATGTATAGCAAAGCACTTTTTATTGAAAACAAAGGTTTTAATGAACACATCAATATTATGTCTGGTGACGATGATTTGTTGATCAACAAAATTGCCCATAAAAAAAACACAGCTATTTGTTTTGATAGTGATACTTTTATGGTTTCTGAACCTAAAACAACTCTAAAACAACTGATTACCCAGAAAAGAAGACATATAAGCACTGCAAAATATTACAAGAAAAGACACAAAACTCTTTTAGGTTTATATGCCTTGAACAGACTATTATTCTGGATTGTTTTTCCAATTTCGTTTTGCTTTATTAACCATAGGTCTCACCTTATAATGATGATTAGCTTAGTTGCTTTTAAATTTTTTAGTGAATATATTGTGGTAGGAGTTGCTGCAAAAAAATTAAAAGAAAAAGGAATTGTTGCTATTATTCCAATACTCGACTTATTTTTACTGATTTTTCAACTATACCTATACGTCTCTAATACAATATCTAAACCTAGGCAGTGGTCATGACAACAGAAAACATTTTGCAAGCCCATATCAAAGCTGCCAAAAATGGAGATCAAACGGCTTACAATTATCTTCTTAATTTGTATTGGAATGATGTTCACACATTTGTTCAGTCCAAAATTAACAACGATGATATTGATGCAGAAGATATCACCATCATCACTTTTTCTAAAGCGTTTGATAAAATAGATTTGTTTGACGAAACCTATAACTTTAAAACTTGGCTATTTACTATCGGTAAAAATTTGTTGATTGACGAACTGAGAAAATTAAAGAAATTAACAGTTTCTTTAGAAGAGGATAACAAGGGAATTCACAAACTATTTGATGAAAACCCTACTCCCGAGGATAAGATTATTATTGAACAAAATCTATCTGAATTAAAATACAACATCAAAAAGCTAAAACCTAAGTACCAAAAAGTAATTAACTTGAGATATTTTCAGGATATGTCTTATTTAGAAATAGCTGCGGAATTAAATGAACCCATCAATAATGTAAAGGTTAAGCTACTCAGAGCAAAAAAACTTTTGGCTGAAATCATCACAAATTATAATCAAAATAATTAATTGTGTTTGATTAAGTATCGGCTCATTTTATCTTGTTGAGTTTAACAGCTATCAACTCTGTTTTGTATCTTTACGCTATAAATTTAGCAACTATGAGTACGGAAGCCACAGCATTCAAATCTGTATTACCTAATAAAGAAATTACGACCACCAATCCAGGAACTATTCCTGTGGGTAACAAAAAACCAGATTGGCTGCGCGTAAAATTACCTGTAGGTAAAAAATATACGGAACTAAGAGGTTTGGTAGACAAATACAAATTAAACACTATTTGTGCGAGTGGTAGTTGTCCTAATATGGGAGAATGTTGGGGAGATGGAACCGCAACTTTTATGATATTGGGAAATATTTGTACACGTTCTTGCGGTTTTTGCGGTGTTAAAACGGGAAAGCCAGAAACTGTAGAATGGGACGAACCCGAAAAAGTAGCTCGTTCTATTAAAATTATGAAAATTGAACATGCTGTACTCACTTCTGTAGATAGAGATGATTTAAAAGATGGAGGGTCTATTATATGGGCTGAAACCATTGCTGCCGTGCGTAGGGCAAACCCAAATACTACCATGGAAACTTTAATTCCCGATTTTCAAGGAAATACTACGCAGATTGACCGACTGATTAAAGCGGCTCCAGAGGTGATTTCTCATAATTTAGAAACCGTTAGACGTTTGACAAGAGAGGTTCGTATACAAGCACAATACGACAGAAGTCTTGAAGTTTTAAGATACTTAAAGGAAAAGGGACAACGAAGAACCAAGTCAGGAATTATGCTTGGCTTGGGAGAAAAGAAAGAAGAAGTTTTTGAGAGTTTGAGAGATCTTGCTAACGTAAATGTTGATGTGGTTACTTTGGGTCAGTACTTACAGCCAAGTAAAAAGCATTTACCTGTAAAAGAGTTTATTACTCCAGAATTATTTAAAGAATATGAAGTATACGCGAAATCTTTAGGATTTAAGCACGTGGAAAGCTCTGCTTTAGTTAGATCTTCTTATCACGCAAAAAAACACGTAAATTAATTTTTTGGCATGGTACTTGTAAACTATATAATATATTTAGAAAATATTTTTTTCAAAATTTAGTTTAGTTTAAGTTAGTTTAGGAAAACCTTCAATAAAATTTATTGAAGGTTTTTTTTTATGAGAACTTAACAGATTTTGCCGGGCTTATTTTTGTAATGATAACCGAGGGAATCAACATCATGAATACACATAACAATAGTGTACCTACATTTAATAGAACCACCTGTGAAACGGAAATATGAACTGGAGCAACATGTACGTAGTAGTTTTTGGGATTTAAGGTAATCAACTCAAATTGGTACTGTAAAAATAAAGCCAACAAACCTATTGCGTTTCCTACAAGTAAACCTCTACCGATAATATAGGATGCGTTGTATAAAAAAACTTTTCTTACAGACCAACTACTCGCCCCCATCGTTTTTAAGACTCCTATTAGTTGCGTTTTTTCTAGAATTAAAACCAACAAAGCGGTAATCATATTAATCCCTGCAACCACAATCATAATTACAATAATAATAGCTATGTTTCCATCAAAAAGTTTTAACCATTCAAATATTTGAGGGAATTGCTCAAATAAGTTTTTAGAATCCAAAGTAGCATCAATAGATTGGTATATTTCAGCAGATTTGTTTTCTATTTCCTCAAAATTTTCAACATAAACCTCAAAACCACCTACTTTATCTTCTTTCCATTTATTTAGCTTTTGTACCTGTCTAATATCTCCAATAATTAAATTTTTATCGAACTCGTCAAATCCAGTATCGTATATTCCTGCAATTTTAAAAATCCTCCTTTTAGGCAAATTATTGTTAGTTTCTTTAACAAAAAAAGTATCAAAGTCATCACCTAACATCAACCTCATTCTATCGGATATCTGCTTTGATATGATAACTTCATTTGAAACTTTGCTACCAAATGTAGGCAAATTGCCTTCTAACAAATATTCTTTAAAAAAAGACCAATCATAATCCTTCCCTACTCCTTTGAGTATAATACCTTCAAAATCTGTTTCTGTTCTAATCACTCCAGGTCTTGTCGCAAATACCTGAACGTGTTTAATTCCTGAAACCTGTTTAAAGTCCGGATAAAAATTTTGAGAAATCGAAATAGGAGATTGTGTAGTTTTTGAGTGATTGTTATCAAAATTACTAATGACTATGTGTCCATTGAACCCCGCAACTTTCTCTCTAATTTTTTTTTGTAACCCTACTCCAGTTGCTATAGAAATCAGCATCATTACCATTCCTAACGCAATTGCTGCAATGGCAATTTTTATTATTGGCGATGAAACACTATTTTTATATTCAGTGGACTTTGTTAGTCTATTCGCTATAAATAATTCAAACTTCAAATGGGTATCTCCTTTAAATTGGTTTTCAAAAATACAGTTTTAATTCTTGTATTATTATTCTTTACCTTATTATCCTCTTGTAAGGCTCAAAATAAAAACATAGTTGTCGCTGCCAATCAAACGCAAAATTACTTGCCTTTATTAAAGAATAAAAGAGTTGCGATTGTAGCTAATCAGACTTCGGTCATTTTTAAATCGGATAGTAGTTACACGCATTTGGTAGATTCTTTAATCCACTTAAAAATTGATATTCAAAAAGTTTTTTCTCCTGAACACGGTTTTAGAGGCAAAGCAGATGCTGCGGAACATGTGGCCAACGGTATTGATAAAAAAACAAATCTTCCCATTATATCCTTGTATGGAAACCACAAAAAACCTAAAACTTCTGATTTAAAAAACTTAGACGTGGTAGTTTTTGATATCCAAGATGTAGGGGTTCGATTTTATACTTACATCTCTACTTTACATTACGTGATGGAAGCTTGTGCAGAAAACAATATTCCATTAATTGTTTTTGATAGACCCAACCCTAATGCGCATTATGTAGATGGTCCTATATTAAACCCTAACTACAGTTCTTTTGTGGGTAAACATCCTATACCTCTTGTATATGGTATGACCATTGGTGAGTATGCAAAAATGATTAACGGTGAGAAGTGGTTAAAGGAAAAGGTACATTGTGATTTAACCGTGATTAAATTAAAAAACTATCATCACCAATTGTCTTATCATTTGCCTATCAGACCTTCCCCTAATTTGCCTAATGACAAAGCTATCAACCTATACCCTAGTTTAGGTTTCTTCGAAGGAACTCCCATAAACGCTGGTAGAGGAACTGAACATCAATTTCAACAGTACGGAAGCTCATTGTTCCCAAAATCTGATTTTAGCTACGTACCCAAATCTAATTTTGGTAGTAAATATCCTAAAGATCAAAACAAAAAATGTTACGGGGTAAATTTGAGAGAAACTCCAAAACTCAACACTGTACAAATTAAGTGGTTGATTGATGCTTACCAAAAGTACCCTAAAAAAGAATCATTTTTTGGAAAGACATTTACCATTCATGCTGGAGATATTACTTTAGAAAAACAAATAAAGAGCGGTCTTAGCGCTAAGGAAATTCAATTAAGTTGGAAAAAAGATATTGAAATTTTTTTAAAAATACGATCAAAGTATTTGTGCTACTAATCCAAGCTTATCTTTAATCCCTTAACGGTTATTTTCAAATGTTTTACCTTGGTTACAAAAGAATTTTTAATATGTAACTGTACTTTCCTTATCGCAGGAAACTCATTTAGTACTTTTACAACTTTGTTCATAATGTAAGTATCTTCTATTTCAAAAAAACGATAAGACCCTACGTTTTTTTCTATCAACGCTTTGTCTAATCCTTTCACAAAAGTAAAGGATAATATCAAAAATTCATCTTCAATATTAGCTTCGAAATTTTTGGCAAAAAACTCTTTTTCAGAAATTTCATCAGCATAGCAAAACCCATAAAACTTAGAAGACCTTATCAGCATTTGTTTATTTTCCTTTTTTAAATCTCTCGTTCTTTGGATTTCCGATCATAGGAATTTCTTTTTTTAATGCTTCCACTATATTGAAAGCTGCAGGGCAAATTTCAGAATTTTTCATAGTCAAATCTGTCAATTGAATAAACTTTTTTCTGTTGGTATGAGGATATTCGGAACAAGCCTTAGGACGTGCATCATAAATCATACACATATTATCGCTTTCATCTAAAAAAGTACAAGGTGCAGATTTTAGCACGTAGCAGTCATCTTCATCACGTTCCAAGTAAGTGTCCATAAATTTCTGTTCTTTCATCCTTAAGAACTTTGCAGCTTTTTCTATATCCTTAGGAAAAAACATCGGACTTGTAGTTTTACAACAATTGGCACAAGTTAAACAATTCGTTTTCTGAAATTCTTTATCGTGAAGTTCCTGTACTGTGTAATCTAAATTTTTGGGAGTTCGTTTTTTTAACCTTTTAAAGTAAGAAATATTTTCTTTTTTTAAGTCGTGAACTTTTTTGGGCAACCCTTCAATTATTTCCTGCATTGTTTTACTCATATAGCAAAAATAAAGAAACTAAACTCAACCCATCGTTTTTATCCTACAATAATTAAAAGATGGTTTTTGCTGAAATTTGAGTCTATAAAGTATCCATCTCTAGACAAATTCCAAGTTTTTTTTGAACAAAAAATTGATGTTAGTTACAAGCTACCTATCTCTTTTTTCTATTAGTTACAATCACCATGTGACAATTATCATTTTTCTAAGCCTGTATAGAAAATACATTTGTTTTAGAATATTCGATTATTATATATATGGAAAAACATTCTTTTCACATCCCTGTTATGGGAATTGGCTACACAGCAGATAGCCCTCTCAAAGTTGCTGTATACGGAATAGATTCTGTAATATCACTTGTAGATGATATTTTGCTCGAAAAACTCCGAAAATATCACAGCCTAAAAAACGATATATCGTACATGGAAATTACCAGTAACGTTTTTGATTATAGAGCTCTGAGAATTACTAAGTACCTAGATACCATTCATCATTTAATTCAAGATAAAATAACCAAACTTAAAAATACAAACACCTTAAAGTGCCATAGAGTTAAAGATTTTATTAAGCATCTCCCAGACACATCTGAGCTTAAATTGAGGTTGAATAACAGCAACGATATTGAAGAAATTAGAGGTTTAATTAGACAGAATCTGAAACCTGGAAGTATTGATGTTAACATTATGACCAAGGTTGATAAAGTAAATTTTGGAAACGATGGTGTTTTACCTATTGAATATAATGATGCTCATGCAGCTCTTAGAGGTTTTGCCAATTCTAAAATTAGCTCTTCGGTTGTATTTTCTGCTGGGTTGAATCCTAAACTTTATAATTATTTGGAATCTTTTGATGATTTTTATCCTGATAAGGATGGAATTTTTAAGAAGAAAATTATTTTAAAAGTTAGCGATTATAGATCTGCGATTGTCCAAGGGAAATATCTTGCAAAAAAGGGTTTATGGGTTTCTGAATATAGAATTGAATCAGACTTAAATTGTGGAGGACACGCTTTTGCCACCAACGGTTATTTGATAGGACCTGTTTTAGAGGAGTTCAAACAAAACAAAGAACACCTTTACCATACTACTTATGAGTTGTATAGCAATGCGCTACTTAAAAAACTCAAAAACAACACGCTATTACCTGAGTTAAAAATTACTGCTCAAGGAGGTGTAGGAACTTATAAAGAACATCAATTTTTATTAGAGCACTACCAATTAAACTCAGTAGGCTGGGGATCTCCTTTTTTACTTGTTCCTGAAGTGACTTCTGTTGACCAAAACACTTTAAATCAATTAGCCGATACCAACGAAAAAGATCTCTATCTGAGTGATATTTCGCCATTAGGAGTAAGATTTAACAACTTAAAAGGAAACACTAAAGATTTAAAAAAAGCTGAAAACATTCACAAAAACAGACCTGGTAGTGCTTGTCCTAAAAAGCATGTGGCCTTGAACACCGAGTTTAAAAAAGAAGGTTTGTGTACGGCCTCTATAGAATACCAATATTTAAAAATCAATCAAATCAACGGAGATATTAAATTAAATGCAAATCAAAAAAAGGCACAAATAAATAAGATTACTGAAAAGTCTTGTATTTGTGTAGGGTTGGGTACTTCTGCACTTTTGAAATACGATATTGAAACTAAAAAAGAAGGAGATGGTGTTTCTGTATGTCCTGGTCCCAACCTGGCATATTTCAATAAAAAGATAAGTTTATCTCGTATGACAGACCACATCTATGGAAAAACTAATATTATCAGTGTCAAAAATAGACCTAATATGTTTCTTAAGGAACTGAGTATGTATCTTGATTATTTTGTAGAGCAAATCAAAGGTATTAATAACGATAGTACTCCTCAGCAAACAAAAGTTTTGATTAGTTTTTCCAATAATCTTCTAAAAGGAATTAAATACTATCAAAATTTGTTCAGAGATCAATGGTTCAAATTAGTTGAAAATCATTCAGATGTGCTAAACGAATTGTCTAACAAATACCTACAGGTAATAAGATTACAAACTCAATTGCAACAAAAATAAGCTGTTATGGATATAGATTTAATTAAAAAATACAATGTTCCTGGTCCTAGGTACACCAGCTATCCCACGGTTCCTTATTGGAATACAAATGACTTTAGACTTCAAACATGGAAAAGTAAACTTTTGGAAACTTATACTAGAACCAATACTACTAATGGAGTTAGCATATATATACATCTCCCCTTTTGCGAAAGTATGTGTACGTTTTGTGGTTGCAACAAACGTATCACTAAAAGACATGAGGTGGAAACTCCTTATATCAATGCAGTGATTAAGGAATGGTCGCTCTATTTAAATTTGTTCGATGAAAAACCTGTTATTAAAGAGCTACACATAGGGGGTGGTACACCCACTTTTTTTGATGCTGATAATTTGAGGTACTTACTGACCTGCATTATCAGTACCTCTAAGTTAGCAGACGACTACGATTTTAGTTTTGAAGGTCATCCTAATAACACCACCAGAGAACATTTACAAACTTTGTATGACTTAGGCTTTAGACGTGTCTCTTTTGGCGTACAAGATTATAATAATGTCATTCAAAAGGCGATACATAGAATTCAACCTTTTGAAAAAGTAAAAAGTGTAACAAAACTAGCTAGAGAAATAGGTTACACTTCTGTGGGACATGATATTATTTACGGTTTACCTTTTCAAACAATCAATCATATCTCTCACACCATAGAGAAAACCAAAGAATTGTTGCCTGATAGAATTTCATTTTATAGCTATGCGCACGTACCTTGGTTAAAAGGGAACGGTCAGAGGGGATATTCCGAAGAAAACTTACCCAATGCAAAAGATAAGTTACTAATGTAAGAAACAGGAAAACAATTACTACTAGAATTTGGATATTCTAATATAGGAATGGATCATTTTGCATTAAAGATAGACTCGTTGTACAAAGCTCTGAAAAATCACACATTACATAGAAATTTTATGGGCTATACCCACACCAAAACCAAAGTTATGGTAGGCTTGGGAGTCTCTTCCATAGGTGATAGTTGGAACGGGTTTTATCAGAATGTAAAAAACATAGAAGAGTATCAAGAATTGGTGAAAAATCAAATATTTCCTATTGCTAAAGGTCATATTCTATCTGATGAGGATTTGATCATTAGACAACATATTTTAAATCTCATATGTCACTATCAAACAAAATGGGATACTGATAATCATTGTGGAAAAACTTTGGAAAAAGCACCTTTAAAAATGTATCCATTGGTTAAAGACGGGCTTGTTACCATCTCCAACTCTCATATAAAAGTCACATCAAAAGGAAAACCTTTTGTTAGAAATATCTGTATGGCGATAGATCAATACTTATCCCCATGTAATCAAGTACGATTTTCTAAAACGGTTTAATATTTCAAATATTCAATTTTGTTTAAACTCCAAAGGTTTGGAGTTTAAACAATCCTCCATTAATTAAAAAAAGCTTTTTTTCTCAAGTGACCAATAATTGATTGGTCTAAAACTGTTGGACTTAATTTCAACAAATTGCCTATCGTTTGTAAAAAGATACTGATAAACTCCAAAAGCAAAGCAACTACCAAATTCTGCATAGTAAAGAAAATAGAATTGACTTACTTTATAAACCATCTTCGACTTAGCGTTCTTAATAAAACTTAAGTAGAGCGCTTAGAAAACTATCCAATTTGATATGTGGGTCCTTGTACTATTCGTCTTTACCCCTTTTATGCCTAATTTATAATTTTCACAATATTAGGTTAGAAAAAAGGACTTTTTTAATCCTAAAAAAAGCCTCCTCATTCATTTTTTTCAATCTCAGTACTCTTTGTCGTTTAGTTTTGTCCGTAACAAACAGTAATTGTTATAGTCCCTTATTTATTTTACCCCTAATATTTAGAGCAGCCACTTTAAACTTTTAAAATGAGTTTTAAGTGGCTATACTATTTTACGTAGAAAACTATTATAAAACCTAAATCTACCATCATTATTCTTTATTCCATAAAAAACCCGTTTTAAGGATGAAAAAGGCTCCTTAGCAACTTTTTGAAATTTTAAAAACCATTTGCAGTGTACTTTTAGAGTAGGAAAAGAAAAAAGAGAAGCAGATATCTCTATAAAAAACGAAACGTATAAGTTCTTTAGTTTTTTTAGTTTGTAATGAATTTTAAATCTTTTTGAATTTCATGTTACTTAGACCTTTATTCCATAAAGGAATTTGTTCTAAAATGATTTTACTGTTAAATGCTATGAAAAGGAAAATTTAACTGCAAAAATTGCTATGAAAAAGAAAAAACACTATTAATTGCTGTGAAAGAGAATTAGTAACTGTGTTTAAAAAAAATTGCTATGAAAAAGTTTAATTATTGGTAAATAAATTTCATAAAATTGCTATGAAAAATATATTTAACCAACCAATAGCTACACTTTTGATAAAGTTTGTTTAGTTGTTTGTACAGTCTTTTTACATCTCATGTTTAAGTGACCGATTGTCAAATATATAAAGAGAGATTAGTTTCATTACTAATTTCTCTTTTAACAAACTAGTCTAAAAAAATTATATCATTATAAAATTTTAATGAATATGATTCCAAAGTTTGCTGAAAAATGGACACAACCAGAATCGTTATCGATCAACGATTACAAAATTCTGAATGAAGCTTTAGAAATATATAAAAGTATTACCTATAAGCCCATTTCCGTATCTAAGGAATTGGCGGGGGCTTGTTATCATTTTAAATGTAAAGCTTTTATTCCGCCATCAGAAGTGAGTTGGATAGCCATTGTTGAGGTATACATACCTTTAAAAGGAAGTCCATATATTACTGGAATCACCAGAACTTAGAAAAAATATTGTTTACTAACCCCATATAAACCAAAATATTTTTGCTATGAAAAAAACTAACTTAACAAACAAAAGCTTTAACAGCTTAAAAAAGGAACTTTTCCAGAAAGTACTAAACAATCAACAATTAGAAAAAATTATTGGAGGTCCTGATGATAGAGGAACAAGGCCTAGCCCAAGCTATCCACACACCTAATAAAATAAAAAGCTTTATGGTATTTGTATCATAAAGCTTTTTTTAAATACATTTATAGTATCAACCCAATTCATATAAATGTTCTATAAAAAATTAGTTTTTTTTATTTTATTTGTCTTTTCCTTTAAAGTTTTTTGCGCATCTAAAGTAGACTCCATTATCCATAAAAAAAGGGAGCAATATATCCATTTATATAATTTCAAAGAAGCATCCGATTTTTTTTTAAACAAGCAATGGGATTCCACTTTAGTACATTCAATGAAACAATTGAATTTAAAAAAGAATTCAAAAGACATCCTTAACTTTTGTCATTATTATAGAGGGAGTTCTTTCTTACAAAAAAGAATTATCAAAGAAGCTAAAAGAGAATTTTTACTAGTTCATGATACTTTTGAACTAATGGATTACTTATATTTTTCATTAGGTTTGTGTGAGTTAGAATTAAACAACACAAAAAAAGCTATAGAGTATTTTAAAGAATCTGAAAGAATACAGCTTGAGAACAATACTAATATAGTAGGAACTCAAAATAATATCGGTATTGCATATTTGAGACTAAAAAATTACAAACAAGCTGAGATTTACTATCTGAAGAACTTAGAAATCCTCCAATTCTCAGCCAAAAAACAATCAATTGCCAGAGCTTTTGGCAACATTGCTTCTTTATATTATGAACAATACATGGATGACAAAGCCATTATCTACTTTAACAAGGCATACGAACTAGCAAAAGAAACAGATGATTATGGTCTGAAACAAAGTATTGCTAGAAACTTAGCTGTAGTAGAAGAGAACAGAAAAAACTTTGAAAAATCTTTAGCCTACAGAAAAGAACATGAGCAATGGAAAGATTCTCTAAACGATCAAAATAAAATTTGGCAGGTTGCAAAACTAGAAAAAGAATTTGCTGTAAAACAAAAACAGAAAGAGGTGAAAATTTTACAAGCAGAAAATGAAGTGAAAGAGGCCCAGAAAAGAGGATTTATTTATTCTTCTTTAATACTATTCCTTTTGCTCATTGCTTCGGTATACTTTTTCTACGAAAAAGTTAAGACCAACAGAATTATAACTGCGCAAAAAGAAAATCTTAACGAATTAAACGCCACCAAAGACCGTTTATTTTCTATTGTTAGTCACGATTTAAGATCTTCTGTAAACGCATTAAAAAGTAGTAATAGTAAACTTGTTAGTAATCTGCAAAATAACAACTTAAATGAGTTGGATGTTTTATTACACAATAATACTGCTATTGTTAATGGAGCTTATAGTTTGCTAGATAATTTATTGCATTGGGCTTTGTTACAAACCAAACAATCTTATTTTGATATACAGACATTACGCTTATTCGTAATTACGGAGCAAATAGCCTACAATTACACAGCTATCATGGTTGATAAAGGTATTGATTTTGAATTTGGTGTATTGAAAAAAGACAAAGTGTTAGCAGATCAAGAATCACTTAAAATAGTGTTGCGAAATTTAATTGATAACGCCATAAAGTTTACAAACCCTGGTGGCATAATTAAAATATATACACAACAAAATCAACCCAACTACTGTGATTTGGTTGTCGAAGATTCTGGGCAAGGAATGGATGAAAAAACACGTTTAGAATTAATGGTAGACGATGGTAATTTATCTAAAACCAAAAACGAAGAATTATCTGGAACAGGATTGGGACTACAATTGTGCAAGTCTATGATTAAAAAGAACAAGGGTAAATTTTCAATAGAGAGCGAATTAGGTAAAGGAACTAAAATGATCGTTTCTTTAATAAAAGCTTAATCCCCTATTTATTCAGCACCACGATGTACTTAACCTGTTATTTTTTATAACATCTAATTGGTTTAATTGAGTAATATAACATATTTTTAGAGTATGTATTATTCCTTTACATAGATTAGAACTGCATGAAGAAAAATTACCCCCACTATCATCAATATGATTTTATGGATTGCGGGCCTACCTCCTTAAAAATGATATGTAAATATCATGGCAAAAGCGTAGATTTAGCTTACCTCAGAGAGATTTCCTACATCAATGGTGAAGGAACTACTATGGCTGGTATTGTAGATGCTGCTGAAAAAATTGGTTTCTCCACGCTAGGACTTACTGCTAATTTTGATATACTCGCCAACGAGCTCCCACTTCCCTGCATTGTGCATTGGAGAGAAAGACATTATGCGGTTGTATATGAAATAAAAAAGAACAAAGTTATTGTTGGAGATCCTGCCAACTATGATTTGATTACTTACACAAAAGAAGAGTTTTTGGAAGGATGGGGTGTAAAAAGAGAAAACTCTGAAGATGAAGGAGTTGTCCTTTTATTGGAACCTACTCCTGAACTGATAAACGATAAAGAAGATACACAAAAAGACCATCTTTTTAAATTTATATACAGTTACTTAAAACCTCATAAAAGATATGTTTATCATATTCTAGTAGGATTATTCTTTGGAACTATTATTCAGTTTACCTTTCCTTTTTTAACGCAACAAATTGTTGATACAGGTATTAACAAACTCAATTTAAATTTTGTTTACTTAGTTTTAATTGCACAAATCATACTTTTTAGTTCCGAACTAGGGCTTACCGTTTATCGTAATTGGATTGTTTTGCATATTACTAGCAGGATGAATCTGAGGATGCTTTCCGATTTTATGATCAAGCTCATGAAATTGCCCATAAAATATTTTGATAGTAGAGCCAAAGGAGATATTTTGCAAAGGATAGAAGACAATAACGAAATCCATCAATTTCTGTCAACAACTACCTTAAACGTCCTATTTTCTGCTGTAACACTTTTTGTCTTTTGTTTAATTCTAGCTTATTTTGATATCACACTTTTATTAGTCTTTACTATTGGATCTATCTTTTATGTAAGTTGGATTAGGTTGTTTATGAAAAAAAGATCTGAAATGAACTTTAGGCATTTTGATCAAAAAAGTAAAAATAAAAATACCACCATTGAGTTAATTAGTGGAATGCAAGAAATTAAACTGAATGGATCTGAGCAAAGACGTAGATGGGACTGGGAATCTTTGCAAGCCAGAATGTTTAAACTCGATATGAGAAGCATGGCCATAGATCAAAGTCAAAATGAGGGAGGTCGTTTTATAGATCAAATTAAAAACGTTACTATTACCTTTATCGCTGCTAAGGCTGTTATTAACGGAACAATGACTTTAGGTACTATGCTTTCCGTACAATATATTATTGGCCAAATGAATGTACCCATCCATAATTTTCTAGGTTTTATTAGAGACTATCAAGATGCTCGACTAAGTTTGCTAAGACTCAATGAAATTCATCAAAAAAAGAATGAAGAACCTTTAGAAAATTCTTATATCAACGAACTCTCTTCTGATAAATCTTTATCATTAAAAAATTTGAGTTATAGATATGGCAGTTCGGCTTCTAAAATGGTATTAAATAATGTTAATATTCATATTCCAGAAGGAAAAACAACAGCTTTAGTTGGAGCTAGTGGTAGCGGAAAAACTACCCTTTTAAAATTACTATTACAGTACGATACACCTACCGAGGGTGAAATTCTAGTGGGTAATTATAATCTAAACCAAATGGGAAACCATTTTTGGAGATCGAATTGTGGGGTTGTTATGCAGGACGGTCATATTTTTTCTGATACCATCGCTCGTAACGTGAGTGAATCTGACATTGAAGGAAAAACGAATAGAAAAAACTTAATGCTGGCAGCCCACACCGCCAACATACACGAGTTTGTTGAAGAGTTACCTAATGGATATAGTACTAAAATAGGAAGTAATGGTATTGGTTTAAGTGGAGGGCAGAAGCAGAGGATATTAATTGCAAGGGCTGTCTACAAAAATCCAGAGTACATCTTTTTTGATGAAGCAACTTCGGCCTTAGATGCCAATAACGAGGTAACTATTATGAAAAATTTAGATAACTTTTTTAAGGGTAAAAACAACAAAACAGTGGTAGTCGTTGCTCACCGACTTAGTACTGTTAAAAATGCAGACCAAATTATAGTGTTGGATAGGGGTAAAGTTGTAGAGCAGGGAAATCACAAAGAATTGGTGGCCTTAGAAGGGCACTACTACACATTGGTGAAAAATCAATTAGAATTGGGTTCATAAATTAAAAAAATGCCAAATAATCAGGAAAAAAAATATTATTACAGTGAGTCCGTAAGGGATTATTTATCTTTGATTCCTAGCAAGGCCTACACTTACTCCCATGTAATGATTTGTGCTATAGTGTTAGCTCTTATTGCTATTACATTTGTAGTACAATATCCTGCTGTAGTGGTTGCCGACTGCCATATAGTTAGCAAAACGCATCCCAAACCCTTGATTACTAAAATCGATGGTAGAATTGCTCAAATCAACATCAAAGACGGAGATGCCGTCCAAAAAAATGACGTATTGGCTTATATTGAAAGTACGGCCAAACACAGCGAAGTGCTTTTTTTGGAAAAAGAGCTTAGAAATATCAATCAGGTTCTAAATTCAACTAAAGACTATAGCTACTTAAAAAGTAATTTGTTATCTCCTTTTAGGGAGTTGGGGGAAATTCAGTCACAATATCAAAACTTTCAGAAAACCTATATAGAAACGGTTTCACTCTTTTCAAATGGTTATTATCAAAAGCAATTAGATATACTCAATAAAGAAATTGTACAACTAAATAATATTGTTAGTAGCCTAAAGCAACAGCTAATTTTATTGAACAGAAATACGGAACTACAGAGTGAAAAATTTGTTATAGATAAAAAAATATACGACAAGGAGATTATCTCTAAATACAAAATTTTAGAAATAGAAAGTGAGTTTTTAAACAATCAATTGCCTTTGAAAAACATTGAGGCTGTCTTAGCGACAAATTTGCTTGAAATTCAGGAAAAACAAAGAGAAATTCTCGCTTTGCAAAAATTGAACATTGACCAGAAAGAACTTTTTAAACAATCGTTAAATGTACTTTTAAGCGCAATTGCTAATTGGAAAAGTATCTATATGCTACTGGCTCCTGTTGATGGTACCGTTATTTTTACCGACATACTACAAAATCACCAAAAAATTACCAAAAACACAGAGCTTATGTATGTTTTAGGCTTAGAAGAAAATTATGTTGGTACCTTGCAGATACCTCAAAACAACTTTGGAAAAGTAAAAATCAATCAAAAAGTGTACGTAAAATTTAAAGGATATCCCTTTCAAGAGTATGGAGCCGTGAAAGCTAAGGTTCACTCCATAGCCAAAATCGCTAAATCTCAAAACGGCATGTTTACCGCCACTGTTGAACTCTCTAATCAAAATACGACGACCAATCATTCTGTCTTAAATTTTAGAAATGGAATGCAAGCTCGTGCAGAAATTATAACTGAAGATATGAGATTGATAGAACAGATTTTTTACACATTGAGAGAAATATTAGATATAAAATAAGCATAACCCTTTGTTCGCAAAGTCGAACTCAAACGCATAAAATTTTAGATAAATGGATAACATAAGAGTATTGGTAATAGAAGATACGAAAACTGAGAGTGATAGATTGATAAAAACGTTAGAAGAAAATAATTTTACCGTGGTGGCTTTAGCTACCAATCTTCAAGATGCCTTAAAACTTTTTTATAAAGAAAAAATAGATATTGTGATTGCTGATATTTTTCTGGATGGTAATCCTGACGGAATTATATTTGCTGAAACGATTAATATTGTTCCTAATTCATCTAAACCTGTAGTGTTTTTAACTTCATCTACAGATAAAAAAATATTCGAGAGAGCTAAGCTTACGCAACCTTTTAGTTATTTGATAAAACCTTTCAACGAACTAGAAATATTATATTCTATAGAAACTGCGGTAGAAAAGTTTTATAAACAAGATGATGTATTTTTCAATGAAGAAGAGGATACTGTCATCGGTAAAGAATATCTATTTATAAAAAAGGGGAAGTCTTTAAAGAAGGTATTGATTTCCGAAATTATTTATGTAGAAGTCGAGGAAAAATACTGTAACATCATTACAAAAAAAGAAAAGTTTGTGATTCTGATCTCGTTAAAAAAGATTTTAGAATTTTTAGGAAATGATCGTTTCAGCAGAACCCATAGAAACTTTATTGTGAATACTGAAAAAATAATGGAAATTGTTCCTGCCGACAATCTAATATTACTAGAAGGGGGTTACAAAGCTACCTTAAGCGACAACTACAAAGACATTACTAAAAAAGTGAGAACGTTAAGGTAGGTTCTACATTATTGTTAAGTAAATACCCACAAGACAACTTTTAATTCTAAATATATACTACCTCATTACATTATTTTAAATAACAGCTCTACCTAAACTATATCTTTAATTGAAAATTAAAACTAATATTAAAGTATTTTACTCAAAAAATTCACTAACCCAAAATATTTTTGCTATGATTACAATCCCCTACTTTCAATTATCGGTATTAAGTTTATGTGATACTGTTGAACATGATGAAGATGTTTTAGTTTGTAGAATTACAAACATTAACGGAAAGAAGCAAGAACAAGCTTCATTCCCATTCAACGAAAATGTAGAAATTTCTACTCCTGAATATCCTGAAGGATCAATTTATTCTATACCTACTTGGTATGTATCCAACGATAAAGATTTAAAAGATGCTAGTTACGAATTAGAAATATACTCTACTAAAACTAAAGATTTCCCTGTATATAACTTAACTCTCAAAGCATCTGAATTAGTAAACGATTTCAGCAGTAAAACTGAGATTTGCCAAAACGGCTCTTATGTTCTTTATGCTGAGAGCAAAGTGCATTCTGAAGGTGTTAGTTTAACACTAACCGCAAAAATAGCACAACCCCAACTACAAGCAGTATAATCTGTTTAGCTTTCAAACAAAAAACTCTTTATATGTACGATATAAAGAGTTTTTTTTTGGACTATGCTTATAAACCAATAAACCTTATTTATTCCACCAACTTTTTAGTAGCAAGTTATCTTTTTGAGAAAGATTCTTGTTGGTGGAAATTTCTATATCTGGATACCACATAGTTTGAGGAATTGTACTTTCATCTGATAAACTAGACAAGTCTGAAACTTTCAAATTACCAATCGTATAATTAGGGGGTTCTCCTTTTTTTATTACTTCTGGATATCCTGTTCGAAGCTGTTCAAAGTAAGCTTCTATGTTGTTTACGTAAGCCAACGAAGCCCACTTTTGAATCATAACTTGCCTTATATTATTTTCTATAATAGGATCGTTTGAGTAAGTATACGCTCCTTGTATTAAAACATTGGCATCGGATACAGAAAGACCATAGTTTGTAAATGACGCTCTAATCCCATTGTCATAACTCTGTTTAGCATTTAAACCATTATTAAATCTTAATTGAGCCTCGGCTTTTAAAAAATTACTTTCTGCAACCGTGAAAAAGAATACTGGATGAATTGCACTAAAATTTAGCACCGCCAATTCTCCCCCTGAGCTGGATCTGTGAGCTCCTTGATCTAAACCTATAAACTCTGTGTTGCCATTTACCAATCGATACACTTTTGATATTCGGGGATCGTTGTTGTTTTTATAAAACATCAGTAAAGAATTACTAGCACAATGGTTAACCCCATTTAATTCGCCTAGTTGTACATCTGCAAATGGATTACGTTTATTGGTGATATCCTCGTAAACATCAAACTTAATATCCCGACTGACAAAATTATCCTCAGACAAAAGTTTCATAACCTCAGTAGAATTAGCCTGTGGTGTTGAAGATATTCTAATCAATAGTTTTAATTTTAAAGTGTTGGCAAATCTTAACCACTCGTTCATATCCCCCTTTAATATAATATCTTGATTTTTATTACTTAACTCATTGGGATTTTTTTCATAAGTCTCCATAGCTTCATCTACCGACAAAAGCAAGTCTTTGTATATATTCTCTTGACTTACAACTTTCAAATTTAAATCTGATAATCCTTTTAGTTTTTTGGCATAAGGTATATCTCCATGCAAATCTGTTAGCAACTGAAAGATATAAACCCTTAACAACATCGCTATGGTAAAGGTAGCGCTGTCATTTTCTTTCTTAGACTCATCAATTACGTGGTCTAAATCCTTTATTCCACCTACATAAGCTTCTAGCCAAAACCTATTCGTAAAATTTTGTGGTACGTTATAAGATTCAATCTCCAGATACTGTGTACCTCCTGGTGCTTGTGTGTGGTATTGGGCCATAAAACCACCGTAGTTCGTTAAAAATCCTCCCATTAAAGTTGCTATGGAAGATTGTGCTGCAGTTAATACCGAAGATTTATCTACCTCCCTAGGAAGATTTGGATTTTCATTAATATCCAGATCGTTGGTACAAGATCCTAAAGTCAAAAGGGATAATATGTATGTAAGTTTCTTTAATAGTTTCATAAATGTAAACTTTAATTAAAGGCTAGCTTTTAAACTAAAACTGATGCTTTTAGTATTAGGGGTTAAAGAAAATTCTCCAAACTGTCCTCGTAAATCAGTTCCAAAACTGGATGATTCAGGATCAATAAATTTGTTTTCACTAGGAGTCCATAACTTCAAGTTCCTCCCAATAATTGACATCGTTAGTTCTTTGATTTTTATAGCTTTAGAAATCAAAATATCTTTTAATTTATATTTTAACACAACCTCCCTTAATTTAACAAAAGACTTGTCTATTACTTCATTTCTATTTTGGGAATCGGAATCATACAAAAAAAATAAATTGCCACTAGAAACTGAAGTATTGTTATCTGTGTAAGTAATATTCCCATCAGCACCTATGACTTCTTGAACCGAATTAGGTACCAAAAAGGGTTCTCTATTATCTTCAGTTGTTACGATAGAATTTCCAGTAAATCGAGTAATGTGAGCTGTTCTAGTGTACATTAAACCTCCCTGCTTAGTATCTAAAGTAAAACTAAATGATAGGTTTTTATATGCAAAAGTATTGGTTAAGCCCATGGTGTAGTCGTACTGGGTATTTCCAAAAACTTCCTTTTCCGCAGCAACTTTGGGAATTCCAAATCTATCTACAATAATGGCACCATCTGGAGACCTTTTAGGTACATTTCCTTCAATCAGCCCTATTTTTTCACCCTCTTTTATAATTAAATTAGTAGTTCCTGTTCCAGTAAGAATTACCTTATCTAGTCTACCATCCAACTCTTCTAAAACACTATTAGACACCGTGTAGTTAGCAGCAGTGCTCCAGCTAAAACCATGATAATTACGTAACCAATTAACATTTAAAGACACTTCAAGTCCCTCATTACTTATGGTTCCGACATTAGCTATTTGATGACTAAAACCTGTGGTTGGTGCTAGAGGCAATGGTAAAATTTGATCCTTGGTTAGTGCATAATAATACGTAAAATCTAATCCTAATCTGTTATTCAAAAACCATAGTTCTGTTCCCAACTCCAACTCCTGTCGTCTCTCGGCTTTCAAATTTAAATTCTCTGCTCGGTCGCTTAGCTCATAACTCGATATTCCATTCAATGGGAAATTTAATCTCCTAAATCCTTGGTTATCTACAGAAGTGGGTAAAAACTCTGAGAACACATTATAAGGATTGGTACTTAAACCTGTTTCTCCATAACCTATTCTTAATTTACCGTAATTAAGTATGTTCTGTGTATTTTTAAAAGTTTCCGTAAAAATCCACGACGAATTGATTCCCCCATACAGAACAGATCTATTTTTTTTGGGTAGTGTAGAATTCCAATCGTTTCTAAGGTTAGCTGTTATAAATAACCGATTATTATAACTTATCGTTGTACTCGCAAACAAACCATACAATAATCTTTCGCTCAAACCATCTCTCAAATCGTTGTTGGCAGCTAAACTTCTTCCTAAGATTGAATTTCTCCCTATCTCGGGAGTATTTACAGAATTATTTAACGAATAATATCCAAAAATATCTTGTGTAGTTACAGATGCACTACTTACATCGTTTTTAACTTCGTTTACATTTAAACCTATGGTGGTAGTTGTCGATATTTTTTTTGTGTGATTTTTCTCTAAGTTGATGGTAAAGTCGTGGTTGTTTTGGCGTACCATAATATTGGCTTCTGCATAAAAACCATCATCGTTTACCCTTGAGAAGTTTGGACTTCCTTCAGTAGGTTTTACTCTGGCCGAAAAACTAGTTACGTTCTGGCTATTGTGATCCAAACCAAAGTGATATTTGAAAGTAATCAGGTCGTTTAATTTATAGTCTAAAAATAAAGCCCCGTAAAATCTATTTTCTTTTAACGTTGCTCCTCTGTACTTTAATGCAAAATATGGATTTATTGCAAAGGGAGTAAAATAGTTACTTACCGTATTATAAGGATTGTCAAGGTCCGACAAACTATTAACATCAATGTCTACTGGAATTTGTATTACACTATTAATTACGGAAAAACGCTCCCCTCCAGGCACTGATTTTCCATCTATCTTTACATAATTAATATTTCCTCCAAAATTTATTTTGCCAACCTGCGTACTAAACGCTCCACTTATAGTATTTCGATCGTGAGTGTCGTAATTTCCTGGGTTGATACCATCTGAGTTGACGTTTGAAAAAGATAATTTACCATAGCTCGTATCATTACCACCATATAGAGATATGCTTTGTGCAACGTCAATACCAGTTTCATAAAATTCTTTTATCTGATTTTTTTGAGCAGAAAATCTTTTGGATTGCTGTACTCCATCAACAGTATTTCCCCATTTTAAATCTTGATTATTTAAACTTTCACCCCAAGATACATTTTCTGACAACGAAGGCTGACCAAAGAAACCTTGACCGAACGTATTTTGATATTTAGGTGCTTTTAAAATATTGGAAAATGAAACTGTAGAGCTAACATCTACAGACAACTTATTTTTTTCTCCTTTTTTAGTGGTGATATTGATGAGTCCATTCGCTGCTCTTGATCCATATACTGCAGTTTCTGATGCTCCCTTGACTACCGTTAAAGTTTCTATATCCTCTACATTAATACCATCAATTCCTCTACCAAAGTTAAATGAATCTGTAAAATCTCCACTAAAAACAGAATAATTGTTTAGAGGTACTCCATCAACAACTATTAATGGCTGATTAGAACTACTCAAAGAATTGATACCTCTTAACAGAATACCAGAAGAGGATCCTGGTGAAGAAGAAGCGCTAGTAATATTTGCCCCTGGAACTTTACCTTTTAAGGAATTTGATAAATTAGAAGCTGCTGGGTGATTAAGATTTTCGCTATTAATAGTAAATGTCGAAGTTCCTAAAGATTTTTTTTCTCTTTTTATACCAAAACCAATAACAACAACCTCCTCTAAAGTACTAACTTCTTTTTCCAAAACAATAGTAAGATAGTTGCTATCTCTCACCTCTAGTTCCTTAGTTTTATAACCTAAAAACCTAAACGACAGAACGCTACCTTTTTCTGCTGTTAAACGAAACTTTCCTTTGTCATTAGTAACCGTTTTTTGGCTGCTTTTTTCATTTAAAATGGTCGTGTACGGTAGTATTTCTCCTTCATTATTTTTTACTTCTCCGCGTATGTTGAGCGTTTCTTGAGAAAAAGACAATGTGTTAATTAGCAATATTAAAATCAATAAATGTAGCTTGCCTTGCATTTGATATATTTATTTTTATAAAAATAAGTTATTTTTATAGATTTATAACCACATTGCTATATTTCATTGCATTTTTCTCAAACATATAGATTCAAATCTAAAGGCTTCTTATTTTTTTTGATTCTTAATACGTGTTTAAAATTATTATAGTTTTCAATTCTATTACTTAACTACTTAAATTCGTACAAAAACTGAATAGATATGTCTCAAAAAAAAAGACCTGACCATATAGTTTATGATGAGACTTCTGGAAAATATGATGCTTCATTAAAAGCTTACGGAACCAACGTGGGTGCTCCTGCAATTAAGTCTACAGACACTGTTGCATGGAAAAATAGAAGCATCAGCAAAGTGAATCATAAGGTAGAAGCTAAATTTTTAGAACTCAAGGCTGAGTATGAAAAAATGATGCGTGAATTTGAATACAATCAACAAATATTTAATGCTAAATTTAGCTTTGAACCTGTAGTTGGAGAAGTTTATCATCTATACAAAAGAGAAAATGATGAAACTTTTCTGTCCATGATAGCTCCCAACCAATGCAAGTTTAACCATCTAGGTAGTTTTTACTTGAACGCAGATCAGATTTGGGAAAAAATTAATGACACCCCATAGGAATCAAATGCACTCTTAAACTTAAGTTGGAAGGCGATACAAAAGCAACTCCTAAACCCAAACCTCTTAGTATAAATAAACCCCCAACAATTATCAATACAAAAGGAATTGCTATTTTAAAAAAAGTTCTGAATTTTGGAGTACATAAAATTCTAGCTCCCATCAAAACCATCATTAATGGGATGGTTCCTAAACCAAAAAACAATATATGTAAAAACTTAACTACATATAAAATCTCTTATACGATGGATTTTACGTTGAATCAAACTATAATCTACTCAATAGAGTAGATTTTGTAGTTTCGAACTCCTCTACAGTAATAATTCCTTTATTTTTTAAATCAGCAATTTTTTCTAATTTTAAAAATATATCTCTTTCTACTATTTCATCAGCTCCCGTGGTTAATTCTTGAGCTACTTCTGTAAACTGATGATTGATTTCATTTGTATGTTGTATAGAATGAGGAACTACCGGTGTTGCTTTTTCCTCGCCAGACACAATTGGTAAAGTGCCTAAATCTACTGTACCATATTGACTGGTAAATGTAACGGAATAATTACCTCCTTGCTGCTGACCTGTACCTCCAATTTGATGATCTAAAGTGTTGAATACGGTTACTTTTCCGTTTTCTTGAATTGCCAAACGTGCAATATTAGAAAAAATAGCATAGCTAGTATTATTTTGGCTCCCTGTAGAATTAGGAAACCCTAAGTCTCCCCACCAATTACCAACATTGGCTCCTTGATTATTATTACTACTTTGAGGTATAGGCTTATACTCTATCAACCCTTGACTCATCATATTAGATAACTCGTTACACAATGAATCTACCGTATTCTTAAGTTGGTAATTAAACATATCTCCAACCATAGTCATACCTCCCTGCATCCATTGACCACCTCCACCTAGTTCTGGAACATAAAACTGTGCCATAGTACCATTACTTAGCATCAAAGCATGTGTTAAATCTGTAACAGCATTTACGCTAATACCATAACGGTTTGCTATGTTGTCCATATTTTGAAAACTAGCATCTGTGAATATTGCATTCATATTTTGTTCCTTGTTAATTAGGTTGATGGCAAAGATAGTCATTAGTTAATGCTCACTCCTCATTTATCTCATCTGTTTTACAATTAAAAAAGCTGTATTCCAAGCTTTTAAATCTTAACACGTTAACCTTTTTTTGATTAGTCAATATCAAAATAAGAGCATTCAGTTAATTATTTGATTCTTTTTCCTAAAATATTGGTTGCAAGGGTTACAAATGCAACAATAGTGATTGAACTTAAAGGCATTAAAACAGCTGCTATTAATGGCGTTAACTTTCCTAGAATTGCAAAATACAGCCCCACAATGTTATAAAGTATTGATAAAACAAAACTAAGTTTGACCACGAGTAAACTTTTACCACATAGATTAATAAATTTTGGTAAATCAACTAATTGCGTAGCATCAATAATAGCATCGCTCGCTGGAGAAAAAACATTTACATCTTCCGCGACTGCTATTCCCACTTGTGCTTGTAATAATGCTCCTGCATCATTTAAACCATCTCCTACCACTAACACACTTTGTCCGTTTTTCTGACTTGCTTTAATACGGTTTAACTTATCGTGAGGTGATTGATTAAAATAGAAATTTGTTTTGGGAGTTAATTTATTTTTTAAAAAAGAAAAAGCCGCATCGTTATCTCCTGATAAAATATGAACCTGATACTCCCTAGACAGATTATTTAACATCTCTAAAATATTCGTTCTGTACTGATTTCCAAATTTAAAATACCCCTTTACCCTATTGTTTATGGAAACATATACCCTGCTCTCTGTTTCTGTACCAATTAGTTGCTTATCAACAAATAGGGCAGATCCTATTTTATAATTTTGTTGATTATAAACCGCTTGTAAACCTTTTCCTTCTAGCTCCTTAAAATTAGATAAGCTAACTACATTGGCTTTCAGTTTTTTAAACAGTGTCCTACTCAACGGATGATTTGAATTTCTTACCAACGACTTAATGACCGACAAATCTGTGCTACTCATTTCTTCTCCACAGTAACTATAATCTTGATTGTTTCTACTTGTTAATGTTCCTGTTTTATCAAAAAACATAATTTTGATAGCTGCCAAATTTTCTATAACAGAAGTATTTTTTAAATAAAAACCTTTTTTTCCTAAAATTCTCAAAACATTCCCCAAAGCAAATGGAGCAGATAAGGCCAAAGCACATGGGCATGCTACAATAAGTATAGACGAAACTACATTAACTATTTGGGAGCGGTCTACAAAAAACCAATACAAGGAAGAAATAAATGTAACCAATAACAATCCCCACGTAAAATATCTACTCACGTTATCTATTATATGGGTTAACATCGATGTAGATGGATAAGAGTTTTGACTCCACAGTTTTGTTAAATAACTCTGGTCTACAGTTTTTGTTACCTGTAGGGTAATGGTAGTCCCCTGTTGTTTTCCTCCAGCAAAAACCTTGTCTCCAGATTGTTTACTTACTAAATGGGCTTCTCCTGTTACAAAACTATAATCTAATAAAGGTTTTCCTTTTAATACAATGCCATCTGTTGGAATAATTTCTTCGTTTCTAATCAATAGAATATCATTTTCTTGAACTTCGTTTACAGGTACCACTCTTTCTTCTCCATTTTTAGAGTAGTAACAGCAATGGGGAAATAAGATTTGAAATCTCTTTCAAAAGACAAAAAATCATACGTTTTTTTCTGAAAAAAACGACCTAACAACAAAAAAAAATCAAACCTGCTAAACTATCAAAATAACCTTGACCTGTTTGTGTAAAATATTCGTAAGCGCTTCTTACAAACAAAACCGCAATACCCATGCTAATAGGAACATCAATATTCAGAATCCTTTTTTTTAACCCCTTATAAGCAGAAATTAAATATTCGTTCCCAGCAAAAAAAACGACGGGTAAAGAAAACATAAACATCAAAAAAGCGAAAAAAGGCTGGTATTTTGTAAGCCAAATATCTAGCTTACCAAAATAATCTGAAAAAGACAAAAACATGGTGTTTCCAAAGGCAAAACCAGCTACAGCTAATTTATAGGTACTCGTTCTATTCGTTTGTTGTTTCTTTTCTCCGTCCTCCAAGCTTATATAAGGTTCGTAACCAATAGAAGCTAACAAAGTTACTAAGGCTTTTAAATTGGTATTGACACCATAAGTGATTTGAACCGTTTTTTTAGAAAAATGAACCCTAGAGTTCATCACATCTTCATTTAATTTTTGTAAATTTTCCAATACCCAAACACAAGAACTACAATGAATTTTTGGAATGTACAAAGTAACGACCTCAATACCATCTTCTTTAAAATCCAACAGTTTTCCTACAACAGTTGGGTTTTCCAAAAAATTATATTTTCCAGCAAAAAGTTCAGGATTAGAACCTGGTGTGGTGTCTAAATGGTAATATTCCGAAAGTTGATGATTACTAAAAATTTGATATACCGTTTTACATCCGTTACAACAAAACTTTTTTTCATCATACAAAACCAAACTATCTGTAGCTTCGTCACCACAATGGTAACAAGTTGCATTGTTCATATTTATCTCTTAAAGGGGAGATTAAAATTATAATGCGTTGAGCATTGTAAAAATAATATATGTCACCTCTGTCCTTTTAAACAAAACTGACTACAATTTTAGGTGATGTTTAGTACATTTGTATAGACTAAACTTTAATTTTTTTTGTTGTGAGTAGATGTGAACATTGTTTAATTAAACAATTTAATAACTTAAATGCTTTAAGTAAAGAGGAGTTAACCAAAATTTCTGACTCTAAAGATGTTCATCTATTCAAAAAAGGAGAGGTTATTTTTAACGAAGGTAAGTTTGCCTCTGGTGTTTACTGTATTAAAGATGGAGTTTGCAAATCTTCCCAACTAAATGCCAACGGAAAAGAACAAATTGTAAAATTCACTAAAAAAGGAGATTTAATTGGTTATCAATCTGCTATTACCAACGAACCTACTACGATAACGGTTACCGCACTAAGCGACGTTTCTACTTGCTATATTCCTCAAGAATTGATAAAAAAGCCCTTAGATGAAAATCCTAAGTTTTCATCGGCAATGTTTAAAACTGTTTGCAGCGATTTAAAGGAGGCTAATAATGCTATTACCAATATTTCTACCAACACAGTTCATCAGCGTATGGCCGATATAATTCTGTTTTTAAAAGAAACGTATGGAATGACAGCAGACGGTACCATAAAAGTTCAGTTAAGCAGAAAAGAAATTGCTAGTGCCGTGGGTACTGCAACAGAATCTGCCATTAGAACTCTCTCTACTTTAAAAAAGCAAAATTTGATAGGTTTAAACGGTAAATCTATCACTATTTTAAACGAAGCTGAGTTAAAACACATGGCAGACGGTATCTAAACTAAACCAGCAAACATTCCCTTTTTTTTATATCTTTTATTTTCAAAAATTACTAGAAAATGAAAGATACCCTTCTCTCTATAAAAGAGCTATCTAAAAAGCTTTTAAAAGAGGATATTTCTAAAGAAGAAATACAAAACACCATCCATCGTATTTACGATTATTTTAAATCTGTTACCGCTATTTCTGGGTACGATAAAGAATTAAAACACTTAGCTGCCATTCCTACTGCATCTGGAATGGCTTTGGGCTTAAATCATGCTGCGTTGTGTTTGTTAGATTACCACAGAACTTATTTATTTTTTAAAGGAGTTATGAAAGCCATTGAGGACAAACGAAAAGAACATCCTACCAAAATCATACAGTTTTTATATGCAGGTTGTGGCCCATATGCTCCTTTTGTGAATATGGTAGCACCATTATTTTCTGCTGACGAAGTGCAGTTCTCTTTACTAGATATTAATCAAAATGCTATTAATTTTGCCAAACAAATTATTGCTGACTTAAGTCTCGAAAACTATATAAATAACTACTTTGTTGCAGATGCTATTACCTTTAAAATTCCTAATAATGCTCATTACGATATTGTTTTTAGCGAAACTTTAGATGCGCTACTTTACAGAGAATCGTATGTACCTATATTGGGAAATTTGTTATCTCAGCTAAATAAGGATGTGAAAATAATTCCGCACAACGTGATCGTAAACTTTAAGGGTACATATCACGAAGTATCCAAGGGAGAAGAACTCATTGATACTATTTTTTATACTAGAGACAGTATTGAGCAATTCTCAAACATACTCCCCCCTGTATTTCCCGCAAAAGAAATTGAGTTTGATACTAAGAAAAATTACAAAAGTGTAATTATTGATACATTGGTAAATGTATATGATGATATTTGGATTAAAAGAGGAGAATCCTCCCTTACATTACCTTACGAAATGATTGTAGAACAGCCAATATCATTCAAAAAAATAATTTTTAATTATCAAATAGCACCTTCTGTAGAATTAAAACTAAAGTACCAATAATCGCCATGAATACAACAACTATTAGTACCGATAGAATAAAGCTCCCTTTTAATTTTGATATAGACAAATTGGTTTATGAATATCACGAGCTGAAACTTGCAGGTTTTGAATATTACAATGTAGTACAATTGAGAGCTCCTGCACATATGGTAGACTCTTCAGTTCCTTTTCCCCCTCCTGCGGATGATTATGCCGATGGATCTTGGACGGAATGGTTAGACACTAAAGCTTTGAAAAACGCTCCTTATCTAAATGAAATTATAGATTTTTTTAAGCAACACACCACGGTTACTTTAGTCAGACTACTGCGTTTGGCTCCAAAGTCTGTGGTACAAGAACATACGGACCCTACCTTGGGTTTAGAAATAGAAAAATCGGTAATTAGACTTACCATTCCCATGATTAATAGTGATGATGTTCAATTTTTATTGAATAACACACCCGTAAAAATGAAACCTGGAGAATGTTGGTATTTACGTTTAACAAATCCACACAGAGTAATTAATAATGGAAATGACGAGAGGGTGAATTTAACGATAGATATGATTCCTAACCAGTGGTTAAAATCAATCATAGAAAAAAGCGCACAAAACAAGTAGGAACGTGGACTAAATTTAGCTAACTACTCATCATTATTAATATCCTATAAAATAGATGACAGCTATCATTTGTAAGTTGAATTATCCATATTTAACTCTAAATACCACTAAGTGTACTCAATTAAATTTCAATTATTGACGAGTATCAATCTTAACCACTAACTGGCTCATAAAATAAAAGCCTTTTTGATGTTAATTTTGAGGTAGTAATCACTTAAAATAAAGAATAAAATGAATACACTAGAGAAAACAAAACCTTTTGCAAAACTAGGATATACACATTTAGAAACGGCAGAAATAGTTTCATCATTAAATAAACTATTAGCTTCCTACCACGTACATTATCAAAAATTAAGAAATTACCACTGGAGTGTGGTGGGACCAGATTTTTTTGATATCCATGAAAAATTTGAAGAACAATATGATGTTGTTAAAGTTAATATTGATGACGTAGCAGAACGAATAAGAGTTTTTGGAAAAAAACCTACAGGTACACTTAAAGAATATTTAGAAGAATCTGAAATACACGAGATTTTAGCTCCGCTAACAGCCACAGAAATGGTACGTGAAATTTTAAGTGATTTTGAAATTCTACTGAATTTAATGAACGAAGTCATTGATTGCGCACATAATATTAACGACCGAGGAACAGACGACATGATCAAAGGATTTATTGTACAAATGGAAAAAATGCACTGGATGTTAACCTCATTTAGTAGAGAAGAAAAAAGTGTTTTAAAATAAACACTTTTTTTTTGAATAAATTATAAACCCAAATTTCAAGAAAATGAGCATTATTGGATCTGTCATAAAAACAGCTATCAACACATTAGACACTTTTACCTCGTCTCCTGAAAATGTTTTTAAAGCACAAGAAGAACAGTTGAGAAAATTACTAACCTCTGCTAAAGACACTTCTTTTGGTAAATATTATAACTTTTTGCATATTTTAGATAGTGATGACATGGTCAAAGAATATCAAAATAGTGTTCCTATTTACACCTACGAGAACATCAACGAAAGATGGTGGTTGAATCAGCAAGTAAACCCTGACATTACTTGGCCTGGCAAACCCAATTTCTTTGCCAAAAGTAGTGGTACTACGGGTAAAAAAAGCAAGAGAATTCCTGTAACTAACGACTATATTTCCGCAGTAAGAAGTGTAGGAACTTCTATGATTAAAGACTTGTCTAACTTTGATTTTCCTACTGAGTTATTTGAAAAAGAAATATTCATGTTAAGTAGTTCTGCAGACCTAGACGAAAACGAAAATGGATTTTTGGAAGGGGAAATCAGTGGGATTAACGTGAGTAACTTTCCAGATTGGTATGATACTTTTTACAGGCCTGGAAAAGAAATTGCTACCATTGATGACTGGGACACAAGAAAAGCTGCTATTGCTAAAGAAGCTCCAAATTGGGATATTGGTGCTATTGCCGGGATTCCATCTTGGGTGTTAGAAGTTTTAAAGGAGATTATAAAAGTGAATGATTTAGACAATATACACCAAATTTGGCCCGACTTTAAAGTTTATGCCAGTGGTGGAGTTGCATTTGAAACTTATAGAAATTCTTTTGATAAACTGTGTGGAAAAAATATTACAGTCTTAGATACTTACCTAGCATCTGAAGGGTTTATAGCTTACACCGCAAGGCCAAATACAATGAGTATGAAACTTGCCATAGAACACGATTTATTTTTCGAATTCATTCCTTTTAATAGTTCAGGATTTGACGAATCGGGTAATTTACTTGAAAACCCTAAAGTCATCGCTATTGATCAAGTTGAAGAGAATGTGGATTATGCTTTGTTAGTTTCTACACCATCCGGAGCATGGAGATATATGATTGGAGATACTGTTACATTTACTAGCGTAGAAAACTACGAGATTAAAATTACTGGGAGAACCAAGTTCTTTTTAAATGTGGTAGGTTCTCAGTTATCAGAAGAAAAATTGGATGCGGCTATTTTAAAATTAGCGAGCAAATATAATGTAGATATTAATGAATATACCGTTGGAGCGGTTAAAAATGAGAAAGATGAATACTTCCACCAATGGGTATTAGTTACTGATGATCAGTTAGACAGCAAACTATGCGAATCGTTTTTAGATAAAAAGCTGCAAGAAGTTAATAAAAACTACAAAGTTGCAAGAAATAAAACTTTAAAGGGTATTGAGGTAACAGTAATTAGTAAAGAACAGTATCACGGATATTTAAAAGCAATGAAAAAAAATGGTGGGCAAATTAAGACACCTAAAGTGATGAAAGAAGAAAAACTAAAGAAATACCTGGAATACTTAAAAGGATAAAAATAAAAAAAGCTAGAATGTAAATTTCATTCTAGCTTTTCTTTTAGTGTAAGAGTTCTGTTGAATCTATGTCATCATCATTCTCCGCCATTTTTTCTAAAGTTTCAAGTGGCAGGTAATATGTATTGATATTTTTTAAATACTTTTCTGTAAACAATTCGCTGTACAGAATATACTTTTTTGTGGCTATTAACTCTTTTCTAAATCCTCTTTTAAAAGCAATATAATCGGCATTGTGCTCTACTTTTTTCTTGAATTTTTTGCTGCTGAAATATCTAATTCCATACCATAACATGCCAGAGTTGGAATGTTGCTCGTAGTCTTCTACATGCCCTAATTCATGTGCAAACCACCCTTGTAATACTTCTGAAGGTACTTCTGACAATTTAATATCAGTGTCTTTCAAATAAATACCCATTTCTATTTTGTAGGATTTAACTCCATTAAATAATGACGAAAAACTAATTTTAGGTTGTGCTTGCATAGTAGTACTCCCCATATTCTTTTGGACAAGCTCAATGTGGTATTGATGTAAATTTTTATATTTAGAAAAGACTTTATGAAAGCTGTTTTTTATCACAGAATCTTGTATGTTGGTAAATTGTATTTTCATCATTTTAATGCTATCGTTAGGGTTTGTTTTTCCACCTCCATTCATGGCCACAACAAATAGTGTTATTATGATTAGAAGCGCTACGTAACGATGTTTTTTTCTGCGAATCATATTTTATTTTCCAAGAACAATTTATCTTTAAGATTGTGAACCATAATCATTGCTATGGCTGTGATGGGTAATACCACAATCATTCCAATTACTCCCCACAATTGTTCTCCAACAATCAGCATTATTAATGCAAAAAGTGGATTTAAATTTATTTTATCTCCTATGATTTTAGGTGTCAAAAAGTTTCCTTCTATAAACTGAATCACACCAAACAAAATTGAAATTGAAATCAATTGTGATATCGATTGCTGTGTTACAAAAGAAACAAAAAGTACCATTAAACTCCCTATAACCACTCCTATATAAGGAATAATTGCCAATAAAGATGCGATAAACCCTAACGCAAAAGCATAAGGGACATCTATAATAAGTAGTCCTATTCCATTGGCCAATCCTAATAGTAAGAAAATAATGAGCATACCTTTTAAGTAATCTTCAACTAAAGTTGACGTTTTTGCAAAAACTGGGTTTGGATTGATTTGCAACGGCAACAAAATCTTTTTTATAAATAATTTAATCTTGTCTTTGTATAACATGATTAAAAATATATAAAGTGGAATTAAGGTAACATAGGTGATAAAAACACCCAAGTCCCCTATGAACGATAGTAAAATACTTGATCCAGATTTTATAATTTCTTCAGAATTCTCTTCTGTAGTTTCCACAAAATCTATGTTTCTGATACCTAAAGCGCTTTCTAGAGAGTTTTCGAATTGTCGTAATAATACTGACATTTTATTGCCTATATCAGGATGCGTATCACAAAAATCAATTAACTGATAACCGATTACGTAAAAAACACCAAACACTAGTGAAAAAAAAATTACGTTAACCAACGTAACTGCTAGTATATTAGACTTTACTATTTTTTTGACCTTGGCTAGTAAAGAACTTAAAGCTGAACTAACGAGTAAGGCTATCACTAGCGGAGCTAATATAAACTTACACTTTATTAAAATATACACTGCCGCTATTAAACTTATTAGTGCACTTGCAGCATATTGAACGTAATTTAATCTTATGAACTTCATTAACGTTTTTTAAGGTTGATAGCAAAAGCCTGTAAATGTCTAAATATAGAACTAACTGACTTTAATCTATCTAAATAAATACTCAATCTGCTAAAGCCTGTACTGAACTTAAGAATACTTCTTTTGGATAATCCGATTTTACTCAATAACCCAGATGCCATAACTATTTCTAGTATACTAGCAGGTTTTTGAAGCTGAACTTTAAGGATTTTTTCTTGTAGTTCTATCTCTTTAATTAGTATTTGTTTATGTATATAAAATTTTGCTTCTTTCATGCTGTCTAATTTTTATTGAGGAATATTTTTATCTAAAAATTTTCTTAACATCAGTGCAATAACTTTGCTTTTATACAATAACGTTGTTAACATAACAATCAAGAGAAATAGCGCAATTATTAAAAACCCTATATAAGTACTCTGAAATAACTCATTTAAATACATTGAAACCCCTAAACCTGTGAATATGAAAAAAATAAAAAATAAAAATGCTACAAATAATTTATAAGCTATTTTAGTTCTTACCTCTCCTACTTTCTCTACAATTTCAAAGTGTAAAAGTTTTTTTTGTAATTCAAAATATTTTAAAATATCGTCTTTCATAGTACTTTTAGTTTAGCTAGAGATGTTAATCTCTTTTAGTTGTTTTTCCAAAGAGGCTATTTTGTCTCTTAATACAGTTATTTTCTCAGAAGCATAATCTTCTCCTTTGGCTACCAAACTCAAAATTTCGTTTTTCAATTCGGTTATTTTATTCAAAATACTTTTTTGAGTTTCAACACCTTTTTGAGGTGCAAATAAAATTCCTGCTGTTGCTCCAATAGCTAATCCTGCTAATAAAGATGTGATAATTTTTCCTGTTGTAGAACTCATGGTTTAATTTTTTGGGTTAATAATTTACTAATCTTCTTTTTTATAGTCCATTGTATTTTTAATCATCTCAGAAACTTGATTTGGATTAAAATCCAATGTTCTGATAGGGAATGGAATTCCAATATCATTTTTATCAAAAGCTTTCTTCAATGAGATAATAGCATCATTTCGAGCCTTTAAAAATCCCGGCTGATCGTTTACTTTTATCCAGAAGTACAGCGTGAAATTAATTGAGCTGCCACCATATTCATTAAAAAATATGTTTACGTCTTTGTCTGTATTCACAAAGTCCAGTTCTTTTATTGCTGCCTCACCTGTTTCTTTTACAAAAGATAGATCAGAATCATAAGCAACTCCACAATTAATTTCTACCCTTCTGTCAGGTAATGAAGTATAATTAATGATTTTGTTTTGAAAGACATCCTTGTTGGGTATGATAATTTCTTGTCCATTAAAGGAGTGCATAACAATACTACGTAAACTGATTTGCTTGATGATTCCCATTTGATCGGAAGTTTCCACAACGTCATCAATTCTAAAGGGTTTTTTTACTGCCATAAAAACTCCAGAAATAAAGTTGGTGGCCGTATCCTGAAAAGCAAAACCTAAAGCCAATCCTATTACCCCTGCACCTGCTAATAATGACGTAACTGCTTTATCCAATTTTAACACACTCAAGGCAACAAAAAGTCCTATAGCATATATAATGAAGAAAGCTATAGTTCCCATTAATTTTGTTAAGGCTCTGTTGTCTGTAATTTTTCTACTACCTCTAATAACAAGCATTCTTATTAGTCTGGCTACAAAGTAAAATAGAACTAAAAGCAAAATACACAAAGCTAAATTGGGCAACATTTCTATGAAAGACTCTGCCCAAGTAACTATTTTGCCCTTTATCAATTTATAAGGTTCTGTAATGTCAAAGTTTTCCATGTTGTTTATTTATGTTTTAAGATTGCTTGAATAGATACTCCTTTTGTTGGCATTGATAACGGGTCTACCAAACAAACTTGCCCCCCATACTGATAAGTAGTAATGGCTGCTAAGTTGATGAGAGACATATTGTTATTGCTTTTCTTGCTATCAATCATTGTCGTTTTGTTAACATCGTCGTATACTCCATAAACACCATTTTTGGATGATACGTACAGCGTTGCTATTTTACCTTCAAATGCCAAAGGAATAACTTTTTCGAGTCTGTTGGTGGTTAACTCTTCATCCAACACTACTTGTTTAATTTTTAAGGAATCTTCTGTTAGTTGACTACTCGTAGCTTTTTCAAACAGTGGTAATAAGTAAAAGTTGCTAGTAATAAATACGCAATCGTCCACTTGGTTTGGTAAGTAATATATATTAACGTTTCCTTGGTTTAGGAAAACGACCAATGTTTTGTTTTCTTCTAAATCTATTTTTTCCCAAATGCTAGAATCGTTTAACATTTGATCCAACGGATTTAAAATATCTTGAGCTCTTTTAAAATCTAAACCCTTGGCTATTAATCTTTGCTCTATATTTTTTATTTGGTCTTTAAACTTCAATTTCAAAGCATCGCTATCAGTATCTACCGGACAATAAATTGACACACAATTAAAATCCGTGATGTTAGCTAGACTTTTAAAATCCTGCTGAGGAATATTTGTTTTGATTTTGAACATCCTGAATAATTTTAATTCGTTTCTATGTTCCAAAACTAATCATATAACTCTTTGTTCTTATTGATATCAACGCAAGAATTTGTTGACTTTAATCAACAAATTAAGTAGTTCAAAAAAAAGCTCTGCATTTGCAGAGCTTTTTTTTTGTTATTTAACATGTTTAAAAATAGTAAGGAAACTACCAAATTAAATCCATTTTCTGAAGCTTACTCCTGTCTACAAGTATAATTTTTTTTCCCTCAGTTTTAATAATATTGCTGTTTTTAAATTCTGTTAACGTTCTGGTCAAACTCTCTTTAGTAGTACCTGTGAGTTTTGCCAAATCAGTTCGCAGCAGCGTAATTTCATCAGTTCCAGCTAATAATTCTTGCAATTTTTTAGACACTCTTTTTCTTACAGAACTATAAGCCATCAACATTAAATCTTCTTCTTTAGCACTTAATGTTTTAGAAATCATACTCATAAACTGCTGAGCAACTTCTCTATTTTCATATATCAACGTTAAAAAATCGCTTTTAGATATTTTGGTTAACACCGTATTTTCCAAGGTTTCCGAAACCTCGTCGTAGGTTCTTTCTTCGAAAACCGGTTGAAATCCAAAAAATTGCCCTTCTTTATATACTGCCGTTATATATTCTTTTCCGTCGTCGTTATACTTATAAGTTTTTACACTCCCTTTTTCTATAAAGTATACAAAATGTACATGCTCCCCTTCTTTATAAATATTCTCTTTAGCCGCATAATTAAAAACATAAGATTTATCCTTAGTGTCTTCCAGACTTACCACCGTTTTGGCATCTTCCAAAAATTCGTGAACACCGTCACTATTAGAACCATATTGTTTTTTTAAAAACTCACTTTTTTTTAGTCTACTTTCTATGGCTCTAATAAGCTCCGTGCTTTCAAAAGGCTTGAAAAGGTAATCATCCGCCCCTAGTTCCATTCCCTTACGTAAATCTTCTTTTTCAGATTTGGCTGTTAAGAATATAAAAGGAATTGTTGCTGTTTCTGGTTTTTGACTCAAAATATACAAAACACCATAACCGTCTAGTTCTGGCATCATAACATCACAAATAATCAAATCTGGTTTAAAAGTATTTACTTTTTGCACTCCTACCATACCATTTTCCGCAACCTCAACGTCATATCCTGTTAAAGCTATCAATTCTGATATATTTTCTCTCATGATTAAATCATCTTCAATCAATAATATTTTTTTCATCTTGAGTAATTTTAAGTTTACACTAAATCTTTAATATCTATATTTTCTGATTCGCTATCTTTTTTAACGAAAGATAATTTAAAAGCCGTACCGATATTTTCTTTACTTACAAAGGTAATTTCTCCATTCATCAATTTTACGTACTTCATAACAATGTTAAGGCCCAAACCAGTTCCCTGCAAATTAGTTACATTTTTGGCTCTAAAAAATCTTCTAAACAAATTCTTTTGATCTTGATCTGGAATTCCCATTCCTTCGTCCCTTACTGTTATTTGTATTTGGTATTCGTCTACAAAAGCTACAACATAAATTTGTTTGTGCTGCGGAGTATACTTAACGGCATTAGATAACAAATTATCCATCACATGCCTAAAAATATTTTTGTCTAAATCAACTGTTTCCTCTTCTGATTTAAAAGTGAAATTTATCTTTTGACCTTCTTTTAACTGCGCTCTAAATTCGTCTATATAAGATTGTAAGGCCTGTTTTAAGTTGAATTTTTGTTTATGGTATTCTATTTTTCCCTCTTCGAGCTGTCCAAGAGATAAAAACTGATTAAGTGTAGCTGTTAAAGTATTGATAGATGCTTTAATCTTAGATACATGAGAGTCTACCTTAGCTCCATAGGCAAACTTTTTCCAAACATCCATATCCATTTTTAAATACCTTTCAGTTAGGTCTACGGAGGATAAAATTCCGGCAAGAGGAGTTCTAAATTCGTGAGAAGCTATGGATATAAATCTAGATTTCATATCGTTAAGTTCTTGCTCTCTCTCTAATTTTTCTAGAATGGCTTCTTTAGATTTTTTTTGAATTTCTAGTTCCTTTTCCAATTTTTTTCTCTGAGTAATGTCATTGATAATACATATTGTATACATTTTATCATCTTCTTCAGAAAGAAAATTCTGATTGCTGTCAATTTCTAAAATTCTTAAATCGTCGTTATCTAAAAAGAAGTTCACCTCAAACTTCCCATAATTTTTAGTTTGTAAATTCAAACAATTTTTAAAATAAGCTTCAAATTTGTTCTTGTAATTTTCTGGTATTAAATCACCTAAGAAAGCTCCCTCAACCGATTCTGCATTTTTTTGTAGTAAGGCTAAACTTGCTTTATTGAACTCTAAAATAGTTCCATTCTCTTCCATTAACAACACACCATGAAATAGATTATTAAGTATTGATGTAAATTTTTCACTATAAATGTGGTGGTTGTCCATGTATTGCTCTTATAAATTGCGCAATCAAAGGTAGTTTATATTTTTTTTTATCAAAACTAAAATGTCCATCCGTTGATTAAAATCAATTTTAAATTCTAAAGCAATCAATTTGAAAACGATTTTATACAGATAGTTTTGGAACTGTAAATAATCTATAACAAACGATGATTAAGAACTTGAAACATTTAGCTTTTTTAACCTTGATTCTTTTTTCGGCTAGAACAAGTGCTCAAAATTTTTCTAAAAATGCCATTGGAATTAGAGTTGGAGATAGTGATGGGTTTGGAACCGAAGTATCTTACCAAAGAAGGTTGTCTGATAAAACTCGTTTGGAATTAGATTTAGGATGGAGAGACAATAACGATTTTGATGCAATAAAAGTGAGTGGTATTTACCAATGGATATACCCTATACAAAACAGATTGAACTGGTTTGTAGGTGCAGGTGGTAGTATTGGTTATTTTGATGATAATCGTGCTAGCAATAATGACGAAGCATTTGTTGCCGTAAGTGGGGATATTGGTATTGAATACAGTTTTAAAGTTCCTTTGCAAATAGCTCTAGATATGAGACCCGAAATTAGTTTTAACGATACTTATTCTGATGGAATCAATACAGATTTAGCCTTAGCTATTAGATATCAATTTTAATGAACTATCAATCAAACGACACAATAATGAAAAAAATTACAACCCTCTTATTCGTTCTATTTATAGGTGTGGTGCATGCACAAACAAGCAACTTATACAGAAAATCGGGAGTAGGAATTAAAGGTGGATACAACTTAGCTTCTGCGGTGATTGATGGTGACGACGACGTAGATAATAGAGATGGTTTTAGCGTTGGTTTTTACAACGAACTTTATATGTCTCACAATACATCTATACAAACAGAATTATTGTATTCTCAACAAGGGTACACGATAAAAAATAACAGTGGAACCTTTGAGCAAAAAATAGACTACATTAACTTACCTGTATTGTTTAAAGGATACTTAACAGACTTTCTCTACATTGAAGTTGGGCCGCAAATAGGAATTGCCATTAATCATGAAGAAAAAGTAAGTGATAACTTTAACCTTTTTGAAGGTAATTCAGAACAAGAACCTAGGGATTTTGACTGGGGAGCAAATGTTGGAGCTGGATTTAAAACAAAATCAGGTATTAATTTAGGAGCTAGATATTACTTTGGGTTAAGTGAAGTATACCGAGAAGAAGAACAAAAAAACAGAGTTTTACATTTTTTTGTAGGGTTCGACTTTTAAAAATAAAATCAATTAAATTATTAACTATATAAATCAGAAATTATGAAAAAATTATTCGCTATTAGCACAATCGCATTATCAATTGCAATGTTATCCGTAAGTTGTAAAGAATCTCCAAAAGACAAAGTAAAAGATGGATTTGAAGAAGTTGGAGAGGGAATAGAAGATGCAGCAGAAGAAACAGGAGATGCAGTAGAAGATGGTTATGAAGAAACAAAAGAAGAAGTACACGATGCTACTCACTAAAAACGTCTACTTAGCGCTTTGTACTGTTTTTTTAACAATTCCGTTGCTAACGAGTTGTAAAGAATCGTCTTCACAGAAAATCAAAAATGGTTTTGAACAAGTAGGAGAAGGAATTAAAGAAAACTCTGAACATATCGGAACTAAATTAAAAGATGAGGCTCACGAAGCACATCAAGATATTAAGGAAGGTTATAACGAAGCTAAAGAAGAAGTTAAAAAAATAACTCACGATTAGATTTTTGTATCTACAAATACACAAAATAATTACGTGCTTTATATCTATTAAAAGAGCTACCCATAAAATTGGGTAGCTCTTTTATTTTTTTCAATAAAAGTAAATTGTCTTTTACACTACCAAAGTCTTATAACACTCATTATAATTGTTTTCATCTAAAAACTATAAATACGGTTTTTTATAAAAAAACAACTTTAAAATATTATACAATATAGCTTGTTTTTTTTGGAGATAACTTAGGTTTAATATCTTTTATCGAGCTAGAGTATCCCTTTTCCTATTCTACATTTCTAATCATTTATTTTGTGTATTTTCGCAGCATAATCGAAACTGATAAAAATGAGTATCCAAAATCATTTAGAAATAGCTGTAAAAAAAGCTTTTGTAGAAATTTTTAAAACAGAAATACCTACAGTAGAATTTCAGGCAACTCGTAAAGAGTTTGAGGGAGATATTACCATTGTAGTCTTTGCTTTTTTACGCTTTGTAAAAGGAAATCCTGTTCAGATTGGAACTCAAATAGGTGAATACCTAAAAAACAATGTAGAGATAGTTACTAACTTTAATGTGGTTAAAGGTTTTTTAAACGTTTCAATCGATTCGAGCTTTTTCTTAGACCGTTTTTACGATTTATATAAAACTGAAAATTTTGGGATTAAGACTTCAAACAATAACGAAAAGGCTGTAATGGTAGAGTACTCTTCTCCCAATACCAATAAGCCTTTACATTTAGGACACGTTAGAAACAACTTGTTGGGATTCTCTGTGGCAGAAATTATAGCTGCTGCGGGTAAAAAAGTTTATAAAACCCAAATTATCAACGACCGTGGTATACATATATGCAAAAGTATGTTGGCTTGGCAAAAGTTTGGAAATAGCGAAACACCAGAGTCTACTGGTTTAAAAGGAGATAAACTAGTAGGAAATTACTACGTTGCTTTTGATAAGGCATATAAAGAGGAAATTAACAGTTTACTAGCTGAAGGCAAAACTGAAGAGGTGGCAAAAAGACAAGCTCCAATCTTGTTAGAAGCTCAAGAAATGCTCAGAAAATGGGAAGCTGGAGATAAAGAAGTTGTAGCCCTTTGGAAAAAAATGAATCAATGGGTATATGATGGTTTTGCAGTATCCTATAAAAATTTAGGAGTTGCTTTTGATAAGAATTATTACGAAAGTGAAACCTATCTCTTAGGTAAGGATTGTGTGCAGGAAGGGTTGGAAAAAGGTGTTTTTTATCAGAAAGAGGATGGTTCTGTTTGGATAGATTTAACCGATGAAGGATTAGATGAAAAATTAGTGCTAAGAGGTGATGGAACTTCTGTGTATATTACTCAAGACATTGGTACCGCTATCCAACGTTTTAAAGAGTTTTCTATTGATGCTTTAACTTATACAGTAGGTAACGAGCAAGATTATCACTTTAAAGTACTGTTCCTAATCCTTAAAAAATTAGGATATGCTTGGGCAGATAATATGTATCATTTATCTTACGGAATGGTTGATTTGCCTACGGGTAAAATGAAATCTAGAGAAGGAACTGTAGTTGATGCCGATGATTTAATGTTAGAAATGGTAAATACAGCTCGTGAAATTTCTCAAGAATTAGGGAAACTAGAAGGATATTCCGACACTCAAAAAGAAGCCCTTTACAAGATTATAGGAATGGGAGCTTTAAAATATTACATTTTAAAAGTTGACCCAAAAAAACGAATCTTATTCGATCCTAAAGAATCTATAGACTTTAATGGAAATACTGGGCCTTTTATTCAATACACTTACGCCAGAATTCAATCTATTTTGAGAAAGGCCGATTTTGATTATACCCGCAAACAAACAGTCGAAATTTCTGATAAAGAATTAGCTGTAATTAAAATCTTACAACTGTATCCTGAAACCATACAACTGGCATCCAAAAATCACAGTCCTGCTTTGATCGCTAATTACACCTATGATTTGGTTAAAGAGTACAATTCATTTTACCAAAGTTCCTATATTTTGGGATGTGAAGATGAAGCTGTAAAGATATTTAGAACACAATTATCAGCCAAAGTGGGTACTGTTATAAAATCAGCATTTAATTTACTAGGAATTGATGTTCCCGAAAGAATGTAGTCGTGCTTAAAACGGAAATATTTTTGTGTTTATAGACTACCCTTATAAAGAGTTTAGCGTAATTTTTGGGATGTTTTTCACGATAAAAGAGGTAAAACGTACACTTTAATTTGAATAAAATGTATCAAATTAGTTTTTTAAAGGCGAACACCTTATCAATAATCTTAACAAAGAATTAGCTTTTGACCAATCTCTTCTTTCCTATTGGCATAATCAGTTTAATTATAAAGGTTCACAAGATTTATTATTAGAGATGAACAAATAGTATTATGTATCATTTATGATTAGTGTCATACAACAGACCGAAAATGATAATCTTTAAATCAGATTAAGCCTTTATTATATATTAAAAATGGTGATAGTGTTGCTAATTATCAAAAAAAAAATAGACTCGGAAGATCTTAAAAGCCTATCAAAAGAGGATCTGTAGGTCTAAAACCCAAACGCAGTAAAAGGAAGTTCAAATCTTTAACTAAAAGAAATTACATTTAAAAAATTAATCTTTGAAAGCAGAATTTTATTGCTAAAAAAAAGTCACATGCCCTAGCTAAAACCATAGGTGAAAAATATGAAGGTAGTATCCAAAAAACTGTGTAAACAGAAATTAGGCGGGGTTTTAAAACCCCGCCTAATTTTTTGATTAATTTTATAACACACAGTTTTATTATGGATGATTTAAAAAATCAATTTTTACAAAGTGGTCTATTAAAAGGCCTAAAAACAGAAGACGATTTAAGTAATTTATTGAATGAATTACACAGTGCCGCTTTAGAAGCTATGCTTCAAGGAGAGATGGATGCTCATTTAGGCTATCCCAAAAATGGTAAACGCAGCAACACTAATGCTCGCAATGGTAGCACTACAAAAAAAGTAAAGAACCGCCTCGGTCAAAGCGAGATTAAAGTTCCACGTGATCGCAATAGTGATTTTGAACCTGTTGTGGTTCCTAAACACAAAAGCACTTCACTGTCTATAGAAAATATCGTAATCTCGCTTTATGCAAAAGGTATGAGTGTTTCTGATATTGAAGATGAACTTTATCAAATTTATGGCTATAAGCTCTCCACATCATCTATATCTATCATCACAGACAGAATCAATCAAGAAGTATTAGAATGGCAAAACAAGCCTTTAGAGTCTGTTTATTGCGTAGTTTGGATGGATGGAATTGTATTTAAAGTTCGTCAAGGAGGAAAGGTTGTTAACAAAACTATTTACTTAGCCGTAGGGCTCAACAGAGAAGGCCACAAAGAACTTTTAGGAATGTGGTTAGGAATGAATGAATCTGCCGCTTTTTGGCAAGGAGTACTTACTGATTTAAAGGCTAGAGGGGTTGAAGATATTTTGGTAACTGTTACCGATAATCTCAACGGATTTACACAATCCATTAAAAATGTGTTTCCAACAGCAGATACTCAAATCTGTGTGGTTCATCAAATTCGTAATAGTGCACGTTATGTGGTTTGGAAAGACAAAAAAGCTTTTACAGGAGATATGAAGCATATTTACAATGCTCCTAATAAAGAAATGGCTAAAGCCGAATTAGACCAGTTTGCTGAAAAATGGAATGATAAATATCCTTATGCAGTACAATCTTGGCGTAACAATTGGGAGGAACTTACCGTGTTCTTTGATTTCCCTTTAGAAATCAGAAAAATAATTTACACTACCAATCTAATTGAAAATCTTAATGGCAAAATTAGAAAATACACTAAAAACAAAATGAGCTTCCCAACAGACGATGCCTTGAAAAAATCAGTTTATTTATCTTTGATGCAAATTACTAAGAAATGGACCCAGCCAATTCACAATTGGGGACTAATTCTTAACCAGTTCTTAACTATATTTGAAAAAAGGGTTCAGCTTTAAAAAAGTTAAACCCCGTAGAATTTTTGTTTACACAAAATATTGGATACTGTCAATATGAATCTAAAAACGCCCAAAAAACTCTTTGTACCTGTCATGCTTAACTTGATTTAGCATTACATCGCAACTATCTAACATCAGTTTGAGATTCCATGTCAAGCACGGAATGACGTTTATCCAATTATTAAAAATTAATCCCTTTTAGTATTGTGCCAAAATAGAAATCTAAAAAGACCGTTCAAAACTCATAACGTTCGTCATGCTGAAATCGATTCAGCATCACATTACAACTATTTAACAACTGCTTGAGATTCCATGTCGATCACGGAATGACGTTTATCCAATTATTGAAAATTAATCCCTTTCGGTATTGTAACAAAAACATAAATCCAAAAAGACTGTTAAAGACACATAACACTCGTCATGCTGAACTTGATTCAGCATCACATCACAACTATTTGATAGCAGCTTGTCATTCCGTGTCAAGCTCAGACTAACGCTTAATTAACTTTGAGGTTATTATTGTAAAGTAAACTTTGAAAAGTGTATTTTAAACTCTTTCTGTAAGGCCTGTAATTGTTCCAATTCTTTAGATAACACAATAGCTACGGATAAACCTTTGTTTCCTCCTCTTGCTGTTCTTCCACTTCTATGGACAAAATACTCCGTATTTTCTGGTAATTGATAATGGACTACAAAATTCACATTAGAAATATCTATTCCTCTAGCAGCCACATCCGTGCAAATTAATAATTGACTCGCTCCATTTTTAAAAGATCTCAAAGATTTTTCTCTATCTCTTTGTCCCATATCACCTTCTAAAGCAGCAACCGAAAAACCTTCTTCTGATAGTTCTTCTTTTAATTTTTGAGCTCCAAGTTTAGTTTTACAAAACACAATTCCCTTTTCCATTCCTCTGGTCTCTACAAAACCAACAAGCGCATCTAACTTATTAGCCAAAGTAGCTGTAATAAACTTATGAGAAATATTTTCGTTTACCAACTGATTCGCCTCTACCTCAACTCGAACAGGATTATTCATATAAGTCTTTACCAAACTATTTAGAGCATTTGGGAAAGTAGCAGAAAATAACCAAGTGTTTTTAGCAGCGGTAGAAAATTTTAAAATTCTATTCAAATCTGGTAAAAAACCCATACTCAACATTTCGTCTGCTTCATCTAGCACTAACATTTTAATATTGCTAATATCAATCGCAGATCTGTCTAGTAAATCACATAATCTACCTGGGGTAGCGACCACTACATGCGTAGTCCTTTCTAAATTTTTTATTTGTATATCTATTTTTTCACCCCCATAAACAGCCTCACAGAATATTTTGTTTTCTGAATATTTAGTTAATTTAAATAGTTGCTTCTTTATTTGCTGTGCCAGCTCTCTTGTAGGAGCTAAAACCAACGCTTGTATTTGGTTTTTCTTCGAATTTATTTTCTGTAATAACGGAACACCAAAAGCAATTGTTTTTCCAGTACCCGTTTGTGCTTTTCCTATATAGTCTATTTGTCCCTCCAACAATTTTGGAATAGATCTTTCTTGTATTTCTGTAGGATTTTTAACACCCATTTCTTTCATCGACTGGATGAAATCCGAGGTTACTCCTAAGTCTTTAAAATTTCTCAAAATTTTATCTTTTAATTTCTTCACAAAGGTAGTATTATAAAACACAAAAGTCCGAGAGTTTTCTCGGACTTTTACGTGTCATTGTTCCAACCTAATAGATTTAGACGAATATTTACAAACCAGCAATTTCTTTGATTTCATCAATGGCTCTTTGAGCCAACGCATCCGCTGATTGTTGTGTTCCACTTTCTGTGTATATTCTAATAATAGGTTCTGTGTTAGATTTACGTAAATGCAACCATTCCTTAGCAAAATCTACCTTAACCCCATCAATGGTGTTTACAGTCTCATCTTTATATTTTTCTGCCATTTGTTCTAAAATAGCATCAACGTCTAGAGTTGGAGTTAATTGAATTTTATTTTTACTCATATAATATTCAGGATAAGAATCTCTTAGCTCTTTACACGATTTACCTGATTTGGCTAAGTGAGATAAAAACAAAGCTACCCCAACTAAAGAGTCACGCCCGTAATGAGATTCTGGATAAATAATCCCTCCATTACCTTCTCCACCAATTACAGTATTGGTTTCTTTCATAGCAGTTACCACATTTACCTCTCCAACAGCACTTGCTGTGTAAGTTCCACCGTGTTTTACAGTGACATCTCTCAAAGCTCTAGATGATGACAAATTAGATACTGTGTTTCCACCTCCTAACTGACCCAGAACGTAATCTGCACAAGCTACCAAGGTATATTCTTCTCCAAACATAGAACCGTCTTCACTTATTAAAGCCAATCTATCTACGTCAGGGTCCACCACGATACCAAAATCGGCTTTTTCTTTAACTACCAAAGCAGAGATATCTCCCAAATGCTCCTTTAAAGGTTCTGGATTGTGAGGAAATTGACCGTTAGGTTCACAATACAACTCCACACAATCTACTCCTAATTCTTTCAACAAAGCAGGAATAAAAATTCCTCCCGTAGAGTTAACAGCATCCAGCACCACTTTAAATCCAGCTTTTTTGATGGCAGCTACATCTACTAATTTTAAATTTAAAACTTCTTGTATATGTTTTTCTATGTATGAATCATCTTCTGTATACGTACCTAAATCATCAACCTCAGCAAAAGTAAAAGCATCTTTTTCAGCAAACTCTAAAATTTCTAAACCATCTGCTCCATTTAAAAACTCTCCTTTCTCGTTTAACAACTTTAAGGCATTCCATTGTTTAGGATTGTGGGATGCTGTTAAAATAATTCCTCCATGTGCTTTTTCCAAAGGAACAGCTACTTCCACGGTAGGGGTTGTAGACAATCCTAGGTCAATAACGTTAATACCCAAACCAATAAGCGTATTCGTAACCAAACTACTTATCATGGCTCCAGAAATACGAGCATCTCTACCTACTACTACATTTATTGTTTTAACATCCTTATTTCTTTGCTTTAACCACGTTCCGTAGGCTGCTGCAAATTTAACTGCATCTAAAGGAGTTAGATTCTCTCCTACTTGTCCGCCGATGGTTCCTCTAATTCCTGATATTGATTTTATTAATGACATTCTTATTTTTTTATGGGTACCGTTTTACCCTTGTTTTTTTTCTTTGCGATACAAGTAAATAGCAATGATGGAAAAGATTATATTTGGTAACCAAGCCATAAACAAGGCATTAGAATTTGGAGCAGATCCAAGTACTTTGGCTACTTTCATAAAAAATACGTAAATAAACATTAAACCTATTCCTATGGCTAAATTAATCCCCACACCTCCTCTTTTTTTTCTTGATGCCAGAGCGACAGCAATCAACGTTAAAATATATGAAGATAAGGGTAAGCTTGTTCTTTGATGAAGTTCTACTTGATAAGCATTTAGATTTTTGATTCCCCTTCTTTTAGATTTGCTGATGTAAGTAATCAACTCATCAGACGTTAAATTCATAGATCTCGAATCTGAAGTTTTCAAATCTTCTGGACTAAAGTCTAAAGCCATTTCTTTGTCCTTACCACTAACCAAAGAATCTCTACTTCCTAAAACATATCTTTCTGTATATTGAGGGAGTTTGAATAACTTTTTTTCCTCATCCCAAATGATGTTGTTGGATACAAGTTTGTACTTAATTTTTGTGTCTTTAAACTCTGAATAAGAAAAGTTAAACCCCCTGTTTCCTGTGATGTTAAAACTTTTGATGTAAACCTTGGCACTATCGTTTAATTGAAGGCTGTAATTTTCTACATTTCCTCTACCCCCAACTTTTTTGTTGATGTACATTTTTTCGAAATGATGTCTGATTTTATTTCCTTTAGGTACTACAAAATGATTTGTTCCTAAGGCAATCAATGCTAGTATGGTTGCCCCAATAAAGTAAGGTCGTAAAAATCTAGTAAAAGAGATATTTGCACTACTAATAGCAATCACTTCCGTGTTATTTGCCAGTTTAGACGTCATCATAATACAAGCGATGAACGTTGCCAGAGGCAAAAATGTATTTGCGTAATATATAACGAAGTTTAGATAATAATCTCTCAGAATTTCCAGTACAGTAAGCTCGTCATGACGAAGAAACTTATCTACTTTTTCTGACACATCAATTACTACAGCAATGGGTATTAAAATAAACAGCGTAAAGAACACCGATTTTAAATAACGTAGTAAAATATATTTATCTAAGATTCTCAAATTACAATCTATTATCCATTTGTTTTACCATTTTATCTTTCCAAGCTCTGAAATCTCCCGAAATAATATGTTTTCTTGCTTCTCTTACCAACCAAAGATAAAACCCTAAGTTATGAATCGTAGCAATTTGCTTGCCTAAAAATTCATTTGAAATAAATAAATGACGTAAATATGCTTTTGAGTACTCTGTATCTACCCACGTAATGGCAGCAGGATCAATTGGGGAAAAATCCTTTTCCCATTTTTTATTTTTAATATTGATAGAGCCTTGGGAAGTAAATAACATTCCGTTACGTGCATTTCTGGTAGGCATTACACAATCAAACATATCTACACCTAAAGCAATATTTTCTAAAATATTAATTGGAGTTCCTACTCCCATTAAATATCTTGGTTTGTCTTCTGGTAAAATACTACACACAACATCTGTCATAGCATACATTTCCTCTGCCGGTTCTCCTACAGACAAACCTCCAATGGCATTTCCTTCTGCACCTGCATTAGCTATATATTCTGCGGATTGTTTTCTTAAGTCTGTATAAGTACTTCCTTGCACTATCGGAAAAAATGTTTGAGCGTAGTCATAGTGGTAGGGAGTTTTTTCCAAATGATTGATACATCTATTTAACCATCGGTGAGTCATATGCATCGATCTTTTGGCATAATTGTAATCACAAGGATAAGGTGTACACTCATCAAAAGCCATAATGATATCTGCTCCTATCTTACGCTGAATTTCCATTACGTTCTCTGGCGAGAAAAAATGATAAGACCCATCAATGTGACTCTTAAATTTTACTCCTTCTTCTTTAATTTTTCTTCTACCCGATAAAGAATACACTTGATAACCCCCTGAATCTGTTAAGATTGGTCTGTCCCAATTCATGAATTTGTGTAAACCTCCTGCTGCTTCTAAAACCTCTGTTTTAGGTCTTAAATATAAGTGGTATGTGTTTCCTAGAATAATATCTGGATTGATATCCTCTTTAAGCTCTCTTTGATGAACTCCTTTTACAGTTCCCATAGTACCCACAGGCATAAAAATAGGTGTCTCAATTACTCCATGATCTGTGGTCACCTTTGCTGCTCTTGCTTTACTTTGAGGGTCTTGTGCTTCTATCTTAAATTTCATAGCGACAAAAATAACACTTTGAAACAAACAACCGTAAACTTAAAGGCAAATTAAAAGGCTTTACAAGAATTATCTTGTAAAGCCTTTTAATTATTTATTTAAATAATATGCTATAAGTCTAAGAATACACCCAAATTATAAGCAGGGTCTGCAAATACATTTTTTCCTGAAACAGGATTAGAAAAAGATCCTGAAACTCCAATTTTAGATGTTAAGTAGTAGGCTACTTCTGTTGTAATATTAACTACTTCAGTATTGTTTGCAAAAATGCTCGAGGCACTTCCTTGACCTGTTTCAGCTCCATTTTCAAATGATTGAATTGTGTCTAATTTACCCACTAAAAACAATTTATTCTTTAGTAATCCCAATCCTAACTCTACCCCTCCTCTAAATTCATCCGAAAACCCTTCGGTTCTGTTGTTATAACCTGTGTAGATATTACCGTACAAACTTGCCGATTCTGAATTGTAAATGGAAATACCTAGATCTACTCTTGCTATTTGGTTGAATTCTCCATCTCCAGTAGCCAAAGGTAAGGTTTCATCAGACCCGTCATTACCCAAAGGTAATCCCAAAATAATACTCCCTGCTAAAGCAATTTTACTATTCTTATATAAGCCATATTTTAAACCAATTTCAGAATCTCCAAAACTGTTCAAATCTCCACCAGGTCTTTCAGGACTTCTGATACCATCTTGATCTATTTCACCATTTTGATACGATCTTGAAAAGAAAGGAATGTAAGCAATCGCTGTCAATTTATCCGTAATTCCGTATTCAGCATATATATTAACATTAAACAGCCCAGTATCAACTTCGGATTTGCTTTCATTTCCATTACCGTTGAAAAAGTTCTTTGATTCTATCCACCACCCAGAAACTTTTACATACGTGCTTCCTTTCTGTTTTGGCCATCCACCACCAGCAAAAGTTACTGCTGAAAAAAGAAACGCTAATACTCCGATTGTTCTATTATATTTTTTCATCTGTTTGTTTCTTTTTTATCTATTAATTACACCAAAACCTACTCTTTGACTAAATCTCCTACAATACAACAATACGTTGCTGTATCTGCCTACATCCACTCCATTAGGTACAACGAATGTTTGTCCACCACTTGCTCTAATTTCATCTGATATAATTTGAGCACCTGTATTACTATTAGTATTATTACTTAAATAAATAACCAAATCTGGTAAAAAATCTGTGGCAAAATCGTCGCTTAAAATGATTGATGTAATTCCGTCTTTTTCTACAATCCTAAATCTACCCTTTACATCGTAGAAGCTATTAGACATTAATTCTCCGCTACCTAAAATTGTTTCATTATCAATAGGCTCAGGTTGCTCTTCTATTACAGTATCATCAGCCACTGTAATTTCCAGAGTTTCTGCAACAACATTGTTTCCATCTATTACTGTTGACACGTTTATAACTGCATTTCCTCTTGTGATTGGAGTTAATTTACCCGCGTTGTCTATTTCTATGATATTTGAATTACTGGTTTCCCAAGTTAAAACAGGATTTTGTAAATCTCTATTTTTATTATCAAAGAAGGTCGCTGTCAGGACTATGTCTTTTGTCTCGATATCAATAGAAGTTATTCTATTATTAATCACACCTCTTGGTTCATAACCATTCGTAACTTTATCTATTATTTCTTGTTCTGTTAAGTTTAGAGTTTCGTTCTCGGATAACGTTACTTTTCCTACTTCAATTTCATCTGGACTATTAGGTACAATTACATTGCCACCACCATCTACTTGATTCTTCAGCGTAGCTGTAACTCTTACACTTGCAGTTTTTCCTAAAGAATTAACTTCTGGTGTTAAAACTCCATCCTCATCAATTGTAAACACAGACGTATCCGAACTTTCAAAAACCACATTATAGGCATCTGAATTATCAGAACCATCAACTCTCTTGATTATGTTAACTTTGATTTGTGGGGTTTCATCTTGAGCTACAGAACGTAACGCTCTATCAAAGCTTATGATATCTTCTTTATCTTTAAAAACGATTTCATCCTCGACACACGAAAAAAGACTCAAGGCTGAAACCATGATAATTATATTTTTTATTTTTTTCATAATTTTCAATTAGTTTAGAATATTTTGTTTTTTATAAATCCAAAAAGAACTTTTCAATATTTTTGTTTTTAAGTTTTGAGATATTTTTTTTGTCTATGATTAATTCTGTTCCTTACACAAAACTTTTCAAATTTATTTTAACATACCTCATCTTTTGACAATTTATAGCGTTGTTAGGAGATAATTGATATTTTTATCAAAAAAAATCCCATGCAAAAAATATTTTTGAGTTTTCTAGTAGCTCTAGCAGCAATATCGTGTACATCTATCACAACAGATTCGCCTGTCGTTGGTCATCTAAATTCAGAAATACCGCAAGATAAAGAGGTTGTAAAAGGGGTACTGCCCAATGGATTGACTTATTACATAAGAAAAAACACGAAGCCCGAAGAAAAATTAGAGCTTAGATTGGTGGTAAAAGCGGGGTCTATTTTAGAAAACAATCAACAGTTAGGTCTTGCACACTTTATGGAACATATGAACTTTAATGGTTCTAAAAACTTTAATAAAAATGAATTGGTAGACTACCTACAAAGTATTGGGGTTAAATTTGGAGCTCACTTAAATGCATATACAAGTTTTGATGAAACGGTATACATTTTACCTATCCCCTCAGATAACGAAGAAAAATTGGAACAGGGTTTCCAGATATTAGAAGATTGGGCTTTTAATGCCTCGCTTACTGATGAGGAAATTGAGAAAGAAAGAGGTGTGGTCTTAGAAGAATACCGTTTAGGTCTTGGGGCTGAAAAAAGAATGCGTAACAAATATTTACCAAAGCTTTTATACCAATCTAGATATGCAGAAAGATTGCCTATAGGTACTAAAGAAGTTTTAGAGAATTTTACGCACGATGAATTGAGAAATTTTTACAACGATTGGTATAGACCAGATTTAATGTCTGTAATTGCTGTAGGAGATATTGATCCCAAAATTTTGGAGAAAAAAATCAAAGAGCATTTTTGTAAATACAACAAAGAAAAATCTCCAAAAGAACGTAAAATTTATTCGAGCCCAAATCATCAAGAAACATTTGTATCTATTCATACAGATAAAGAAGCTACCAAATCTACTGTTCAACTTTATTATAAAGATGAACTTAAGACTACCGTTACTAATACTGTAGGTGATTACAAAGATGAAATTATTACAAAATTGTTTAACACAATGTTAAATAATAGATTAGACGAATTACGCAATGCAGAAAATCCTCCTTTTATATATGCAGGTTCTTGGTACAGTAGTTTATGGGATAAATCTAAAAAAGCTTTTCAGTGCTATGCGCTTACATCTGAAACGGGTCAGTTAAAAGCTTTTGAAAATATTGTTATTGAAAATGAAAGAGTCTTACGCTACGGATTTTTAGAAAGTGAGTTAAATAGAGCTAAAAAATCTATTTTAAATTCTATTGAAAAGGCTTATCAGGAAAGAAATAAAACATCTTCTAAAAATTATGCTTCAGAATATATTAGAAACTTTTTATCCAACGAACCTGTACCAAGTATCGAATGGGAATTCTTTGCCGTTAAAAAACTAATTGACGAGATTACCCTTGTTAACTGCAATTCTCAAATTGCTCAATATATTCATCAGAATAATAGGGTAGTTATATTCACAGGACCCGATAAAAGTGACCTTACAAAAATTAAAGAAGATGATGTTTTGGCCATTCTTGACAATGCAAAAAACCTAGACATAGAACCTTATCGAGAAGCACTGATGGATGAAGGATTAATGAAAGATATAACTCCTAACAAAGGAGTTATCGTAAAATCTGAAACTGACAGCCTACATAACATTACGCAGCTTACCTTGAGCTCCGGAGCAACTGTAACCTACAAAAAAACAAACTTCAAAAACAATCAAATATTATTTTCTGCATATAGTTACGGTGGTACTTCTTTATACTCCGATGAAGAGTACAAAAGAACAGCTATTGCAAATAATGCTCTAACAGAAGCTGGTATTAATGGTTATGATAAGAACGATTTGAAGAAAATATTATCTGGTAAAAGTGTAAAAGTTTCTCCTTACATCAGTGAATTGAGTGAAGGTTTAAAAGGTTATGCATCTCCTAAGGACTTAGAAACGTTATTTCAATTAACCTATTTGTATGTTAATCAACTTAACTACAAACCTAGTGCATACAAGTCTTATACTCAAAAAATGCAAGCATACTATAAAAATGCTATTTCCAACCCTAATACTTACTTTTCTATTGAACTTGGTAAATTTCTAAATCAAAACAATCCAAGATATGTAGGTTATCCTAGTGACACAGTTATAAAAAATACCGATTTTGAATTGGCCTACCGTAAATATCAAGAACGTTTTTCTAATAGTAACGATTTTCACTTTTACTTTATTGGTAATTTTGATGAAGAAACGTTAAAAAGTTATTGTGAAAAATATTTAGCAGGTCTTTCCAGTCAACCTTCTACTGAAACTTATAAAGATGTTTCTTTTCCTGATGTTGGAGGAATTAAAAACTTAGAAGTAAAAAAAGGAACTGAACCAAAAAGTTTGGTGAGAATTATTTTTAGTGGAGCTGCTGATAACTACTCTCAAGATGATTCTTACTTTTTACGAAGCTTAGGAGAAGTTTTAACCATTAAACTAGTTGAACAATTAAGGGAAGAAGAAAGTGGTGTTTACGGAGTAAGTGCTAGAGGTAATATTTCTAAACTCCCAAAAAAAGAATATCGTTTTTCTATCTCTTTCCCTTGCGGGCCAGAAAATGTTGAGAAATTGACTTCTAAAGCGTTAGCGGAACTAGATAAAATAAAGAAATACGGAATCTCTGAAAAGGACTTGAATAAAATTAAAGAAACTCAACTTTTAGAATTTAAAGAGTCACAAAAGAAAAACAACTATTGGTTAAACGTGATGAAAAACAGTGATTTCTATGGAAATCCTATTCACGATTATTTAACTAAAAATCAGAAAATTAAAAAATTAACTTCTGATGATATTAAAAAAATAGCTAATAAATACCTTGAAAAAAACAGAGTAATAGCTACCTTAAAACCTGAATAAAATAGTTGTGTTTAAAGACAGAAAAAGCTTTGAGAAATTTTCTTAAAGCTTTTTTTGTGTGAAAGAAAATCGAAATACTTGACAATAAAAAAACCATCAAGTAAACTTGATGGTTTTGCGGAGAAAGAGGGATTCGAACCCCCGGTCCTGTTACAGACAACGGTTTTCAAGACCGCCGCATTCGACCACTCTGCCATTTCTCCTGAGCGTTCTACGATTTCTCGTTTGCGAGTGCAAATATAACAAGTTTGTTGTATTTCACAACTATCTCTTTTATTTTTTTAGTAGATATGCTCATCTCACAGATGACAACTATTGTGTCTGTTTTTTAATAGCATCGATAGTATGTTACAAAACAATTAAAGCTCCATAGCCATCAATTGAAAAACTAAGGGTATGCTCACAACCGTCATAAGCTTCATTTTGGTAAATAGTTAATCCTGTAGCTACCGTTTCAAAATCCTCATTATCATACCCTTCCCATGTACTGTTAAAAACAGTTTTTAAATCGTCTGGTTTAAAACTTCCTACTTTATAATCATGATACGTTACTGATGAGAAATTTAAAATAACCAATACAGGTTTATCTAAATGATCTTGGTGAGTTCTTGTATAAGCTAATACTTTGGTTTCGTTATTAAAATGAACAACGTCTATTAAATGACCTGTTAATCCGTAAGAACCTAGCTCCTCTGGAGTGCTTCTTAGTTTGATTAAATCTCTATATAACTTTGTAATTCCCTTAAATTCTGAAAAACGAGACCAATCTAACTCTTCTGTATCAACAAAGTATTCATCTTCTAAAAACTCTTGTCCCTGAAAAATCATTGGAATCCCAGGTGCTGTTAAAGTTAACACTCCTCCTAAAATAGATCGTTTTTTAGCGAACTCACTGTCCGCCTCTCCAGGTTGTATTTCTTCAGGAATTCTAGACTTTCCATTGGCTACCTCATCATGGGACTCTGTAAATACAGTTCGCTGAAAAGCATCATCATTGTAATTATTGAATAATGCCTTACAGATGTCATCTAGATTTCTACCGTTATCATCAACAGCTGTTAAAACTCTTTTTATAGGATGAACAAAATCTCCATCCCATTGAGTGTCAAAATGCAGAGCTTTGTCTCCGTACTTTGAAGTAACATTATGATCTCCTTTTAAATCTTCAGCTATTAGTATTCGCCCCGGATATTTATCGTGAATTTCAGTATTGATATTTTGCATTAACAAAGTTCCCTCATAAATTTCCTCTTTGGTGTATCCTATTCCTCCGTCTTTATCCCTTATATAAGAAGTAGCATCCCAACGCAAACCATCACACTTATAGTCTTCTAACCACATAATGGCATTATCTCTAATATATTGTCTAACTTCTGGTCTCCCGTAATCTGGTCTTGTGTCTCCCCATGGAGTATCGGACCTATGGTCATTATAAAAATAAATACCTCCTTTGTCGTTTTCGCCCCATCCATCAAATCGCCATAAATCTAAATCTGAAGGTCCAAAATGATTGTAAACCACATCATTTATTACTGCAATTCCTAACAAGTGTGCCTCATCTACAAACTTTGCAAAACCTTTAGCTCCTCCATAATCAGTTTCAACCGCAAAAGGAGAAGAGGGATTGTAACCCCAAGAAATGTCTCCTGCAAATTCAGCAATAGGTAATATTTCTATACAGTTAATTCCTAAAGCTTTTAAATAAGGTAATCGTTTAATGGCATCGTAAAAGGTTCCCACAGAATCTTTATCCTCACCTCTGTAGAACGTACCTATATGCAATTCGTAAACTACTAATTCGTTCCAATCTGGCATTTTAAAATCTGTACATTTCCAGTCAAAATCTAAACTACAAATAATAGAATTTCCATTACTGTTCGTTACCTCTTTTGCGTAAGGATCATTTCTAAAAAATGTTTCTTCGTTATGGGTGATCGCGAATTTATACTCTTGACGTTCTTTTGCTTCTGCTACAAAACAAGCCCAATAACCATTTTCTTCGTGAGCTAAAACATCCTTGCTTTCGTCCCAATCGTTAAAATCTCCAACCACCGATATCTTAGCTGCGTGGGGAGCCCATACTCTAAAGGTTACTCCCGATTTATCTGATTTTATGATGGATCCCATACCGATATCCAAACTCTGCACTATTGTTTCTGATTCTTCCATTTTTTTTGATATATGTTATTTATGCCACCAATATAAGTTGATGAATTATCTCTCCGATTCTAAAGTTTGCCAAATAAAAATTAGGCCTGTTTATGCTAAATCTTCTAAGGTTTTAATTTTGTTAAGACCAAACTCAATTTTGCTTTTCTGTGATTCTAATAATTTTAGAGTATTGGCAGGCAAATGTGTATCATTCAATATCTCTTTATAATCTTCTAAACTTGCTTTTTCACCTCTAATAGCTTCCTCTAGTATAGATTCTTCTGTATCCATGGATAATAAAGACTTGATGTCTATCCAGGTTCTGTGAAGTGTACCTGTTACGCTTCCGCCTTTATCAATATTTTGATTGTATGAGGATAATTCAGATTTTAAATCATGTCCAAAGTTGTATCTCTCCTCTGCTTTTCTTGTAAAATAATCCTTTAACAAAGCACTTTCGGTATTCTCTGCAGCCTGCTCAAACCCTTTTTCTGCATCATAAGTTTTTTCTAACAGTTGATTTAGTTTGTCACCAATTTTGTCTGTGTAAGTATTTGCCATAATAGTAATATTTGATATTTTTTTGATTTGGATTTTGTGTGATATCTGAGATGTAACTTAAATCTTCCTGTTAAACCATTAATTGAAAGACAAGAATTGTTTACAATTTTAGTAAACCAGATTTCTACTCTGTAAAATTATATGAAACTTTGTTTAAACGCTCTATAGTTAAATTGTTTAATATCAACACTTAAATTGAATTTATTTTACCTGATATTAGTTGAAATTGTATAAACAAGGAGGGAATAAAAGTGATAAGAAAAATCTGAAAGCAAGTAGCGTTGATCCAAAAAAGAAAACACCCAATTCAATTATCGAATTGGGTGTTTTGGAATTTCTTTGCTGGCAATTATGCCATTTATGTGCGGAGAAAGAGGGATTCGAACCCCCGGTCCTGTTACAGACAACGGTTTTCAAGACCGCCGCATTCGACCACTCTGCCATTTCTCCTGAGCGTCTAACGATTACTCGTTTGCGTGTGCAAATATAGGAAGTATATTTAATCTCACAACAAGCTTTTCTAACTTTTTTTACTCTAAAAGCTAAATCATTATTTTGCAAAAGATTAACCACCTCATTTTTATTTTTAAAGTGCTCAATCCATTAACTTTGTTCCTAAAGTTATATCACATGAGTCTAGATTTGGTTCTTTTAGCTGTTGTAGGTTTTTTTGCAGGAATTATTAATACACTTGCGGGTGGAGGTTCGTTAATTACGCTACCTCTACTCATATTTTTAGGACTACCTGAGGCTGTTGCTAATGGAACCAATAGGGTTGCTATTTTTTTTCAAACCGCATCATCAGTAGCTGGCTTTAGGAGCAAAGGAATTACTACTTTTCCTTTTAGCATTTATGTGGGAATATCTGCCTCTATAGGTTCTTTCATAGGTGCACAATATGCTATTCATATAGAAGGGGCTTTGTTCAAAAAAATTCTTTCTGTGGTGATGATTGTAGTTGTGCTACTCATTGTATTTAAAAAGAAAAACTCATCATTAGATAATATTACAGAAAGGACTACAGGAAAACATTTATATACCTCCATTATTGCTTTTTTCTTTGTGGGTTTGTATGGTGGATTTCTAAACGCAGGAATAGGCTTTGTTATGCTTTTGATTCTACCCATAATTAATAAATTCTCGTTAGTTAAATCCAATGCTACCAAAGTAACCGTGGCATTTATTTACACCACAATTGCGCTGAGTGTTTTTATTGTAAACCATAAAGTAGATTGGAGGTTCGGTCTTTCTTTGGCATTGGGAACCTCTTTAGGTGCCTGGTTTGCGAGCAGATATTCCGTAAAAAAAGGAGACCATTTTATTAGAGTAGCCTTGTTAGTTATCGTGCTAGGTATGGCTGTAAAACTTTGGTTCTTTTAAAATTTGATGCTCACTTAAATACTTAAACAAAATATAAATAAAAGCCTTTTTATTTATATTTGGAGTTTCAAAGTACAATCCTGTATTTTTACGTAAATTCGCACAAAAATTATTTTTATATGGCAAATAAATTCGGAAAGCTATTTACCATCACCACTTTTGGTGAATCTCATGGACCTGCAATTGGAGGTGTTATTGATGGTTGCCCAGCTGGAATTGAATTAGACTTTGAAGCAATTCAACAAGAACTAGATAGAAGAAAACCAGGACAATCAAAAATTGTTACACAACGTAAAGAACCTGACACTGTTGAATTTATGGCAGGTATTTTTGAAGGAAAAACTACAGGAGCTTCTATTGGATTTAGAATTGTCAATACCAATCAAAAATCTAAAGATTACTCACATATAAAGGATCAGTACAGACCTTCTCATGCAGATTATACTTACAGCCAAAAGTATGGTCATAGAGATTACAAAGGAGGAGGAAGAACCTCCGCTAGAGAAACAGCCAACTGGGTTGTGGGAGGAGCCGTAGCCAAACAGGCCATTCCTGAAATTAAAATCAACGCTTTTACATCCGCAGTAGGAAGTATAAGTATGGAAACTCCATATCAAGAATTAGATTTTTCTAAAATTGAAAGCAACATTGTGCGTTGTCCTGATGAGAAAAAGGCACATGAAATGATTGATTACATTGGAGAAATAAAAAAGCAGGGAGATACCGTTGGTGGTGTAATTACTTGTGTAATTCAAAACGTACCTGTAGGTTTAGGAGAACCTATTTTTGATAAGTTACACGCTCAATTGGGTAAAGCCATGTTATCTATCAATGCTGTAAAAGGTTTTGAGTTTGGTAGTGGTTTTGATGGGGCTGCAATGACTGGAAGTGAACATAACGATATTTTTAATAGTGATGGTTCTACCAAAACAAATTACTCAGGTGGAATACAAGGAGGAATTAGCAACGGAATGGATATTTACTTTAAAGTTGCTTTTAAACCTGTTGCTACTGTAATACAAGAACAAGAAACCATAGACAAAGATGGTAACGTTGTTACGATGATGGGAAAAGGTCGTCATGACCCTTGTGTGGTGCCTAGAGCCATTCCTATTGTAGAGGCTTTGGCTGCTATGGTTATAGTAGACAATATAATGTTAGATAAAGCTAGAAAAATTTATTAATTTCTTACCTAAAGAATAAAATTCACAAAAAAACACCAACTCAAAGTTGGTGTTTTTTTATATCACTAATTATTTTCGAGTACACTTTGAGTGACTAAAAAAATGTTTTGCTTGGTTCTATCCTTTAGCTTACACCAAAACTCAACCTAATCTATCCTTTCAATCTTTGCTCCAATAGCCTGCAATCTTTCCACAATATTTTGATAACCTCTATCTATTTGTTCTACATTGTGTATGGTGCTAGTTCCCTTGGCAGATAGCGCTGCAATTAGTAACGATATTCCTGCTCTAATATCAGGAGAAACCATCGTAGTCGCTTTTAAGGTAGATTTATGATTCATCCCTACAACAGTAGCTCTGTGGGGATCACATAAAATTACTTTAGCTCCCATATCTATCAATTTGTCTACAAAAAACAACCTACTCTCAAACATTTTTTGATGTACCAAAACAGTTCCTTTCGCTTGTGTTGCTACTACCAGAACAATACTTAATAAATCAGGAGTAAATCCTGGCCAAGGAGCATCGGAAACAGTTAGCATAGAACCATCAATGTAATTTTCTATTTCATAAGAATCTTGCTGAGGAATGTAAATATCATCTCCTTTTTTCTCTAGTTTAATTCCTAATTTTTTGAATACTCTCGGAATTTGTCCTAAATCTTTCCACGAAACATTTTTTATGGTCAGCTCAGATTTAGTCATCGCAGCCATCCCAATCCAAGATCCTATTTCAATCATATCAGGTAAAACTCTGTGAGTTGTTCCTCCTAATTCATCAACCCCTTCAATAGTTAGCAGATTAGAACCTACTCCTGTAATTTTTGCTCCCATTCTATTGAGCATATTACATAATTGCTGTAAGTAAGGTTCGCAAGCTGCATTGTATATAGTAGTAGTACCTTTTGCCAACACAGCAGCCATTACAATATTGGCAGTCCCTGTTACAGAAGCCTCATCCAATAACATATCTGCTCCTTGTAACCTAGGAGACTCTACACCGTAAAAATGCTCTTCTTTATTATATCTAAACTCAGCTCCAAGGTTAATCAAACCTTCAAAATGAGTATCTAACCTTCTTCTTCCTATTTTGTCTCCTCCTGGTTTAGGGATGTACCCTTTTCCGAAGCGAGCCAACATAGGCCCCACCAACATAATAGAACCTCTTAGTTTTTTTCCATCTTCTTTAAAAGCATCAGAACTTAGGTAATTTACGTCAACCTCATCTGCCTGAAACTCGTAAGTATGTTCATTTAGCTGATTTACCTTTACTCCTAAATCTCCCAATATATCTATCAGTTTATTAACATCAATAATATTAGGAATGTTCTCTATTGTTACTTTTTCTGGAGTTAGCAACACAGCACACAAAATTTGTAGTACTTCGTTTTTTGCCCCTTGTGGAGTAATTTCACCTTTTAACTGGTGTCCTCCTTCTACTTTAAATGTAGCCATATGGTAAAACTATTTACGGTGTTTATGGTTGTTACTATGTTTTCTGCCGTTATTACGGTTATTGTTATTACTCTTATGCTGTTGGTTGTTCATTCTACCAGAATTACTTTTACGTAATAAAGTAGAAGTTTGAGCCAATTCTATTTCAGAACCTCTTAAATCTATCTCTTTTTTTGATAGTTCTGCCAAATGATTAAATATTACTCCATCTTCAACCGTGTCTTTATTCCAATTTAAATAACACTTTTTCATGTGATTGGCAATATTCAAAATCAAAGCCTCCTTTAACTCTCCGTCCTCCCAACTCAGGGCAACATCAATCATTGTTTGAATATTGTTCCCATAGAATTTGTATTTTGAGGCAGATTTTGGGTAGTTTAATCGCTCTGGTTTGGCATTAACCTCTTCTCTTGTAATAATCTCGTAAGGAGATTCTACCTTTAACTGAAACTTAGACATGATAAATAGTTGATCCCAAAGCTTGTGCTTAAAATCTGGCACATCTCTTAAATGAGGTTGTAAATTCCCCATCACATCAATAATAGCATGAGCCATTTTTTCTCGTTCGTTATCGTCTTCTAGTAAAACGCAGTGGTTTACTAACTTTTGTACGTGTCTTCCGTATTCAGGAATAATTAAAGTGCTTCTTTCAGAATTGTATTCTAAATCAAAACCCATATAGTGTTTTATTTAATAAGTATTAAGTTATTTAATCTATACATAAAGTGTCATGCAGTTAAATAACGTATGGTGCCACAATAAACAATTATTTAATTAAAAAGTAAAGTATTATTGTTTTTATTTATCAATAACGCAAACATTTTTTTGCGTTTACATTTTAAAAGTTCTTTTCCAGCGATATTTCCAAAACAGCAGATGTTATCTCTATTTTGGAACATCAAAATTAAGAGTGATTCACTTTCAGTATCACACTATTCTATAATGTTTAGCTTGGCGAATTGAAGTAGTATTTTTTTAACCCCTACCCCTTCAAATTTAACTTCTGCCTTAATATTTACACCAGTTCCTTCTACACTTAAAACCTCCCCATTCCCAAATTTAGCGTGGTTTACTTTATTTCCTGTAGCTAGCTGTTGTGTAGATTTGTTAGACGATAAAGTTTGAGCCAGTTTAGGTGTAACCCTCTTTAAATGTTGCGGAGCTTTGAAAGGTGTTTTCTTTTCTGTAGGTTTTTCTTGGTTACGAACAGAACGCGATACGGGTTTTCTAAATCTAATTTTATCTCTAGGAATATCATCTTCAAACAAACCTTTATCCACAAATCTATTTGCCACCACTTTATTTCTTTGAGGTGCCAAATGCTCTATAAACTGTACATCAATTTCTTCTAAAAATCTACTAGGCTCACAATCAATTAATTTCCCCCATCGATAACGAGTATGCGCAAAACTCAAATAACACTGTTTTTCTGCCCTTGTTAGAGCCACATAAAACAAACGTCTTTCTTCCTCCAATTCACTACGGGTATTGATGCTCATTGCAGAAGGAAACAACGTTTCTTCCATTCCAGGAATGTATACATACGGATATTCCAAACCTTTGGATAAGTGAATGGTCATTAAAGACACCATAGGTTCATCATCCTCTTTGGCATCCTGAGTAGTGGCCAAAGCAACATCCTCTAAAAAAGCAGTCAAACTCATGTCTTGATCTGCCTCTTTTCGCTCCTCTATAAAATCTTTAACCCCGTTTAGCAATTCCTGTACATTTTCTACCTTGCTGATCCCTTCTGGAGTTCCATCGGCTTGTAAATCTTTTATCAACCCAATTCTTTTCACCACCTCATCCGCTACTTCAAAAGCATTATTAGCCTGAGAAGATATTTGTAAACTCTCTATAAGCGTAACAAAATTATTTAGCTTGGTTTTGGTTCCTGCCTGAATTTTAATATCCAAATTCTCTAAATCCTGAATTACATCAAATATAGATTTGTTGTAATGATTTGCAGCTACCGTTAACTTATCAATCGTCGTTGCTCCAATACCTCTTGCTGGGTAATTAATAATTCTTTTTAAGGCCTCTTCATCGTTAGAGTTTATGAGCAAACGCAAATAAGCTAACAAATCTTTTATTTCTTTTCGTTGGTAAAAAGAAAGACCTCCGTAAATTTTATACTTAATTCCTTTTTTACGCAGCGCATCCTCCATTGCTCTAGACTGCGCGTTGGTTCTATACAAAATCGCAAAGTTATCGTAAGTAAGCTGCTGATTCATGGCATTCTCAAAAATAGAATTTGCTACCCATCGTCCTTCTTCCCCATCAGAAAGTGTTCTCATGATTTTTATTTTTCCACCAGCCTCATTTGCGGTAAAAATCGTTTTATCTAGACGTGTTTTATTTTTCTCAATCAAGCTATTAGCCGCTTCTACAATATTACTTGTAGATCTGTAATTTTGTTCTAGTTTAAAAGTTTTTACTTCTGGATAATCTTTCTGAAAGTTCAAAATATTATTGATGTTGGCTCCACGGAACGCGTAAATAGACTGAGAATCATCTCCCACTACACAAATATTCTGAAACCTATCCGCCAAAGCCCTTACAATTAAGTACTGCGAATGGTTGGTATCCTGATACTCATCTACCATTACATACCTAAATCTATCTTGATATTTTGACAACACCTCTGGAAAACGCACAAGCAATTCGTTGGTTCTTAGCAACAAATCATCAAAATCCATTGCCCCTGCCTTAAAACATCTATCTACATATTGTTTGTAAATAGCTCCCATTTGTGGTCGCATGGCAATGGTATCTGCCTCAATTAATTCAGGATTATTTTGATATGCTTTTACCGTAATCAAGCTATTCTTAAACTGAGAAATTCTTCCCAAAATAGATTTTGCCTTGTACTGCTCCTTGTTTAATCCCATTTCTTTAATAATGGAATTCATCAAACGCACCGTGTCCTGAGAATCATAAATGGTAAAACTAGACGGATATCCTAATTTATCTGCTTCTGATCTTAGAATTCTAGCAAAAACAGAATGAAACGTACCCATCCACAAGTTTTTAGCTTCGCTTTGCCCTACTACAGTAGCAATTCGCTCCTTCATTTCTCTGGCCGCTTTGTTGGTAAACGTTAGCGATAATATTTGAAAAGAATCCACTCCATTTCTTAACAAATGGGCTATTCTATACGTTAAAACTCTTGTTTTTCCAGATCCTGCACCGGCAATAATAATCATAGGCCCTTCCATTTGCTCAACGGCTGCACGTTGTGGCGGGTTTAATCCTTCTAAATAATCTGACACTTGGCTTTGCTTTTTAAGTAGGTTAAAAATAAGAAAAAGTATTGAGTCCTATTTCTTTCTAAAAAATAATTAAACTCAAATTATAAACAATGTAATTGGGGTGTTTCCCTAACGGGTCGTGCTTTCGTTACTCGCTTTTTTTTAGTATTGAAACGGTGTCGAGAATACCAAAAAAAGAGCTCAGACACACCACTCAATCACTAACACAAAAAAACATATAAAGTGATGCTCTTAACTATTTTAACACGCCACTATGCAAAGTAATTGGGTAGGTTACATCATCTAAAAACCTCCTTTGCATCAAAGCATAGTTTTTAATGCTACACTCAACGCTATTATTAAGTTATTCAAGATGGTTCGTTTTTTAGTAAATCTATAATTTTTACTACCTCAACGGCTTGTTTAACATCGTGAACCCTTAAAATTTGAGTTCCTTTTTGCAACGCAATTGTATTTGCAACAGTCGTTGCATTTAAGGCTTCATCGGGAGTAATGTTTAAAGGCTTATACAACATAGATTTTCTAGAAACTCCCGTTAAAACTGGCAATTCCATTTGCTGAAAATAATCTAAATTTTTAAGCAGCTCATAATTATGTGCTACCGTTTTTCCGAAGCCAAAACCTACATCTAAAATCACATCATGCACATGTAACTCTTGTAAACGGTCAACTTTTTTTGAGAGCTCGTAAAACACCTCCGTAACCACATTTTTGTAGGCAGGAGCATTCTGCATGTCTTGCGGTGTGCCTTGCATATGCATCATAATATAGGGTACTTGGAGCTGAGCCACCGTCTCAAACATATTTGCATCTAAATCGCCACCAGAAATGTCGTTAATCATACTTGCTCCCGCATCAATACAAGCTTTGGCAACATTACTCCTAAAAGTATCTACCGAAATCATCATTTCGGAAAAATTAGATATCAACAAATCAATAACAGGCAAAATTCTACTCAGCTCTTCTTCTTCTGTAACGTGCAATGCTCCTGGCCTAGAAGAATAAGCTCCAACATCTATAAATGTAGCACCATCAGCCAACATTTTACTCACTTGAGCTAATATGGATGGCTCATCTTTATACATTCCTCCATCAAAAAAAGAATCGGGAGTAATGTTTAAAACGCCCATCACTTTAGGTGTAGACAAGTCAATTAATTTTCCTTTACAATTGATAGATGTTTGCATTCAACTACTTTTATTTTATGGATAGACAAAAAATGATATTTCTTTATTAAATTCGTTACCGATATCGAAATTACAGAAAAAACACCCAATTTATGCCTAATACAGCAGAACAATACGATAAAATTATTAACGAGTGTCAGAGTTTATTTTCTAAGAAGATGAGCGATTACGGGAGTGCTTGGAGAATTTTGAGACTGCCTAGCTTAACTGACCAAATTTTTATCAAAGCGCAACGTATTAGACAACTGCAAGAAAACGAAGTGCGTAAAGTGGATGAAGGAGAAGTGTCAGAGTTTATCGGAATTATAAACTACTGCATTATGGCATTGATACAAATAGAAAAAGGAGTTGCAGACCAGCCAGATTTAAATACACAACAAGCGGTTGAACTTTACAAAAAACACATACACACCACCAAAGAATTAATGCTAAATAAAAACCATGACTACGGAGAAGCATGGAGAGATATGAGGGTAAGTTCTTTAACCGATTTGATTTTGCAAAAACTATTAAGAGTAAAGCAAATAGAAGATAACAAAGGGAAAACCTTGGTATCCGAAGGAATCGATGCCAACTATCAGGATATGATTAACTATTCCGTTTTTGCAATGATTCACTTAACACTTTAAGCAATGACGTTTCCAAAATTTATTACTTTTATTTGCCGAATTTTTACAGGAGTTTTGTTCATCTTTTCTGGATTCGTAAAATTAGTAGACCCCTTAGGGTCTGCTTATAAGTTTGAAGAGTATTTTGGTTCGGATGTTCTCAATATAGAATTCTTGATTCCTTTTTCTCTTCCGTTTGCTATTTTATTGATTATCGTAGAACTGTTATTAGGAATAACCCTGCTTATTGGCTACAAAAAAAAGCTAACCCTTTGGAGTCTACTCACTATCACTTCTCTATTTTTATTTTTAACAGGTTACTCCGCTATTTTTGATAAAGTAACCGATTGCGGATGTTTTGGTGATGCCGTTAAACTGACCCCTTGGGAAACATTTTATAAAAACATTATTTTTATTTTTCTTATCGTCTGGATGATAAAGAACCAAAGATACATCAGACCTGTTTTTAGAAAAAGTTTGAGCCAATGGATCTTATTCATTTCTCTTTTTTCCTCCCTCTATGTTACCTATCATGCATTAACTTACCTACCGTTAATTGATTTTAGACCTTACGCAATCGGAAAAAATATTAGAGAAGGAATGCAATATAAAGAAGATGGTAAAATTCCTCCCGTACATGATTTCTATTTGGAATCTGATACAGAAGATTTAACAGAAAGTATACTTAACGCTCCAAAGGTTGTGCTCATTGTAATGAATCAATTAGAGCATACTGAACCTAACTCTTGGCAAACAATCATAAATTTCGCAAGAACAGCTCAAGAAAGTAATTATGTGGTGTACGCTTTATCTAGTGCCGGATCACAGGAGGTTGAACAAACAACAAAGAAATACCAATTACCTTTTGATATTTTGTTTTGTGATGGTACTACTCTAAAAACAATGATGAGAGCAAATCCTGGAATACTTATTCTTAACAATGCTACAGTAATTGATAAATTTCATTGGAAAAAATCTAATAATTTTAATTTTTAATTAAACTTTTACCAAAAAAACAGGTCATAGTTCTGAAAATTAAAATAATTATGACTATCCTACATAAGCAATGTTTCATCCTACTAATATTTTTTAGTTGCTTTATAAGTGAGGCTCAAGAAATTGAGGTAGATGGAATTATTTTAGATGAAGTTACTAAAACTCCTGTAGAATTTGCTACTGTACAAATTGAGTCTACCACCAATAACAGATTATTGGGTTACGGATTTTCTGATGAAAAAGGAAAATTTACTTTAGAAGCCAATACGAATAATGAGACCAATATATCTCTCGTAGTTACTTATATTGGCTTTACGACTTACAAAAAAACGCTGACTTTAAACAATCACCAAAGTGTAGGTCAAATACTACTACATCCCTCTACTGAAAGTCTAGAAGAGATAGTAATTACAGCTACTCCACCTGTACTCATTAAAAAAGACACTACACAGTTTAATGCATCTTCTTTTAAAACTAAAGAAGATGCAGTCGCAGAAGATTTGCTAAAAAAACTGCCTGGAGTTTCCATTGACAACGAAAATGGAAGCATACAAGTGAATGGTGTGGACGTTACTAAAATTTTAGTAAATGGAGAACCTTTTTTTACGGACAATCCCAAGGTAGCCATGAAAATTTTATCAAAAGATGTGATTGATAAAATACAAATTACAGATACTCGAACTGACGAAGAAAACTTTACTGGTAGTTTAAATAGTGAGGATGCCAAGACTATCAACATCACACTTAAGAAAAAAGAATTTGGAAATATTTTTGGAAATGCTACAGCAGGCTATGGAACTAATAACCGATATGAGACTAACGGAGTTATTAACAGAGTTTATAAAAAATCGCTACTAACCGTGTTGGCTTTTAGCAATAATGTAAACAAAAACAATTTTAGTTACGACGACGAAGAGGGCAGCAATACTTTGGACAGGTTAAAAGCCATTAAAACTGAAAGTAATTTAGGTGCCAATTATTCTGATAAGTTCAAAAATGGAAGCAAAATAAATTTTGACTACCTATATTCTGACATCGAAGAAAATAAAGGTTTCAATGTAAACAGCATCAATTTACAACCAGGTAGAAACAACCTAAGTCAAGAAGTTTCTCAACAAAGCAACGAGCAAAGTATACACAGAGGTAACGTAAAAGCAATCAATTCCATCACGGAAAATTTTAGAGTTATTGCCAATGCCAGATTCTTTAAAAAAGATAGAGAATTTAACAGGAATAATAACCGAGAAACTAGCGACACCTCTAATAACTTAATTAATACCAACACATCTCAATTAAATCAACAACAAAATTATCAAGCATTAAATGCCACGCTGAGTGGTCTTTATAACCTAAAGCCATTAAATTCTTATATAAATCTTAGATTGTTTGCCAACAATAACACCTCTAAAAATCAATCTAGAAACAGAGGAGAAACCAATTTTACCTCGGGTAAAGCTACTGTGTTTAGAAATCAACTAACCCATCAAGAAGGAGACAACGCACAAATAAGCGGTAGCATAAAGTATGGACAACGTTTTAAAGAAAATCAGGTGATTGAATACGAATTTATAAAACGTAGCGAAAACAAAGAGGATAACAGAGATGCCGTAGACATTGATGATGATTTGAACACAACCGAAGTTAATAATCAACTTAGCTTCAGACAAAAAATTGAGATCGACAAGCAAGAGCATAAATTATCCTACGTTTATAAAAAAGGAGAATTGTTTTTCACCGCCAAATTCAGCCACTTAACAACGCAATTAAGCAACCAAGAATTAGATAGAGATTTGAGTTTAACTAGAGAATTTAAAGACCTACTTATTTTCTCAAAACTTAGGTATAAAACCAAAAAAGGATTCATTTTAAATGGTAATTACAAAACCAAAAGCATCATTCCTAGAAATAACGAATTGCTAAACATTACAGACAATTCTAACCCCACAAGAATTACTACCGGTAACGAAAACCTAAAGAGAGAACTCGAACATTTACTGAGTTTAAACCTAAGATATTACGGTAAGAAAAGTAAAATTCATTTTTTTAACAGATTTAGTTACAGTACCGTACAAGATAAAATTATAGACAAAAGTACCATTGATGACGATTTGGTGATCACAAGAACTTATATTAATAATAGTAATAATCACAGATATATTATCAATGGAAACGTATCCAAAGATTATAAAAGAACCCCTTTCTTTTACAACCTAAGACTTAAATGGTTTGCCTCCATTGGTGAGGATGCTCACTTTATTAATAACGAAAGTTTTAAAAGTACCTATCAAAGATTTTCTCCGTCTCTATACAGCGAGTTTAATTATAACGATTTGTTTGAAATCAACCCCTATTATAGATTATTTTCGGACAACACCCAATACAGCACCAATTCTATACAAGATCAGTCCAACATTCAGCATATTTTAGGTTTGAATGTTACTACTTTTGCTCCAAAAAAAATTACCCTCTACAACCAATTACAATACATCTTAAATCCTAAGTTTGATAAGGGTTCTGGACGACAAGCGTTGGTTTGGAACATAACTGCCAACTACAGTATCATTCCCAATAAAGCCAAAATAAAATTAACTGTTTTTAACATCCTCAATCAATACAATAACGTAACAAGAACGCTAACAGAAAGTAGAAACTCAACCTTTACCTATGACGTACTTCAACAATACGCAATGCTGAGTTTTAAATATATTTTTAAAAATTAAAGTTACGCGGGCATTCCTCCCAAACTACTTTGGGAGTCGGGCTATTCGCTATATCTTTTACTTGTTTTCGATACAGATTTATTACGTTTCACTCCAAAAATCCACTCAAACCATCAGTAAAAGGATGCCGCTACTATCCCTAATGCAAATACGCTCTAAAATTTTGGCTAACTTATTCATAGTCAATACAAATTCAATGTAAAAAAGCGCTATTATAATTTTAAAGAGAATGCAAAATTCCCTATCACTAAAAATGAACTTCTCAATACAACTATCCTAAGCAGCTATTTTAAAAAAACTGAATAACATGACGCAGAACTCACGTTATTATTAAGCTATTAAGAATTCTGAAATGAGAAAAGCCATTGCTTTAAAAACAAAAAAACCACTTATATAAATAAGTGGTTTTACTAGTAGCGGGAACTGGACTCGAACCAGTGACCTTCGGGTTATGAGCCCGACGAGCTACCTACTGCTCTATCCCGCGATATGGATTGCAAATATACTACATATACGTAGTTCTCACAACAAAAATTTCAAAAATTATTTTTAATAAATAAATATCTTAACAACGAAGCCAACTCGTAAACTATAACATCAAAAGCCAGTAGATAATTCACAACATACATACGTTAGCGTTTTATTCACAGAAAAGCAATAGACCACTAGATGTGTCCCACAAATCCATTCATCCTAGTCGTTAGCAAAAAAATTGTTAACCCTTTATTAAAACTCTTTAGTTATCTTCAGTTGAAAATCACACTGCTTTACACTTGATACCGATAAGTTATTACTGAAACATAGGTGTTAATACTTTCGAATGAATTGACTAATACTATTTTAAGACATTAATTGACACTAACTCTGTGAAACTAGACTCTTCTATGTAGTTTTACTCACAAAAAAAAGTCTTTCAGATTACTGAAAGACTTTTATATTTAGTAGCGGGAACTGGACTCGAACCAGTGACCTTCGGGTTATGAGCCCGACGAGCTACCTACTGCTCTATCCCGCGATATGGGTGCAAATTTAGAATTAAATAAGAGTTCTCACAAGCTTAAATCATATATTTTTTCGATATCAAAAATCTCTTTTATTAATAAACTAAGAAACAACCTATTACAAAAACACCTGAATTAATATATCTTTAGTAAAAGACCAAAATATTAAAACATTAAACAAAAAAAACACATAATTTAAAGTAATTAATAATGATTACAACAATACATTAAACTTTAAATAAAAAAGAAAGTCTTATCTATAACTTATACTATTACTCATGAAAAGCAATCATATTATTCATTTATATAATAGAGTAGGATTTGGTATTTTACCTAGAGAAGTTAAGCATTTAGAAAAAAATGCTTTAGATACCAACGTGAATTTGTTTTTTAAAAAAGCTGCAGGCTACACTCCCCTTTCTGTAAACATTAAGAGTTTGATTTTATTAAAGAAACAAGAAAAATCACCTGAACTAAAAAGAGCTTTGCTAAAAGAAAACAGAAAGCTGATTTTGAAACTCAATCAAAATTGGTATAAAAATCTATACCACTCTGAAGCTACTCTGCACGAGAAAATGAAGTTGTTTTGGACCAATCATTTTGTGTGTGCTAGTAACTCCATTGAACAAACTCTAGACTATATTAAAGTTATTGAGAAAAATGCTTTAGGAAATTTTAAAACTTTTGTTTTAGAAATCTCCAAAAACCCAATGATGATAAGATACCTAAACAATCAGCAAAATAAAAAAAAGCACCCTAATGAAAATTATGCCAGAGAGTTGATGGAGTTATTTACTTTGGGAGTAGGTAATTATACTGAAATTGATATTAAAGAATCTGCAAGAGCTTTTACTGGATGGGGAGCTAACGATGCAGGGTTTGTTTTTAGAAAAAAACACCATGATTTTGGTAGTAAAACTTTTATGGGCAAAACGGGTAATTTTAATGGAGAAGATATTATTGATATCCTATTAGAAAAGCCTGAATGTGCAATGTTTATTTCTCAAAAAATTTACAAAGAATTCGTAAATCTCAACGTTAATAAGGAACACGTATTAAAAATGGCTAAAGTGTTCAGAAAAAACTACTCTATACAAGAGTTGATGGAGTACACTTTAAAGGCAGATTGGTTTTATGATGAAAAAAATATAGGTGTAAAAATTAAATCTCCAGCAGAGTTACTGGCTAGTATACACAAGGTGATTCCTTTTGAATTTAAAAAAATTAATTTCTTTAGCTATTTGCAATCCAATTTGGGTCAGAAACTTTTGCATCCACCAAATGTTGCGGGTTGGCCAGGAAACAAACAGTGGATTGACGCTAACACCATCATGATAAGACTCAAACTAGCCTCAAGTATAGCTCAACAAAAGGAAATAGAATACGAGCGAGAAAGTACTTTTGAAGATGATTTTGAGACCATCAATAAAAGAAAAAATAACAGATCTCAGGTTGTATTTACAAATGTGGATTGGAGTTCTTTTGATAAAAATATAGAAGGAGAAAAACATACCGATTTGCAACACTGTTTGATTGGCTACAAAATAGACTCGCATACCCAATCAATAATCAATTCGCTTAATAACAATTCTACAAAAGATTTTTGTATCGCCTTAATGTCGTTACCAGAATTTCAAATGTGCTAAAACCTGAATATCATGAAAAGAAGAGATTTTTTAATTAATAGTTCGTTAGCAAGTGGAATGTTTTTTGTGCCAAGTTTTGTAAAAGCTTTCGAAAGAATCCCCAAAAACTTATTGGGTCATAAAAAACTAGTTGTTATTCAACTATCTGGAGGAAATGATGGATTAAATACAGTTATTCCCTACCACAATGACTTGTATTACAGCAAGAGACCCAATATCTCTATTCCTAAAAAGGATATTTTAAAATTAGACAATGAGTTAGGACTTCCTGAGTATATGTCTCCCCTTAAAAACTTGTATGACAAAGGGTATTTGAGCATCGTTAACAACGTAGGATATCCAAACCCTGTAAGATCGCACTTTAGGTCGGCAGATATTTGGCAAACAGCATCTGATGCAGATGAATACAAGTCTACGGGATGGCTTGGAAACTATATTGATGAGTACAACTTAAAATCCCATATGGCTATTGATGTTGACAATAAACTTTCTTTGGCATTAAAGGGAGCTAATAAAAGTGGTATATCTGCAAGTAATCCCAAATCATTACACAGAAACACAAAAGATCCCTTTTTTAATAAGGTGCTTCATAAACATCACTTAGAAGAACATTTGAGCGAAGAAAATCTTGGATATTTGTATAAACAAATGATTCAAGCTCAGTCTTCTGCCTCTTATATCTTTGAAAAATCTAAAACCTATAAAACCAAAGGTAATTACGGTAAAAATGCTTTTGGTAAACAACTAGAAACCACAGCTACTTATATCAACTCCCATTTGGAAACTAGCGTATATTATGTATCTATGGGCGGATATGACACACACGTAAATCAAAAAAACAGACACAAAAAACTGATGTCTGTCTTTTCTGGAGAAATAGAAACTTTTATCAATGATTTAAAAACCCATAATACTTTTAAAGACACGTTGATTATGGTGTTTTCGGAATTTGGTAGAAGAGTAGAAGAAAACGCAGGTAATGGTACGGACCATGGAGCGGCCAATAATCTATTTTTACTTACGGAAAATTTAAACAAACCGGGGATGTATAACAACACACCCAACCTTAGCAATCTTGATAAAAACGGAGATATTAAATACGAAATAGATTTTAGACAAGTGTATGCTACCATTTTAAAAAACTGGCTAGATGCGGATCCTAAAAAAGTGATAGGAAAATCATTTGATACTTTAAATTTTGTCTAAAAATTTTGTTTTAACTTTAAAAAAGTAATCCGACTCTCTCAAAATTACATTGACGTTTACCACTTGTGAAGTCTTTAAAAAATAACGACTTTTACAGTGTTGAATTTGCATCTAGCATATAGATATACTAACGGCTAACATCATGTCATCTAAAAAGATATTAATAAAAATAGGATCTAATGTACTTACGCTTTCAGATGGTGCTCCAAATAAAAAAAGAATTGAGCATATTGTTGCGCAAATAGCCTCGTTAAAAAAAGAAGGTCATCGAGTAATTCTTGTTTCCTCTGGTGCAGTTGCAGCGGGTAGATCTCAAGCAAAGTTGCCTACTAATTTAGATGCTGTTAGCAAAAGACAAGTCTTAGCCTCTATCGGACAAATAGCTCTAATGAACTTGTACAACAGCTTTTTTGCAAATTATAGCTTGGTCTGTTCTCAAGTACTAATCACCAAAGAATCTTTTAGTACAAGAGAACATTATCTAAATATGACCAACTGCATTGAGGCTTTGTTAAAATGCAATATCACTCCTATTATTAATGAAAATGATGTAGTGTCCGTCACAGAACTTATGTTTACCGATAATGACGAACTATCTGGACTGGTTGCTAGTATGATACAAGCCGATGAATTGCTTATTTTAAGTAATGTAGACGGTATATACACCGACCATCCTAGTAACCCTGATGCTAAATTAATTAGAGATTTTGATAATGAGGAGATTGATTTAGAAACCGCCATTAGTGAAGAAAAATCGGAGTTTGGAAGAGGTGGTATGTTAACTAAAGTAAATACTGCTGTAAAAATAGCTGCATTAGGTGTAAATGTTTCTATAGGAAACGGTACTACGAAAAATATTATTTCTAAATTGTTGCACCGAGAAACAGGTACCTTATTTAGGGCTCATTTTGATAAAAACAAATCAGCCATCAAAAAATGGATTACCAATTCCGGTACTTTTTCCAAAGGAACCGTAACTATAAACAAAGGAGCATATGATGCGCTATTAAATAACCAAGCAAACAGTTTGCTTCCCATTGGGGTAGAAAAAATAGAAGGAGATTTTAAAAAAGGAGATATCATTACCATTTCTACCTTAGAGGGTAAAGAGATTGGATACGGAAAGGCCTCTTACAGTGCAGAGAAAGCCAAAAATTATATTAAACAGCAGCAGCAACCTGCTTTAGTGCACTATAATTACTTAACAATAAAGTAAAAATGAACTTTAAATTAGAACAAACATTTCAGAATTCCAGAAATGCTAGTAGAACTTTGATAGAATTATCTAACGAGTTAATTGATAAAATATTAATTGAAATTGCAGAAAAAGCTATAGCTTGTACAACTGCTATTTTAGAAGCCAACCAGAAAGATTTAGATCGTATGGATATAAACGATCCTAAATACGACAGGCTTCTTTTGAATGCTGAAAGAATAGAGGCTATTGCCAACGACATCAAAAATGTTTCTAAATTAGAAAGTCCTGTTGGGAAAATTATCGATCAAAAAATTCTTGATAATGAGTTAAATATTTCAAAAATAAGAGTTCCAATAGGAGTCATTGGTGTAATCTACGAAGCGAGACCTAATGTATCTTTCGATGTATTTTCTCTATGCTTCAAAACAAAAAATGCCTGTATCTTAAAGGGAGGTTCCGATGCAGAATTTTCTAACATCGCAATCGTAAACATTATTAAAGAAGTACTAAATAGCAATAATGTGAATACTGATGTTGTAACTCTATTACCTGCAGATAGAAGTGCAACCACAGAAATGTTAAATGCTGTAGACTATGTAGACATTATTATACCTCGAGGTAGTCAAGGATTGATTAACTATGTAAGAGAAAATGCAAAAGTTCCTGTAATAGAAACTGGTGCAGGTATTGTACATACTTATTTTGACAAAGACGGAGACGTTAAAAAAGGAACTGCAATTATTGCCAATGCCAAAACAAGACGCGTTAGTGTTTGTAATGCTTTGGACTGCTTGCTCATTCACGATTCTCAACTCAGCAATCTAAATCTTCTAACTAGCGGATTGGCTGGCAAAGGAACTATCATTTATGCTGATGAGGATTCTTATGCACAACTATCTGATTATCCACAAGAACTTTTAAACAAGGCAGATGATTCTCACTTTGGAACAGAGTTTTTAGCCAATAAAATGGCTATTAAAACTGTAAAAAATTTAAATAGCGCTTTGGATCATATTGCAAAGTATAGCTCTAAACATAGTGAGGCTATCATTTCTGAAAATCCTCAGACTATCGAAAAATACTTAAACAATGTAGATGCAGCTGCAGTCTATGCCAACGCATCTACAGCTTATACAGATGGGGCTCAATTTGGACTAGGAGCAGAAATAGGAATCAGCACACAGAAGTTACACGCCAGAGGACCTATGGCCCTAGATGAGATTACATCTTACAAATGGGTAATCAGGGGAAATGGACAGACTAGAAGTTAACATTTGTTTATTATTGTAAATAAAGTCTCATAAAAATTATTATCTTTGCCTCTTATCCCTAACTATCTAGTAATTAAAGGTTTGTTTATATAACATAAAAACAACAATACAATGCCTCAAAGAATTATAGAGTTTTTATCTAAAACACAAAACATTCCCTTTAAAGAAACTGAAATATTAGGCAGGCTAGTTAAACCAATTACCCTAAAAAAAGGTGAGTTTTTATATCAAGAAGGTAAAATTCCTAAGCACGGAGCATACGTATTATCTGGTCTGTTAAGAGAATACTACACAGATGCAAAAAGCACAGACTATATTAGACGATTTACCCATAGAGATTGGTGGATGGTTGATTTGTACGAGTTGCTTCATGAAAAACCAGCGCTGTGCAGTGCCCAAGCTATAGAAGAATCTCAATTATTGGTTTTTACCAAATCCGACTGCGACATTCTTATGGAAGAGTGTCCAGTTACCACAAAAATATTGCATGAAATATCTGCTGCTGAAAAATATTCAATAGCAAAAAAAGAAAAACAGAAAAGAAGTTTAAGCGCACAAGAAAATTACGAATTACTTTTGCGCAATCATCCGTATGTTGATAAAAGAATACCATTATTCCACATAGCAGCGTACTTAAACATTAAACCCGAATCTTTAAGTAGAATTAGAAAACAGATGACCCTGAAAAACTAAATCTTACTGATATTTAAACCAAGCAATAACCCACCAAAGCCCCCTAATTATAATGCTTAGTAACATTGTCAAATACTATCAAACCAGAGGTGTTGAACTACCCAAAAATGAAATCGACATCATCACTAGTTTAGCAGAAGTCAAAAAATATAAAAAAAAAGAATTTCTCTTTAACGAAGGAGACAATGACCTTTGCGTTCATTACATTCAAAAAGGATGTGTTAGAGTTTTTATCAAAGACGCTAAGCAAAAAGAATACAATCGTTTTTTTGCTTTTGAAGATTGGTGGATTGGAGAGTATCATCAAATACTAAACAACCTTTCATCAAGAACAAGTGCACAAGCATTAGAGAAGACAGAAACTATAAGCTTAAGTAAAGAAGCTTATCATACTATTTTTGAAAAATGTCCCGTATACACAAAAGCCACTCTGAACTTATACTTAAATAGCTATGCCAAGTTGTTAGAAAAGGAAGAGATTAAAAAAACAATGACTATTGAAGACTTGTACACGGAGTTCGTTCTAAAGAAATCCAAAATACTAGATAGAGTTCCTCTTTACCACATTGCCAGTTATCTTGGTGTTAAACCAGAATCTTTAAGTAGAGTAAAGAAAAATTTAAAAGAGAAATAGAAGATAATCTTCCTACACATTTTGCGTATCTTTGCACAAATTTTATAAAGATTATGAATAGCATCATAGCAATTGTAGGAAGACCTAACGTAGGAAAATCTACTTTATTTAACAGATTAATTCAACGTAGAGAAGCTATTGTTGATGATGTAAGCGGGGTTACTAGAGATAGACATTATGGTAAAGGAGATTGGAATGGTAAAGAATTTTCCCTTATAGATACTGGTGGATATGTTGAAGGTTCTGATGATATTTTTGAAGATGAAATAAGAAAACAAGTTGTATTGGCATTAGAAGAATGCGATATTATTGTTTTTGTTGTAGATGTTACCACTGGTATTTCTCCGTTAGACGAGGCAGTTTCTAAACTCTTAAGAAAAAGTAAAAAACCTGTTTTTCTAGCTGTCAACAAAGTTGACAATGCAATGCGAGAGAATGATGCTTTTGAATTTTACAACCTAGGCTTAGGAGAATATTATTCCATTTCATCTATCAACGGAAGTGGTACAGGAGAATTATTAGATGCTTTAGTAAAGGAGATGCCTGACATTTCTGAAGAAGAAGACCATACTAATTTACAAGATGAGCTGCCTAAGTTTGCTGTTGTAGGAAGACCCAACGCAGGAAAATCATCTTTTATCAATGCCTTGGTTGGTAAAGATAGAAATATTGTTACCGATATAGCGGGTACCACAAGAGACACCATTGACACCACTTATAACAAGTTCGGATTTGATTTTAAATTGGTTGATACTGCTGGTATTAGAAAGAAATCCAAAGTTAAAGAAGATATAGAATTTTACTCTGTAATGAGGGCCGTAAGAGCTATTGAGCATTGTGATGTAGCTATATTGATGATTGATGCTACCAGAGGTTTTGAAGGACAAGATCAAAATATTTTTTGGTTGGCACAAAAAAACAGAAAAGGAATTGTTATTCTAGTTAACAAATGGGACTTGTTAGATAAAGAAACCAATACCATGAAAAAATGTGAAGAAATGGTACGTAAAGAAATTGAACCCTTTACAGACGTACCTATTGTATTCACATCAACTATCACCAAACAACGATTGTTAAAAGCTTTAGAAACAGCTGTAAACGTACATAAAAGCAGAAGTAACAAAATTGCTACCAGTAAGTTGAATGAAACCATGTTAGCGGTTATAGAAAGCTATCCTCCTCCAGCAGTAAAAGGTAAATACATTAAGATTAAATACTGTATGCAATTGCCTACACCTACTCCGCAGTTCGCTTTTTTCGCTAATTTACCTCAATATATTAGAGATCCGTATAAACGTTTTCTAGAGAATAAAATGCGTGAAATATACGATTTTAATGGAGTTCCTATCACTATTTATTTTAGACAAAAATAATTAATTGATTAAAATACCATTGTTAAAGCAATTTATTGTTTATATCTTGCCTTATAATTGCTAATTTATTGACTATGTACATATTAAAAAGTCCTATCAGTAATAAAGAATTACCTATTCAAATACATGTTAGCTTTGAAAAGATATACACGTACTTAGAAGAACAGTCTTTAAATAGAGACAGTATTTTTTTTGATTCAGCAAATAAAATACTGAAAGAGATGAATCAGCATCCTGTTCTAAGAGAGGGATTTACTGATTTTTCTTTGTTGCATACATACGACAAACAAATAAATAAGTTATTATCTATTTTGTTTCCAGACCTGTTGCAGAGCAACGAAATAAAAGCAGCTTCTATCCCTTTTGATATGACCTCTTTTATGTTGTCCAAAAGATTCAAAGCAATTATTGATAACGCCGGTGAGGACTACGTTTTTGATATTAGAAATTTTGAAAATTCTAATATGTACATCATGACATGTCTGTACATTTTATCTTTTCTTTATGATTATCATATCGATTTCAAGAGACCTTTTTTTTACGACATTCCCGATCTTAAATCTGGTAATATCAAAAGTTACAGAGCATTGTATAATACAGATTTTGGAACTATTATAAAAACAGATAAAGCTCCAGATATTACCGATGAAGATATCAAAATACTGCTTAGTAATTTTGACAACATCGATATTTGGAAGGAGAAATTTCCTCCAAACTCATATATTTTTAAAGGTTTTGGAATGATTAATCTCATTGATGTAACCCAAGACGAAACCATTTCTAAGATAAAAAACACCTTTATCAAAAGAAATATTGATAGTTTGGAACAACTTGAATCTCAAATAAGAAAACTTTTTAACCTTAAGGATTTAAAGCTGGGAATTTCTATTTATAACAAAAATAAAGGAGCACACAGTAACTTTATTAGACATAACGAAGAACACAGCTTAATTGCCAAAGATATTTGTAACAATCCCGAAACTCATTTTTGTAGTAGTATTGTGAATAGAGTTTTCAACTCTTCTCTAATTACTGCAATTCCTGATTTGGAACAGTATAAACAGCAATCTGGTGACAACAAATTTTATAAAACCGTTGCTCAAAACAATTTGCAAAGTATCATTCTTGTTCCTATTGACTTGAATAATGATTTCTCTGCAATATTGGAACTTGGTTCACCACGTAAATACGAGTTAAATTCAATCAACGCAAACAAGTTAAAGGATATTATTTCTGTATTATCTATAACTGTTTCAAGGGCTATTGATGAAAGACACAATTTGCTAGAAACTGTTATACAGGAGAATTACACTACAATTCACCCTAGTGTAAAATGGAAGTTTTACAACGCTGCTGACGAGTATATTTCTAGTCATAATTATAACGCTAAACTAAAGAGTATTTCTTTTAAAAACGTTTATCCTCTTTACGGACAATGCGACGTTCAAGGATCTTCAGTGGCAAGAAATACAGCAATTCAGCAAGATTTAGAGTATCAATTGTCTAAAACTATTGATCTTTTTAAAGACATATATCATCAGGAACCTTTACCTGTCTATAAGGAAATTATCTATAGATTACACAATCGTTTAGAATCCATACAAGAGGGGATTAAAACTACTGACGAGCTTCAAATCACAGATTTATTTAAACGTGATATTTATCCAGTTCTCGAGCACATTAAAGAAAATACTCCTTCTTTAAGAAGCGTTATTATTGACTATAACTCGGAAATAGATCCGAATTTGAATATTGTCTACAAAAAACGTAAGGCTTACGAAGACTTTATAACTCATTTAAATTCTAGTTTAGCAAAGCATTTAGACAAAGCTCAAAAGCAAGCACAAGCTTTCTATCCTCATTATTACGAGAGATTTAAAACAGATGGGGTAGATTACAATATGTATATTGGAGAGAGTATCACTAATGTCAAAAGTCTTCATCCGCTGTATATCAAAAATCTTAAACTATGGCAGTTACAACAGCAATGTGAGTTGGAATATATTGCCAAAAAAGTTGATTTTAGTTTTACAGAAATCAGTTTAAAGGTAACTTCTCTAATTTTGATACATTCTCTGCCACTAGATATTAAGTTTAGAATGGATGAGAAAAAATTTGATGTAGATGGTGCCTACAACATTAGATATGAAATTATAAAGAAAAGAATTGACAAAGCTTATATAAAAGGTACTGAGGAGCGTCTAACACAGCCAGGTAAAATAGCCATTGTTTACACTCACGAGCATGATTTGGAAGAATACATTAAATACATTAACTACTTAACCGACCAAGACTATTTTACTTCTGAAATAGAATATGTAGATATTGAGGATTTGCAAGGGGTTTCTGGACTAAAAGCCATCAGAGTAAGCATCAACTACAATAGAAATAAAGAAATGGTCTCTTTTGATCATCTTGCTGAGGTAACAAAAAACATAGGGGTTTAATTAAACCCCTGGTACAGTTAGCTCTAAGTTGTAAAACGCAACTCCAAAAGCAACTACAGAAATAATAATTCCTGCCATAAATATGGTGTAAGTTAGCCTAAGCAACTTATACTTTCTAGCTAAAACTACCCCCAAAAAGTATAAATCTTTATTTAAAGATTTGTACAAATATTCCTTATCATCTATTAAAGTAAAAATTCCTTCGTCAAAATCTTCTAGAGGCATTTTATAAAAGTTTCCAAAAAACAATAAATTGACTTTCTTATCTTCAACATCTTTTTTGGTAAAAGTTCCAGAAGTTACTTTAGGTCTAGTAGATAAAATAGCAAAGATGATTGATATCACTGCAGTTAATAAAAATATAATGGTTGGAGCTATTAGGTAATGGTTATCTATTTTATCTAATTTTGGAAATAGATTAGACAGCGCTAATGATAATATAATAGCATTCACACTCAACAAAATATTGGCTTTTGCATCTGCAATATCGCTTAATTTTATATGGTTACGAAGCGTAACCCTATACATAGTTTCAATAGTTTTATCTGCTTTAAGTGCATTTTTTTTTGCAATTTGTTTTTTAAGTTTCTTGTCTTCCTTACTAATTTTCTCCTTTAAAAGCTTTTCATTGGCTAGCAAGTTTACAGATTTCATTTCACTCCAATGTTTGTAAGCAAAATCTGTATAAAACTTATGAGTTCTTAAAAAATCAGAATTGCACTGATACCATTCCAAATCAGTCATTGTCCTTCCCTCTAAAAGCTCCCATTCCGCTCTTAATAGTTTGCTGTCTTTCTCAAAAGAAGTAGTAGCTACGTGATACAAATCGGCATCACAAATAATCTTTTCAATAAGATTTTGGGGAGTTTGAGGCATTTGAGTTGCTCTAATGCAACCCACAATTTTGTCAACTTGTTCCTTAGATACTTCGTGATTCTCTAAAAAAGAGATTACGTGCTTGGCACTGATCTCCTCGTGGTTTTCACTCCCTTCAGTATAACCAATATCGTGAAACCACGCTGCCACTAAAACAGACTCTGCATCTTGATCAGAAACCCCCTCTTCTTTTATTAAAGTTTTAACCGCATCAACTACGTGTTGTGCATGAGAAATACTATGGTAAATGGTGCCTGCTGGTAAATTTTTCTTTAGATAATTTACAACGTATAACTCAGCAGATTCTACAATGGGAGACTTCATATATATTTGAAAGGTTTTTATCAAATTTATTAAAAATAACTTTACTTTTAGATTATCATTATATCAAATAAAAATGAAATTACTTTATTTTAAATATACGCTTAATCTAAGCATTCTATTAACCCTAATTGGCTGTGCTACATACGAAAAGCAAATATCAGAACAATTTAAAAATTGGAGTTCTGTTAAAGATGAGGGTACTGAAATTAGTAATATTTATTTAATTGGTGATGCCGGTGGTAGTCCCAATAGTAATCAAACCTTTCAAAGTCTAAAACAAAAACTGGCAAGTGAGGGTGAAAACAGCAGTGTTATTTTCTTGGGTGATAATGTTTACCCCGCTGGATTGTCTCCTAAAAAGGGAAGAAGGCAAACTGATGGTTTGAATAAACTGACGGCTCAAACAGATATTTTGAAAAATTATAAGGGGCAAAAGTTTTTTATTCCTGGTAATCACGATTGGATGAAAGGTTTAAAAGGGCTTAAAGAACAGGAAAAATTTATAGAAAAAACCATTGGTAAAAACACTTTTTTGCCAGAAAATGGTTGCCCATTAAAAGTAGTGCACTTAAACTCCAAAGTAGATGTTATTTTTATCGACTCACAATGGTACATCACCGACTGGGACAAGCACCCAGAAATTAACGACAAATGTGATGAGATAAAAACTCGTGAGAAGTTTTTTATAGAGTTGGAAGGACTCATCAATAAAAGTCAGAGCAAAATTACTTTGATAGCCATGCACCACCCCACCGTAAGTAGAGGAACGCACGGAGGAGCTATATCTCTAAAAAGCCATCTTTACCCTATAGGCAACAAAGTGCCTCTTCCTGGTTTAGGGACTGTTATTCAAACCATACGAAAAACTAGCGGATTAAATACTCAAGATATACAGGGTTACAATTACAATGAGTTGGTAAAGAGAGTTACTACCTTAGCCAAAGAACACGAAAGGATTATGTTTGTTTCTGGTCACGACCATAACCTACAATATTTGTTCAATCAAGGAATTCCTCAAATCGTAAGTGGTTCGGGATCTAAACAATCTCCTACATTTTTAAATGATGCTAAAGGTTTTAGCTACGGACAGAATGGTTATGTTAAACTTAGTATTTACGATGACGAGCAGGTGGTAGCTACATTTATTAGTAATGATGAAACAGTATTTAAAACTGTTGTGTTCCGCAAAGAAGTAGAAAAAAAGGATAAAAATTACGATATTTCAAACATCGGTTCTACCAAGAAAGCTACTATTTATTCTAAAGATAGAACAGATAAAAGCAAAGCCTACAAAGCATTATGGGGAGAACATTACAGGAATGCCTACAGTACACCTATAGAAGCTAAAACTGTTTCTTTAGACACGCTATATGGAGGCCTAAAATTGGTGAAAAAAGGAGGTGGACATCAATCAAAGTCTTTACGGTTTGTGAACCCCGAAGGGAAGCAATATGTGATGAGAGCATTAAAAAAGAGTGCCGTAAGGTTTTTACAGACTGTTGCTTTTAAGAAAGATTACATTGCAGATAAAATGAAAAACACTTTAACTGAAGATCTCCTGTATGATTTTTACACAAGTGCCCACCCTTATACTCCCTTTATAGTAGGAGATTTATCGGACCCTTTGGGTATCTATCACACCAATCCCAAGCTTTTTTATGTTCCCAAGCAAAATGCAATCTCACCGCACAATGATGAATTTGGAGATGCTTTGTATATGATAGAAGAAAGACCTGAGGACGGACACGTTGATTTGAACTCTTTTGGAAGTCCAGACGATATTATTAGCACCGATGACTTGTTAAAAGAATTAAGAGAAAACAAGCAAAACAAGTTAGACGAGGAGAGTTATGTAACTGCTAGATTGTTTGACATGATTATTGGAGACTGGGATAGACATGTTGATCAATGGAGATGGGCTGTATTTAAAAACGGAAAGCAGAAAACGTTTAGACCTATTCCTAGAGATAGAGATCAAGCTTTTTCTAGTTATGATGGAGCTGTTTTGACTACGCTTACCTCACTAGTGGATCCTATAAAATTGATGCAGACTTATGATAAAAAAATGAGAAATATCTTTAAGTTTAATGATGAACCCTACCCTATCGACATTTCTCTTTTGCAAGAAAGCGAATATAGCTTATGGGATAAACAAGCATTGTTCATCAAAGAAAATTTAACTGATGAAATTATAGACAATGCGTTTGATAAACTTCCTAAAAGTGTTCAAAACAACAAAACAGAAAAAATAAAGCAGAGCCTTAAATATCGTAGAGACCATGCACCGGATATTGCTAGTCAGTATAGAGAAATTATGGAAAAATTTGCTATTGTAAAAGGGACCGATAAGGACAATTTATTCGAAATTTCCTCGGATGAGAAAATCACCACTGTTAACGTATACAATCTTAAAGACGGCAAAAAGGATAAATTACATTTCACTAAAAAATTTAACAATAAAAACACCAAAGAAATATGGGTATATGGTTTAGATGATGACGACATCTACAAAGTTGAGAATGTTTCTAAAAAAAGTCCCAAAATTAGATTAATTGGAGGACAAGATGAGGATGAATATAATGTTAAAGACTCAAAAAATATTAGTGTTCACGATTTTAAAAGCAAAAAAAATAAATTCGATGGAAAATTTAGAAAACATTTAACCAACCAATACAGCAAAAACGTTTATCATTTTAGAAAGATTAAGGATCATTCAAAAACCATGTTACCACTAGTTTCCTACAATCCTGACGATGAAATTAGCATTGGAGCTAGTATTAGTATTAGCAATTACGGTTATAACCAACAGCCATTCACTAACAAACACAGCATCAATATTAAATACTTTAGCGTAACTAATGGTTTTGATATTAAACATGCTAGTGAGTTTGCCACTTATATCAATAAATGGAATTTCTTTATCAATACACGCTTTACCAGTTCTAATTTTAGCAATAACTTTTTTGGTTTTGGTAACAATACAAAGAACACAGACGACTCTAGGGGATTTGATTACAATAGAGTTAAAACAGAAATTAAAAAAATTGAACCTGGATTTGTATGGTCTAATGCAAGAGGAGCTATTTTTAATGTAAGCATACCTTATAAAATTTATGAAATTGAAGAAACTGAGGGTAGATTCCTAAACGATCAATTCAACGATTTTTTTGGATCACAGCAGTTTATTGGATTGAACACCAACTTAAATTATGAAAACTATGACAGCAATACGCTGCCTAGTCTTGGATTTCAGTTTTATCTAAATTCTGGCTGGGATTACAATATTACTAGCGAGTCTTCTCTATTTTTTATCAAGGCTAGTACAGGATTTATTCAACCTATCAGTAGTAGTAAGAGGTGGGTTGTTGCTAGTAAATTTAGAAGCCAATTTAACTTTGCAGATGAGTTTCAATTGTATCAATCTGCCTTTGTAGGTGGAGATAATGGATTGAGAGGTTTTAGAAACGAACGTTTTGCTGGTAAAACTGCTTACAGCCAAAATACCGACTTAAGATACACTATAAAAAAAACAAGAACACCTATACTACCTGTAACATATGGAGTTTCTGCTGGGTTTGACTATGGTAGAGTTTGGTCTCCTAATGAAACCTCCAATAAATGGCATACCGCTTACGGTGGAAGTTTTTGGTTGAGTATACCAGGAGTTACCAAAGCTAATTTAAACTTGTTTAATAGTGAAGAAGGGTTGAGGTTTACTTTTGGTGTGGGTGTTAACTGGTAATTTTTAAATCTTTTAACATCAATTGTAAAGAACTATAACCATTCCAGTTATTTTCTTCTAATGTAAAAGCAGCTTCAAATGACTCGTTATTTTGAAGTTCTTTTAGCTGGTTTCCCATATTAAAACCTATTGCATTGTACGTTTTTTTATCGGCACCGTAAACAATATTCAATCGTAAATGTTTAGGCAAATCGTTTTCGATTTCTACTTTACCAATACGCTTACCATATCCGTTATCTCTTAAGTCTGTAGCTTTAAATACAGGCTTCATATTCGCAGGTCCAAAGGGAGCAAATTGCGATAAAATTCTATAAAACTTTGGTGTTAAGTCTGCTAATTCGACTTCAGCATCAATCGTAATTTCAGGAGAAGTTAACGCTATCGGCAAGGTTTGTTTAACTGCTTTTTCAAACGCAGCTTTAAAATCTTTATATTTTTCGGGCAACAAAGTCAATCCTGCTGCATATTTATGCCCCCCAAACTGTTCAATGTGTTCTGAACACGCTTCTAAAGCATTATAAACATCAAATCCTTTGACAGATCTTGCTGAGGCAGCGAGTTTATCGCCACTTTTTGTAAAAACTAAGGTAGGTTTGTAATACGTTTCTATTAATCTTGAAGCCACAATACCAATAACACCTTTATGCCAAGTTTCACTATAAACAACTGTCGTGCTATTTTGCTCTTCATTATTTTCTCTAATTTGTTGTAAAGCTTCATCGGTTATTTTTTTATCTAACTCTTTTCTATCATTGTTATATTGATTGATTTCTGATGCAAATTGCTTAGCCACATTTACATCTTTTTCCGTCATTAGCTCAACTGCATGTATTCCTTGTTTCATTCTTCCAGCAGCATTAATTCTTGGGGCAATGATAAAAACCACATCGGTAATCGTCAATCTATCTTTGTTTACTTGATCGATGATTGCTTTTATTCCTGGACGTGGATTGCTATTTATAACTTGTAAACCATGATAAGCTAAAATTCTGTTTTCGCCATTCATAGGAACAATATCAGCAGCAATACTAACGGCTAGCAAATCTAAATAAGGTATCAAATCCTCAAAAGGGTTCTCTAAAGTGTGAGTAATTGCTTGTGCTAGTTTGAACCCTACTCCACAACCAGATAACTCATCAAAAGGATAAAAACAATCTTTCTGTTTAGGATCTAATACAGCAACGGCTTGGGGGACTTGTTTTCCAGGCCTGTGGTGATCGCAAATAATAAAATCTATATTTTTTTGATTAGCATAACCAATCTTATCAATTGCTTTGATACCACAATCCAATGCTATGATTAACGAAATGTTATTGTCTTCTGCGAAATCTATTCCTGCATACGAGATGCCGTACCCTTCTTTATATCTGTCAGGAATATATGTAACTACATTAGGATAAAGTGTTAGTAAATAAGAGGACATTAGTGCGACGGCTGTAGTTCCATCTACGTCGTAATCTCCATAAACCATTATAGTTTCCTCGTCATCAATAGCTTGTATAATTCTATCGACTGCTAGCTGCATGTCTTTCATTAAGAAGGGATCGTGCAGTTGATCTAAACTAGGTCTAAAAAAATCTTTGGCTTTGTCAAAAGTATCGATACCTCTCTGAACTAATAAAGTAGCCAAAACCTTATCTATTCCTAGTTCTTTAGATAAGTTTTTAACTACTTGCTTATTAGGGGCATCTCTATTGATCCAACGCATATTGATAATTACATATAAACTCTGTGTATTGCGAATTTATAACATAGTTGTGCAATCTATCAACATTTATGGTGACTATTATTTTACTCTAGAAATGGTTAACCCATCTCTGATAGGTAGCAATACCGTTTCAACCCTAGAGTCTTCGTTTATTTTTTTATTATAAATAATAAGTTCTCTAGTATCTCTGTCGTTATCATCTACCCCTTCCACAATCTTACCACTCCAAAGAACATTATCTGATAAGATAACTCCACCAGAATTCATTTTATTGATAATTAAATCAAAATAATTCGAATAATTGGCTTTGTCTGCATCAATAAAAACCAAATCAAACTTTTTATCTATGGTAGGTAAAATATCTGTGGCATTTCCTATGTGTTGGTGTATTTGAGAACCGAATTCAGATAGGTTAAAGTATTTTCTCTGTAAATCGTACAACTCTTCATTTCTATCAATCGTATGCAAACTACCGTTAGATCGCATCCCTTCACACATGCAAAGTGCAGAGTATCCTGTATAAGTACCTATTTCCAAAATATTTTTAGGATTGACCAATTTGGCAATCATTGATAAAACTCTGCCTTGGTAAGTACCGCTTAACATTCTAGGGTTTAGTACAGTTTGCCAAGTTTCTGTATTCAGCGCTTCTAAAAGTTTTGGTTCTTTTTGCGAATGGCTAACGGCATACTCATCTATAGCTTCAGGTAAAAAATGCATAAAATGCTATTGTTCAAATTCTTTAATTTGCTCTTTTAATCTCAATTTGTCTGCTTCGGACATGCTAAAACCTTCATTTTTAGGTTTTATCGAAGCACACATCCCTGTTAATTGTGCATTTTGCTTTGTAAATAATCTACACACTTTACAGTACATAAAGTGCATATTTAACTTTATTTTCTCTACCAAAGTTGCTTCTCCGTATTGTGTTTTAGTACAAATAGTTGTAGCCTCTTCACATGTAATTTTCATATTTCCCATGGCCTTGTTACTTTTTAAACCAGTTATCTTCCATACATCTTCTTAATTGAGTTCTTGCTCTGTGTATAATCACCCATAAGTTAGACGATGTAATATCCAACTCATTACAAATATCTTCTGTTTCAAACCCTTGAACTGTTTTCATTTCAAAAACCATTCTATATTTTTCTGGTAACTTATCTATACACAACTGCAAAGTTTCTCCTAACTCTTCAGACTCTATGTTAGCATCTGCTCCCGTATTCCATTTCTGGGGCACACGTTCTTCAATCCAATCTCCTTCATTTTCGCCATCAGTGTAAAAATTCATTCTAATCTCTGCTTTCCCCTTCTTAGAATTAATTTTTCTGTAGTGGTCAATAATTTTTCTTTTAAGAATAGAAATCAACCAAGTCCTTTCACTTGCTTTTCCTTCAAAATTTTTCATAGACTTTAAGCCAGCAAAAAAAGTTTCTTGAACCAAATCTTTAGCCTTTTCACCGTCACTTACCCTAGATATTGTATAGTTAAAAAGATAATCTGCATAAGCATCTATCCATTTATCTGGATTTAAGGTGTGTTTAATTGTTTCTTCAGACATTTGTTTATTAGGGTTTTTACGATGATAAAGATATAATTTTTGAACTACAATTGAATGATGCAACCAATTATGTAAATCTCTGAACTTAATTAAAGTTTTTTGTTTAATTTTTTTAGTTGATTGCTGTTTTCAATCCAGCAAAATTAACAAAAGTTTATAAATATCTTAGGTTTTTGAAGACTCCGTCCAATTTTATTTTGTCTTCGTATTCAACTCGCTTATTTTAATCCTAAATACTATTAACCCGCTCTATGTAATAAATAAATCTTAATTTTACACACCACATTTTTGAGATTATAAAAATCATGTCTACTATAAATAAAAAATACAGAAGGGTTACCACCAATTCATTGATTCAAATGAAAGGCAACCAAGAGAAAATCTCTATGCTTACTGCCTACGACTTTACAATGGCTAAAATTATAGACAACGCAGGTGTAGACGTTATATTGGTAGGAGATTCTGCTTCTAACGTGATGGCTGGTCACGAAACTACATTGCCTATTACGCTAGATCAAATGATATACCATGCAAGTGGTGTAGTTAGAGCCTCAAAAAGGAGTTTGGTTGTAGTTGATATTCCCTTTGGAAGCTACCAATCAGACTCAAAGGAAGCTTTAAGATCTGCCATCAAAATAATGAAAGAATCTGGTGCACATGCTGTTAAAGTAGAAGGTGGTGCTGAAATAGACAATGCTTTATCAAGAATTATACAAGCAGGAATTCCTGTCATGGGCCACTTGGGTTTAACTCCTCAGTCAATCTATCAGTTTGGAACCTATACCGTTAGAGCTAAAGAAGAAGCGGAAGCTCAAAAATTAATGGAAGATGCCAAATTCTTACAATCAAAAGGGTGTTTTGCATTGGTTTTAGAAAAAATTCCAGCAAAACTAGCCAAAAAGGTAGCAGAAAGCTTATCAATTCCCGTAATTGGTATTGGAGCTGGAGCAGATGTTGATGGACAGGTTTTAGTAAGTCACGATATGCTAGGAATGACACACGAATTTCATCCTCGTTTTTTACGTAGATATTTAAATCTATACGATGATATGTCCGAAGCTGTAAAGCAATACACTAAAGATGTAAAATCTCTTGACTTTCCAAACGAATCGGAGCAATATTAATCGCTCTCAATTTTGATAAGAGTACTATTCTGATAAAAAACTCATCAAAAGCAAACGAGTAATTTAACCGTTTAACCAACACCTATATCGTATGAAAATACTTCATATAGACTCCAACCACCCTGCTTTAATAGAAGATTTGAATCTATTAGGATGTGAAAACTATGAAGATTATACATCCTCTAAAAAAGAAATTGAAAATACAATCCATTTGTATGATGGTATTGTTATCCGTAGTAGATTTAAAATCGATCAAAAATTTTTAAATGCGGCCACCAACTTAAAGTTTATTGCTAGAGTCGGTGCAGGATTAGAGAGTATTGATGTTGAATTTGCAATACAAAAAAACATACAACTAATTGCAGCTCCCGAAGGGAATATGAGCGCTGTTGGAGAGCATGCTTTGGGAATGATTCTTTGTTTGTTCAATAATATTAAAAAAGCCGATTTAGAAATAAGAAACGGAAATTGGCTTAGAGAAGAAAATCGCGGTTTAGAATTAGAGGGCAAAACCATTGGACTAATTGGTTATGGCCACATGGGAAAAGCGTTTGCTAAAAAATTAAAAGGTTTTGATTGTAACGTTATTTGCTACGATTTAAAAGATAACGTAGGAGACGATAACTGTAGACAAGTTTTGCTTGATGAACTAAAAAGACATACGGATGTTTTAAGTATTCATACTCCGCACAACGAGCAATCGTATCAAATGATTAATTTAGAATTTATCAACGGGTTTACCAAGCCATTCTACTTAATCAACACAGCAAGGGGTACAGCAGTAGTTACTAATGATTTGGTAGATGCCTTAAAAAACAACAAAATTTTAGGAGCCTGCTTAGATGTGTTGGAATACGAAAAACTCTCCTTCGAAAACTTATTTGATAATAATCAACTTCCACAAGCTTTTCAATACTTAATTCATAGCGAAAAGGTATTGCTATCCCCCCATATTGCTGGCTGGACAGTAGAATCCAAGTTTAAACTGGCTAAAACAATCACTAAAAAGATAAGACAACATTTTTTTAATTAAAGAATTCTAATGTTTACTTTTATGCCATGAAATTTACCGCATGAAAGAAATTATTAAAGAGTTACAAAACATAAAACAAAACACTGACCTAAATTATAGCGTAAAAACAAGTGTTGAAGATTTTACTCAAAAAATTTTCAGCATATTGTTTGACGATAGTATCGATTTAGCAAGTGGTTTTAAAGAATTAGAATTACTTTTTAAAAAAGCAGCCAAAATTTCATGCTTATCTACTCAAGAAATTTGCGACAAATCTTGGATTAGTTTTGCGAAAAAACTTCCAAGTATTCTAACCAACTTAAATCAAGATGCTGCTTATTTTATGGAATCCGATCCTGCAGCCAGACGAGTAGAAGAAATATACTTTGCCTATCCTGGATTCTATGCCATTGCCATACACCGTTTGAGTCACGAAATATATAAGTTAAAATTGTATTTATTTTCTCGTTTGATGAGTGAATATGCTCACAGATTAACAGGTACAGATATCCACCCAGGGGCAACTATTCAATCTCCTGTGTTTATAGACCATGCCACAGGTATTGTTATTGGGGAAACCTGTATAATTGAACCCTTTGTAAAAATTTATCAAGGAGTTACTTTAGGGGCTTTAAGCGTTAGCAAAGACAAGCAAGACAAAAAAAGACATCCAACAGTAAAAAGCAATGTATGTATCTATGCCAATGCTACTATTTTGGGTGGAGAAACTGTTGTTGGAACTAACTCTATTATTGGAGGTAACGTATGGGTTACTAAATCTGTTCCAGACAATTCCGTTGTTTACAATACCATAGAAACCAATATTAAATCTAGATAAAATGTTTAGAAAATTACTTTTGATACTTGCTTTTGTTACAAGTCTTTCTGGATATTCCCAGCGAATACAGTCAAATGATTACAATAATTCTGATTCGAGAAGCATCGGTGAAACACTAAATACAGATTTTGGACATACGTGGAAAGGTATTGCACGATTTTACACCTCTCCCTTGCGTTGGAAAAAGAAAGACTATCAAACATTAGGAATTGTTTTAGGTAGCTACGCTGCATTATCTTTAGCTGATAGGTCTTTAAGAAAGGAATTTTTAAAGGTAGAAGACAAAGCTCCTCAACCTATTAAAGAATTTGGATTTCGATTTGGAGGTCCTATCAATGCCGTCATATTTTCTAGCGGACTTTACACTTACGGATTGTTGGCTAAAAAAAGTAAAATCAAAAAAACAGGTATCCTAATGATGTCTTCTATTGCTGCTGCTGGTTTTTTACAAACTTCTATCAAAACAGTTGTAGGTAGGGCTAGACCTCGTGCAGGAGGACCGTATACGTTCAAGCCCTTTAGCGCTAGCCCTGGATTTCATTCTTTCCCATCTGGGCACTCCGTAGTATCTATGGTGTTTATTCACTCCATTGCAAGACAGGTTGAAAATCCTTGGGCTAAGGTAGGACTCTATACTGTGGGAGCTATTTCTCCAATTTCAAGATTATGGACAGAGTCTCATTGGTTTTCAGACGTAGCATTGGGTTCTTTCTTAGGAATATTAACGGTTGATTATATTGATAACTACCTTACACAAATATATGAAGGTAAAAAAGCAACGAAACTGACCAATACTTGGAAGTTTCAACCTGGACTTAATAACATGAAACTTAGCTATACTTTTAATTAAACTTAAACATGAAAAAGTTACTTTTTTTTTTAGCACTCTCAATAACAACAGCATTCAATAGTAGTGCACAAGAACAAAGTAGTATTTTTAATACTGTAAAAACAGATGTAAAACATACCCTTAAGGGAGTAGGTCGTTTTTACACCTCTCCTTTTAGGTGGGAAAAGAAAGATTATATTGGTGCAGCTAGTATTTTAGGAGGTTTTGCAGCGTTAACTTTAATAGATAGCTATGTAGAGGAGACCGCTACAAGGCACGAACCTCACATTCCTACAGTTATTAAAAAATTTGGAGATGGGTTTGGAGGACACGTAAATGCATTTGCTTTTTCTGGTGGAATATATGCCACTGGATTGTTAACTAAGAATAAAAGAATTAGAAAAACAGGAGCTCTAATGTTTACATCCGTTATTGCAGCCGGATCTTTACAAACTTTGGTAAAAGTAATCGTAGGTAGATCAAGACCCAGAATAGGCGATTATAACGACCTAAAACCTTTTTCTTTAGATAAGCAGAGACATGCTTTCCCGTCGGGACATTCAGTTGTTTCTATGGTTTTTGCGCATAGTATTGCCAAACAAATTGATAATCTTTTTGTAAAATCGATACTTTATACTGCCGCTACTATTGTTCCAGTTTCAAGAGTATGGGCAGAATCTCACTGGATTTCCGATGTAGCTCTTGGGAGTGCGCTAGGGATTATTACAGTCAATTACTTAGATAATTATCTTACAGAATTGTATGAAGGTAAAAAAGAAAAAAAACTGACCAATACTTGGAAAATTGTTCCAGGATTTAACAACATAAGCTTTAGCTACACTTTTAATTAATGCCATATGTATCACAAACTTTTAGACTATATAGGAAACACACCATTAGTAGAAACTACTCAATTGGTTAAAAATCCAAATGTGAAATTACTTTTAAAACTTGAAGGTAACAACCCAGGAGGTAGTGTAAAAGACAGGGCTGCTTACAGTATGATTAAGGGAGCATTTGACAGAGGAGAAATTAATGACGGTGATAAACTAATTGAAGCTACAAGTGGTAATACAGGAATAGCCTTGGCTATGATTGCTCAACTATTAAACATAGACATCGAACTTGTATTACCAGAAAACTCAACAGCAGAACGTGTACAAACCATGAGAGCCTACGGAGCAAAGGTAACTTTAACTCCTGCAGAAACGGGTATTATTGGTTCTAGAGATTACGCAGATCAAAAAGTTGCACAAGGAGGATACCTTATGCTTAACCAATTTGCCAATGAAGACAATTGGAAAGCACATTATAACACAACAGGACCAGAAATATGGAGAGATACAAACGGACAAGTAACTCATTTTGTATCTGCCATGGGAACCACAGGAACTATTGTTGGGACTTCTACCTATTTAAAAGAGCAAAATTCTAACGTTCAAATTGTGGGAGCTCACCCCTCTGACGGATCTCAAATTCCTGGAATTAGAAAATGGCCAGAAGAGTATTTACCTAAAATTTTTGATAAATCCAAAGTAGATACTATTATGGAAGTTTCTGAGTTAGAGGCAAGAGCGATGACCAAAAGATTAGCCAATGAAGAAGCTATATTTGCAGGAATGAGTTCTGGAGGTTCCGTAGCTACAGCAGTTAAATTAGCCAATAAACTAGAACGTGGAATTATTGTTGCCATTATATGTGACAGAGGAGATAGGTATCTATCCTCAGATTTATTTGAGTAAATTGTTCCTATGGACATTTTAAAATATCTTTTAAACTCAACACATATAAATAACCAAAAAGTATATACTTCCAATATTGTTTTTTATGGTAAAGAATTTAAAGATGACAATATATTTTTTACTGCGCTAATAGCATACACACTAAAAAGTATTAAAGAAACATTTAGTGATGAAGATCAGAATATAATTGAAAAAATTATACAAAATTGTCAATATGCTTTTGCTTTCTATAAAAATAAACACGGTGATATTACTTACAATTTTTACCCAACACAACCATTAAATCAATATTCAGGAATAAAATTTCTCAATAAATTTACTGCATTACATATACCTGATGATTTAGATACCACCTCATTAGTTTATCTATCTCAAAATAGGGATAGCAAGCAAATTGTACATCAACTTAAAAAAAAATATGATAGTCTTTCCAATGACGGAAAACCATTAAAATCAATACCCAAATCTTATCAAAAAACAAAAGCGTACAGAACTTGGTTCGCAACTAAAATGAATCACGACATGGATATCTGCGTAGTGTGTAACGTACTCTGTTTGATGTTCCAAAACCAAATACCTTTTACTGAGACCGATATAGACTCTATTAATTTAATATCCGAGCTAATTGCAACCAACAAATTCATAAGACAAGCATATTTATTCGCTCCTCACTATAAAACCAAATCAATTATAATCTATCACATAGTTAGATTGCTACATGTAACTCAAATACCACAAATCGTAAAACACAAACAGCAACTCATAAATCAATGTAAAAGTTTGCTAAAAACTAAAATCAACCCGCTAGAAAAAGTCATTCTTATTACCTCTCTATACAAACTAGGAAGTAAACTAGAATTCACAATTAAAATTAATTCCTCAGATTTTAAGAACTTTTATTGGTTCAAGGCAAACCCATTCAGTATATCAGCTCCATGGATTAAGACACTTTTATCACAAAAGAAATTTCTACATTTAGAGTATAGCTGTGCAGTCTACTATTATACATTAATACTAGAACTCAAGCAAATAAGTAATGCTACAATAAGTCACCGTCGTCATACAATTTGTATAAAAAACAATGCAAATACTGTTAGTTCGTACAGTAATTACGACTAAACCAATTAAATTATATATCAAAACTATGAAAACTTTAAGTCTATTAATGGCAACAGCAGTTGCCTTTACGAGTATCAGTTGTAAAAACGCAAATGATAAAAAAGAGAGCCAAACAATCGTAAAACAAAACGAAAAAACAGCAGAAACTCCTATTACTAAAATTGAAACTGCACATCACAAAAATTCGTTTCTTTCTAAAAATGCTGTCGAATTTGACATTAACGTAAAATTTGGAGGCAAAGAACACATTAGTGGAAAAATAACTGCATTAACAAACTCTACCAAAGCCCTAATTACCTTAAAAACAGGTGATAAAATATATATTAATAACGATAAAGTACAACACACACCCAATATAAAAAATGAACCAATGGTAAGATTCGATGCTTACACTTGGACTTACTTTTTTATGTTTCCATATAAGCTATCTGATGCTGGTACCCAATGGTCAGAATTTGGAGAAACTACCCTAAACGGAGAAACAAAAAACATTCAACATTTAACATTTGAATCTGGAACAGGAGATGCTCCAGACGACTGGTACTACGTGTATTCCAATCCTAAAACAAACTTAATTGACGTTGCTGCGTATATCGTATCTTTCGGAAAAACTAAAGAGCAGGCAGAAAAAGAACCACACGCAATCAAATATGAAAATTACCAAACAGTAGACGGTATTCCTTTCGCTACAAATTGGACTTTTTGGGGATGGACTAAAAAGCAAGGACTTACACAGCAGATTGGTGAAGCATCTATTGAGAATATAAAATTCCTAGAAGCTGACGATCAATATTTCAAGGCTCCTAAAGATTATATTAGTAAATAATCTGAAGAAATATTTTAACCTATGAAAAACCTTAAGAACATTTCTTAAGGTTTTTTTGTTATTAAGATATCTTTGTGAGCGTTCCCCTATGGGTCGGGCTATCCGCTATATCTTTTACTAGTTTTCGATACAAATTTATTCCGTTTCACTTCATAAATTCACTCAAACTGACCGTAAAAGGATGCCGCTACTATCCCTAACGCGTACAATGGAAGCCAATTTTTAATAGTGTAATTTTCTCTCAAATAATTCTCGACTCCGCTCGAACACCTAGAGAACTCATCAATCGAAATTGAGAAGATGTTCATTTGCAATACTAATGTTCACACTGACCTCATACAAATTACATACAATGCCATCAACAAATGGTCTTCAATCGAAGCCGAGAAATATATTACTATATACGAAAACTGATATGTATTTTACAACAAGTAATTATAATTATACTCCTTCATATTTCGAATCATCTAAATATGTTAATTAACAAAATTCGAGTAGACTAAAAGCATCGTCAGGCAGTTATTAATATTGGTATCAATATAAGCACTAATAAAATATAATACAGTCAACGGTCTTAGAGCGGAGATGAGATGAAAGAATACAGAGATTACTCAATCGAACTTTGGTGTCTATAAATTCTAGTATCCAAGTTATCCAGCTAAGCCAAAATAACAAAACGCATTAGAGGAAAACTATAACACAAATAGTTCTCGGATTTAGCTCTAACACCTATAATGGTCTTCGAGCGGAGTCGAGAAGCGACTACCAGCTTAACTCTTATAATTCTTAACTCATATAACTCCTTCACTTCTGACTACTTAATTTCCACTTCTCTATTCACCCAACATCCACTCACTCATAAAAATAAGAAAACCTCATTCAATTGAATTGAATGAGGTCTAAAGTACTGAAGTAATTTCAGTATCTAAAAAAAGGCGATGACATACTCTCCCAGCAAGTGCTAGTACCATCTGCGCGAATAGGCTTAACTTCTCTGTTCGGAATGGGAAGAGGTGAGCCCTATTGCAATAATCACCTTAAGGTCTTGGTTGGTGGTTGTTCATTGTTTGTTAGTAGTATCATACTAACAACGAAAAACCCACAACTAATTATGTGTTAACATATTGATATTATAAATCATGTTTCCAATCCATTGAATAGCTAAAATCATTAAAGTCCGCAAGTACACAAGCCTATGGGTTATTAGTAATACTCGGCTATGACATTACTGCCTTTACACCTATATCCTATCAAGGTCGTAGTCTACAACCACCCTTTAAAGAAATCTCATCTTGTGGTGGGTTTCGCGCTTATATGCTTTCAGCGCTTATCCCTTCCCAACGTAGCTACTCAGCAATGCTCCTGGCGGAACAACTGATACACCAGAGGTTAGTTCAACTCGGTCCTCTCGTACTAGAGTCAAATCCACGCAAATTTCTAACGCCCGCTACAGATAGAGACCGAACTGTCTCACGACGTTCTGAACCCAGCTCGCGTGCCACTTTAATGGGCGAACAGCCCAACCCTTGGGACCTTCTCCAGCCCCAGGATGTGACGAGCCGACATCGAGGTGCCAAACCCCCCCGTCGATGTGAGCTCTTGGGGGAGATCAGCCTGTTATCCCCGGAGTACCTTTTATCCTTTGAGCGATGGCCCTTCCATGCGGAACCACCGGATCACTATGCTCTTGTTTCCAACCTGATCGACTTGTAGGTCTCCCAGTCAAGCACCCTTATGCCATTGCACTCTACGTACGGTTACCAAGCGTACTGAGGGTACCTTTAGAAGCCTCCGTTACTCTTTTGGAGGCGACCACCCCAGTCAAACTACCCACCAAGCACTGTCCCCATCACTGGGTTAGACTCTAGATAAGCAAAGGGTCGTATTTCAACAACGACTCACACACGCCTAGCGACGCATGATCAATGTCTCCGACCTATCCTACACATTACTTATCCAAAGCCAATACTAAGCTATAGTAAAGGTTCACGGGGTCTTTTCGTCCCGTAGCGGGTAATCGGCATCTTCACCGATACTACAATTTCACCGAGCTCATGGCTGAGACAGTGTCCAGATCGTTGCACCATTCGTGCAGGTCGGAACTTACCCGACAAGGAATTTCGCTACCTTAGGACCGTTATAGTTACGGCCGCCGTTTACTGGGGCTTCATTTCAGATCTTCGATTTGCATCTAAACCCTCCACTTAACCTTCCAGCACCGGGCAGGTGTCAGGCCCTATACATCAACTTTCGTTTTAGCAGAGCCCTGTGTTTTTGATAAACAGTCGCCTGGACCTTTTCACTGCGGCCCTTAAATTTAATTAAGGGCGACCCTTCTCCCGAAGTTACGGGTCGATTTTGCCTAGTTCCTTAGCCATGAATCACTCGAGCTCCTTAGAATACTCATCCCAACTACCTGTGTCGGTTTACGGTACAGGACGCAGCCCTCGCTTTTCTTGGAACCGCTTACTTCTTTTCGCTTCGCCCGAAGGCTAGGCTCAACGTACTATTCCGTCAGTACGTAAAGATCTAGGCAATCCGTCACTTTTAACGGGTGCGTGTACAGGAATATTAACCTGTTGTCCATCGACTTCCCCATTCGGGTACGCCTTAGGTCCTGACTAACCCTCAGCTGATTAGCATCGCTGAGGAAACCTTAGTCTTTCGGAGGGCGGGTTTCTCACCCGCCTTATCGTTACTTATGCCTACATTTTCTTTTCTAGCCGTTCCAGCATTCCTTACGGAACACCTTCTGCACAACTAGAATGCTCCCCTACCACTTATAACTTACGTTACAAATCCATAGCTTCGGTAATATGTTTATGCCCGATTATTATCCATGCTCGACCGCTCGACTAGTGAGCTGTTACGCACTCTTTAAATGAATGGCTGCTTCCAAGCCAACATCCTAGCTGTCTAGGCAGTCAAACCTCGTTTATTCAACTTAACATATATTTGGGGACCTTAGCTGATGGTCTGGGTTCTTTCCCTCTCGGACATGGACCTTAGCACCCATGCCCTCACTGCTGTAAACCATTATATAGCATTCGGAGTTTGTCAGGAATTGGTAGGCGATGAAGCCCCCGCATCCAATCAGTAGCTCTACCTCTATATAACTATAATACAACGCTGCACCTAAATGCATTTCGGGGAGTACGAGCTATTTCCTGGTTTGATTGGCCTTTCACCCCTACCCACAGGTCATCCCAAGACTTTTCAACGTCAACGGGTTCGGTCCTCCACTGTGTGTTACCACAGCTTCAACCTGCCCATGGGTAGATCACCAGGTTTCGCGTCTACTCAACCTAACTAAAACGCCCTATTAAGACTCGCTTTCGCTACGGCTCCATTCCTTAAGAATTTAACCTTGCTAGATAAAGTAACTCGTAGGCTCATTATGCAAAAGGCACGCCGTCACCATGTAAAATGGCTCCGACCGCTTGTAGGTGTACGGTTTCAGGATCTGTTTCACTCCCTTACTTAGGGTTCTTTTCACCTTTCCCTCACGGTACTAGTTCACTATCGGTCTCTCAGGAGTATTTAGCCTTACCGGATGGTCCCGGCAGATTCAGACAGGGTTCCTCGTGCCCCGCCCTACTCAGGAATCTGATATGATCGCTTCTCTTACCTATACGGGACTATCACCCTCTGTGGTTAACCTTTCCAGGTTATTCTAATTCGATTGCTTCTCAATAACTCAGTCCTACAACCCCCAGCCTGCCGTAACAGAATGGGTTTGGGCTCTTTCGCGTTCGCTCGCCACTACTAACGAAATCATTATTATTTTCTCTTCCTCCGGTTACTTAGATGTTTCAGTTCACCGGGTTTGCTCCTCTCGGTACTATGCCTTCAACATAGTGGGTTGCCCCATTCGGAAATCTACGGATATAATTCTTATGTGCAAATCCCCGTAGCTTATCGCAGCTTATCACGTCCTTCTTCGCCTCTGAGAGCCTAGGCATCCGCCATACACCCTTAATTAGCTTATTGTACTCTTTTGCGTCTTTAATCTTTAATTACAGTCATCGACTGTAATATTTTATTTTTATTGATAGTTAATACTTTGTACTTCGTACTCAATATTAACTATGAATGTCTACTCAAGTAAATATGGTTTCCCATATTTATAATATCAATATGTCAATGAACGGTGGCGAGTCGCCACTGAATTTAAATCAGGGTGACTGCTATATACCTGTAAGATAAATAAATATCTAAAGGCATAGCCTTGTGGAGAATATCGGAGTCGAACCGATGACCTCTTGCGTGCAAGGCAAGCGCTCTAGCCAGCTGAGCTAATCCCCCTTATTTGCAATGAACAATCACCAATCTACAATTTTCAATAATTGTTAATTGCTTATTGTCAATTGCTAATTGAATTGCGTTGCTTCTAGAATTTCCTTTTTAAAATACAATCTAAATCTTACTTTCCTAAGTAATCTTTTAGTAACTAATGCCTGCCTAAACAAACTTTGTTTGTAGTCTCGGGCAGACTCGAACTGCCGACCTCTACATTATCAGTGTAGCGCTCTAACCAGCTGAGCTACGAGACTCAATATGTGATTGTATTCTATATCTTTTTAAATTAACAGCTTAGAGGTAAATAATCTCTTTGTAACATACATCTCGTTTCTCTAGAAAGGAGGTGTTCCAGCCGCACCTTCCGGTACGGCTACCTTGTTACGACTTAGCCCTAGTTACCAGTTTTACCCTAGGCGGCTCCTTAACGGTGACCGACTTCAGGCACTCCCAGCTTCCATGGCTTGACGGGCGGTGTGTACAAGGCCCGGGAACGTATTCACCGCATCATGGCTGATATGCGATTACTAGCGATTCCAGCTTCATGGAGTCGAGTTGCAGACTCCAATCCGAACTGTGATAATGTTTGAAGATTCGCATCCTGTCACCAGGTAGCTGCCCTCTGTCATTACCATTGTAGCACGTGTGTAGCCCAGGACGTAAGGGCCGTGATGATTTGACGTCATCCCCACCTTCCTCGCGGTTTGCACCGGCAGTCTCTCTAGAGTCCTCAGCTTAACCTGTTAGCAACTAAAAATAGGGGTTGCGCTCGTTATAGGACTTAACCTGACACCTCACGGCACGAGCTGACGACAACCATGCAGCACCTTGTAAGAAGTCCGAAGAAATGTCTATCTCTAAACAATGCATCCTACATTTAAGCCCTGGTAAGGTTCCTCGCGTATCATCGAATTAAACCACATGCTCCACCGCTTGTGCGGGCCCCCGTCAATTCCTTTGAGTTTCAATCTTGCGACCGTACTCCCCAGGTGGGACACTTATCACTTTCGCTTAGTCACTGAACTTGTGCCCAACAACTAGTGTCCATCGTTTACGGCGTGGACTACCGGGGTATCTAATCCCGTTCGCTCCCCACGCTTTCGTTCATCAGCGTCAGTATATACGTAGTAGACTGCCTTCGCAATCGGTATTCTATGTAATATCTATGCATTTCACCGCTACACTACATATTCTATCTACTTCCATATAACTCAAGACTAACAGTATCAAAGGCAGTTCAACAGTTAAGCTGCTGGATTTCACCTCTGACTGATTAGCCCGCCTACGAACCCTTTAAACCCAATGATTCCGGATAACGCTTGGACCCTCCGTATTACCGCGGCTGCTGGCACGGAGTTAGCCGGTCCTTATTCGTAGAGTACCGTCAAATGATTACTCGTAACCACGTTTCTTCCTCTATAAAAGAAGTTTACAACCCATAGGGCAGTCATCCTTCACGCGGCATGGCTGGTTCAGAGTTGCCTCCATTGACCAATATTCCTCACTGCTGCCTCCCGTAGGAGTCTGGTCCGTGTCTCAGTACCAGTGTGGGGGATCTCCCTCTCAGGACCCCTACTTATCGTTGCCATGGTAAGCCGTTACCTTACCATCTAGCTAATAAGACGCATAGCCATCATAAACCAATAAATCTTTAAATATAATCTGATGCCAAATCATATCGCCATGGAGTATTAGTCTTCGTTTCCAAAGGGTATCCTCCTGTTCATGGTAGGTTCTATACGCGTTACGCACCCGTGCGCCGGTCGTCAGCAAATAGCAAGCTATCCCTGTTACCCCTCGACTTGCATGTGTTAAGCCTGCCGCTAGCGTTCATCCTGAGCCAGGATCAAACTCTTCATCGTTATTTTTTTTTACAGCTCTCACTGCATATTTAGACGATGCTCAAAAAAATCTCATGATCTAGTCATGTAATTTACGCTCTAATTTACGCTGTCAATTTCAAATTTCTCAATGAACTTAGTCACATAGTGACTTTATCTCTTAGCTGCTTCGCTAAGCGGATGCAAATATACTAACTTTATTTAATCCCAAACAAATAATTGTTGATTTATTTCTAAATCTTTTTTTTACTTGTTTGTAAAGGAGATGCTCCTTTATTAAATGCTATATCATTTATCTGATCTTATCCCTTTATAACTCGAATAGTTCTCGCTACTAAGGGGATGCAAATATACACATATTTTAATGTTTTTACGTAGTTTTTTCGTGAAGTTCTTGTGTCTTTTTTTAATGGGTTATTAGTCAGGGGGTTAATATGGATGGTTGGTGGTTGGTGGTTGGTAGTCAGTAGTCAGTAGTCAGTAGTCAGTAGTCAGTAGTCAGTAGTCAGTAGTCAGTAGTCAGTAGTCAGTAGTCAGTAGTCAGTAGTCAGTAGTCAGTAGTCAAGTTGGAAATTTTTGAGTTCTTGAGCTGTATTAGAATGTTATGATTTGATGATTTTTTTTCTGTCTTATACCTTTAGTAAACTTTACTCTTTGCGTTAGGGATAGTAGCGGCATCCTTTTACGGTCAGTTTGAGTGAATTTATGGAGTGGAACGGAATAAATTTGTATCGAAAACTAGTAAAAGATATAGCGAATAGCCCGACCCATAGGGGAACGCCCTAAACGATATATGTGAACTTGTTGGTTAGTAGATTTTGAGCATAATGCTTATTTATCTCTATTTTTTACACGGCTTGGTTCTAGACTTAACTCAATCACTAAATAGCCTTTGATAGTTTTTAATACAGGGCTTTTACTTTATCGAAAATTTCATGAATGTTTTTTATGGGTATGTCTCTTTTAGGGTCAATTAGCATTCTTTTTGTGAAAGTTCTTTTCTCTATTAGTAGTGCTGGGTGGTCGATTTTTACTCCTTTACCAATGGCTATGTAAGGGAATCCTGTCTTTTTATCTACCCATAAGTAACAGAATATTTGATTTTGATACATAAAACATGGCAACCTATAATACCACTTACTTTCTATGTCACTATCATAATTTAATATGATTTGTTTTAGTGCCAATAGACAACTTTTGACAGGCTCTTGTTGGTCTAGATAAAAGTAGTCTAACGAATTTATCATTTCGCTCAAAGTTTTTTGTTTATTAACTTATATTGGCCCAAATACTGGTACGCTTATGTATTTGTTGATAGGTTTTGTTTAATGGAAGATTTTTTTTCATGGATAAATTAGGGTCTTCTGTAAGCACCTCTACTGCTTTATTTCTTGCCAAGTGCAACTCTTTAGAATCTTTAACGATATCGGCTATTTTTAAATTTAAGACCCCACTTTGTTGTGTTCCCATCAAATTTCCTGGACCTCGAAGCTTTAAATCTACCTCAGCAATTTCAAAACCGTCGCTGGTTCTTACCATTGTCTCTAGTCTTGTTTTAGAATCGCTAGACAATTTTACTCCCGACATGAGTATGCAATAACTTTGATCCGCCCCACGTCCTACTCGACCGCGTAACTGGTGTAGTTGAGAAAGTCCAAAACGTTCTGCACTCTCGATGATCATGACTGAAGCGTTAGGAACGTTGACTCCTACTTCTATAACCGTAGTAGCTACCATAATTTGAGTTTGACCTTTTACAAAACGCTGCATTTCAAATTCTTTATCTGCTGGTTTCATTTTACCGTGTACAATACTAATTTTATAGTCTGGTAATGGGAATTCTCGCTGGATACTTTCATAACCATCTTGCAAATCTTTATAATCCATGGCTTCTGATTCCTCTATAAGTGGGTAAACTACATAAACTTGCCTTCCTTTAGCAATCTCGTCTCGCATGAATTTGAATACACGTAACCGAGCGCTATCAAACCTATGGACCGTTTGAATGGCTTTTCTTCCTGGGGGTAATTCATCAATTACAGAAACATCTAGGTCTCCGTAAGCACTCATGGCTAAAGTTCTTGGAATGGGGGTTGCCGTCATGATTAAAACATGTGGGGGTAATTCGTTTTTCATCCACATTTTGGAACGCTGAGCTACTCCAAATCTGTGCTGCTCATCGATAACGGCTAATCCCAAATTTTTAAATTTTACTTTGTCTTCTAAAATAGCATGTGTTCCTATGAGTATCTGCAAAGATCCGTCTTCTAAAGCGGTGTGAATTTCTCTACGAGCTTTTACTCTTGTAGAACCTGTTAGTAGTTTGACGGTGATATTGAAAGGCCCTACCAGCTCCGACACAGCTTGAAAGTGTTGCGTAGCTAGTATTTCTGTTGGAGCCAGCATGGCAGTCTGAAAATTATTGTCTAGTGCTATTAATATGGTGAGTAACGCTACAATTGTTTTTCCTGCCCCAACATCTCCTTGCAACAACCGATTCATATGTGCTCCCGTGGCCATATCCGTTCTAATTTCTTTTAGCACTCTTTTTTGAGCGTTGGTCAAACTGAACTTTAAACCCGTTTTGTAAAAATCGTTAAAATACTCCCCTATATGCTCAAAGACATAGCCTTTAATTTTATCTTTTCTTACCAGTTTATTTCTGATGAGTTGCATTTGTATATAAAAAAACTCCTCGAATTTTAAACGTTTTTGAGCACGAGCCAAAAACTCGTGATTTTTAGGAAAGTGTATATTGAACAACGCTTCTTTTTTGCTCATTAGTCCCAAATCTAACATCATTTCGTCAGACAAAGTTTCTTGTATATACGGAAAACACTCTTTTAGCAAATTCTGAATTGCTTTTGAAAAAACTTTATCCGTAAAACCTTTAGCACTCATTTTTTCTGTAGATGGATACACTGGCTGCAAACCTGCTGCAAAGTTTTTTTTGTGATGTATTTCCAACTCCATCTCTGGATGAGGCATACTGAATTGTCCATTAAAGTGATTGGTTTTACCAAAAATAATGTAGGGCTCGTTTATTTTGATTCCTGCTTTTAACCATTTGGTAACTCTAAACCAAACCAACTCTATCGTTCCTGTTTGGTCTTTAAACGTGGCTACCAATCTGGTACCTCTTTTTTGCTTGACCTCTTTTACATCGGTTACAATTCCCTTTAGCTGCACCTCTGCATTGTTTGGTAACAACTCTCTAACCGTAAATATTTTGGATTTGTCTACGTAGCGATTTGGAAAAAAATTTAAAAACTGATTGGCAGTGAAAATGCCAAATTCTTTTTGCATTACCGCTGCTTTGGCAGGACCAATTCCTGATAGGTATGTTATACTCGTATCAAAATCGAACATGAAATACTATCTTATTTACTTGCAATTAGCAAATTGTTTGTTCTTAAAACTTTATCGTACTGCTCTACTTTACAACCCAAATTTTTAAAATAAAGCTTTAATTGAGCTTCTAAAAAATTATTGTTTTGAAGCATCCCTACATTAAACACTAGAATTCCTTGATAAGAAAGGGCGTTATAAAGATAATCACAAAATTCTTTGGAATAAAATTGTGTTGGTACTTTTTGATCTACAAATAGGTCTGCAATTACCAAATCGAACTGCTCTTTGTTATGTCTTATGAAGTTAAAAGCATCGTCGTGAATTATGGTTAGTTGATTATTTTCTAGAACAGCAAAATCATGTTTAGCAATTTCGATCACCTTCTGATCAAACTCAACAGCTTTTATTGGGTGATGATATTGATATTTGTCTCTTAATGATTTTATAACACTACCTGCTCCCAGACCTAACAATAACACCGAGTTTACTTTTGACAAGTCGATTTTATCGAGTCCAAATTCCATTATTTCTTGAAGAGATCCATATGAGTAATTTGCGTTTTTACTGTCCAGCATTTTTTTTCCACGATAATAAGTTACTTCTAACATCCCGTTAAAGTCAGTTAGAGTTTTGGTGGTCACTGGCCAGATGTAGCTTATGAGTCTTTTAAAAAGCATTTTTTAACGATGATTAACAAAGTCAAAGATAGAAAAGTGACAGGTTTTAGTCCAACAATACTATTCTTTAAATTAAGTAAGTATTGCCTCTTGACAATTAAAAAACACGTAACTTTGCAGCCAAATAGTTCTGAAATATATGAGACTTCATAGAAATTTGGTTTTTACCGTTATAGATTCGTTAGAAGATGTATTCAATGAAAAAGAATACGCTGATAAAGTTGTACAGAAAGCCTTAAAAAAAGATGCTCGTTGGGGAGCAAGAGATAGAAAATTTGTTGCCGAGACCATTTATGAAATTGTACGATGGAAAAGATTGTACAACGAAATTGCTGGTACTAAAGATCATTATTCCAGAGAAAATTTGTGGAAAATATTTGCTGTTTGGGCAGTACTAAGAGGTATTGATTTACCTGATTGGAAATATTTTGTGGGTACTCCTGTTAGAAGAATTAAAGGTAAGTTTGACGAACTGCAAACCAATAGAGCTATTTCACAATCTATTCCGGATTGGATGGATGAATTGTGTGCAAAGGAACTAGGAGAAAAAAAGTGGACTGCTGAATTAAAGGCACAAAACATTCCTGCTTCTGCTATTTTGAGAACCAACACCTTGAGAGGATCTAAAAAGCAGTTACAAGACTTACTTGCTAAAGACGATATACTAACGAAACCTATTAAAGGATATCCGCTTGCGTTAGAACTTAACGAGCGTAAAAATGTATTTAAAACTGCCGCTTTTAAAAGTGGATTATTTGAAATGCAAGATGCTTCCTCTCAACTGGTTGCTGAGTTTTTAGATGTACAACCAGGTATGAGAGTCGTGGATACTTGTGCTGGTGCAGGAGGTAAAACTTTGCATATTGCTGCTATTATGGAAAATAAAGGTTCTATTATAGCTACTGATATTTATGGAGGTAAATTGGTAGAGTTGAAAAAACGTGCTAAAAGAGCAGGTGCTTTTAACATAACTACTAAAAAAATAGAATCTTCTAAAACGATAAAAAAACTTTATAACACCGCGGACAGAGTTTTAATTGATGCTCCGTGTTCTGGAATAGGTGTTTTAAAACGTAACCCAGATAGTAAATGGAAATTACAGCCAGAATTCATCAATAACATTAAAGATACACAAAGAGATATTTTATCTCGTTATGCTAAAATTGCAAAAGTTGGTGGTAAAGTAGTTTATGCTACCTGTTCTATTTTACCCTCTGAAAACCAAGAGCAAGTAGCAAGGTTTTTAGGCTTAAATCCTAATTTTAAATTGATAAAAGACAAAAAAGTATTGGCTTCAGAATCTGGTTACGATGGATTCTACATGGCTTTGCTAGAAAGGATGGAATAGCATAAAACACTATTTTCTTGTCTATAGAAAAACATAAAATCACCGCTTTAAATATTTTAAAGCGGTGATTTTGTTTATACTCTTATTAGAATTCAACTTTATGTGATTGTAATACTTACTGCAAATCATCAAAAAAAGTTTGAGACAATTATAAGAGTAGTAATATACTTACAGTTTATTTTTTTGCGACACTAAATCCGTTTACATCTTGGTAATGCTTTACCACAAAATTAAAAGCAGTTTCTAAAACTTCTCCCATGCTATTACATTCTTTAAACTTAGTGTCTTTTGTATAGTCAAATAAGTCTTTTTTTAATTGTGCTATTTTTTCGTCAGGCGAAATTCTATCTTTTAACATACAGTTTAACAGCTGCCTTATTCGCTTTTTTCCTAAAAGAATTCTTTTAGCTATGGTAGATCTTTCCTCTTGTTTGTACTGTTGAATGGATTCTGGTCTTAGATTGTTATGTACCATCTCCACATATTGATTGTTTTCTTTTAAAAACTGAGGCATGTATACTTTTAATCGACCTTCGTAACACTGCTGATCAAAATCAATAGCTCTAATTCTGTAACGTACCTGATCAAAATCGTGTGTGGGCACAATTACGTAATTATAAGACCTCATATCTCCCAATAAACGAACAATACAACGCTCGTTGAATTTTACATATTCTTTAGCTATTTCTTTCTGCGTTCTTATGGAATATGCTTCTAAGCCTTCTTCTATAAATGTATCTCCTGGAATTCCAGAAATATGATCTTCTATTAAAGTATCCTTATAAACCAAGAAGTTAATTCTGTTGGGAGATAATAAATGTTCTAGTTCCAAACCATACACCCTAGAGGCATCTGCCTTTTTAATGTACATATAAGTGTAATTATCGTTTAAAACATTACGCACTTTAATTCTAAAAGGTTTGGAATTCCCAAACGTACAGTAATCTACAGCATCTATATTTAAAAAAGGAACTGAAGTATCTGAACCATCTCCGTGTAAAATTGAATATACTTTTTTTAAATCTTTATCTATATGCGTGCGTTCGTGTTCTGGATAATAAACCCGAATCCATAAGGTGTCATCTCCGTTTTCATCATACACTTCAATTCCTCCTGAGAACCGTAAAAGATCATCATAAAAAACAGGAATTAATGCATTTCTATTGTACTTGGTTAAATACTCATCAAAAAAGGGCTGAATAGGATATGTAGGTTTTTTCTTTGATATTTTTTGATATTCAGAATCCTGCATATTATACTTTTCTTTTTTTGTCGTAAGGAATACTAGACAACAAATATTTGATAGCATAAATTCTAGCAAATGTTTTTTTATTTGCTTTTATAATTTTCCAGGGAGCATAATCCGCATTGGTTTTTTCGAACATCACATCTTTGTAGGCTGTGTACTTATCCCAAAGTTCCTGAGCTTTTTCATCTACAGGAGTAATTTTCCATTGCTTTAGTGGATTGCTCTTAATCTCTTGAAAACGTTTGGCTTGTTCTTCTTTAGAGATAGACATATAAATTTTAACCAGTTTTATCCCCGATGAAACAATCATTTTTTCAAAATCGTTTACACTGTTCATAAAACTCTGATATTCTTCTTCAGTACAAAAACCGTTTACTGGCTCTACTACTGCTCGGTTGTACCAACTTCTATCAAAAAAAACAATTTCTCCTGCTTTTGGAAATTTGTTAATGTAACGCTGGAAATACCACTGTGTTTTTTCTTCTTGAGTGGGTTTTGGTAAGGCTACAATTCTAAAGTGACGTGGATTAATTCTTTCCGTAATCCTTCTAATAGCTCCTCCTTTTCCTGCTGAATCCCTTCCTTCAAAAATAACAATAACTCTGTCGTTTTTTTCAATAATTTCTTCGTGCATCTTAATCAACTCCTTTTGCAGTTTTTTAAGATTCTTTATATAATTAACGCTTCTTAGAGATTTTGATACATTTACATTTTCATCTCTTAACAAGAATTGCAAACCTTTTTTACTATTCAGGTATTTAAGATTTTTGGCTGTTAACTTTTCCATATTCATTAATCAATTTGATAAGATGATCTGAAATAATGCATCACTACATTAGGATCAGGAAATAAATTTGTTTGAGCTTCTGATTTTCCGTCATAATCAAATTTAGACAGGACGTAACGAATACTTTCTAAGCGAGCTTCTTGCTTGTCATTTGTTTTAACGATTACCCATGGACTGTAAGTTGTGTGCGTTTTACTAAACATATGCGCTTTGTAGGTAGTATATCTGCTCCACAATTCTTGTCCTTTTTTATCTACAGGACTAAATTTCCATCGTTTTAAAGGATTTTCTTGTCTAGAATCAAAGCGAGCAGCTTGCTCCTTTTTAGAAATGGACAACCAAAATTTAATAATAATTAAATCATCTTCATACAGCATATGTTCAAATTCCGGTACTTGAGCCATAAAAGTATTGTACTGCTCATCTGTACAAAAACCCATTACAGGTTCTACTACTGCTCTGTTGTACCAACTTCTATCAAAAAAAACGATTTCTCCGGGATTAGGTAATTCTTTAATATAACGCATAAAATACCACTGCCCTCTCTCAATATCTGTCGGTTTGTTTAGTGCTACTAATCTGGTAGAACGAGGATTCAGATGCTCCATAAACCTACGAATAGAACCTCCTTTTCCTGCTGCATCTCTACCTTCAAAAATTACAGCAACCCGTTTATTGTTCTTTTTAACCCACTGCTGAAGCTTTACCAACTCTATCTGTAATAGCTTTAGTTCGGTTTCGTATTTATTTTTATTGATGATTTGAGAAACATCAATATTTTTTGCTTTTAATTTCTCAATTAATTCAGTTCTAGTAACTACTGATTCTAAATCCTCGGCAGTTAACTTTTCTTTTTCACTCATCTATCTAAAGGATTATGATCTGTTTATCGTCAAGTAAATATAAGAATTCTTAGTTTTTTAACATAGTTTAAGAAGCATAATAATTGTATTTTTGCAGCTCATTTTTTTAATTTATGAACAAATCAATAACCCGTTTTCTCGTTCCCTTTTTATTTGTTTTAAACATCAACGCTCAAAAACTAATTAACGAGGAGTTTGGTTTTATTACTGAGAACGATTTGTATGTATCATTGGTGTCCGATAAATATTATACCAATGGCTTGGAGCTATTTTACAAGAAAGCCAAGTCTAGCCAATTTTATCATTTTGATAAAAAAGTAACTTCTGTAAGAATTGGTCAAAAAATATACAATCCATTAAGTCCTTCTTTAACCTCTTTTTCTTTGCATGATAGACCTTTTGCTGGTTATACCTATGGACAATATAATATACTCTATGCCAACAACAAACACCTATTTTCATTAGGTTTAGAAGTAGGGTACACAGGTAAAAAAACAGGAGCAGAAGAAGCTCAAAATTTTGTTCACACGCTCTATAACATTGGTGAAGCTACAGGTTGGAATCATCAAATAAGACAAAGAATAGGTGCTGGATTAAAAATTTCTTACATAAAAAGTTTATCAGATGCTGATGAGAGTTTATTTCAAGTTTCGCTACTGAATAACATCAATATTGGAACTATTTTTACTGACGTAGAAACTGGATTTGCATTAAAAATTAGAAGTTCTAAAACGCAACAAACTACCGTTCACAATTCTATGTTTTACAATACGGAATTAGAGACAAAAACAAACGCTTGGATTAAAGAAAAATTTTGGGGCTTTAAATCTTATGTTCGTTACCAGTTGAAGGACGAAACCGTTACGGGTGATTTACACGATAATTTTCTAAATAAAAGTTTTAATATCACCCCTTGGGTCTGGTATAATGAAATTGGGTATTACTGGAATTTAAAGCGATGGAATTTTAGTTATCATCAGGTTTTTTACACTAAAAACACCAAAGAAATTGTATCTAGCTGGATACGATATGGAAGCATTAAAGTATCTTATAAATTTTAGTGCTTATTTTTCTCTTCTATCCATTTAGACATGTACATGGTACTTTTTAAAGTGTGATGTTGTAGCATACTACCCACAAAATTCTTGCTTCTATTTTTCTGATAATTGTTCATTAAACTTGCTAAGTTTTGCGTAAAAACAGCTCTATAAGAGGCTTTATCAAATCTATTTTTTAAAACTTGCCTACCCTTAGCTGCCATGCGATTCCATAAAACCTCATCCGTGTACAGGGCTATTGATTTTTTAATAAAATCATCTGTAGAATTGGCTACAGATTGTATCATATCTATATTACCAAACATACCTTCCGCTCCTATCTCACTAGTAACAAACGGAGTATTATTTTGCATAGCATCTAATAACTTTCCCTTTAAACCGGCCCCAAACCTTAGAGGAGCTAGACATACCTTGGCTTTTTGCATAATTTTTGACACCTCTTCTGCCCTGCCCACTACATGAAATCCTTCTTTTGCATTGTTTAATTGAAATACTTTTTGTGATGGATATCCTCCGTAAATATTGAGATTAGCATTGGGCAATTGTTTTTTTAGTAGTGGCCAAATATTTTTTTTGAGCTCTAGCACGGCATCCCAGTTAGGAGCGTGAACAAAATTACCGATAAACATAAAGTTATTTCTTTCCGAAAACTTAGGAAACTCCTCCTCCTTTACATTTACAATAAACGGAAAGTACCAAAGTAAATATGATGGAATTTTATATTCGTTTAACAGGTATTTCATCTCAAATTCAGAAATAGTTAAAGTAGCATCGCATCTGTAGATACTGGCTATCTCTCTTTTCGCATCTTCTGAAGCAATCATCTCAACAGGTAATGCTAAATTATTTTTCACAGCTTGTTGTCTCGCTTTTCTTAAAAAATGTAAGTCTTCTGAATCCAACATCTTTATTGCGTTTGGACAAATTTTTGCTACTCTCCAACCAAACTGTTCTTCCATCATAAACCGATCAAATAGAACGATGGACGGTGATAGTTCTTCTAAAAATTCATCAAAAGAAGAATTATTTAGCGCTATGGAAACAGTTTGAATTCCTAAAATCTCCAAATCAAAAGACGTTTCTACCCTCTGAGCTGGAGAGGCAAACACTACCTTGTAATGAGACAAACTAAATTGCTCTATAATTTGTAACATTCTACTTCCAGCAGCTGTTGCAGTGGGTTCTGGCCATACATAACCAATAATTAAAAGTGTTTGCATTTTACAAAAATATAGAATTGATTTTACAGCACTTTCATTTGCTTTGTTTAAATTTATTAACCGTATGGAACCATTAAAAAACGTATATAATTCAGCTTTTTTTGACACTTTTTTAACCTATTTAGATAAAGTGGTTACTGATTTAGATAAAAGTCAGTTTAAAAAAGATATTTTTTTTGAGGAATGGAAATACTATGAACTCAAGGATAGGATGCATCACATTGCAAAAACGCTACACACTTATTTAGATACTAACTTTAAAGAAGCCGTTAAACAAATAAAAAATCTCGTTAAAATTCTTTTGCAAAACAAAATTAAAGGAGGTTTTGAATATCTATTTTTACCAGATTACGTAGAGATTTATGGCATCGATTATCTTGAAGATAGTGTTACGAGCTTTGAAACTATTACTACTTTTGTGAGTTGCGAATTTGCCATTAGACCTTTTATAAAACTGAACGAGCAATATGTGATGGCTAAAATGAATGCATGGAGCTTTGATGCTAATTTACATTTACGTCGTTTGGCGAGTGAGGGGTGTAGACCAAGATTACCATGGGCCATGGCTTTGCCCGTATTTAAAGATAATCCTAGTCCTATACTACCCATTTTAAAGAATCTCTTAAACGACCCCGAACTATACGTTAGAAAAAGTGTTGCCAATAACTTAAATGATATTTCCAAAGATCATCCTAATATTTTAATAGCGCTCACAGAAAAACATTATGGGGAAACGGAGCATACCAATTGGATTTTAAAGCATGCAAATCGTAATTTACTGAAGCAAGCAGAGCCAAGAATTATGGAGATATTTGGTTTTGGAAATAACAAGCAATTAGATGTCCAAAATTTTAAAATCTCTACACGTCATATTCAATTGGGAGATGAGTTATTTTTCTCTTTTAATTTGATTAATAACAGCGATACTGAGTCTTTAGTTAGACTAGAATATGCTATCTATTACTTAAAACAAAATGGCTCACTTTCAAAAAAAATATTTCAAATTAGTCAAAAAGAATATACCCGTCATAGCGTTACTCCAGTTACCAAAAAGCAACATTTTAAACCTATTAGTACTAGAAAGTATCATTTTGGCATGCACCAAATTGCAATTATAGCCAATGGAAAAGAATTTGAGGCTTTAGATTTTTCTTTAACCTCTTAGCTGATAAGAGTAAACCAATTAAAAGTAGTTAGGAACTAATGGATTTAACCAATATACTTAGCAGTAGATTAGATAAGGATTTTTTAGTCCAGTTATTTAACGAACAGAATGAAGTACACCAAAGTGCTATTCAGATATCCTTAAAAAATCATCAACCTCAATCTTGGAGAGCTACTTGGATTTTATCTAACTGTACCAAAGCAAATGACAACCGAATAAAACCTTATGTAAATGATTACATAAAAGCGATTGTTGATAAAAAAGATGGTCATCAAAGAGAAATTTTGAAAATTCTCTTAAAAATGAAACTGAACGATGAGCAAGAGGGTCGACTTTTTGACATTTGCATGAATCTATGGGAAAATATTGGTAAAGCTTCTGGGTTGAGATACTTATCTTTTAAATTTATTGTAAAAACCTGCGAAAAATATCCTGAATTAAACGGAGAACTGGTATATGTGTGTCAGGAGCAATACTTAGAAAATCTCACCCCGGGAATAAAAAAAATAATCGCTCGAATTGTTAAAACAGGTAAATAACTTATTTATTTCCATACTTTTAGTATATTGATTCTTGCAAAAATGTCAAAATCCATCTAATGATTAGAACTTCTTCGATAGCAACCATTTGTTTTTTTTTCGTATTTACGCTACAAAGTTTGTATGCTCAAGACAAACTCAACAATTATCAGTATTTATTAATTCCCGAGCAACTTTCTTTTCAAGATACCCCTAATGAATATAATGTCAATCAATTATTAAAATCTGAACTGTCAAAGCGAAATTTTAGAGTCTATATTTCTGGTGATACGATTCCTAAAAAAATTAAGCCTTGCGAAATTTTGAGACTTAATGCAACAAAATCTGGATTTCTATCTACTAAAATGAGTTTGAGCTTTAGTGATTGCTATGGTATAAATATTTATACCTCTACTGAGGGTAAAAGTAAGATTAAACAGTTTAAACCAGCAATTTATGAGGCTTTAAAAAAAGCTACCAACGATATAAATATTGTAGAACATCAGTACAATGCTGCTGCGGGAACTACAGAAATTCCGAAGAAATCTACAGAAGTATTGAAGGATATTTTTAAAAATGCCACGGTTCTAGAATTTCAAGGAAACCAATATTATTTTGTTAAAAGAAATGATTCTTATGACGTATATCTTGATAAAGATAAAATTGGTAGGATCACTAAAATAAATGGACCTCACAATTACAAAATTGACACCAAAAAAATAAGCGGTTATGGTGATTTTGACGAGTTTGGTAACTTTTATCTTTACAGAAAAAATCCATTAAACCAAAAAACCATAAAAGACACCATGTTAAGAATTGATTGAAAACAATAAACATTTGTTAATAAATATTTTTGTTTGGTCTTTAAATAATTGTAACTTGATTTGATATTACAAACTTATATCTTATCGGTTATGAACAATCCTAGAAAAGTAAAATACCCCATAAAAAAATTAATTATTAATTTAACTGCCTTACTACTGATAGCTGTTTTTTCATTTCAGTACTTTGTAAAAACAATACTCCATGAAAGTTTGTTTCAGATTAAGTTTCTTTTAATTTATCTTTTTTTTGTGGAAGGCTTCACGATTCTTTATAAAATGATTGCCTACCATTTTAATGACAAAAAATTTTCTTACTATTATACTTATAGACGCAAAAGAAGAAGAAGATCTACAAACACGCTAAGAAGAATATTTTTAACCCTAAAGCAGTTTTCTTATTAGAAAAATAAATATTGGTCTTTAACTAGAACTATTAACTTAAGCTGTAAAAGATTGTGTATGCACAAACCTTTCAACTATTAAAAGGTTTTAAATAATCACAGCTTTTGCTGTACTCAGAACATCCCAAAGCCGTTTTTCCTTTTTTAATGATTCCCTTCTTACATTTAGGGCAAGTATCTCCTTCTTTAACTACAAGTTCTTTTTTGGTCTTTAATTTTAGGTGATAACTATCATCAAACACAATGGCTCCATCTTGTTTTCCTTGCTCGGTTTTGAATCCTTTTAAGTTAACGGTGCTTCCTTTTTCTAGCAATCTCATCAATTGATTTTCTGATATCTTTTTCCCACTAAACTCAAAAGGCATCAAAAAATTACAATTCTCGTTATACTTACTACACCCATAGGCTTTTGAACCTTTTAACAAATGACCTTGCTTGCACTTTGGACATTCCTTGCCTACTATACCTTTGCTTTCTTTTTTTGTAGAAGTTACCACCTTTTTTGTAACAACATCAACTTGAATGGGTTTATGATTCGATAGCCTCACTTCTACCACCAAATCGTCTACCATTTTTTTCATGTTCTTGATAAAAGTTCCTGCATGATAATCCCCTTTTTCTATATCTTTCAATTGTTTTTCCCACTCCCCTGTTAATCTTGCAGACTTCAACAACCTATTTTGAATGGTGGTGATTAACTGAATACCTGTTGAGGTAGGTAGTATTTGTTTTTTATTTCGTTCGATATAATTTCTTTTAAAGAGCGTTTCTATAATACTAGCTCTGGTAGAAGGTCTTCCAATACCGTTTTCTTTCATCAAATCTCTTAACTCATCATCTTTAACCTGCCTACCTGCCGTTTCCATAGCTCTTAACAAACTAGCCTCTGTATATTGTTTGGGAGGTTTGGTCTCTTTTTCTAAAAACGAAGGTTCGTGTTCTCCAGATTCTCCTTTTACAAAAGTGGGCATTATTTTTTCTTCGTTTGCCTTTTTTGCTTTGCTTTCATTTTTGTCATTCGTTTTAAAAACAACTCTCCATCCTTCTGAAATAATTTCTTTACCCGTAGTTTTAAAACCAATCTTTTCTACTTCTGCTAGGACTGTTGTATTAGACACGTCACTATCTGGATAGAACACAGCAATAAAACGTTTTGTAATAATATCATAAACCTTTTGCGCATTGGCATGTAAAGGAATTTCTATTCCGGTTGGAATAATAGCATGGTGGTCAGTTACTTTTTTATCATTAAACACCTTAGCCGACTTTTTAATTTTAGCTTCTGCTAACACAGGAGCTGTTAAGCTAGCGTATTTTGTCAATTTAGATAAAATTCCTCTTACTTTGGGATACACATCGTTGGGTAAGAAAGTGGTATCAACTCTAGGATATGTGACTACTTTTTTCTCATACAATCCTTGCGTTATTTTTAAAGTTTCATCGGCAGTATAACCGAATTTGTTATTGCAATACACCTGTAACCCCGTTAAATCAAATAATTTAGGAGCATATTCTTTTCCTTTCTTTTTTTCTACTGATACTATTGCTAAAGGCTTTCCTTTGATGAGTTGCATGGTTTGCTCTCCATCTTCTTTTTTAAGATAACGGCCTGTATCATTATTAAAAACTGTATCTCTATAAAGTGTTTGTATTTCCCAGTATGGTTGAGATTTAAAATTCTGAATTTCTAAAAATCTTTTTACAACCATGGCCAAAGTGGGGGTTTGTACCCTTCCTACTGACAATACTTGTCTATCTCTACCATATTTTAACGTATATAATCTTGTAGCATTCATCCCCAAAAGCCAATCTCCAATAGCTCTAGAACTTCCTGCATAATATAGATTATCGTATTTTTCAGCTGGAATTAAGTTATTAAAACCTTCTTTGATAGCTTCGGTAGTTAAAGAGGAAATCCACAATCTCTCAACTCTACCTTTGTAACCCGCCTGATTGATAACCCACCTTTGAATTAATTCTCCTTCTTGACCAGCATCCCCGCAGTTGATAACAACATCTGCTTTATCAAACAAAAACTTAATGGTTCTAAACTGTTTTTGAACCCCTTTATCTTCCATTACCTTTACCTCAAAACGGTTAGGAAGCATGGGCAACGTATCTAAATTCCAACTCTTCCAATGAGGCTTGTATTCGTGCGGGGCGTATAAACCACATAAATGACCAAAAGTCCACGTTACCTGGTATCCATTTCCCTCAAAATAACCATCGCAGCGTAAATTAGCTCCTAAAACAGAGGCTATTTCCTTAGCTACGCTTGGCTTCTCGGCAATACAAACTTTCATCTATAAAGATTTTAGATAGGTTAATTAATTATATTTGAAAACAAAATGAGTAAAACAAATATAACGTAAACTTAGACTATTATAATAGAAAGATATTCACAGATTAACGACCTAAATACTACACCCTAAACTAAAAACATGAACAAAACATTAATTTTAACACTTATTGTATTAAGTCAGTTTTTTGGAACCTCTCTTTGGTTTAGTAGTAATGCTGTTTTAAGTGATATAGCCATAGCTCATCATTTAGAGAATAACAATTTGCTCACGTCCCTAACGATTGCTACGCAACTAGGGTTTATATTGGGGAGTTTGTGTTACGCCCTACTCAACTTAGCAGATAGATATAGAGCCAACATTGTTTTTAGCATCAGTATTTTATTGGGTGCCTTGTTAAACGCTATGATATTAATACCTGAACTAAGTTTTACTCAAATTTTTGCAATTAGGTTATTCACCGGTATATTTCTTGCTGGTGTATATCCTGTGGGTATGAAAATAGCAGCCTATTATTTTCCCAAAACCTTAAACAAAGCTTTGGGTGTTTTGGTGGGTGCCTTGGTATTAGGAACTGCTTTTCCTCATTTTATTGCTAGCTTTAAATTCAACTTTAATTGGAGTCTTGTCATACTCATCAGTTCTTTCTTGGCTGTTTTGGGGGCTCTTATGATGTTCTTTTTAAATACTCCTTCAAAAAAAGAAATTCAAAAAATAGATTTTACTATTATTCCAAATCTCTTTAAAAAACAAGATTTTAAAAGAGCTGCCATAGGTTATTTTGGTCATATGTGGGAACTTTATACCTTTTGGGCTTTCACTCCCATCATTATCAATTATTACAATAGCGTACAAAACACTAACTATAGTGTTGCTCTATGGTCTTTTATTATAATTAGTGTGGGAAGTATAGGTTGCGTTATCGCTGGAAAACTAGCAGAAAGTAAAGGAAGTTTAAAGGTTGCTAAGTGGGCTTTATTAATTTCGGGTTTGTGTTGTTTGTTAAGTCCAATTCTTAGCTATTTACCTGCTCCTATTCTTTTTGCTTATTTAATTTTGTGGGGACTAACCGTGGTAGCAGACTCTCCATTGCTTTCTACGTTAATTAGTAGAGCTAGCATTGCCAACTACAATGGAACCGCCCTAACTATTTCCACCAGTATAGGCTTTACTGTTACTATTATCAGTATTTATGCTTTAAAAATATTATTAAATTACACAGACATTAACATTGCTTTGTTAGTCCTAGCAATAGGGCCCATTACAGCTCTGTACAATTTAAAAAATAAGTAGAAAAAAGCTTTGAAACTTAGCTTTCCACTTTAAAATATCATTTTTCGATAATAGATTGTCGTTGATAACTAAACCTTTTATAGAAACTGATTTCGTTGTAAACGTGTTCGAAATGCTCGTTATTTTACAATGATCGATATGTAACAAAATTAAATTTGGTAAGGTTTGTAATGTTAATGGTAACTCCTTAAAATTATTGAAAGATAGATGCAATACTCTTAACGATTTTAAGCCTGACAATTCTACGGGTAACTCGGTTAACAGGTTATTTTCCATATACAGATTAACCAATTGAGACAACCCATTCAAGTTTTTACTTACCCTTTTTAGGTGATTATTTCTCATCCAAAGCGATCTTAGCTTGGGCAATTCAGATAAATAAGTAAAGTCGTTAATAAATTCTAGACGATTGTTAGATAAATTTAATTCTTTGAGAGATTTTATAAATACAATCTCTTTAGGTATTTTTCTTAATTGATTGTATTGACAATCTAAAAATTCCAATTTGGGTAGACGACCAATTAGTTTAAAAGCAGAACTGAAATTTAATGCTGGGTTTCCATTTAATGATAGTTGAGATAGTTTTTTGAATCGTACAATCTCCTTAGGTATTTGATTTAAATTATTATTATTTAAAATTATAACCTCTATATTCTCAGGATTTTCAACACTAAGTAAAGTTTGCTTGATAGTTTCTACATCGTAAATATTGGAAAGATTTACTACTCTCAACTGCCTAAAAGATGATAAATCGACAGCTTGTTTCAAATGACTTAAATTTAATCGATAAACGTTTCTTGATGAACTTGAAACATCGTAAGTGCGACTATAAAAAGTTTTAGACACGTTACAAGAACATAAAATTAGAGCAATCGACAAGTGGAAAAGAAATCTCATTTACAAAGTATTTTTAAAAGCAGATACCTCTCCCTGCAAATAGAGACTATTTTTTCTGCTCACGTGCCATGGAAATCTAGGATTCAACCCAAAACTATCGTGCAATTTATTCTGAATATATGCCCCTAACTTATTGCTTTCTAGCCCTGAGTTTATTTGATATACTAAATTATTTTTTTGATACTTATAAGCGAAATATGCATTGGCATAGAACAAACTAGAATGAATTCCTGTAGTATACCAAACGTTCTTTCTACCATCATCAGAATTAACCGTATTATCCGCTATTTTAGTGTAATCTTGTTTTGGTGTGAACAGTTCTATGACTACACCCATCTGTTGAATTTGATTTGTATGAGTAGCATGTAAGTAACTAAGATATAAACTCCCCGTGTTTCCAAAATCAGTAGCATCTCCGTAGAACAACGCTCCCCCCTTGAAGTCGTTTTTAAAGGCTAAATTAAAAGAGTTGTTGTTTTTAGAAAACCTCATTAAAAACCTACCAATTCTCTGATTAAACTCTGATAAACTATAAGGCAAATACTCTTTTTCAAAACCAAATCCTACTCCGTAAAAAGAAGAGTTTTCTTGAGGTTGATAGCTTACTGAGTTGTTATATTGACTAAGCGATGAACCTAGTAGATTCTCATTACGTCCGTGTCCTAATAAGTAAAACACATCATAACCTTTAATGAATCCTTTGGTAGTGACTGTATGTCTCTTAGATATATATCCTGTATACACACTAACTCCTAATTCTGTAGATATGGTATTTGAACTGGCTACACCAAATAAAGACAAGCCTGTTTTAATCAGCGAATTTTGACTTCCCAACACAATGCTGACATCTAAAGTTGCTGCTCCATTGAGCCTTACAACCTGTGCAACGGTTTTGTTAGTACTGAAGAGGATTAAAACAGTTAAATAATTTAAAAAAAACTTCATTCGTAATTTTAACGCTCCTAAGTTAACAAGTCTATTTTACCTCGTTTATTTTTAAAGCATTATTTTTTTATATCTGGACGATAAAAGTCTAATTTTATATAAATTTTAAAGAATTCTATGTTGTTCAAAAAGCATTTACTGCAAAAAGCAATTATTGTTTTGTTTTTGGGAAGTTTGAACCTTCACCTTTACAGTCAATCTATAGAGATGGACAGCAGTAGTGTGTTTGATGTTGAAGCTCTTGACTTGAAATACCATAAGGCAAAAAAAGCCAGAGAATTAAACGAGTTGGAGGCTATTAAGCGTTCCATCACCTCTTCCACAGTTATTAGAGGTTATCGCTATGATTTAAATATCGATCAACTCGAAAATATCTTATTTGTACAACGTGTTAATCAGTTTTTAAAAAAGCAGCAAACGTCTATTTTCAACACTAGTGTTTTAAACATTCCAAACGTAGATTTAAATTTAAAAGGAAATGTGAATATTAATGGTATTACACAAATTGTAACTATTAAAGGAGATTTAAATGGTTACTACGGTAAGTACAACCTGCAACTCACTTACCACAAAGGAACTAACAATGTAAAATACATTTCTAGGTTATTAAACGAAAGGTATCAAGAAGGTTTAGCTTTGAGACTCAAAATAAACCTAGGTAAAGAGCATAAAAAAAAGCAACCTAAATTTAAATAGGTTGCCTTTTTTTATATGATTGTGTGCTACTTATTTTTTTAAATACATTTTTCTTCTTGAGTATAACTCATAAAAAGTATCGTCTTTTAGGTTCTCTATAAATAAGATAGATTCTCCGGTAGATTTCATTTCAGGCCCCAAAGTTTTGTCTACATTTGGAAACTTGTTAAAAGAAAACACAGGTTGTTTTATTGCAAATCCTTCCAATTTCGGGTCAAAATTAAAGTCCGTTACTTTATTGATTCCTAACATCACTTTAGTAGCATAATTTACATAAGGTTCTCCGTATGCTTTAGCTATAAAAGGCACTGTACGAGAAGCTCTTGGATTGGCTTCAATGATGTATACCGTATCGTTTTTAACAGCAAACTGAATATTGATTAGTCCAACAGTTTTCAAAGCTACCGCAATCTTTTTTGTATGCTCTTTTATTTGATTCATTACAAACTCACCCAAGTTAAACGGTGGCAACGTTGCGTTTGAATCTCCAGAGTGTACACCACAAGGCTCAATGTGTTCCATAATACCAATGATGTAAACGTTTCCGTCAGCATCACAAATAGCATCAGCCTCTGCTTCAATAGCCCCTTCTAAGTAATGATCTAATAATAATTTATTTCCAGGAATAGAACGTAGTAACTCCACAACGTGAGCCTCTAATTCTTCCTTATTGATGACAATTTTCATCCCTTGCCCTCCTAATACATAAGACGGACGAACCAAAATTGGGAAATCTAAGTTATCTGCAATTTCTAAAGCTTCATCGGCATTGGTTGCTGTTCCGAATCTTGGGAAAGGAATATCCAAAGAAGTTAACATATCAGAAAAACGTCCTCTGTCTTCTGCTAAATCTAAAGCTTCAAAACTAGTTCCCATGATTTTAATACCATAAGCTTCTAACTTTTCTGCCAATTTTAAAGCCGTTTGACCTCCTAACTGAACAATTACTCCTTCTGGCTTTTCATGACGGATAATGTCGTATATATGCTCCCAAAATATTGGTTCAAAATACAATTTATCAGCAGTATCAAAGTCTGTAGAAACAGTCTCCGGGTTACAGTTAATCATAATGGTTTCGTAACCTGCTTCTTTAGCAGCCAAAACCCCATGTACACAACAGTAATCAAACTCAATACCTTGTCCAATTCTATTAGGACCAGACCCTAGTACCACTACTTTTTTCTTTTCTGTAACAATAGATTCGTTGGCAGATGCAGCTACTCCGTCTTTGGAGATTTGAACATTTTCAAAAGTAGAATAGTAATAAGGTGTATTAGCCTCAAACTCAGCCGCACAAGTATCTACTAATTTGTATACACGCTTAATGTTTAATTCTTCTCTCTTTTTGTATACTTCAGATTCTAAACATCCCAACATATGAGCAATTTGTCTATCCCCATACCCTTTTTGTTTAGCCTCCAACAACAACTCCTTAGATAAAGTATCTAATTTGTATTTAGAAATTTCTTTTTCTAAAGCAAACAACTCTTCGTATTGCTTTAAATACCACATATCAATTTTAGTGATATCATAAATTTTACGTAGAGAAATTCCTGCTTTAATGGCATCGTAAATAGTAAATACTCTATCCCAAGATGCATAGGTTAATTTGGAAATAATGGTATCGTAGTGAGTTTCCTCTTTGCCATCTGCTCCCAAACCGTTGCGCTTAATTTCTAAAGATTGTGTCGCTTTATGCAATGCTTCTTGAAAAGAACGTCCAATTCCCATAACCTCTCCTACAGCTTTCATTTGTAAACCTAAAGTTCTATCAGAACCTTCAAATTTATCAAAGTTAAAACGAGGAATTTTTACAATTACATAATCTAAAGTCGGCTCAAATAATGCTGACGTGTTTCCTGTAATCTGATTGTTTAATTCATCCAAATGATATCCTAAAGCCAACTTAGTCGCTAGTTTTGCAATTGGATAACCTGTGGCTTTTGAAGCCAATGCAGAGGAACGAGATACACGTGGATTGATTTCAATAGCAATAATATCTTCTTTCTCATCTGGTGACACTGCAAACTGTACGTTACATCCTCCCTCAAAATCTCCGATAGAACGCATCATTTTGATGGCCATATCACGCATTTTTTGGAAAGTAGAATCACTCAACGTCATTGCTGGTGCAACGGTAATAGAATCTCCTGTATGAATTCCCATTGGATCCATATTCTCGATAGAACACACAATTACTACGTTGTCATTTGCATCACGTAACAATTCTAGTTCATATTCTTTCCACCCCATCATTGCTTTATCAATCATTACTTCGTGAATAGGAGAAATCTCCAATCCATTACGTAATAATTCATCAAAGTCTTTTTCATCATATACAATGGCTGCTCCTGCTCCTCCCAAAGTAAACGAAGAACGAATACATAAAGGGAAACCAAATTCTTGTGCTATTTTTTTACCTTCTAAAAATGATGTTGCTGTTGCTTGGGGTGCCATTGCTACTCCAATTTTGCCCATCAATTCTCGGAACTGCTCTCTATCCTCCGTGATATTGATTGCATCAATATCAACACCAATCATTTCTATTTTGTAGTCTTCCCAAATTCCTTTTTCATCAGCTTCAATACACAAGTTTAACGCAGTTTGACCTCCCATAGTTGGTAATACGGCATCAATACTTGGGTGTGCTTCTAAAATTTCTTTAATAGATTTTGTTGTTAAAGGTTTTAGATACACATTGTCTGCTAATGACGGATCCGTCATAATAGTTGCAGGGTTAGAATTGATCAAAGTTACTTCAATTCCTTCTTCTTTTAACGAACGGATAGATTGTGATCCAGAATAGTCAAACTCACATGCTTGACCAATTACTATAGGACCAGAACCTATAATTAAAACCGATTTGATGTTAGGATTTTTAGGCATACTCTTTATTTTGTTGCAAAGATAATAATCTGATTATCTTTGGTTGAACTACATTCTAAAAAAAAATTCAAAAAAAAGGTGTTACTAAAAAAAAGTAACACCTAATATATTATAATGAAAGCCTCATTATTTCTTATGTCTTGGTGACGAAGAAACAGTTAAGCTTTTTCTACCTTTAGCTCTTCTACTAGCTAAAACTCTACGTCCGTTAGCAGATGCTATTCTTTCTCTGAAACCGTGCTTGTTTCTTCTTTTTCTATTCGATGGTTGAAACGTTCTTTTCATTTTAATTATATCTTACGTCGTTTATTTAATGCTTTAGCTATTTTTTGAAAACCATGGAGTTTTCTTTAGCGACTGCAAATATATGCGATTATTTAAAAACAACAAATGTTTTTATTCAAAATTATTTTTTTTTCGTTTGCCCTCATCAATTGCCTTTGTTCTCCCACTTTCTATTATCTCTCAATATTTATTACTAAATAAAGTCTAGAAAATACAGTATCAAATAGTTAAATACCCCACTTAAAATGTACTCAGAAAACTTACTTGTTTTTCTATAGAAGTTTGTACTTTTGCACAAACAATTTATAATGGCAAACACAAAATATGTTTTTGTAACCGGTGGTGTTACTTCATCACTTGGTAAAGGAATTATTGCTGCTTCTTTAGCAAAGCTTTTACAAGAAAGAGGATACAGAGTTACCATTCAAAAATTTGACCCTTATATTAATATAGACCCTGGAACATTAAACCCATACGAGCATGGGGAATGTTTTGTGACGGATGATGGTGCTGAAACTGATTTGGATTTGGGTCATTACGAACGTTTTTTAGATGTAAGGACTTCGCAAGCAAACAATGTAACAACAGGTAGAGTTTATCAATCCGTAATAAACAAAGAACGTAAAGGTGAGTTTTTAGGTAAAACAGTTCAAGTTGTTCCTCATATTACCAACGAAATCAAAGATCGTATACAAATCTTAGGAAAATCAGGAGATTATGATGTGGTTATTACAGAACTTGGAGGTACTGTTGGAGATATTGAATCTTTACCATATATAGAATCTGTACGTCAATTAACTTGGGAATTGGGAGAACATAATGCAGTTGTCATTCACCTTACCCTAATCCCCTACTTGGCTGCTGCTGGAGAATTAAAAACCAAGCCAACGCAACATTCTGTTAAAATGATGATGCAGAATGGTTTGAATCCAGATATATTAGTTTGCCGTTCAGAACATTTCATTCCAGATGAAATTAAACGCAAATTAGCTTTGTTTTGCAACGTGCAAAAAGAAGATGTTATCTCTTCTTTAGATGCAGAAACTATATATGACGTTCCCAACATGATGTTGCACGAAGGTTTAGACAAAGTTGTTCTTAAGAAATTAGCGATGACTAGTACTAAAGAACCTAAACTAATTGAGTGGAACAAATTTGTAGAAAAACATAAAAACCCTTTACACAAAGTAAAAGTTGGAGTTATTGGTAAGTATGTTGAGTTACAAGATGCTTACAAATCTATTGCAGAGGCTTTTATTCACGCAGGTTCTTCTCAAAGAATTAAAGTAAAGGTTGAATGGATTCATTCCGAAGAAATTACCGAAGAAAATATTGCCAAAAAATTACACGGATTGAGTGGAATTATGGTAGCTCCTGGTTTTGGGAATAGAGGTACCGAGGGTAAAATTGAAACTATTAAGTATGCAAGAGAAAACAACATTCCTTTTATGGGGATTTGTTTGGGAATGCAAATGGCTGTGATAGAGTTTGCCAGAAACGTTGTTGGATTAGCAGGTGCCAATTCTACAGAAATGTATGATAACCTAAAGTATCCCGTAATTAATTTGATGCAAGACCAAAAGGAAGTGACAGACATGGGAGGAACCATGCGTTTGGGTGCTTGGAGTTGCCAGTTAGATGATGAGTCTAAGGCATATAAAGCATACAATCAAAGTATTATATCTGAAAGACACAGACACAGATACGAGTTTAACAGTAAATTTAAAGAACAAATAGAAGAAGCTGGTATGAAAGCCACGGGAATTAATCCTAAAACAGGATTGGTTGAAGTGGTAGAAATTCCTTCTCACCCATGGTTTGTTGCTGTACAATACCATCCCGAATATAAAAGTACTGTATTAAATCCTCACCCTCTTTTTGTAGATTTTATCAACGCAAGTTTGGAGTATTTACAATCTAAATAAAATTATTAAACTATATATCAAGTCTGTCATCAAATTAAAATGACAGACTTCTATTTTTATCACAATGGAAGAAAAAAAGAAATTAGATATTAGCCAATTAATTGGTTTCGCTTTAATTGGAGCCATACTTGTATGGTACACAATGACTAAAAAAGATGAGGTTCCTGTTCAAGAAGAAACTAAAACAGAAGAGATTGCTCCAAATGAAAACTTTGCCAATACTGATGACAACTCTATTGTTACAGACTCTGTTTTAAGTCTTGAGGCTTCTAAAAAATATGGAGAATTTGCATACTCTATAGTTAACGGTGCAAAAGAAACCGGAACAACCACTTTAGAAAATGAAGTTTTAAAGTTAGTAATTGCCAACAAAGGAGGGCAAATTGTTAAGGCTCAACTAAAGGAATATACGACTTATAATAAAGCTCCATTATTTTTAATTAAAGATAATAATGCCAGCTTTAATATTAATTTTGGTACGTCAGAAAACAAAATTATCAATACAAAAAATTTAGTTTTCTCTCCTTCTACTTCTAAAAACGGAAAAAATCAAGTTGCATCATTTAAGCTAAAAGTATCTAATGATCAATACTTAGAATATCGTTATGAATTAAAACCAAATGATTACATGTTAGATTTTTCTATCAGATCTGTTGGGTTAGAAAATGTAATTAGTAGTAGTAACAAAATTAACCTAGAATGGGATTTGGTTGCATTGCGTAATGAAAAAAGTATTAAGTACGAAAATCAGATGACAGCTTTACATTACGAAAAAGAAGATGGAAAGTTTGATGACTTATCTGTGGGTGCTAAAGATGATGAAATTGAAGAAAACGTAGATTGGATTGGGTACAAACAACATTTCTTCTCAACCATTTTATCTACAAATACTCCTTTCGAAAAAGCAGAATTAACCTCTGTATCATTGGTAAATGACGTTTTAGTGGATACCTTGGCTACCAAAAAATTTAGTACTGTTGCTCCTTTAAAATTGTCTAATGGAGCTTTGGCTTATAACATGAACTTGTATATGGGCCCAAACATTCACAATACATTAGCTTCCTACGACAAGGGAATAGAAAACGTAATGAACTTAGGTTGGGGAATTTTTGGATGGATTAACAAAAATGTGTTTATTCCTATTTTTCACTTTTTAAGTAGCTTTATAAGTAACTATGGATTGGTAATTATTTTAATGACTCTAATTGTTAGACTACTAATGTCACCATTAGTTTACAAATCTTACGTATCTAGTGCCAAAATGAAAGTTCTAAAACCAGAAATAGATGCGATTAACGCTAAATTTCCTGGAAAAGAAAACCAAATGAAACGTCAATCAGAAACAATGGCTCTTCAGCGAAAATCTGGTGTGAATATGATGGCTGGATGTATTCCGGCATTATTACAAATGCCAGTATTCTTTGCATTATTCCGTTTCTTCCCTTCTGAGATATTGTTGAGACAAGAGCCTTTCTTATGGGCAGACGATTTGGCTTCTTATGATAGTGTTTTCGAGTGGTCTACAAACATTCCAATCATTTCTAGTTTTTATGGAAATCACTTTAGTTTGTTTCCTGTTCTAGCTTCAGTTGCTATCTTCTTTTATATGAGAATGAATCAAGGTCAGCAAATGTCTATGCAACAACCTGCTCAAGAAGGAATGCCTGATATGCAAAAGATGATGAAAATGATGATGTATTTTTCACCATTAATGATGTTATTCTTCTTTAACAATTACGCTTCTGGTTTAAGTTTGTATTACTTTATCTCTAACTTACTTACCTTGACTATTATGTTTGTGATTAAAAACTACGTAATTGACGAAGAAAAGATTTTAGCTAAAATTCACGAAAACAGAAAAAAGCCCAAAAAACAAAGTAAGTTTAAGCAGCGTTTAGACGAGGCTATGAAACAGGCACAAGCACAACAAGTGGCTCAGAAAAAAGCCAAAAAGAAATAGATATTGACCGCACATAATGTGTTTACAAAAAGCCCAAAGAATATAACTTCTTTGGGCTTTTTAATTCAATATATAGATCAGCTTCTAAGCCTTTTATCAAATAAAACAAATCCTATATCTATAAACTATGTAAACATTTACAACAGCGTTTTATACAATTATACTTCATTCATCTAACAACAAACAAAAAAAGACCTACCGAAAACGGTAGGTCTTTTTTTGTTATAAAATTTAAGTATTGTAGAACTAAAATTTAGTTTCAAGCTTTATATAATCTCTAAACTCTTTTTGTTTCTCTGTACTTTTAAAAGCACCTCCAAATTCCGCAGTAACAGTAGAACTCTCAATATCCTTAACTCCTCTAGAATTTACACACAGGTGTTTGGCATCGATAATACAAGCCACATCTTCTGTTCCTAAAGCTTCTTGTAATGCTTTTACAATCTGTCTTGTCAAGCGCTCCTGTACCTGTGGTCTTTTAGCAAAATGATCTACAATTCTGTTCATTTTAGATAAACCTACAACAGTGCCTTTGGAAATATAAGCAACATGAGCTCTACCAACAATAGGTAGTAAGTGGTGCTCGCAAGTAGAATAAACAACAATGTTTTTTTCTACCAACATTTCGTTGTACTTGTAATTATTACTAAACGTAGATAATTTTGGTCTGTTCTCTGGGTTTAAACCACCAAACAATTCTTTAACATACGCTTTTGCAACACGCTTTGGCGTTCCTTTTAAGCTATCATCGGTTAAATCTAAACCTAACGTTTCCATAATATCTTTAACGCTTTGTTCAATTTTATCAATCTTTTCAGCATCAGATAGTTTAAAAGCATCCTCTCTCATTGGAGTACGTGTAACATCACCTATGTGATTGTCTCCTATATCATCAATTTCTTCGTAGTTCATTATGTCAATTTCTTGGGACATATTTATAAAATTATAAGCTGCAAATTTACGAATTAATTATCACTTGTGACAACTCCTCCAAACTATACATCTTTTGTTCTCCTGATTCCATATTCTTTAAGGTAAAACTACCCTGCTCCATTTCTTTTTCTCCTACCAAAACAACATAAGGTATACTTTTTTTATTAGCATAATTCATCTGTTTTTTCATTTTGGCTGCACTTGGATATAATTCTGACTTGATATCCAATTGTCTTAATTTTGCTATTGCTTTGGTCGAATACAACGCTTCTTCATTACCAAAATTGATGAATAATACATCGGGTCTTGGTAAAATTACTTCATCAAATAATTCTAATTCTTCTAAGACCAAGTAAATTCTGTCCAATCCAAAAGAAATTCCAACTCCGCTCATGTCTTTCAAACCAAAAATACCAGTCAGATCGTCGTATCTTCCACCTCCTCCAATAGAGCCCATTTTAACATTATCTGGAGCTGCAACCTCAAAAATGGCTCCTGTGTAGTAATTTAAGCCTCTAGCCAAAGTTACATCTAAGGACAAGCTTGCAGATTGCAAACCTATCGATTCTATATTATCAATAATAAATCTTAACTCTTCTACTCCTTTGGTTCCTTCTTTAGAACTTACCAGCATTGTTTGCAGCTGGTCTAATTTTTCTTGACTACTCCCTGTAAAATTAAACAATGGAGATATTTTAGAAATGGCTTCTTCTGTAATTCCTTTAGATATCATTTCCTTTACCACTCCTTCTTCTCCTATCTTATCTAACTTGTCCAGTGCTACGGTAAAATCAATTAATTTATCGCTTGCTCCTATGATTTCAGCAATACCCGATAATATTTTTCGATTATTCATTTTAATAGTAACCCCTTTTAAATTTAGTTTTGAAAAAACGGTATCGTATAACTGAATAAAATCTATTTCTTGCCACAAGGAATCGCTTCCTACCACATCAGCATCACATTGATAAAATTCTCTAAAACGTCCTTTTTGAGGTCTATCAGCTCTCCATACTGGCTGAATTTGATATCTTTTAAACGGAAATTCTATTTCATTCTGATGTTGCACTACGTATCTTGCAAAAGGCACCGTTAAGTCGTAACGCAAAGCTTTTTCTGAAATAGAGCTTGTTAATTTTTGACTATCCTTAGTTTCTAAATGCTCTGAATTGGCTTTTTTTAAATAATCTCCAGAATTTAGAATCTTAAAAATCAATCGATCTCCTTCTTCTCCGTACTTCCCCATCAAGGTATTCAAGTTTTCAAACGACGGAGTTTCAATGGATTGGAACCCAAACGTTTTAAATACTGATTTTATCGTAGAAAAAATATAATCTCGCTTAGCTACTTCTACAGGAGAAAAATCTCTTGTCCCTTTTGGAATACTAGGTTTTTGTGCCATAAATGATTCAAAAAAATTAAAACACAAATATAGTATAAACAATGTTCTTGTTATCTATCATTTTATACTTGTTATTTTATAGAGAGTGTATTTGTTTTTAGTGTTAACATATTTTTATCCGAAATATGCTTTTGTAAATTTTTGTTTTTCCCTATTGATATCAACATCTTGAATACGATAATGATGAATTTAGCAAAATTTGATTTTCAAAAATTCGATAAAACTATATGGATTCGAATTGCAAATTAGGCTTATTTATATTGAATATGTCGGTAAAATGACGTTAGTAATATTTACTAAAATCTAACCTATTTTTTTGGCAAATCTTTTTAACAAAATTGTCAATAAAGTTGTCGATAACTAAAAAAAAAGCTTCAAAAATGGATTTAATAATTGCATAATTTTATATCAAACAAAAACACCGCTGATATGATTTCGAAAGTTATTAAGAGGGATTATACCTCTACCGATTTTAAATTACATAAAATTAGTAATGCTATTTATGCAGCTATGAAATCTGTAGGACAAGGAACCTTAGACGAGGCTAATAACGTAGCTTTAAGTGTTTTAGCAAAAATAAACCATAAGTCTGAAACTACAAAATATTACGTTCCTACGGTAGAAGAGATTCAAGATGTTGTTGAGGCCGAGTTGATGCACAGTGAATTTTTAGAGGTTGCAAAAGCTTATATTTTATATAGAAATGAGCAAAAAAGGAAAAGGAAGAAAAACGTATTTGAAAAACGTATCAACCTAAAACCTTATGAGTATCCAGAGCTTATAGAATATGTAGATGCCATTAGACATTCTTATTGGATTCATACAGAATTTAATTTTACTAGTGATGTGCAAGACTTTAAATCGAGATTAAATCCCGTAGAAAGAAATGCGATTAAAAACACTATGTTGGCCATTTCTCAAATAGAGGTTGCTGTTAAAAGTTTTTGGGGAGAAATTCATAACAAACTTCCAAAACCAGAAATTGGATCTGTAGGTTCAACTTTTGCAGAAAGTGAAGTAAGACATCACGATGCTTATTCTCACCTTTTAGAAATTTTAGGTTTAAATGACGAATTTAGCAACCTAAAAAAGAATCCTAAAATAATGAAGAGAATTCATTATTTAGAAAAATCTTTAAAAAACGCTAAAAGTAACGATAATAAAGAGTATTCAGAAGCTATTCTTTTATTCTCTTTGTTTATAGAACACGTATCGTTGTTCTCTCAATTTTTAATCATTATGGCCTTTAACAAACATAAAAATATGTTAAAGGGTATTTCTAATGTAGTAGAAGCTACATCCAAAGAAGAACAAATACACGGAGATTTTGGAATTGATTTGATCAAAATTATCAAAGATGAAAATCCAGATTGGTTTAATGAAGATTTTACGCAAATTATACAGTTAACTTGTGCAGAAGCTTACCAAACCGAAAGTGGAATTATTAATTGGATTTTTGAAAAAGGAGAATTAGACTTTTTGCCTGTTGATGTTATTAACGAATTTATTAAAGACCGTTTTAACAAATCATTAGAAAGTATTGGTATCCAAAAAATATTTAAGATTGATGAAAGCTTGTTAGAGCAAACAGAGTGGTTTAATGATGAAATTATTGGTACCAAACACGGAGACTTTTTTGTAAAAAGATCTATCAATTACAGTAAAAGAACAAGAAGTATTACCAAAGACGATTTATTTTAAGCCACCACATAACACCTACACAGAAAATGACAGCAAACGACACACAAACAAACGTAAAACAAACACAAGACTTTGAATGGCTTACCGAGCACAGTCAAAACTTTTTAAATTCTGGTTATCTTTTAGATGGAGTAACTCCTAAAGGAAGAATTAGAGAAATTGCTGAACACGCAGAAAAGATTTTGAAAATTGACGGATTCGCTGACAAATTTTACGGATACATGTCTCAAGGTTTTTACTCCTTAGCTTCACCCGTATGGTCTAACTTTGGTAAAAAAAGAGGACTACCTATTAGCTGTTTTGGTTCTCATGTGGCAGATGATATAGGAGATATTTTATATACGCAGTCCGAAGCAGGGATGATGTCTAAGTTAGGTGGAGGTACTTCTGGTTATTTTGGTAAATTAAGACCTCGTGGATCATCCATTAAAAACAACGGAAAATCTTCTGGAGCAGTACACATGATGCAACTGTTCGAAACTATGGTAGATGTGGTAAGTCAAGGATCTGTTCGTAGAGGTAGGTTTGCTCCTTATTTGGATATTGACCACGCTGATATTGAAGAGTTTTTAGAAATTGGTACAGAAGGAAATCCTATCCAAGAGTTAACGCATGGTGTTTGTGTGGGAAGCGAATGGATGAAAGAAATGATTGAAGGTGATGATGAAAAAAGATCACTATGGGCAAAAGTTTTACAAAGAAGATGTGAAATAGGTTACCCTTATATTTTCTTTAAAGACAACGCAAACGAAAATACTGTAGACGTTTATAAGGACAACAATCACAGGATATATGGAAGTAACCTTTGTTCTGAAATTATGTTACCTACCAACGAAGACTGGTCTTTTGTATGTGTATTATCTTCTGTTAACATTTTACACTACGACAAATGGAAAGACACAGATGCTGTAGAGACTATGGTATACTTTTTAGATGCCGTTTTAGAAGAGTTTATTTCTAAATTAGAAGATTATAGGGATTCTCCAGATAAGGACGATCGTTTGGTATTCCATTTTATGGAAAAAGCTTATAATTTTTCTAAGGAAAACAGAGCATTAGGTTTGGGAGTATTAGGATGGCATTCTTTCTTACAATCTAAAAATTTAGCTTTTGATTCTGCTGAGGCTTATGATTACAATTCTAAAATTTTTAAATTAATCAAAGAGAAATCTTATGCTGCTTCTGAGGAGTTGGCAAAATTGTACGGAGAACCAAAAGTATTAAAGGGATATGGTCGTAGAAACACTACCTTAAATGCAATTGCCCCTACTACCTCTTCTGCTTTTATTTTAGGGCAAGTTTCTCAAGGAATAGAACCTATTTGGTCTAATTGTTACGTAAAAGATATCGCAAAGGTCAAGACAACTATCAAGAACAAATACTTAGAAGAATTGCTAGAAAGCAAAGGACAAAACACGAAAGATATTTGGAAAAGTATTAGAGATAGAGATGGTTCTGTACAACACTTAGAATGTTTATCAGATCACGAGAAAGAGGTTTTTAAAACGTATGCTGAACTAGATCAGTTAGCTATTATTTATCAAGCTGCAAATAGACAAAACCACATAGACCAAGGACAGTCTTTAAATATTATGGTACATCCAGAAATGCCTGTTAAGGATTTAAACAAAATACATACTACTGCATGGCAACTAGGAGTAAAATCTCTTTATTACCAACACAGTATGAATGCTGCTCAACAGTTTAAGCAGAAAAAAGAATGTACTAGTTGTGAAGGTTAATCTCAATAGGACTTCAATCAAATAAAAACACAAAGGCTCAAAATTAATTTTTGAGCCTTTGTGTTATTAAATAGTCAATTTTATTTTTGTTTTTTCCATTCTTCGGCTACTTTTTCTAATTCCATATACCAGTTTTCACCAAACCTAAGAATTAGGGCATTCTTCAAAAATTTGTAAACAGGAACTTTCAGTTCGTTACCTAAAGTGCATGCATCATCACAAATATCCCAATGATGATAATTTACTGCTGCAAACTCGGAGTAATCTTGTACACGGACTGGGTACAAATGGCATGATATCGGTTTTTTCCAATCGATAATTCCTTTATTATATGCTTGCTCAATCCCACAAGATGTAATTCCGTTTTTATCAAAAGTCACAAAAGCACATTCTTTATCATTTACTAATGTGGTTTCATGTTCTCCAAACTCGTTGGTGGAGTAAGTGCCGTGCTTTTCAATTTCTTCTACACCTCGGGCTCGTAAAGTGTGCTTTATTTTTGGGTAAACCTCATTTAGTTTATCTATTTCTTCTTCTAAAACTGGAGCACCTGCATCACCTGCTACACAACATTCACCTTTGCATGCTGATATATTACAAACAAAATCTTTTTGTAACACATCTTCAGAAACAATTGTTTTACCTATTTGAAACATAATAAATAGCGATAAAAAAAGAGTCTATAAATTTTATAGACTCTTTTGTATTATTTTAAAAACAAAAATAATATTTTATTTTTTATTAACCTCTTTAATATACTTCTCTATCGCCATGGTCATAGAAGGAGTTTCTGGAGACGGAGCAGAAATATCTACTTTTAAACCAGCCTCAGTAGCAGCGTTTACTGTAGAATTACCATATACTGCTATTCTCGTATTGTTTTGCTTAAATTCTGGGAAATTCTTGAATAAAGAATGAATTCCTGAAGGACTAAAGAAAACCAACACATCGTAAAAAACGTTCTCTAGATCGGAAAGATCACTTGTTACGGTTCTATACAAATCTGCTCTTTTCCACTCCAATCCCATATCGTTTAAAGCCTCTGGAATAGAAGGTTTTAGTTTATCCGAAGATGGCAATAAAAACTTTTCTGACTTATGCTTTTTTATTACCTCACACAACTCTGGAAAAGATCTCTTACCTACGTAAATTTTACGCTTTCTGTATACTACGTATTTTTGTAAATAGTAAGCTACAGCTTCCGATTGACAAAAATATTTTAGTTCATTTGGCACTTTGTATCTCATTTCCTCAGCAATTCTAAAAAAATGATCTACAGCATTTCTACTGGTCAATATAATCGCTGAATACTTACTTAAGTCAATTTTTTGATTTCTAACATCACGTACAGTCAAACCTTCAACATGTATAAAAGATCTAAAATCTACTTTTACTTTTTGTTTTTCCGATAAAATTGAAAATGGAGATTGTTGGTCTGATTTTGGCTCTGGTTGCGAAACTAGTATAGTCTTTACTTTCATCTTTTTCTTACTCTGTATAACGTTTAAAAAAATATATAAACGGAAATATTTCTAGAGTGCAAAGATACAAAATTATATATAAAACCTGACCAGAAAGGAGGTTTTTATTATTCCAAATAAGCTTTCCTAACCTAAAGCAATATAAAAATAAAACGCTCAACACCATAATATTACATGTAAAATTATGATGGTTCAATTGTAAAATTGCATATCCAAATAAAGGAAAAACTAACATTAACAAGGAAGCTAAGTAACTAGTTTCCAGCGATAACATTTGTTTATGTAGATTTGAAAATCTAAAAAAATATGAATACAGTTTTCCTCCCAAAAACTTTAGAATTGAGTAGGCTAAAACCATCAGAAATATTTTGACGTACAAATTTAAAGTTAGTGTATAAACTTCTATATCCGAATACAAAATCAACATTAGAAATAGACTAAACGTAGTAGATATAAACCCAAACACAAACAAATTATAGAGCGAAACAAAGGAAGACAAATCTACTGGATAGGCATAAAAGTACTTGTTTGAAAAAAAGGTATTAAAAAAAAGTTTGGACCTTCTCAAATCTAACAAACACATAAAAAAGATAAACAAAATAGGTAAAAACAATAGTGCCGTTGCCACGTTGTTATAATAGGGTTCCCTTATCTCAATATTCATCATTTATTTTTGTCTACAGCTGCATTAATATTGATGCAAAATTAGGAATAAAAAAATGTAAATTTGAGGTTTTAAATATCTTGTATGAGCAAAGCATTAATTATTATCCCTACACTTAATGAAGTCGAAAATATCGACTTTATTATCCACAAAGTGTTTGGTATTAATAAAGACTATCATATTCTTATTGTTGATGATAGCTCTACGGATGGTACTATTGATAAAATACAAATTCTAAAAAAGCAATATTTAAACTTACATTTAGAAATTAGAGTTAAAAATAAAGGACTTGGTAAAGCTTATATTCACGGTTTTAAATGGGCTTTGTCACAAGATTTTGAGTTTATTATTGAAATGGATGCTGATTTTTCTCACAATCCAAAGGATTTACCAAGATTATTAGAGGCTTGCAAAAGTGGCAACGATTTGGTTGTAGGTTCTAGATACATCAATAATAAAATTAATGTTATCAACTGGGATTTTAAAAGACTAATGCTGTCTTACCTCGCATCAAAATATGTTAAGCTTATTACTGGAATGCCTATTTTTGATACTACTGCAGGTTTTATTTGTTATCGTAAAAGTGTGCTAGACACCATTGATTTAAGTCAGATTAGATTTACAGGTTATGCTTTTCAAATAGAAATGAAATTTAAGGCTTGGTTGCATCAATTCAAAATCAAAGAAATACCAATTATATTCACAGATAGAACTAAAGGAACTTCCAAGTTAGATGGTTCCATTATCAGCGAAGCTGTGTTTGGAGTAATTAAAATGAAATTTAAAGGACTAACAAAAAAATAAATTATGGGATGTACTGTTATTAAAGGTGCTACAATTATAAATGAAGGAAAATCTTTTAAAAGAGATGTTTTAATTGAAAACGAAATGATTAAAACCATTGCAAAAAACATTAAAATTCCTAAAAGTGCTACCATTATAGAAGCTAAAGGAAAAATCTTAATTCCTGGAGCCATAGATGATCAAGTGCATTTTAGAGAACCTGGACTTACCCATAAAGCGAACATCGCTACAGAAAGTAAAGCTGCTGCTGCTGGTGGAATTACAACGTTTATAGAAATGCCAAACACGGTTCCCCAAGCAACCACGCAGGAATTGTTAGAGGATAAGTTTAAAATTGCTTCTAAAGACTCGTACGTAAACTATTCTTTTATGTTTGGAGGTACCAATGACAATTTAGACGAATTGTTAAAAACAGATCCTAAAAAAGTTGCTGGTATCAAATTATTTCTAGGATCTTCTACAGGAAATATGCTGGTAGATAATCCTGAGGTTTTGGAAAAAATATTTTCCTCTACCAACATGGTGATTTCTACTCATTGCGAAGATGAGCAAACTATTAAAGATAACATGAAAGTTGCTTTGGAAGAATTTGGTGAAGATATTCCTATCAATCAACATCCTATTATTAGAAGCGCAGAAGCTTGTTATATTTCATCTTCTAAAGCCATTGAATTGGCAAAAAAAACAGGTGCCAGGCTTCATGTTTTTCACTTGTCTACAGCTAAAGAAATGGAGTTGTTTACAAACGATATTCCATTAAAAGACAAAAAAATTACAGCCGAAGTTTGTATTCACCACTTAACTTTTACTAGTGATCAATATGATGAAAAGGGAACTTTTATCAAATGGAATCCTGCTGTAAAAACCAAAAATGACAGAGATGCTTTATGGAGCGCTTTGCTAGATGATAGAATTGACGTTATCGCCACAGACCATGCTCCGCATACTTTAGAAGAAAAACAAAACACTTATACAAAAGCACCAAGTGGTGGACCTTTGGTACAACACGCTATTCCTGCTATGATGAGTTTTGTTGATGAAGGAAAAATTACAATTGAAAAGGTGGTAGAAAAAATGTGTCATAATCCAGCTATTTTATTTGATATTGAAAAAAGAGGATATGTTAAAGAAGGGTATTATGCCGACTTAGTATTAATTGATCCAGGCAAGAGATGGACAGTTACCAAAGAAAATATTCTTTATAAGTGTGGTTGGAGTCCTTTTGAGGGTACTCGATTTAATAATACCATTACGCACACATTTGTCAACGGAAATTTAATTTATGATAATGGGAACTTTGATGACCAAACAAAAGGTAAGCGTATTACTTTTAACAGATAATTTATGAATAAACTCTTTTACAAATTTTCTATCGTTATTATACTTGCAGTTGTAGGCTGTAATAGCAATACTATCATAAAAAAACCAGAGAATCTGATTCCTAAAGAGATGATGATTGATGTTTTGACAGACACCTATCTATCCACCTCTGCTAAAAACTCAGTAAACGTAAATGGTGAGAAACGCGTTAATTACCATGCGTTAATTTACAAGAAGTACAATATAGACTCTCTGAGCTTTAACGAAAGTTTAAAATATTACAGTTCAGATATTGGTTTGAATGAGGAAATTTTAAAACAAGTGAAAATAAAGGTTGAAGAGCAACTCAATGCAAAATCTAAAGAGCTTAAAGCAAAACAGACACCCTAATAAAAGAGCGATACCTTAAAAAGTATCGTTCTTTTGCTTTAATAAACTTATTGCCAATAACAACCATGCTGCTAATAACAATAAACCTCCAACGGGAGTTACAAACCAAACATAAGCAGATGGCACCAAACCTAAGGTTAACAAATAAATAGAACCCGAAAAAAGTACGATCCCAATTGATAGTAATAAACTAATTGTTTTTTTATTAGAGATACTCAAAACTGGTAACGAAACAATAATTAATATCAGCAAACTATGTATAACTTGATATCTTATTCCCGTTAAAAAGCTATTTAACATAGCTGATGTTAAAACCTCTTTTAAGCCATGGGCACCAAAAGCCCCTAGTGCAACTGATGTTGCTCCACTAAAAGCAGCAAATACTGTATATTTTTTCATTACATTTTTATATAAAAATCCTTTGTTAAAGAAATATATTCTTTTGTATATAGATGTCTATCTATCTCTATCACCAATTCATCACAACAACAGTCTCTTCTCTCTCTAGTCAGCAATAATAATGTCCTCTTTATTTCCAAGTCTTTTCTTCCCCTTACTCTAGTAATTTTAGAAGGATACAATCCTACTTTATAAGCCTTTTCTAAAAACTGCTGTTCCTCTTTATTGGGTAAAATAAAAGAGCAAATACCATTTGCTTTCAAAAGTCGTTCAGTACACTTTAAAAGTACATCAAAAGTCAAGTTGCCTACGTGTCTAGCCAAAGTTCTCTTAGAGGCTTCACTTTTAAAAGTATCTGTATAATAAGGTGGATTAGATACAATTAAGTCGTACTTATTCTCTGTTTGATAGGACGCTAAGGGCTTTTGAAACAACGACAATCTTTCTGACCAGTCTGAATTTCTAAAATTAAGATTGGCTTCTTTACATGCATCTTGATCTATTTCTAGAGCGTCAATATTTGCCGATTGATTTCTTTGAGCTAACATTAAAGATATTAAACCAGTCCCAGTGCCAATATCCAAAATAGTATCCATATTTTTTACAGGAGTCCAAGCACCCAATAACACACCGTCAGTACCTACTTTCATAGCCGACTTGTCTTGTACAATTGAAAATTTTTTGAATTTAAACATCTGATTTTGTGACTAGGTAAAAATACAAATGTTATTTTAAGAAGTTAAGATAAATACATATCTATTAAACCTGGAGGAGTTTCTAAAACCACTCTTTTTCCCTTTCGATCAATTTCTTTGATAAATTCATCAATCATGGGAACCAACACAGGATTTCCGTTGTTGTCTATTTCGAATAAAGCTTGCGCAGTACTATCATTTATTCCAGTAACCGTACCAAATTCACCATAGTTTAAATCTACAGCTGTAAAACCTATAACTTCATGAAAATAAAACTTATTTCCAGTGAGTTTAGGTAAAAACTCAAGCGGTAAGTATATGCCTGAATTCATAATGGCATCCGCATCCTGTTCTGTGTCTACAGTTTCAAAACGAACACGTAATTGATTTCCTTTTTGCAGTAAACTTTCTTCAATAAAAAAAGGAATCAAATCTTTGCCGTGTTCGACAAAGACTGATTCCATATTTTGGTAAAGTGAAGGTTCATCAGTATCTAGCTTGATGACTACCTCTCCCTTAAAACTGTGCTTTCTAACGATTTTACCTAAATAAAAACAATCTTTTTTATGCATAAAATCGATGTTAGAAATTACTCAGCAGCTTCTTCCTTAGTTTCTTCTTCAGCAGTTTCCTCTGATGCAACTTCTTCAGCAGCTTTTGCTTCAGCTAATAAAGCTTCTTCAGCTTCTTTTGCAGCGTTGATACGAGCTTCATTTACTGCTTTTTCAGCTTCTAATGTTTTAGCCTTTTCAGCCGCTTGCTCAGCAGTTAAACCGTCTTTTTTAGCTTGAATAGCAGCTTCTTTAGACGCTACCCATTCTTGGAATTTAGCCTCTGCTTGCTCTTCTGTTAAAGCTCCTTTAGTTACCCCTCCTTGTAAGTGCTTCTTTAACAAAACACCTTTTGTAGATAAAATAGTTTTAGCAGTATCTGTTGGTTGTGCACCGTTGTTCAACCATTTTACAGAAGCATCAACATCTAATTCAATGATTGCTGGATTGTGGTTTGGATTGTAAGTTCCTAATTTTTCTAAAAATTTACCATCTCTTTTTGAACGTGCATCTGCAGCTACTACGTAGTAAAAAGGTTTTCCTTTTTTACCGTGTCTTTGTAATCTAATTTTTACTGACATAATTTAAAATTGTGTAGGTTCACGACCTACGTTATTAATTTTTGAGGTGCAAATATACAATTATTATATTCTATCTCGTTAAATATCTAAACATTTTACGCTTTGTTAACTACTTGGTTTTCAACCAAAGGTTTTCCTATGTATACTAGTTTACAATCCTTACCAATAGTAATGCTGTCGTTTGCTGCTGAAATTACGTATATTTCTCCTTTTTCATCGGCTACGAACAATGGAATTGTATCTTCTGTTTCAGTTAAAACCCTATTCTTTTCTATAAAATCTTCTCGTGACTCAATCTCTATTTCGTTAATTTGAGGATAGATTCTAATTAACTCACTAAACTTGATAAAATCATCATACAAAGACAAAAAGTTACTATCATCATCTCTTTTACCTAGTTTTAGTTCCGTTTCTGATACAAATCTGAACGCAGCAGATTTATCAATTCGCTTAGTAAAATTATTGATTGCGTGCATGTTTACTTTTTTACTTCCTGTTAAGGCTAACATATAGCCAATATCTGTATACTCAATATTATTAGCGATGTCATCAGAAAATACATCTACAACTTCTGCGTTCAAACCTTCTTCTTGCGCTAATTTAATTTTATCTTCATTATTATCTATAACAACCACGTGTCGGTTATTTTCTTCTAAATATTTGGCAATGATTCTAGCTACCTCCGAAGCACCAACTATCAATATTCCGTCTGAAGATCTGATGTAAACTCCTAACAATCTAGCCAAAAACCTAGCAGTTGTCGCGTTTAACAATACCGTTCCTAACACAATGACAAAAACTAGAGGAGTAATATATTCTGCTCCTGGCTCTCCACTAGACACCAGTTTTAAACCGAAAAGTGAAGCAATACCTGCTGCCACTATCCCCCTAGGCCCTACCCAACTGATAAAAGCTTTCTCATTAAAATTTAAACCTGAATTTCTGATGCTTAGAAAAACACCCACGGGTCTAATTACAAAAATGATGATTCCGAATAATGCCAATGTTTGCCAATTATTAATCAGGTCAAAATCTTTTAAGTTCATATTCGCGGAAAGTAATATAAACAGAATAGAAATTAACAAAACACTTAGAGACTCTTTAAAATCTATAATTTCTTTTAGATAAGGTACATCAATATTACCCAATACCATTCCCATAACTACTACAGATAACAAACCAGATTCGTGTGCAAAAGAGTCTGACAACACAAAAACCCCTAAAACATAAGCTAGTGTAAATACATTTAACAAGTATTTTGGCAACATTTTTCTTTTTAGCACAAAATTAAATGCGTGGGCAAAAGTGAAACCAAAGGTAAAACCAAACAACACTATTTTACCAAACTCTATGATAGCTGTTTGGGTAAAATCATCCGTGTTACCCACACTTATAAATTCAAATACTAATACAGCTACTAAGGCTCCAATAGGATCTATTAAAATTCCCTCCCATTTTAAAATGGCAGACACATCTCTCTTTAAACGGATATTTCTTAGAATAGGTGTAATTACCGTAGGACCTGTAACTATAATTAATGATGAAAATAAAAATGAGATAGACCAGCTCAGTTGAAATAAGTAATGTACCGTAATACCAGCTCCAAAAAAGGTAACTAGAGAACCTACGGTAATTAATCTAAGAATAGATGGTCCCACATTTAGGACTTCTTTTTTCTTAAGCGTTAGCCCTCCCTCAAAGAGAATAATACTAATGGCTAGGGACACAAAGTAAAAAAGGCTTTCGCCTGCAAACAGCCCCTTCTCACCGTTCCAAACAGGTTCAATCCATTTGGTTCCGTTTTCTGAAATTAGTGTGGAAATAGGTCCTACGAATAGTCCTACTAATATTAAAGGTAAAATTGCAGGCAACTTAAACTTCCACGCAGCCCACTGAGCTATAATTCCAATAATAATAATTCCTGCTAACTCTACCATACTTGTTGTATTACTAAATAAGTTTTAAAATAACGAATTTACATCTATTTCATAAAAAAAAGAGCTGTTCTTAAAAATATTAAGAACAGCTCTTTTGTAGATTGATTGTTGGTTTTTTAAAACCAACCTGAAATTAATTTATAAATATCGTTACCGTTTGCAAATGCCAATAAAGATAATAACAATACAAAACCTGTAATTTGTGCATATTCTAAAAATTTGTCTCCAGGTTTTCTTCCTGTAATCATTTCATATAAGGTAAATACTACATGTCCTCCATCTAAAGCTGGAATTGGTAATAAATTCATAAAACCTAACATGATTGACAAAAATGCTGTATTTGCCCAAAAAACTTTCCAATCCCAAACAGGTTTAAAAATTTTAGCTATAGAAATAAATCCTCCCATACTCGAGGCCCCTTTTTTAGTAAATACATACTTAAATTGTGCTATGTAGTCCTTTAAAGTCCAATAAGCTGCTGAGGAACCTTTTGAAATACTCTCCCCTAAAGAGTATTTCTTTTGCTCAATCTCAAAAATATCTTCCGCATCTAAGTGCGGAGCAACTCCAATTTTATTATTTTCTGGAGTAACTGTAAGCGTGACTAAAGAACTATTTCTCTCAACAACAACTTTGATAGGTTTGTCTTGAGCTGCTTGTATTTTAGAAGTAAAATCTGACCAGTAAGGAGTAGCTTCTCCATTTACAAATACGACTTTGTCATTTTTCATAAAACCAGACTTGTAGGCTGGTGTGTTTTGAATTACAGAGTCAATTACTGCTGGAAATAACGGAGTAAATGGATCCATAATATTTTGTTTCCACATTTCTTTTCCAATGTTTTTTGGAATAGACAAAACTTCTTTCTCACCGTTGGCATGTAAAACTTCAATAGTTTTTACATCTCTTAGAAATAATTGTTTGCTTACTTTCGATACGTTTTCTACAGGTTTACCGTCTACACTTAAAAAGGTATCTCCATTTCTAAAACCATACTGTTCAAAGTAGTCGTTTACTGCAAAACCATTCTTCACACCTCTAGGTCCTACTACTTCTTCTCCCCAAACAGAAAAAATCATGATATAGATTAAAAAACCTAAAATAAAGTTCACAATAACTCCCCCAAGCATAATAATCAATCTCTGCCAAGCGGGTTTAGATCTAAACTCCCATGGTTTGGCTGGTTGTTTCATCTGTTCAGTATCCATGCTTTCATCAATCATTCCAGCTATTTTTACATAACCTCCTAAAGGAATCCAACCTATACCGTAAACAGTTTCTCCAATTTTCTTTTTAAACAAAGAAAATTTGTAATCAAAAAATAAATAAAACTTTTCAACTTTAGTTTTGAAAAGTTTAGCGGGGATAAAGTGCCCTAATTCGTGTAAAACAATCAATAAAGAAAGGCTTAATAAAAACTGCCCTGCAATAATTAAATTTCCCATGTAATAAAGTAATTCTTTTTTAAGTCGAACAAATGTACAACTTTAATTATGTGTTCATCTTTTTTTAGGCAAAGTTTCTAAAATGCTTTGTAACTTTGAATAAATCTTTAGCATGAGCCAAAATTTCTTTGCAAAATCTAAATACACCTTTATTGCCATGGGTGTATTGTCAGTTGTGATTATTTCTTATCTATATCATCTCAACAGCAAAGCAAAATCTTTGCCAATATACAATCCTATAGATATAAATCCTCGTTTGGTGGATGACAGTATGTTAAACCAATCTAAAAACCATGTTATTGGGGATTTTAGTTTGATAGATCAGGATGGAAATATAGTGACTCCTGCCAATTTTGAAGACAAAATTTACGTGGCAGATTTTTTCTTTACTAGATGTGGAACTATATGTCCTGTGATGTCTGTAAATATGGCTACGATTCAGAATCATTATATGGATAACTCTCAAATTAAATTCTTATCCCATTCTGTCACCCCTACAATGGATAGCGTGCCTGTATTAAAAGAATACGCAATTTCTCATGGAGCTATTTCTGGCAAGTGGCACATCACTACCGGAAACAAAAAGATGATTTATCGCTTGGCTAGAAAAAACTATTTTTCTGTGTTGGATGAGGGTGATGGTGGCATGCAAGACTTTATACATACCGAGCAGTTTGTGTTAATTGATCAAAAGAAACGAATTAGAGGTTTTTACGATGGTACGGATACAGAAGAAGTAAATCAATTAATTGAAGATATTAAAATTCTTTTAGCAGAAGCTAAATAAAGTCTCAAATTTATGCTGTAAATAAACTCCCCTTTTGCATCTATTGTGCAAAAGGGGAGAAAAATTGCTATGAAAACGCTGAGCTACTAACCTCAACAGCTCTATAGTCGAATTTTAGTATGGCTGCTTACAGCAAACCATTCCATTCATCGTAAAATTGTTGTAAGTACTGGTTCATAAATTCATGTCTTCGGCTTGCAATTTTTTGACCCGTGGGAGTATTCATTTTTTCCTTCAATAATAAAAGTTTTTCGTAAAAATGGTTAATAGTCGGAGCCGTACTGTTTTTATATTCCTCTTTGGTCATATTCATATCAGGAGCAATATCAGGGTCGTATAATCCCCTGTTTTTGTAACCTCCATAACTAAAAGCTCTTGCTATACCTATAGCTCCAATAGCATCTAGCCTATCGGCATCTTGAACAACCTCTAATTCTTTGGAAGTAAACGTTTTTAGCTCTTTACCTCCTTTGAAAGAAACGTTTTCTATAATTTTTACCACGTGGTTAATTACTGATTTCTTTACATTTAAAGACTCTAAAAAATTTCTAGCTGTTTGAGGCCCTATCTCTTCGTCGCCCTCATGGAATTTAGAGTCTGCTATATCGTGTAGTAGTGCTGCTAAGGATACCACTAGTAAATCGCACTTTTCTGTTTGTGCAATGAGCAAAGTGTTTTTATACACTCTTTCTATATGAAACCAATCGTGGCCGCCCTCAGCTTCCTTTAGTGTAATCTTTACAAAATTGATGGTGTTTTCTATAATCTGGCTATCTTTCATTGAACGTGTAAATTTTATTTGGAGTGATGCAGTAATCTAAAGGAATATCTTGTTTAGACACCTCATTAATTTTCTCTTCTGCTTCAAAAAAAGAAAGTCCTACTTTTACAGTAGTCTCTTTACATTTTTTTAAAAAATCATCGTAAAAACCTTTTCCATATCCAACTCTGTTTCCTTTGATATCAAAAGCCAAAAGAGGAATAAACACAACGTCTATCATATTTTCCGGTACAGGCAAGCCGTTTTGTGGCTCTGGAATACCATAGATGTTTTTAGCTAATTTTGTGTTTTCTGTTAATAAAAAATGAGTGAGAGTGTTGGTCTTAAAGTCAGATTTAGAAACTACTACTTCTTTACTCTTAGCAAACAGAACACTTAATATATGTTCTGTATCTATTTCTTTTTGTTCTGTTATACTCAAAAAAAGGTGATAATAAGTATCATTCCACACCTTTAATTTTAGTAATTGATTTGTTATTTGGATACTTTTATCTTCTATCTCGTTATCATTGAGCAAACCTCTTAAAGTTTTATACTTTTTTCTGAGCTCTTTTTTATTCATTTTAAAAAACTTTGAAAAGCTAAATTAACAATTAAAATCTCCCGAAAATGATTAATTTTAAGCTATGATATTAGTTACAGGAGGTACAGGATTGGTTGGGGCTCATTTACTTTATAAGTTATGCGCAACAAATAATAAAATAGTTGCTATTTACAGAAATGAAGATAACCAAAAAACGACTTTCGATATTTTTAATCTTTATGGAGACACGTCTCTCTATCATAGAATTATATGGAGAAAAGCAGATGTGACTAACATTCCTGAATTAGAAATTGCTTTTGAAGATATAACTCACGTATACCACGCTGCCGCTATGGTATCATTCAACACTAAAGATCATCATCAATTAAGAAAAATTAATATTGAAGGAACCGCTAATATCGTTAATCTTTGTATCGAAAATCGCATACAAAAACTTTGTTATGTAAGTTCTATCGCCACCTTAGCAGAAAAGCCAGGCCAAAAATTAATTGATGAGAGTTGCGACTGGAATCCTGAAGGAGATCATAGCGATTATAGTCTTTCTAAATTTGGAGCAGAAATGGAGGTTTGGAGAGGATCGCAAGAAGGACTAGAGGTTGTTATTGTAAACCCTGGAGTAATTTTTGGATTTGGAAATTGGAAGTACAACACGAGCAAATTATTTGTAAAAATAAAAAAAGGGTTTTCTTACTATACAGAAGGAGTGACCGGGGTGGTAGGTGTTAAAGATGTTGTTAATGCTATGGTAATGTTGATGAATAGTAGTGTTAGCGGAGAACGATTTATATTGGTTAGTGACAATATGAACTACAAAAACATATTGAGTTTAATTGCAAATAAATTGGGAGTTCCGGCTCCATCAAAAAAAGCTTCAAAATACGTTACCGAAATAGCTTGGAGAGTAAACATACTGCTTAAGTGGATCAGCTTTAAAACAATAGATATGGGAATAAGCAAATACAGTACAAAATCTGCTCACAAGAAAAAATACTACGAGGGTAGTAAAATAAAAGAGAGCATAGATTTTAACTACACCCCTTTTGATATTACTGTTGAGAACATCGCTTCAAAACTATCTTAATCGGATAATTTTAAGCACCCCTTGTTTGTTTTCTATTGCGTTGATAAATACCGCTTGATTTTTGTTTTTAATCGTATCCGCTACTTCGTAGTCAAAAGCTTGTTGTCCTCTTTGTGCAGCTTTAAAAGTATCATCTTGTCCTTGCTTTAAGAATCTGAGCACAGCATCATAAGTAACTGAAAAACCTCTCGATGAAAATTGAGTGGGAAAAGATCCATTTTTATTTAAGTAATTCTTATCAAAATTACGATTCAATAACATTTCGTATTCTACCTGATCCGTGGCATATGTGTAACGGTATTCAGCCAATTTTTGAAACAACATATTATCTTCTGCATAGTTAGATTTCTCAAATGACAATATTCTTACAGGGGTGTCTAATACAGAATCTTTAGGAATTAATTTTGAATTATTAAAAACACCCGCAGCAATAGCATTACTATTCTCTGCTATCAAAATCCAATTGTCCTTTTCCATTTTTATGTGAGACAAAAACTCCTCTTTAGCTACATATTCTTTTGGTAGTGATAGAACAGTTACGTCATTATCAAGTGCAGCACCCAAACTATCTCGTTTGATTAACTTGTTTTTTAATTCTTTTAAATACTTTACATTTTTATCTAAACCTACAATTAATAAATGTTCTCCTTTTCTATTCTCTTTAATGTAAGCCTCCATTTGTTGTACAAAAAGACTTCTATCAGTCGCTGTTTTTACAATGCTTTTTGCCGTTAACAATTTTTGATTTTTTGAATAAATAGGATAATAAACAGAAGTCTCTGGAAAAGTTGAAGCCACAAAGGCAACGTTATCCGTATATAATGGACCTACAATTACGCTAGGACGAAATGCCCTTATTTGCTCGATTTTATTTCGAATAGAATCTACTGATTTTTCGGTATCCACTACTGTAAAATTAATATCAACTCCTTGTTTTTTTAAAGAATCGACAGCTATTTCTACTCCCATATAAAAGTCTGCCACCATACTAGGTAAACCTTTTACACTAGAAAACAAGGTAGTTGCAGAGAGGGTATCAATCGTTTTAAAATCGAAAGGTAACATGAGTACCAAATTAACCTCTTTATCTTTTACAATAGAATCCTTAAAAGTTTTGTTTGACTCAAACAACAAGTGCTCTTTTTTGAACCCTATTAGCAATTCTCCACCGTAATTAAGAATTGAATCTAGTGATGGGTTTAGAGATTTTAATGAATCTTTACTTATCTCCAATTCCTTTAAAAGAGTATTTAGATTTTCATGAGCGTTGTAACGGTATTTTACAGGTTTTTGAACATATATAGGAACTGTATTACTCGTTTTAGCGTTCACTAAAACCTTGTTGGGTAAATTTAAGATGGTACCCACAGACAAACTATCAACAACAACAGTTTTATTTACACTTAATAATTCTGGAATACTGATTCCGTACTTTCTAGAGATTCCATATAAAGTCTCTCCCTTAACAATTTGATGCCCTTGACTGTTATTTTCTCGATTTTCTGTGTTTTTTTTCAGAGGAATCTCAAGCACACTACCTGCCTTTACACCATCCATTAAAACTGTTACATTCTTCTCTTTGATTTCGTCAATAGTTACTCCGTACTTTTTGGCTATAGAGTAAAGTGTTTCTTTCTCTTTAACATTGTGTAACCTAACCTTATTCTGAGCATCTTTTGTTTGCTGAACTGCAACTATAGGAATTATTAATTCTTGTCCTATTTTTAAACCTTCCTGAGATAAAAATGTGTTTTTCTTAATTAAATCAGACATTGAAACGTTGTACAACTTAGAAAGACTATACAAAGTTTCCTTCGCTTGTACTTTATGCACTTTTAACGAATCTTTTTCTTTTACAAACGTTAAGTCGCTTTTTTCATCCGCTCTGTAGTCTATAGGATGCTTTGGTTTTACAAAAATATTCTCAGGAATTTTTATAAGCGTGTTGGCTTTAGGCCTTTTAGACACCCCTTTATTTAACTTTATCAAACTTAAATAACTCACCCCAAACTTATCTGCAATTTCCTTTAAAGTCTCTCCTTTTTTACTTGTATAATCTTTTACATTCTGTGCTGAAACAGAGAAGCTTAGGATTAAAAAAAGAACAGCGATTGTTCTGAATATTTTTGTCATATTAAGAATTGTTTACGAAACACAATATTACATATATTATACCAAAATACTAACTACTGATTTTACTAATTAACCAACATTTTTAATTTAATTGTTAGCCCTAAAAAAACACCAAACACTTTGTGTTTGATGCTTTTAAAAAACTTAAACTTTTTATTATTCCCACTCAATAGTAGCTGGAGGCTTAGAGCTAATATCGTACACAACTCTATTAACCCCTTTTACGTTATTGATAATTTTATTAGAAATTTCTTGTAAAAACTTATAAGGTAAATCTACCCAATCCGCAGTCATACCATCAGTGGACTCTACAGCACGTAAAGCCACAGCTTTTTCGTAAGTACGCTCATCCCCCATCACTCCTACAGACTGCACTGGTAACAGAATAGCTCCTGCTTGCCATACTGAATCGTATAAACCGTGTTCTTTTAATCCATTGATAAAAATAGCATCAACTTCTTGCAACATGGCCACTTTCTCCGCAGTAATATCTCCTAAAATACGAATAGCCAACCCTGGTCCTGGAAAAGGGTGACGTCCCAATAATTCAGCATCAATTCCCATAGATTTTCCTGCTCTACGAACCTCGTCTTTAAAAATCATACGCAAAGGCTCTACAATTTTCAACTTCATAAAGTCAGGTAAACCACCTACATTGTGATGAGATTTGATGGTAGCCGAAGGTCCTCCATCTGCAGATACAGATTCAATAACATCAGGATAAATTGTTCCTTGTGCCAACCATTTCACATCTTCTATTAAATTTGCCTCCTGATCGAAAACATCAATAAAGGCTTTTCCAATCGCTTTACGTTTTAGTTCAGGATCAGACAAACCTGCTAATTCTTTTAAAAATCTTTCAGAAGCATCTACCCCCTTAACGTTTAAGCCCATACCTTCGTACTGCTTTAAAACTCCAGCAAACTCGTTTTTACGTAGCAAACCGTTATTTACAAATACACAGTATAAGTTTTTTCCAATAGCTTTGTTTAGTAAAACTGCTGCTACTGTAGAATCTACCCCTCCAGAAAGTCCTAAAACAACTTTATCGTTTCCTACTTTGGCTTTAATTTCTGCTACTGTTGCATCTACAAAATTATCCGGAGTCCATTCTTGTGCTACATTCGCCACTCCTACTAAAAAGTTTTTTAATATTTGAGTTCCGTCTGTTGAATGGTAAACTTCTGGATGGAATTGAATTGCATATGTATCTTCTCCTTCTACTGCATAAGCTGCATTGCTTACATCATGCGTACTTGCTATACATTTGTAAGAATTTGGTAAGTCTAGAATGGTATCGGAATGACTCATCCAAACCTGACTCCCGTTTTCTATTCCCTGAAATAAAGGAGAATTGTTGTCTACAAAAGACAAATTGGCTCTACCGTATTCTCTTGTGCTAGATGCACCTACTTCTCCACCAAAAAAGTGCGCTAAGTATTGGGCTCCGTAACAAATACCAAGTAATGGTTTTTTACCTTTTACTTCTGATAAATCTATCTTTGGAGCGTTTTCTCCTCTCACGGAATGTGGAGACCCTGATAAGATAACTGCTTTATAGTCAGCAAAATTGTATTTTTCGCTATTGTATGGATGAATTTCACAATAAATGTTCAACTCTCTCACTCGACGAGCTATCAGCTGCGTAACCTGAGATCCGAAATCTAAAATAAGTACTTTTTGTTGCATGCGCAAAACTAACTTTTTATTTACTGATTACAAAAAATTAATAATGGGTTTTACTCTTCTTTAATCGCTAGCTTTCCTGTCTGCTTTTAATCTAATTCGTAAATAGGTTTTGTCGTTTTTATTATTGCAAATGGTTCTTTCATCTGTACAGTGAGCTACTACAATTAATTTCATCTCGTATTTTTTGATTACAACATGAGTAAACACAGCTCCGAACATTCTACAAACCACTAAAAATCATGAAAAAACTACTACCTTTATCAAAAACTTAGAGTAAACTAAACACTAAAAGAATCATGAAAAAATTTACAACGCTATTAACATTAACCTTAATTGTAATTACACTAGCAAGCACATCCGCAAAAGCTCAAGAAGGTTTTGTAGGTGAAATAAGAATGTTTGGAGGCAATTTTGCTCCACGTGGATGGGCTCTCTGCCAAGGACAATTGTTATCTATCAATAGTAATTTTGAATTGTTTTCTATTTTAGGAACAACATACGGAGGAGATGGTAGAGTAACTTTTGGATTACCAGACTTGCGCAGTCGTGTTGCTATGGGTACTGGAGAAGGTCCTGCACTATCAAATAGAAGATTAGGACAAAAAATTGGTAGTGAAAACATGACGTTGAATATTTCACACCTACCTGTCCACAACCATCAAGTATCTGTTACAGGTGGTACAAATGCAAATGTGCTATTAAGTACCGATACTGCTGTTAGAAATACTCCACAAGAGGGAGATGTTCCTGCTGCCGCAACATTTGGACCAGGTTTAAGTGCTACAGAAGTAAAAGCTTACGGACCTGCTACCAATACGGTAAACGGTCAAACTATTACAACAACAACTCCAAACGTTACTACTTTGAATACTGGGGGACAAAGAGCTTTTGGTATTATACAACCCTCTACAGTAGTAAATTACATTATTTGTTTACAAGGAACTTTTCCTTCCAGAAATTAAATATATTATGAAAAAATATTTACATATGTACTTTATTTATGTTGTGATGCTTTTTGGTTTAACAACCACCCATGCACAAACTAATGGAGAAATGACATTTGGAGAGGTTACCAATGCCTTTGTAAAAAGTATAAACCCGTCTGTACAAGCCTCAGCAAGTGAGTTTTTAAACGGTTTTGATCTTTCTGCTGTTTCCAGCGGTCCTATTTACAGCGCATTGGCCATTAATGAAAATGGAGCTGGGACAAACGCCATAGGAAGTACAGATGATGCTGTTTTAGGCTGGTTTGGTAACGGAAATTATTCTGTATCCTCCGGTAGTTTAAAAACACAAAATCTTAGTGGTGTTGAAATTTCATCATTTAACTTTGCTTATGAACAGGCAGTGGGAAACACTATTGTAAACTTTACGTTTATCGGCAAAAAAGACGATAGCGAAGTTGGAACTTTGGTATTAAACTCTCCTTTACACAATACAGCTATAAATGTAAACTTTAACGCACCAACAACAGGTTCTTTTATCAACGTTGATGAACTGATTATTCTCCCTTCAAACCCAATTTTCGGAGGTTTTACGATAGATAATTTAACAACAGCGGAGGCTAGTACCTTATCTTCTAATTCTATTCTAAGTGAACGTTATTTTAGTGTCAATATTTCCAATAGAAACAGCTTAGTTATTGAAAGCAAAGTTGACGTTGAATCCATCATTGTTTTTGATGTCACAGGTAACGAGGTTCTACGTAAAAACAATACAAAAACCATAGATATTTCTTTTTTAGACCCTGGGATTTACCTTACCAAAATCATATTAATTAACGGGGCTACAAAACGTTCTAAATTTTACAAGCGTTAAGTTAAGAACAAGCAAACATCAAACTTTAATAGCTGTCAAAAATCCTTCTTTCTTTACGAAGAATTTTTGACAGCTATTCATTTATAATCAATCCTCTGATTTAGTTTACACTTTTACCAAATAGTAACTTTGTTTTGCTTTGTATAAAATATCTTTCATACATTTTTAATCTGCAATTAAACAACTATCTTTGCCCAGCAAAAAATATCTATAATGATTAATATTACTTTACCAGATGGGAGTATAAGAGCGTACGAAAATAAAAGTACGCCCATGGATGTGGCTATGAGTATTAGCCAAGGTTTAGCAAGAAATGTAATTTCTGCAAATTTCAACGGAACTACTGTTGAAACCAAAACCCCATTAACCACCGATGGTAATTTAACCTTATATACATTTGAACAGCCCGAAGGTAAAAAGGCTTTTTGGCATTCGTCAGCACACGTTTTAGCGCAAGCAATTCAACAATTATATCCTGGAGTAAAATTAACGATTGGTCCTGCCATAGAAAACGGTTTTTATTACGACATTGATTTTGGGGAACACAAAGTTTCTGAAAACGACTTTCCGAAAATTGAGGCCAAGTTTTTAGAGCTGGCGAGAGGGAAACACGAATTTACGTTACGTGAAGTTTCTAAAGCGGATGCTTTAGCTAAGTACAAAGAAGAAAACAATCCTTTTAAAGTTGAATTGATTGAAAATTTAACGGACGGAGAAATTACTTTTTGTGACCACGATGATTTTACTGATTTATGTAGAGGAGGACATATCCCGAATACAGGAATTTTGAAAGCTGTAAAAGTAATGAGTGCTGCTGGTGCTTATTGGAGAGGTGATGAAAACAAACCTCAATTAACACGTATTTACGGAATTTCATTTCCTAAAGCCAAATTATTAAAAGAGTATTTAGAACTACTAGAACTAGCCAAACAACGTGACCACCGTAAACTGGGTAAGGAACTAGAGTTATTTACTTTTTCTCAAAAAGTAGGACAAGGATTGCCATTATGGTTACCCAAAGGTGCAGCATTAAGAAGTAGATTAGAAGACTTTTTAAAAAAAGCACAAAAAAAAGCAGGTTACGAAATGGTGATGACCCCTCATATTGGTCAAAAAGAACTATACGTTACTTCTGGACACTATGAAAAATATGGAGAAGATAGTTTTCAACCTATCAAAACTCCAAAAATGGACGAAGAGTTTTTATTAAAACCCATGAACTGTCCACACCACTGTGAAGTGTTTAACTACAAACCTTATTCTTACAAGGAGTTACCTAAACGTTATGCCGAATTTGGTACTGTTTATAGGTACGAGCAAAGTGGAGAATTACATGGTATGACTCGTGTGCGTTGTTTTACTCAAGATGATGCTCATATTTTCTGTACCCCAGATCAATTAGATCAAGAATTTAAAGATGTAATTGATTTAGTGTTGTATGTGTTTGGTTCTTTAGGTTTCGAAGATTTTACAGCACAAGTATCGTTAAGAGATCCTGAAAATCCAGAAAAATACATTGGTTCTGATGAAAATTGGGACAAAGCAGAAAACGCCATTATTAACGCTGCTAAAGAGAAAGGATTGAATTACGTAGTAGAAACTGGTGAAGCTGCTTTTTACGGTCCTAAGTTAGATTTTATGGTAAAAGATGCCTTAGGGAGAAGCTGGCAATTAGGAACTATTCAAGTAGATTACAACTTACCTGAAAGATTTGACTTAACATACAAAGGTTCTGATAACGCTTCGCACAGACCTGTAATGATTCACAGAGCCCCTTTTGGTTCCATGGAGCGATTTATTGCTGTATTATTAGAACATACTGGAGGAAACTTTCCACTATGGTTAATGCCAGAGCAAGTAATTATTTTGCCTATTAGTGAGAAATACCAGAAATATGCTGAAAAAGTTTCAGAATTACTAGAAAATTCCGAAATTCGTACGCTAATAGATGACCGAAATGAAAAGACAGGTCGTAAAATTAGAGATGCTGAGGTAAGTAAAATCCCCTACATGATTATTGTAGGAGAAAAAGAAGAAGGAGAAGGAACTGTTTCTGTACGTAAACATGGAGAAGGAGACTTAGGAACATTTACTAACGAAGATTTTATCAAACACATATCTGAAGAAGTAGAAAAAACCTTAGTAAAGTTTTAAAAATAAGAGTTTAATATTCTCATAAATTAATATGAGAGCAAAATTATAAAGCCATAGCAATTAAAAGAAGAAGGTCAAGAGGACCTGCAAGAGTAATTAAAGAAAATCCGCACAGAATTAATAGCGATATTCGTTATGTGGATGAAGTACGTTTGGTTGGTGATAACGTAGAGGTGGGTGTATATCCAATATCTAAAGCCAAACAAATTGCAAGAGAACAAGAGTTGGATTTGGTAGAAATTTCTCCCAAGGCTGTACCTCCTGTTTGTAAAATTATTGATTACAAAAAATTCTTGTACGAGCAAAAGAAACGTGATAAGGTTATGAAAGCGAAAGCTACTAAAGTAACTGTAAAAGAAATCCGTTTTGGACCTCAAACTGATGAGCATGATTATGAGTTTAAAAAGAAACATGCTGTTAAGTTTTTACAAGATGGTGCCAAATTAAAAGCATATGTTTTCTTTAAAGGACGTTCTATTATATTTAAAGATCAAGGGCAAATTTTGTTATTAAAATTGGCTCAAGAATTGGAAGAGTATGGTAAAGTAGAGCAAATGCCAAAACTAGAAGGTAAACGTATGATTATGTTTATTGCTCCTAAAGTAAAAAAGTAAACAGTAGTAATACTGTAAAAATAAAGTAAGCAAGAAAAAACAACTTATTAGAGATGCCTAAATTAAAAACAAAATCTAGTGCTAAGAAGAGATTCAAAGTAACTGGAACTGGAAAATTAAAAAGAAAGCACGCTTTTAAAAGTCACATCTTAACAAAGAAGTCTAAAAAGCGTAAATTAAAATTAACTCACGACGGTTTAGTTCACAAGAACGACGAAGCGAGTATTAAAGGAATGTTAAACTTAAGATAATTTAAGTTTTTCCTTCAAGGGAATATTAATTATTAACCATGGAGTGGGCAAATAACAATTAACAATTAACAGTGGACAATACAACAATTAGAATCATCGTATTGCTAATTGAAGATTGAAAACTGAAAATTGAAAATGGCCTTACTACAAAACACATTAAAATTATGCCTAGATCAGTAAATTCAGTAGCTTCAAGAAATAGAAGAAAAAAAATCTTGAAGCAAGCAAAAGGTTACTTTGGTAGACGTAAAAACGTTTATACAGTAGCAAAAAATGCGGTTGAGAAAGCAATGTCTTACTCTTACCGTGATAGAAAAAACAAGAAAAGAAGCTTCCGTGCTTTATGGATTACTCGTATTAATGCGGGTGCTCGTGTACACGGATTGTCTTATTCTCAGTTTATGGGGAAAGTTAAAGCTAACAACATCGAATTAAACCGTAAGGTTTTAGCTGATTTAGCTATGAACAACCCAGAAGCTTTTAAGGCCATCGTCGAAAAAGTAAAATAATTTTAAATTAACATCTTGCTTATATTTAGCCCTCTAATTTTATTAGAGGGTTTTTTGTTTGCAGTTGTTTTGGGTTTGAAATGATTTGGTATTAATCTAACTACCTTAATCCTTAGAAATTATGAAAAAACACTACGTTGTATTATAATGTTTATAAGACATAAAGATTAGACTACTGACGACTTGTGAGTCCAATGTTAAACAGTGTACTGTCGTTGTAGTATTGTATTGGTATCGCAAAGCAAAACACCTGAAGAAACAAGCTTCTTTAGGTGTTTTATATTTTTTAAAACTTCAAACTTATTTAAAGTTGAGATTTTCTATCTCATTTTCTACAAAAATCACATAAAGAAAATAAATTCAAAAGCTTGTGTACTTGAATTAAGCTCATCCTAATTAGCTACATCACTAATGAATTTTATTCTCATTAGTCTTAATTCTTCATCGTCATAATCTCCATCAAATTCTTCTAAGGCTTCTTCTATGCTATCGGAAGACGATTCCATAAAATACTCATGGATTTCTTCCTGCTGATCTTCATCTAAAATATCTTCTAAATAGTAATCAATATTGAGTTTTGTCCCAGAAAAAACGATAGATTCTATTTCCTTAATCAACTCAGACATTTCTAAACCTTTAGATTTAGCAATATCCTCTAAAGGCAACTTTCTATCTGTATTCTGAATAATATATAGCTTTAATCCTGATTTTTCTCCTGTCGTTTTTACTACAAAATCGTCTGACTTTTCTATGTTATTGTCTTTGACATATTTGGCAATTAATTCTAAAAATTCCTTTCCAAATTTTTTGGCCTTACCATCTCCTACACCGTGAATATTAGACAGTTCTTCTATAGAGGTGGGATATTTTAAAGTCATATCTTCTAGAGAAGGGTCTTGAAAAATTACATAAGGTGGTATTCCTTTTTTCTTTCCTATAGATTTTCTTAGAGATTTTAATAAGCCCATCAACTGCTCATCTGTAGCAATTATAGCTTTATTTTTTGCATTGGCAATAATCACTGCCTTATCGTCTTCGTCTATATAGATATGATCTTCTGTCATCATAAAAGAAGAAGGACTATTTAAAAACTCATGCCCTTTTTCCGTAACTTTAATCACTCCGTATTGCTCTATTTCTTTTCTTAGCAATCCAGCCACCAAAGTTTGTCTAATTAAAGCAGTCCAGTGCTCTGTATCTTTATCCTTTCCCAGTCCGAAAAATACTCTTTCGTTAGTTTTGTGGGACAATAACATAGCGTTAGATTTCCCTAATAAAGTAGCTACTATATCTCTCGCTTTATATTTTTCTTTCGATTCTCTTACGACAGTTAAGAGTTTAGTCACACTTTCTTTTGCCTCAGTTTGTTTTTTGGGATTTTTGGTATTGTCATCCATTTTAGCTCCCAATCCATTTATAGGATCAAATTCTTCTCCAAAATAGTGTAGTAAATACTGTCTTCTACTTAAAGAGGTTTCGGCATATCCCACCACTTCTTGTAGCAAAGCATGTCCTAATTCTTGTTCCGCAATGGGCTTATTTGCCATAAACTTCTCTAGCTTTTCTATGTCTTTGTAAGCATAAAAAGCCAAGCAATATCCTTCTCCATCGTCTCTACCTGCCCTACCCGTCTCTTGGTAATAACTCTCCAAACTTTTAGGAATATCGTGATGTATCACAAAACGAACATCTGGTTTATCTATTCCCATTCCAAAGGCAATGGTGGCTACAATTACATCTACATCTTCCATTAAAAACATGTCTTGATGCTTTGCTCTTGTTTTGGCATCTAACCCTGCATGGTACGGGAGTGCTGAAATTCCATTCACTTGGAGTGTTTGAGCTATCTCTTCTACCTTTTTTCTACTCAAGCAGTATATAACACCAGATTTATCGGGTCTTTGCCTAATAAACCTAATCATATCTGTAACGACCTCTTTGGTTTTTGGCCTTACCTCATAAAATAAATTAGGCCTGTTAAAGGATGCGTTAAAAGTATTAGCATCTGACATTCCCAAAGTTTTCATGATATCTTCTTGAACCTTTGGAGTTGCCGTAGCCGTTAAACCAATAATAGGAACATCGCCTATACGCTGAATAATTCTCCTTAAGTTTCTGTATTCTGGTCTAAAATCGTGACCCCACTCAGAAATACAGTGGGCTTCATCAATCGCAAAAAAAGATATATTTTGATCTTTCAAGAAATCTACATATTCATCCTTTGTTAACGATTCTGGTGCTACGTATAGTAATTTTGTAATTCCGTTTTGTATATCGGATTTAACCCTGTTGATTTCAGTTTTATTTAAAGAAGAATTTAAAACGTGTGCTACTCCTGGATTATCGGAAATACCTCTAATTGCATCTACTTGATTTTTCATTAAAGCAATTAACGGAGACACTACAATAGAAGTTCCTTCTTGCATTAGTGCTGGTAGCTGATAGCATAGTGATTTCCCCCCACCGGTTGGCATCACAACAAACGTATCTTTACCTCCAACAATGCTTCTAATTACATTCTCTTGAAGGCCTTTAAATTTGCTAAAACCAAAATACTTTTTTAGAGGGCTATGTAAATCAATTTTATCTTGATTCATAATAATTGTACGCTAATTTTAAATACATTTGCAATTAAAGATATAACTTTTTAGTTAAAAATTACAGCCTTGAATAACGATATACTTTCCATTGCAAAGAAAACTATTGAATTAGAAAGCAAATCTATAGCAAATTTAACCAATTTAATTGATTCGGATTTTGAAAAAGCTATTAAATGTATTTTAGAAAGTAAAGGTAGAATAGTCATTACAGGTATAGGGAAAAGCGCAGCTATTGCTAACAAAATTGTGGCCACTTTGAACTCTACAGGAGCTCCTTCTATTTTTATGCACGCGGCCGATGCTATTCATGGTGATTTAGGTATTGTTCAAGAAAATGACATTGTTATTTGTATTTCTAAAAGTGGAAATACTCCAGAAATAAAAGTGCTAGTTCCTTTAATCAAAAGAAATCACACCCCTATCATTGCTATTACAGGAAACCCAACATCTTTTTTAGGACAAAACGCAACTTATGTTTTAAATACATTCGTGGAAAAAGAAGCCTGTCCCAATAACTTAGCTCCAACAACTAGTACTACTGCTCAATTGGTTATGGGAGATGCTATCGCAGTAACTCTGTTGGAAATAAATAATTTTACAAGTAAGGATTTTGCTAAATATCATCCTGGAGGTGCTCTTGGAAAAAAACTATATTTACGTGTGAGTGATTTGGTTGAAAAAAACGAAAAGCCTAGCGTAGATGCCAAAGCCAGCGTTAAAGATGCCTTGTTAGAAATTTCCAATAAAAGATTAGGTGCAACTGTAGTTTTAAAAGAACAGAAAATTGTAGGAATTATTACTGACGGAGATATTAGACGAATGCTCAACAAAAGCGAGGATATTTTAGCTCTGAGCTCCAAAGATATTATGACGACTACTCCTAAAGTAATTCATATTGATGCCATGGCGATTGAAGCTATGGAAATGATGGAAAACAATCATATTTCTCAATTAGTAGCGACAGACAGTAATAACAACTACACAGGAATGATTCATATTCACGATTTAATTAAAGAGGGGATTTTCTAATATATATGGAAGAAAAAAAAGAAATGTCTTTTTTAGATCATCTTGAAGAGTTAAGATGGCACTTGGTAAGGTCCACTGTTTGTGTTTTTATCTTTACAGTTATATTATTTATCTTTCAAAAGCAAGTCTATAATCAGTTTTTGCTGGCTCATTTAAATCCAGACTTTGTTACTTACAGTTGGTTCTGCGATATGTTTACGCGGTTGGGCTTGGAGAGTAGTTTTTGCAACATTAACTTTAATGCCAAACTACAAAGTTTAGCTCCTACCAATCAATTAATGAATGCCTTATGGTCTAGTTTTATTTTGGGTCTAATTCTATCTTTCCCTTATATTTTGTGGGAAATGATGCGATTTATCATGCCTGGATTAACTCCAAAAGAAAGAAGAAATAGCAAGGGGTTTATTGTAATTGCTACTTTTCTGTTAACCATAGGTTTGTTTTTTAGCTATTTTGTAATTGCCCCTATGTCCGTCTACTTTTTTTACAATTATCAGATTACAGAGGTGATTGTAAACAATTTTCAATTTGATAGTTATATAGGATTAATTACCAACACCTTGTTGGGAGTTTCTGTAGTTTTTGAATTACCCTTACTGGTTTATTTTTTAACCAAGCTAGGTTTAATTACACCAGAATTCTTAAAAACTTATCGCAAGCATGCTTTGGTATTGGTTTTGATTGTAGCTGCTATTATAACACCTCCAGATGTAGCAAGTCAAATTATTGTAGCAATCCCTATATTGGTTTTGTATGAAATTAGTATATGGGTTTCTAGAATAATCGTTAATAAACAAAAGCAACGTTAACTTATGATTTTAAGAGCAGATAACATTCAGAAAATCTACGGTAGTAGAAAAGTTGTAAAAGGCATTTCTTTACAGGTTGAACAAGGTGAAATTATCGGACTGTTAGGTCCTAACGGGGCTGGTAAAACTACTTCTTTCTATATGATTGTGGGAATGGTAAAACCTAATGAAGGGAAAATATTTTTAGACGATAAGGAAATTACCGATTTTGCCATGTACAAACGTGCACAAAACGGAATTGGTTATTTGGCTCAAGAAGCTTCTGTTTTTAGAAAACTAACTGTTGAAGAAAATATTTTGTCTGTCTTGCAATTTACGGACAGAACTAAAGAACAGCAAAAACAAAAACTTGAGGAACTTATTGAGGAGTTTAGCTTAGGACACGTAAGAACAAATAGGGGAGACTTGTTGTCTGGGGGAGAAAGACGTAGAACAGAAATTGCTCGTTGTTTGGCTTCCAATCCTAAATTTATTTTACTTGATGAGCCGTTTGCTGGTGTAGACCCTATTGCAGTAGAAGACATACAGTCTATTGTTGCTACGCTAAAGAACAAAAATATTGGGATTCTTATCACAGATCATGATGTGCAAGCTACACTTGCTATTACTGACAAAACCTACCTCATGTATCAAGGAAGTATTTTAAAAAGTGGTACTCCTCAGGAATTGGCAGATGATGAAATGGTAAGACGTGTTTACTTGGGAGAGAGCTTTGTCCTTAAAGAAAATCGATTTAAAAACTAACGTTTACTTATTATTATTAGTAATTAATGATAATAGTAAGTAAACTAAGATGATTGCAGGAATAGATGCCAGTTTAATTGCTATAATTAGAGCCAACGATATGCATAAAAATATATATTTTATTTTATTATCCTTATAACCAAAACTCTTGAACTTTAGAGCAAACAAAGCTATTCTAGCATTTAATAAATAACAACTTAAAGCGGTCAACAATAACAAAGCGTAGGTGTTATCAACTATATAACTGACGTATTGATAATCAGAATAAACTTGCATTAGAGGTAAAGAAAGTATTAAAAGAGTGTTGGCAGGTGTTGGTAATCCTATGAAACCTTCTTTCTGATTTTCATCTATATTAAAATTTGCTAGTCTATAACATGATGCCATTGTTATGCTCAACCCCAGCATTGCAAGGATGGAAAATTGGTCAAGATTGTGAATACCAATCAAAGGTTTTTGGTCTAATGATTTTAAAATCATTTGTACCATTACTAAACCTGGAACAACTCCACTGGTCACCATATCGGCCAAAGAATCTAACTGCTTTCCTAATTCACTCTGAACTTTTAATAATCTGGCAGCGAAGCCATCAAAAAAATCAAAAAATATACCCAACATAACCAAAGCAACCGTATATTCTATTTGATAGTTTATTGCAAAAATTACAGCCAAACATCCACATAGCAAATTTAACAACGTTAACAAATTAGGAATAAACTTTACTGTTTTCATATTAATGATTCTTATTGGACAAATCTAAAAATAGTTTCGTTTAAGTTCATCAATAAGTTAATTTAAATTTCTAAACATATATAAATTTGAAACAATATATTTGTAAATAAGTTAGTTATACATATATCAATTAATTCAAATCTTGAAAAAGTTTTTCTTCCTTTTATTTTTAGCTATTTCTGTAAACCTTGCAAACGCTCAAATTGTTCGTGGATTTTCTAACGAATTTCTAAATATTGGTGTGGGTGCGAGAGCTTTATCCATGAGCAAAGCTGTTACCTCTTTTACGCAAGGTGTGGAAGCTGGATATTGGAACCCTGCAGGAGTAATCACTGCTCAAGATTATGAATTTGCTGCTATGCACAATTCTTTATTCAATGGTATTGGTAGCTACGATTATTTTGGAGCTGCATTGCCCATAGAACGAGACGATTTGGCAATGGCAGTTTCTGTCATTAGATTGGGAGTAGACAATATTTTAAACACAACTAACCTTATTGATAATAACGGAAATGTAAATTTTAACAACATTACTTCGTTTTCCAGTGCAGACATAGCAGCTATTTTAAGTATTGCAAAGTCTTTCCCTAAACTCAACCTTAACATCGGTGCAAATGCAAAAATAATTAGAAGGAATATTGGTGACTTTGCCTTGGGGCATGGATTTGGATTTGATATTGGTGCACAGTATGATTATAACGGAATTAAGATTGGAGCCGTAATTAGAGACGTAACCACCACTTTTACTGCTTGGAACGTGAACTCTTCTGCTTTTGATAAAATTCGAAACGCACAAACTATCGAGGAAAATCAGAACCAAGACAGACCAGAGAAATACGAACTAACACTCCCAAAGTTTCAATTAGGAGCCTCTTATTTTAAACAACTAAACGAGAAATATTCTCTATTAACTTCCGTAGATATTATTGGACGTTTTAGGGAGACTAACGACATTGTTTCTAGCAGTTTCGCTAGTTTTTCTCCCAATTTAGGGTTTGAATTAGGTTACAAACAAAGAACTTTTTTAAGAGCTGGTTTAGGTAATATACAGAAAGAAACAAATGTAGATAATACTCAGACAACTGTTTTTGAACCTAACATTGGAATTGGTCTAAAGCTTAAAAAAGTATACATAGATTATGCCCTGACCAACGTTGGAGCGGGTTCTGGAATTAATTATTCCAATGTATTTTCTATTAAAGTTTTATTAAACGAAATGAGATAATGAGACTATTCTTTTTACTGATTCTTTTACTATCTACCACATTCAATTCATCAGCTCAATCCAATATAAAACTATCAGATAAAGCAGAAGTAAGTATTTTAACTTGTGATCCGGGCGTGAATGAACTTTATTCCTATTTTGGACACAGTGCCATTAGAGTTAAGGATAAAGCCAACAATTTAGATAAAGTTTATAACTATGGGATGTTTGATTTTTCTGCTCCTAACTTTTACTTGAACTTTTGTAGAGGGAAACTTTTATATAAGGTGGTTGGTTATTCATTTAAGTATTTTCCTTACCAGTACGCTCTTGAAAGCAGATCTATTAAAACTCAAGTATTAAACCTAACCCTTGCACAAAGTCAAAAAGTATTTAATTTTTTAGAATGGAACATAAAACCTGAAAACAAAAATTATTACTACGACTTTTTTTACGACAATTGTGCCACCAAAATGTACGAAGTTGTTGAAAAAAGCATTGGAAATATAACATTTGATTATTCTGATTTTCCTAAGGACAAAACTCATCGCGACTTGATACATCAGTATTTACCTAAAAATTCTTGGTCTAAATTTGGAATTGACTTAGCATTAGGTGCTGTTATAGATGAAAAGGCAAATTTTAAAGAATATATGTTTTTACCCGATTATGTTAGTTTGGGTTTTAAAAACGCTAAGATCAACAGTAAAGAACTAGTGAAGAACGAAAAATTTATTTTAGAATATTCTCCTCTAAAATATGATGGTCTCAACTTTTTCTTAAGTCCATTATTTGTAAGTTTGTTTCTCTTAGCCTTGTCTCTATTCTTGCTATTAAAGAACAATAAGTTTAGTATATCCTATTTTAACGCTGTAAGCATTTTTTACGGTCTACTAGGTATTGTTCTGTTAGCTTTATGGTTTTTAACTGAACATAGTACCACAAAAGTCAATTTAAATGTTTTTTGGGCAAACCCTTTATTATTAGCTATTCCATGGATAAAAAGCAAATACAAAAAAGTAATTTGTATTGTTCATGTTTTGTTCTTTGTACTGTTCTTATGTGTTGGATTTTTTAAGATACAAGAGTACAACTCTTGTTTTTACGTTCTAAGTTTGGTTTTGATTCCTTGGCAAATCAAAAACCTGCTTACTGCCCCTTAAAGTACAAAACGGTGTTAATGGTTTTAATCACAATTTTAAAGTCGATAAACAGATTTCTTTTTTTGATATAATACAAATCATATCTTAATTTGTCTTTCTGCTCTTCTATGGTAGAAGCGTAGGGATACATTACCTGAGCCCATCCTGTTAATCCAGGTTTGATAGCATGTCTAATAGCGTACAAAGGTATTTGCTGCTCTAATTCTTTGACAAACTCAGGTCTTTCTGGCCTTGGTCCAATTAAACTCATCTCCCCCTTTAAAACGTTCCAAAACTGAGGGATTTCATCAATTCTAGTTTTTCGCAAGAACTTTCCAAAAGTGGTCACTCTACTGTCATTTTTTACAGCCCATTGAGCTCCATTTTTTTCGGCAGTCGTCACCATAGATCTGAATTTTACAATAGAAAATGTTTCGCCACGCTCTCCTACTCTTTTTTGATGATAAAACAAACCTCCTCTATTCCCCATCAAATTACCTATAAACACAAAAGGCAAAACAAATAAAACTGTAAACAATCCTAGAATTGCCGCAAAAATATCTAGCCCCCTTAAAAAGAATAAATACATCCTATTTTCGTGACTATCACTCATTTTAAAATACCTGTAAAAATGTTTGGTTAAGTTTTCCTCTGGTACGCACTCAGTCACTCTTTCAAAATACTCCTCGTAACTGGTAATATTGATTCCTAACTCAAAACACCTAATCAATTTCTGATTTAAAACCTCAACTTGCTCGTCGGTAAAACCTTTTAACGAGATAATAATCTCTTTAACGTTACTTTGTTCTACGAGAGTTTCAATTTCACTAATAGATTCTATATAACCTCTTATTCGATTTATAGGTTCCTTGCCTAAGTAAGCGTAAATGGAATGATCTTTTGATTTTAACTGAACAAATTCAATTATCTTTTTCAATCTGGCTTGGCTACCAGCAATTACAATAACTTGCTTGCTAAAAACATTGTTGGAAAATACAACAATGTAAAAATTTCTCCATAAAAATATGGGAATAAAAACAATAAGAAAAAAAGTTAAAATTTCAATTCTATTTGAAGGTAAAACAGGGGTTATTAACGGAGTGTATAAATAAATCAACACACAAATAGTAGAGGTAACAAATAAATTTTTTGTAGTTCTAAATCTACTTAGAGAATCTCTTAAGCTAAACATTTCGAACACTTGACCGCAACCCAAATAAAAAGCTATGAGCACGAAAATGTTGGTTGAAACAGGATTATCTATAAAATTGATATATTTAAAGTTTAGGCATAAATTTGATACACCTAAACCTATCAATAGAAACAAAACATCTACTGTTCTAAGTAGTAGAATTCGTTCTGATAAATATAATTTTGTTTTTAGGGGCATTTTTTTCTTTTAGTACCCAAATATAGAATATTTGGACATAGGTAGAACAAATAATTTGAACACTATTTAGCTAACTTATTCATTACATTATTCAAAAGATAATATAATGAAAGTAGCCAGTTTTTCTTTTCTATCTTTCTGAATAATATCCAATTCCATTTTAACATTTCTGTTTTTTTCGAGGAGATAGAGCTTTCTCTTATTCTATATTTTGCCAATACCTCGTCAAATCCGTAGGCATAGTCTGTTAATTTTAATATTTTTAACCAAAGCGCGTAGTCTTGTCTTTTTCTTATCAAAGGCATATAAACTTTCCCTATTTCTTTAGTGTCGTAAATAGCTGTTAAACAACCTATCTTGTTGGAGGATAACATATCCTTGTAATCAATTTTTTCTTTCTTTATGTTGATGATTTTCCCTGTTTGACCTAACTCATTTATTTGAATATAAGATGAATAAACAAAGGGATAATTATTGACTAGCATAAAATTAATTTGCTTTTCCAGTTTATGTGGCATCCATACGTCATCACTATCCAAAAAGGCTAAAAACCTACCTTTTGCATTCTTAATGGAATGATTTCTCGCTACGGCAGCACCAGAGTTGGATATTTCGAAAAGTCTAATTCTTGAATCTTTTTCTATATACTTTCTGATGATTGATTTTGAACTGTCGTTAGAACCATCATCCGTAATTAGCATTTCCCAGTTATTATAACTCTGATAGATAACACTTTTAATGGTTTCGCTAATAAAATCCTCTGAATTATAGCATGGGGTTATAATAGATACTAAAGGTTGTTCCATATATTAGATTTTGGAAATAAAACTTTTAAATTTTCCTCCAGTATTTTCTAAAGTCGCGTTCACGAAAATGTTAAAAGTTACGTCGTCACCAAAGTATTTAACAATTTCTTTCTTTAAAAAATAAATCTCCGAATCTTTAATTTCTTGCTGAACTAAGAAGTCTAGCTTTCCTTTTATGTTTTGAATTACTTGATAGTTTAATTTCAAATCATACTGTTTTACCAGATTTTTAAAAATATAGTAGAAGTATAAACTAGGATATATTTGATTTTCACCATAGACACTCTCTCCCACTCTTCCTGTAACTTCTTTCAAAACTCGGTGAGCTCTTCCACATTTACATTTAAAATCTCTAGGTGCTAATTCAATGTAATCTCCCAATTTATATCTAATAACGGGAAACGATTTCATCTGTAAATTGGTTACTAAAATTTCATTATTATGCTCCTCTACATAACATCCCTCCATGTTTATATGCATATTCCCTTCCGGACATTCAAAGGCTATAATACCTGATTCGGTAGCTCCATATTCACTAATAATTCTTAGATTAAATGCCTTTTTTACTTCATCTTGATAAGAATCATATATTTTTTCTGAAGTCCCTTTAACCATTTTAATACTTTCAAATCCACCTTTTTCAGATTCGTTGATTAATTTCGCTGTTTGATAAATCATAGATGAATAACCATGAATATATTTAGCTTTTTTTAGTTTTTTTACAAACCGTTCAAATGATTTTTTTTCGTAGCTAAATACTCTAAATCTGTTTTGTAAAAAATCTAGTAAGTTGGTTTTTAGTCTCTCTATAAAGGAGAAGTTAAACCCCCAAAAATATCCATTTTTATCCCATGGAGAAACTCCATGCCACGAATAACCTCTAAAAATAGAAGCTCTATTAAACGAATCTGCCCATTCCTCTCTATTAAAAACTAACGAATTTCCAGTACTTCCTGAAGTTGAAGCTTTATACAGCTTTTTGAATTTGTAATTTGTATGAATATCATCTACGTTGTTTAATAAATCTTTTTTTTCTAATATAGGAACCTTACTTAAATCGTTTAGTGTTTTTATAGTATCGATATTCAATCTTTCTTTATCAAAACAATCTCTATAGAATTTAGAGTATTTATAAGATGTATTTAATAATTCTCTTATTTTCTCCAATTGATAAGCCTCCAATTTTTCAATAGACCATTGGTCTGTTATCTGCAAAAAACTAAAACAAGAATCCAAGGAAGGATTTCTGAACCTTTGTCCTATTTTAAAAATTAGTTTAAACATACTAAGCCAATACTTTAAACCATTGATATTTTACTTCATTCCAATCCATTTTTTCTGCTTTTTTTCTACCTTTTGATGATAAAGAATATACCTTTTTATCATTGCTGATTAGTTCTTTAATAGCGTTCACCATCTCACTAATATTATTAGGTTCTACTAGCATAGCATCGGTATTATCTTCCACTAAGTAGGGAATTCCTCCTACGTTGGTAGAAACTATGGGTAGACCTAAAGCCATCGTTTCTATCAAACTCACTGGAGTATTATCTACGTTGGTTGTATTGATAAAAATATCATATTTCTCTGATAATTGATGCCACTCTTCTTTGGGTAATACTCCCGTAATTTTGACATCTTTTTTTAGATTTAAGTCTTCAATTTTTTGTTCAACTAACTTTAAAGTTCCATCTCTATCTGGCCCTACCATGCACAGTTTTGCCTCAGAGTAATCCTCTTTGAGTTTATTTAAAACTTTAATTGCGAGTAATGGATTGTATATCTCTGCAAAAGCTCTTACATATAGCAAATTAGGACCTACCTCAGTTCTTTGTTTGAATTTGTAATCACCAATATTAATTGAGTTAGGAATCAAATTCAAGTTAGTATACCCTCTTTTTTCAAACTCTTCAAACAGATATTTAGACGGAGAAATGTTTACATAAGAGTGCTTAAAAATCATTTTTGATAATTTGGAAGAATTATCTAATCTCTTTGGCAAGTCACCTCCATGGAGAATGGGTATGTATTTGATATTGAACATTCTTGCCAACTGACTTGTTAAGAATGCAAAATAAAAGGCATTGGTACTAAAAGTATCGATTAAAATATAATCTACACCTTTTGCATTTCTAACAACACTAAAAATCATATCTAGTAATCTTAAAAATTGACTTTCTTTTGAGGAAGCGGATTTAACCTTATATCCTTCTTTTTGCAAATTATATCTTAAAGTAGCATAGGCACTATGATATTTAGAATTTCGAGACAAATCATTCCCTAAGTATAATATGCTACGGTTATTAATTTCATTCATTTGCTCTTATTTTTATCAAACTCAAACCGTATATAAAACCAGGGAAAGCAACCCGCATTCCTGAATGATTGATGGTTAGGAACCATAATAAAGCAAAAGCAGCAATGAATCCTTTGTGTAATAAGGAATGTTCTCTAAAATTTAAGAAAGAAGCCGTAATTAACAACATTAAGGATAATATTCCTATTAATCCATGCTCTTCAATCAATCTAGTTACCTCATTGTGACTAGTACTCATAACAGTTCCTTCATACTTTTCCTTTCTTCTGTAGTCTCCAGAAGCCACACCAATTCCCAAAAGAGGACTATCATAAAAGTTAGTTAGCTGATCTTCTATGATGGCAGTTCTACCAGAACTAATATCTTCCTTTTCTTCTCCTACAGAATTTTTACCTAGATATCTATTAGCTAACATTCCTCCTGTCAACCCAACAATAACGAGCCACGCTATATACGTAGCAGAGCAAAAGATTACCAAGTAAGTTACAATGAGTTTTTTATTTCTACTATTTAACAAATAGAAAATTAATAAAATAATAAAAGAGATAATTCCTGTAAAAATCCCACCTCTTGAGAAAGTTAACAAACCTCTATAGACAACGTAAAACAGTAACAAATAGTCTAAAGTCAAATACCCTGTTATCTTATACTTTAACAGGATTAAGACTCCAATCAAAAAAATTCCGAAGCCTAATGACGTTGCTACCTGATTAGGACCAAAACCACCAGAGGCCTCAAAATTTGCTGCAGAATTAAAAACGATTTCTTTGATGCTAGGGGTTCTAAAGTATAAATAGACAACCATGCTAATTACAGGCAATATACCAATCCACATGGTCTTTTTCAATAAATCAAAAGATATGTCTCTTTTATAAAAATACATTGCGCAAACCCCTAAACAATAAGGACCTGTTATGTTAAACAAAATAGCTTTACGATAGGAGGCTGATAAAGGGATATCCGTATATGCAATACCTATACTAATCAATAATAGATATAGTATAAAGAGTACGGAAATTCCTCTCTTTTTCTTTTCTATAAATAACGCTAATAACAAATATAAAATAACAGCATACTTACCAAAATCCCAAGTTAAGGTTGATTTTGTCATCCTGAGAAATACTTCTGCAGACATAAAATAAAAGGCAAAAAGCATTGCTTCTTCAGATTTATTTTTTGTTTTGTAGATGTACAATAAGCCAATCAAAAAAATCACACCCCCAAAGACTTTATGCGTTGACTTAGGGGTGTAAACAAACAATATTCCCAAGAAAACATGTAAGCCGAGCATTAATAATTTAAATTGCTTGTTCTCCTGCATTTTACTTTTGTTTTGGTAATGCTTTTAGTATTTCAGATTTAATTCTACGATTATAGTGTTCGTAAGTAAACTTTTTAACAAGTTCTTCGTTATTTTCTAATAAGCTATTAAAATCTTTAGAATCAAAAGATAGCACCTTTTCAATCATATTTTTCACACTCTCTTTGGTTACTTTTTTTATGACAAGCCCATTTTTATCATTTTTGATGTATTGACCAATAGCAGATACATTAGAAACAATAGGAATACAACCAAAACACAGAGCTTCTGCAATTACTTTAGGAAAACCTTCTGAGGCTGTAGAAGGAAGCAAAAATACATGACATTTTTTATATATATCGAACACCTTATCTCTGGACAAACCTCCATGAAAAATAATATCTACTTTATTCTTACTAGCTATTTTTTTAAAATAAGCCGACTCTTTTCCGTCTCCCACAAAGTGAATTTGTCCTATCCTACTTATATCCTGTATTTCATTGACAGCTTTAATGATGTTTTCTACCCCTTTTGGTATTTCTAATCTACCTACAAAACAAAAGTTCAGCTTACCATTATAATTTTTGCTTTGTATACAATCTAACCCCTCTTTAATTTCCTTGTTAATTAAAGTAGGATTTTCAAAAGTGTAGCATTGCTTAGGTTGGTTTTCCCAATGTCCATTAATAGTTACTGGTCGATTTTGATTCTTTAAAAAAGTTCTTTGAATCAAATAGCCTAAAGGAGGTTTTTCTTGATTCCAATTTCCTGCGTATTTATACCATCCTGGTTTGTTTGTAAACAAATTTAAGTAAGGAATTAAATAAACACCAATACCTGTGGGGCAGCGTAATTGAAAACAATCAACCTTATTTAAAGTATCTCTTACTGTTTTTAAAACGCTAGGTATATTTTTAATGATTCCTAGTTTTGCTTGAAAAGTATGCCCACCAGAAACTGGAATGGGAACAAACTTAATTTTATCCGAAGTATAAGGTAGAGAACTCAAAGGAGGCTTCTCTCCGTAAAACATAGCAATGTGATGTATTTCATCAAATACCTCAGTAAGGTAATTGATTTCTGTTACCGTTGCCCCCCAACTAACTAAATGACCTTTGTCGTTGCTGTAATGTTCTGTATGTGATATAATACACAATTTCATGATATTATCTCTTGGTATATATGTATAATCTTTTTTAAATACTCCTTTTCTGAAAATTTTTCATCAAAAACACGTTTCATAACTTCTCGGTCACTCAATTTATTTTTTACCAAATTTTCAATAGCTCCAACCCACGTTTCTACATTAAAATCATTAACTATAAAATGATTTAACTCATTTCTTATTTGATTTGTAACTTGACCTGTATTAAATATCACAAATGGAACTCTATTCCCTAGATATTCTATAGCGACTAAAGGACCTGTTTCTGAACTAGCAGTGTGTAAAGCTAATCCATAGCTACCAATAAAAGCAGAGGCATTATCAACATCAGTTTTGACTATAACTCTTGATGTTAGATTTAAATCCTCTATCTCTTTTTTTATTTTTAAATAATACCCTTGATTTACAACCTTGCCAAAGATAGTTAAAGTATATTCTTTTGGTAATTTTTGTAATACTTTAAGAGCAAACTCATAATGTTTTTGCTCTCTAAAATTCCCTATCATAACGATATCCTTATTCGAAACTGTTTCATCTCTAGCATTGGTATCAACCCCGGGTAATCTAATAATATTACTAAGCACGTAACTTTTTGCATTAACGTACATTCCGTTATACCAATCCAATAATGTACGGCTAACCCCTATATAGGCTTTGACATCTCTTAAAATATAACCTAAAATATTGTCTATAGTTTGGTCTGTATCAATTCTACCATAATGATCATGAAAAACTATTCTATGCTTTTTTAGTAGTGGCACAAAATTTAACAAACCTACATATCTCATTACTTGTCTACAATGAACGTGAACAATATCATACTGCTTTAACCATTTGTGCAATTTTAACAAGCTGTAAATATTAAATTTATTTTTTCTACCTAAGTAACTTATTTTAATACCAGAACACAACTCTTTATCTAACAATGATTGATTTAGCAAACAAATAACATTTACATCGTATTTATTGATATGCAAAATATTAGTTAGATCTACGAAAACCCTCTCTGCTCCACCAACTTGCAACTGATCTATCACTTGAACTACCCTCATAACTGATCAATTTTTTCTCCTTCCGTTAACATTTTGCTAGACCTCTTCCAAGATTTATTCACCTGAATTAATAAGATTGGTACAAAGAACATCGACAACATTGTGACCAATAAATTAATTATTTTCTTGCCTTTATATTTATATGGAAGGATAGAAAATGGAATTGTTTTCAGCAACATATATAGTGTATGCTTTTTTCCGAAATACTTTCTGTAAAGATATAACACACTGGGTATTGGCTTTGGATCTAACCATTTTTGAGTTCTAAAAGCATCCCAAGCCCCCATCTGTCTTAATCCTCCTTTATTGGCTTTTAAATGTACTCTTTTAGCGTAAGGATTTGATATGTTTTTGTAACCATTTATAAAAGCACGCAGTCCAAATTCTCCATCTCCCATTCTCTGCTTTTCAAACTGTCTGTCAAACAATCCAATTTTTCGAAAAACATCCTTCTTCAATAAAACATTACCCGTATCTAGTTGCTCCGAAATTTTAAGATATGAGTAGTTCTCAGGTATTTTATCTCCCACGGTAGACAGAGAAACACCCGAGGAAATATCAGCCTTAAAAAAGTCTAGTGTTTTAAGGTGATGGAATATCCAGTCTTTATCAACTAATGAGTCATCATCATATAATAATATGTATTCTCCTTTTGATGCTCTAATCGCTTCGTTTCGAGCTTTCCACAAAGCCTTTTCTTTTTGATACCAAAACTTTAAATCTAGACTCCATCCTTGATAAAAATCTTTATTAAAGTCCTCTGTTTGATCAACAATAATTACTTCTATATTCTTATAAGATTGATTTTCTAAATCCCTTAATACATCCTTTAAATACTCATACCTGTCTAACGTGGGAATAATAACAGATATTAAAGGATTTGCTTTTATTAACTCACTCCTAAAGTTAGCATAGTCTTTGTATTCTACAATTTGAGATTTATAGACAATTCTCTCAGCTTTTCTCGTTTTTAATAGCCCTTGTAATTCCCTGACTGGGTTTTTAAAACTGAATATTCTGATAAAAAACACATAGAGAACCCAAAGTTTACTGAAATTTCTTTTGATAAAGATATATTCATCTACAATAGGTAACGATTCAAAACTTGAATATGTTTTTACATTTGTAACATACCCTGACTGTATTAATTGCCAAGACAAATCATATTCCCGAGCTAATTTTGAATTGAACATACCTCCATTATTCATTTGTTCTAACAAATTAGAGTCTACAAAAGCTATATTTGGAAACACATATTTTTCTCCATTAATCAATGAAGAAAAATAACTAACAGATTTCAGGTACTTTAAAAAGCTAAATATCAATTGATTTTTTTGTGCAAAATAAGAGTTTAAGTTTAAAAAAACATACGGCTACCCATGTATTTTAAAACTACATAAAAACACTACCGCCAGAGATAGTAAAGTTTCACAAAACCAATGTTGTAATCAGTGAAAAACTATTAAATTTTAGTTGAAACTCGCAAATTTACTAAATGGACATCTGGTTTAATGTTACTATGAAACCGACTCTTCTTTAAAAGAATTTGTAACACACAAAACACATTGATTGGGTAAACCTCAACTTTCATTCTTCTATTATATCAATTATTCTCCTGATATAGTTATCTGGTTTTATATACTTAGAGGACCATTTTTTATTGTTAGTTTTCAATTCTAAATATTTCTTATCTTTTATCAAATTATTGATTACATCAGGTAAACTTGAATAATTTACATTGTTCTGTAAACCTATGTAATTTTCACATTCTTTAAATTCATCAACCACAATATTCAAGGGTGTAGAGATTATGGCTTTATTCATCATTGCATATTCACCTATCTTCCACCCAGGAGTATTTTTTAATCCATCATTTGCTAAACATATGTCTGCTTTTTCTAATTCTGAGATATAATTTTTCTTTTTGGTTTGATTTATTTCTAACAAAACATCGGGAGCCATTTTTTTGGCCAAATCATCAGGATATATACCTACAACGGAGTTGGGAAAATTTTTAGAAATTATACGACAAGCGTTTATTCTAAAATTATTTTGAATTTCTCTTCTGCTTTTTTCTTCGCTGTTATTGGTTTTATCAGGATTCCATAATCTTGTCATGAAAATGACCCTACCCCCATAATCTTCGATTTCATCTCTCCAAATATTTTTGACTTTTTTAGCGTGATGAGAATCCTTAGTTAAAATATTAAACCAATCTAAACATCTTACTAATTCTGTCCTAGAATTGGATTTATTTAAAATTTTAAAGGGAATTTTGGTTAATAGCTTGAAAGGTTTATAGGTAAAATTAACTTGAAAATTTAATGGTCTTACGTTATTTTTTAAGTCTTTAAATAAAAGGGAGCGTTTAAAATAATAGTGATACTTTTCAGGTCTATCAATAAATTTGGTATCATCAGAATAATCTAAAAAAGTGTTTTTGTTCAAATATTCTATTACTATTGCTGTATTGGGAACTTCGCTTGAATAGATAATGCGAAATTTGAATTTTTCTTTTTCAGAGTAGAACAAAATACTATAAAGAAATTGATTATAGTGTGACGTCCATCTACTAATTTTTAATAACATTTATCGATTTTTTATTTATAAGGATTTATGTTGATAGAATTCCATAAACTCTCTCTCTTGCTTTTCTATATTAAATTGAGTTTTGACTCTCTCCGTAGCTTGTTTCCTCATTTTATTTTTTTCGCTTTCAGACAAATTAAGAACTTCAATAAGTTTATCTGCCAACAACTCAGGTTTGTTTTTTTCAATTACCCAACCTGTTTTATGATTGACCACATTTTCTGAAAGCCCCTCTGCGTTAGACACAATAGGAAGCACTCCCATGGCTTGACTCTCTAAAACCGCATTACAAAACCCTTCTTGCAGACTGTATTGAATGTATAAGTCACTATTTATGAAATAATTGAGTATTTCTTTCTGAGGAATTTTACCTACAAATGTTACTTCTTTTTTCAGACCTAACTCATACACTAAATACGATAATTTTTCTTTTTCAGAACCTTCTCCAATCATATAGTATTGAAATTTCACTCCCTTGTCTTTTATTTTCTTTAAGGCTAATAGTGTACTTTCATAATCTTTCTTCCAATGTAATCTACCAATAGTCATAAAAGATAAGATTGTGCTGTCTTTTTTATCTTTGTCAATATCTTTAAAAAACGAAATATCAATCGCTGGAGTTATTTTTTGGTAAGGTTTGCTTCTATCGAACCCATTTTTATAGGCTAACTCTAACAAGTCGTCAGAAATTATGTGAAGTTTATTCACTTTTTTCCATAACAGTTTGTAACAGTTGGGATGCTTTAGAGGATAAATTCCTATATCAAATCCTCTCAAACTTACAGCCATTTTGGCTCCAATAGTATTTGCTATGTGCTCTCTACCTAAAGCCTGTGTTGCAAAACCAAAGTGTAACCACGTCAAATTTTTATAATAAAGAATATGTTGGTTCAACATTATTTTTTTTGCGATGGACTTCCATTCTGAATTTTCCTTTTTTTCTGCTCGTATAAAAGATTGAGTTACTTTATAATTGAACAGAAAATTATATAATAGCTGTAGAAAAGAGAATAAGAAAAAAAACGATTTGATTTTTGGCTGAACAATTACCTTACACAAATTAAAATTGTTCGAGTTTGATTGAACAAATAATACAACCTCAAAGCCATTTTTTTGCAAACCTTTTATCTTAGAAATAAAAAATGTCTCAGAATAAGCAGGTGGTTTGGCTAACACAATTCCTATTTTCATCTATTCTTTATTTGTAAGTAAAATTCTTCGTGTAAATTAATACAACCAGACAATTTAAAATTTTCCTCGACTTCTTGCCTCATTTTGTTTTGCCATTTATTTCTTTCTTCTTTAGACATAGAAATAACCCATTTTATTTTTTCCGCAATCACATTGGAATCTTTGGGTGGAAACATAAAACTGCTAAAGTTATGGAGTACTTCTCTAACCCCCTCAACGTCACTTCCTATTACTATTCTTGAAGAACTCATTGCTTCAATTGGAGATACTGGTAATCCTTCCCATGATGTTTTTGTAGGAATGACAAATAAATCCGCAACTGCGTGATAAGGTCTAACATCCATTTGCTTGTCAATAAAAAAAATGTTTTCATTAGCATTATTACTTATTAGATTTTCTCCGTAACTATTTTTATTGTTACCTACAATTAACAATTTTATTTTGCTATTCTTCATACAATTTACAGCATCAATTAAATATTCAACCCCTTTAATAGGCACTAAGTTTGCTACTGTTACTATTATAAAATCATCTTTATCAAAAACATGTCCGAGCGGAGTTGTATGAGTTTCTTTTTGAGAATGATAAAAATTAGTATCAACACCCAAATAAATAAGTTTTGTTTTAGCTTTCTGTTTTTCAAAATATCTCGGCACCATATCTTTATTTAACACTAATATTCGGGTGCTTAATAACGATCTTATTTTCCATAGCCTAGGGCTTCCCCAACTCATTGCCTTCTTGGTATAAATCCAATCAATACCAGCTAACCTAGCTGCCAAAGGTTCCGTAATATCTGAACTCCAATGCCAAGAATGTATAATATCAAAACGGTTTTCTCTAAAGAATTTTGATATTTTTAGTATTCTGAAGATCAAGGAATAATAGGGCTTTAGCTCTGTTGTAAAAGGAAAAATGTAAATCGGTACTCCTAAGGCTTCTACTTCTTTATAAAATTCCCCTTGATTGTGAAAGCAACAAATTTCTGGTGCAAATTTTTCTTTATCTAATCCTTTAACCAAATCGTAGACTACTTTTCCGCTTCCTGCCGTCTTAAAATTGGGTATTGTGTATAAAATCTTAATTTTTTTCATCTTTCATATTAGATAAAAATACTGATAATGTTAATAACGTGCTTACAGCATGAGAATAGTAAACAGAATCCTCTGAATTAAACAAATGAATATATTTAGAAGGTATCTCAGATTCTACGTGTTTAATAAACTTACTGTTAAATAATTTTTTGTTTAACTCCTCTTGATTTTCTTTTCCTAGAAATTGCAACTCCCAATTGCGCTGAACAAATTTTTGACCCGACAAAGATTCCAAAAATCGTTTCATTTTATTGAACACTCGGTAAGGAAAATTATACGGAAATTTGGCCAAATGATAATTATACAAATTGAACGGTCTAGCATCCTGCCAAAGTATTTTTGCTACTTCACTATTCGTCTGTTTGATATATTCAATCTGTATCTTCCTTTCTGCTAGAATTTCCTCTGGAATGGTACAAATAAACTGACACATTTCGTCTTGATAATAAGGAAGATTAATTTCGTGAGTATTTTCAAAAATAGACAAATTAACAGAAGTCCATCTTGGAGCCCAATACAAAGACTTAAAGGCTCTTACTTTAGCATTTGTGTTACATATTTCTATTTTCGAGAGTAAATCTAGTATCCTAACATTCAAGTATTCCTCAAAATTACCTTCTAGCTTCCAGTTACTCCAAAGAGACTTGGCTAACTCCAATCCTCCTTTCTTAATAATTTTCTTTTTTAGAATTTCTACTAATTTTTTGTCCGACACGTTATTAGAATAACCATCCGAATCAAACAAAACATCTCCCCAATGACCCAACGAAAAACTATTTCCTAGTTCAGCTACCTCATTAATTACCGCCATTTGTCGAGGATGTGTGAACTCCGAATAACATTGGTTAATTTTAGCTAAATCGTCTATTTTACCCCACAAGTAAGATTTTTTTATGGTAAATTCAGTAAAATTAAAATTACATTTTTCAGCTATTTTTTTAGATATTTTAGACTCTTTATAGCCCCCTTCAAAAGAATAACTGTATGAATTTGCTTTGACTCCTAGTTTATTTAAAGCAACAGCTTGCGAACGACTATCTAAACCTCCTGACAACGGCAATATTATGTTTTTGTCCTTAGATTGTTTTTCAACAATCTTTTCAAACAACTCTGCAAACTGATTCGTAGCATTTTTTAAATTTATATTTTGTGGTGTATAATGCCATTTAAACCATGGTTCTGAAGAAATCCAATACCCTTCGTCATCTATTTTATTTAGGGTTGCTGGTGGTAAAACTTTTAAGTCTTTCCAATAGGTATCTGTATCTAAAAAAAAACCGATAGCACTGAACACGCAGATAGCTTTGTAATCTAACTCATGTTCGTGACCTTTAATTTTTACAAAAGTTGGTTTGTGGGGTATAATGGATGTTCTAATCTGCTTCATGAATCTTTTTGTATAAATATTCCATATCTGCAACCATCTTAAGAGTATTATGTTGTTCTATTACTTTCTTTCTTGCCTTTACTATGATACTATTTATTCGCTGATTATTCAACTGCAAAATATCGCCTATTTTATTTGCAATTGATTCTGGAGATCTCGTAGGAACTAAAAAACCAGTTTCGTTGTCTTCAATCAATTCGGACATTCCTCCGCAATTGGTAGATAAAACAGGTAGTTTGCAAAACATGGCTTCTATACACACATTCGCTATGCCCTCTTCAACTGATGGCAACAAAAACAAATCCGATTTTACCATAAGTTGGTATACGTCTTTTTGACTCACACTCGATATGAAAGAAACTTCTTTTACCAAACTTAAGTCGGAGACTAAAAACAGTAATTCTTCTTCTTTATCTACACCTACAATCGTGTAGTGAAACTTAATGTTTTTGTCTTTCAGATACTTCATTGCAATAATAGCACTTTTGTAATCTTTTTTCCAATGGTTTCTTCCTACAGACACAATTTGGAGTGTAGTAGAAGAATTAAACTTATTTTTTTGCGGTAATTTTTTAAAGTCAAATCCCGAATATACCACATGATCAATTTTCGAAGATGAACTATAAATTTCATTTGATTTCACTTTAATAGCCTTAGAGACAGAATGAAACCCATTTATTTTAGGAAAAATTTCTTTGAGCCAACACATATTTTCTTGATTGATAAAGGGTCGCACGTTGATATGGAAACCTCTCTGACTAAAAACAGTTTTTGTCTTATTTGGCAGCTTTATTTTATCTAAATAAGATAGCACGCTTACCCATTGAAAGTGTAATATATCAGGCTGAATTCTATCAATCGTAAATTGTAAATTCTCCTCTTTTATGTTACTCTTTTTTCCCTTTATCAAAGATTTAAATAGGCTTAATTGTTTTTTTAAATTGTAGCCTCTCAAAACTATGCTTCTTTTTATAAATAAGTAACTAGATTGATTGGAGCCCAAACCAGCGTAATGAACATTTTCTATCTTGGTTTCTAATTGTTCGTTAAAACCAACGATATAAACTTCGTGATTAGCCGCTAAACCTCTAGCTAGTCTATTGATAAAAGTAGTGGTTTTAAAAGTACCGTCGAAAAGAATAATTTTTAGCATACCGATTATCCCGCTATAAACGATGGATTTAATAAATTTTTCTTATTGTAAACCAACTCCACATTTTCAACTGTTTTTATGGAGTAGCCTAGCGCTGATAATATTGCGTGGGATGCTGCTGTGTCCCACTCCATAGTAGGAACAAATCTTGGGTATATATTAGCCTTTCCTTCTGCTATTAACATAAATTTTAAAGAGCTTCCCATTGAAATTAGCGCTACGTCTTCTCCCAAAGTCTTTATATAGTCTTTAGTTTCTTTATTTATATGCGATTTAGAAGCTATAGCAATATTATTCGTAAACTGATGCTTTAACCTATTTTTTAAAATAATTTTTTGACCTCTATCTAAGCAAAAAGGGAGTAAATTTTTTCCTCCAACATATAATTTATCTATCACAGGCACATAAACAATTCCAAATACGGGAACATTATTCTCTAAAAAAGCGATATTAATGGTAAACTCTCCTGTTTTTTTAATGAACTCTTTAGTACCGTCAATGGGATCTACACACCAAAACCCTTTCCAATCTTTTCTGTCTTTGTAAGGAACCTTTTTACTCTCTTCTGATAAGATTGGATATTGATACTTAGTCAAACCATCTGTAAGAATTTTGTTCGATATCAGATCTGCCTGAGTTAAGGGACTGTTGTCATTTTTAACTTCGACACCTATAAAATCTGAATCGTATACTTCTAAAACCGCCTTACCTGCTTTTCTAGTAAGCTCAATGAGTTCATCTAAAATTGATATAAATTCCATTTTTATAGCAAAATTTTGTTTTGAGTATTCTTTAAAATACTACTAATAGCGTTACATAAATCTTCTTTTTCAGTGTCTATTTTCATATCTGGTTTTTCAGGAAATTCATATGGAGCATCTATACCTGTAAAGTTTTTAATTTCTCCCTTCTTTACCTTTTTATATAATCCCTTTACATCACGTCGAATACATTCTTTGATAGACGTAGAAACGTGTACTTCAAAATAATTTTCTTTACCCACGATATTTTTAATCTTTTCTCTATCTTTTTGGTAAGGAGCTATAAAAGAAGCAATTACAACAATCCCTGCCTCAATCATTAATTTGGATACCTCTCCCACACGTCTAAGATTTTCAGATCTATCTTCGGGTAGAAAACTCAAATTCGAATTTAGTCCAGATCTTAAATTGTCACCGTCTAAAATAAAAGTTCTGACCCCTTGCTTATGCAATTCAACCTCTAAAGCGTTTGCTAGCGTTGATTTACCAGATCCTGAAAATCCTGTAAAAAAAAATAGTAACGATTTGTGATTATTCAGCTTATTTCTCTTTTTTTTGTCTACGAAAAAAATCTCTTCTCTTAAATTATTCCCAATCATTGCATTGTTATGGTTAAATTATCTTTCGTTTGATTTACAAATATTTCGATACACTTTTTATAATGCTCTAAATTGATGTAATTCGTCTGCTAAAATCTTCCTTCTGACCTTGAATATATAATAAATTGATTTGGAATTCAATAAATTTATAGCATGTAGGAACTTACACAAAATAATTTCTACTTTTTTAAATTTTAAATGTGTTAATTTATCAGATTCAACCAGCATTTTCATTCCTTCTTTTTTAAAACTAATTTTATAAAATTTTAGACCTTCGTAAAAAAAACGTTCTGCCAATGCCTCAACAGTCTTTCTATCATTTTTAAGGTGATCATTCTTGAATACTTTACCCAGAATTCTATAATTTAATTCCATTGCATCACGTAACAATTGTTGATGTTTTCTCGTATCATGTATTGCGTTAGACAAATGATTTACGCTATCGCTCATAGATATATTGCTTACAATTTTATTATGAAAAATAACCTCTGTATTATCATTTAATAATCCTGCATTTACATCATGAAGCACGTCTTCACCATTAAATAAATCCTCCCAATATATATGCCTATTGTCATAATTCCAGAGACAAGACGACGTATGCCATGTACGTTTTTGAATGGCTCTTGTAGAAACATGCTTCTCATTTCTTTTTGCAAACTTCTTTCGATGAATTTTCTTCGAATCATTATTCATTTGAGACAATCCGTAAACCATGATAGCTTTGGGATTAGCATTGAGTATTGCTACTTGTTCCAATATTTTATCTCGCATTAGTTCGTCATCAGAATCGAGGTATTGAATATATTTACCTGTACTCACACTTAACCCAAACTGTCTTGCCAAACCGGGTCCTGAGTTTTTTTGTTTGAAATATTTAATATCTATCTCATTCTTAAAAACTAGAATATCTTTCTCATAATTTTTACTACTACCGTCATCTATTACGATAACTTCAATATTACTATATTCTTGTAAAACAACCGATTGAATAGCTTTCTTAACCTGATGGATATTATTATAAAAGGGGATAATTACTGAAACTTTTTCATCAGTCATAATGATAAGATAATGTGTTAAGATAATAGAGATTGATATAACTTTGTTAGAGATGATATCTCGTTGTCTACGGTAAATTTTTTATGAACATGTTCAATAGCAGCATTGGAAAATGATAAATATCTGTCTTTATTTTTCCATAAATCAATAGTTTTCGTGCACAATGCTTCTAAACTAGTTCCATCGCTAACATAGCCTGTTTCATTCTCTATGATGGCTTCTGTCAAACCTCCTGCATTAGATACTATACATGGTACTCCTAGAGATTGTGCTTCAAGAATTGTTGTAGGAAAAGCTTCAGAAAAGCTAAACTGAAGCATCAAATCATATGTACTCAATTTGGATTTTAACACATCATTATCAATTACTCCTTTGATATTTACTACGTTATTCAGCTTATATTTGTCTCTTAAAAAGTACAGTTGTCCCAAATCGTTACCACCCCCATAGAAGTCGTATTCAAAATTAATCCCCAATTCCAATAATTTTTTAGCAAACAACAGACTTTCGTTAATGTTTTTCTCCCAAACCATTCTAAAAACTGAAACCAACTTAAGCTTGTCGTTATTTGGAAACTTGGGTATCGCTTCGTTTTTTTCTCCAAATGATATAGGTATTACATGAATAAATTCATTAGAAACCCTCCAGTTTTTATTCAGGTATTTTTTTTGATGTTCGCTCATAACTATAAAAGCATCCACAAACTTGTAACTTTCTTTGTAAAATTTTACGAGTCGATCATCCAACCAAGGTTTTATATAGGTATCACCTCCTCTAAGAGTAATCACAACTTTTGTATTTGAGTGCTTCTTTAAACTCATAACTTTTTTATAAAGATATGAATGTTGAATATGAATAATATCATATCTATAAAAGAATTTATAATCCAAAGATGGGTATTTTACGGCTTTCATCTCATATAAAACTTTTATAAACTTATTTATAAGTTTATTTTTTCTTATACAAATATCTGCAGTACTTGTTTCTTCGTAAGAAAGTGAATCTACACACTTTATTTTTTTCAGTAGAATGTTTAAATAGTTTTGATAAACTCTAGGCATTTTATCATAGACATATAGTATCTTCATTAGACTGTAGTTTATTTTATTTACTATCGCTTTTTTAACATTGAATTGGCTATCTATTCAATTATTTCTTATTCGAATGATACAGATGTCTCTTTCTAAAAATATTCTACGCTGACTCTTATGTCTTTTTAAAGAACAACCTATTTATATTTAAGAAATGTTTATAACTCAAAAAGTTGTATTTAAACAGGATCACAAGAGTAATACCGTACAAGTATTCTCTATAATTAATAATATTCTTTACGCTCAGAAGATTTAATATTCTTTTTAAATACATCAAATCTTGCTTGTTTTTCGCTCGACAAAAATATTTTACAAGCAAAAAGTAGTAGTTTGACAAATAACCTAATTGCTGCTTTGTTAAGTTATCGTAGTTTTCAGTTAACGAATTAATTAAATACTCAACAGCCTTATTAATTTTCTTTACAGTTCTTTTTTCTACATTTATGGGTTCTACCTTGTAGTAAAAATCAAGTTCGTTGTCTTTTTCTATTTTGAATTTTTCAGAAATCAATAGAGCTCTGATTGAAAGTTCTATATCTTCTAATAATTCTAAATTTTCATTGAACTTACCTATACTCTCTAAAAAAAATTTCTCCCATAAAACACACGTTGTTTGCCAAGCAAACTTAGCTTTTAAGAAATTGTCTAAAAATTTGTCTGTAATGTTGGAAAAAGGTCTCTCTTTACCGTTTTCAGAAGACACCATCATACATCTTAAATATATAGTAAAATCTTCAACCTTTACTGTTCTATTTTCTACAAATGTCTCAGTTATTCTATCATCAGAATCTAAGAAAACTATTGTATCGGCAGTTGCGTAATCAACTCCCATGTTCCTACATTGAGAAGCACTAGATTTAAAATTATTTAAAACAACGGTCACTCGATTGTCTGATACGAAAAATTTTGACACTTTAGATTGTGTCTTTGTATCTGAAAAGTCATCTACAATAACCCATTCCCAATTTGGGCTAGTTTGGCTCAATAAATTTGAATATATTTTTTCTAAACCCTTAAAATTATTATGGTGAGGCGTTATTATTCCTAATTTATTCATTGTTTAACTTTGCTATTATACGAGACGGATTTCCTACTACTATTGAGTTAGATGGCACATCTTTAACAACCACTGTTCCTGCACCAACTACAACGTTGTTACCTATTTTTATATTGCCAATAATAACCGCATTTGCACCAACCTCCACATTGTCACCTATAGTTGGTCTCAAGTTGTTGTCATTGTCTACGTTACCAATTGTGGTATTATTTCTAAATTTAAAATTTTCTCCAATCTCTTTTGCATTTATAATTGTAGAGATTGGATGGTGAGGTACTACTCCACCTTTTAAATTAATATTTCTAAATATTTTAAAAACATGTAGCGAATTATTGTAAAATAAAATCTTGTTATACAAAGTCTGTTTATTTATTCTCCAAAAAAACAGAAAAGCAAAATCAGGATAATGTATCATTAAGTGTTTAAAATCTTTTTTTATTGTCGATTTTTTTTTAGACCTGCACACGATATTTTTTTCTATATCTTTTAGAATTTTTTCATTGTCTGTGACATACTTATCATAGTAGAAATAAACTAAGACCAATCTTATAAAATGAAACATTTTCATACTAAACTTTTATTATTGATTTGCCTACTACGAATCATTAACTTATATCCTTTACCTGTAAAAGCTCCTAGAACAAGAGACGTTACGAATAAAATAAATTGATAAAGGCCTTTAAACTTGTACACATAAAGCAGAACGTTTGCAATATTTTTACTTTTTTTATTATAGACATAATTATTAAAGGTTGTAGCCATAAGAACGTCTAATAAAATATTTTTAGAAGTATTAGAAATTTCTAAAAAAACAGATTCAAATGTATTATAGTAACATCTGTATTTGTTTAGATTTTTTGTTTTTTTTTCTAACTCACCCTGAATCGAATCTATATGTACTCGTCGAGAGTATAAAATTTTGTTTAGAAAAACTCCTTTGGGTCTGTTATGAGCCAGTAATTTTACAAAAAAATTAAACTCTTGACCAGATTTTATTTGCGGATCGAATCTTATACTTCCAACAATAGATTTTCTAATCAATAAGTCACCCGTTACCCAAAAAACTTTTCTTTTTATTAAATTATCGACATTTAATTCCAAACTTTCATTATCTCCAAAATAAAACGGTTTTGTGCTTCCATCTTCGTAAAAATTCTGACATCTTGAAACAACGAAATCTTTCGATTTAAAACTCAATAAAAATTTGATTTTTTCTTCTAAAAAATATACATCCATCAAATCGTCGCTGTCGAACCAATTTACATACTCTCCTTTAGCTACATCCAGTCCATAGTTTCTTGCACCATTTCCTCCTCTTTCGTATGAATTAGGTCTTTTATAAAACTTAAATCTGTCATCTTTAACCAAATACTTGCTTAAAATTTCGTTTGTGTTATCATCTGAACCATCATCAACTATTATGCATTCCCAATTGACATAAGACTGCTGAACAATAGTATCTAAAGTATCGCCTATCAAATGGGCTCTATTGTAGGTAGGTATTATGATTGATATTAATGGGAAAGTATTCATGTAGTAATTAGTTTGAAAAAATTATAGTACTCCCTTGATACTAACTTTGAGTCGTGGGATTTTATATAATTCAAATCTAACTCTTCAAAATCTGATAACAACATGTTTTTCATTATCTCACTAGTTTCACCCATATCATTAGGATCATAAGTTACAGCTTTAGCTTTATTTAGAATTTCTTTCATATTACCTATACGGGGACCTAAAACTTTTTTACTAAAAGTCCAACCTAAAAAAATATTCCCCGAATTTAATGACTCTGTTCTAACAATCCATAACAAATCAGATGCTTGCAAATAATTTTGAATTTCGTTATCAGGCACGTATGATGTTTGAAATTTGTAATGTGGATGAAGTTTGTAGTATAATTTAACTATTTCTCTAGAGAACTTGTTTAAATGAGACAAGTGATGAAAATACATTCTAGGTACTACCAATCTTTTTCTTTTAACTTTTAGCCTTTTAAAAACTCTTAACATTTTTTCTTCTTCAGCACTTGATCTTAGATTACCAAAAACCAAAACTACTTTATCGTCCAAACCTATTTTTATTTTTTCCTTAGCCTCTTTTGGTGATATTGTATTAGGTATTGTATTGAAATACAGAGGATGTTTGATGACAACGTGTTTGGATTTTAAATAAATTTTACTGTATTTTCTTTTACTATAAAAACCTAAATGCACAATACCATGGGAGTTATTATAAATTAACTTGTAGAGTCTGTTATAATTTTTTGTGTTTTGATAATGAGGATATTCATTGTGCATTACCGATATTATTTTCGAATATTTATTCCATTGGCTTAAATGTTTTTCGAATTCTAATAATTGTTCATCTGTGGGTTCTAGCCATTTAAATAAAGCTTCTGGCCAATGAATATTAACAATATCGTACGATTTATCGTAGTCATTAAAGTTCCCGTAAAATATACTATCTTCAAATTCAGAAAAAACTTCTGTAAGAAATGCTTCTGAGGGTTGTTTAAATGGCAAGAATACTTTCATCTTTTTCAAAGCTCTTATTTAGCATATATTGAGACTTTTGTTTTTCAACAATACATAACCGTGTATTTTTCTTCTTGGTATAACACCTGTATTGAAAAAATCTGATTCAGAAACTTTCAAAGTGGCACAACTTTCAATATAATCAAATACATTTCCTCCTACTTCTCTCCCCCAAAAAGAAAGCCTGTAGTCCATTGCCCTGAAATTCAAACAATCGATTTGAAATCTCAATTTTGTTTCATCTCCTATTAAATATAATTCCTCTTTAGTAAATTGATTGCTTATATTACTCACAGGTATTCCGTTGCTATCTGTTATTTCTATGGAAATATATACTGCTCTTTTTTTCTTGTTTTTATTTTGTATGACTAAATCTATATATATCTTTTCACCAGATAGGACATAATTAGTGTTCTCGAAAAATTCTTTATCTTTATAATAAGAAAATTGAACAGATTTGAACAACGAAGTTCTATCTCCCTTCCTAGAGTTAACATTTAACAAACTCAAGTTATCACCCGTCTTTTCTTCAGCCAGGTATTTATCAACACCATTAGTTACATTCCCAATATAACTAACTTTGCCATTAGACAGAACTAATAATTTGGTACACAAACTCTGTATAGCTGCCATATCATGACTTACAAACAATACGGTTCTACCCTCGGAATTAGAAATATCTTGCATCTTTCCTATGGCTTTTTTCTGAAACTCGGCATCCCCCACAGCTAACACCTCATCAACCACTAAAATATCGGGCTCTAAAAAAGCTGCGACAGCAAAAGCCAGTCTTACCTTCATTCCGCTAGAGTAACGCTTAACAGGTGTATCTATATAACGCTCACAACCTGAAAACTCTATAATTTCAGTCAATTTGGATGCTATTTCCTTTTTTGTCATTCCTAAAATAGCTCCATTTAAATAAATATTTTCTTTACCCGTCATTTCAGGATGAAAACCAGTCCCAACTTCTAATAAAGAGGCAATTCTTCCTCTAGTTTTTATACTTCCTGTGGTAGGCCCAGTTACTTTCGATAAAATTTTAAGTAAAGTAGATTTACCCGCACCGTTTTTACCTATAATTCCTAAAACTTCGCCTTTTTTAACTTCAAAGCTAATGTCCTTCAAAGACCAAACATACTGAGACTCTCCTTTAGTTGCTCTGTCATTAGATTCTCCTATTTTAAGATAAGGATCTTCTTTTCCTCTAACGGTGTGCCACCATCTATTCAAATCATGACTAATGGTTCCGGTACCAAGAGTTCCCAAACGATATTGTTTCGATATGTTCTCTACTTTTAATATCGTAGTATTCATGTTGTACATCAAATTTTCATTTAAGTGATAAAGCGTCGAAAAAATTATTTATTAAGTCTATATCTTGTTTATGATGACTGCTAAAAAAAATTCTTCAACAACTGTAATCCTTTCTTTTTATCTTCAAAGGAGTAATCAAATTGAATTATATCTTTACCATAAGTTTCATGAACTAATCTTTTTCTCGATTCAGTATAAAACAACGAATAATGATCGTGTCTCTTTTTATTTTTTTTCTTGTGTAAATTCATTTCAGAGTTTACGCCCAGAACATTATTTATCTTTGCCATATCGTCTTTAAAGTTTTCAAAACGCCCTATAAAGTCAATATTCAAGCTATCATCTTTCGTTTCCAAAAACTCGGATTGCTCAATTAAATGATCTCCTCTAAAATGTTTATTTGAGCTATCCGTCAAAACTTTTTCAAATTTTCCCTTTTTTAAAATATAATCTTCAAAACTTCCTTTTACTTTTCTATCCTTCATCATCCACAAATAGTCTGAATATGATCTGTCCCATGGGTTTCTTACGAACGAAAATTTAAAATAAGACTTCCATATTTCTTCTGAAATTAATTCTGTTTCAAGTAATTGCGATGCTGTTGCATGTTGTAAATGAATTTTTCTCTTGGGACACCAACCGAACAAAATATCATAATCAGGTACTTCCCAATCTTTTTTCTTATCATTTATAAAAAAGTCACTAACACTAGAACCAGCGGTTTTAGGTATGTGAATAAAAATACATTTATGTTTGTGGGATATCATTTCTCTTATTTAATTATTGTTTGTTGGTTTATTTCACAGAAATTGACCTTGAACTGCATAGGGTAAGTATACAATTTTTATTACTTTTTTAATTTGGCCTTTAAACATTTTATAACGAACCTCGGTATTCTGATAAAATTTTTATTTTTTTTAACTATTTCTATGTATTTTGACCAAAAGTATTTGTTTGTTTTGTCATTAAGAAAAGCTTTTTCCAAAAAATAATAATTTATTTTTAGTTCATCTTCATTAAATTTAGTGCTATAATTATAGATTACATCATAAAAAAAATCAAAAGTTGCTCTGTTTTTTTCATCCAAATTATTCGTTGTAGAGGAAATACTGATACCACTTCTTCTTATTTCAACGACATTATTGGCTACTGTATAAATCCTATCCATTTTAGATACTTCTAGTATTAACATTACGTCACTATACCAGGCCAAAGGATAATCCTTAAATCCTATTTCATCAAATATCGATTTTTTGAATATAAACTCACTCAGCGTACTTCCTGTCTCTTTCTTTAGTCTTTTAACAAAAAACTTTACAGTACTTTCTATTTTGGGTGCTGTGATTAAATCACTTATTGGAGTATTTTCGTGATCAATTTTCACAGATTCATATCTTATCACGTTAATATTTTCGTTTTCTACCTCAGGGATTTTTTTATAAAAGTTCTCTACAAACTTTAACGGCAATACATCGTCATCTCCCAAAATCATAAACCATTGTTCTCCAGAAGTCATTTTAAGACATCTTTCCCAATGCTTAACTAAAGAAACACCTCCTAAGTTATCTTCAAATCTTTTATAGACAATATTACAAGTAGTCCTTTTTATGTAATCGGTATTCGAATAATCAAACTCACTACAATCATCCCCTATATAAACGTTGAATCTCTTGTCCGTTTGACTTTCTAATGATGCAAGAGTTTGATCAAAAAACTCTCTCCGGTAGTATGGAATTATAATAGCTAGCATAGGCTAAATTGTATCAATAAAACTTTTTTCAGTTTTGTTAAAAATCAAAACTCCAAATATTAAAACTACGATACTTATGAGAGCTGTGAATAATAAGGATTCTATATTAAAATTTCCTTTTCCTATTAATAAAAACCTAGACATTTCTATCAAATGTGCCATTGGATTGTAATCTACCAACCAAGCTACTCCCTTTTCTTCAAACTTACTATAGGGTAAATTTACTAAGGAAACATACATTAACAGGGATACTCCAAAAGTTACTAAAAAAGATAAATCTCTATATTTTGTAACCATCGAAGATATAATCATCCCCAATCCTAATCCTAAAAAAGCCATCAAAACAATTAACAACGGATACAAAAAAATAAATTTACTAGGGGTAATATCCCAACCCGTGGAAATATAATAAATGTAGAAACATATAAATATCAACAGTTGAATACCAAATTTTGTCAAGTTGGAGACTACTACAGATAAAGGCATAATAATCCTTGGAAAATAAACTTTTCCGAAAATATTTTGATTTTTTTTAAAAGTATCAGCGGTTCCTGTTAAACATTCTCTAAAGTAATTCCAACTAGTGACACCTGCTAAATTGAACAAAAAAGAAGGCATTCCAGGAGTTTCTATTCCAGCCACATTATTAAAAATAACAGTAAACACAACTGATGTGAATAACGGTTGGATTAAATACCATAAAGGTCCCAATATAGTCTGTTTATAGAGCGTAATCACATCCCTCTTTACAAAAAGAACTAACAAATCCCTATACCTCCAAAGTTCTTTTAAATCTATGCTTAATAGATTATTTTGTGGTGTAATTTCGTACAACCACTTTTCTTCTTCTTTCATTTTTTATTCTAAAAAACTTTCAATTCCTAAATCATAACTTTTCAATCCAAAACCAAAAATCACTCCCCTACAAACTGGTGATAAATAAGACTTATGCCTAAATATTTCTCTTTGATGTGTATTGGATATGTGCACCTCTACAACTGGAGTTTTAACTCCGCTAATAGCGTCTGCTAAAGCAATAGACGTATGCGTGTATGCTCCTGCATTAATAACTATCCCATCATATGAAAACCCCACTTCGTGAATTTTATCAATCAACTCTCCCTCTATATTGGATTGAAAATAATCTAATGCAATATTTGTAAACTTATCTTTTAAGATTTTAAAATAATCTTCGAAAGATTGTTTACCATAAACTTCGGGTTCTCTTTTACCCAATAGGTTTAAGTTGGGTCCGTTGAGTATTAAAATCTTCATAAAAATTGATTTGTACAGGCTACCAAAATATGAAAAATAAACAACGCTTACAAAGTAATTATCTTATATAATAGTTAATCAAACCCTAAAAACTCTAATACTCTGGAATGTACCTTTTAACATCAATTACATACTTTTAGTTACTAAAATTAGAAATAAAGTAATTAGTTTTGTTTACTAAAATTTGTTTTTGCATGCTGTTTAATTCTGTAGCGTTTTTATTGTTCTTCCCTTGTGTTTTTGTACTCTATTGGTTTGTTTTAAAAAATAAACTAAAAAGTCAGAATTTATTAATTGTGTTCAGTAGCTACATTTTTTACGGGTGGTGGGATTGGAGATTTCTAATATTAATCATTTTTAGTACGTTACTAGACTACATTATAGGATTAAAAATCATAAAATCTCGGGATAAGCGAACAAAAAAGAGACTGTTATACTTGAGTATTATAGCAAATATTGGACTCCTGTTTTTCTTTAAATATTGCAACTTCTTTATCAATAGTTTTACCGCTGCCTTCCCTTTTTTAGCAAATTCAAATTCTCTATTCAGTTTAAATATTATTTTACCAGTAGGTATCAGTTTTTATACTTTTCAAACCCTTAGTTATAATATTGATGTTTATAGAAACAAACTAAAACCCACCAATGACTTTATTGCATTTGCTGCTTTTGTTAGCTTTTTCCCACAATTGGTTGCTGGCCCAATAGAAAGAGCCACTCATTTACTGCCTCAATTTTTAAAAAACAGAGAATTCAGTTCTCAGTTGGCTAGTACTGGTGTTAAACTCATTGCATGGGGCTTTTTTAAAAAACTGGTAATTGCTGATAATGCTTCTATTATAGTGGACGGAATTTTTAGTCACTACCATACTCAAACATCTACATCCTTAATCGTGGGTTCAATTTTGTTTGCTTTTCAAATTTACGGTGATTTTAGTGGCTATTCTGATATTGCTATTGGCTTGGCTAGGCTTTTTGGCTTTGACTTAATGACGAATTTTAGATTTCCGTACCTATCCACCAATATTTCCGAATTTTGGAAGAGATGGCATATATCCCTATCAACCTGGTTCAGAGATTATTTATATATCCCTTTGGGTGGAAGCAAAACCACAAAGCAAAAAGCAATTAGAAATATTACGATTGTTTTTGTGGCAAGTGGATTTTGGCACGGTGCCAATTGGACTTTTCTTATGTGGGGAGTAATTCATGCTATATTATATATTCCCTTATTTTTAGGTAGCAAACTAAACCTTCCTAACTTTTTAAAATCAATTTGGACGTTTGTTATTGTTACCTTCGCTTGGGTATTTTTTAGAGCTAAAAATATTACAACGGCTTTTGATTACATATCCCTCGTATTTTATAACAACAACACTAAAAACTTTTACCTGAGTACCCGAAAATACTTACTGATAACCTCTATTTCTCTTGGGGCAATTCTACTAATGCTACTAGTCGAATATTATTTTAACAAAAAAGATAAAAAAGAAATAGTTCTAAGTAATCCTTGGACTATACTTATCATTATCATTACTGTATTTTTAGGAGCATTTAAAAATCATGCTAGTTTTATTTATTTTCAATTTTAAAATCATGAAAAAATTTCTTTTATCTACTTTTAAATATAGCTTTATTTGTCTTTTTTTGGTGAATGCAATTGCTTTTTCAGCTAACTACTTTCTCAAAAAATCTTCTTTTTATAAGCCATCATTTTTAGTAAATACTTTTGATAAAAGGGCTAGTTTTGATTATATCGTTCTCGGATCCAGCAGGGGTTTAACCACTATTGATACTAAGCAAGTTGATGATAAATTAATGACAAATGGGCTCAATTTATCAATGGATGATACTGATCTGAAAGCACATCTCCTGATGTTCAAACATTTTATATCCCACCATTACAAAACAAGATATTGTATATTAAACTTAGACATTCAAAGTTTTTCTTCTTCTAAATCAACTCTAGGCAATAATGATTATAGATTCGTACCTTTTAGCAGTTATGAATACGTACAAAATCATTACTTCAATTACGAACAAAATGCTTTGAAGCCTCTATACAGCTCTAGTTATATTCCCTTTTTGGCATACGCTTATTATAATTTAGAGCTACTACCTGCTGCCATCATTGGTGGTTTAAAACCTCTCTATAGAAATAGATTTGACGACAGAGGTAATTATAGCTATCCTAGTATACAAAAAAAACTTGTTGTTAAAAATACGATTACAACAAACAAAACAATAACAAACCCTATTTTATCAGAAATCCAGAACCTTGCAACTGAGAATAACATTAAATTAATCATATATATAGCTCCAATTCTAAACAAATCTATTAGCGTCAGCGGTGAGTACGCTTTTTCAATCATCAACCATTCAGACTCTATTGTAAAACCAAGTCTTTTTTACGATGATATACATGTAAATAAAAAAGGAAGAAAAAAAGCTACTACTGTTTTCATCAACAATTTTAAAGCTTTATTATAATTCTACAGCGTATGAATTGGAAAATGTACATCCAGAGTTTCGTAAACTATTTACTAACTGAAAGAGGTTTATCAAAAAACACCATGACCAACTACCAGTTGGATTGTGAAAAACTTGCTTCTTTTTTTGACGAATCAGAAACAACTGTATTAAATATCAACAGATCGGATTTGCAAGATTTTATTTACGATTATTCCAAAACTCACAAAGCTAGATCTCAGGCTAGGCTCATCTCTGGATTATCGGCTTTCTTTGATTTTTTAGTCATCGAAAAAATTCGAAAAGACAACCCTATGAAGCTCATAGAAGCTCCCAAAATTGGATTGAAACTTCCAGATACTTTATCAGAAAATGAGATCAATGATATTATTGATGCGATAGATTTAGAGCATCCTCAAGGGGAAAGGAACAGAGCTATTTTAGAAACTTTATATGGTTGTGGACTCCGTGTGAGTGAACTCATCCATCTGAAAATATCTGATCTATACTTTGATGATGGCTTTATTAAGATTACTGGGAAAGGAAATAAACAAAGACTCGTCCCCATTAATTACTACACTGAAGAAATCATTACAAACTATATCAATTCGCAAAGACCCCTTACTCCGCCAAAAAAAGGAAGTGAAGACATACTGTTCTTAAACAGAAGAGGCAATCAGTTAACGAGGGTCATGATTTTTACCATCATCAAACAATTGAGTGTAAAAATCAACTTAAAAAAGAAAATAAGTCCACATACTTTTAGACATTCGTTTGCCACGCACTTACTAAACGGAGGTGCTGACTTAACTGTAATACAGGCTCTGTTAGGGCACGAAAGCATCACTACCACAGAAATATACCTGCACGTAGATAAATCCAAATTGATAGAAGTGGTAAACACCTATCACCCCAGAGCAAAATAAAAATGGCTTTTTAGAAAATCTAAAAAGCCATTTTTATTTTATTAGACAGTGAATTATTTTGCTACGTTCACTGCTCTGGTTTCCCTAATCACAGTCACTTTAACTTGTCCTGGATAGGTCATTTCTGTCTGAATTTTTTGAGAGATACTAAAAGACAATTCTGCGGCTTGGTCGTCATTAACTTTAGTACTTTCCACCAAAACTCTTAGTTCTCTACCTGCTTGAATAGCATAGGCTTTCTGTACACCGTTAAAACCAAAAGCCAAATCTTCTAAATCTTTTAAACGTTGTATGTAGGAATCTAAAACTTGACGTCTTGCTCCAGGTCTTGCTCCAGAAATAGCATCACATACTTGTACAATAGGAGCAATCATGGTTTTCATTTCTATCTCATCGTGGTGAGCACCAATTGCATTGCAAACATCTGGTTTTTCACCGTATTTTTCTGCCCATTGCATTCCTAAAATTGCGTGTGGCAATTCGCTCTCTGTATCCGGTACTTTACCAATATCGTGTAACAAACCAGCTCTTTTAGCTGCTTTCACATTTAAGCCTAATTCAGCAGCCATTAAACCACAAAGATTGGCAACTTCTCTAGAGTGTTGTAACAAGTTTTGTCCGTAAGATGAGCGGAACTTCATACGACCTACTGTTTTGATCAACTCAGGATGTAAACCGTGAATTCCTAAATCCATTACGGTACGCTTTCCTACCTCTATAATTTCTTGGTTTATTTGCTTTTCTGTCTTCTCTACTACCTCTTCAATTCTTGCTGGGTGGATACGTCCGTCAGTAACTAATTTGTGCATAGACAAACGTGCTACTTCTCTTCTTACGGGATCAAAACAAGATAAGATAATTGCTTCTGGTGTGTCATCTACAATAATTTCTACTCCTGTGGCTGCTTCAATGGCTCTAATATTTCTACCTTCTCTACCAATAATTCTACCTTTAACATCGTCAGATTCAATATTAAAAACGGACACACAGTTTTCTATAGATTGCTCAACTCCTACTCTTTGAATGGTGTTTAAAATCACTTTTCTTGCATCTTGCTCAGCAGTTAATTTGGCCTCCTCCAACGTGTCTCTAATAAAAGACATGGCATCTGTTTTGGCTTCTGCTTTTAAAGAATCTACCAACTGTACCTTTGCTTCATCTGCTGATATTCCAGAAACAGACTCTAAGATTTCTACTTGCCTTTTATGCAATTTTTCTAACTCTGCTTGCTTTTTTTCAAAAACAGTTACTTTGTGGTCGTAATCTGTTACTTTTTCTTCAACAGCTTTGTTGAGTTTTCTGTTTTTTTCTATTTCCTTGTTAAGTGATGTTTCTTTGTCTTTAATTCTCTTTTCAGCATCGGATATTTTTTTATCTCTAGCTAAAATCACCTTCTCGTGTTCCGCTTTTAGCTCTATGAATTTTTCTTTGGCCTGAAGAATTTTATCTTTTTTGATGCTCTCTGCCGTTATTTTTGCTTCTTTTAACTTAGAAGCCGCTTCAACCTCGGCTGTTTTTATCATTTGTGAGGCTTTGAATTTTTCTAGTATTTTAGCTAGTAAAAATCCTAGAATTAAAGCTCCTCCTGCAATTAGTATGATTGTAGTACTACTCATTATTTGTGTGTAAAATTTGATATATAAAAAAACCTACTAAGGTTAGTTTTATAAACTCCAAAAAAACATTTTTTAGAACTAACATTATGATCAAGTATCTGTGTAAAACAGCGCGCTTTAACATAATAGACTCATTCTTTTTAAAGATATAGTGTTGAGTTTATCAAACGAAAACCAGAGTAGGCAGTGTTTTTATGCTATGTAATGAACTTTATTAACTTAAATACGATTCTAATTTACTATTTAATTTTGAAATTTCAGTAATAATTTCGTTGTTTTCTTCCTGTTTAAGCACCTTATTTACTTCTATTAAAGAAGCAAACTGCAATGCGCACATAGCCAATACATCTTGTTTGTCATTAACCGCATAATTATCTTCATAACTAGCCATTAACTTATTAATTTTGCTCGCTGCAGCTCTCATTCCCTGTTCCACTTCTGAACTTCCTACAGAAACTGGGTAATTCCTACCACCTATTACAACATTAATTTTATAACTATCAGCCATATTGAAAAGAACTTATGTATTTAATTCTTGAATACATTTATCTATTTCTGAAACTAAAAAATCAATTTTAGCTTTCGTATCGTTTTTATAAACTTCACTGCCCTCTAATGTTTTAGCTACTTTTAATACTTGAAGCTCTTCTTTATAAAAAGATATTTCATCTTCTAGCCCTTTGTTTGTTTGTTGCAATAAAAAATTTTGATTAGACAAAATCTTATTTTCTTGTTGCAAAAACTCATAACGCTCCAAAAGTCTTTCTACATTAGCTTGTAAATTTGCTATCATTTCCTTCTGACTTCTCATATTACAATTGCTAAAACAATACTTACAAAAATAGCATTGTTATTGGTAAATACAACTTTTTAGCTCCCAAAAAACATTTTGAGCTCTTGGGTTTGTTTCTCAGTCTTTTATGATTGTTTTTTAAGATATTATAATATTTTTGTGAACTTAAAATTATTTTCTCCTTGAAAAAAGGTTTCATTTTTTTACTATACGCATTTGTTTCTTTGTCCTTTGGTCAAAAAAAGTATCCTCAAAATCAATTTAGAAATCCTTTGGATTTTCCCATTGTTTTGGCTGGTACTTTTGGCGAGTTAAGAACCAATCATTTTCATTCTGGTATAGACATCAAAACAAAAGGTGTGAGTGGAAAAAAGGTGTACGCTGCAAAAGAAGGATACGTATCTAGAATTAAAGTTTCTTTATGGGGTTACGGAAAAGCACTATATGTTAGACACCCCAATGGGTACACCACCGTGTACGGTCATTTAAAAAAGTTTAGTAAAGAAATTGAGGAATATGTTAAACAAAGACAATATCAAAAAAAGTCTTTTGAGATTCAGTTATTCCCCTCCAAAACAGATTTGCCTGTTACCACCGACCAAATTATTGCTTACTCTGGTAACACGGGAGGGTCTTCGGCTCCTCACTTGCATTTTGAAATTAGAGATACTAGAACAGAAAAAGTAATTAATCCTTTACTATTTGGTTATCAAGTAAAAGATAACATCACCCCAACATTTAAAGGTTTAAGAGCTACTCCTTTTGGAGAGAAATCTGCCATTAATCACATTCCCGTTAGCCAAATTATTGAAACTAAAAAAATTAATAGCAAACTTTATGTAGCAAACGAAATAAAAGCTATTGGTAACATAGGACTTTCCATAAGCACTCACGATTTGTTAAACAATGCTGCTAACAAAAATGGAGTTTATAGCATAGAAATGTACGTGAATGATACGCTTGCCTATCATCATCGTTTAGAGACCTTCGCTTTTGATGAGAGCAAGTACATCAATTTATTAATTGATTATCCCTTTTATGCAAAAAAGTACAGAAAATATCAAAAAACATATATAGAACCTAACAACAAACTATCCATTTATAAAAAACACCTTAACAAAGGTTTCATCAATATCAAAAACAACGAACATTACAGGGTAGAGATTGTGGTAAAAGATCTGGCTAAAAACACATTGACTATTAGAGTTCCTATCAAGGGAGACAGCCTAATTACTCCTGTGGTTAAACCTCAGCCCAAAACGCCCTATTTTGTAGACAGAGATAAATATTGCGTATTTAAACAAGGCTTATCAGAAATTCGTTTTCCAAAAAACACTTTTTATAAAAACACCTTTATCGATTATCAATATAATACTGATAAAATATCGGTACACAAACAAGTTTTACCTCTAGATAAAAACTACACCTTAACTTATTTTACGGATAGTTTAACTCCGCATCAAAAAAAGTATGTGTATTTTGCCCAAAAAAGCAAAAACCACTACAACTACATTAGCACTCATAAAAAAGAAAACAAAATATACACAAACACAAAGTATCTCGGAGATTTTTATTTGAGATACGACAGCATTGCTCCCAAAATTTACAAACCTAGTTTTTATAAAAATCAAAATATTTCTAAGTATCAAACGTTAACTATTCATATTAAAGATGATGAAACAGGTATTAAAAACTACTATGGTACTATTGACAATCAATGGATATTGATGGAATATCAACCTAAAAGAAATAGATTAACTTACGACCTTGGAGATTTAAAATCTTTAAATAAAAAACGTCACTTCAAATTAAAAATTGAGGACCTGTTGGGAAACACCAAAACCTACGATTCTTACTTTATAAAATAACTACACACATCTCTTGAAATCACTCGTTCTCTTTTTAACTTTTTTTTACAGTTGCTTTCTTTTTTCTCAAGTGGGATATTTGTCTGGCACGGTTACTAGTGCTGACAAAACACCTTTATCTGGCGTAACTATAACCTACAACGGTACAGGAGCTGTTACTAATGACCAAGGAGAGTATAAAGTTGAAATTCCAGCAAATCAAAATACGTTGGTTAAATTTTCTTTGATAGGTTACGGAATTGTATTTAAAACATTTAAAGGACGAAAAAACAAAACCATTAGGTATTCCCCTATTCTAAGGATTCAATCCGAAGAGATGAACGAAGTAACTGTTAAAAGTTACAAAGCAGCTCAAGAAGGAATTGTTACGTTGAAAGCTAAAAAATTTAAACGGGTGCCTGGTGCCAATGCTGGAATTGAAAATTTGTTGATGACCCAACCTGGGGTAAATAACAGCAACGAATTAAGTACACAATACAGCGTTAGAGGAGGGAATTTTGATGAGAATTTAGTTTACGTTAACGGTATAGAGGTTTATAGACCTTTTCTGATAAGATCTGGACAGCAGGAAGGGTTGAGTTTTTTGAACTCTGACATGACAGAAAACATTAATTTCTCCGCTGGTGGTTTCGAAACTAAGTACGGGGACAGACTTTCTTCTGTATTAAGCATTCATTATAAAAAGCCTAAAAAGGAATTATCCACGGTTAACTTAAATTTGTTAGGAGCCAGCTATACCTACGAAAATTTGTTTTTAAACAAAAAACTATCAACCTTAATAGGGGCTAGGTATAGAAACAACCAGTTGCTAGTAAACACCAAAGACACTGAAACTAATTTTAGACCCGTCTTTGCAGATGTACAAACTTATCTCTCCTACCAAATCAACAAAAAAAGCAGTTTAGATTTTTTGGGGAATATAGCCATTAACAACTATAATTTTAAGCCTATTTCTAGGGTTACTCAATTTGGAGGATTTATTAGACCTAGAGAATTGCTGGTTTTTTATTCTGGAAACGAACAAGACGATTTTGAAACTTATTTTAGTGCGCTTAGTTATAAGTATAATTTTAATAAAAACACCAAACTAAACATAACCTACTCTTTGTTTAATACGCAAGAACAAGAGTACTACGATATTGAGGGGGCTTACAGTATTGCCGAGATAGATCCTATTTCTGGGGCAACTCTTTTTACTTCAGGAGTTGGTTCTCAATTAGATCGCGCTAGAAATGATTTGGACATCTTAATTCAGAACGTAAAATTTACTTTAAACCACAAAATCAATCAACACAAACTCGAAGCAGGTTTTAAGGTACAAAAAGAAAATATTAGAGACCGTATCAACGAATTTACCTTTGTTGATAATAACGGAATTACGCAGAGACCTGACACAAATCAGCCTACAAACAATTTGCCTCCTAGATTTGAATTTAACGACGACATCACTCCTTTCTACAGTATAAACGCTGAAAATGATGTAGATATTTATAGATTCTCAGGATATTTTCAATGGAACAAAAAGTGGTTTATCGGAAATCATATCTTGTGGCATCACTCTGGTATTAGGACACAGGCTTGGTACTTAAAAAATAATATTTCTGGACAGCAATCTAGTTTAAAGCAAACCTTTAGTCCTAGGTTTAGACTTTCTTTAAAACCAGACTGGGAAAATACAGATATGGTTTTTAGATTAGCTACAGGTTTTTATCATCAACCTCCCTCCTACAAAGAGTTGAGAAACCCCCAAGGAAATATTGAATTTGATGTAGATGCTCAACAATCTATACATTATGTATTTTCTAATGAGTATAGTTTTAATCTATGGCAAAGGCCGTTTAAAATGACTTCGGAAGTTTATTTTAAACAGCTTAATGACGTTAACGCTTATTCTTTAGACAATGTTAGAATTAGGTATGATGCAAATAATAATACAAAAGCTTACGCGGCTGGATTAGACTTTAGATTGAGTGGAGAATTTGTTCCCGGAAAAGAAAGTTGGGTAAGTTTAGGGTTCTTAAAAACCGAAGAGAATACTAACAACAGAGGTTATATTGCTAGACCTACAGATCAACGTTTTAAATTTGCCATGCTGTTTCAAGATTACGTACCCAGTAACCCTAATTTTAAAGTGTATTTAAACTTAGTTTTAAACTCTAGTCTACCTGGAGGTTCTCCTGTAAATGCTAGTGCTGAAAGAGGAGCTACGGTAGATAGATACGATTTTCAAACCAGATTAAGACCTTATAGGAGAGTAGACCTCGGTGCTGCCTACATTATTGTTGATAGTAATAAGCAGTACGAATCTGGCTTTTTAAGACATTTTAAAGAACTGGACTTAGGGATTGAATTATTCAATATTTTTGACATTAATAACACGACTACCAACACATGGGTGTATGATGTAGACACTCAAAGATATAATGGTGTACCTAATATACTTACAGGTAGAATTCTTAACTTTAAAGTAGGAATGCAATTTTAAACGAGTGTAGCTAATTTTGGGTATAAAGGAATAATACTAATTGTGTAATGGAAAAATTTGCCATATTACCAACTTTTGGTATATTAGAATAAACATTATTCGAAAATGGGAAAAAACACATCAATATCATTAGGAAATCATTTTGAAGAGTTTATTAATCATGAAGTCAATTCGGGTAAATATAGTTCTGTAAGTGAAGTTATTCGCTCTGCTCTAAGACTTTTAGAAAGAGAAGAAAAAAAGGAACTAGAATTAATAAGGGCATTAAAAATTGGAGAAGAAAGTGGTTTTAAAGATGATTTTAATTCAAAAATGAATCTAAAAGATTTACATAGAAAACATTTATGAGTATCAATAAATATCGTGTAAGTCAAGAAGCTATAAATGACATAAATGATATCTGGATTTATACTTTACATAAATGGTCTAAAGAGCAAGCCGATAGATACTACAATCAGATATTTGAGGAAATAGAATTTATAGCTGACAACTTTATGACAGGAAAATCTTTAGAGGATACTCGAAAGAACTATAGAGTAACCAAGATTAAATCACATTTAATTTTTTATCGAAAAAATGAAAATAAAATAGTAGAAATCGTAAGAATTCTCAATCAACGAATGGATATAAAAAAATATTTGACATAACACAACACTGGCTACAAAACATTTGAGCTTCTTTCCTTTCTCTAAGTTTTTGGCTTTCTTATTTTGTGATAAAAACCACTTAATTCTTTATATTAAAAATAATTAAATGGTTTTTGCCTAGTGGTTTTTCCGAATGGGCGTTGCTCTTTCAACACCAAACTAATTTTAAAACAAAACCGTTATTTAAACCCTATCGTATACAAACCCTCCATAGAAAACACTTTGTGATCAAATTCCAATTCAGGTTCTGTTACGGTAACAGTTTCAATATTTTTAAAGTGATGTTCGCTCAGTAAATTTTCTATGTCATTGCTTTCAAACTTATTAAAACCGTAGTTAGATAGTTCTAATTGATCCATAAAGCTTTTTGATCGATAAGCAATAAGTAACTTTCCGTTTGGTCTTAACACTCTTAGTACTTCCTTTATATTCTGTTCTAAATTAGGCCAAAAATAAATGGTATTCGTGGTCGTAATCAAGTCAAATTCATTATTTGGAAACGGCAATTCTTCTACCGAAGCCTCAACAAAACTTGCACTCTTTAAATGACCATTTATCTTTTGAGCTTCCTCAACCATCACCGCTGAGAAATCTGCTCCCACATATTTTAAATCATTTGCCATTGACAATAACCCCTCAACAAAAAACCCATTACCCATTCCTATTTCAAGAATTGATTGATGGTCTTTGGGCTTTAAAACTTTATAAGAATTCAAACAAATTTCTTTGTTTCCTTTATTCATTTGCATTCCTATCTTTTTCCCTTGTGAACCTGTGGGCTGCCTTAAATGCTTAGCTAACTCTTTAGCTGTTAAATCCTCTGTATTAAATTTTTCTGCCATCCTTTTTGAATTGAGTAAAATTGATTGTGTGGTTTTATTTTACACAAGTAATCCCTTAATTTTTAATGGCTTTTTGAATGATGGCTTGTACCTTGGTTCTTACATCGTATTTACCGAGATCATTATTATCCATGGTCGGATAGGTTCTATTAGATAGAAAAATATAAATCAACTCAGTTTCAGGATCAGCCCAAGCAAAAGTTCCTGTAAAACCGCTATGTCCAAAACTTTTTGGAGACACACAATTGCAAGTATTCTTAACCTCATCATCTTCGGATGGCTTGTCTAAAACCAACCCTCTCCTATTGTCTCTGGACTTAAAATAAGCTTTGTTAAAAATATCAAGAGTGTAGGGATTAAAAAATTTGTCACCGCCGTAACTTCCTTTGTTCAAATACAACTGCATTATTTTTGCCACGTTATTTGCATTGCCAAATAAGCCTGCATTCCCAGACACACCTCCTAACATGGCTGCTGCCATATCATGGACGTACCCTTGTAGTTTTTGATATCTAAAGTAAGTATCCAATTCAGAAGGTACTATGGAATCTTTTACAAATTTATTTAATGGATTGTACGCTAACGACGAAGCCCCTAATCTATTGGTAAAGTTTTCTGCTAACAAAGTATCCATACTTTTTTGATAGTGCTTTTCCAAAAGCTTTTTAAACAGAAAAAAAGACAAGCCACTATATTTGTAATCCTTTTTTTCTCTTAAAGGAGTGAGTTTAATTTCCCTATAGATGCTATCTATGTATTCATCTTTTAGATAAAGCTGATTGGCTACTTTAACGTTGTATTCCTTGTCCTTTATCATACTATACCATTGAGATTTTGGCTGCTTAGAAAATTCGTTTAAGGTTTTCAAATGAAAAGGAATCCATGCTTTTAAACCCGATTGATGTGCAAATACATCTATCACCAACAAATTTTCTAGAGGAGATCCTTTTAATTCTGGTAGTAGCTTTCCCAAAGTATCATCCAGTTTGTAAACCCTTTCATCGAACGCTTTTAAGTACAATGGTAAGGCTCCCAATATTTTAGTCAACGATGCCAAGTCATAAATAGAACTTGTATTTACTTTTTTTACAGAGTCATACGTATAATACCCATATGATTTTTCAAAAATTACCTTATTTTTTCTGGCCACTAGCACTTGCAGTCCAGGAGTCATTTTTTTTTTGATAATGTAGTTTGCTACAGAGTCTATTTTTGATAGTTGTAATGATTCCATACCAACCTCCTCTGGAAGACCATATGAAAAACGTTGCAAACTATTAGTTACAATTCCTGTTCCCACTTGGTATTCTTTAGAGACAGACACAGGTAATTGTCCGGTAAACGGAAGTCCGCCAAATATTTGTTGTGCCGCAACGGATTGAAAAACAGAATTGTTCTGATAAGCTGAAACTACACTGTTAACGTTGTCAAATCCATCTAAATTTAACAAAGCGTAAGGACTGGCAAAATTAACCAATACCACTTTTTTTAGCGCTGCCGTTTTTTGAATCATCTGTATTTCCGAAGCAGATAATTTGTAAGATTTCCATGGGTGTTCGCTAGATTTATGGACCCCTATGATTACCAAATTGCTATCAGATATTTTTGTAGACAAATTTTTGGTGGTAACATCTTTTAACTCTTTAACATCAGCATATTTCCTTAGCTGCTGTTTAAAAGGCTCTCCACTAACCCTTCCCAAAGAGAGTAACGCCATATTAAGTGTATCTAATCTTTTTAAAGGCAACAGATTGTGTTTGTTTTTAACTAACGTAATGGCATTTTCTACGACTTTCTTATAGAGCAATCTATCATCAGTAGTATCAATTCTACTTTGAATGTTCGTATTGCTTAACACCTTTTTTTGATGTAAACCTGCCAAATACTTCGCCTGCAAAACTTTTACCACGGAATTATCTAACCTTTCAATGGTAACTGTCTTTTTTTGAATAGCTTGTTTTATAGCCTTTGCACCTTTTTCCACATCTACAGGTATCAGTAACATATCGTTACCAGCCTTAAAAGCTTCAAGCGAAACCAAATCTGCAGAAGTATAATTAGCAACTCCATTCATGTTTAAAGCATCCGTAAACACCAAACCTTTAAAACCTATTTTATTTTTTAACAAGTCCGTTACCACTTTTTTAGAAATAGAAGTTGGTTTTCCTTTTTCAGTTTGCAAAGTAGGAACATCCAAATGTGCAACCATTACGCTTGCTAAATTAGAAGCTGCTAATTGTTTATATGGGTACAGTTCCAAAGAGTCTAGCCTTTCCATATCAAAGTTAACAACGGGCAACGTTTTATGGGAATCCGAAGCGGTATCGCCATGACCAGGAAAGTGTTTTGCATTGGCCAATACTCCTTCTTTCTGCACTCCTTCTATAAAAGCAATGGATTTTTTTGTTACGTTGTATTTATCTTCTCCAAAAGACCTATTCCCTATAATAGGGTTTTTAGGATTCGTATTAATATCCACTACAGGTGCAAAATTAATATGCACTCCCACCTGTTTGCAATGTTTAGCAATCTGTTGCCCAACGCGGTATATAATTGAATCGTTTTGTACAGCCCCCAAAGTCATATTCCATGGATAAGCAAACGAAGGTTCAATACGCATAGAAAGGCCCCATTCTCCATCAAAACCTACTAGTAAAGGTACTTTGGATACTTCTTGATATTGGTTATACAGATCTACTTGCTTCTGTGGAGTTCCCTGCATAAAAATCAGACCACCAATATGTTGATTTTTAATTAGGCCTAAAATTTCCTGCTCGTGCCTAGTGTCCTTATTAGAATAGGCCTGAACCATAAATAATTGACCAATTTTTTCATCCAAGGTCATATTGTTCATTATACTATCCACCCAAACAGTTTGTGCTAGGCTGTCTTTGGCTATTAAAGGACGATTATGCGTTTTGTACTGCTGAGCATTTGCTGTAATACTCAGTAAAATAAAAAGAAGTAGGATTTTTTTCATAGCAGCCTTTTAGTTAAAGTATCTAGCATGCCAGCTCTCTTTTGCGGGAACTTCCCACTGAGTTTCTACTCCTATTTTGGTATTTACCATGTTATTGAAAACGATGGTATTAGCATTAATTTCTTTATTTTTAACCTTCTTTCCAAACTCTGCCAAAGTGGTGATGGTTACCTCCTTGTTATTTTTATAAGCAATGGCTAATTTATCTAGCATATCTACTTGTAATTCTGCTTGTAGTTGCTGTACCAACTTAACAGAAGCATCAATAGAGCAACCAGAAACTTCCATAAAATCTTGATCTACGGCTACAATTAAAAATCTCTGATGAACAATGGTAAAACTTCCTCTAACATTTTCTCCGTGCCTCGTCCATTGCTCAACAAATTCCGTTGTTCTACTAGCGATTAAATCTATTTCTGTGTCGGTAAACTCTCTGTTTGATTGATAAACCCAAACTCTTGCATTGTCTGGTAAAGTATGGTAGGGTACGTACATAATTATTTTAATTTATTGTTCAAGGTTTTTAACCTAATATTGGTTAATACCTTTTTTGTATATAACGGAAAATCAGCATTGGTCATCCAATTGTAATATCCAGGATTTTCAGCCAACACCTCTAGCACAGTTCTATTTTTGTATTTCCCAAACGTAAAAATCTCTTCGTCTTTATCGTTAAACTGAATAAAACCTGCAAAATCTGCTCTTTTTTGATGAGAGGAGAACTCACTTAACGAAGCAACATCTGTACCAATATCTTTGTATTTCTCTATTTGCGCTAACAATATCTCGTAAGTAGCCATGGTATCCGCTTCCGCCGAATGAGCTCCTTCTAAATCTTTTCCACAATAAAATTGATAACCAGCACTTAGTGTTCTCTGTTCTTTCTTATGAAAAATAGTTTGGACATCTACGAATTTTACGTTGGATAGATCAAATTCTTCCACTCCTACTCTTAACATTTCTTCGGCAAGAAGAGGAACATCAAATCTATTGGAGTTGAAACCCGCTAAATCACACCCTTTTATCATTTCATAAACCTTAGGTGCTAAGGTTTTAAAAGTAGGTTCGCTGGCCACTTTATCACTGGTAATTCCATGAATCTCAGAAGACTCTTTGGGAATTTCCATTTCAGGATTTACTAGCCATGTTTTACTCTCCTTATTGCCGTTTGGAAAAACTTTTAATATTGATATTTCTACAATTCTATCTTTAGCAATATTGATACCTGTTGTTTCTAAATCAAAAAAAGCAATAGGTCTGTTTAATTTTAAATTCATCTTTGTCTTTATCTAAAGTAAATTTAGAAAATTCAGCCCAATCGCTTAAGTTTAGGGTACACAAATCTATTTTATTTTTAATGATGAATTATTTATTCACTTACGGAACCTTACAAGATCCGAAAATTCAAAAAGCATTATTTAAAAAATTATTAAAAGGAATGCCTGATTCACTTACAGGATACTTAAAGAGCAATATTACTTTAGGAGATAACAGTTACCCTATTTTAATAAAATCTAATCAGCCCAATAACTTAATTGAGGGGACTTGTTATGAATTGAGCGATGAGGAAATTTTAATTTGTGACGATTACGAAGGAGATAGCTATCAAAGAATTAGAGTTGAACTTACCTCCAAAAAAAAGGCTTGGGTATATGTAGCTTCAGCATAAAAAAACCTCTCAATTAACTGAGAGGCTTTTTAAAATTTTTAAAGATTGGCTTCACCCAGTTCTTTTAATTTTTCTGTGTTTTCTGTTAGTTTTAATTCGTCGATAATTTTGTGAATATCTCCGTCAATAATTTTACTTAGATCGTATAAAGTCAATCCTATTCTGTGTTCTGTGACACGCCCTTGCGGGTAGTTGTAGGTTCTAATTTTTGCTGATCTATCTCCACTAGCAACTAGAGAGTTTCTTTTTTCGGAATCTGCAGCTAGTTTTTTCTCTAATTCTTGTTCATACAGACGAGAACGTAAAACCTTCATGGCTTTATCTTTGTTTTTATGTTGAGATTTTTGATCCTGACATTGTGCTACCAATCCTGTTGGAACGTGCGTTAAACGAACCGCTGAGTAGGTGGTATTTACAGACTGACCTCCTGGCCCAGACGAACAAAAATAATCTACACGAATATCACTCTGTTTCATATCAATATCAAACTCTTCTGCCTCAGGCAAGACCATAACTGTTGCAGCAGAGGTATGAACACGACCTTGAGTTTCTGTTTGTGGTACACGTTGCACACGATGTACTCCAGATTCAAATTTTAAATCTCCATAAACATCCTCACCAGATACACTAAAAATAATTTCTTTAAAACCTCCAGAAGTACCGTCTGCAATATCTTCTACTTCGCATTTCCATCCTCTCGTAGATGCATATTTGGTATACATTCTGTACAAATCTCCAGCAAATATACTCGCCTCATCACCACCAGTACCTGCTCGTATTTCTACAATCACGTTTTTAGCATCCTCTGGATCTTTAGGAATCAACATAAACTTAATGTCATCTTCCAATTGAGGAATCTTTTCATTAGCTTCTTCCAACTCCATTTTAGCCATCTCCACCATTTCAGCATCAGACCCGTCTGCAATAATTTCTTTAGCCTCTTCTATGTTATCCAATAAAGATTGATAGGTATTTCCTTTTTCTACTACTTTACTTAAATCTTTATATTCTTTGTTAAGTTTTGCATAACGTTTTTGATCAGAAATAATATCTGGTTGAATAATTAAATCCGAAACTTCGTCAAAACGCTGTTTAACTATTTTTAACTTATCTAACATGTTGCTTTTTTTCTAGGGTGCAAAATTACAATTTATAATTTAAATGTAACGGATATTTGATAGAACTCAAAAAGCTTTTGGGCATAAAAAAACCCCAATACTTAACGCATGGGGTTTTTAGTCGCACTAAATAAACTAAGATGTTAAGTTTATCGTAACCTATCTACAGATTTTACAAGATCTTCATCTTTCTTAATTGCTTTGTTTGCCATGACTAGCAAAACAATAATAGCAATAGGAAAATAAATCCCAATACCTTTCTCAGAAATTTGCATTTCTCCAGGTAATTTTAGAGATAAGTATATCAATACACTTAATAAATAGAAGTTGATCAGAATGTTTAATCTATTGAACACAAACTGATTTTGCCTTTTTTTAAAACTTGCGATTGAAATGATAGACAAAATAGCTGAAATGATAAAAAACACTCCTACTGATTTTAAAAGAACTAAGTTATTTTGGATAGTAGACAACAAAAAAGTTTCCTCTCCTGTAGTTAGCGTAAAAAAAGACATAAAATTTGTTAAAACTCCAGCAATAATAAACGCTGTAAACAAATAAATTGTTTGTATCCTTTGAATCATACTCTTGTCCTAAATAACTATTACAAATTTACATTTTCTTTTTATTTATAATGACTTTGTTAGATAAAAAAAAAAACTATATTTGTTTTGGCTAAGTAAGCTATTACAGTACAATCACTTATAGTCTGTAATTAATTTCATCACAAAATCAAACACAACAACGCAATTGTCAATTTTACCACAAAAGTGTTGTTTTCATTTTATTTATCACACATATTTTTATAGATGTTAGAAATCTCACAATTAAAAGCAAAAAAGCTTGCTGACCTGCAAGAAATTGCAAAAACAATTGGATTAAAAAAAACGAGTCAACTAAAAAAGTTGGATTTAATTTATAAAATTCTTGATGAGCAAGCCGCTTTTGAAGGCAGAGCAAAAGGAGAAGTCAGAGAAAGTAACGAGGCTACTGAGGAAACTCCAAAACCTAAGAGACAACCCGCAAAGAAACGCATTGTTAAAATCACTCCTCCCGAGTCTACAACTCAAGAAGTAGGAGAAACAAAGCATACTCCGATTTCTAAAGAAGTAGGTATCGAAAAGTCTAAACCTAGAGTTAAAAAGGAAGGTAAAGACAATTCTCAGCAAGAAACTAAAAAGCAAAACAACAACCACTCAAACAATAATCCTAGAAAAAACAATAACCCTAGGAACAACAAAAATAACAAAGGCAAAAATTTAAAAGACCCTAATTACGAGTTTGACGGTATTATTGAAAGTGAAGGAGTTTTAGAAATGATGTCTGACGGATATGGTTTTTTAAGATCTTCTGACTATAATTACTTATCCTCCCCGGATGATGTATACGTCTCTCAATCGCAAATCAAACTTTTTGGTTTAAAAACGGGTGATACCGTAAAAGGTATCGTAAGGCCTCCAAAAGAAGGAGAAAAATATTTCCCTTTAATCCGTGTTTCCAAAATAAACGGATTGAATCCCAAAGAGGTTAGAGACAGAGTCTCTTTTGAACACCTTACCCCTCTTTTTCCTGAAGAGAAATTTAACTTATCAAGTGGTAGAAGTTCTCTGTCAACAAGAATTATGGATTTATTTGCTCCCATTGGTAAAGGTCAGCGTGGTATGATTGTAGCTCAGCCTAAAACAGGTAAAACAATGTTGTTAAAAGACATTGCCAATGCTATCGCTTTAAATCATCCTGAAGTTTATCAATTGGTTCTTTTAATTGATGAGAGACCCGAAGAGGTAACAGATATGCAACGAAATGTAAGAGGAGAAGTAGTAGCCTCTACTTTTGATGAACCTGCTGAAAAACACGTAAAAGTCGCTAATATTGTTTTAGAAAAAGCCAAAAGATTGGTGGAATGTGGACACGATGTTGTTATTCTTTTAGACTCCATTACACGTTTAGCCAGAGCATATAATACCGTAGCCCCTGCTTCTGGTAAAATATTATCTGGAGGTATCGATGCCAACGCACTTCATAAACCTAAGAGATTTTTTGGAGCTGCTCGTAACATAGAAGGTGGTGGATCCTTGAGTATTATCGCAACTGCTTTGACTGAAACTGGTTCCAAAATGGACGAGGTTATCTTTGAAGAATTTAAAGGTACAGGGAATATGGAACTACAATTAGATAGAAACATTGCGAATAGACGTTTGTACCCTGCTATTGACTTAATCAAATCTAGTACACGTAGAGATGATTTATTGTTAGATGAAAAAACGGTTCAGCGTATGTGGGTATTGCGTAAATACTTAGCAGACATGAATCCCGTAGAGGCTATGGAATTTATCAAAGACAGAATCAAATCGTCCAGAAATAACGATGAGTTTTTAATCTCCATGAACGGATAGTATTTCTAGATTATACTGATATAAAAAACGGATATGAACTTTCATATCCGTTTTTTATATTTTAATAAATAATCAGTCCAAATAAGCTAATCTATTAGTTTACAAACCATTATTAGGACGGTACCTAATATCTTTGTAATGAGAGATTTTGTACTCCCAAAAAAAAGAGTTTTTATTTTGACACATTCGCAATAAAAACGCTTGCTGGTACAAATATTATCAACAATTATCTGAATATGACATTACAAAGTTATCTATCCATATTCTTAGTTTGATATTCATTAATATTTACGTAATTTTGCCACCTATATTTTTAAAATATGATACAGAAACAAGGACTATACTTACCAGAATTTGAGCATGAAAACTGTGGTGCAGGTTTTATTTGTAACCTTAAAGGGGAAAAAACCAACCAGATTATTCATGATGCATTAGAGATTTTAGTGAAATTAGAACACCGTGGAGGTGTTAGTGCTGACGGGAGAACCGGAGATGGTGCTGGATTATTAATTGATATCCCACACGATTACTTTAAAAGAGTTTGTGAATTTGAATTACCTGAGCAAAGAAAATATGCTGTAGGTATGGTGTTTTTACCTAAGAACACGAATCAACACAAATTTTGTAAAGATGTTTTCGAAAAAGAAATTTCTAACCAAGGATTAACCGTTCTAGGTTGGAGAGAAGTTCCTGTAGATTCTTCTCAATTAGGAGAAATAGCATTGGCTTCGGAACCTAATATTGAACAACTATTTATTGCTCAAGGAGACTTAGAAGAAAATATTTTTAGAGCTAAATTATATGCTGCTCGTAAAATTACAGAGCACGCAATAGCGAACTCTAAAATGTCTGAGTCTAATTATTTCTATTTACCTTCTTTGTCTAATACTACACTTATTTACAAGGGTATTATTATGCCAGAAGATATTGGGCCTTACTACACAGATTTGCAACAGCCTGATTTGGTAACTAGACTAGCCTTAGTACACCAACGTTTCTCTACAAACACAATGCCTGCTTGGGATTTGGCTCAGCCATTTAGATTCCTTTGTCAGAACGGAGAAATTAACACGCTAAGAGGTAACGTATCTAGAATGCGTGTACGTGAAGAAATCATGGCTTCTGGTGTTTTTGGAGATCAAATAGAAAAATTATTCCCAATCATATTACCTGGAAAATCAGATTCAGCTTCTATGGATATGTCTGTTGAGTTATTAACTCTTACAGGACGTTCTTTACCAGAAGTGATGATGATGACCATTCCAGAAGCATGGGAAAAGCACGCTACTATGTCTGAAGACAGAAAAGCGTTTTACGAATACAATTCTTGTATTATGGAACCTTGGGATGGTCCTGCCTCAGTTCCTTTTACAGATGGTGACTACGTTGGAGCTTTATTAGACCGTAATGGTTTAAGACCTTCTCGTTACACCGTAACTAAGAGTGGTAAGCTAATCATGTCTTCTGAAGTAGGGGTGGTGAATGTTGAACCAGAAGATGTAGTAAGCCACGGTCGTTTAGAACCTGGTAAGATGTTTTTGGTTGACATGAACGAAGGTAGAATTATTGACGACGAGGAAATCAAGAATAAAATTGTTTCTGAAAGACCATACAAACAATGGTTAAAAGAAAAGAGTTTAAAATTAAAAGACGTTCCTAACGAGAATAAAACTTGTCCAATTGAAACATTGGACTTAAAAACTCGTCAACGTTTATATAACTACACCATAGAAGATATACAAGAAGTAATTGTACCTATGGCCTTAGAAGGTAAGGAAGCATTAGGTTCAATGGGGATTGATACTCCTGTTGCCGTTTTGTCTGACAAACCTCAATTACTTCCAAACTACTTTAAGCAATTGTTTGCTCAAGTAACCAATCCTCCTTTGGATGGTATTCGTGAAGAAGTAGTAACTGACATTAGTTTAGCTTTAGGAAATGACAAAAATATTTTTGACATTACTGCTGACCAATGTCACAAATTAAGAATTCAAAATCCTGTTATTTCTAATAACGATTTAGAGAAAATTAGAAATATCAATATTGATGGTTTTAAGTCTCAAACTATTGAGATGTTATATACCAAGGTTAAAGGGATGAACGGTTTAGAGGATGGTTTGGAAGAAATCATCACTCAAATCTCTAAAGCGGTAGATAACGGTGTTAATATCATCATTTTATCAGATAGAGGTGCTTCTAAAGACAAGGCTCCAATTCCTGCTTTATTAGCTTGTTCTTATGTACATCATCAAATGAACCGTTTACGTAAACGTTCTTATTTTGATATTGTTATTGAATCTGCTGAGCCTCGTGAACCGCATCATTTTGCTACTTTATTTGGATATGGTGCTTCTGCCATCAACCCTTATATGGTAAACGAAATTATCAGTTTACAAGTAAAAGAAGGTTTTATTGAATTAGAAGAGCAAAAAGCTGTAGATAATTTTAACAAAGCCATCGGAAAGGGGATTTTAAAAGTAATGAACAAAATAGGAATCTCTACTTTACATTCTTACAGAGGTTCTCAAATTTTTGAAATTGTTGGTTTCAACTCAGAATTTGTAAATAAATACTTCCCGTACACAGCTTCTAGAATAGAGGGTATTGGATTGTACGAAATTGAAAAAGAAATTAACGAACGATACAAATACGCATATCCAGATACTTACATCGATAAACGTTTAGGCTTAAACATTGGAGGTGACTATAGATGGAGACGTAACGGTGAACGTCACATATTTAATCCTACAACGGTTGCTAAATTGCAACAAGCGGTTAGGTTGAATGACCAAGCTTCTTACGACATATATAAAAATGCCATTAACGAACAAGCTAAAGGATTATTAACCATCCGTGGATTGTTTGAGTTTACCAATTTTGATCCAATTCCTGTTGACGAGGTAGAACCTTGGACAGAAATTGTAAAGCGCTTTAAAACTGGAGCCATGTCTTATGGTTCTATTTCTCGTGAAGCTCACGAAAATTTAGCGATTGCCATGAACCGTTTGGGAGCAAAATCTAACTCTGGTGAAGGTGGTGAAGACAGAAAACGTTTTCAACCTGATGCCAACGGAGATAATAGAAATTCTGCCATCAAACAGGTTGCATCAGGACGTTTTGGAGTGACTTCTCACTACCTAAGTTCTGCTAAAGAAATTCAAATCAAAATGGCTCAGGGTGCTAAGCCAGGAGAAGGGGGGCAATTGCCAGGTACTAAAGTACTACCTTGGATTGCTGATGCTCGTAACTCAACTCCTTTCGTAGGATTGATTTCTCCTCCGCCACACCACGATATATATTCTATTGAGGATTTAGCTCAATTAATCTACGATTTAAAGAATGCCAATCGCGAAGCTCGTATCAATGTTAAACTGGTATCAGAAGTAGGGGTAGGTACTATTGCGGCTGGTGTTGCTAAGGCAAAAGCAGACGTGGTATTAATTTCTGGTTATGACGGTGGTACTGGAGCTTCTCCTCTAACCTCTTTAAAGCACGCTGGTCTACCTTGGGAACTTGGTTTGGCAGAAGCACAACAAACGTTAGTATTAAACAATTTACGATCTCGTATTGTTGTTGAGTGTGATGGTCAGTTAAAAACAGGACGTGATGTTGCTGTTGCTGCATTACTAGGAGCAGAAGAATTTGGATTTGCAACTGCACCTTTGGTAGCTTCAGGATGTATTATGATGCGTAAGTGTCATTTAAATACTTGTCCAGTAGGTATTGCTACTCAAGACAAGGAGTTACGTAAAAACTTTAAAGGAACTCCTGAACATGTAATTAACTTTTTCTATTACGTAGCTAACGAATTAAGAGAAATTATGGCTCAACTAGGATTCCGTACTATGGATGAAATGGTTGGTCAGACACAAAAAATAAATGCCAATACTGCTATTGAGCATTATAAGGCCAAAGGATTAGATTTATCTGCTATTTTACACCAGCCTGCTGGATACAGTGATTTACCAGTAAAGAACATCGAGAAACAAGATCATAATTTAGATAACGTGATTGACTTCCAAATTTTAAAAGATGCGCATGCTGCTATCTTTAGAAAGGAAGTAACCACACTAAATTACCCAATAGGAAACACAGATCGTTCCGTTGGAGCTATTGTTTCTAATGAAATTTCCAAAATCTACGGTCACTTAGGATTGCCAGAAGACACACTAAACTTAAACTTTTCAGGTTCTGCTGGACAAAGTTTAGGAGTATTCGGAGCACACGGTATTACTTATACTGTAGAAGGTAATACAAATGACTACTTAGGTAAAGGTTTATCTGGAGGTAAAATTATTGTGAAAAAACCAGCCAAAGCTGACTTTATCGCTGAAGATAATATCATTGTTGGTAACGTTTGTTTATTTGGAGCTGTTAAAGGTGAGGCATACATTAATGGTATTGCTGGAGAACGTTTTGCAGTTCGTAACTCTGGAGCAACAACAGTTGTAGAGGGTGTTGGAGATCACGGATGTGAATACATGACAGGAGGTAGAGTTATTGTACTTGGCGATACAGGACGTAACTTTGCAGCAGGTATGTCTGGAGGTTATGCTTATGTGCTAAACACTACAGGACAATTTACCAACGGATTGTGTAATGAAGAAACTATTGATTTTGATCCTATTACTGAAGAAGATGCAGCTGAATTAAAAGGATTAATTGAAAAGCACGTTACTTATACGGATAGTAATAGAGGTAAAGAGGTATTAGCTGACTGGGAGAATAACTTAACCAAGTTTGTAAAAGTAATGCCTAAAGAATACAAAGTAGCTTTAGAGCGTATTGCGAATGAAGAACCAATGTTTGAAGAATTAACAGTATCATAATATGGGAAAAGTAACTGGATTTAAAGAATTCGAAAGAAAAGACGAATCGTACAAAGCTGTTGAAGAGCGTGTACAACATTATAAAGAATTTACAGTCCCATTGAGTGAGGCTGAAATTACAGAGCAAGGATCACGTTGTATGGATTGTGGTATTCCTTTCTGCCACAATGGTTGTCCGTTAGGAAATTTAATTCCTGACTTTAATCACATGGTGCACCAAGGCGAGTGGCAAAAAGCTTCTTTAATACTACATTCTACTAACAACTTTCCTGAATTTACAGGTAGATTATGTCCTGCACCTTGTGAACAAGCTTGTGTGTTAGGTATTATAGAAGATCCTGTTTCTATTGAGAATATTGAAAAAAACATTGTTGAACGTGCCTTCGAAGAAGGTTGGATTAAACCTCAACCTCCTAAAAACAGAACAGATAAGACTGTTGCTGTTGTAGGTTCTGGACCTGCAGGTTTGGCAACCGCTCAGCAATTAAACAGGGCTGGTCATACAGTAACCGTTTTTGAGAGAGATGATGAAGTGGGTGGTTTACTGCGTTACGGAATTCCTAACTTTAAGATGGAAAAAGGAGTTATTGATCGCCGTGTAGCTGTTTTAGAAGCAGAAGGTATTACTTTTAAAACCAATGCCAACGTAGGTGTAAATGTTTCTATAGAAGAATTAAAAGCTTTTGACTCTATTGTATTATGTGGAGGTGCAACACAAAGACGTTCTTTACCTACTCCAGGTATCGATGCTGACGGTGTAGTACAAGCTATGGACTTTTTAACGCAACAAACTAAAGTCGTTTTTGGTAAAAAAGTTGAAGACCAAGTCTTAGCAACTGGTAAAAACGTAATTGTAATTGGTGGTGGAGATACTGGTTCTGACTGTATCGGTACTTCTAACCGTCAGGGAGCTAAATCTGTTTCTAACTTTGAAATTATGCCGAAGCCTCCAGGACACCGCTCACCAACTACTCCATGGCCTTACTGGCCTTTACAACTAAAAACTTCTTCTTCGCACAAAGAAGGAGCCGATAGAAACTGGTTAATTAATACTAAAGAATTCGTTAAAGACGAAAACGGTAAGTTGACTGCTTTAAAAACAGTAAACGTTGAGTGGAAAATGGTACCAGGGCAAAGACCTCAATTGGTAGAAATTGAAGGGACTGAAAAAACATGGCCATGTGATTTGGCATTGTTAGCTCTTGGATTCACAGGTCCAGAAGGAACTATTGCTGAACAACTAGGTATTGAATTGGATCAAAGATCTAACTACAAGGCAGAATACGGTAGCTATCAAACAAATGTTCCTAATGTATTTACAGCTGGAGACATGCGTAGGGGTCAATCACTAATTGTCTGGGCAATTTCTGAAGGTCGTGAAGCAGCTCGCCAAGTTGATATTTTCTTGATGGGTAAATCTGATTTACCATCTAAAAACGATACGGGAGATCTAGTGGGATTATAAAAATAAACCATCTACATATTTAACAAAAACCTCATTGTAACTTACAATGAGGTTTTTGCTTTTAAAATTTTATTAATTAGTTCAAACTTGATATCAAAAATTATATGGAAATTAAAATGTCTGCTTCTCCGTCTATAGGGTTTGAAGCTCTATCATCGTAAACTTCTAAATCATAAGTATAGGCTCTTTTTATATCAGTCTGCCAAATAGTTTTCCATGTGTTAAAAACAGCATCCTCCATTAAATTACCTTTAGCTGTAAATTTAAAATATTCTGCCTTGGGAATCAATTTAACCGTTAAATTACTTGGGATATCATCCAAACTTGTTACTTGATAGCCCAGTAACATACTATAAGGTTTTGTAAAATCTCCTTGATAATCATAATACAAAGCATATATTGTATCATTGAGTTTATTGGGAATTTTATCTTTAAAATCTTCCTTAATAAACCTCCTCCATAAATCAGGAATATCTTTGGCTGCTTTACCATTTTCATTGGTTGTTCTGATTTCCAATCCAACAAGTATTAACTCATCTTTGCTAATCGCTTTCATAATCACTTATATTTTATTTATTATAGTTACAAAACTATTAGTCAAACATGTCTATACCTGTCAGGGGTCTAAAAAAAACACCAATCTATTCCGTTTTTTTTGAAAAATTTTAATATCAACTGCATCAATATTTATCAACTATGTTAATTTTACCCCAGTATCAAAACTATTTAATTGATAATATATTGCAACTAAAGCAATTAAATGTTAATAACATTCACCTTAAAATCTCAATATTCTAAACAAAAAATGTTATTTTTAGAATACTGAGAATTTCAGTTATTTATCAATCATTTTATTACCCTACAGAATGTACAAATTAATTTTTACTGCCGTACTTTTAAGTACCGTTACAATGAAAGCTCAAACTGCTGAGAAAAAGATTAAAAATGTTACTGCTAAAGAAGTTCAAACAACTACGATCAGTAATCCTTTAGAAAGTCAGATTCAAAGCTCTAAGAGTAAAATTGATCAAGAGAAAGAAAGAATTGTAAAAGCTAATACTATTTTGCTTAACGATTCTAAAAAAAGAATGGCTGAAGCTGAGGAAAAGTACAAGAAAGCTACTGCTCTCTACGAAAAAGAGAAAGCTCAATACAAAGCTTCTGTTTCTAAAGAAAAAGAAAACATTAAAAAGTTAACTTCTGAGATTAAGAAATACAAATAATTTTAGGATTGTAACCCCACAAAGCCTCACACTAACTAATTATTGTGAGGCTTTTTTTATCATTAAGTGTATCTCTTTAAACAATGAAGCCAGCAAACGTAAGCTTACTTAAAAAAGAACTAGCCGAACTAGATAGATCTAATTTGGTTGAAATTATTATTAGACTCTCCAAATTTAAGAAAGAGAATAAGGAACTGCTTTCTTACCTGATATTTGAAAGTGAAGATGAAGAAAATTACATAAGTGATATCAAATTAGAAATAGATCACCTTTTTCATCATATGAATAAAAGTTCTTTCTTTTATATGAAGAAAACTATTCGCAAAATTTTAAAATTAATTAAAACTTACAGTAGGTATTCCCATGTGAAAGAAACTGAAATAGACTTACTTCTTTATTTTTGTACTCAACTGAAAGGTATAAAACCTAATATCTTTAAAAATCAGATTATTAGCAATATTTATTTTAGAGAGGTAAATAACATCGAAACAAAGATTAAGAAACTACACCCCGATTTACAATTTGACTATAATAAATTACTTGGTGAATTAAATGAATAAAAAAGCCTCTATGTTAAGTAGAGGCTTAATGTTGTTATATTTTAAAAGGAAACAAAGTAGAAGATGATCTGGCACTATTCATAATTTCTTGAATCTTCTCCACGACCTCCGGATGTTTACTCGCAACATCATTGGTTTCTTTTTCATCTTTTTCTAAATCGTAAAGCTCAATTTTGGACTTGTCTTTTTTCAAGGCCTTATAGATAACTCCTTTCCATTTTCCCAATCTTACAGCTTTTCTACCACCTCTGATATTGTACTCCCAATATAAATATTCATGATTTTTCTGTTCTGATTTTTGTCCTAATAAAGTAGGTAAAAACGAAATACCATCACTTTGCTTAGGTGAATCTAGCCCTGTAATATCTGCAAGCGTAGGCATTACATCCCAAAAAGCAGAAATGTGATTGGTTACAGTACCTGGCTTAATATGGTTGGGCCAATAAGCAATAAATGGTGCTCTAATACCTCCTTCATACAAATCTCTTTTTATACCTCTTAAGCCTGCTGTACTATTAAAATATTCAGGGTTGGCACCACCTGCATCATGAGCACCATTATCGCTAGTGAACATAATTATAGTGTTTTCTTCCAATCCTAGTTCTTTTACTTTTGCTACTATTTGTCCCACATATACGTCCATTCTATCTATCATAGAGGCGAAAACTGCATACGGAATTGCTTGTGTACAATATTTATACTCCACTATATTTGGACCATAATCTGATGAATAAGGATGATCTTTATAAGGTACCTCATCAAATTTACCTATGTACTTTTGTAGAATAGAATCTTTTGGAGATATTAGTTCTGCATGAGGCAACACTAAAGGCACATACGCAAAAAATGGTTTCTTTTTATTCTCTTGTATAAACTCTAATGTTTTTTCTTGAATTTTATCTTGCGCATATATAATCGTATTTGTCCAATCATTCCCCTCTAAGGAATCAATCTCTTGATTATGATTTAGATAAGGAGGATAATACCTATGGGCTAGCTTTTGGTCATTATAACCATAAAATTCATCGAAACCTTGTTTGTTAGGATCTCCTTCACCAAAACCTAAACCCCATTTACCAAACATTCCTGTGGTATAACCTACTTTTTTTAGCATTTCTGCTATGGTTATAGAGTTAGTAGGCAATGGAATTTGTCCTCCATTCACTTTATCTTCTTTATTACCTCTAATTGGGGTGTTACCTGTGTGCTGCCCAGTCATTAACGAAGATCTTGATGGAGCGCAAACGGCAGCACCACTATAATGTTGAGTAAACTTAATTCCCTTTTCTGCTAATTTATCAATATTGGGTGTTTTAAACTTTAACTGTCCGTAGGTTCCCAAATCTCCTATCCCCAAGTCATCTGCCAAAATATAAATAATATTGGGCTTGCTAACTTCTGATTCAGTTTGCGACTTAGTTTGTGAGTTATTTTTGGTATTACAAGAGCACATCAACCCTAAAAGCACCATAAAATACTGAATACGATTCATCTTTAATATTTTAATATTTGTATTCAAACTTACCTTGAACCCATCTTTTTTGTGTTTTATGCAATTTATTATTTGTGCTTGAAACAACTCTAATCATAAAAAATATGTACTCGTGAGTAATCTGTTTACTTCAAGTTCATTAACTCCTGAGCAAATTTTGTCCCTAACCTTTTCTGTCCTTCAGCATTATAATGCACATTGTCTGAATATTTAGGATAATCACTCCAGCTCGTGTCTGTAGTAGTTTTAATCATATAAGTATTGGGTACTTTAGTCGCAACTAATTCCATAGCCTCTCTTACCCTTTTAGCACCATCTTTAACTCCATACCTAGAGTTAATTTGACCATAAACAAATGGCAAATCTTTACCGTAAGCAGTTCTATATTTATTGATTAACTTTTCTAAATTTTCTGCATAAGAATTTGCAGCAATATCATAACCTCCATCGTTTTCTCCTTGCATCCAAGCCATACCAATAAACTTGTAAGTTTTACCTTTTTGCTTTAGTATATTTAAATTTTTCTCTATGTTGTCCATATGCATTTTACACAAGTTCCAACCCTGCTTTCTCTCTCCTTTTTCAACTAACTTGGCTTTTTCTAAAGTCCAATCTGGATTCCAAGCTCCGTACAACGCAGTTCCTCCTTTAGCTTCCTTAATTAATAAAAACTCTTGATTTGGATTAGCCTCTGCCAAAGTTAACCCTACAAAAAGTTCTGGACCAAAACGCTTGGTAAAATTGTACTTTTTGCTAGGCTTGTTCATAAAATAGCTTAATGGCTTTTGAGCAGTATTAGACTGGCTTACATACACTCTATTCGCTACTTTTTCTATCCTAGCTTTTACCGAATCATCTAGTTCATCATAATTACCTGCACCCGCCATGTTAGACTGACCTGCTAATAATACTACATGCACCTCATTAGGAACAACTGCCTGTTTTTTGTTTTCTTTTATCGATGCGGTTTTACAACTTACCAGTGTAACTAAAAAAATTACGAATGCTATACTACTTTTTTTCATGATTTGATTTTATCTGTTAATTAAATTTTAAACTAGTTTATTTTAATGATATTTTACGAACTCAAACTTATTACTATAAGTTGATTTTTTAATAGGTTATGAATCATTAGTTTCATTTTTTAGTTCCGTGGATATTTTTCAAAACTATTTTACTACTCGCATAGATTGTGATGAAATTTAATACCATGAACATAAAGCTAATAAGTCAGGTCTATAAACTTTAAAGATCCCGCTAAAACATCTGTATTGATGGTGTTACCTTTAATTTCTATTTCTTTTTTTGATAAGATATCTACAGCTTTGTTTGGTTTTTTACCATTTAACGTAATTACTACCTCCCTATCCTTGGGTTCAATATAACCAGGATCTATCAATATGATACGCACGTGGCTATTGTCTATTCTTACCGCACTCCAAGAAGCTCCTCGAACTACAATTGGTATGTTCTCCTCTCCCTTTTTTACCATCTTTTTGAATGTAGGAATATAATCCGCAGCAGAAATTAGCTTTCCGTTGTCAAAAGCTTTGGTACCATTACTTACACTAAAAGGGATATCTTTTTTTTCAAGTACATCTTTAAACGAATAAGGGGCTATAGGAACCATACCATGAGGCATTTCTGGCATATAATTCAGCCACCTGTACTGGGCACCCAGTGCTATTTTTGAATAATCGTTATCCGGAATACTAGTTCCGGCCCAATGCATTTGAGTTACTGAAAACATGGCATCCTCATCTTGCTTTTTGTACTGTTTTAAAGAATGATGATTATCTATGGAATGTATTAAATGTGGATCAATATCTTTTATCAAGTGCCATGAGCCAACAGACAAAATATCTTCTTTTTTTACAATAGGCAATACCCCAGATTTCATCAATCCAAAAAGAATATTTATTCCTGGATCTTTGGTAAAATGGTTGTCGAAAATTACTCCGTGCTTAGCTCCATAGGCAGCCATTAGTACCCCTTGTCTTAGATATGGTGACACTGAACGTTGACCTCCTGGAGACAATGGTCTCCAGCTCGTTGGGTTATCATCCACCAATCTCATTGCAAAATCATCTATATAATCTCCCATAAACATCCCTACTCTACCTGCCAGATTAACGTCTTGAGTTCTGCTACTTGTATCTTCAGAAGCTGGTACTAAGAAATCATTATATTTTTTTGAGAAGAACAGTTCTTTCCATAGTGGCATTTTATTAGTTAATGCCCAAAATGTATTTTTGTATCTAAAGTATAATTTGGCTTTGTTGTGAACTCTTATGGCTTTTGCCAATCGTGGAATATATTCTTTTACGAAGTGAATAACTCTAGGATCTTCAACATTATCCATTTCTGCATATACGAATCCTCTACAAGTGTTTGGAGCTACTTTTAGTATCTGCTCTAAAGTTTCTATCTGAATGTAAAAAGGATCGTTACCATGACCTGCCCAAAAAGTAAACGGCTGTCCTTCCTTTTCGTAAGATTTTGCCATGTTTACAATATCTTCTCTAGAATCTATGTATTTACCTCTCTTGTCTTGCTTAAGCGCAATCTCACCCATCATTTTCACCATCGGTTTTCTATCTGTACTTTCTTTGGGTGACTTTTGAATGACAAACTGAATGTCATTTCCGTTTAATCTTGTTACTTTGCTATCTGCCTCTTTACTAGAAACTATAACCCACTCGTCTGTAGATTTTTTTTGATAGCTCGGCATTTTAAACTCCAATATCTGCTCATACAGCAAATCTAAATTCTCTTCTACAGCAGCCATCGTTCCTTCTAGTTTTTGCTTGCTAAACAACCAACTGCTTTTATCAACATCGTAAAAATAAACTCCGTTTCCTCCGTCTACTTCACCTCCCGCTACTAATTGACGTGACTTTGGTGCTAATGCAAAACTACTGTAGACTGAACTGTTGTATTTTTCTCCGTTCTTTTCTATCAAATTACCATTTAAATCCAATCGGTACATAATTCCACCAAACTGCAACATAACTTCATCTCTTATAGGCAACAAACAAGTTCCTTTTGAGTGTGCGTATCTTTGAGAGTCTTTTCTATGAGCTTTGAAACGAGAAATCACGTTAAAACTTCCGTCAACTGCTGTAAATATTGGGTTGAAAGAAATGTCTCCAAAAAATAAAATATCGGATAAACCATCGTTGTTTATGTCGTGAATAGATATATCCGTAATCATGGCTTTGCTTATTTCTTTGAGCGAAGCTGCCTTTTGGTTTACAGATTTAATTACTTGTTTGGTTTCAGCATCTAAGAACCCCATAAACTCCCACCTAAACTTATCGTGATTGTAAGTCATTAGGAATAATTCATCTTTACTTTTATTGGTAAACTTTCCCGTTTCTATTTTTCTTACTACTCCTTTAATTTCTGTGGTAGAAACTAGAGAACCACTCGCATCAATCTCATGTAAAAGATAATCATTTCCTCCTGCAAATATTCTTGTTTTTTGATTCACTTCTACTACCGCAATTTCAGAAAATCGCACCTTGTGTTTAGGGGTGTATTCCCACAGCAACTCTCCCTTACTAGACCAACAATAAATAGTTCCGTTACCTGATGCTGCTAGCAAATCATCATTCCCATCACCATTGATATCTGATGCTTGAATCTCGAAAATTACTGCTGCTTTGTCTATACTAGCATTCCATATATTTTTACCCTCTAAAGAATAGCAACCAACACCATCACTTAAGCTAGAAACGTAAAGAACCTCTTTTCCTCTAACGTTTGCCACGATAGTGTTTCTGATGGTGGACTGCTTAACAGAAAAATTATCTGTTTTAGGTTGATAATTTAGTGCTAGCGTTTTATTAGCATTTAATAAAGCTAGTGTAACACAGATGACCAAGCTATAAAAATGGGTGAATTTAATTTTCATTCTTTAATATTAAAGTCTTTGAAGCCAATGATGAGATTGGTTGAAATGGATAAGGTTTAAAATGAGCAGTGAAATTAGTAAATTCTCTATATACTCACTAATTGAAACAGAACACCTATTTTATTTTTTTTCTGCAAGAGGTGTTTTTTCTTTTAAAAATTGAACTGTTTCGTATGCTATTAAATTGTATCCTGTTGAGTTTGGATGACGATCGTAATACCATTCCTTAATATGTCCAAAAATTGGATCTAAAGACATATCATTTACTTTAACCACATAACCGTCTGGTTTGTTACCCCAACCTTTTCTAAAGTATATATGTGGTTTTAACCAGGCATGATATTTTTCTGGAATTTTATCGATGTAGCATTGACGTACGTTTAAGCTATGTCTACCATTAGCAATTAAATAATCGTTATAAGGAGTGAATATATCCAAGACTTGTGTGTCAATATCTTTGGCTATTTGATATATCAAATCATTTACTTGTATACATTTTTCTGGATCCATAAAACTCGTAATGGTGGCCAAATATAAAGTAGCTTTAGAATGATCTTTTTGTAACTGCTTGATGAGCGCTTTCATTTGCACAGGAAACTCTTCTTTAAGATTCTTACACTTAAACCAGTCATTAATTCCCATTCTTAAAAATATATAATCTACATCTTTAACGTGTGCTATCTTATCTTCATAGTGTTTACTCCCTAGTAATCTTTGAGCAGTTTCTCCTCCTTTTCCAGCATTAACAACTTCTAATTCAGGCAAACCTTCTACCAAAGCTAACTGCTCTATCATCTGTTCTAAATGGGGCCCTTCTGGATTCACTTCCCTTGGCATATTGCCTATAGTGGTGCTATCTCCAACCAATAGTATTTTTGTTTTTTTTACATCTTGCCCCAAAGCAACTATGGTACTCAGTATGAATAAAACCGCTAATTTTTTAAAATTTCTCATGATGTCTATTTATATTTTTTTTGGATTTTTATTTTTTTTCGAACACAACATCCGGTAAACCTTCACTAGTAATTACAGTTTTGCTCAGCATGCTTTCTTGAGCGTCAAATACCTGCTCAGTTTTGAACTGAATCACTGTTTTTTCAAAAGGTTCTAATATTTTTATAACGGAGGACAAACTTAAAAATTTTCTGTTTTTAGTACCCAAGGTTAAATTAATTGTTGATTTCTTTGAGATGACCTCTCCAAAGTTCTGAACCTCTACTTCAATTATCGTTCCTTTTTCTATTGTGGTTAATTGGGGCAATCTTGAAGATAAGATTTGCTCCTTGTAATTCACCCATGGCAATCTTGCATAACCGAACAACAGTTCTCCTCGTTTGTTTTTACCTATTAATTTTCCTGTAAAGTTATGAGCTTCAAACTCTTTTTCATTGGTCTTAAAAACAAGTATTAAATCGTCTCCACTCTTTTTGGTGGTAATTAACTCGCCTCCTTTACCAAAATCAACATTTTCTGGAGCTCCAAATTTTAGAGAAGCAAAGTCCATATCTTTCAAAGGATCAAATCCTTCTTCTGCTTTAATCTTAACTTTAAACTCATCAGAACTTGACATTGGCTTATTCTGAGTCAACACTTCCAGTAAACATCCTTTATTTAAAGGAACTACAATTAACTTAGAGCTATGATTATCGTTAGGTAAATCATTATACTTTAAAGTATCTAGCACAGCTAGGTTCATCGCAAGCGCTCTACCATATTTATCTTGAACAACTTTAGGTCTTTCGTACTTGTGCCATTTCTCTTCCTCTCCATTTTTATATTTAGTGATTCCTGGCATGTATGCCTCACCTGAATCTACTTTCCATTTTACACCATTCTTTGAACGTGAGTGCCACGCAATTCTACCCAACCAATCATTTACCGTTAAATGGTACTGCACGTGATCTTTCCAAATAACTGGATCTTCGTACTTTCCTGGCACATCTGGATATATTTTATCTGTGGAAACTCTTCCCCACTCACTTATTCCATCTTTACTAAACCAAACATAACCGTGTCTGTTTACCATGATAAATGATCCGTCTTTTCTTTGAGCAAACGTGTTGTTATGCAAATAATTACGGGCTACTTTTTTAGCAATTCTGTCTCTATTATTGTACTTAAATTTTATTTTCCTCCAAGGACCGTTGACATTATCTGCAATATATCCACCCTCTATAACGTAAATAACAAACTTGCCCTTTTTGGTGATAAACCATTCTGGATTGTGTCCAGGCCCCACTTTTGCCAAGTATTTATAAGGTCCAAATAAATTTTTTGATGTTGCATGTATCACTTCAGACAACGGCCATGCCATATGCCCTCCCTCTGCGCTTTCTGGCCAACGAGCTACAAACATATGATATAAACCATCCTGTAATAATTTAGTGTTTCCCCCCCAGTAAGACCAATTTGCATCTTCAATTCCATTATTAATATCTCTAGGCACCACACCAGGAGCACCCCAAGCTTTTGGAGTCATTCCATTGAGATTTGGCATCGGTAAAAACAAATCCATAAACCTACCTCCAGTTACTAGATTGCTCCATTCAGATGGACGTTCTCGTTCTACCACCATTACATGATTGTGCTTGTTTCTTTTTTGTATTTGTTGTGCGCTTAACGTACAAGTTGTAAGTAATACACCCACCAATAACCTTATCATACTAGAAGAGTTTCTCAAAATATATGTTTTGCAAATTAATTTAATATCAAATAATATTATATGTATTTAAATAATTTTGTTGTCTTTATAGAGTTAAAAATCAGTCTTATTACGTAAACATCATCGCATCTACAAAGTTTGACCATTCAGTTTTCTACTATCTAGTACACTGTACTTTTTAAAGTAGTTCTGTAGTTTATATATTTGACTTTCATGTCTAAAATTTTATCAACATATCTTTGATCATCAATCAAATTTTCAGACTCTTTTTCAGACAAATTATCTTTTAAGTTGTATAGTGCTGTAGCTGTAATATTTCCCAACTTATTTGCTTTGCCTTTAACGTCGGATTTGACTATCAGCTTCCAATTTCCTTCTCTTAAAGCATAGCTAGGTCCATTTGCTGATTGATGTAATAAGTGTTTATGTACTTTGATATTTGATTCTCCTGTGAGTGTTGGGAGTAGATTTGCAGAATCTAAGACTTTATTTTTATCTAATTCTTGTTGAGATAGCGCAGCTATAGTTGCCACCACGTCATGCCCAACTATGGGGTTGTTAGATACTGTATTCGGTTTTATTTTATTAGGCCATACTGCAATAAACGGAACTCTATGACCACCTTCATATATAGATCCTTTGCTCCCTCGCAAACCATGACTCGTATCGTGTCCCGCTTTTTTCATATTCTTATCGAATGACAAACCACCATTATCCGAAGTAAAAATAAACAAGGTATTGTTGTAAATTCCTTTTTTCTTTAAAGCATCTATTAACAAACCTACTTGCAAATCCAATTCATAAATCATATCTCCATGAGTTCCAGCTGTAGTCCCAGCTACTTTCGTATTGTCAAATTTTGTTGGTGGTTCATGTGGAATGTGTACGGCTTGACTACAGTAATACATAAAAAAAGGACTAGTTTTATTATAGCTTTCAATATAGTCTACAGCTTTATGAGCCAATATGTGACCAACAGCTTTTGGATCCCAATTAGAATCTCCAAGACCACGTCTATCTTTGTGCTTTTTTGATCTCGCATATCCTGTTTGATTCGCATCTAATTCTTTTAAAACAGAATCTTCTTTGAGCTTCATCCATTTTCTATTTTCATAAAATGCATATGGTTTATTTTGTATTCCTTCTGGCAACTCAAGGGCGTAATCAAATCCGTAACTGAGTGCCCCTCCATTTAAAAAATCATCCTCTTTTTTTTCTTCCCTTACCCAAGAACCTCCTAAGCCCCACTTCCCGAAAAAAGAGGTAGCGTATCCTCCATTTTGAGCTATACGACCGCTGGTCGTATAACCATTTTTGTCTATCAGTGCATTAGCTTCGGGTGTCCAAACACCAAAAGGTTTGGAATTTCTGTAAGAGTAATTGCCTGTTAACATAGAAAATCGTGTAGGTGCACATAAAGAAGCTGGAGAATGTGCATCTGAAAATCGCATTCCTTGATTGATTAATTTATCAATGTTTGGAGTTTCAACCGTTAGCTTTTTGACTCCTCTTTCTTTTTGATAAAAGCTCAAATCACCCAAACCAATATCATCTGCCATTAGAACAACAATATTAGGCTTTACATGTTGTGCAGAAACAGACAGAGCAAATACAATTAATGTATAAGTTAGCCATCTTTTTTTCTTCTGTATTATTTTTCTGATTTTCATAATCTCTGATGTTCTAAAATTAAATTTTATGATTGCTATTTCAATAATAAATACTCAATTTTTAATCAATGGATTTCCCTTTTTATCTTGTAAAATAGATAAACAACTAATTAATGTCTAGTGTTTTATAGACCTACCTTTCTTATGGTCCAAGCTTTTTCCTGTAATATAATCAAACTGTTTACCCGTATACGGATATTTATCAAAAACATCTCCTTTTCCTAAAGTTCTTGGGTCTCCCTGCGCAATCAACTCTCTTTCCATTTGATTTTTTAGTTGCTTGCATGTTTCCCTATAAATAGGATTGCTAGCCAAGTTATGTAAACAGTGGGGATCCTTTTTTATATCGTACAATTCTTCTTCTGCTCTTTTTCCAAAACTGAGCGCGTAAAAACGATAATCGCTAGTATTGGGTTTGATGTTCATTAAAAACGTTTTAGTTGGGGAGTTGTCTACGTTTTTAAATCCAAATTCTGGATTTCCCGTAGGCCATCTGTCAGGTTTAATATTGTAAACGTATAGAAATTTTTGATTGCGAATAGCCCTTACAGGGTAAGACAAATTAACTCCCTCTTGACTAGATCTCCCCACATCGTGTCTCTCTTTTCCTAAAAGTGTATGGTCTCTGGAAGCATCTATTTGTCCTGATTTATTGGAGAGCAATATATCTTTAAAACTCTTCCCTGTCATTTGTTTGTGAGGTTTGTATCCAGCTATCTCCATAAAAGTAGGAGCTAAATCAGGAAAACTAACAAAATCTTCAACCGTTCTACCTGCTTGTATTTTTCCTTTCCAATAAGCAATTAGAGGTACGTGAAAACCCTCTTCGTATATCTGTCCTTTTACTCTTGGAAAAGGCATTCCATGGTCTGAACTAATGATTACCAGCGTGTTCTTCAATAATCCTCTGCTTCCTAATGACTTTATAGCCTTCCCTACGTGAGTATCAAACCATTCTACCTCCACAGCATAATCTAAAATATCTCCTCTTACGGTAACATTGTCGGGATAAAAAGGAGGCACTATAACGTTCGCTAATTTTTTACCTTCCTTTTTCCAAGAATTTAACTCGTAAAAACGATGAGGCTCTTTGGTTCCTAACCAAAAACAAAAGGGCTTATTATCTATTTTTTCTGATAAAAATTTCTCAAAATTTGCTGCGTAATCTACATTGCTAATTCCTTTATGTGGTGGTTTTAGTTTGATGTCATTGTACAATGGTCCTGCAGGATTATGCTCTCCTGTATATTTACCGGGCCCCCAGCCTTTACCTGTCAAACCTACTTTATAGCCTTTTTCCATTAACAAATGTGGGTAAAACTTAAACTCACTTGGAAATACAGGCCAATGATTTGCTGCTGCCCCTAGTTGCCAACTATACATGCCTGTAACAATACAAGCTCTAGCTGGTGCACATTTGGGATTACAATTATAAGCGTTCTCAAAAGTTAATCCCTCTTTGGCTAATTTGTCAATTGCGGGTGTATTGATAAATGTATCTCCATAAGCACCAAAACTTTTCATAGAAGCATCATCAGCAATACAAAAAAGAATATTAGGTTTTTTGTTGTTCCCAAAGTTTGCTTTGCAATCCCCTGTAAAGAAAAACAACAAGCTCAGGAAGATTAATATTGGTGGAATTTTATAGTATTTCTTCATTGAATTGGACCTTAGTTTTAAGTTTGGTGCGTTTTTTATATTAATCTACTAAGAACTTGATGATGTGTTAAAAACTTCGATTTTTCAGATGCTATCGGCTGCCCATTTCATCACCATATTCTTTGTCTCCACGAATGATGTTTAAAGCCTTATATAATTCCTGTTCTTTTTGCAACGCTTCCTTAGTCGGGTCGTTATTATCGTTTGGATTATTGGGATCATCTACCAACAAATTATCATACTCTCCAGGATCGTTTAGTAAATTGAACAGTTGTCTAGGCTTGCCTCTTAATTCTCCAACTTTTAGAATTCTATTATTTTTTGCATCTGCCGTAGTGGCATTTCCACCTCCACCAGTTCCATCTATTAATTTCCACTCGCCTGTATTCTCTACAAAAGCAAACTGCCCCATGCTGGAATGCTCTACAATTCCTAATCTCTGTTTTTGAGGTAAGGAATCCCCTATTAAAACTGGAAGAAAACTTTCAGAGTCAGGTGCCTCATTTTTTTTCAAATCATAATGTAAGTATTCTGCCATCGTGGCGATGATATCCCCTTGTAATGTTAAATGATTCGTTACCTTTGGTTTTACCAGCTTGGGCCATCTAATCATAAAAGGTACTCTTGTCCCTCCTTCATAATTGTCTCGTTTGACTCCTGCCCACGGTCCATTTGCATCGTGATTATATTTTAGACCTCTAAAATACGCTCCTACTTCGGGACCATTATCACTAGTGACAAAAACTACCGTATTGTAAGCCAAACTTGTAGGGTCTTTAGGATCTCCCAGTGCATTGATAATTTCTCCTACATAATAATCCGTCTGTACAACGTAATCTCCATATTTAAAACCTGCACTACCTTCAAATTTAGGCTGAATTGCATGCGGTTCGTGAGGAGCCGGCATAGGAATGTACATCAGAAATGAATCTTTGTTTTTTTGATATGACTTTATCAAATCTCGTACTTTTTGAGATTGAATTTGCAGATAATCTTCGTGTTTAAATGTTGGGTCTTTTGCTCCGCCTCTTGCGTGGACTCCATCATTCTTTTTAAAATTTACAAAATCGCTATTCCTTGCTATTCTTGCTTTTGAAAAATCTACTTGGTCATTTTCTACGATACCTCCTTGGTATAGAACATGTACTTTTTTTGTAATGGTATCGGATTCTAACCATGCATAGGGTGGCATGTCCAAAGAAGACGGAGTTCCATACCAATAATCGAAACCTCTGTGCGCAGGAGTGTCTTTGACTTCGTGAGAAAAATCAATCAGATTTTTTTCTAAGACTTGGGTATTATTTCTTCTTTTAGAACTATAGGGACTTCCATTTTCGTTATAAAATGTCATTCCAATATGCCATTTACCTACCATGGATGTTTTGTAGCCTAACTTCTTAAATAGAGTTCCTACGGTAAATCTATCTTTGTCCATAAATGTAGACCCGTAGCCACCAACAACTCCTTTTTTTAAGGATGTTCTCCAAGAATAGTGTCCTGTTACTAACGAGTATCTTGAGGGTGAACATACACCATCTGAAGAGTGACCATTGGTAAATCGCACACTTTGAGCAGCCAATTTATCTAAATTAGGGGTCAAGGTTTTTATATTGGTGTCCAAATATTTAGAATCCTTAGGAACTTTTAAACCTGTTGGTCCATTGGCCCCCAAGTCTCCAAACCCCAAATCGTCTAAATAAATAATAACCACGTTGGGTTTTTCTTGAGACCATATATTGCTAGCTAGAGCCAGCAATACAAACATCATAAGTAGTTTTTTTTTCATTATTAAAGTATCGTTCGTCAATAAAAATGTTTTATCTATCAATCAATATTTTACTTTAAAATTAAATATTGATTCTTTTACTTTTCAGGTTCATTTTCTTAGACAAACAAAACAACCAAAAGGTTTAATGTGGGTTTTACATTATTCACACCAAAAAATTTAAAAACTTAAACTTTTAAAAATTATTCTATTTTTTTAAAACAAATAATTAAATAAAAAATACCTTTTAATACTTAAAACACAACAGAAAATTAGCCATATCTATAGCTTTCATCAACTCGATAAGAATAAGAAATCACTAGAGTTCTGACATCCTATATTTTATCTGGTTTGGTAATTAAGAACATCAAAATATTTTTCTAATGCCTATATATTGCTCAATCGTGTAACTCAATTGATAAAGAAAAAAGCACTTAAAAGTTAAGAAAGGTGTTAGCTTTTAAATGCTTTTTTATACGAAAATCGTTTTAAAATCTAAGCAAGGGGAAGCAATTTAGAGAGAAGTGTTCGTTCATTAAAATTAATTTTGTGAAATATATCTAAACAGATAGATCAAACGCTCAAAAAGCTAGTAAAATAAATGCTTCATGTTTATGTACTTAAGTAATTACTGGGTAACTTCTACAAAATAAGTTTCGTATGGTTTTAGCACTGGAGTGGCACGTTTAGTTACTCCTGTTATAATGTCTTTACAATTAATCATTGGAGAATCTTTCAACTTAATGTTTAAAGAAGCATCGGACTTACCAACGTTTACGACAGAAAGAACATAATTATTCATTTTGTTTCTTACCACTCTCCAAATACAACCTTTGGTTCCTATCACGTTAGTTTCATTGATAGAAATGGCTGGCAATTCATCTTTTAAATCCAAAACAGCAAAAGCCTTCGTCTCAAAAGTTTCTAAAGTATCTGCTTTCACAATTCTCCCACTTCCTGCAGTCAGTGTAAGCTCGTTAGCTTTACCATATTCGTTAAACTTTAAACTAACATCATCCAAAACAACAGTACCTCCGTTATTTAAATAACCCTGTAAGGCATTCATTTCTTCTTTTGTTACAAATGGAGTTTTTCTTACTAATACCACGCTCCATTGATCCTTAGATTGATTTTTTAAAATGTCTTCCGTTACAAAACCTAGTGGCACTCCGTTAAAATTCAATTTTTCATACAAATCAAAAACATCATCCATATGCTTTTCTTTGTTAATTGCCGATGTTTTAGAATAAAATAGTCTTATTGATTTTTTTTGTCTTTGCATAGCCATAATTTCTTTAGCATTGGCATTCAAATCAATCATTGTATGTGCAACTTCGTTAGTAACTGCTGGTTGCTGGTTGTTGCTACCTGCGTAGTGTTTTCCTGCTCTTTCCATAGAAACAGATCCATCAGAATTTCTTGGCCAATACCAAATTTGACTAGCTGTAGTACCATATGTATGTGCCAACCAAAAGCTTGCTCTTGCATACATTGGGTTTAGATATAAATCTTTAGATTTTACCGAAGACAAATAATGTGATTCTGTATTATAAGTTATCTTATTGGGACTTACAGACTTCATAAAATCAAATCCCATACACATTTCTCTCCAATCAAAAATGTAACTCTTTTCCCATCGATGGGGCTTTCCGTAAATTCTTATATGTTCTGCTCCCGCATCGTTCCCTATAATACCACTCATATTTGTTAAAGCCTCTAAATCTATACCGTGAGATCTTAAATTATTTGTCCATAAGGAAGGCATTATTTTTAGATGTACATTAGCGTCTATATCGTCTTTTCTAATTCTGTGTTTTAAATATTGATACCAATCCGTAACTCTTTCCATGTTAAACAAACACCAATCATACCAAATAGGAGTACCTCTCAGACTAGTATCTATGGGTATTTCAATTGTTACCTCGTTGAAATCTGTGAATGTGGTTTCCCACAAACTATTTAAATTCCCTATATTTTTATGCTTCTCTTGTAACCAAATTTTGAATTTTTGATGGGTATATTTAGAGACTGGACCAGAAGCCCAAGAAATTTTATCGCCAGTTTTTTCGGTGTAAAAATGAGGCTCGTTGCACAGCATATAACCTAATTCCGAATATTTTTTACCAGCCATATATGGCACCACCTCCGCCAACAAATTCTTCTGCATCTTTCTAGCACCTGGATGATCTATGTCGTAAGCCGTAAACGTATCTTCTCTCATTAAAAAACCTTTTCCGTACTTTTCTTCAGTCCAATCGGGTACTTTTTTATGATTGAAGAAAATGAATCCCAAAGTTCCCGTCGGTTTATTCATTAAAGTTTCCATCACTCGCTCTTTTACCATTCCTTCTTCATCTAAATAATTAGGAGAAATGTAAAAACCATCTTGGTGTCCGTAATACTCATTTAAAGTTTCGTCGTTCGGTTTCCATGTATAATCTGATAAGAAAACGGGGCTATCTTTATATGATATTTGATCTCCGTCTAACTTTGCTTCCGTCCAATCAACATTAACCTGTTTTTGTCTAAATTCTTTTCCGTTGACTACAGCGTTTAATTCTTTGATGGAATTATCTAAAATTTTTATAACATCTTTTCTCTCAAATCTTGGCAAAGCCTCTGCCATTTTACTAGCAGTTTTTTTATAGATGTTAACTTTAGAAAAAAGTTCTTCGTTAATTTTTTTGTTGTTCTCATCCCAAAGAGCATACTTTAAAAAAGTTTCTGCAGTAGTAATCGTTGTTTTTTCTTTTAATACATCGATATTCTTGACTTCTGCCTCTTTGATAAGATCTTTTAGGATTTCTATTTTAGACTCTGCTTCTTTTACCAGATCTTGTGAATAAATTTGATATTGGATGGTTATTAAGAGCATAAGCCCCAATAATTTATATTTCATAAGATTACTATGATTTGAGATAGATTAAATTATTGTATATAAAACTCATACAATTTAACAATTTTATTAGACAAAACAGTATCTATAAGTACAAAATGCGAGCGTGTATATTCACACGCTCGCATTTTATAATAATTGTTTTGATTTTTAAATCATTACGGATCTTTGCATTTTACTCTGAATAACAAATTGCCAATAGTTGTCGTAAACAACCTACCATCATAGCCTAATTTTGGCATGCAATTTTACTTACCCTGAGAATATCTTGACTCGTTATCAGATTTAAAATACAAATTGCGTAATCCGTTTATAGCAAAATTTTACCGCTACAAATCTACACCAGTTCCTTGTAAAGAATTGTCGTGATCCCACATAATTAGCCAAGGATCTCGTGTTTCAAGCTGAAATTTTTTCAACTTAGCTTTCATCCTCTTCAAGGTTTCTTTATACTCTTCTTTACCTGCTAAATTATTGGTTTCTCCTGGATCCTTATCCAAATCAAACAACTCAAACTCTGCATGATTTAAATAATCTTTAACGGTTTTGTTTCCATACATTTTGATATCGTTTCTATAAATACTTTGCCATGTAGACGAAGCCCATAAATCCGAAGCAAAAGGATAATCCAACTGCCAAGCAATATTCCAAATTAACTTGTAGTTGTCCTGAATAGCTACTTTCATAGGATAGTACATGGTAATCTCGTGAAAAGTATGAGATGCATAAACGTCATTCCATCCATCAGGGTTTTCTTCGTGTAAAACACCGTTAAAAGATTTACCATGAAATTCCTTAGCATCATATGCTACTTCTGCCATATCTAAAATAGTAGGTGTTAAATCTACCCAAGAAATTTTAGCATTATTTACGATAGCTTTTGTTCCCTTTCTAGGATCTTTAACAATACATGGTAATTGGATTCCTGGCTCGTACACAGTAGTTTTAGCTCCTGGAAAAGCCATTCCGTTATCAGAAATATAAAACACGATGGTATTATTCAGCTTCCCTTCTGTTTCCAAGTGTTTCATCAACCTACCAAACCCTTGATCGATTCTTGAGATACTTTGGTAATATTGAGCTATCTCTTCTCTAGATTCTTTAGTATCTGGTAAAAACTCTGGTACAATTACCTCATCAGGGCTGTAAACAGTTTTAACCTCTCCAGGATAAGGCTCTTCCTTATTTCCAAAGGTATTAGGTAAGTTCCAAGGTTCTGACACAAAGGGATGTCCTCTATGTGGATCGTCTGGACAAAAATACAGGAAAAATGGTTTTTCAGATTTAATAACCTCAACGCAAGCATCTGCCATTTCTAAGGTACTCCTAGGGTTTGCTTCTAAAACTGTGTTGAAATGATAAACGGACTCTGGTGCCACGTGGTATTTACCAATTCTTGCAGTTTCATATCCTGCTTTTTCTAATAAAACAGGTAAAGACTTTACATTATCGTAGGTGCTAAAATGATGATAATCGTGCACGTGTCCGTAAGAACCTGTTGCATGTCCAAATTTACCTGTTAGAATCACTGACCTGCTGGCAGCACAACTCGCACTAGTACAATAAGCATTGTTAAACAAAACACCTTCAGAAGCCATTTTATCTAAGTTAGGGGTTTTTATTACTGGATTACCGTAACAACCTAAGGCATCTTTACCATGGTCATCCGATACGAATAAAATAATGTTAGGATGTTCATTTGCTACACTTGTCGTTTTTTTCTCATTTTTTGGTGCGCAAGAACTTACCAACATCAGCAAACTAAAAAATAGAACTATTGACTTTATTACTCTTTTCATATATGTATTTAAATTATTATAAAATTATGTTGAATTGGATTTTTTGCTGTATTTATAAGTTTATGAATGGTACTCACGAATAAAACAGCAACAATATATAAAAGTATTTCTAATAGTTATTTATCAAAGACACATTTATCTACATCATATGAGTTTTGCTCGGTTTGTGAATTGAGATTTTGAAAATTGCTATGTGGCACTTAATTCTCTATTAAAATGTTTTACAGATGGCTTGTTAATGTAAAATTTTAAACAATAGCTCTTTTAACAAATCACCATCTGAAGTATTGGAGGCTCCTACTCCTTTACTCTTAACATCTGCCTCTCTTAACAAAGTAATAATTTGTGAGACTTTACGCATCGGATAATTTTTTCCGGCAATTACGTAATCTTCAACAAAATATAGATTAACTCTCAATGCTCTCGCTACACTTGTTTTAGATTTGTCTTTTAATCCGTGATACATTAACAGTTGTGTAAAGTAACTATTGATTAAAGAGATGGTCATCACTAACGGATTGTTTTTAGGATTTTCAGAAAAATAATTGATTATTTGATTGCATTTAACTACCTCTTTTTTTCCAATCGCTTTACGCAGTTCAAAAACATTATAATCTTTACTAATTCCAATATTTTCTTCTATGTGCTTGGGGGTAATTTTAGTTTCTTTAGGCAATATCAGCATTAGTTTGTCTAACTCATTACTAATTTTACTTAAATCGGTTCCTAGAAACTCTACGAGCATTTGAGATGCTTTGGGGTCTATTTGATATTTCTTTCCTTTTAGAACTCCTGCAATCCAGTCTCCTACTTGATTTTCGTACAACTTTTTAGATTCAAAAACCACTCCCGATTTAGCAATGGTTTTAATCAATTTTTTTCTTTTGTCTAATGTTTTGTATTTGTAACACAGTACAAGTATTGTACTTTCCAACGGTTTTTCAGCATAGCTAACCAAATTTTCTATGGTTCTGGATAAATCTTGGGCTTCTTTAACAACAATTACTGTTTTTTCTGCCATCATAGGATAGCGTTTGGCTACTCCTACAATTTCATCAATAGTGGTATCTCTACCATACAGAATTGTTTGATTAAATCCTTTTTCATCCTCTGTTAAAATTTGGTTTTCAATAAACTCAGAAATCTTATCAATATAATAAGGTTCTTCTCCCATTAAAAAATAAATAGGTTTGGTATTTCCGCTTTTAATATCAGTAACCAATTGTTTTACCTCTACCATAATTCAAATAAAATTGTCTGTAATTAGATAAGAAAGAATACTTATTTTTGGATATGCAAAAATTAAACTTACCCAAGGTTGATCTCAAATTCAAAAGTAAAGAAAATAAGCTGTTTATTTTTGATGACTTTAGAAAAAAGGATATTCTTTTAACACCAGAAGAGTGGGTAAGACAACATTTTGCCTACTATCTTATCCGTAAAAAAAATTACCCCAAGTCTTTAACCGTTTTAGAAAAAGAATTAATGCTAAACAACGTTAAAAAAAGAACGGATATTTTAATATATAATACCCAAGGGACTCCAGAGATTATAGTAGAATGTAAAGCGATGAGCGTAAACATCACACAAAAAGTGTTCGACCAAATTGCTCGATATAATTTAAAATTAAAAGCCAACTATTTAATTGTAACAAACGGTTTAGAGCATTACTTTTGCCAAATGGATTTTACCAACCAACGCTATGTGTTTTTAAAAGACATCCCTAATTACAAAAGTTAAATGAAGATTGCCTTAGTTATATTAAACTGGAACGGTAAAGAACTCTTAAAACAATTTCTGCCTAGTATTGTAAATTATAGTAACGGAGCTACTATTTATGTAGTTGATAATGCTTCTGATGATGATTCCGTAGAGTTTTTAAATAAGCACTATCCTCAAATCCAAATCATATCGCACCCAAAAAATTATGGTTATGCACAAGGATACAACTTGGCTCTACAACAAATTAATGCTGATGTTTATGGATTGATTAACTCTGATGTTGAAGTTACAGAAGGTTGGCTAACGGCTATCTATGATTTTTATCGCCTGAATACTAAGGCTAGTGTTGTTCAACCAACTATTTTAGATTTTAGGAACAAAGATTTTTTTGAATATGCTGGTGCTGCTGGTGGTTTTTTGGATAAATATGGATATGCATTTTGCAGGGGTAGAATTTTTAACACCATTGAGAAAAACTCGGAACAATATTCATCCACCAATATTACCTGGGCTTCTGGTGCTTGCTTATTTATAAAGGCTAGCGATTTTAAAGATTTAAACGGCTTTGACGAAGATTTTTTTGCTCACTACGAGGAAATTGATTTGTGCTGGAGAGCTAAAAACAAGGGGTTAGCTGTAAATTATTTGGCAGAAAGTAAAGTCTATCATGTAGGTGGGGCTACTTTAAAAAACTCTAACCCATTTAAGACCTATTTAAACTTTAGAAATTCTTTATTTACGTTAGTTAAAAATCTACCTAAAAAACAACTATTCTCCGTAATATTCATTAGAATGATACTAGATGGAATCGCTGGATTTAGATTTTTATTTTTGGGACAACCCAAACATTTTATCAGCATTTTAAAAGCACATGCTTCATTTTATGCCCACTTTAACAAAATGTATCAAAAACGTTCTAAACATCAAGTAACCGATTATTATCATCAGAAAAGTGTTGTTTGGAGCTATTTTATTAAAAAACAACAGACCTTTAATTTATAAACGCAATGTCACAAGAATTAAAAAGGATTAATAAATACTTAAGCGAAATAGGATATTGTTCTAGGAGGGCTGCCGATAAATTAATTGACGAGGGTAGAGTTACTATTAATGGTACAGTTCCAGAAATGGGAACCAAAATAGCTACTGATGATGAAGTAAGAGTTGATGGAAAATTAGTATCTACTCCTACAGAAGCGCATACTTATATTGCTTTTAACAAACCTGTAGGGATTGTATGTACTACAGATCAACAAAGGGAAAGAAACAATATAATTGATTATATAAAACACCCTAAACGTATTTTTCCGATTGGTAGATTAGACAAACCTAGTGAAGGATTGATATTTTTAACCAGTGATGGAGATATTGTAAATAAAATTCTACGTGCCAAAAACAACCATCAAAAAGAATATTTGGTAAGGGTTGACAGACCTATTACAGATGTTTTTATCAAAAAAATGGGTGATGGAATTCCTATTTTAGGAACTATTACCAAAAAATGTAAAGTTGAAAAAGTGAATAGCTACGAATTTAAAATTACACTTACTCAAGGTTTAAACAGACAAATCCGTAGAATGTGTGAGTATTTAGATTATGATGTTAAAAAACTAAAAAGAATTAGAATCATGAATATCTTTTTAGATATTCCGGTAGGTCAATGGAGAGATTTGACGAAAGCAGAACTAAAAGAATTAAATAAACTTACTGCAGATTCTACCAAACACTTTGAATAAAAACAGAAACAGCTCCGTGGAGCTGTTTCTGTTTGTACTCTATTTACTAACAAGTCCCATACAACTTCTTATCATATATCCAAGAAACAGTAGTTGCTAGTATGGCTACGACCGCTGCCATGGCTTCTCCATCACCTACAATTAGATGTGCCGATAGTGCTAAAACAGCATCAAACAAAAAACCGGCATAGGCCAACTCTTTTAAAAACTTGCTTTTCTTGGTTAAGATGGCTACCAATCCAAGAATTTTTAAAATAGCCAATGGATAAATGAGCCAAGTTGGGAAACCTAAATTCACAAAGAACCCACTTGCTCTTTCATAAGCAAACAAATACATGCAGGCAGAAAAGGTAAATACTAAGGTTAAAAAACCTGTTGCTATCCAATAAATAATTTTGTCTTTTTTCATTTTGATGTTGATCTAATTGATTTTTGGATTAGTGCGAATTACTTTGGTTTGTTTACAAAAAACTTCACTAATTCCATATTCTTAAAAAAAAGCCTACTGATTTGAGTAGAATTCTTTTAAGCGTATTGTTTGAGATCAGTTAAAAAAACAGTTTCAGTATTTTTTATTTTATACTGATTTTTAAGTCAACATCTGCAAATAGAGAATCAAAAAAAAAAAAGGAAGTCCTCTCGCTTCCTTTTTTTAAAGTATGTTTAAACTCCCTTTACCTTCTCTTATAATTTCAGGTATTTCATCACTCAAATCTATCACTGTTGAGGCTATGTTATCTCCATAACCGCCATCCACAACTATATCTACAATACTGTCCCATTTCTCGTAGATTAATTCAGGATCTGTTGTGTATTCTATCACCTCATCATCATCTTTAATGGAAGTGGAAACTATCGGATTTCCTAACATCTCAACAATACTTCGAGTAATGTTATTATCAGGAACACGAATTCCTACCGTTTTTCGTTTCTTAAACCCCTTTGGTAAATTGTGAATCGCAGGCAATACAAAAGTATATGGACCCGGCAGAGCTCTCTTTAAAATTTTGAAAGTGCTTGTATTAATAGGTTTTACGTAGTCTGACAAGTGACTTAAATCATTACACACAAAAGAAAAAGTATTCTTTTCTAGTTTAATTCCCTTTATTTTGGCAATTTTTTCCATTGCCTTAGTATTGGTAATATCGCAACCTAAAGCATACACCGTATCCGACGGATAGATGATAATCCCTCCGTTTTTAAGCACGTTAACTACTTCAAGAATTTCTCTCTCGTTAGGATTTTCTGGATATATTTTAACTAAATCTGCCATGTTTTTCTAAAGTGTTGATATGAGAAACTTAATGAAACAAAAAATGATTGTATTACGAATATTTTTCCATTTCTGTATCGTAAAATGCAGAAGCATCTTCAATATACTCAGCTACTTGAACTGAAAGTTCTTCTTCGTCGGCTCCGATTAAATCATCCCACATTTCAATCTCATCATCTTTTAAGTTGATAATAAATCTTGGAAACTCAGTATGAATCACAAAAATATCTTCTTCATTGTTTGTGTTATCGGCTAATAAAAATCTTGGTAGTTCCATCTTTTTAATTGTTGTTATTTTCCGACAAAAGTAGTGTTTTTGTCAAATGATTAAATCTAAGATATAGCAATAATGAAGAAAAGGTCAAACCAATTAACAAACCTATCCATATACCTATAGTTCCCAAGCTTGTTTTTAATCCCAAATAATAGCAAATAGGAAAACCTATGACCCAATAGGAAACAAATACCAAACGCATAGGCACTAGCATATCTTGTAAACCTCTTAAAGCTCCCAAAACAACCACTTGTAACCCATCAGAAATTTGAAACAAAGCAGAAATAATTAATAAATTCGAAGCTATGTGAATTACGTTTGTATCCTCAATATATATCTGTGGTAAATAATTTTTAAATACTAAGAAAAATACCCCAAAGACAGAAGAAATCATCACCATTTGCAACATGGTTGCCTGTGAAATTCTTTTCAAATTGTAATAATCTTTCAATCCTTTTTGATTTCCTACTCTAATAGTTGCCGTTACCCCCATTCCTGTAGCAATCATAAAAGTCATGGTAGAAATATTTAATGCTATTTGGTTGGCGGCTTGCTCATTAGTTCCTAAAGCTCCTGATAGTATAACTCCTGAGGCAAAAACACCAATCTCAAAAAACATTTGCAGTGCTGTTGGATATCCCAGCTTTAACATCCTTACTACTCTTTGTTTTTCTAGTTTAAACCACATTATTGGCATTTGATAATTATCAAACTCCTTTCTATTTTTGATAAAATATAACAATATAAAAATCATAAGAAATCTAGAAACTAAAGTTCCTATAGCTGCCCCCTGAATTCCCATTTCTGGAGCACCAAACTTACCGTAAATAAATAGGTAATTAAGAATGATATTGATTGTATTTGAACCTAAAATAGCAATCATCGCATATTTGGTTTGACTCAACCCGTCTGTAAATTGTTTAATGGCTTGAAAGATTAACAATGGTATCATAGAAAAAGCTAATATTCTATAATAAGGAATAGCCAATAGAACTACTTCTTTGGGCTGTTCCATCATATGCAAAATAGGCTCTAAAAACAATAGGGCAAGTGTGATAAAGAATCCAAAAATGGTTAAAATAATCAATCCGTGTTGGTAGTTTTGCTTTCCTTCTTTATAGTTTTTAGCACCATCTGCTTCTGCTATTAACGGAGTGATGGCAAAAGAAAAACCGACTCCTAGCCCCATCATGATAAAAAAGATTGAATTGGCTAACGATACCGCTGCCAGAGAAGGAGCTCCCAATTCTCCTACCATAATATTATCTGCAAACCCTACCAATACATGACCTAACTGACCTAACATTACAGGCACAGCTAAGGATATATTGGTTTTAAACTCAGATGTATACTTTTTCCAATTCATGAACAGTGATAAAAATCGGTGCGAAGATACAAACTTAGCTACTCCTATAAATTTATTTTCTTTTGTTTTAACAAGTTGATGTCATTCTAAGTTTCTTATCAAATTAATACTCCTTTTTTCGAATTGAACAACTGAAGTTTGATGGAGTAACTCAATTCCTATGCATTACAATTTTAAATAGCTTTTATAGCAACTGATCACAGAAAATTAATTTAGAAACAACTAAATAAAACGAGTACAAAATCTCACTAATCTTCTTCAATACCATCCTATTTTATTAATTCAAACACACATCAGATATTCTCTTCCACTAAAAAATTTATATATTTATTTATTAAACAAAGAGGATACAATTTTATGAAAACAGCCTTAATTACTGGAGCTACCAGCGGAATTGGTAAAGAACTAGCCTACATACATGCTAAGAGAAAAGGTAATTTAGTATTGGTGGCCAGAAGATATAACTTGCTACACAAAATAAAACTGGATATAGAAAAGAAATATAAAGTAACTGTTTTTATCATCCAAAAAGACCTTACTGACGCTACCGCTGCTAAAGAAGTTTACAATGAACTTAACGTTATTGGCGTTAAAGTAGACTACTTAATCAACAACGCTGGTTTTGGGGGTATAGGTAAATTTTACGAAAGGCAACTTGAGGACGAATTAAACATGATTCAGCTCAACATTACTGCCTTAACCTCTTTAACTCATATCTATTTAAAAGAATTTATTGAAAAAGAAGAAGGAAAAATATTGAATGTTTCTTCTACGGCAAGTCTTATTTCTGGACCTATGCAAGCCGTTTACTTTGCTACCAAAGCCTATGTAACCTCTTTTAGCAATGCGCTATGGCAAGAATTAAAAGACACAAACATTACAGTAACTAATTTAATGCCAGGTGCTACCGAAACCGACTTTGGTAAAATTTCTGGAATGGATAAAACTAGTTTATTTGACGACACAGCTTCTCCAAAAACTGTCGCTTTGGCGGGATACAACGCAATGATGAAAGGTAAGTTAAACGTGATGGCAGGATTGACATTTTCACAAAAAATATTACTAAAATTATCATCTATCATCCCAACTAAAACGGCATTAAAAATGGTATACGATATGCAGCAAGTTAAAAAAGAAGATTAAGCTATTTTAGCTCCATTCTTTACGTTTTTATCTGAGGATAATAATGTAACCTCTTTTCCATCCAAACTTCCTAACACCAAACATTCACTCATTATATGTGCTATTTGTTTAGGAGGAAAGTTGACGACAGCCACGACTTGCTTACCTATTAACTCGGTAGGTTGATACAGATCTGTAATTTGTGCAGATGTCTTTTTAACGCCCAATTCTCCAAAATCAATTTTCATTAGGTACGATGGGTTGATAGCCCCTTTAAAAACCTCGGCACTCAAAACTGTACCTATTCTCATATCTATTTTAGCAAAATCATTCCATTTAATCATATTACTCTGTTTTATAAACTCTTTTTAATTCTAACAAATTAGTTGGATTGGTTGTTAAACCTTTTACGTTTTTATGTTTAAATCTAACAATCTCGTCATAAAATAAAGGAGCTACAGGAACATCGCTCATAATGATACTGTCCATTTTTTTGTATAGTTTGGTGCGTTCATCTCTGTTAGTTAAAGACAACGATGCTTCGTAAAGTTGATCGAAATAAGGATTGCTATAGTGTGTATAGTTTGGGCCTTGAGGAGAAAAATTTTTACTATAGAACAGAGATAGAAAATTTTCTGCATCCGGATAATCAGCAATCCACCCAACTCTAAACGTAGGTAATTTACCATTAGCTTTTAGTTGTCTGTATGATGGTGTTGGCATTATATTTAGTTCTATTGTTAAACCTATTCCCTGTAATTCTCTTTGAACAAATTCAAACAAATCTGTATAGCCAGAAGTAGTTCCTATCCTTATTTTAGGATTTAAATCCCCTGTTTCTTTTTTATAATCGTCTATGTGTTTTTTTGCCTTTACAGGATCATACAAACCTAACTCTGTCTTAAAATGAGATGGTAAACCTTTAGGTATGAAACCTGTGGCTGGTGTACCTATATTATTCCTTAAATATTTTAGCATTTTAGTCCTATCAAACCCAATATTAATAGCCTTTCTTATACTCGGATGACTATCTATAGTCTTACTATCCATTAAAAAAGCAATAAATTCAGTAATCAAATAAGGTGCTTTATCCATCAATATGTTTCCTTTATATTTCGGTAAAAGCTCACCTGAAGATAATAATAATTCATCTTTATAGGAAGTGTGTAAGTCATATAAAACATCTGACTTCCCCTGAATAAATTGTAAAAATTCTGTCTGCTTATCCGCAAAAAAAGTAATAGCTATAGCTTCTAGATAGGGTAATTTCTTTCCGTTGTTGTCTCTCTCAAAATACATAGGATTTTTACGTAACACCAATTTGGTATTCTCTACCCATAATTTAAACTGAAAAGGTCCTGTACCCACTGGATTAGACCTAAAATCAGTACCATAATATTCAACAGCCTCTTTAGGAACAACAGAACAATATTGCATTGTTAACAATCCTAAAAAAGGAGGAAATGGTTTTTTCAATTCTATTCTAAAAACAGAATCGTTTACTGCATCAAATTTTTTTACATTATCTAACACCCATTTCCCTGGAGATGCTACCATAGGGTCTGTCAATCTATCTAGACTGTATTCAACATCATGAGCATTAACTATTCGTGTACTATTTTTTCCAAAAGCCCTGTTTTTATGAAAATAAACATCATTTCTTAATGTAAATTCATACATTTTATTATCCTCAGAAATAGTCCATTTTTTGGCTATACTTGGCACTACATTTAAATTATCATCAAAGGTTACCAAACTATTAAACAATTGATTTGTTGCCCAATAATTAGGCTCATTATTTGAAAAAGCAGGATCTAATGTGGTTATATTGTCTTTTTCGTTATACCTAAATACTTGCGACAAATTATATGAACTAGTCTGTTTTTTGCAAGCTATTAGCAACAAGCACAAACACAGAAAACTTATTGTTTTTTTTATCATGGGGTTAATATACTATTAATGAAACCATTACACATCTATCCGCACAAAAAACAACAACATCTAAACAAATAGATGTAGTCAAAAAAACTTATCTTTGTACTCCGTAAATCTACAAGAATGAGTGCGCAAAAAAAAGTAGCTTTTTATACATTAGGGTGTAAACTTAATTTTTCTGAAACTTCTACCATTGCCAGAAGCTTTACTGATGAAGGTTTTTCTAGAGTTGACTTTGAGGAAAAGGCTGATATTTATGTAATTAACACTTGTTCTGTTACAGATAATGCTGACAAAAGATTTAAATCCATTGTTAAAAATGCATTGAAAAAAAATGAAAATGCCTTTCTAATTGCCGTAGGTTGTTACGCACAATTAAAGCCAGAAGAATTAGCTGCTGTGGATGGAGTTGATCTGGTTTTAGGTGCTACTGAAAAATTTAAGGTGACAGATTATATTAATGATTTGTCTAAGAACGATTTAGGAGAAGTACATTCCTGTGAAATTGAAGATGCTGATTTTTATGTCGGTTCTTATTCTTTTGGAGATAGAACTAGGGCTTTTTTAAAAGTACAGGACGGTTGCGATTACAAATGTACTTATTGTACCATCCCTTTAGCTAGAGGTATTTCTAGAAGTGATACTTTAGAAAATGTCTTAAAAAATGCCAAAGAAATTTCTGAGAAAAACATTAAAGAGATTGTTTTAACTGGGGTTAATATTGGTGATTATGGTAAAGGGGAGTTTGGGAACAAAAAACACGAACATACTTTTTACGAATTAGTACAAGCTTTGGATAAAGTTGAAGGAATTCACAGATTGAGAATTTCTTCTATAGAGCCCAACTTGTTAAAGGACGAAACCATACAATTTGTAAGTAGCTCTAACAGCTTTGTTCCTCATTTTCATATTCCACTACAAAGCGGAAGCGACGAAATTTTAAAGAAAATGAAACGTCGTTACATGACCGATTTGTACATTAATAGAGTGAACCATATCAAACAAGCAATGCCCAACGCTTGTATTGGTGTTGATGTGATTGTCGGTTTTCCAGGGGAGACTGATGAGCTTTTCTTAGAAACTTATAAGTTTTTAAGCGAACTAAACATTTCTTACCTACACGTATTCACTTACTCTGAAAGAGACAATACCGAAGCGGCTGCAATGACTGGTGTTGTTCCAAAAAATGTAAGAGCCAAACGAAGTAAAATGTTACGCGGTTTATCTGTTAAAAAAAGGAGGGCTTTTTATGAAAGTCAACTAGGAACGAGTCATGCGGTATTGTTTGAAAACGAAAATAAAGAAGGATACATACATGGATTCACAGAAAATTATGTGAAAGTTAAAACTCCTTGGAATCCCGAATTGGTCAATCAATTACACGAAGTCGTATTAACCGAAATTGATGAAGACGGTGCTGTCCGTTTTAATTGGATACATGCCGACCCTCAAAAAAACGTAAATTTGAGTGAATTGATATCGTAAACTCATTTGAAAAAACATCTTTACTTAATTCCAGGTATGTCTGCCAGTTCAAAAATATTTGAACGATTGCGTTTTCCTGAAGAAGAATTTAAAGTTCACTTGCTAGAATGGCAAATGCCTTTGAGTAAAACTGAATCTATAGACAGTTATATCAACCGTCAGAAAAATAGAATTGAACATCCCAAACCTATTTTTATAGGAGTTTCTTTTGGAGGTATTATTGCTCAAGAATTGGCACAGATTTTTGATAATTCTCAAGTGATTATTATATCGAGTATCAAACATCCAGACGAATTAAGTCCTTTTTTAACGTTTATCAAAAAAAACAAACTTTATAAACTATATCCACTAAGCTTCATTTTTCTATTGGAGAAGATATTCCTTCTTGTTGGTTCTAAGAAAATGAAAAAAAACATTAAAACTTACAGAATCTATTTACCTGTGAGAGATAAAATTTATATCAAGTGGGCTATCAGTACTTTTTTGAATTGGACGAACAAAAATTCATTGCTTAACACAACACATATACACGGCGATAAGGATTTTGTTTTACCTGTCAAATATTTAAAACCGAAAGTGATTCAAATCAATGGTACTCATGCAATCATTCTATCTAAAGCATCTATAATAAAAGCTAAGATACTCGAGGCTATGGCTTGATTGTTGTATTTTTGTAATTGCCTTTAAATGCCGATCACTTATGAACAAAAGCCACTCAATAATAATAACAACCTTAGCGTTGTTAATTACCATTCCTTTTTTAATCAACTCAACTCCTAGCACAAAAAAAACAGGAGAGACCTACGTAATTAAAGCTATCAAAACTCCGGATGGATTGAGTTTCGCTAACGAGGCAATCCCTTTACACGTAACAGATGTTAAAGAGAGATTAGATAGAGAATTTTTGGTAAATACTTACTGGCAATCTAACGGTTTGTTATTGATTAAAAGAGCTAGCAAATTTTTTCCTACCATAGAGCCTATTTTAAAAAAACACAGCATTCCTAACGACTTTAAATATTTAGCTGTTATAGAAAGTGGATTACAAAACGTTACTTCTCCTGCTGGAGCCAAAGGATTTTGGCAATTGATGCCTCAGACTGCTAAAGAATATGGTTTGGAAGTAAACAGTAATGTAGATGAGCGATATCATTTAGAACTCGCGACGGAGGCTGCTTGCAAGTATTTGCAGACTGCTAAGGAAGAATTTGGTAGCTGGACAGCTGCTGCTGCCTCTTACAACATTGGAATTTCTGGATTCAGTAAGAGACTAAACGAACAGAAAGTAAATTCTTATTACGACGTCCTATTACCTGATGAAACCGCAAGATACCTCCCTAGAATTATAGCTATCAAAACCATTTTGAGCAAGCCTTTTGATTACGGTTTTGTTTATGAGCAAGAAGACTTATACAAGATGCCTAATTTTAAAATCATCGAATTAAATAGTCCTATCAGTGATATTGCAGAATTTGCTATTCAGCACGGTACAAATTACAAGGAATTAAAAATTCTGAATCCTTGGCTCAGAGAAAATAAGCTGAACAATAGATCAAGAAAGTTGTATCGTATTAAAATTCCTTTATAAAATCAAAAAGCCAAAACTAGTTAGTTTTGGCTTTTTGATTTTTAAGATAAAGACCATTTAAAAAATTTCTGAGTACTTGATCTTGACAATTTTTATAATGATGATGTCCCGGTTTTCTAAAGAAGGCTGATAATTCTGATTTACCAAAATTTAATCCTGCTAATTTTAACAATGCCAATATATCTGTGTCTTTTAAATTCAGAGCAATTCTCAATTTTCTAAAGACAATGTTGTTATTTAACTCTTTTTCGGCTACTGGAATTTGCCCTTCTTTTTTACCTCTGTAATCGATAATCATTCCATTCAAAAAGTTGGCAAAAACCTCGTCCTCTAAAGATAAATTCTCTTTTTCTTCCGTGTCCTTCTCCAGCCATTTAGATATTTGTTCTCTTTCTACCTTTATGTTTACATGGTTAAAGAAAATTATTATTTTTTCTGGATTATAATTAAAAGCATATTTCAATCTTCTAAAAACGTCATTATTTGTCATCCTTTTCCCTTTATTTGTAGTTTGACGGTATTGTATTCGTCAATCATATTTTTCATTATTTCTGATACAGAATTTACGCTATCTATCAAGCCCGCTATCTGCCCTATCTCTATTTTTCCATCCTCAACCTCACCTTCAAAAATACCTGTTTTGAGTTTGGCTTTATCATAAAAAGACTGTAAATCTTCTTTAGAAGGACAAGTTTTGTACAATTCCAACAACCTTTTAAAATAGTTGTTTTTTACAATCCTTACGGGGGCTAGTTCCTTAAAAGTTAATTGAGTCGCTCCATCATCCAACTCAGTAATTAATTTTTTATAATTAATATGGGCAGATGATTCTTGGCTCACAGCAAATCTGCTCCCTATTTGGACTCCATCGGCTCCTAAGACTTCCGCAGCCAAAATTCCTCTTCCGCTAGCAATACCTCCTGCTGCTATTAACGGAATGGTTATTTTTTGTTGAATCATTGGAATTAGAGCAAAGGTGGTTGTCTCTTCCCTACCATTATGTCCTCCTGCTTCAAATCCCTCAGCAACAATGGCATCTACCCCAGCTTGTTCTGCTTTTAAGGCAAACTTAATACTACTGACTACATGCACTACTTTAATTCCTTTAGCCTGTAATTTTGCTGTCCACAAACTAGGATTTCCGGCAGAAGTAAAAACTATTTTCACCCCTTCATCCATCACTATCTGCATCAATTCTTCGATATTCGGATACATCAAAGGAATGTTTACCCCAAAAGGTTTATCTGTAGCCTTTTTACATTTTTGCACATGCTCTCTAAATACATTTGGATACATAGAACCTGCTCCTATTAACCCCAAACCTCCGTTGTTACTAACTGCTGCTGCCAATTTATAACCACTCACCCAAACCATTCCTCCTTGAATAATAGCGTATTTTATTCCAAATAATTCAGTAATTCTATTATTCTGCATCTATCCCCTTGTACAAGTGTTTGACTTGATTTTTACCTGCATAAGCGTATTTGATGAAATAAATACCCTTTGCTAATTGTGATATGTTTATGCTCTTGTTAGCTGAGCTAATACTAGCTTCCGCAATTAAATTTCCTAAAGATGAAAATATTTGAACCTCTATATTACTTGTCAGGTTTTGTGGTAACACAAATTCTATGCGATTGACATATTGAACAAATTCAACTTTTCTACTTTCCGAATTGATATTATCATTAGACAAATTAGCCAATAGAGGCTGTACGCGCAAAATACCGTATCCTCCTTGAGAAGTAGGACTTAAATAGTCTTCTGAATTTTCGATGATCATATTGCGAATTTCCAAACTTGTTTTGTTGGGGTAAGCTTGCCACAAGCAAGCCGATACTCCAGCAATAATGGGTCCTGAAAAAGAGGTTCCATTGGAAGTTCTCACCACGTTATTTTCATCAACAACATAAACACTACCACCCTGAGCTAGTGTTTCAGGTTTTATTCTATCATCATTTGAAGGACCAAACGATGAGAAAGATGTTATTGTTTCATTTGCATTGACAGCCCCTACGGTGATAATATCTTTCGCATCTGCTGGGGCCGTAATGTACTTCCAAGCGCTATTTCCTGAATTTCCAGCTGAATTCACTACGACCATTCCTTTTTGAGCTGCAATATGAGCTCCTCTTGTTATAAAAGTAGTTTTCCCATCCATATCCGCGTAAGTATAATCATATTTGCTATCATCAAATTGATTATAACCTAGCGATGTATTAATAATATCTACCCCTAAACTATCTGCTTTTTCCGCTGCTTGTACCCACAAACTTTCTTCTAGTGGACTTTCGTTATTTACATCTTCGGTAATAAACAAATAAAAGCTTGCCTTGGGTGAAGTTCCTACAAATTCATTTTGTTTGATGGCAGCCATAGTTGATAACACTTGCGTTCCATGAGTGGAGCCTGTATTTGTGTAAAAGTCACTAGATTGACTCACATAATCGTATCCTCCAAGAACTTCTCCGTTCACCTTATCTCCGTCTACTAAATGATTAAAAGATTCTGCACTGTTTACCCCAAAAAAACCAGCATCCATTACTGCTATTTCTACCCCCTCTCCATTAAAACCTTCTCGATGAAAAGCATCTACACCAATCATTGTGGTTTGGTTAGCAGCATCTCCATAATTGTAAACTATAGTTGATTTTAATTGGTGGGTTTTAGATATTTTCTTTGCAGACTTTGAAATCGTCGGAACCGAATTATGTATACTTTTATTGGCAAATTCTATATGATCTACAAAAGATAAACTCGTCAAATTATTGATGTTCGATTGGCTTCCTATTACGTGTAAAGCATTTAACCATTTAGATCTTGCTTTAATGGTAATTCCTTGACTAGAAGAAATTTGAACTACATAATCTGGGCATAAAGGAACATCTTGTTCATTGACCGAAATTCCTTGTTTCGTTCTTCGTTCTAGAGCTTTTTGAGTTAGCATCAAATGCGGTGCGCTAAAAAATGATGGAGCATCTGGTTTGTCTTTAAAAAACACCCAAGCATGCTCTTGTGCACTTACAAGGTTTGTAAGTGTTAGTATTACTAAAGTCAAGTAAATTTTCATGGTGATGCTTTTTTATAAATTTAAGCAATTACTCCCGATCCCAAAAGTTCATCTTCTAAATGCCAAGCTACAAATTGCCCTTCCTGGATAGCCGATTGAGGATTTTCAAACTCTACGTACATTCCGTCTTTAGCTTGATGCAAAGTAGCCTTTTCTAAAGGTTGACGATATCTGATTCTAGCCAGTACTGATAGGGTATCTCCCTCGTTTAAAGTTAAATCTTCTCTGATCCAGTGCAACTCTTCGTTACTTACAAATAAAACACTTCTATACAAGCCAGGGTGATTTTTGCCTTCTCCAGCATAGATTACATTTTCTTTAACATCTGTTTCTATCACAAACAGAGGTTCTTTAGTTCCTCCCACTGCCAAACCTTTGCGTTGTCCTTTGGTAAAATAATGAGCTCCTTGATGTTTAGCAATTGTTTTACCACTACGGGTATTGTATCTATATTTTTGACTAAAAAAATCTAATTCTTCTAATTTAGTAGAAAAACTAGGTATCTCTTTTTTGTAATTTTCGTTTTCTTTAGGTACTTGAACAATAACTCCTTCTTTGGGTTGTAATTTTTGTTGTAAAAATTCTGGCAACCTTACTTTACCTATAAAACAAAGTCCTTGAGAGTCTTTTTTATCAGCCGTAACCAAATCTAATTTTTTGGCGATTTCTCTAACTTCTGGTTTGGTTAATTCACCAATAGGAAATAAGGCTTTTGACAGTTGCTCTTGGGATAATTGGCATAAAAAATAAGACTGATCTTTATTTTTATCTACTCCCGATTTTAGCTGATAAACTTCTTTTCCGTTAACATCTTGAGTGACTCCTCTCCTACAGTAATGCCCTGTAGCCACATAATCAGCTCCCAAATCCACTGCAATTTTCATAAATACATCAAACTTAATTTCTCTGTTACAAAGTACATCAGGATTTGGAGTTCTCCCCATTTCGTATTCATTAAACATATAATCTACAATACGGTCCTGATATTCTTTGCTCAAGTCTACTACCTGAAAAGGAATTCCTAATTTTTCTGCAACTAGCATAGCATCGTTGCTATCCTCTAGCCAAGGGCATTCATTTGAAATTGTTACAGAATCATCGTGCCAATTTTTCATAAACAACCCGATTACCTCGTATCCTTGCTCCTGTAATAAATATGCTGCTACACTGCTATCTACACCACCAGAAAGTCCTACTACTACTCGTTTCATATGCTAAAAATTACGGAAACAAAGATACTATAAATGTAGGACTTTAAGAGAATATCGTTTTATCATAAACATTTGTTTCAACATCGAAAATTCGCTTATGAGATTTCTAACCTTAAACGAGGTAGACTCGACGTTCTTTATACTACTGTATGCTATGAATCTAAAAAAAAATGAAAACAAGCTCGTTGTATATCGATACTAAAAAAGCCCCTTCGAGGGGCTTTTCTAGTATCGATATATTTGTGAAATCAACCAGTGGTAAACTTGTAAACTTACTCTTGATTCATTAAACTTCTATCTATTTACTTCTTTTTCTTTTTAACTTTTTCGAGTACTTGTTGGTCGTATAATTTTTTTGCTTTCATTCTAAGCTCAATTCTTTTGATTTCTTCGGGGCTTAGTGAATTTTTCTTTTTGATGTTTTCTAAAATTTCTTCGTCTGTAAGTTTTTCTATCTTCTTAGTTCCTTTCTTTTTAGATTTGATGCTCTTTAAAATCAACTCATCTGTTGCTTTCTCAACTTTCTTTATTTTGACATCCATTTTTGAAGAAATATTTTTCAAAATTTCATCATCAGACAACTTAGCATATTCTCTCTTTTTTTCTTTTTTGCCTTCTATATTTGCCATAATATGCTCATCATCCGGATGGTCTCGCTTTTTATTAGGTTCTTTATACCCCATAAACTCTCCATCTAAGTAGAAATCCCATTTTCCTACCTTATAATCTTTGTAATACAATCCAGATTCTTTAATATCCCCGTTAGCTTCGTAAAAGGTAGTTCTACCATGTAAAAGTCCATCTTCGTAGGCCATTTCATGTAACTTAATTCCTTTATCAGAATACCTAGTCGCTACTCCATGTAAAACACCGTTTTTATAGCTTTTTTCTTCCGCTTTTTTACCGTTAACGAAATAAACAGTTGTTTTACCGTTTAAAATTCCATCGTTGTCATACTCCTCTTTAATGATAATATCACCTTTATCATTATAATATCTCCAAACTCCTATACGTTTTTTACCACGCATTTGGCCATCACTTTTTAATTTTCCATCGATGTTATAAAAAATAACGTCTGCGATGTCCGTTCCTTTGATAAAGAACTTTTTTATAGTAGGATAGTTATTGATGATTTTATTTTCGTAAAAATAAAAATCCCCTACTTCCTTACCATGGAAAAATTTACCTCTGTATCTGATCCTTCCAGAATCGTATCTTTTTTCCCAAACACCGTGTCTTTTACCATTTCCATCAAACCTATTAACGTCTTCCTGAGAAAACAACAATAAAGGAAACAATAACATCAAAAAGAAAAAATTTCTAAACCCCATTTAAACCATATTTTTATCAGAAAAGCTATTTGCTTAAAACAAACAGTAGTATTCTATTTTATAGACTAATATAAACTATTTTAAAAAGGAAAATTACAAAGTTTAAAGTATACAAAAAAACATCTTTCAACTTTTCTTATTTTAACGTACTTTTGCCACTTAAATCTTTACAAAGAAATGAATTTAACAAATTTAAATGCCATCTCTCCTATTGATGGAAGATATAGAGGAAAAGTTGAATCTTTAGCTGCCTATTATTCTGAAGAAGCTTTGATTAAATACAGAGTTAAAGTAGAAATAGAATACTTTATTGCTTTGTGTGAAATTCCACTACCTCAGTTAGAAGATTTTGATAAAGATTTGTTTACTGATTTAAGAAGAATATATTTAAATTTTTCTGCTGATGATGCTCAAAAAATTAAAGATATTGAGCGCGTGACCAATCACGATGTGAAGGCTGTTGAATATTTTATCAAAGAAAAATTTGATGCTTTAAACTTACAAGCTTTTAAAGAATTTATTCACTTCGGATTGACTTCTCAAGACATTAACAACACCGCAATTCCTCTATCTATTAAAGATATGTTCGATGAGGTATACAACGATGAATTAGAAGCTGTTGTTAGTAAATTAAAAGAACTGGCTAACGAGTGGAGTGATGTATCTATGTTAGCTCGTACCCACGGACAACCTGCTTCTCCTACTCGTTTAGGTAAAGAAATTATGGTATTTGTAGAGCGTATTCAACAACAAGTTGCGCTATTAAAACAAGTGCCTCATGCTGCTAAATTTGGTGGTGCTACAGGAAACTTTAACGCACATCACGTAGCTTATCCTAATATAGATTGGAAATCTTTTGGAACTGACTTTGTAGAAAACACACTAGGTTTACAACATTCTTTTCCAACGACTCAAATTGAGCATTATGATCACATGGCTGCTATTTTTGATGCTGTAAAGAGAATTAATACGATCATCATCGATTTAGATAGAGATGTATGGACCTATGTTTCTAATGATTATTTTAAGCAAAAAATTAAAAAAGGAGAAGTAGGTTCTTCTGCGATGCCACACAAAGTAAATCCTATCGACTTTGAAAACTCTGAAGGAAACTTAGGGATTGCAAATGTCATTTTTGAACACCTAGCTATTAAATTACCAGTTTCTAGATTGCAACGTGATTTAACAGATTCTACTGTTTTAAGAAATGTTGGAGTTCCTTTTGGGCACACTTTAATTGGCTTTGCTTCTACTTTAAAAGGTTTAGGGAAATTATTAATTAATCGCGATGCCTTTGCCAAGGATTTAGAAAACAACTGGGCTGTGGTGGCAGAAGCTATTCAAACTATTTTACGTAGAGAAGCTTACCCTAATCCTTACGAAGCCTTAAAAGGATTAACTAGAGTTAACGAAAAAATTACAGGAGATACTATCGCTAATTTTATAGATACTTTAGATGTTTCTGATAAAATTAAAGCCGAATTAAAAGTAATTACTCCAAGTAACTACACAGGAATTTAATTCATGAGATTTTTTATAAATATTATTTTCATATCCGTTTTGTTCTCTTGTACAACCAAGAACAAAACGGATATTCTTTATTTTAAAAAAGGGAATTTTAAAACCTATATAGGAGAAAGGAAAGACAGTTCTTTTTTTTACAGAAATGACAAAATTCAAGTAGAATCTTATCAAAATCAAAAAGATACTTTTGATATTTATTGGAAATCTAATTTTGAATATCATCTAAAAAAGGTACATCCTACTTCAAAACTTGATAGTATTCCCTTCATCGTTAAAATTACGGCTATCAAACAAGACTATTATCAGTTTAAAGGATACTACTTAGGAAGTAATTTTAAGCAAGATGGAATAACTTATAAAGTAAAAGAATAATCCATTCTTTTAAGAAAAATATTAAATTTATAGTATGTTTAAATTTAATATTGTTCTATTTCTTCTGTTTTGTTCTACAGCACAAAGTCAACAACTTTTTACCAAACAAGATAGTATTAGAGGAAGCATCACGCCAGAACGCAATTGGTGGGACGTGAAAAAATATAACTTGGCTATAGATGTTTATCCAGAAAAACAAGCCATTAGTGGTAAAAATAGCATCAGCTATCAAGTACTAAAACCCGATAACAAACTACAATTTGAACTTCAAGAACCTTTGGTTGTAGATTCTGTTATCCAAAATAACATCAAACTGAACTACCAAAAAACAGGAATGAGTTATTTTGTAGCTTTAGAAAAAAAGCAGATTGCTGATAGTATAGAAAACATACACATATATTATCACGGAAAACCAAAAGAAGCAACCAACCCTCCGTGGGATGGTGGTATTACATGGAGTAAGGACTTGTTTAAAAAACCGTTTATAGCTTCGGCCAATCAAGCCATTGGAGCAAGTGTTTGGTGGCCTTGTAAAGATCATCCAGCAGATGAAGCAGATGAAGTTGAAATTACCGTTACAGCTCCTGATCCGCTCATTAGCGTTTCCAATGGTAGGTGCACAAATATTAGTCACAACGCCAACGGAACAAATTCTTACACTTGGAAAGTGAACAGCCCTATCAACAATTATGGAGTTAGTATCAATATTGCTAATTATGCTCACTTTAGCACTCGTTATAAAGGAACTAAAGGCTATTTGGACTGTAACTACTACGTACTATCTCACAACTTTTTAAAAGCTAAAACCCAGTTTAGAGACGTAGATAGAACGTTAAGCGCTTTTGAATATTGGTTGGGTCCTTATCCTTTTTACAAAGATGGTTACAAATTGGTCGAAGTTCCTTATTTAGGTATGGAGCATCAAAGTTGCATTGGTTACGGGAATCATTACAAAAACGGTTACTTGGGTAAAACAATGGGATTATCGGACTGGGCTTTAAAGTTTGATTATATTATTATTCACGAAACTGCCCATGAGTGGTTTGCCAATAGTATTACTTGTAAAGATGTTGCCGATTTATGGATTCACGAATCTTTTGCCACCTACGCAGAGAGTTTATTTGTGGAATATTTTTATCAAAAACAAGCAGCTAATGAATACGTCCAAGGGCTTAAACCTTATGTGAAAAACGATAGGCCTATTGTGGGTACTTTTAACGTTCATCATCATGGTAGTGGAGATATGTATTTTAAAGGTAGTTTGATGTTACACACCCTGAGAAACGTCATTAACAACGACCAAGTTTGGAAACAGATACTGAGAGGTTTGAACAAAACATTTTATCATAAAACTGTAAGTGGTAGAGAGCTTATTGGTTACATTAACAACAAAACAGAAGTTAATGTGCTTCCTTTTTTTAAACAATATTTACATACCACAAAAATTCCTGAACTTTTAGTACAACAAAAAGGTGAAGATATTTTGTACAAATGGAATCAAGTTGTTGACGACTTTGAATACCCTATAAAAGTTTACATTAATAAAACTGAAACTTGGATTACCCCTAAAAAGGATGGGTGGAGCGCTGTTAAAGGAAAACTAAAAAGCCTAAAGATTGATCCTAATTTTTATATCACTAAGAAAGAATGGTAAGTATCTGCAATAGTGATCAAACGAGCGTTTCCTGAACTTGAAATAATTTATTTATAAATTGCTTTTTAATGCTTCGTATTTGTTTCAAATAAGTGATTTATATTTAGTAGGATTTAATCACTATTCTAATTCTATTTAGGTCCTTTAAATAAATTTAAAAGACCTAAAAGAATGAAAATCTATATAGAAATAAATTTAGCTTTATTTTTAAAATTAATAGACGAGACAATCTCTATCTAAACTTAGCCGCTAACCTTCTGGCTTCGGGTAAATAAGTTCTTAACGTTCCTATTCTTGAAGTATTAGAAGGGTGAGTGCTTAAAAACTCTGGCTGAGAACCTCCTCCTAAAGCTTTCATTCTTTCCCATACCTTTACAGCTTCTTCTCCATTGTAACCTGCCATAATCATAAACACCAATCCTAACTTATCGGCCTCTGTTTCATGAGTTCTACTATATTTTAGCATTCCCAATTGAGAACCTACACCGTAAGCCATATTCCACAATTGTTGTGCTCTAGGATTTTGAGTAGAGGTTCCAATAGCAATGGCAGCACCTCCATATTGTTGTAATTGACTTGAACTCATACGCTCCTGTCCATGCTTTGCAAACGCGTGAGCAACTTCGTGTCCCATAATAGCTGCAATACCATCTTCATTTTTAGCAACAGGTAAAATTCCCGTATAAAAAACTACTTTACCACCTGGCATACACCACGCATTTAATTGTTTGTCATCAACCAAATTAAATTCCCAGCGATAACTATCTGCTTCGGAAGACATATTGTTTTTTCTCATAAACTTATCTACAGCTCTTGAAATCCTAACTCCTATTTCCTTAATTTGCTGAGACTGCCTAGTATTATTAATTACCTTGTTTTCCTTTAGAAAAGAATCATACTGAGCAAAACTTGTAGGTAGAACCGAAGCATCGGAAACAAAGTTTAACCTTTTTCTACCAGTGATAGGCACAGTTGAACATGCTGTTAAAAATACAATTGCTAATATTGATGAAATTATTTTATTCATAATAGATTACTTTTTAATTCTAAACAAATATAATATTTGAAAGCTAACTACGTAATGATTATAATCAATAAACGACCCATTAAGCAAACCCACAGTACCATGAAACAAATATTAATTTCAAGTTGTCTATTGTTTTTAAGTATGACTTCTTTTGGTCAAGAAAAAATAATAAAGTCGGATGCTGAATGGAAACAGCAACTTACCAAAGAACAGTACTACATACTTAGGCAAAAAGGTACTGAATATGCTTTCAGCGGTAAATACAACAAACATTACAAAAACGGAACATATCATTGCGCTGGTTGTGACACACCATTATTTGAATCGACAACTAAGTTTGATTCTGGTACAGGATGGCCTTCTTTTGACAATCATATTAGTAATCATGTGTCTTTCTTAGAAGATCATAAATACGGAATGGTTAGAACCGAAATTATCTGCAAGGTTTGCGAAGGACATTTAGGGCATATGTTTCTAGATGGACCCAGAAAAACCACAGGTAAAAGATATTGCGTAAACTCGGCTTCTTTGTTATTTAAAGAAGCAACAAAGCCTTAGTGAAAGACATATAGTTCACATTCTATTGCTTTCGCATTTAAATGAATTTTGCATTTTATCGTTTGGTTCTTGACGAATGCAATTGAGATTGTTAACAGCTAAATCTTTCCTTGTTTTGGGAAAGATTTTGTTGTGAATAAAGCCTTTAAAAATTGCTATATTCTTGTATATTTGCAGCTCAACTTTAATCAAAGTAAATCAAAGCATATGTTTAATAATTTATCGGATAAACTAGATAAAGCCCTACACCTTTTAAAAGGACATGGAAAAATAACTGAAGTAAATGTTGCAGAAACACTAAAAGAGGTTCGTAGAGCCTTGTTAGATGCCGATGTAAACTTTAAAGTAGCTAAAGATTTTACAAAAAGGATTAAAGAAAAAGCCATGGGGCAAGACGTATTAACAACGTTGAATCCTGGGCAACTGATGGTTAAGTTAGTAAAAGATGAATTAACCGATTTAATGGGTGGAGAAACTGCAGGTATTAATTTATCTGGAAATCCTACCGTAATTTTAATGGCTGGTTTACAAGGATCGGGTAAAACTACTTTTTCTGGTAAATTGGCTAACTTTTTAAAGACAAAGAAAACAAAGCAAGTGTTGTTGGTTGGAGCGGATGTTTATCGTCCAGCTGCCATCAACCAATTACAAGTTGTTGGAGAACAAATTGGGGTTGAAGTGTATGCGGAAACAGAAAATAAAAACCCTGTTGAAATTGCACAAAATGCTATTGCACATGCCAAAGCAAACGGTAAAAATACTGTTATTATAGATACTGCAGGTCGTTTGGCTATTGATGAAGCTTTGATGACCGAAATCTCCAACATTCATAAAGCTGTAAGCCCACAAGAAACTCTTTTTGTAGTAGATTCTATGACGGGACAAGATGCTGTAAATACAGCAAAAGCTTTTAATGATTTGTTAAATTTTGATGGTGTTGTTTTAACAAAATTAGATGGTGACACTCGTGGTGGAGCTGCTTTAACTATTAAAAATGTAGTTAATAAGCCTATCAAGTTTATTGGTACTGGAGAAAAAATGGAAGCAATTGATGTTTTCTATCCAGAACGTATGGCCGATCGTATTTTGGGAATGGGAGATGTTGTATCTTTAGTAGAACGTGCTCAGGAACAATTTGACGAACAAGAGGCTAGAAAGCTTCAAAAGAAAATCGCTAAAAATCAATTTGGTTTTGATGACTTTTTAAGTCAAATTCAACAAATCAAAAAAATGGGGAATATGAAAGACTTGGTTGGGATGATACCAGGTGCTGGAAAAGCCCTAAAAGATGTTGATATTGATGATGATGCTTTCCAAGGTATAGAAGCTATAATCAACTCTATGACTCCGCTAGAGAGAACAGAGCCTAAAACTATCAATGCTTCTCGTAAGAAAAGAATTGCTAAAGGTTCTGGAACTAGCATCGCGGAAGTAAATCAATTACTAAAGCAATTTTTTCAGATGAGTAAAATGATGAAAATGATGCAAGGTGGAGGAGCTAAAAAAATGATGCAAATGATGGGAGGCATGAAAGGTGGAATGCCCGGAATGTAAATTCTTTAGTACATAATACAGAGTAACTATTAGTCAGATTTTACAAAGATTACCCTACACAACTCAGTACTTTGTACCTTCGCACTTAATACTATAAAACAATGACAATATTAGACGGTAAAAAAACTTCTGCAGACATTAAAGCTGAAATTGCAGAGAGTGTAAAAGAATTAAAAGCCAAAGGTAAAAAAACACCTCATTTAGCTGCTGTTATTGTAGGAAATGATGGTGCTAGTAAAACCTACGTAGGTGCGAAAGTAAAGGCCTGTGAATTGGTTGGTTTTGAATCAACTTTGGTTGAATTACCCGAAGAAACTACAGAAGCAGAGTTATTAGCCAAAATAGAGGAGTTAAATAACAACAATTCTGTTGACGGTTATATTGTTCAATTACCACTGCCAAAACATATTGATGAGCATAAAGTTTTGTTAGCTGTAGATGCTACTAAAGATGTTGATGGATTTCACCCTACAAACGTAGGTCGAATGGCGTTAGAATTACCTACTTTTTTACCTGCTACTCCTTATGGTGTGATGGAATTATTGGAACGTTATAAAGTCCCTACTTCTGGTAAAAATGTGGTGGTTATTGGTCGTTCTCATATTGTGGGAAGACCGATGAGTATCTTAATGAGTCAACGAAGAGCTGCTGGAGATGCTACTGTTACCGTAGCTCATTCTAGAACTAAAAATTTAAAGGAACTAACCTTAAACGCAGATATTATTGTTGTTGCTTTAGGTGTTGCTGAATTTTTAACAGGTGATATGGTAAAGCAAGGAGTCACTATTATTGACGTAGGAATAACTCGCTTAGAAGATACTAGTAAGAAAAGTGGTTTCCGTTTGGCTGGAGACGTTCATTTTGAATCTGTCGCACCAAAAGCTGATTTTATTACTCCAGTTCCTGGAGGTGTAGGACCGATGACTATTGCCATGCTATTAAAAAATACGCTACTAGCGGGTGAACAAAGAGGTTAGATAACAAAAATAATACATAACGAAAAATCCTTGATATTAAATATCAAGGATTTTTTTGTTTTTTAAAACATCTATCATTGTATTTCCTTTAATGGCTTAAATTTTTTAGTTTGATTTAAACCCCATGAGGATTATATGTTGAAAACTATAGTTTACGACATCAACTTCAAAAAATAACATAACCCTGTTATATTGAACTTACACTTACGGCTAATCTTCTAACCATACGGTAAAAGAAGTAAATTTTGAATCATCTGGTATTTGAGCTTTGTCTACTGTCCCTAGCTTAAAAGCTTTGATTCCCAAATCTTGTTTATCCATGGTTAACGTAGCGTTAATGTCTTTGACAAAAACGGTAACCAAATGAAAAGAAGCTTCTAACCTTTCAATATTATGGTTCACATTTAGGTCGTTAAACGTAGAAGAAAGATTGAATCCTGACTCAGTCTTGTACTCATCGCTAAACACCGTAACACTTTTAATTTTAGAGATAGAATCCAAGGGGTTTACAGGAGAAATAGCCAATGCTAACCTTCCTCCTTTTTGATAAATTAGATGAGTGTCATTATCTAAGATGTATGCGTTTTTATTCCCAAAATCTCCCTCGCTGTATCTAGAAACAATTGAGTCTTGCTCAAATAAAGTATTTAAATCTTCAATAGTAGTCTTTTTGGTAATAGCACCTACTTTGTTTAAAGCTATTGTGTAATCTCTTTTATTGCAAGAAACCAGTAATGCAAGTAGCAAACCAACAGTGATTATTTTTTTCATATATATTGTAAATTTTTGTCTAATTTAAACAAATAGTCTTTTATTTTTTACAACTTAACCTTTATGCTCCAAATAATTTTTATTGTTTAATTTCTTGTATCTTTGCACACCCAAAACTACAATTATGGATAGTACTACTAAAGATCTTGTAAATAAAGGAGTTATGCTGCCTCTTATGGAAGAATTTTACACCATTCAAGGAGAAGGTAACCATACAGGTACTGCTGCTTATTTCATTAGGGTTGGAGGTTGTGACGTAGGATGCCATTGGTGTGACGTTAAGGAAAGTTGGGATGCAGATTTACACCCACCCACCCACGCAGATATAATTGTTGAGAATGCAAATAAATATGCTAAAACTATTGTAATTACTGGTGGTGAACCTTTAATGTGGAATATGCAATACTTGACCTCATCATTGCAAAACAAGGGACTGCAAACTCACATAGAAACTTCTGGAGCTTATCCTTTGAGCGGACAATGGAGTTGGATTTGTTTGTCTCCTAAAAAAACTAAATTGCCTTTACAGGAAATTTATACGGAAGCTGATGAGTTGAAGATGATTATTCACAATCAAAGTGATTTTGATTTTGCAGAACAGCAAGCCGCTAAAGTTTCTGACAAGTGTACTCTGTACTTACAACCTGAGTGGAGCAAAAAAGAAAAAATGACTCCCATGATTGTTGACTATGTAATGAAAAATCCACAGTGGAAAATATCATTACAAACTCACAAATACTTAAATATTCCTTAAAATATTATAGTTTTTCTTTTACAAGGGAAAGAATGTAATCAAACTGCTCTTTTCTAGACATCTTAGAATTGTCTATCTCAACAGCATCGCTTGCTTTTACTAAGGGCGAATCTTTTCTTGTGGTGTCTATCTGATCTCTTTCAACTACGTTGTTGTAAACTTCTTGATATGTTATCTCAGTATTCCCTTTTGCTACCATTTCATCGTATCTGCGTTTGGCTCTTGTGTCTGCAGATGCTATCATAAATAATTTTAGCTCTGCGTTGGGAAATACTACTGTTCCAATATCTCTTCCATCCATCACCACACCTTTAGATACTCCCATTTGTTGTTGCAACACTACTAATTTCTGTCTTACTTCTGGAATTGCAGCTACTTTACTAACATAAGAAGACACTTCCAAACCTCTAATTTTCTCTTCTACGTTCACACCGTTTAAGTGTGCTTCAGAAAATCCCAAACTTTTATTGTAGCTAAAGGAAATGTTAATTTTATCCAAATCATCAACCAATTGATGATGATTCACGATTCCGTTATTTGCGAAATTGCATTGGAGTGCATATAAGGCTACAGCTCTATACATGGCACCTGTATCTACATAAATGTATCCTAACTCTTTTGCCAATTGCTTTGCCACTGTGCTTTTACCCGTGGATGAAAAACCGTCGATAGCAATAATAATTTTTGAACCCATTGATTTATTGTAAGTGTAACGTTAAACCAAAAGTACTGTACTTGGCTCCTTCTTGAAATTTGGAAAAGGCATAATCAAATTTGATTCGTTTGGTGTTAAAACCAAAACCATAGGACAGTCCAGATCCGGTTCTTACATCATTTAATCTGAACTCCTGAGCTCTCCTGTGATTATATCCAATTCTTATATTTAATTTTTTATCGGGCCACAATTCTACCCCACCAGACATATGTCTTAAAATATTAGCCGTTGTACTTATTTTTTCTGGTGTAACCTCTCCCTCTAAATCTGTTTTTTCTTGTGAAGGGTTTGGAACACTAATATCCCAATTATTAAGTTCATCAAAAGAAGCGTAGAGCTTTAATGGAACATGTTCTAATTGATACTCTGCAGATACAATTACGTTGTTTGAAACAGCTTCTTCTCTGTTGGTAAATTGTGTAAGTTGTTTTCCGTTATTTCTTATCACGAGAGCCATCACTAACGGATAGTAAGGATGCACGTAAACAGCTCCTATATCATATAAAATAGCAGAAGAAGTAAAAGTGTCTATTTTAGAAGATACATACTTTAATGAAACTCCCAATGTAACATCTTTGTAAGTATATCCATAACCCAGAGCAATGGCTAAATCTCTAGCTCCAAAGCTCCCCACTACTGTTGGTCCAGAAGCATTGGTCCTTTCCAAATCACCATAATCAAAAAATTGAACTCCAAAAGAGGCGATTCCATATTTAGGATTGATAGATCTAACGTAAGACAAAGATCCTACTTTTATATCAGCTATGTAATTGACGTAGTTTATGGAAACATCTCCATCTATTTCGTTATTTACAATCGCTGGGTTCCAAATGGCTTGACTGACATCATTTCTGGAGGTAAGTGTAACTCCACCTAGTGCTATCTGTTTGGGAGATGTTGGCAAATTTAAAAATGGATATAACGTTTCTCCTCCCACTTGAGAATACATGCTCTTAAAAATAAATACAAAAAGAATAGAAACTATATATCTCATTACTTACACTACGTATAACAAATATAAACGCAAAAAATTAATTTTTGGTATTAACTTGTTTCTTTTAAACTGTTAATTGTTTGTGGATGTCTAACACTTTTTCCTCTAGGTCGGAATAGTTACTGTTTTCGATAACAAAATCTCCTCTTTTTATTTTTTCCTCATCACTCATCTGATGGTTGATTCTTGCTAAAACTTGTTCCTTTGTAACGTTATCTCTCTCCATTACTCTTTTTATCCTCGTCTCTACTGGGGCAGTAACAACAATAATTTTATCACATAAGTGATGATTGTTGTTCTCAAACAAAATAGCACTTTCGTAAATGATGTAAGGATGCGTAGTATTGTTCTTGACAAACTCCTGCAAATCTTTATGAACTTCTGGATGGACTATTTGATTTATTTTTAAAAGTAATTTTTTGTCTGAAAAAATTTGCGAAGCTATGAATTGTTTGTTGAGTTTATTGTGAACATAAGCCTCATTTCCTAATAATTGGGTGATTTGTTGTTTTACTATATTCGAATCATTCATTATGCGCTTTGCTTGCTCATCTGCCACATAACAAGGCATTCCTAATTTTTCAAAATACTTAAGCACCGTGGTTTTGCCACTTCCAATCCCCCCTGTCAAACCTACAATCATTGCTTTAAAATTAAGTATTCCACTTTATCCGTTTGCACTTTTACCGATAGTATTGATGAAGGCTTTTTAATCAATTCTGTTGCTATGTATTTATCACCTCTTTTGTTAAAATCTGTAACTACTATAAAATCGCTCTCATTAATTTCGTTAAATTGAGACAATCTTACTTTACAATGTACTTTTATTTTTTTTGGGTACACTACCACCTCTTTGTTACCAGTATTAATTACTTGTATTGGCAATATTAGTGTTTTCTCCGTTACTTTTTCTACTTCTATCTCTACCCTCACAGATTCGTGGTCAAAAGTTAATTTATCTCCCTGAGGTTTTACAATAGGTAAATTTTGAGAAATAGAAGTTAACACGTCTGTTTCTTGATACGGTTCTAAATAAATTTTATCTACTTTTTTTAATTGTAACTCGGGACCTGATACTTGAATTGAATCTGGATATAACTGAACTCCTTCAAAGGAATGATACCCTAAATGATAGTCTATTTGAAGATTAGGGATCACAGGAACTTTTTTAAAACTCCTTTTTCCTAGTTTGAAAAGCAATCTATCTTCTAAAATCTCAATCACCTGAACTCTATCGTTGATACTTAATCTTACCTGTTTTGAGATATTGGTATTAGATAGAAAATATTGGTAACCCCCTTCTTGCATTACATTTTTTAAAGAAATTTCTAGCTGATTACTCGTAAAAGCTTTCTTAAAAAAATAATATCCTGTTGTGTGTAATCTTACAGATATTGTGGATGGTGGGGCTTCTTGGAAAACAAACGCATCTGGTAAGTCTACATAGACTACCTCATAATTAACAACCTGATTATAATTTTTAGACAACTGATTAATTAACCAAAAAACGCAAGTACACAGCACAAATAATAGAAAAACATAATGTTTCTTTTTGCTAAAAGCAGATTGTATGTATTTTTTTATCAATGCCATTATTAGCTAAAATAACAAATGAGTCAGTATAAAACGTTATTTTTTTCAAGAGTTATTCACCACAAAACCTGTCTTATCTTAATTGGTAAAATTTACAGGATGCTTTAAAACTAAAAAGCCTCTAGAAAAATCTAGAGGCTTAAACAAGAGTGTTGTTTTTTATTTTTTTTCTGGTTGATTGTATTTCTTGGTCAACTCAATGTTTAAAGCTGATTTTTCTACTAACAATTTTCCCGCATTGGTTTCCACCATTACAGTACCTTCATTTATTTCTACTAACTTTCCGTGTATCCCACCAGTAGTAACTACTTTAGTTCCTTTAGTTAAAGATTCCTTAAATTTTTTTTCATTCCTACTTCTCTTTACTTGAGGTATAATCATAAAGAAGACAATAAAAACTGCCATTACCACTAAAAAAATTGGATTCATTGGACTTTGTTGTAATGCGATCATTTTAAATTTTATTTTTAAATAATTCTGAATTTATTTTTTTGCTCAAATATAGAGAGAGTTTTATAATGTACCTCTACCTATTTTATTTAATCTTTCAGTTTTTTCAAAATCTTTCCAAATTTTGTCTAAAACTCCATTGATAAAAACGCTACTCTTTTCAGTAGAGTAATCCTTAGCAATTTCTAAATACTCATTAATAGTAGCTTTAACAGGAATTGACGGGAATTTCAAAAACTCACATACAGCCATTTTAATCAATATCATATCTAAATCGGCTATTCTATCTGTCTCCCAGTTAGGAGTTTTATCGGCTACTTCTTCTTCAAATTTATCTAAGTTCAGTACCGTTTTTTTGAACAAATCAGAAGCAAACTGCTCATCATCTCCATTTTTGTACAAACGTCCTATTACAAAGTCGCTATTTGCCTTTAACTCCTGTATTGTTCTAATCACCCATGTGTTAACAAAAGGAATATCATCTACCCAGCTAATGTTTTCTCCTTCATAATAGGCTGCTAACTTTTCGCTAGGAGCAATAAATTCTGCGAAAAATTTAACGACAAATTTTTGATCCTTTTTAAAAGAGGTAGATTCTTCACTCATATAATCTTTATAGAGAGTACTTTCTATCAATTCTTTGTAAATATTGACAACATATTTATCGTCTAGATACCAATTATTTAGCTCGTTCTCTTCTATATAATTTTGTAAAGAAACACTTTGTTTTAAAATGTTAATTACTTTATTCTCAATAAATTTTTTGTTTGGATTTAGCTCTTCGTTAGTTGCTAAATACTTCTTTTTTGAAGCTTCTGATGTGTTTTCTGCTAATTGATTTACTCTGATTAGCATATCTAAAGACAGGATGTATAAATCATACATTTTATCTATACTTTGTCTTAAGAATTTTTCTTCTTTAACAAGATTATCACTTTTTGCATGAATCATCGCGTATACTGATTGCATCACCTTAACACGAATATGTCTTCTATTAATCATCTATAAAGAACTTATATTTTTATGTGTACAAAAGTAGTATTTAATTAAGTTACGTGAAAGATTAAATTAAAAATATATTGCTGAATTCTATTAAGAATACAATTACAAAACGGCACTTCTTTAGTTACACAATTTAACTTTACTTTTTTACAGTAGGTTTTGGGTTTCATATCGTCTAAACAAATAAATACTTTATCTTCGTAAGCTCACAAAAGACCACCTCCTTTCTAATGAAAGAACTAAAATATATCAACCAATTTTTTTATAAGTATAGATTCCGTTTGCTATTGGGAATACTCATCTCGATAGCCTCAAGATACTTGGCTGTAAAAGTTCCTGAAATTGTAAAAAACTCTTTAAATACTGCTAATGATTATCAGCAAGGGAGAATAACTGATCTCGAATTGGTGCAACAAAATTTGCTACATAATATACTATTAATTGTAGGGTTGGCTATACTCTCTGGGTTCTTTACTTTTTTAATGAGACAAACAATTATAGTTACTTCTAGACTTATAGAATTTGACTTAAAAAATAATATTTATCAACAATACCAACGACTTACCTTAAATTTTTATAAAAAAAACAGAACAGGTGATTTGATGAATCGAATCAGTGAAGATGTGGGTAAAGTGAGAATGTACGTTGGTCCTGCTATTATGTATACTATTAATATGCTAGTAATGTTTTCTGTAGCTATTTATAAAATGATACAGATTGATGTTAAGCTTACGCTCTTTACTTTAATTCCCTTCCCTGTGCTTTCAATATCCATATTCGTACTCAGCAAAAACATTCATTTGCGAAGCACCCTTGTACAGGAGCAACTCTCTAAATTGACCACCTTTACGCAAGAAGTATTTTCTGGAATTAATGTTATTAAGTCTTATGCCATAGAGAGCACTACAAAAAAAGACTTTATGGACATTGCTGAAAGCAACAAAGAGAAAAATGTACACTTGTACAAAATTCAAGCTTTTTTCTTTCCGTTAATGATTTTACTGATTGGAACTGCCAATATTATCGTGTTGTACGTAGGTGGTATGCAATACATTAGAGGTTATATCACTATTGGTGTGATTGCCGAGTTTATTATGTACACCAACATGCTTACTTGGCCAGTGGCCATTGTAGGTTGGGTGACCTCTACCATACAACAAGCTGAGGCTTCTCAAAAAAGAATTAACGAGTTTTTGAACCAACAGCCTGAGATAAAAAATAATACGAATGAAACTCAACCTATAAAAGGAGCTATCAAATTTGATAATGTTTCTTTAACCTATGATGATACCAATATCACAGCTTTAAAAAACGTTTCGTTCTCCATACACCCTGGTGAAACTTTAGCAATTATAGGTAAAACAGGTTCTGGTAAATCTAGTATTTTAAATCTAGTCAGTAGATTATACGATGTTAGCTCAGGTATAATTACAATAGATCATCAATCAATTCAAGATCATAATATTTACAACCTTAGAAATCATATTGGTTTCGTACCTCAAGATCCATTTTTGTTTTCTGATTCCATTGCTAATAATATCAAGTTTGGTAAGGAAGATGCGAGTGAACAAGAAATGATTAACGCTGCCAAACAGGCCGTTGTTCACGACAATATTATTGATTTTAACAAACAATATAATACCGTTTTGGGAGAAAGAGGGGTTACACTTTCTGGTGGACAAAAACAAAGAGTTTCAATTGCTAGAGCCATTATCAAAAACCCTAATATTTACATTTTTGATGATTGCTTATCCGCGGTCGATACCGAAACTGAGGAAAAAATACTATCTAATTTAAGAAAAATTAGTGCTCAGAGTACTACCATTATTGTAAGTCATAGAATTAGCGCAGCGCAATTGGCTGATAAAGTGATTGTGCTAGACAATGGTAAAATTTCGCAACAAGGAACTCATCAACAGTTGGTGAATACTTCTGGAATTTATCAAGAAATATACAAACAGCAGTTAGAAGAAAAAGAAATAGAATAATTTAGTGTGAAATAATTATTTTTATATATTTGAGTAGATAACAGTAATCAACTAAAAATGAAAGAAAGAGAAGGACAAGAAGAAATTTTTTCTCAAATCCTAAGAGCTGGTAGAAGAACCTATTTTTTTGATGTTAGATCTACAAAAGCGGGTGATTATTACCTAACCATTACGGAAAGCAAAAAATTTACGCATGATGATGGAAGCTTTCATTATCAAAAGCACAAAATTTATTTGTATAAAGAAGATTTTACAGAGTTTTTGGAGCAACTTAAACAAGCAACCGACTTTATTGTAAATGAAAAAGGTCTGGAGGTTATTAGCGAAAGACATCAGAAAGACTTTAAAAAAGAAGACGAACCAAATAGTGATGATGACAAATTAACAACAGCTGGTTTCACTGAAGTTAATTTTGATGACATATAAAACAAAAACTCAATCACATAGATTGAGTTTTTTTATGCAGTTTTTTGAAAGTTATTCTTATCAAAACGACTTAACCAGTATTAATTATATTTAATACAATCGTTATGAGTTTAACAGAACAACTACAAGAAGTAAAAAATAAAAGTGCTGCAAATATTCCTACTGAAGTTTACGCAGTGATGAGCCAAGCAACTAAAGATTTATTAGAGGCTGAACTATCAAAAAAAGCTCCAAAAACGGGAGAGACACTAAAGGAGTTTAGTTTGCCTAACGCAAAAGGTAACAGTGTTAATTTGAAGGATATTTTAGCCAAAGGAAACGCAGTTGTTTCTTTCTACAGAGGCGGATGGTGTCCTTATTGCAATTTAGAGCTAAAAGCATTAAACGACATACTTCCTCAACTTAAAGAGTTAAATACTACCTTGGTGGCTATTACTCCAGAAACACCTGATAACTCCTTAAGTACTTCCGAAAAAAATGAATTAGAATTTGAAATACTAAGTGATATTGATAATCAATATGCTAAAGAATTAAACTTAGTGTTCCAGATGCCCGAAAAATTGAGAGAAATATATCATTCTTTCAATTTGCATGTAGACAAACACAACGGTAATGAAAATTACGAATTACCAATGCCAGCCACATTTATTGTGGATAATAGCGGTGAAATTTTGTATGCTTTCGTTCCAGAGGATTATACTGAGAGACTAGATCCTGAAACAATTTTGGAAGTTCTTAAAAAATAAAGAATCTATTTTAAGATGTGAGTTCTGCTTTAGAAAACATGTTTGTACATGTTTTCTAAGATTGTTATTCTGAGTGATTTTTGAGGTAAGATTATATCGAGAAAATCAATTTTAAATATTCATGCCAGTTGCTAATTGAATTCACTAGATTTTAAGTTTTAACGAACGACCGTGTTTTTTTAAAGCCAACAAAAAAATGCTCTGATACAATATCAGAGCATTTTTTTATATGTAATAATTTTATCTAAAAACTAAGATAAAACCTCTTGTACTTTTTCAGCAGCTTCTTGAAACTCAGTAGCAGAGATTACATTTAAACCTTCTTCTGCATCAATTAAAGCTTTTGCTTCAACAGCGTTGGTTCCTTGCAAACGTACAATAATTGGTACATTAATTTTATCTCCCATATTTTTATAAGCATCTACAACACCCTGTGCCACACGGTCACAACGTACAATACCTCCAAAAATATTTACTAAAATTGCTTTAACTTTAGGATCTTTTAAGATAATTCCAAAAGCAGTTTCAACTCTTTCAGCATCAGCAGTACCTCCTACATCTAAAAAGTTTGCAGGATCTCCACCAGCTTGCTTAATTAAATCCATTGTTCCCATTGCCAAACCAGCTCCGTTTACCATACATCCAACGTTACCATCTAAAGCCACATAATTTAATCCAGCAGCTTTTGCCTCAACTTCCGTTGGGTGCTCTTCGCGAACATCTCTGTAGTCAATATAGTCTTTGTGACGGTATAAAGCATTTTCATCTAAAGAAACTTTAGCATCTACTGCTAAAATTTGATCGTCAGAAGTTTTAAACACTGGATTAATTTCAAATAAAGAAGAATCCGACCCTTCGTAAGCTTTGTATAAAGCCATTGCGAACTTAGTCATATCTTTAAATGCTGCACCTGATAAACCTAAGTTAAAAGCAATTTTACGCGCTTGGAAAGGTAAAATTCCTGTAGCAGGATCAATTTCTTCTGTGAATATTAATTCTGGTGTTGCTTCAGCAACAGCTTCAATATCCATACCTCCTTCTGGAGAATACATAATCATATTTTTACCTGTAGCTCTGTTTAATAAAACAGACATATAGTATTCTTCTGGTTTAGAAGGTCCGTCATAATAGACATTCTCAGAAATCAAAACTTGGTGTACTTCTTTTCCTTCAGCAGAAGTTTGAGGAGTTACCAACATCATTCCAATAATTTGTTCAGCATACATCTTAACTTCTTCGATAGATTTAGCGATTTTTACACCACCTCCTTTACCACGTCCACCTGCGTGTATTTGCGCTTTTACAGCAAAAACTGTACATCCTTTTTCTGCATGAATCTTATTTGCAGCTTCTAATGCCTCCTCTGGAGTTGTAGCAACAAGCTCCATAGGTACTTTTACTCCAAAACTCTTTAAAATTTCTTTTCCTTGAAATTCGTGTAAATTCATAAAACTTCTCTTAAAATATGTATAATTGACCCAAAAATATGAATAACGTTTTACTAACAAGATGAAACCGATATTTTTTTCGTCAAAAATTAAGTATTTAACAAAAAAGGCAGAATCGTATCTTTTTTAGTATTTTCGTTTCGACACACATCATACATGATCAAAGCAAAAAACATTCAAAAGACTTTTAATAATACTCGTGTTTTAAAAGGAATAGATTTACATATAAAACAAGGAGAAATCGTGGCTATTGTTGGTCCATCAGGAGCAGGTAAAACCACGTTATTACAGATTTTAAGCACTTTAGAAATTCCCGATGAAAACGCTGATAGCGAGTTAATCATTAACCATATATCTCCCATTGGGCTTAAGGATAAAAAAATCTCTGCTTTTAGAAATCAACATATTGGATTTGTTTTTCAATTTCATCAACTACTACCCGAATTTACTGCAATAGAGAACGTTTGTATTCCAGCTTATATTGGTGGTAAAAAAGAAAATCAGATAAAGGACAGAGCGCTGGAATTGCTTGATTTTTTGGGAATTAAACACAAAGCAGATAACAAACCCAGTCAACTATCGGGAGGAGAACAGCAAAGAGTGGCTGTGGCTAGGGCTTTAATTAATCAACCTGCCATTGTCTTTGCTGATGAACCTAGCGGAAATTTAGATACTGAAAGTGCCAACAATTTACATGACTTATTTTTTGAGCTAAGAGACACATTTAATCAAACTTTTGTAATTGTAACTCACAACGAAAGCCTCGCAAATATGGCAGATAGAAAATTGGTCTTGAAAGACGGGAATTTAGTGCTTTAACAGCAAGAAAAATTTTCTTTATCTCTTTTTAAACATCAAAACAAATGATTGGAATAATTAGTGCTATGCACGATGAATTGGCAGAACTGCTTCTTGTGCTCAAAAATAAAGAAACGATTACTTTAGGGGGACGAGAATATTACAAAGGTAACATCAATAAAACCTCTGTTGTTATTGTTTTTTCTAAATGGGGAAAAGTGGCTGCTGCTATTACGACTACCGAGTTAATTAGCAGCTTTCATCCATCAGAAATTATTTTTACGGGGGTTGCTGGAGCCATTAGCAACAAACTTAATATTGGAGATGTAGTTTATGGCAAATCCTTAGTTCAGCACGATATGGATGCCTCTCCCCTATTTCCCAAATTTGAGATTCCATTAATCGAGAAAACATATTTAGCAACAAGCCCTAATCCTAAATTATACAATACTGTAGTGCACTTTACAAATTGTTATTATGATTTCGTAGATCAACAATCAGCCGATGAATTTAAAATCTACACTCCTAAATTGATTGAAGGTAACATCGCAAGTGGCGATGAGTTTATAAGCACACAAACTAGCTTTGATAAAATTAAAAATGAGCTTGAAGACGTACAATGCGTTGAAATGGAAGGGGCTGCAGTAGCCCAAGTATGCTACGAATATAGCATTCCATTTAATGTGATTAGAATTATCTCTGACAAATCAGATGATAGCGCTCCTATTGACTTTCCTCTGTTCACAAAAAAGATTGCTAGCAAGTACGCAAAAGGCATCTTAGAAAATTATTGCAGTTAAATTTGTTTAAGTATCTTTGAGCAATCTTAGAAACATGACGAAAAACATCTACCTTTCCAATCGAATACAATCTTTGGTATTAATGAGTAAGTTTATTGTTCTTTCTTTATTCTTGTCAGTTTCATTTCCTATTTTAAATTTTACGAACATTTTATAGCATGGATATTCTATTAAAATCAGCTACTATTTTTGATCCTAAAAGCTCTTTTCATAACAATACACTAGATGTATTGATAGAAAATGGTTTGATTTCTAAAATTGAAAAAAACATTTCTTGTCCAGAAAATGCTAAAGAGATTAATCTAGAAAACCTAACCGTTTCTCAAGGATGGTTTGATGCAAGTGTAAGTTTTGGAGAGCCTGGTTACGAAGATAGAGAAACCATAGAAAACGGCTTACAAGTAGCTGCTAAAAGCGGATTTACCAAAGTAGGATTAAATTCCAACTGTTACCCTTTAACGGATTCCAAATCCATTGTTAATTTTTTAAAGTCCAAATCTTTTGGAACGGGAGTAGACATACTACCCATAGGAAGTTTGACAAAAGAAAGCAAGGGAACAGATATTGCAGAACTTTATGATATGCAACAAGCAGGTGCTATAGCTTTTTACGACTACAAAAAAGGAATTGAAAATGCTACTATTTTAAAAATAGCTCTGCAATACACACAAAGCTTTGAGGGACTAGTCATGAGTTTTCCTAACAACTGCAACATTGCGGGAGAAGGAATCGTAAATGAAGGAATTCACAGCACGCGACTAGGGTTAAAAGGAATTCCTTCTTTAGCAGAAGAACTACAAGTTAGTAGAGATTTATTTCTGTTGGAATATACTGGTGGTAAACTGCACATCCCTACCATAAGTACAGCAAAATCTGTAGCACTCATCAGAGAGGCCAAACTAAAAGGATTAAACGTAAGTTGTAGCGTTACTGCTAATCACTTGGTCTTAACAGATGATAAATTAAAATCTTTTGATGCCAATTATAAAGTAATGCCTCCATTGAGAACACCTAGTGACGTAACTGCGTTGATAGAAGGTTTGAAGGACGGAACTGTAGATTTTATTACTTCTGATCACGATCCTATAGATATAGAAAACAAAAAATTAGAATTTAGTAATGCTCTTAATGGTAGTATTGGCCTAGAAAGTTTGTTCACAAGTTTAGTTGATGTTTTAGGAATAGATTTATTGATTGAAAAAATAACTACTGCTCCCGTGACTATTTTTGGATTAGAACCAGCTAGTATAAAAGTAGGCAATAAAGCAAACTTGTCTCTTTTTACTACCGAAGGAACAGGTATTTTTGATGAGTCTCAGATTTTGTCTACTTCAAAAAACAGTGCTTATCTAGGAAACAAAACTACTGGTAAAGTATATGGTTCTTTTAATAACAACATTTTAACATTAGCATAATGAACGATTTATCGCTTGAATATATCGCCAGAGAACCAATAGCAATAGTAGAAAAACCTCCCCTTATTTTATTAATTCACGGTTACGGAAGCAACAAAGAAGATTTATTTTCTTTTGCTGCTGAACTACCTGAACAAGCTTTGGTAGTAAGCGTACAAGCTCCAACTACTTTGCCTTTTGGTGGTTATGCTTGGTATAGCATTACTTTTGATGCGGATGAAAATAAATTCTCTAATCCTGATGAGGGAAAGGAATCTGTGCAAAAACTGAATCTGTTTATTGACGAAATCGTTGGTAAGTACAATATTAATTCCTCTAAGATTTTTATGACAGGTTTTAGCCAAGGAGCTATTTTAAGCTATGCCTATTCTTTTACTTTTCCCAACAAAGTAAAATATGTGCTTGCTTTGAGTGGGTATTTTAATCCTGATTTTTTAATAGATACTCCCACTCACAACGACTCTGAATACTTTATTTCTCACGGTAGCGTAGATCAGGTAATCCCCGTAGAATGGGCTCAAAAAGCTCCCAAAATTTTATCAGAATTAAACGTTGACCATAGCTACAAAGAGTACCCTGTGGGACATGGAGTACATCCAAATAATTTTTACGATTTAAAAAATTGGATTTTAAACAGAATCTAGAATAAAAAAGAGTGCTTTAAAGCACTCTTTTTTATTTCTTACATTAAAACCTTGTTACTTTAACACAATATACAACGAATGTAAAATAGCTGGGAAAAAGAATACGAAACACAATATAATATTAATAATTAAGTGCTTCCCTGCTCCAGCTTTTAAATAAACTGCCAAAGGTGGTAAAAAGATTGATAAGATAATAAGTACAATTTTGTTGTCCATAATAATTCATTTTAGTTTATAACAGACTAAAATACATAAAGCATCTTAAATATCTACATTTAAACCATCGTAGGACAAAAAAACATTATTTGGTAATATTCTACTTATTTCTTTGTGAAAACCAAGCCTGTGGCTAATGTGTGTGAGATAAGTCCTTTTGGGTTGCAGAGTTTCAATCAACTCCAAAGCTTCGTTTAAATTTAAATGCGTTGGATGTTCGTCAATTCTCAAGGCATTAATCACCAATACTTCTAAATCTTTTAATTTTTCTATTTCTGTTAAGTCCAAGTATTTTACATCGGTTAAATAAGCCAGGGTTTCTATTCTATATCCTAAAATAGGAAGCGTTCCGTGCTGTACTTGTATCGGAACAATTGTTTTTCCTCCTAAAACAAACGGGGTGTCATCAACAATGTTAGGAATTACAGCCGCTGCTCCAGGATACCTGTTTTCTAAGGTAAAAATATATTCATATCGCTTGGCTAAACTCTCCATCACTCTCTTCATAGCATAAACTGGCATAGGTCCTTTTTTGTAACAAAAAGGCCTAATATCATCTAAGCCTGCTATATGATCTGAGTGTTCGTGAGTAAACAGAATGGCATCTATATCTTTTACATCGTTGTTCAGTATTTGCATTCTAAAATCTGCACCGCAATCCACCAAACAAGAAAAACCTTCCCACGATATTAAGACAGAACTTCTCATCCTTTTGTCTTTACTATCTTCCGAAAAATTTACAGGCTCTTCTGACAACAGCATCGGAACGCCTTGAGAAGTTCCTGTTCCTAAGAAAATTATTTTCATGTTTACAAATCTTCTCTCAAAAATACGAAAACACAGCTACTAAAAAATCAAAAAATGGTATATTTGGATGAACACATAGAAAAAGAATCCCATGGCTGTATCACACAAAGGAGATATTCAAATAGAAAATATCCTTACCAGTAAATCTAAAGCTTTAAAAATAAACTTAAATAGAAATATTTACGGTACATTTTCCGAAATAGGTGCAGGGCAAGAAACCGTGAGACACTTTTTTAGAGCAGGAGGATCTTCTGGAACGATTGCCAAAGCCATGAGTGCTTACGATAAAGATTTTTCTGATGCTATTTATGGTATTGAGAGTGATAAAAGATATGTGACAGAGAGCAGATTGCGCAAAATGCTTCGTCACGAAATACAGTTAACGGAGGATAGACTAGACAGAGCGAAGCATCCAGATAAAATGTATTTTAGTTATGCCAATACGGTCTGTACTATAGATTTTGCCAAACAATTTAAAGGCCACGGATGGGTAGGTATTCATTTTCAATTATCGCCCAATGAACCTTATAACGAAATTGTTCTACATCTTCGATTCACACAAACCGATGCCACTCTACAGCAAGAGACTTTGGGAAGACTAGGGGTTAACTTGGTTTATGGAGCTTTTTATTACTATGATAATCCTAAAGATTTAATCAAATCTTTATACGACAATATTGGGATTGATGAACTAGAAATTGATATGATTAACTTCTCTGGACCGAGATTTACTTATGTTGATAATAGATTGATGAGCCTGCAACTCGTTAAAAACGGAATGACCAATGCCGTAATGTTTAACGATGGTGGAAAAAACCTGTTACCGGCTCAAGAACTTTACAAGAAAAATATACTGGCATTAAGAGGGAGATTTAGACCTGTTACTAAGGTGAATATGGATGTTTATGAGGAATCTCAAAAATTATTTTTTAAGGATCAAAAAATAGACCCTAAAAAAACCAAAACCATTTTTGAAATTACGCTTTCTAATTTAAAAAACGAAGGAGAAATAAATGAACGTGACTTTTTAGACAGAGCTGATTTGCTTTGTTCTCTAGGTCAAATTGTAATGATCACCAATTTCCAAGAATACTACAAACTTGCAGACTTTTTTGGTGAATTTACCAATGAGCAAATTGTGTTTGGAATGGGTGCTGATAGTGTAATGAATATTTTTGATATTAAATACTACAACCACTTAAAAGGAAATATATTAGAAGGTGTTGGAAAATTATTTTCTAACAACTTAAAAATATACTTGTATCCTATTTTAGATAAAGATGGCGAAACCATTGTGAATAGCGATAATTTAAAGGTAAACCACAGAGTTAAGCAGTTGTATCTTTTCTTTAAACAAACACGTAAAATAATTGATATTGAGAATTACAGAAGAGATCATTTAGAGATCCAGGCTCCTAATGTTTTCAAAAAAATTAACAACAACGAAGAGGGTTGGGAAGAAATGTTGCCAGAAGGTATTGCAGAAACGATAAAATTTAAAGGTTTATTTGGTTACAAAAAGACTATTAAAGTTTAATAAATTTGGTGAACGAGCAACAACTTATTGATGATTTAAAAGACTCTAAAAAGCAACATAAGGCTTTTGATGAGTTGGTTCAATTATACAAAGAGCGCTTGTACTGGCATATCCGTAAAATAGTTATCAATCACGATGATACTGACGATGTATTGCAAAACACCTTTATCAAAGTTTACAAGAATATCAAAGGGTTTAAAGGAGATAGCAAGCTCTTTTCTTGGATGTACAGAATTGCAACCAACGAAGCCATTACCTATTTAAACAAAAAAGCCAAAAAATCTAACGTTCCTATTGAAGAATATCAAAAGGAATTAAGGACGAGCTTACAAGAAGATGAGTTGTTTGATGGTGATAGCATCCAGTTAATTTTACAAAAAGCCATTGCAGAATTGCCTCACAAACAACAAATGGTCTTTAATATGAAGTATTTTGACGAGATGAAATACGATCAAATTTCAGAAATTTTAGGAACTTCCGTAGGTGCGCTCAAAGCTTCCTATCATCATGCTGTTAAAAAAATAGAAAATTATATCAAAAACCATTAAACCTTTTTTGGCTATAACCATCTAAGATTCAATATGTACAACGAACCAGAACAAAATAAACATTTCTCTTTAGACGATTTAAACCTTAAAAAAAATCCGTTTAAAGCCCCTGACAATTACTTTAACGAATTGTCAAGTTCTATAGTGTCTAAAGATAACGCAACACCACTCCCTAAAAAGACAGGTTTTATTGCTCCTAAACATTATTTTGATAACTTTAAAGTATCTCCTCCTAAATTTAAAATTTTAAAGCTAGTCCCATATACATCTGTAGCTGCTGCTATTTTAGTTGGTTTTTTTCTCTTTAATTTGAGTAAAAATCGTACTCTAAGCAAGGATGAAATTATTGACTACCTTGCGATAGAAGCTAATATGTATGACGATGAAATTCTATACCACAATATTATAGATAACCGTGATTTAACCAATGTAGAAAACATTAATATTAATATTGATGAACTAACTTTGGAAATAGATGATTACGATCTTATAGATTTTTAAATATGAAAAAAACATTGCTGTACATATTATTTATAATGATTAGTTCTATGATGGTAGGCCAACAAAACGACCGTGTAAAGAAAGTTACGGAAGCTAGAGCCAACTTTATCATAAACGAATTAAAGCTGAACAACGCTAAGGCCAGAAAGTTTACTGAAATTCACAATAATTTTAGAACTGAGCTATTTAATCTTTCAAGAGAAAGAGGAAAAATGCAAAAAAGAATTTTAAATGAAGAGATTTCAGAGTATCAAGCTAAGAAAATTATAAGTGAAATAGATCTTAAGGAAAAGTTATTGTTTGAAAATAGAATGAAATATTACGAGGAACTTAAAGAGGTCTTAACTTCCAAAGAGTCTATTAAACTGAGACTTGCTGAAGTTAAATTTAAAAGGAAGCTCTTAGAAACATTAAAATAAAACTCTTTTTATAGTCTCACTTTTAGCTACTGTCTCCAACCATTCTTTTTCTGGGTTGCTACTTTTTGTAATCCCACCTCCAACATACAATTTGACCATGCTATTGTCATAACTAAAACATCTTAAGTTAACGTATAACGAGGTTTTGTTTTTGATATTGATTTCCCCTAAGTACCCTGTATAGAAAGACCTTGCATAGTTCTCCTCTCTTAAGATAAATGCTTTGCTCAGTTCTTTGGGTAAACCACAAACGGCTGGTGTTGGGTGCAACAGTTTTATCAAGGTGGTAATATCTTGCTTGCTATTTAATACTCCTCTAATTTTTGTTTTCAAGTGTAACAGCTTTCCTGCTTTTACCGTTTCCACGTCAGATAATTGAAGTTCTTTAACTTTAGATTCTAAATTTTCTTTAATGTATCGGGTTACCAAACTTTGTTCTTCCAACTCTTTTGATCCCCACTTAGGATTTAAGTCCCCTTTAAATTCTTGTGTACCCGCTAAAGACATCGTTTCAAAATTACAACCCTCTATTTTCAATAACGTTTCAGGAGTCGCTCCCATCCACAAACCTACTTTTGGATGAAACCATATATAAACAAAGGCACTTTTATACTGGTGTAGCATTTTTTTAAATACATTCACCATCTCAAAATCCTCTAATTTCGCTTCCTCTTCCCTAGAAACGACCACCTTTAAGAGGTCTGTTTGTTGAATCGCATCTATGGTTTTAGACACTAAATCAATGTGTCTTTTTTTTGATGAATTATTGACTATAAATTGACCATCAGAAAAAAACGAACTGTCTACAGAAATTGCTTCTTCCGTAAAACTGTCTTTAGGAATGATATAAGCATCTTCTCTATCATCAAACGGAGCAAATACAAAACCATCCGTTTCCAATCCCGTAAACTTATGCAATTCTGTACCGTCTTGGCAAATACATTTTAAAATATCATCTTCTGGCTTTTTGTATGCCACAAAAGGAATTTCTTTACGGTAACAATTATCTATGTGTGTTAGTATCTTCAAGTCTTTAGTTACTTAGGTAATACAATGTTGGTTATTTTGCACAGAGAAATTAAATCGCTGGCCTCATCTCTGACCTCAACTTGCCACAAATGTGTAGTTTGTCCTTTATGGATAATTGATGCTTTTGCTGTTAAAAGTCCGTCTTTTTTACTTTTTACATGGTTCGCCGATATTTCGATTCCCTTTACCACATATTTTTTGGGATTCACAAATAAAAAAGAAGCTGCACTACCCACACTCTCCGCCAAAGCAACGGTAGCTCCTCCGTGTAACAATCCCATAGGTTGATGTACTTTTGAATTTACAGGCATTGTGGCTATTAAATAGTCTTTTCCTATATCGGTATACTTTATTTCTAAAGTTTCCATCAAGGTATTTTTGGTTACTTTATTTAGCTGCTCTAGTGCTTGATTAAAATCCATCGTTCTTTTTTAATTCAGGTAAAATTAACTATTTATTGACTTTTATACCTATTTTTGTACTATTAAAGTAACTATTTGATGATATACAAAATAAGGGTCATTTTAGACACTAAGGAAGATGTAATAAGAACTTTGTTAGTAGATTCTAAGAACACGTTAGAGGATTTTCATAAGTTAATTGCTGAAGTTTTTGGATTCAATGGTCAAGAGATGGCTTCTTTTTATAGAGCCGATGATGAATGGAATCAAGGAGAAGAAATTCCTTTATGTACCATGGACGAGTGTCCAGATGCTCTACATATGGCAAACACTACTCTAGAACAAAATATAGAAGATCCTGAGGAAAAACTAATTTATGTGTACGACTACTTAAATATGTGGACGTTTTACTGCGAATTAATTGAGGTTACAAAAACAACCACTTCAAAACTACCTACTCTTGTATTATCTGTTGGAGAAACCCCAGACAGTGCTCCAGAAAAGGAATTTACTGCTGATAAACCCAAAGACGAATTTGATATGGATAAATTTGATAGCGAGTTTGAAGATTTTGGTAATTTTGAAAGTTTAGACGATATCGACTTGGATAAGTATTAAAATAAAGCCCCTTAAAACTATTTGTTCTAAGGGCTTTATTTTATTCTTGTATTATCGATGCTTTAACTCTTAATCATCTCCTCATAAGATAAAATAGTTTTGTAATTTTTTGAGGTGAAATAACTTTTTACCATTACTTCCGTTCCTGTAACCAATACAAAATCTCCTCCCCAAGCACCTAAACTTTTCACACTACCCGTATAATCTGCAAACAGCTTTTCTTTAACTGCGGTAACTCCTATCAAAGAACTGAGTAGACCTTCATGCTTGTTTAATAACTCATCGAATTCAGCAAGATTTTTAGCCTCTATTATTTGCTGAGTAAGCGCATTTATTTTATGAATATATACAGATTTATCAACCTGCAAACTTCGGTATAATTTAATTCCTTCTTTACTGTCTTGTTTGTTATTTAAGTATACAAAAAACAGTTGATTTTTAAAGCTAGGATTAAAATTGACTTCCTGTATATTTGGAGTGATTCCATTTCTTTGAAAAGTAATGGGAGTATTGTATTTAGCGCAAGCAATATCGTATCCACTACCTCCAAAAGAAAGTTCTAACAACTCAAATGGATTGACCTCTGCCCAGCTAGCAATACTATGAATTAAAGTAGAAGAGGTACCTAGCCCCCATTCATTAGGAAAAGTTAAAGAAGTCTTTGCCCCAACTCCTTTACTATCATTTAAAAAATTTGGATTTAGTTTTTTAGCGGTTCTTAATATTTCTTGCAAGGTTTTACTCACTTTTTCACTACTAGAACTTATCACTTCAAAACTATTCAGATTGAAAACTGCTGAAAACCAACATTCTTTAAGCACATTATAGCTACTCCATAAAATTTGATTGCTCTCGTTACACTCAACCTTCAAGGCCTGTCCATATTTTGTAGGCAATGCTAGAGAAACAGCACCATCTAACACTAAATATTCTGCGGAAATTAATAATTTACCATTGCTATAATAAGTACTCATTAAGCTCTTATCTTTTTTAATGTTTCGGCAACCCCACTATAACTAACCACTTGTCCCTTTAGTTCGTTAGTTACCCATTCTTTTTCTTTTGGATTCGCTTCTAGTTGATTTAAAATATTAACTAAATGCATTTTCATATGTCCCTCTTGTATACCCGTGGTTGTTAAAGCTCTTAAGGCAGCATAATTTTGAGCCAATCCTGCTACGGCTACAATTTGCATCAACTCCTTAGCCGATGGTCGTTTCAAGATTTCTAAAGATAATTTTGATAACGGATGCGTACTCGTTAAACCTCCCACAGTTCCCAAAGCCAAAGGAATTTCAATAGAAAATGTAAAAACTCCGTTCTCTACTGTGCATGACGTTAAACTTTTATAACGACCTGATTTTGCTGCGTAAGCATGCACCCCAGCCTCAATGGCTCTAAAATCGTTTCCTGTTGCAATAACTACTGCATCAATTCCATTCATCACACCTTTATTGTGTGTAACTGCTCTGTGTGGTTCTACATTAGCAATGTCTACTGCTTGCTTCATTTTCTTCGCAAATAAAGCACCATCAGTTGGGTGTAATTTTTCTACCTCACAACTCACCTCTGCTTTTACCAAACATTGCGGAACGTAGTTAGATAAAATACTCATTACAATATGAATATCATCTTTTTTAAATTTTTTGGCCATCAACTCTAAACAAGAGTTGATAAAATTGGCTCCCATAGAATCCTTAGTCTCAAACGTTACATGTATTTGGTAATAATTGGCTAATTCTTTTGTTTTATCTCTTAATTCAACTTCCAAAATACCCCCTCCACGCTTGCGCATGTTTTCTGTAATTTTATCTGTTGCTGCAATGAGGACTTCTTTTTTACTTTCAAAGTAAGCTTGCAAATCGGATTCTTTACCTTCATACATAAAATGTATTTGACCCACCTTTTGCGTATCAATCACCTTGGCAGTAAAGCCACCTTTATCCGACCAAAATTTAGCAACTAAAGAGGCTGCAGCCACTACTGAGCTTTCCTCGATAGCCATAGGAATTGTATAATTTTTACCGTTAATGATAAAGTTTGGAGCTATCCCGTAAGGCATATAATAATTAGAAATGGTGTTTTCTATAAAATCATCATGTAATTGCTGTAGTTGCTCATCCTTATTTAAGTATTGAGCTAAAACTTGTTTAGTATCTTCAGAAGCATCAGTGAAATTCTCTGCAAGCCAATTTATTTTTTCTTGTTTGCTTAGCTTAGAAAAACCAGAAATAAGTTTTGCCATTTGAATGGGTTATAAATTTTATACACAAATATACAGTTCATTTCCACATTCTCTTAAAAACGACTTAAATTTAGTCTACTTCTACAATTATCCTTTAGTATTGCTTTATAAATTAATTGATAACTATCTAGATGTCTCGCTTTTTGTTAGATATACTTTATTCTTTTAAATCTACTTAAATAGTTTATTTTTATCTTTTAAATACAGGAACTACATATGGAATTGACATACGGAGGAAGTAAGACAAATCAAAACATGATACTAGGGCATCCATCAGGGTTGTTTGTATTGTTTTTTACAGAAATGTGGGAACGTTTTTCCTTTTATGGAATGAGAGTTTTGTTGGTTAACTTTTTAACCATGGCCATTGTGGGAGTAGATCACCCAGGTTGGGGTTGGAGTGTAGAAAATGCGGGTTCTTTGTTTGGAACTTATGCTAGTTTATTGTACTTAACGCCTATTTTGGGTGGAATCATTGCCGACAAAATTACAGGTTACAAATGGGCAGTGGTAATTGGGGCTTTTGTAATGACTTTAGGGCATGCTGCCATGGCTTTTGATACAGAACTTTCCCTTTACATCGGTTTAATTTTGCTTGTGATTGGTACTGGTTTTTTCAAACCCAATATGACTTCCATCATCTCCGAAATGTACGAAAAAGTACCGCAGAAAAAAGATGGAGCTTTTACCATTTATTATATGGGAGTAAATGCAGGTGCTTTTTTTGGGATGATGCTATGTGGTTATTTGGCTGAAACCAAAGGCTGGGCATATGGATTTGGTTTGGCTGGTATTTTTATGCTGTTTGGAACTATTCAGTTCTGGTTATCTTTTCCGCTTTTTGGTAAGCTAGGTAGTACGCCAAAAACAAGTGATAAACAGAAAGAAAATACAAATGAAAAGAGATATCCATTTACCGTTATCGATAAAATTTTGATTGCTATTTGTGCAACCACCAGTTTGTTATACTTACTAGACGATCCGATTTCTAAAATAGGAGAAATTTATTTGCTTCCTCAAAAATTTTTAGGAATTTCTAATCAAATATCAGGTGCTACAGAAATTATGATGATCACATTGGGTATTTTTCTGTTTTTAGTGAGCAGTAGAATCATTCGCTACGAAAAAGTTTTGAGAGACCGAATGATCTCCTTTGTCATCTTTGCTATGTTTACAGTTTTCTTTTGGATGTCTTTTGAACAAGGAGCCACCTCTCTAATTATTTTTGCTAGAGATTATACGCACAGAGAATTAACAGGTAATTATGCCATTCTTTTTAACATTGTAAATACGCTCTTGACCGTGATTCCTTTGATGATTATTTCTTGGGTACTGTATTTACTATACAAGCAAACCCATCAACTTATCAAGGCATCTAATTGGATTCTTATTCTTAGTTTTTTAGCAATTTGGGGGGTTGTAGGAAGCATGATTTACAAAGAATTTTCTTCGGAAGTAACTACCGTTACCGTTTCTTGGTTTAGTACATTAAATTCCTTTTTTATTATTGCTTTCGCTTCTTACTTTTCTAAGTGGTGGGAAAGCAAATACAACCCTACATCAGCACAAAAATATGCTTTAGGACTTTTGCTACTTGGAGTTGGTTTTGGCTTTTTAGCGTTTGGAGCTCAAGCAATACCTTCTAACGCGGTGGCTGGTTCCGTAAAAGTAAGTATGATTTGGCTAATTATGGCCTATTTATTCCATACGCTTGGAGAACTGTGTCTGTCTCCTGTAGGACTATCTCAAGTAAGTAAACTAGTTCCTGCTAGAATGATTGGATTGATGTTTGGAATGTGGTATTTAGCCATTGCTATTGGTAATAAATTGGCTGCCACGCTGGGAGGACAAATCGAAAATATTACCCAACACTACGACTTATCTACCTTCTTTTTAATATTTACTATCATTCCTGTAGTTGCTGGAATTGTAATTGCATTATTAAATAAAACTTTGGTACGAAAAATGCACGGTGTGGATTAAATTTTGTGTAAGATTATTACAAATACAAAGACCTAAAAGTATAAATCACCTTCATGAAAAAATTAGCGTTATTATTAGCCTTTATACCTGTACTTCTATTTTCTAGCAACCCAAAACCTAAAGAAGTTAATTGGGTTAGTTTTGAAGAGGCAATTGCCCTAAATAAAAAAAATCCGAAACCTATTATTGTAGATGTGTTTACCGACTGGTGCCATTGGTGTAAGGTAATGGATAAAAAAACCTACACCAACACTACCATTATAGAATATATCAATAAAAACTTTTATGCTGTAAAATTTGATGCTGAACAAAAGACACCTGTTAACTTTAACGGTCATACATTTAACTTTGTGCAAAGTGGACGAAGAGGTTATCATGAATTTGCACAAGCTATGTTAAACGGAAAATTAAGTTATCCTTCTACTGTATTTTTTGATAGCAAGCAACAGCTAGTTTACGTTGCCCCTGGATATTTAAAAACCCCTATAATGGAAAAATTAATCAATTTTATGTATCAAGAAAAGTACATCAACAGTGATTGGGAGACCTTTGAAAAGGAGTTTAAAAGCCAATTATAAAGTTTTTAGATAAGCTCCTTCTTTATCTATATCATACAAAGGCACTTGTAATTTTTCACAAGTGCTTTTCCATTTTATGATATTATTTTGGTAGTTATTCTTACAAATAATTACTTTTTGAGAACTTATATCTAACATGACTCTTTCTAAATTAATTAATGGATTATTTTCTAAAATAATAACGGCATTCTTAATACCAAGAGCTCGATAATCAATGTTAGCTTTGATGACCAGATAGGTTTCTTGATTGAAATTAAAAACTTCGTTGTTTTTTACGATTACTTTGTGAACACGATTACTTATCCTGTTTTTGGCAATTATTTTTTTGTCATAAGCTCCATTTAGCAATATCAACTTATTTTTATCTTTTATAGAAATCAATGTACTTTTAGAAGAATTGTAAATAATCAACTCTTGTTTATGCATTATTTTAAATCGTTGGCTAATATGGTTGAGTTGTATAAAAAACAGAAATACAAGGGTAGTAAGCACATAAACAAATTTCTTCCTTTTGTAAATGAGCCATATCATCCATAGGAAAATGTAATAGCACAGCACTTGAATTCGTGTAACATGAATCTCCTTTATTAATAAAGACTCCATGGACGAAAAGAAGTCAATCGTTGATAAATACCATTGTATAAAAATGTCATAATAGTGTTCTAACAAAATAATTTGTGGAAATAACAATATTTTTAACAATACTAGAACTCCACCGTAAAGCACCAACGGTAGCAGAGATACTGCAAAAAAATTAGCTCCCAAAAACTGAAAAGAAAACTGCTGAAAATAATACAATGAAATGGCCAAAACGCCCAATTGGGCAATAACAGACACTACCAAAACATCTACAAAATATTTTACTATTTTATTTTTTATAGCAAAATAATTCATCACCAAAGGATAAAACACCACTATGGAAATAACTGCCAAATAACTCAACTGAAAACCGGCATCGTATAAATAATTGGGGTTAAAAATTAATAAGAGCAATGCAGATGATATAATGGGTTCTAGCAACAATCCTCTATTTCTTTTTAGCCTAGCTAGTAAAATGAAACCAAACATGGTAACTGACCTTGCTACCGAACTAGATAGACCCGAAAAAATGGCAAACGATAATAGCAACATCAACACTACAAATACACGGTAATAATGACCATATTTAAAGAAAGTTAAAAACGAAAACAAATGATACAGTAATAAATATAACACTCCCACATGCATTCCAGAAATTGCGATGAGATGCACCACTCCGCTATTAATAAATGATTGCTTGACATCACTTGTTAAATATTCTTTGTCTCCTAGTAGCATCGCAATCACTAAACTTTGGGTTTTAAAAGACATTCTAGAAGTCAATATTGCTTTTTCTACCCTTTCTCTTAGATTCTGAATTTTATAAATGAGATGCGAATCTTGTTTTAGTTCAATGAAATGTTTGAAATAAACCACACCGTAAACTTGTCTGCGATGCAAATACTGCTGATAATTAAAATTATAGGGTGAACTAGGTTTATTATTTTTTTTGATAGTAGAAACTCCTAAGAGCACATCTCCTACTTCTTGTTTTTTGCTTTTAGGTATTTGTACCAAAATACTACCAGAAGTAGGTACAGTATCTACAGCGTTTACCGTTGCATAAAACCTATTGGTTTTTAAGGATGATTTTAATTGCTTGGTTAGGGTTAAACGAATTAAACTTTGCTGATGCTCTATGTGTGAGCAGTAATGTGAGGGGTAATTTAATTCATTATTAATCAATACAGAAAAGCCACCTATTACATAACCCAACACCACTACAAATACAAGAAATAAATAGTGCCTACCCAATCTATAATACAACAATCCCAATAAAATGGAAAAGCATCCCACGAGTACTAAATGTTTGTTTAAAGGATATAGAATTCCCAAAAACACACCTAACAGCACCTGAAAAGGCACATAAGTATAAAGTAATTTCATAGCTATCTAAAGCTACAAAAAAAACTAAAGTCCTAAAATATAGTTTGCTAAGTTGTTTGAAGCTCCATCCCCGCCCAGTTTTTGATGCAAACTTTCGTAGTTCTCAAGCATGGTTTGTCTCCCTGCTCCGTTCAATAGGAGTCTAAGTTCTTTTTCTAGGTTGTCTGCGTTTAAATCATCTTGAATTAATTCTTTGACAACTTCTTGATCCATTACTAAATTTACCAAGGAGATATATTTGATTTTAACAAATAATTTAGCAACATGATAAGTTAAGCCACTTGTTTTATAACACACAACTTGTGGCACTTTAAACAAGGCTGTTTCCAACGTAGCGGTTCCTGAGGTAACCAGAGCTGCGGTAGCAATTGAAAGTAAATCGTAAGTTTGATTATTGACAAAACAAACGTTAGTATTTCCTATGATTTCTCTATAAAACGATTCTTTTTTGCTCGGAGCTCCTGCTACCACAAATTGATAATCCTGAAATTTAGCTACCACTGAAAGCATTTCGTTCAAAATTTTGGTAATTTCTTGAGTTCTACTTCCTGGTAATAACGCTATAATGGGCTTATCTCCTAGGTGGTGTTCTTTTCTAAACTGTGTTTCATCAACAGGTTGTCTACTTACAATTTCATCTAACAAAGGATTTCCTACATAGTTTACTTTATAGTTGTGCTTGTTTTTAAAATAATCTACTTCAAAGGGAAAAATAACATGCAAATGATCTACATATTTTCTGATTTTGTCTATTCTGCCTTCTTTCCAAGCCCATATTTTAGGAGAAATATAATAATGAACTTGAATATTATTTGCTTTGGCAAACTCAGCTATTCTTAAATTAAATCCTGGATAATCTATCAGAATCAACATATCTGGTTGATATTTTAGGATATCATTTTTACAAAAATTGATATTTTTAAAGATGATTCGTATGTTTTTCAGCACTTCTAAAAGTCCCATAAAAGCCAATTCTTTGTAATGCTTTACCAAAGTCCCTCCTACACTTTGCATTAAATCACCACCAAAAAATCTAAAATCTGCTTGATGATCTTTCTCCACCAAAGACTTCATTAAGTTAGAGGCATGCAAATCTCCAGAGGCTTCTCCAGCAATGATATAATACTTCATTTAAACAAATTTTAGAATAGCAAATACAACCGCTAAAATAATAACCGCCATTAAAACTCCTCTAGCTTTATAGACCTGATTGTTTTTAATGAACAAATGAAATACAATTACATTTGGCAAGGTTCCTAAAGTAATCACTTTGGGCAATAAACCTCCGTGGTATAACATACTAAATGCTGCTTCCAAACTATATTGAGAAAACATGATTGTTACATAGAGTGTAGACCCCATTAAACAAACAATTAAACCTACCAATGCTCCTGTTAAAATGTCTTTTTTCATCTTATTTATTTAATTTCCAGTTGTTCAATTTCGAAATCATATGATGAGCCGTTAAATCAAACTGAACAGGTACTAGTGAAATATAATTTTGAGCCAACCAATATTCGTCGGTATCCTCACCTGCATCTAAGTTTTCAAACTCTCCCGTTAACCAAAAATATTCTTTTCCTATGGGGCTTACTCGCTTATCGAACTTTTCTCTCCAATTAGCTCTCGCTTGTCTACATACTTTAATTCCCTTGTAATCCTCTTTCGATTTTTTTGGGAAATTCACATTTAAAACAATTCCATCTGGTAAACCATTTTGCAATACTTCTGTAGCTATTTTATGTACATAAGTCCCTACGCTGCTAAAATCTGCTTCTTTAGAATAATCACATAAGGAAAAACCAACTGAAGGAATTCCCTCTATACCTGCCTCTATAGCAGCACTCATAGTCCCTGAATAGATTACGCTTACGGATGAATTACTACCGTGATTGATTCCAGAAACGCACAAATCAGGTTTGCTAGTGAGTACCTCGTTAATGGCTAATTTAACACAATCGGCAGGAGTCCCTGTACAAGCAATTTCTTCAACTGCATCTCCCAAGACTTTCTGAGGTTTTAATTCCAAAATAGCATCGATGGTAATTGCATGTCCTTTTCCGCTCTGAGGCTTGTCTGGAGCAACTACGTAAACCTCTCCTATTTTACACATTTCGTCAATTAAAACTCTAATTCCATTAGCATCAATACCATCGTCATTGGTTACTAAAATCTTTGGTTTGTTTTTTGTCATGTGTAAGTAATTGTTTCACAAATTTAACACAATAAATTTAGGTAGATAAAGGTTTCTATTTAGTTTCACTATTATTTAAATCTATTGGGTTTAATTATTTTAATAAGCTCCTAAAAAAAACTAAATTAGTAGCTCTCATTACACAAGGATATAATTTTCATGAAGAAATACATCAAACATCTGTACATTCTTACTGCAATTGTAGGAGTATCAATATTTTATAGCTTTACTAACAACGACCAAGACAAAAATCCAGAAAGAGATCAAGTTTTGATTCAGGCTTTAACAATTATCTTGGAAAGAGGTCATTATGAGCCTAAGCAAATAGATGACAACTTTTCTGAAGGAGTGTTCAATAAATTTTTAGAAGATTTAGATCCTTATAAAAGATACTTTTTAGCTAGTGATATCGCTCGATTTAAAAAATATTACCACGATGTAGACAATCAAATTGTTAGAAAGAAATTCACCTTTTTTAACGAGGTGATTAATACTTTCGACACTAGATTAAAAGAATCCGAAAGTTTGTATCAAGACATTCTTGCCGATAAATTTAACTACTCCAAAAAAGAGAGTATTAATCTAGATCATGAATCCTCCGAATATGCTTTAAACAAGCAGGACCAAAGAAACGTATGGCGTAAACACCTTAAGTTTTCTACCGTAAGTAAGTTAAATGATTATTTACAGGAAGAAGAAGACAAAAAGAAAGAAGATAAAAAATACGAGACGAAGAGCTTTGATGAACTAGAGAAAAAAGCTAGAGAAAAAACACTCGATAACATTAAAGATTTATTTTATTACGAAAACAAAACTCCTGTTAATGAGAGATTTGATATTTTTTTAAATGCTATTACCGCTCAATTCGACCCTCATACCACTTACTTTGCACCTGATATGAAGAAACGATTTGAATCTAGTATTTCTGGTTCAATCGAGGGAATTGGTGCTAGGCTTTCTGATGAGAGAGGTTACACTAAAATAGTAGAGTTAATCCCTGGTGGTCCTGCTTATAAACAAGGGGACTTAGAAGTTGGAGATTTTATTGTTAAAGTGGCACAAGGAGAAGAAGGAGAATCTACGGATATAGTAGGGATGAGACTTTCTGACGCTATTGAATTAATCAAAGGAAAAAAAGGAACGACCGTTGTCCTTACGGTTAAAAAGGTAGATAATACTTATGAAAAAATAGCTATCGTTAGAGATATTGTTGAGTTCGAAGATACTTTTGTAAAATCATCTATCACCATTAAAGATGGTAAAAAATATGGGATTGTACATTTGCCTAAATTTTACATAGATTTTAGTAAAAAACAGCAAAGAAACTCTGCTGCTGATATGCGCAAGGAAATAGAGTTATTAAAGAAAGAAGGAATTGAAGGATTGGCTATTGACTTAAGAAATAACGGTGGAGGTTCTCTAAGCACGGCCATTGATATTGCTGGACTATTTATAGAAAAAGGCCCGGTAGTACAAGTGAAATACAAAAACAATAAACCCGATATTAGAAACGATAGAGATAAAAGCATTATTTGGGAAGGTCCTTTGGTCATTATGGTTAACGAACTCTCTGCTTCTGCTTCGGAAATCTTAGCAGCTGCTATGCAAGATTACAAAAGAGCTATTATTATTGGTAGTGAGCAAACTTACGGTAAAGGAACTGTACAGAATGTAATCCCAATTAATCAATATCTTAATTACAGTGAAGATTTAGGAGCTTTAAAGCTAACCATTCAAAAATTTTATAGAATTAATGGAGGTTCCACACAATTAAAAGGGGTAAGTTCTGACATTGTAATGCCTGATAGATATAGCTACCTAGAAGTAGCAGAGAGAAAACTTGATCAGCCCTTAAACTGGGATCAGATAGAAAAGGCTAACTACGATTCTCTACAATTCTATAGCAACTTTGATGAAGTGGTTCAGGAAATGCAAAACAACATCAACAAAGACAAACAGTTTATCAATATAGATGCTTATGCCCAGTGGTTAAAGAAAAATCAAGATAACCTGACCTACTCTTTAAACTTAAAAACTTTTCAGGACGATCAAGAAAAACTAAATAGTGAGGCCAAAAAGTATAAGGATATTTTAAAGTACACTTCTGTCAACAAATATACTTTTCCAAAGTATGAAAGCACACTTGTAGAAACAGATAGTATTTTAAGAGACAAACGTACTGTGTGGCACAAAGCACTTGACGAAGATATTTACATTAGTAAGGCCGTAGAAGCGCTGAGTAAACTTAAAACGATTCAATAAGTCTTTAATGAAAATTACTGACATTAAATACTCCAAAAACATATTAGCCAACCTTTGCGTTGGCTTTATTTGTTTAGGGAGTTTGGTAGCTCTTTTTGCCTATGTTATTGCTCCAGACAATACTGCCAACGCGAACACCATGCATGTAACTATACAAACAAAACCTCCTGGTTTTAGTACGTTTATGCTTCAAGAAAATCAACCTCCAAAAGAACAGTCTTTATGGGATAAATTGGTTAACGGCGATAAAACTTTTAGAAAAGAAACTCCCATTTACGATGATTATAGAATTTCTGAATCTGTTATTAGTTACCGACCGTTGCTGCAAAACGACTTAATTGAAATTGAGAATAACTCAAACACCTCGGTTGTAAAAAAAACCTTTTGGTTAGGTACCGATAAGTATGGTAGAGATTTGTTAAGTAGGTTGATTGTGGGTGCCAGAATCTCTTTTTCTATTGGGATTATTGCTGTGAGTATTTCGCTAATCATTGGTTTATTACTAGGTGCCATTGCAGGCTACTACGGAGGGTATGTAGATAGTATTATTATGTGGTTTATCAACGTAACCTGGTCTATTCCTACTATTTTATTAGTAATTGCAATTACTGTGAGCTTAGGTAAAGGCTTGTGGCAAATTTACATAGCTGTAGGTTTAACCATGTGGGTAGAAGTTGCCAGAGTGGTTAGAGGCCAGACTAAAAGCATCAAAAATCAGCAATATATAGAAGCCGCTAGAGTTCTGGGCTTATCTAATCTTAGAATCATACTCAAACACATTTTACCCAACATTATAGGCCCCGTAATTGTTATTTCCGCCTCTAACTTTGCTGCTTCTATCTTGGTAGAAAGTGGATTGAGTTTTTTAGGACTTGGTGCGCAACCTCCTACACCATCTTGGGGAATTATTATTAAGAACCACTACAATTATATTGTTACGGGAAAAGCTTATTTAGCCGTTATTCCAGGATTGTTAATTGTTTTGTTAGTGCTGTCTTTTATGATTATAGGAAATACGCTTAGAGACAAATGGGATGTTAAAAGTGATGCCTGATTTTTTTGAAAATTATTTATCAAGTATTAATTAACAATCTAAACATCTCATATTTAAAAAGTTACTCGAAATATTGATAACAATCAAACTGTAAAACGAATGCAACTAAGTTGTAGCGTTGCTTTGCTCTAAAAAGATTACTACATTTAAGTAAACCTAATCTTTTTAATATGGCAAAAAAACAACCGAAGAAAATTTTTGTTTTAGACACTTCCGTACTACTATTTGATCACAACTCGATCAATAATTTTCAAGACAACAACGTAGTCATCCCCATTACTGTATTAGAAGAATTAGATAATTTTAAAATTGGTAACGATACCAAAAATTTTGAAGCTAGATCTATCATTAGATTTCTTGATAAAATTTCTGACCACCAAAATCTTAACGAATGGATTAGCATAGGAAAAGGAAAAGGAGATTTGTTTATTTCTATGCACGACAACGCATCTGGTATCAATGCAAAGGATGCTTATGGCTCCAACAAAAACGACCATAAAATTATTGATACAGCTCTACTCATCAAAGAATCTTACCCAAAGGCTATTGTCACGCTTGTTACAAAAGATATCAATTTAAGGATTAAAGCCAAAGCTTTAGAATTGAGTGCTGAGGATTATAAAACAGGTAAAGTTGAAGATATTAAGGAAGTTTCTAAAGGAACTATCAACTTAGATGAACTAGAATCTGATGTAATCAAGAATTTATATCAGAATAACGAAATTGAAGAAAATGGTATTCTTGGAAATCAAAAAGTAGGAAACGGTTACTATATTATAAATAATCAAAATGATTCTGTTTTAGCTAGATATTGTCCCAATACTGATAAAATTCAGCGAGTAGAAAAGAGTTACGCTTTTGGTATTAAACCTAAAAATGCTGAACAAACTTTTGCGATAGATGCTTTATTAAATGAGGATATTAAATTAGTAGCATTGCAAGGTGTAGCAGGTACGGGTAAAACCTTATTAGCGCTTGCTAGTGCTCTGGAACAAAAAGCTTTATATCAACAAATTATTTTAGCCAGACCTATCATACCTTTGAGTAACAGAGATATTGGGTTTTTACCAGGAGGTGCAGAAGAAAAAATTTCTCCTTACATGCAACCTTTGTTTGACAATTTAAAATTTATAAAATCTCAATACAAAGCAGATTCTAGAAAAAGAAAAGCTTTGGATGAAATGGAAGAAAATGAAGATTTGGTACTTACTGCCTTGGCTTTTATTAGAGGAAGAAGTTTGGCCAACGTAATGATGATTATTGACGAATCCCAAAATCTAACTCCACACGAAGTAAAAACCATTATTACCAGGGCTGGTGAAGGAACTAAAATTATTTTTACTGGAGATATTAATCAAATAGATACCCCTTATATGGATGAACATAGTAACGGGTTGACTTACTTAATTGACAAATTGAAGGGGAATTCTTTGTTTGCCCACATCAAACTAGAAAAGGGAGAAAGATCAGAATTAGCAAACCTTGCTAACGATTTGTTATAAGCACTACCTAAAAAAGCTGTTGAGGTTAACCTCAACAGCTTTTGAATTTTATAAACAAATAAGTTTAAATTACTTTTTAAATTTAGCGTATTTCGTTTTGAACTTGTCAATACGTCCTGCTGTATCTACTAATTTAGATTTACCTGTGTAGAAAGGGTGAGATGTTCTAGAGATTTCCATTTTTACTACAGGATACTCTGTTCCATCAACCTCAATGGTTTCTTTAGTATTAGCTGTTGAACGTGTTAAAAATACATCACCATTAGACATATCTTTAAAAGCTACCATTCTATAATTTTCTGGATGTATTCCTTTTTTCATAATTATATATATGTTTTAACTGTGTTTATTTTTGAGACTGCAAATTTAAGTATATTTTTGAATAATCAAAAAATATATAAAGAAATAATTCACTTAAATAACCTTTTTTACAATTCTTATGCAACTAAATAGATTTTTAGCCATCATTATTCTCGTCATCAGCTTATCTTCTTGTCAAAAGACTCCTGAATTTGATCTCAAAACTCCTAAGAAAATTAAAATCAACCAAGAACTTGTTATCACTACAAGTGGAGATGATTTAGGCGATCTAAAAACAGAATATTTTATTGATGACCAATTAGTTGGGAGCGGAAAAGAAATCAAAATAAATATTGAAAACTACAAATTGGGGAAACACAACATTAGTGTTCGTACTGGTGAAATGGACGATACCATCAGTAAAGAACAAACCGTTGTATTTTTAGCACCAGCTGCTCCAAAAGTTTACAGCTACAAAGTAGTAAATCGTTTTCCTCATGACAGAACATCTTTTACTCAAGGTTTGGAATTTCACAATAATTTTCTTTATGAAGGTACTGGTAAAAACGGTAAATCGGTGTTACGAAAAACCGAGCTAAAAACTGGAGAAATACTACAAGAGCAAGCGTTAGCCAAAAAATACTTTGGTGAAGGGATTACCATCTTTAACGATAAAATTTATCAATTGACATGGTTAAATAAAATAGGATTTATTTACGATGTAAATACTTTTAAAACCTTAAAAACGTTTGCTTATAAAAAGAGTGTACAAGGTTGGGGACTTACTCACAATGACACGCATTTAATTAAATCAGACGGTACTGAAAATTTATGGTTTTTAGACCCCAAAGATGGAAGTGAAAAAGAATACATTGAAGTATATACCAATAAGAAAAAAATTGATAAACTTAATGAGTTAGAATACATTAACGGAAAAATATATGCCAACGTTTGGACCATCAATGCCATCGCTATTATCAACCCTAGTAACGGTGCTGTAGAGGCTATTATAAATATGAAAGGATTGGCTAATCAACTAGATAATAAAACAATTGCTGGCTCTAGCGACAAAGTTTTAAACGGAATCGCTTATGATGCTGCCACTAATCAATTATACGTTACTGGAAAAAACTGGGACAAAATATTTGAAATTGAAATTATAAAATAATTATATGAAGTTTTTTAAAGCTTTTTTAAAACTGAGTTTTGTAATCGTACTCTTGAGTCAACTTTCTTGTAGAAAAGATTTTAGCACTGAGTTTAGCAATGGCAATCTAAGATTTTCTGTAGATACTTTGTTTTTAGATACTGTTTTTAACAATCTATCTACCAATACGGCAAGATTTACGGTACATAACACTAGCAAAAACGATGTGCTAATTCCTAGCATTAAATTAGAGAGAAATGACTCTAAGTACAGAATTAACGTAGATGGAAAACCTGGTGTTTCTTTCTCCGACGTATTGCTGAGGGCCAAAGATAGTCTGTTTGTTTCTGTAGAAACAACACCAGACACTAGCGACCTTGTTGATATGTTGTATACTGATAAGATTATATTCGACCCCAATGGAAATACTCAAGAAGTGCAATTAGTAACGTTGGTAAAAGAAGCCAATTTGCTTTTTAGCAGTACCGATAATAATTTTGAATTAGATCCGTCTACCACGTTTACCAAAGACATACCTTATGTAATTTTTGGAAATGCTATAGTGCCAGAAAATGGTAGTTTAACCATTGAGGCTGGTGCGACTATTCATTTTAATGACAATTCTGGTTTAACTATTTCCCCTAATGCAACCCTCAATATCAACGGTACTCTGTCAGATTCTATTGTTTTTAAATCGGATGCGCTTAGCTTTGCCTTTGATGAAGTTCCTGGGCAATGGAACGGGATAGATATTAAAGAAAATACAAACGTTAATATTGACTATTTAAGAATCTTAAATCCTACAACGGCTATAAAAATAAAAGACAATACCAACACAGTTACCATTACAAATACTGAAATTTACAATGCAGCCAGTTATGGGGTACTCTCGCAAAATAGCAACATCAGCGCAAGTAATCTCGTTATTGGGAACGCTCGTGTTTCTGGATTAAAATTACAAGGAGGAGATTATCGATTTAACCATTGTACATTCGGTAATTTTTGGCTAAAAAGTAATCGGTTTGAAGCCAACGTTTCCTTATCTAATTCTTATTTGGACGAAGATGGTAACGAGGTTTTAGCTCCGTTAAGTTCCGCTAATTTTGTAAATAGTATTATTACGGGTTCTAGTTTTGTAAAGGATGAAGTAGCGCTAGATAAAAACGAGAATGAGGCTGTTTTTAATTTTAATTTTAAGAACTGTTTGATTGACTTAGAAAAAGGGGAAGATTTATTTGATACCGACAACACCAGTCTATATACGAACGTATTATTCAACAAAGAATACGATTTTAAGGATACTAGTAAAAATGATTTGAGAATTGGCATGGCTAATGAGGGAATTAATCAGGCAGATAAATCCTCGGCTACATTAATTCCTTTAGATATTTTAGGGACTGATAGAACGGCTACACCAGACATAGGTGCTTATCAGCACATTGATTTCACAACCTTAGAAGAAACTAAAGATGAATAAAACCATTGTAATTACAGGAACTAGTAGAGGAATTGGATTTGAACTAGCACAGTTATTTGCCAAAAACAATTATCAGGTTTTGGCAATTTCTAGAAACACCGCTACTTTGGCTAAAATCAATCACCCTAATATTAAAACGTTTGGAGTTGATTTGAGTCATGAAAATGAAATTGAGCTAGTTGTTGATTACATTGCTAAAAACAGTATTCAAATTTCTGGATTGATACACAACGCAGGAAAATTAGTCAACAAACCCTTTGCTGAAATTTCGCAACAAGATTTTAAAGAGGTATATCAAGTAAATGTTTTTTCTGTTGCTTTACTCACTCAAAAAATAATTCCATTTTTAGCGAGCAATAGTCATGTAGTTACCATAAGCAGTATGGGGGGAGTAAACGGAAGTCTTAAGTTCCCTGGTTTGGCTGCTTATAGTTCTTCCAAAGGTGCAGTCATCACTTTGTCAGAACTCTTGGCAGAAGAATATAAAGAGCAAAAAATTTCCTTTAACGTACTAGCTCTAGGAGCCGTACAAACGGAAATGTTAGAAGAGGCTTTCCCAGGATACCAAGCCCCTGTAACACCTGATGAAATAGCTCAGTATATTTACGATTTTACCATTACCGGACACAAGTTTTACAACGGAAAAGTATTAGAAGTTTCTACTACAAACCCTTAAAGTATGATAGAAAAAATTACTCCTTACATTCCTATCAATGCAAAAAATGATTTAGAGTACATTTTAAACCAATACCCCTTTAAACTTAAAATTGTAAAAGAAAGAAAAACCAAAAGAGGAGATTTTAGACCTACAATTCCCTTAGCAACCATCACCATCAATAACAGCTTAACAAAAGAGCAATTTTTAATTACTTTGGTGCATGAAATTGCGCATTTACATACTTATATAAACTATCCCAAGGCAAAACCTCACGGTCAAGAATGGAAAAGCTGTTTTAAACATCTCATGCTTCCTTTCTTAACCACTTCTGTTTTTGATAATGACTTGCTGAGACTACTCGCCAAACATTTTATCAATCCCAAAGCCACCACAGACTCCGATATCAAATTATCGGTAGCACTATCCCAATTAAAAGAATACTACCAAACAGAACACCAGTATTTTGTATTTGATTTGAAACCAGGAACTGTCTTTGAGTTAAATAACCGAGCGTTTAAAATTTTGACTAAACGTAGAACTAGATACGAATGTTTAGAAATTTCTTCCAACAAAAGATATTTAATTAAGGGTAATGCATCCGTAAAACTTATTTCATAATTCTTACATTGTATGTTAAAAACAGGCTGTTATAATGGAAAGAATAATTTATCAAGTAGATGCTTTTAGCACCGAAAAATTTAAAGGGAATCCTGCTGGAGTAATGATTCTTAAAGAAGATTTATCCGAAGAACTTATGCAAAAGATAGCTATGGAAATGAATTTATCAGAAACTGCTTTTGTAAACATCTCTCATGAACCTTTTAGCATAAGATACTTTACCCCAACTATAGAAATTCCATTATGCGGACACGCTACATTAGCCAGTGCGCACATCCTTTACGAAACGCAAATTGTAAATCAACAAAACGATATCAATTTCAACTGCAAGGCAGGATTGTTAAATATCAAAAAGGGTTCCGAAGGCATTAAAATGGTGTTTCCTAAATATAGTGTTCAAAAGATAAATTCTATTGATGTTTTTAAGGATATCATTGGATTTGAACCTTTGGAATCATACAGCTCTGAAAACGGTTGGACCATAGCCGTTGCTAAAAACGAAATAGATATACAGAATGCACAACCAAGATTTAGTGAAATGAGTTTACATGGAGTTGGAAACTTGATGATTACCGCTTTATCTGAAAGAAACAATGTAGATTTTGTAGTGCGCTGCTTTGCCCCTGTTGCTGGAATTAATGAAGACCCTGTAACAGGGTCTGCGCAATGTGGTTTGGTACCTCTATGGAATCTAAAGACCGGTAAAACAAAATTTAACGTAGAACAATTATCTAAAAGAACTGGCAAATTAGCTGTACAATTAATAAATGATAAAGTTGAAATAGTAGGAAAATCTGTTACTATTTTTAAAGCGGAAATGTATATTTGATAGATTGATATTTTTATCGATACAAAAGATGACTTTATGACTATGGATGAAAACACAGAACAAAATCTAAATCAGAAAAAAGAAGAAGTTAAGCAAGGATTTAGGGGCTTCTTTACTGCTTTTAAAACTTTTTTAACAGACTTATTAAGTATTAGGGAAGAAACAGATAAGGAATTAACAATTACCAAAATAAAAGCAGGGATTCCCGTAAAAAGTCACAATGCGTGGGTATTGGTGTTTTCCATATTTATTGCTTCTATTGGTTTAAATGTAAGTTCCACGGCTGTTGTTATTGGAGCCATGTTAGTTTCTCCTTTGATGGGCCCTATTTTAGGGTTAGGGCTTTCTATAGGTATTAATGATATTGACACTTTAAGGAGATCTTTGGTCAATTTAGGAGTAATGATGGGTTTAAGTATCACTACTTCCTTTTTGTTTTTTAGTATCCCCTTGTTTCAAGAGGCAACTCCAGAAATTATAGCGAGAACCGCCCCAGATGTAAGAGACGTACTCATTGCTTTGGCAGGTGGATTGGCTATGATTCTAGCTTTTAGTAGAAGGTCTGAAATGACCACAACAATAGCAGGTGTAGCCATTGCCACCGCTTTGATGCCCCCATTATGTACTGCGGGTTACGGTTTGGCTACTTGGAATTTAGATTACTTTTTTGGAGCAATGTTCCTTTTTATCATCAATGCTATATTTATTGCACTCGCTACCTTTGTGGTCGTAAAATTTTTACGTTTCCCAATGGTAAAGTACATTAACCAAGTAAAACGTAAAAGAATTGCTCAAATAGCAGGTTTTACTGCTACCTTAATTATTGGTTTTAGTGTTTATCAGTTTTATTTGCTGTTTCAAAAAAATCAATACAGTTTAAATGCAGAACATTTTATAGCTCAGCTGCAAGAAAAAACAGGGGCGGGTATTATTAGTACCGATGTTAATTACGATCAAAAAACAATTAAAATAGTAGTCCTGGGGACCAATATTGATGATACTCAAAAGAAAATTTGGTCAAATAAAATGCATGAGTTTAACATTCCAAATACTTCTTTAATTATTCAGCAAGATGATAAAGCTTCTTTAATGCAAGATGAGATTAATACTATTAAAAACTCTTATATTAAAAATCAGAATTTAATTGCATCTAAAGACGAAATTATTCAGCAAAAGGATGCTTTAATTATAGAGAAAGATAGGCAGTTGCAAAAGCTTTACAAACAGCAGATTCCTTTTTTACAGATTTGCCAAGAGGCTAAAGTTTTGTACAAAGACTTAGAGAAATTAAGCTATGCCAATAAAATAGAAACCAATTACAAGACGGCTAGCTTGGATACCATTACTATGTTTGAAGCCAAATGGAGCGATTCTATTATTGTAAACCCAGATACTCAAAAACAGCTAAATGAGTGGCTAAAAACGCGATTGGGAAATAATAGAATTGAATTAAAATAATTGAGATTGGTGTTTTAAACAAACATAAAGATTGCTTTAAAAAACGCTACTATCGCCATCCCAAACTCGTTACCGAATTATATGATTAGGGAACTTGTTAACATTATAAAATCCCGTGCTAAACACGGGATTTTGTTAATCCAACTTCTCCAAACATCTACTCTCTACTATTTAAAACTCTAATTTGTGGTGTATGCCAATGAATTGATGTTGTAAGAAAACCAAATTGATAATAACATATAAGGGATTTGAATAGCATCTTTCATTCCCAACTTAGAATCGTCTACATGCTCCCATCTTTTTAAAGGTTGTTCGCACATTTTACTCATTATTTGGTGATTTCCATAATACTTTTTTAACCTCATGAAAATCTCAACATCAAACAGCCAGCGTGTTAAAAATTTTTTACCATAAGCCACACCAATAATTTCTCTCTTAAAAACTTTGGCTCCGCACTGGGTATCTTCAATTGGTAGCCCTAAAATTAAAAACACAATCATTTTTACTATTTTAGAAAAAACACTTCTAAAAAAATTGCGTTGAATATCTCCTTCGCCCTTGCCTCTAGATCCGTACACTAAAGACAATTCATTATTTTTTCTTAATGTGTTTACCAAGTCTTTAAAATCATTAAAATCAGTAGAAAGGTCTGCATCCATAAAACCAATGGTATCTATTTCTTGTATTCTATTTAAGTATTTCACCCCAGTTCTTACTGCTGCTGCTTTACCTGCATTTATCTTAACATCAACAACCGTCACGTTGCCGTTGCATTCGTACTCTATATTTTCTAACACTTGTAAAGTATGATCCGAACTTCCATCATTTACAAAACATAAATGATAATTTTTATGAGCATTTGCAAAGTCGATAAATGTATTAATAGCTAATCTATTTGCTTCGTTATAACAAGGTATGATGATTCCAGTTTTCATAATGTTTTGGTTTAAATTATACTTCAAAACTACTACGTTCACCAAGTCCTTTTGACTGCTATTAGACCAAACGTAACTTTCCGTAGACAAATGGTAAACTGTTTTAAAGATTTCGACAAGTGGTTATTTCTAAAGCATCAACACCACTAAACACTCCAGTTCTGTAACAGCTACAAAAAACGGAAATCTATATTTTAAACTTTTATCCCTACAAAACTTTATAGTATATTTAATATTATAAGAAATTGCAAAAACAACATGAAATCAGGTACTAACAAGTATTTAGTAGTAGCTATCCTCATCGGATTGGTGTTTCATGGTACTACCATGTTTTTCACTTTGGAAACTACCTACGATGCGCTTATTCATTTATTTTTTGCAGACCACTACGCTAACAGCTGGTTTGAACCATGGAATTTTAAATGGTATACAGGGTTTACCGTAATGAGTTACCCCCCTTTGGTGCATCAATCGATTGCTTTATTATCTTTGATAGGCGGATTAAAATTTGGACTTTTTAGTCTTACCGTTGTAGCTATTCTCCTCTTCATTACAGGTATTTATCGCTTTTCTCTGCTAATCACACAAAGTAGAAATGCTGCTGGTTACGCTGCTATTATCGCAACCTTGTCTTCTACGTTTATAGAAACGTTACACCTTTTTGGACAATTACCTAGTATTATAGGAGTCTCTATTTTATGTCATGCACTACCTGAAATTTACTTTTGGCTGACCAAAGGAAAATTAAAATACTTTTTTACTTCTATTTCCTTCATCTCTGTAACGGTAACTTCGCACCACGTGACTCCTATTTTTGGAATGGTGTTTTTTATATTTCCCCTGATTGGTACGGCCATTATAGAGGTGGCTAAACAGGAAACAAAGGATATCAAAAAAGTAACTTTTAAGAAATTTCTTTTATCCTTTAAAAAGTTATTCAAACGAATTATAGCTTTTGGTTTAAGCTCACTTGCTATTATTATCGCTTGCTTACTCCCCTACTGGATAAATACTAAAAACAACCCCATTACTCAAGTACCTATACCACATGGATCTAGGGATCATTTCTTAGAAACAACCTCTTCTGGTTTGGTGTTTTTTGTAATTCCATGGGGTATTTTACTATTTATATTGCCTTACGTTTTTTATAGGTATTACAGTAAAAAATTTATTTGTTTTGGTTTGTCCATTTCTATGTTAACCCTTTTAGGTACTGGGGGTACAACTCCTATTCCTAGAATGATATTGGGAGAAAACGCATTTAACATATTAACACTTGATAGGTTTACCCTTTGGGCTGCTATTATGGCCATCCCTATGACAGGTGAATTTATTTACCGATTTGCCGAAGGAGATATTAAGTTAGCCATTCAGAAAAAAACGAGCGCTGTTTATCATAGAGTTATAGGTGGTTTTTTGGCTTTTCTATTTTTGTTTATGGCCATATTTACCATTAGCTTGGGTTATTTTAGACCTTCTCAGCCTGCTAAAATAAAAATGCTACCAATTATTAATTTTTTAAATCAAGATCAGCACGATCAATGGAGATATTTAACACTCGGGTTTGGAGATCAGATGGCTTGGTTAGGATCTAATACCAATGCCTTAAGCGTGGACGGAAACTACCACTCTGCCAGACGGCTACCAGAATTAACAAGTAGAGCTATTGAAAGATTGGAAAACTCTAAATTTAAGGGTATTGAGGGACTTGGGTCACTGCAACAATTTTTAACCGTTCCAGAAAAGTACAATCTCAAATACATTTTTTCTAACGACAAATTTTACGATCCTGTCCTTTATTTCTGTGGCTGGCAAAGACTAAGACAGTTAGAAAACGGTATTATGGTTTGGGAAAAATTAAACATCCCTCCTATGGGAGTTATTTTACCTAGAATTGATGTTAGCACTTGGCAAAAAATCCATTGGGGAACGGTACCGTTGCTAACTGTTTTAATTGCACTTGTCTTAAATTTTCAAACTTTTGTATCAAGGACATTCAAAACAAAAAAGAACTCAAAAAACAATCTTTTACAAAATGATTATATCTATAAAAAACCTTGGAAATTAACCGTTGTACTCCAAAGTTGGTCTCTGTTTTTACTTATTGTGATTGGTTATTCTTGTTATTTATTCTATATTAAAAATGATTCTCAGAGAAGTCCTACAAATGCCACTTTAGCCTACTTTGATCATTTAGATTTTAAGAGATTCAAAGATGCCTATCACCTCATCAACCCAAATAGCAAAGTTAGTAAAGAGCAATATATGTTAGAAATATCTGTTACGGATGGTTTGTTAAGTTCTTATGCTAAAATGGATTCTATTTCCGTTGCAACTGTAAAAGAAACAGACTCTACAGCAACTGTTAAGGTTAATACTCAATGGGTAACGGCTTTAGAAATTATAAAGGATAGTTGTTTTAAAGAGCTAGAAAAAATTAATAGCAAATGGTACATCAATCCCGAAGAAAAAAGTAAAGATTTGCCTCCCGACCAATTGTATGTTGAAAACATTCCCAAGTTTCACAATCAAGGGAGAAGGAGAATTACTACAGAACAAACTTATCACGAAGATGTTTTAAAACAACCTGATCTTAGAATACTGGAGGCTAAGTTAATAAAGCGCAACAATCAATTTTCTATTATTGGTGAAATTCAAAATATAGACAATACACCTGCTGATGTAGTTTTAAACGCTAACTTGTATAATGACAAGGACGCTAAACTAGGAAATTATAGTGCTAAAGATGTTATTAAACACAAATTGATGCCTAAAGAAATAACCTCTTTTAAAATAAATTTTGAAGGGATTGCTTGGGTAAAAGCAACAGATAAAAGTCCAAAAACATTTAATCCAAAAGAATTTACACCTATTGATTTTGTTGATATCCCTACCAAATTTGACCTACACGCTGCCGGAAATGTATCTGGTGCCGATTTGTACAAAAAATTAGCGATTAGCAACATCAATATTGCAGATGATGTGATGAAAGGAACTTTATACAATAGTGGAACTGCGGAAGCAACAATACCTCAGATGATTGTTTCCTACTACAACACACAACAAGAGTTGATAAATGTGGATCATCAATTTATGATTGAAGGAATTAGACAGCAAAGAAAATTAAATTTTAACTATCATCTTAAAAACGATCCCATCAGAATAATAACAGCAAACATGGACAACTGTTTTGTTAATGGGCTTCCCAACGAGTTATTACCAACCAAACAACCAAAACTGTCTCTGATAAAAACAAAAAACGAATTAAATCCTTTTTTAAAAATTGAATTAAACACTTACACAGGTATTCCTTATTAATGAAGTTCCACATCTTACATATTATTTTATTTTTGCTGATAACCACAAAAGTTGCCTCACAAAAAAACACTACCAACATCAAATTAGTTGGAAGTGATAAAGTTTACTATGCTGGTGATACTATTGTTTTAAAGTTTACTCAAAACAACAAAATAGCAGAAGATTTATACATTAGTTCTAGCTACGGAAGCACAGTAGTTTCCCCGCAGATTACAGCCAACTCGTTAATTTTTGAAATTCCTGACTTTATAAGCAAAAAAAGCGGATGGATATATTGGAACTTTACCAAATCCCTAAAAAACACTAAAGGTTCTTTTTATGTAAACCCCCTAGAAAAAGTAAATAGAATAGAAACTTATTTAGGACCTCCTAGTTTGGTAGCGGGTTACAAGGACTACGCTATGTTAGTTACCATACCTTTAGACACACTAGATAATCCTATAAAAAAAGGGACTCTCATCACGGTAAACAAAAGTTTTCTAAACACACAGACCCACGATTCTATTGTTTTTGATGGAATGACAGGCTATGATTTGATTTACACCAAACCTAAAACTGGTAGAGTGTTTATAAGTGCTGTTTGTAAAACTAAAAATACAAAAGAACATAGTTTAGAAATTTTACCTAATGTTCCTAGCGACTTTAATTTGTCTTACAGTACAACCCATAATTTTGCTGATGGCAACCAAATTGTGAAATTTAAAACTTCTGAGATTAGAGATGAGTATCAAAATATTGTTACCAACGGAACGCTCGTGAACTTTAAGATTGAAAACAACTTGGGGGAGATTTTTCAAACATACGGAACAACTATAAACGGAATTGCCAACGCAGAATTAATACACCCAGATTACAAACAAAAATGGACGGTTGTTGCTTTCGTAAATCAAATGGCTACAAGCAACGGTGTATCTCTAGAATTTAAAGAAGCTATCTCTAATTTTAATATCAAATACCATCAAGCAAGTAAAAAATTATTGATTAGTGATTTTAAGAGTTATATGGGACAATTTATTCCTGATGGTTTGAATGTCAATGTCAAAATTCTTTACAAACATCACTTAATTAAAGAATTTAACGTACAAACAGAAAACGGAGCTTGCTCTATTTACTTAGGTAACTATGTAGACAAAAATAAGTTTCCATACACCATAAAAGTAACGGCTTCTGACAAGCTTAAACAAATAGAACTAAATGATTAGCATTAATTACTCCAAAATAATATTGAGAACTGTACTCTTGTGTTTCTATCTACTGATGGCAACGCTTGTTTTTGTAGGACTTGGTCAGGTTTTCGCTTACCTAAACACAGGGGCTAACAAAAATTTGATGTTGTATGCTAAGATTAATGAAGCTTCTCATTATCAACCCGACATTCAATGGAATAACACAACAGCTAAAGGAAGAACTATTTTTAACACCAATTTACAGACTGTAGAGAAAGATTACTTAAACAGTTGGTATGTAAAACAAACGGCTCTGCAAAACAACACTTATAAAGGTTTAAAGAACTACTTTACCAAAAATGCTTTCATCAATATTAAAAACATTATTGACTTTAACAAAGAGAATCATATTAGAATAGAAAGCACAACGTTAAATCACCATCCTCATATCAACCTATTTAGTGAAGACGGTCAATTGATAGAGCTAACAGATTATAATGTAACCGAAGAAAAAAGAATTTATAAAGACAATAAGCTTATACTACAAACCTCTGAAACAAACACTTATCAATATTTATTGTTATTAGAAGACGGTTATTGGAAAACTAGACAAGTTTTAAGAATTAAACCAACGGAAAAAAGCAATACCTCAACCCATCCTATTTCTTTACAAACAAAAATTAAAGGAATCAACTACTATCCGCAAGACACTCCTTGGAACATGTTTGGAGATGAATTTGATGAAAAAATTATTGAAAAAGACTTCAAAATCATTAATGAAATAGGCTTGAACACCATCCGAATTTTTATTCAATATGCTGATTTTGGAAAATCTGAGGTAAAACCTAAAAAACTAGAAAAATTAAGGAAAGTACTTGATATTGCGCACCAGCATCAATTTAAAACCATTGTAACCTTATTTGATTTTTATGGAGATTACTCTGTTATGGACTGGACTTTAAATAATAAACACACCTTGCAAATTGTCAATGCTATTAAAAATCATCCTGCTCTATTTGCTTGGGATGTAAAGAACGAGCCTAATTTAGATTTTGAAAACAGAGAAAAATCTAGAGTTGTTGCTTGGTTGACACAAATGGTGCATTATCTAAAATCTATAGATACTATTCACCCAGTTACCATAGGTTGGTCTAATACCGACAGTGCAGCTATTTTAGCCAACGAATTGGACTTTGTTAGCTTTCATTACTATGAAGATTTGAATTTACTAGCCGATAAATATGCTATGTTAAAAAAAGAAATCCCTAACAAACAAATTGTATTAGGAGAATATGGTATCTCTAGTTACAGAGGTTTGTGGAATCCGTTTGGAAACTCTGAAAAAGATCAAGCTGATTATCATAAAAAATTTCAAGAGATTGCTAGTGAAAATAACATTCCTTTTATTTCTTGGACTTTGTATGACTTTAAAAAAATCCCCACGGAAGTGGTTGGTAAACTTCCATGGAGAAAACATCATCAAAAACATTTTGGTTTTATCAATCAAAAAGGGGAAAGAAAAGAATCTTTCAAATATATAATTAAGCCGTAGCAGAAACGGTTCCTGTTTGTACTTGTTTTCCAACAATAATTTGTTCAAAATTGTTTAAATACATATCTGTAATAACACTCATTGGAAATGCTGTAGCTGCCTTGTAGTTCGCTTGCTCTAAGGAAATTCTATACGCTTCATCCGTAACTATGTTCTGAATGGCCGTTGCCAAACTATCTACACTTGTTGGGTTAAAAAACTCTCCTTTATAGCCTTCTTCTTGCACCAATAAAGCTAAATCACCCAAATCTGGCATCACCACCGCTTTACCATAACTCCCTGCTTGGTGTAGTACTCCTGAACTCCCCGTAGTAGAGGTATATGGAAAAACAACTACCGAGCTTTCTTGAAACAAAGGAGCCACTTGCTCTTCTTCTACGTAGCCTGTGAACGTTATTCCAGAAACGTGACTGTACTGCTCCTTAACTCCTTCCAAATAACCAGGTACATTAGGGTTGTCCGTACCTGCGATTACAACTTCTAGATTTAAACCTGTGGTGTTTCTTACTTTCTCCACAGCTTCAATCATAGATTCTACTTTTTTATACGTTCCAAATTTCCCGAAAGTCATTACTTTTAATGCTCCTTGTTGTGTTTTAAAGCTTGGTTTTTTGGATATTTCAAAAGTACCATGAGGAATTAAGGTTACATTATTGGCTTTGTATTTTTTTTCTAAAATATCCACGTACTTTTGCATGGTTACCGCAACCATATCTGCTTGTAAAATAATTTTTGTTAAAGTAGTCCCAATGGACTCATATACTTTTTGCATTATTTTGTTAGAGGTAAAACCTGCATTCCCTAAATCTACTTCTTCCAAAATATTATGTAACAAAACAATGCTAGGTATTTTTTGAACTTTACAAATTAAAGGCAATGCTAAACCTAATGCTGCTGCCAGTTTTTTATCTCCAAATTTCATAAACTGTAGGTTAAACAAAACAGCATCTGGTTTTATTTCTCTTATTGTTTTTGTAACACTAAACACATTTTTATAACTGTTAAATTTCCAACATTCTTTAACCGTTATTTTACATCCCTGTTCTACAAAATTCAAGTCTTTTTCTTTGGGAGTTTCGTCGGTTAGTAAAATAATTTCCGAAATTTCTTCTTTCTGTCTAAAGTGTTTTACCAAGTGATAAGCATATTCATTTAACGTTACTTTACTAGGTGGATATGAGGTTACGATTGCTAATTTCATAATGTTTTAATTTTTAATTATGATGTAAAATTGCAACCGTATCCTTCTTTTTTATCGATATTTTAGGCTATCAACCTATTCCTTTAGACGAAATACATCAACTAAAGTAAGAGTACCGTTTACCGAATTTTAAACCATCGATAAACTGCTATTTTGATTCGATAAATTAGCTATTCGTTTTTTAACTCTTATCACTAAGAAGTTTTAAAAAACAAAAAACCAAATGCGTTTAAAAGCATTCGGTTCCTCGTGAAATTAAAGTTTAAATTTATTTTTGATTCATCTTGTAAAAAACACCTAGCTGAAATATCAATAATAAAACCATTGCGTAAATCTGCATATTAACAACTAATAATAGTGTAGAGTGATTTAGCACGATTAATAGGAGCTGTAAAACACCAAATAAACCAGAAACAACAACGGGAATATATTTATCTAATGATAAATAATAGTAAGAAAAAATATTGGCTACTGCAAAAACACTCGTTGCCAAAGCATATCTCCAAAGTAAAGGAGCCATACTAACGTAGCTGTCCCCAAATAAAACTTGAATAATAAAGACTGGATAAAGTTTACAAACAGTAACGATAACCAATCCAATAATAGAAATATAGAATACGTACTTTAGCAAAACTTTGGTGGTAGACTTTCCTTCTTTTTTTAACTGAACAACAGTTGGTAACAATAGCATAACAAACATCCAGGCTATAAAATAGACAACCCTACCAATTAGCGCTAAAGAAGCGTACAGACCCGCATTGTAAGTATCAAAATAGTGTTTTACCAACAGAATGTCGCTGTTATTGATAATGATTTGGGTTAACTCATAGAACGCAGTGATTATAAAAAACTTTTTTATCAACACTACCTCTGTAGATGGCAATTGTGCTTTTTGCTTTAATACTGATAAATTAAATTTCATAGGAAATACACCTATTAATAAAGACCCCATTATTCCAATGGCTATTATGTTAGATGTGCTTGTTTTTAAAATATAAATCAACGCTAGAGTTAAGCTTAATCTAGTTAACATTTCTAACTGATAACTTATCGATAGTTTTATAAATTCTTTCGCACCCTGAAAAAAACCTCTGTTCACGCTCATTAAAAAATACAAAGGAATGCCACAGCCAAATATGACAAACATTGTAGAAGACGAAGTGTTAAAAAACACTTGCAATTGCTTGGAGAAAGCAACTACTGCAATTCCTAGAACAAAACCCACAATTAGTGACTTTTTTAATACATACACCAAAAAGTGACTAAACAAACTTTGTTTGATGGTAACTGAAAATCTTGCCACCACCAATTGAAAGGTCATAGCAACAAAAGAAAGAACTAATAAAAGTGTAATCAAAATAGCAGCATCAGAAAACTGTTCTGGCCCCAACAATCTACCTAACAATAGGTTGTAAAGATAGTTTCCTCCATTAACTACTAATACACTTAACATAAAAATATGCTCTTGTGATAATGTTCTTTTGTGATAAGCTAAAACTGACTTCATGGTTTGTTTTTTTGATTACATTCTTACGCAAATATTGCACTCATAAGCACAAAATTCACTTAAAACTCTACCAAGCCAGCTTTTTATTCGTCCAACGGTCATTTTGATACGATGAATAAACAAGGGTTTGTACCTACATTGTAATTATAAAACAACACCAATTATGAAAAAGATTTTATTCTTTTATTCAGTTTATTTTTTGGCAACCACATTAGGTATATCACAAAACATGAAAAAAGGTTTTAACCTTTTAGAAACAGGTAAATTTAACCAAGCAGAAACTTTTTTTGAAAATATTTTAAAAGAATACCCTACCAACAAAACAGCAAAAATTTGTTTTGGTAGAGCTGTGGGATTAAATGGCGATGCTAAAAAAGCAAAAACTATTTTTTTAGAATTACTAAAAATCTATCCAAATAGTTTTGAAGTAAAACTAAACTATGGAGAGTCTTTACTATGGAATAAAGAATTTGAGCAGGCAGAAAATTATTACCTATCACTTATTAAAACTAATGATACTGATTTCGCTGCGCTATTAGGTTACGCTAATACATTGGCTAACTTAAAAAAATACAATCAAGCACTTACTTATGTTGATAAAGCATTGCTGGTATCTAATAATAGTCCTAATGCTCTAATTTCTAAAAAGTATATTCTTTTAGGATTGGCTAATCAAAAATTGCAAAATCATCAATATGAAAAAGCGATAGAAATACTGCACAACAATCTAAAATTATTTCCTAATGATAAAGATATTTATGTAAACCTTGCTAATACTTATGTAGTTGCTAAACAATTTGAAAATGCAAAAGCGACATACATTAAAATAAGTAAGCTTAACGATTTATATTTTACTGCTCAAAACGGTTTGTCTCTCGTGGCTCATTTACAACAAAATGATAAGGAAGCACTGACTATTAGTAAACAACTTATTGGTAAGCTTAACTCCAAAAGCAAGCCAAATGACATAACTGCTACTCACCAAAGATACGTGCAGGCACTTATATGGAATAAAAAACTTAAGCAAGCTTCCAATCATATTCAGCTGCTATCAAAAAAATACCATAAGCAAAACTGGTTGATGGGATTAAAAGCTACTTTATATACTTATACCGGCGACTTTGACAATACCATTAAAACGTATAACGAAATCTTGAAAAATGATTCAAAATCTTTTGATGGAAATTTAGGGAAAGCCAATGCGCTGAAAGCAAATAATCAAACAAAGGAAGCATACGAACTTGCCACAAAATCGTTAACCTATTTTCCTAAGCAACAAGATATCACCAATTTTATAGGACAAATCAAAACTTCTTTAATTCCGTCTTATGAAACAAAAAACTCCTACAGTTACGACAATGGAGAAAGTAAAGCTTTTACTTCTCATCACAATATTAATCTACCTATAAATACTAAAACAAAACTGCTAGGTAGGTACACATATAAAAAAGCCGACAATAATATTACAGATAATAATAGTACCTCAAATTTATTTGGTTTGGGAGTGAGTTATCAGCTTTATCCTAAAGTTAATATTTCTGCCATTTTAGGAGTTGATAATGTGAATGGAAATAAAAACAGCTATCAGCAGCTTATCACAGATGTAGTAATTAAAACCAAGCCAGCCAAAAGACAAACTTTAGATATTGGGTATAAAAGAGAATTACAAAATTTTAACGCAGAACTATTGAATAGAAATATTGTTCAAAACAATTTTTATGGAAATTACAATCTAAACACTACATTTAATCTAGGTTGGTTTACCCAATACTTTTTTACACAACAAAATGATAGTAATCAAAGAAATTTATTGTTCACTTCTGTGTACTACAATATTTTAAGTAAACCTATTCTTAAAGCAGGTTTAAACTACCAATATATGAGCTTTAAAAATCAAGTGCCAACCATTTATTTTAGCCCTAAAAAATTTAATGCTGTAGAACTTTTCACCAATCTAATTAAAGACAAAAACGCTACCAAAGATCGTCACTTATATTATGGTTTAACTGCCGCTATAGGTTATCAGTACATTGAGCAAGAAGCTAAAAAAACAACGTATAGAGTTGAAACCAATTTAGGTTATCGATTTAATTCCAAATGTTTTTTAGAGGGTTATTTTTTAAGAAGCAATATTGCTTCTGCTGCTACTGAAGTATTTACTTTTACCGAAGTGGGAATCAAATTCAAGTGGTTATTTCTAAAAAAACCTATATTCAAACTATAAAAACAAGATTCATCTAAGACATCGTTTTAACAATCCTGAATCAATATATGGGATTGCTAAAACGATGTTTGCTATAATAATATACTTTGTTTTGTAAAGCACGGAGCTGTTACTTCCCTCACTGTTTTAAAAGTAATCTCTAATCATCTACAACAAATTCAATCTTCTTATCAATTCGGGTCTATTCGATCTGCTAACAGGTACAACGTCTTTTTGAATTAACACACTGTTATCTTCTATATCAATAATCATTTGAACGTTGATGATGTATGATCTGTGCACTTTTAAAAATAAATCTTCAGGTAACTTTTCTTCTATTTTTTTTAAAGTAGAATGTACAACGTAGTTTTTTTGTACTGTTTTTATTTGAATGTAATCTCCTTTAGCTTCTATTAAATAAATACTCGGAATATCTATTTTAACTAATCTTCTATCTATATTAACATATAGCTCGTTAGTTTTAGGACTCTCAGCACTTTTAATAGATTCCGAAACGTCAATCTCTTGCTCTACGTAAGTTTTTGTGCTTTTACTTTTTTCTACTTTTTCAATCGCTTTATAAAAGCGTGGTAAATTAACTGGTTTTAAAATATAATCTATAATACAATCGTACTCAAAAGCATCAATGGCAAATTTAGGATCTGAGGAAGTTAGAATGATTTGAGGAGGATTTTTTAACGTTTGAATAAAATCAAAACCTGTGAAGTCTGGCATATGGATGTCTAAAAAAATCAAATCTACCTCATTCTGATTTAAATATTTAATGGCTTGAATGGCATTAGAAAATTGACCGACCACCTGTAAATCCTCAACTTTACTACACAGCTGGCTAATAATCAGTCTAGCCATTTCCTCATCATCTATAATAATACAATTCATATTTAGCTTTTTAGGGTGCTTAAAAACTCGCTAATTGTAAGCAATACTATTTCAAATTCTTGCTTTTTTAAAAGCTTGCCCTCTCGCAAAGAATTTTCGTACAGTACTGCTATTTCATAACTTTTTTCTAATCCTAAAATACTAATTTTATGTTTAAGTTTGTGTACTATTTCAGCTACTTTATCGTAGTTTTCATCCTTTAAAGAATCCAAATACAGCTGTTTTTCTAAAGGAAACTCCTTTTTGATTACAGCTAACAATTGTGTCTTAAATTCTGTATCTCCACCAGCAATTTGGTCTATTTGGCTAAAATTAGGTTTTTCCATTTATCTTTCTTCTTTTAACGTAAAATAAAAAGTTGTACCCTCCTTGGGTACAGACTCCACCCATATTTCTCCTTGGTAAAGCACTACTATTTTTTTTACAATAGACAACCCCAAGCCTATAGATTTTTGATTGTTCTCTAATTTAAAAAAAGCTTTAAAAATTTTATCTAAATAAGGTTTTTCAATTCCTTTACCGTTGTCTCTTACAAAAAACACTCCTTCATTGTAACCTACTTCTACCAAACCATTCTCCTTATCATTATAAGCTAAAGAATTTACAATCAAATTCTGAAAAAGTTGTTGCAACCTATGTCTATCTCCTTTGATTATGGGTAATTCATCTGCTATTTTAATATGAATATGATTTGGAGTATCAATAAAACTCAACAAATCATTCAATAAATCTTTGAGATTCACATCATGTAATTCCCTTTTGTTTTTACCCACGGTGGAATAATCTAGAATTCCAGAGATTAACACGTCCATTTTTTCTACGTTCTCTCTTATCAGTCTAATAGTTTCTTTACCAGAGTCATCAATTAGTTCTTGATAATCTTCTTTTAACCAAAGAGTTAAAGAATCTATACTTCGCAAAGGGGATTTTAAATCGTGAGATACCATATGTGCATATTCACTTAACTCCTTATTTTGTATGGAAAGCTCAGCCATTAATTTTTCTCTTTGCTGATTGATTTCTATAATTTCTTGAGTTTGATCTCCCATTAAATCTATCAACGCTGTTTTTTCAAGACTAGTTTTCTCTTCGGAAATTGAATTACCTTTTAAAGAAATAACCAACTCGTTTAATTTGCTAATGATTTTTTTCTGATTTTCTGTATCTTTTTTTAATTCTTGATTGGCTTCAAATAATTCATCAGAACTAATTTTCATAGCTCTTTGTAACATTAAGAACTGCTCATCGTGGTTGTTGTAAGACCTATCCACAACTTTTAAAAAGGCTTCTAAATCAGGATGATTTTCTAAATCTTTAGAAATATATTTTCGTAATTGTCTTTTTAATAGTGAATTCATCTTTCGCTTATTAAAGTGATGGTGATTGTTTGATTGTGCAGTTTACAAGCACGTTCTCCGTTAAACGGAGCAATTTCTCCATAAGAATAAAAGCCACAGACAGTAGTATCATCACCTAGTACATTCACCACTTCTTCAATTTCCTCTTCTACTCTCTGATCTAAAACTAATTTACGTCCTATGCAACTAACAATAATCGCTAGCTCCGCCTTGTTTTTTCTATTCTTATTAGCTTCCTTTATTGCTTTTTCTGATGCGTTTGCAATATTATCCACATTGGTCATCATCAGTTGAACTTTAGAACCTTCTGGAATGTCTCCAGCTAAAATCATCCCTTTTTTAGCGTCATCAATGTTTAAAATAGTTCTAACAATAGATTGGTTTTCTTGCTGTATTTTAACATTTAAAGGGTACAAAAGTGCTGCACTTGGTAGTTCTTTTGATTTTTCACCCAAGTATTTTTTATATAAATCTAGAGCTGGCTTATCATCTAATTCGTACAAAATATTCCCTTCCGATTTGGTAACAATTCTCTCAGGTCCAAAAGGAGTCCAACCTCCGTACAATGAAAAAGAAATTTCTAAGGATTCACCGTAAAAACCAATAGCTATAATCTCCCCTTCTTTTGGTGGCTCATTATAACCTGCAATTGTTTTTTCAAATCTATCAGAATCTCCACACAAGCCTCCTGTTACAACTACATTTTCATCTATTTGATGCGCTATTCCTTCAGTCAACTGACTACCGTTGATAAAACTTCCTTCTGATAATATAAATACTGATTTTAAGTTTTCTTGCGAAAATTGATGGATTAAATCTTTACCCGTTTTGCAACTATCCAACTCCGCGTTCAAAAGATTTGTTTTTTTAATAACAAATTCACTTTTTTCAAATTCAATTGCAGTAGCAGTAATTCCAGTGTCATCTACGTAAGTCGCTGTAATATCACCACTGGTAGATCCAATCACAATATGTCCGTCTGGATAAATTTTTTTTATCTCGTTATAAACATCAATCGCCTCTAAAAACTTTCGATTCCCAAACACCAGAACTAATGGACGGGTTAGTTTTTGTTCTTGCCCAATAAACTGCCAACCTTTATCGTAATACCTATTTAACTGAACACTTTTCATTATTTATTTTTTTAAAGTAAAATTAAACGTGGAGCCTTTATTTAGTTCGCTATCTATCCATATTTTTCCTTGATGGAGTTCTACGATTTTTTTAACCATAGATAAACCTATTCCAGAGGAGTCTTTTCTCTGTTCTAACGAATTGAATATTTTAAATATTTTATCAAAATACTTTTCCTCTATCCCTATTCCATTATCAGAAACTGTAAATTGATAAAACTCCTCGCAATCAATATAGTCAATCTCAATAATTCCTTTTTCCTTATCATTAAACTTAATGGCATTGCCTATCAGGTTTTGGAACAATTGCTCTAGTTTTATGGCATCTCCTGCAATGCTAGGTAATTGATTTTTAACGTTAATATTAATATGACTCGGAACATACATTGTTTCTTTAAGATGATGTACAATTTTATGAAGATTTACAGCTTCTTCTATTTTTAAATTTGCTCCCAAGCTAGAATAACTTAAAACACTGGTAATTAAATTCTCCATTTTTTCCAACGTTTTGTCAATCAAATCAAAATGTGCTAAGCTACTTTCATCAATCAACTCTTTATTATCATCCCTAATCCAAGAAACCAAAGCGTTGATACTCCTTAAAGGTGATTTTAAATCGTGAGAAACTACGTGTGCATATTCCTGCAAATTCTCATTGCTTTTTTCTAGTTCGTTTAGCAATTGTTCTTTTTGCTTTTCTAGCTGCTTTAAGTTTGTAATATCTAAATGAATTCCTATAGAGCCTACCACATCTCCCTCTAAGTTGTAATTGGGTCCGCCACTAATCAACCAATATCTTTGATCTTTTGATTTGGTGTGTATTTTAACTTCGTAAGAATTGGAAGTTCCTTTTTTTCTATCCTTATTTTCTGCTGCTATTTTTTTTCTGTGCTGCCCTTTCATTAAAAGACGAGAGGCTATTTGCCCTTTTAGTTCGTTTAATGAATACCCAGACATTTGACAAAAACTATGATTGGCAAATAATACTTTATCTTCTGTATCAACCTCCAACAAACCTAAATTCATGTTGTTAATAATGCGACTGTATTTTTCTTTTTCAGCCTCTATTTGTTTTTGATATTTTTTTTCTTTGGTAATGTCTCTTAAAATACCGTGTGCTGCGATGGGCTTGTTGTGCTCATCATAAATAACACTAGAATTTACACTTACCAGTTTTGTCTCGTTAGATTTGGTAATTAAATTGATTTCGAAATTGGTAATTCTCCCCGTGTCTACTAGAGTTTTAAAGGAGTTGTTTACCAAATCTAAATCATCTTCGTGCGTTAAAGACATCAAATTTAAGACTCCATCTGTAAGTTGATGAGATAATAGAACTTCCGAAGATTCGTTCATTTTTAATACATTCCCAAACAAATCCATCATAATATATGGATCTATAATATTTTCAAAAAATCCTTTTAATTCGGAGTTTTTTATTTTAATAAGAGACTCTAACTTTTCCTTAGATTTTTCTTTTTGTAAGTTTAGCTCATATAGCTCTGCAGACTTGTTTTCTAAAATTTCCTCCGCTTTTTTTCTTGCTAGTTTTTCTCTAGCCAAGGCACGTTTTAAAACTTCAATTTCGTTAAAACTCATCTAAGATTTTGTAATAGTAAATTCTACTTCAGTTCCGTCTTCCTTTAATTTTTTATAACTTATTTCTCCTTTTACCTTGAACAGTTTAAAGGTTTCATCCATCAAGCCTTTTCCTAGTACGTACAAAGCTTTGTCGGACTTGTAAATCATCACCATTTTATGATCCGTTTTAGAGACCATTTCGAACTTTGGTAACTGGGCATCTGGATATAGTTTTTGAACCTCAACGTGTATGTGATTTTCTATAGAAGCTAACAAATCCATAGGATCTTTATAGTGTGCCACCAAATTAGGATGACTTTTGACTAAAGCTTTAAAGAGATGCTCGGAAAACACCAATAGCAAATCGTCCGTAGATAATTTTGTTTTTTTACTAAGATTGGTAATTAATTGCAGCATTTCAGAAAAATCATAAGTTCCCACAGCAGTATATGCTCCTTCTGATTCCAAATTAGATTGTTGTATAATATCATCTACCATAACCAATCCAAATTTTTCTTCTACCAACTCCAAAAACTCTGTAAAAATAATTCCTTTCATCCTATATTTTTATTAATTGATTGATACTCCAGTATCCCAGCACTTGTTTAATTTTAGCTACATAATCTTCATACTTTAAAGGTTTTAAAACATAGCCTGCAATTCCAATTTTAAAACATTCTAACAAATCTTTCTCGTTATTGGAGGTACTCAAAATAACAGTAGGTAGGTATCTTAGCTTTTCATCATTTTTAAGTATGGACAAAAACTCTATTCCAGTTATTTTAGGCATGTTTAAGTCTAGTAATATAATATCAGGGGTGTAGGTATTTTTTTTCAGTTTGTTTAAAGCTTCTTCTCCATTTTCTGCATTTTCAAATTGATATTCATTTCCATCATTTATGGAGGATAAAACTCTTTTAAATTTCATTACCTCTATCATATCATCTTCAATCAATAAAATTTTTAATGCTGCTTTCATATGCTGTTATCTTATATGTACTAAATATAAAACAGCATTGGACGATGAACAATAAATTTCGTTAAAATAAGGTGTTTATATCGACGAGTGGTCATAAAAAGCCCGATGAACGGTATTAAGCAGTACTTTTCTAGTTTTAATTTGCTTTATCTACACAGTAAGGCTTTTGGTCTAAAAAACTACGAACAAGATGTATACTGCTCGTACTTTTGAAGTATCACTTTAAAACAACCATATTATGAAAAATTTAACTTATACCTACTATTTAAATATCATCAATAAAATAAAAAACAACCCTTACTTATATGTTTCGACTTATAAAGAAGCTAAGCAAAAATTAATTCCTGATCAATTCATTCAATTACAAAACAGTTTGGTGGCATAAAAAGTTTTTTTGAGAATGTAAATATCTTCTTATTGGAAGTTTTGACGAACTAGATTGGTTATCTTTTCCCTTGTTTGATCTTTACGAGTTTGAGCAAAATAGTTCTTGTTCGGTTTTGCTAAAAGACTCAGGAATAATACTTGTAAATAAAAAAGCCTAACTATAAATAGTTAGGCTTTTGTGACCGGGCTGGGGCTCGAACCCAGGACCCTCTCCTTAAAAGGGAGATGCTCTACCAACTGAGCTACCAGGTCGTCCGTGGTGAGAGAAGGATTCGAACCTTCGAAGACATAGTCAGCGGATTTACAGTCCGCCCTCGTTGGCCACTTGAGTATCTCACCATGCAATAACTAAATGTTATGTTTTAAATTTGTGACCGGGCTGGGGCTCGAACCCAGGACCCTCTCCTTAAAAGGGAGATGCTCTACCAACTGAGCTACCAGGTCATGAATACCATTGGTTATTGCGGGTGCAAATATAGGACTTTTCTTCAATGAGGCAAAACATTTTATTAAAATTATTCCTCCAAATAAACCTTCCTAACTTTCTTAAATAAATTGGAACTATACACAAAATTTACAACCGCTTCATTATCAGTTTTAAAGATATCGTTGCTAGTTCCCTCCCATTCTTTTAAGCCTTCTTTTAAAAAAATAATTTTTTCTCCAATCTCCATTACAGAGTTCATATCATGGGTATTTATTACCGTAGTAATATTATATTCATCTGTAATTTCTTGTACCAAATTATCAATCACGATAGAGGTTCTAGGATCCAAACCTGAGTTGGGTTCGTCACAAAATAAATATTTGGGTTTGGTTACAATGGCTCTGGCAATGGCAACTCTCTTTTGCATACCTCCAGACAGCTCTGCCGGGAATTTTTTGTTACTATCATTTAAATTTACCCTGTTGAGTACAAAGTTCACCCTATCCAACATTTCTGCTTTGCTTTGCTTGGTAAACATTTTTAACGGGAACAAAACGTTTTCTTCTACGGTTAAGGAGTCAAACAAGGCAGAACCTTGAAAAACCATTCCAATATCTTGTTTTAACTGTCTTTTCTCGTCCAAACTCATAGATTCTGTAGTGATTCCGTCATAAGAAATGGTTCCACTATCCGGTAAGTGTAATCCTAATAAGGTTTTTAAAAACACCGTTTTTCCAGACCCACTTTGTCCTATAATAAGGCTTGTTTTTCCTGGCTCAAAAACAGCATCAATCCCTTTTAAAATTTTTGCACCACTAAAGCTTTTCTTAACTCCTTTTATCTCTATCATAATTAAAACTTTAACTTAACAACATTTGGGTTAAAAAATAATTGGCTATAATAATCATTACAATAGTCCAAACTACTGCATTGGTACTCGCTTTTCCTACTTCTAAAGAACCTCCCTTTACATAATATCCAAAGTAAGACGGAATAGTAGCTATTAAAAAGGCAAATACGGTTGACTTTATGATACTGTACCTTATTAACGAAGGTTGAAAATCTATTCTGATTCCAGCAATGTAATTCTGTTGCTCAAACAAACCTGTTGCTACACCAGCTACCCATCCTCCAAAAATTCCTAAGGTCATAGCTAATAAAACTATAAATGGATAAAATGTAACTGTTGCTATAATTTTGGGTAATACCAAATAATTTAGGGAGTTAATTCCCATAACTTCAAGAGCATCAATTTGTTCCGTTACTCGCATAGTTCCTATACTAGAGGTAATGTAAGACCCCACTTTTCCTGCGAGTATTACCATGACAAAGGTAGAAGAGAATTCCAAAATCATTGACCTTTTGGTGGCAAAACCTATCAAATCTTTCGGAATAATAGGGTCATTTAAATTTAAAGCAGTTTGTATAGCTACTACTCCTCCAATAAAAAAAGATATAAAAGCTACAATCCCAATAGATTTTACTCCTAAATCATCTATTTCTTTAAATACGGCTTCTTTAAAAATTTGAAGCTTTTGTGGTCTTTTAAAAACACTTTTTAGCATGATTGCGTAAGCTCCAATACTTTTTAAGTACATCATCATTTTATATTTTAAGCTAAAATATCAAATCCTTAACAATTAAATAGACTATTCTATTTACTTTTAGTAATCTATTATTATTACAAAAAAACAAATGAAAAAAATAGCCAGTGTGCTTCTGTTACTCGGTAGCTTACAAGTTTTTGCACAAAATAAACCTAAATTGGTGGTAGGAATTGTTATCGACCAAATGAGATATGATTATTTGTTGCGTTTTAAAGACAAATTTGGCACTAAAGGTTTTAATAAATTGATAAAGGAAGGGGTAAATTTTGAAAATGCTCATTATAACTACATCCCAACATACACCGCAGTTGGGCATACTTCCATATACACAGGTACTACTCCAAAAAACCATGGAATTATAGGAAATAACTGGTATGATAAATTTATTAAAAAATCTATTTACGTAGTAGATGATTTGTCTTATCAAACGATAGGCAGCAAAACCCGTCATGGTAAAAAATCGCCAAAAAGATTAGTAGCCTCTACTGTTGCCGACCAATTAAAAATGGCACAAAATTTTAAAGGAAAAACAATTGGTGTTGCCATTAAAGATAGGTCTGCTATTTTACCCGTAGGACATACTGCAAACATTGCTTATTGGTTTGATGGTGGGAATGAAGGGAAATGGATTAGCAGTTCTTTTTATCAAAAAAAATTGCCCCAGTGGGTTATAGACTTTAATATTGATAACAAAAGTAAGTTAGATTATTATTTATCATCCGACTGGGACACTTCTTTGTTGGCTGATGAGTACCACGAAAGCGCTGACGATGAACAGTATTTTGAGGGGAAGTTTAAAAATGAAGAAAAGTCTGTATTTCCTCATCATTTACCAACATTAAAAAAGGACAATGGTAATTATAGTATTTTAAAGAGCACTCCGTATGGCAATACTATGACTTTAGACTTTGCTACAAAAATCATTAATAACGAGCAGCTTGGTCGAAATAGTCAAGTTTCTGATTTTTTAGCTATCAGTTTGTCTAGTACAGACTACATAGGGCATCAATACGGTCCAGCATCTAAAGAAATAGAAGATACTTATATAAAGTTAAATGATGACCTGGACGACTTTATTAAGGAATTAGACAAACAAGTAGGCTATAACAATTATGTGTTATTTATTACCTCGGATCATGCTGTTGCTCAAATTCCGCATTATTTAAAAGACCACAAAGTTCCTTCTGGCTATTTTAAGAACAATGAACTGTTGAACAAGTTGAATGAATTTACACTGAAAAAATTTAAGAGCAAACAACTCATAGAAAATATATCTAATCATCAGATATTTTTAAACAAGGGAGAGATCCGTAGACTTAGCTTGAGTTTGATAAATGTAGAAAATCAAATTATAGATGAATTAATTTTATATCAAGACATCTATAAGGTTATCTCTGCTAATACACTGCAAAAAACTGAGTTTGTTAACGCTCCTTATAGTTTATTACAAGAAGGATATAATCAGAAAATATCTGGTGACATTTTATATACATTAAAACCTTCTATCCTTAGTAACGGTTATATTAAAGGAGGAACAACGCACGGTAGTGGGTATAATTATGATACTCATGTTCCTATAATTTTTTATGGAGGAAAGATTGCTAAGGGTAAATCTGTTAAAAAAGAAGTTACCATTGTACAAATAGCACCTACATTGGCTAACTTACTAGAAATACAAGAACCCAATATGAGCTCTCATAAAATACTGACAGAGGTTTTTAAAGATTAACAAAAAAACCACTCATATTATTAATGAGTGGTTTTAACTTATTTTTAACTACAAATCTCGTTTGTTACAATTCTCTGTTAACATCCCAAGCTTCTAAAATATCTTTAATTTCTTTAATAAACATTCCTCCTAATGCTCCATTAATTACTCTATGGTCGTAAGAATGAGAGATGTACATTTTTTGACGTATTCCGATGAAATCTCCATCAGGAGTTTCTATCACCGCGGGTACTTTTCTAATCGCTCCTAAAGCCAAAATAGCACATTCTGGTTGATTGATGATGGGTGTTCCAAAAATAGACCCAAATCCGCCAATATTGGTTACCGTATAAGTGCCTCCTTTAACGTCATCTGGTTTTAAATTATTGGATTTAGAACGGGTTGCTAAGTCGTTCACAGCTTTTGTCATTCCGACCAAATTTAAATTTTCCGCGTTTTTGATGACAGGAACTATTAAATTTCCATCTGGCAGAGCCGATGCCATCCCTAAGTTGATTGATTTTTTTAAAACTACCTGATCAACACCATCATAGGTAATATTCACCAAAGGATATTTTTTGATAGCTTGTGCTACCGCCATCATAAAAATAGGAGTATAGGTTAATTTCTCGTTTTCTCTTTTAAAAAACTGATCCTTAACTTGATTTCTCCAGTTAACTATGTTAGTTACATCTACTTCTATAAATGACTGTACATGTGCAGCCTTATGCTTAGAATGTATCATATGGTCAGATATTAACTTCCCCATTCTAGACAAAGTTATTAACTCATCACCGTTGTTTACTTCTAATGAAATTTTAGTTTCTTTGGGAGCTATTTTAACCTTCTTATCTTCATTCTTAATTCCCTGAGACTCCGAGGTTACTCGAACTTTGGAGTTTTTTTCTGTCTTTCTTTCAGAAACGTAAGTTAAAATATCTTCTTTAGTCACCCTTCCATCTAATCCTGAGCCTTTGATTGTATCTAATTCAGTCTGAGAAATACCTTCTGTTTCTGCAATTTTTTTTACTAGAGGCGAATAAAATTTACCCTCTGTATTTACTATTTCCTGCTTTTTTGAGACAGTAGTCCTTTCGATAATCTCTTCGACATCAGAAACAATCGTTTCTACAGCTTCATTTTCTATTTCTTTATCTTGGTTTGTTTTTTCAACTGCTAGTGTCGCATCTGCCACATCTGCATTAGTTTCTATAATGGCCAACACCTGCCCTACTTGCACAACATCTCCCTCTTCAAAATTCTTTTCTAGCAAAATTCCTGAAACATCACACGGCACGTCAGAATCAACTTTATCCGTTGCAATCTCTACTACTGACTCGTCCAATTCTATAGTATCTCCTACATTTTTCAACCAAGAGGTAATTGTTGCCTCGGCAACACTTTCTCCCATTTTTGGCAATCTCAATTCAAACTTAGACATCTACAATGATTTATTTGTTGTGCGAATTTAATAAAAAAGGAGTTTTTACTTGTAGTTGTTAAGCAATTATTCTAAACAAAAAGACCCAATAATATACATTATTGGGTCTTTTTATGGTAAAAACTGTATAGTCTTTTAATTAAAAAACAATATTTACAGTTAATTCAAACTCATCATTAATTGCTTTGTCTTTTAAGTTGTCAAAGAAAGATTTAGAACCGTATCTGATATCAAACTTAGTTCTGTCTATTTCAATATCCCCAGAAATCGTATTTCCTTTTTTCACCAAAGTAAATGCCTTTTTTTCCGTGTGTCCTTTAATAGTCAAATCTCCTTTTACTGTATTTCCCTCAACGCTTGTAATGACAAAAGTTGCTTCAGGGTATTTCTCTACACCAAAAAAGTCTTCAGATTTTAAGTGACCATCCAATTTGTTTTTATAGTCTCCTGATAAATCTTCTGTATTGATTGTACTCATATCTACGATAAAAGTACCACCTACTAAAGCTCCTTGCTTAATAATTACTTCTCCCGATTTGAAACTAATGGTTCCATTATGTTTCCCAGTTACTTTCTTACCTACCCATTTGATAGTACTTTTTTTAACGTCTATCGGTTTTTTTCCTGCAAATGCGGTAAAAGACATACTTACTACAGCCAATACTGCTAAAATTCCTGATTTTAATTTTGTGGTTTTCATTTTAATTTGTTTTTGTGATTTGATTTTATATTTATTTTATTTTACTAAGCAATTCTATAAGTTTGAGTAACTCCTCTTTATTCAAATTTTCTACGATCTTTTTTTCATAATCAATTAAAGCCTGATCAATTCCTGCCAATAATCCCAATCCCTTATCCGTGATACCAATCTCAACCTTTCGTCTATTATCTTCACATATCTTACGCTCCAACAGTTCTTTTTTTCTAAGCTTTTCTACCAACCTAGTGGTATTACTCATTTTGTGAATCATATGTTGCTGTAAAACAAACAAATTAACTGGTAAACCATCTTGACCTCTAAGAATGCGTAAAATATTATACTGCTGCACCGTTAGGTCATATGTTTTAAAAAATAAATTTAATTGCTCAACAATTGAGCCTCCCTTGGTCATCAATTTAATTACAGCTGTATTGTGAATGTTCAGCACTTATTTAGCAGTTTTAATAATTGTTAATACAACAAATGTATATACAATAAAAAGAAAAAACAACACAAATTTTACTTTTTTTAATTAACAATTGGTTTATAAATAAAGGGCTTACGTATCAAACTGCGAAAAAGCAGGTAGTTTTTTCTTGCGTGATACGTATTAATACGTAGCTTTGTCTGAGATAAAACTTAAAAACAAAAAACTTTATCATGAAAAAAATTATTTTATCTGCATTAATGTTAACAGGAGTGTTAACTTTTGCACAAGACGGAAAATTAACTGTTTCTGGATCAGTAGATGTTTACGGAACTACTAACCTAGGTGATGGTGAATCTGGAGTTCCTGGTTTATTAATTGATGATCCTTTAGTAGGAGGAGCTGAAAGTTTTGGTATCGGTATGGCAAATACTGTTTTTTCTTACGAAATGGAAAAATCTGGTATGGTTGCTGACTTAGCTTTTGGACCAAGAGCTGCAGATGCTGCAGGTTTTATGGATATCGTAAATCAATTGTATGCTTATTACAACGTAAACGACAAGTTAACTTTAACTGCTGGACAGTTTAATACCTTCTTAGGATACGAAGTAATTTCTCCTGTAGCGAACTTTAATTACACTGTATCTTATTTATTTAACGAAGGGCCATTCTCACACATTGGAGTAAAGGCTGACTATGCTGCAAGCGAAGATTTATCTTTGATGTTAGCAGTTACAAATCCTCATGGTGACTTTGGTAACGGAGTTGGTAATGGAGATTTACAAGTTGGTGGACAAATTGGTTACAAAGGTCAATTCTTAAACTTAATCTATGGTAACGACGGATCTGGAGCTGATGACGCATTTTATATTGACTACACAGGAGGTTTTGATTTATCTGAGACTTTTTACTTAGGAATTAACGCTGCATATGCAGAAACTGAAGATAGTGGAGCAGACAAAACATATAGTGGGGTTGCCTTGTACTTACAGAACGCATTCTCAGATGCTTTTTCTTTAGGATTGAGACCAGAATTATTTAAAAGAGAAGTTGGTAATGCAGATCAAGAGGTATTCGCTTTAACTTTAACAGGAAACTATATGTTAACTGAAAACTTAAAGTTTACAACCGAAGTAAGATATGATTCATCTGATGACCAAGCTATCGAAGCAACTACAGAAGATAATACTTTAACTGCTACTATGGCTGCTATTTACTCTTTCTAATTATTAGAAAAGTTTAAAAAATCATCTGGCAAAGTGTGAACTTTGCCAGATAACAAAATATATTCAACCTAAATTTAAACTTTCAATTATGAAAAAAATCGAAGCAATCATCAGAAAATCCAAATTTTCTGAGGTAAAAGAAGCTTTACACGAAGTGGGTGTTAACTTCTTCTCTTACTGGGACGTAACAGGATTAGGAAACGAAAAAGTGGGAAAAGTATACCGTGGAGTATCTTTCAGCACTAACGACATCCAAAGACGTCACTTGTCAATTATTGTTAATAATGACTTTGAACAAATTACAATTGATACTTTATTGAAAACTGCCTCTACAGGAGAAGTTGGAGACGGAAAAGTATTCGTATCTGACGTAACAGAAACCTACCGTATCCGTACAGGAGAAAAAGGAGGAGAAACTTTAAAATAAGAAATAAACTAAACTTACAAATTAAATTATAAAAATTATGGATACAAGTGCAATTTTGGGGGCTCTTTGGATTGTAATAGCAGGAATCTTAGTGTTCTTTATGCAAGCAGGATTTACCCTAGTAGAAGTAGGATTTACTCGTTCTAAGAACGCAGGAAATATTATCATGAAAAACTTAATGGACTTAATTGTAGGTTCTCTTGGGTTTTGGGCTGTTGGTTACTCACTTATGTATGGTAGTGACTTAATTGCTGGAGGTTACTTAGGAAGAATAAGTCCTTCTGAACAAGGGTACCTTTTCTTTAGCGCAGATGATTACTACAACTTATTTTTCCAAACTGTGTTTGCTGCGACTGCTGCAACTATCGTTTCTGGAGCTGTAGCTGGTAGAACTAAATTTACTGCATACATTATCTTTTCATTAATCGTAACTACTGTTATCTATCCTATATCAGGAAGCTGGTATTGGCCATTTGACGACAATGCTTGGTTAAACAACTTAGGATTTGTAGATTTTGCTGGTTCTTCTGTAGTTCACGCTGTTGGTGGTTGGGCTGCTTTAATTGGAGCTAAATTAGTAGGACCAAGAATTGGAAAATATAAAAATGGTGTTTCTCAAGCTATCCCAGGACACAACATTGTGTACGGAGCATTAGGTGTTTTAATCTTATGGTTAGGATGGTTCGGATTCAACGGAGGTTCTCAATTAGCTTTCGGATCTGAAGAAGATGTAATTGCTGTGGGTTCTGTATTAATTAATACAAACTTAGCTGCTGCTTCAGGTGCTGCTGCTGCATTATTCTACACATGGTTACGTTACGGACAACCAGATATTTCTATGACATTAAACGGAGCTTTAGCTGGTTTAGTAACTATTACTGCTGGATGTGCTGCTGTTACTGCTGGATCTGCTGCAATCATGGGATTGATTGGTGGTGTATTAGTTGTAATCGCTATTACTTTTATTGACGAAAAATTAAAAATTGATGATCCAGTAGGTGCTGTTTCTGTACACGGAGTTTGTGGTACATTAGGTACTATCTTAGTAGGTGTATTTGCAACTGAAGGTGGATTAATCAACGGTGGTGGAGCTGCTTTGTTAGGAGTTCAAACTATTGGAGCATTATCTTACGCTGGATGGGCTGTAGTTACAGCATTAATCGTTTTCTCTATCATAAAAGCAACTGTAGGTTTAAGAGTTTCTGAAAAGGAAGAAATCGAAGGTTTAGATAAAGCTGAACACGGTATTGGTGTATACAATGACTAAAAACTTTTTTTAAGTTTATATTCTAAAAGAGCCTAATTCATTAATTGAATTAGGCTCTTTTTTTTTAGAACAAATTCACTATCTTTAAATATCTAAAAGATTTTAATTATGAAAAAAATAGAAGCAATTATAAGAAAATCAAAGTTTTCGGAAGTTAAAGAGGCACTTCACTCCGTTGGCGTTAACTTTTTTTCTTATTGGGATGTTACAGCATTAGGTAACGAGAAAGTTGGTAAAGTATATCGTGGTATTTCCTTTAGTACAGCAGATATTCAAAGGAGATACTTATCAATCATTGTGAACGATGATTTTGAGGAAAAAACCATCGAAACCATTTTAAAATCTGCTGCTACTGGTGAGGTTGGTGATGGTAAAGTATTCGTTAGCGATGTTAAAGAAACTTACCGAATTCGAACTGGTGAAAAAGGACATGATACATTAAAGTAACATTTCTGTTAAATTCAGTTGAAAGCACGTAATACCGTTGGTATTACGTGCTTTTTTTGCCTGTTACCAAACCATAATAATTCTATAGTTTTTATGTAAATAAACAGGTTGTTGTTTCCGAAATAAACCATTTAAGACACTTATAAACAGTAATTTAAAACTAATAAAAATAAAGAAACAAATTACGTACTAAAATTTAACGTTGATTCTCTAATATGTTAAATACTAACAAATGACAACGAAATTTAAGTTAACTGATACTTAAGTAAAGATTAATAAATTAAATTTGCCAAAATAAATTTATTAGCATGAAAAAAATTGAAGCAATCATTAGAGAATCAAAATTTGATGATGTTAAAAAAAGTCTGGAAGAGGTAGGTATTGTTGCTTATTCATTTTGGGAGGTAACTGCTTTAAGTAGACAAAAACAGGGAGGACATAAATACAGAGGTGTTGAGGTAAAGGCAGCTGACCTTAAAAGAGTATTTATTTCTGTTGTGATTAATGATGGTGGTGAAGATATTGTAGTAAAGAAAATTTTAGAATCTGCTGCTACAGGTGAAGTAGGTGATGGTAAAATATTTATATATGACGTAAATAACGCTTACAGAATTAGAACCGGTGAAATGGGAACTAAAATATTAAAAGCGTTTGCAGAAACCTTGAAGTCTAGCAAGGCAAAAGCTTCTGATAAAATGAAGAGTTTTTACGACAAATTTAAGTAATAGATAGCGTATTATCTATCTTTAAATATAATCTATATACATGTTAGGATTAAAGACCAAAAAATTATCTAGTATTCTGGCCTTAGAAATGGATTTATTTAGACATCTTTCCTTTAAAAGCGGAGAGGTTGATTTGAAAACTTATAAAGAAATTGAAAAGTCTTATATTTTAAAAATTGACAAAGAAAGAAAAAAATTAAACTTGTGGTAATTCACACTTCATTATTCTTATGCAGATAAATCAAATTAAAAATATTGATGGTGTAGAGGCTGTTTTAACAACAGATCTTGCAGGTAATATTTTGCAATCCACGACTTTTCCTTACGAACAAAACGTGGCTCTGATGGCTCAAAACCTATATGCCAAAGCTAATATCTTTGTAAAAGATTTTGTGAATCAATACATGGAGCAACTTGTGTTTAGGTTTAAGACCGGTTTTGTGATGATTACCAAAACGGATGACGAGAAAATAATATTGATTCTTTCCTCCAACAAAGCAAACTTAGGTATGCTTTTAAAATTAACCAACGAAAACAACTAAACAACAATTTATAATTATGACAAACGAATTAAACGAATTTAAAGAGGGTATCGTAAAAGATATGAGTGGATTGATCGCATTCAGTATCACAGAAATTGAAACTGGAGTTTCTTATATTTCACATTCTAATGATTCTAGTTTTGATGTTGAAATTATGGCATCTTATAACTTAGAAGTTCTTAAAGCTCAAGTAAAAGCTGTAAAAGCTCTAGAAATTCAAGAAAAAATAGAAGATATCTTAGTGACGTTTGAGAATCAAATTCACATTGTAGATATTTCTGAGGATGCAAGCTATTTTATTTACTTGGCTGTTGATTCTTCTAAGAATAATTTAGGGATGACGAGATCTATTCTTAAAAAACACAAATCTGCATTGAAAGATGTTATCTAACCAATAACGCATTCTGTTTGATATGAATACTAATTAAAACTGTTTTGTATCAAAACTTATAAATAAACACATGGTAGTTCTATCGTGTGTTTTTTGCTTTTTATGATTATTGTTGATAAAACACCTATTAAACAAAGAACACATATTTATGACAACAACCTTAACAACTGTGAAAGTGTCAAAAATACTGAGCTATTTAGGTACCAATCAGTTTCTTAGTGAGAATTTTGTTTTATTTTGATTTTTAAAAGCTATGAAAAAAATTGAGCATAGGATGAAAATTCGGTAGTGTCCAAAAAACTGTGTAAACAGAAATTAGGCGGGGTTTTAAAACCCCGCCTAATTTTTTGATTAATTTTATAACACACAGTTTTATTATGGATGATTTAAAAAATCAATTTTTACAAAGTGGTCTATTAAAAGGCCTAAAAACAGAAGACGATTTAAGTAATTTATTGAATGAATTACACAGTGCCGCTTTAGAAGCTATGCTTCAAGGAGAGATGGATGCTCATTTAGGCTATCCCAAAAATGGTAAACGCAGCAACACTAATGCTCGCAATGGTAGCACTACAAAAAAAGTAAAGAACCGCCTCGGTCAAAGCGAGATTAAAGTTCCACGTGATCGCAATAGTGATTTTGAACCTGTTGTGGTTCCTAAACACAAAAGCACTTCACTGTCTATAGAAAATATCGTAATCTCGCTTTATGCAAAAGGTATGAGTGTTTCTGATATTGAAGATGAACTTTATCAAATTTATGGCTATAAGCTCTCCACATCATCTATATCTATCATCACAGACAGAATCAATCAAGAAGTATTAGAATGGCAAAACAAGCCTTTAGAGTCTGTTTATTGCGTAGTTTGGATGGATGGAATTGTATTTAAAGTTCGTCAAGGAGGAAAGGTTGTTAACAAAACTATTTACTTAGCCGTAGGGCTCAACAGAGAAGGCCACAAAGAACTTTTAGGAATGTGGTTAGGAATGAATGAATCTGCCGCTTTTTGGCAAGGAGTACTTACTGATTTAAAGGCTAGAGGGGTTGAAGATATTTTGGTAACTGTTACCGATAATCTCAACGGATTTACACAATCCATTAAAAATGTGTTTCCAACAGCAGATACTCAAATCTGTGTGGTTCATCAAATTCGTAATAGTGCACGTTATGTGGTTTGGAAAGACAAAAAAGCTTTTACAGGAGATATGAAGCATATTTACAATGCTCCTAATAAAGAAATGGCTAAAGCCGAATTAGACCAGTTTGCTGAAAAATGGAATGATAAATATCCTTATGCAGTACAATCTTGGCGTAACAATTGGGAGGAACTTACCGTGTTCTTTGATTTCCCTTTAGAAATCAGAAAAATAATTTACACTACCAATCTAATTGAAAATCTTAATGGCAAAATTAGAAAATACACTAAAAACAAAATGAGCTTCCCAACAGACGATGCCTTGAAAAAATCAGTTTATTTATCTTTGATGCAAATTACTAAGAAATGGACCCAGCCAATTCACAATTGGGGACTAATTCTTAACCAGTTCTTAACTATATTTGAAAAAAGGGTTCAGCTTTAAAAAAGTTAAACCCCGTAGAATTTTTGTTTACACAAAATATTGGATACTGTCGAAAATTCCTTACCTATTGCCTTAGAGAAGTCTCAAACGGAATTCTGTTCAATATACTTCTACCCAACGTTACCTCATCCGCGTATTCTAACTCATCCCCTACCGAAATTCCTCTGGCAATCGCAGAGATTTTTACATTCAAATCTTTAACTTGTTTATATATGTAAAAATTGGTAGTATCCCCTTCCATTGTAGAACTTAAAGCAAAAACTAACTCCTTAATAGTACCTTGTTTCACTTTATCAACCAAAGTATCTATTTTTAAATTGTTAGGACCTATACCCTCCATCGGAGATATTTTTCCTCCCAATACATGATACACACCCCTAAATTGCGCTGTATTTTCAATAGCCATTACATCCCTTACATCCTCAACCACGCAAACTATGGTATCATCTCTTTTAACGCTAGAACATATTTCGCATAATTCTACATCAGAAATATTATGACATTGTTTGCACAATTTAATATCGTTTACCAAATTGTCCAAAGCTCTTGTTAAATAACTTGTTTGTTCTTTAGGCTGCCTTAATAAATGCAAAACCAAGCGTAACGCTGTTCTTTTACCAATACCAGGCAGTTGAGATACCTCGTTTACTGCGCTTTCTAAAAGTTTAGATGAAAAATCCATAAGGCACAAATGTAATGATATACCGTATTAGATTAAAAAAAATATTTAATTTGTACTCATCTTAAATACGTCTAATGACTCCAACAACAATAGCACTAATCATAGGAATTTACTTTATTGTTCTGTTTTTAATTTCTGTTTTTACTAGCAAAGAAAACAATAACGATAGTTTTTTCAAAGCTAACAAAAAGGCTCCGTGGTACATTGTTGCTTTTGGTATGATTGGAGCTTCTTTGTCTGGAGTTACCTTTATTTCTGTCCCTGGTTGGGTTGCCACCAATCAGTTTAGCTATATGCAAGTGGTGTTGGGTTATTTTTTGGGATACTTGGTTATAGCCTATCTATTACTGCCTATTTATTATAAATATAACATCACCTCTATCTACGGATATTTAGAACAACGCTTCGGAAAAAATAGTCATAAAGTAGGGGCCGCTTCTTTTTTACTTTCTAGAATTTTGGGGGCATCGTTCAGATTATACCTCGTAGCAACAGTATTACAATTTTTTATTTTTGATGCTTGGGACGTACGTTTTGAATTCACCGTAATTTTTTCTGTGCTACTTATATGGATTTACACTTTTAAAGGAGGTATTAAAACTATTATTTGGACGGATACGCTACAAACACTTTTTATGTTGATTGCGTTGTTTTTTGTAGGAGCAATATTATTAGATAAGCTTGATACAAATATTATTCATTTTATACAATCAAACGAATACAAACAATACGGTAAAGTTTTTTTTACAGAAGATATATCTGATAATAAATACTGGCTTAAATCTATTTTGGGAGGAGCTTTTATAGCCATTGCCATGACGGGGTTAGACCAAGATATGATGCAAAAAAACTTGGCTTGTAAAAACGTTAAAGAAGCTCAATGGAATATGCTGTCTTTGGCACCCTCGCTTATCATAATTAACTTTCTGTTTTTAATCTTAGGAGCTTTAATTTTTACTTATGCGCAAAAAGAAAATATTCAAATTCCAATAGTAGACAGCAAAGTAAAGACAGATTTATTGTTTCCGGAAGTTGCCCTTAATGGTGGATTGGGAATTACAGCTGCTATCTTGTTTGTTTTAGGACTTGTTGCAGCAGCATACTCTAGTGCCGATAGTGCCTTAACCTCTTTAACCACCTCTTTCTGTATCGATTTTCTAAATATCGAATCCAAAAGTGCTAAAAATCAAGAAAAGATTAGAAAACAAACTCACGTATACATGTCTATCGCGTTGGTTGTTGTGATTATTTCTTTTAAATATGTTTTAAATGATAATGTAATTAGCAACTTGCTAAAAGTAGCTTCTTTTACCTATGGTCCTCTATTAGGTTTGTTCGCTTTCGGTATTTTTACCAAGCACAAAATCAGAGACAATTGGGTGTTATTTATAGCTATTCTTGCTATAATTTTTACTTATTTTACAAACAAATACAGTCCAATTCTTTTTGATGGATTTAAGTTTGGATACGAACTTTTAATCATCAATGGAACGTTCACATTTCTAGGACTTTGTATCATTAGAGATAACAATGAATAAAGATTTAAGTAATTATAGGAAGACTTATCAAAAAAACGAATTGTTAGAATCTAACATTCCTGATGCTCCTATTGAACTTTTTAAAGAATGGTTTCATCAGGCCGAAGAAAATAATACTAATTCGGAAACCAACGCGATGAATATTGCTAGCATTGGTTTAGACGGTTTTCCTAAAAGTAGAATTGTTTTGCTAAAAAGATTTACTTGGGAAGGGTTTATTTTTTATACCAACTACCATAGCGAAAAAGGACAAGCTATAGCAAAAAACCCTCATGTATGTGCCTCTTTTTTTTGGGAACAGCAAGAAAGACAGGTGATTATAAAAGGTAAAGTTGAAAAAATAGCAGAAAATTTATCCGATGGGTATTTTGATAGCAGACCCGAAGGAAGCAAACTTGGAGCATGGGCTTCTAACCAAAGTGAGGTCGTCGCTTCTAGAACTGAACTTAATGAACAATTAAACAAGATAACCGATAAATTTAAAAATAAAGAAATAACTAGACCTAAACATTGGGGAGGATATATTATCAAACCAATTTCTATTGAATTTTGGCAGGGAAGACCTAATAGAATGCACGATAGAATACGATATACGTTACTCGAAAATTTTGAATGGAAAATTGAAAGATTAGCTCCATAAAATAACCCCAAATCAATCATGAAAACAATATATATAGTTAGACACGCAAAATCTTCGTGGGAATATGAAAGAATTGAAGATATCGATAGACCTCTTAAAAAAAGAGGAATCAAAGATTCTTACTTGATAGCCAATGTGTTAAAAAACAGTATATCTAAACCTGATACTTTTATATCTAGCTGCGCAAATAGAGCATTACATACTGGAATTATTTTTTGTAATGTTTTAGATTTTCCCATGGCAAATTTAAAAATTAGCAAATCTTTATATAGCTTTAGTGACGGCTATTTGGTAAAGACCATTATGGCATTAGATGATGCCTACAACTCTGCCATAGTTTTTAGCCACGACCACGGGATTAATACTTTTGTAAATTCTTATGGTAGCAAACACATAAAACACGTTCCTACTTGTGGAGTAATCGGTATACAATTTGATACTGAGCATTGGAAAAATATAAAATCTGGTAAAACCATTTTACAGGAATTTCCGAAGCATCACAAGTAATTTTTTATTTAATTCGAAAAGACAAAAAACAATTACACTTTGATTAAAATTAACAAGTACGCAGCCATTGATATAGGGTCTAATGCCGTTAGACTTTTAATTACGGATGTTATTGAAAAGGAAGACAGCAAGAATGTTAAATTTAAAAAAACTGCGTTAGTTCGTGTTCCTATACGTTTGGGAGAAGACACTTTTGTAAAAGGAAAAATTTCTGAAAGAAAAATAGCCAGACTAACGGATGCTATGAATGCTTTTCAGTTACTGATGAGTGTTCATGGAGTAGAGAAATATAAAGCTTGTGCTACCTCTGCTATGAGAGATGCTTCTAACGGAAAAGAACTCGTAGCGACCATTTTAGAAAAAACGGGAGTTAAGATTGATATTATAGATGGAAAAGTAGAAGCTAAAATTATTGCCACTACCGATTTGAGCGAGTTGTTAGACAGTAGCAAATCTTATTTATATGTAGATGTAGGTGGTGGAAGTACAGAAATGACCATCTACGAAAAAGGTAAGATTAGTCATTCCAAATCTTTTAAAATGGGAACGGTGAGAATGCTAAACCAAAAAGATTTACTAAAATCTGAGTGGAACGAAATGAAAGCTTGGGTAAAGAAACACACTCAAGACATTAAAAATATTTCGTTGATAGGATCTGGAGGAAACATCAATAAAATATATAAAATGTCTGGTAGAACAGATGGGTCTCCCTTATCATATATTTACATGAAAGCTAATTTTAAATATTTGAAAACGATGAGCTATACAGAACGTATTTCTGAGTTGAATTTAAATGAGGATAGAGCCGATGTAATTATACCCGCTACCAAAATATACTTATCTGCCATGAAATGGTCTGAGTCCAAAAAAATATACGTTCCAAAAATTGGACTGTCCGATGGAATTGTAAAAAGTTTGTATGCTGGTGTTATTGAATAAAAATATTCAATACAGCTGTAGGATAGCCTTACTTGCTTTATTTTTTATGGGTTGTACAAATCCTACTAAAAAAGAGGTTAATGCTCACAAGCATGTCTTAAAAAAGGAAATTAAGATAGTCAAGAAAAAAACATTGCAAGAAATTAAAGATTCTCTGCTAGCTACTATTCCTAAAAAAAAACTACTTGTTAAAGATGTGATCAATCACAAAAACGTTCGTAGTTTTTTTACTCAATATGGAAAAGAAAATCCAGAAACAAAGCTTCTTTTAAAAACCAGACTGGGGAACATACACATTACACTGTACAAAGAAACTCCGTTACACAGGGCTAGTTTTATTTACTTAATAAAAAACGGATACTATAACAAAACTTGCTTCCATAGAATTGTAAAAGATTTTATTATTCAAGGTGGATGGTCTGAAAAAGCGATTGTGGATACCTATAGAATTCAACTTAACAACTACAGATTGCCTTCCGAATTCAGAAAAGGTGTGGTTCACAAAAGAGGTTCCTTATCAGCGACAAGAAGATGGGTGAACAACCCTGATAAAAAATCAAATCCATTTGAGTTTTTCATCACGCAAACCAACGTTGACTGCTCTCACCTAAACTACGAACATACTGTATTTGGGCAAGTTACCAAGGGATTTGATGTAATAGATAAAATTGCGAGCGTAAAGCTAGATGGAAACACAGAATGGCCCGAAGTAGATGTAGATATAGCATTTGAAATACTAAAATAACCAATTATGAAATTATTAGATTTTAAAAACCAATTAACTCAGTTGAGTACCCTTAGTTTTGAATTACCTAACGGTGAATTAGTCCCAAGGCATTTCCATGTAACTGAAGTAGGTAAAATAACCAAACATTTTATAGACTGTGGAGGTGTCGAAAGAAAAGAAGAAGTAGTTAATTTTCAATTGTGGGAAGCAGATGATTACGACCATCGTTTGCACCCAGAAAAACTTTTAAATATTATAGAACTTTCCCAAAATAAGCTCAATATATCTGATTTGCCTATAGAAGTTGAATATCAAGGAGCTACTATAGGTAAATATGGAATTGAATTTAAAGATTCTCGCTTTGTGCTAACAAATACGCTAACAGCTTGTTTAGCCGAGGATGCTTGTGGTATTCCTGAAAAAAAGCCTAACATTAAAATTTCTGATATTCAAAATAGTTGCGCTCCTGGCTCTGGATGTTGCTAACTAGTAAAATCACTAAAAATAAAAAGCCCTAAATAAATTCTATTCAGGGCTTTTTGTATGATGATAAAACAGCTATTACTTCTGTTTTCTTGATTCTAACTTTAGCTTAATATTTTCTATTACAGTTCCTGTAATCCAATAAGGTACTACGAATGTTAATAAGAATATCAACAACCAAAAACCTGCAGTGAATACAAATAAGAATGCTAAAAAACCTGAGAATTGAGAAATATCCATTTTATTTTAATCTTTTGTTCGTGTGTTTGTACTTTGCAAAAATAAAACATTTTTTGCTTTTATCTCTACAAATTAAATAATTTCTTTTATTTAAAAACTCCGTTGTTTAACGCAACTAAAGCTTCTTTTTTATTCTCTGTATTGATTACTAAAGAGACATTGTAATTAGATCCTCCGTAAGATATCATGCGAATAGGAATATTAGATAAGCTATTAAATATAGCAGTACTAGATCCTGTTCGTTGTTCAGAAAAATCTCCCGCTAAACAAACAATACTTAAGTCTGTATCAATTTCAACAGACCCTATTTCTTTAAGCTCTGCGACAATTTGGTCTAAATGAGTGGTGTCATCAATAGTGATTGATACAGCTACCTCAGAGGTGGTAATCATATCAATAGAAGTTTTGTATTTTTCAAAAACTTCAAAGACCCCTTTTAAGAAACCATAAGCCATCAACATTCTAAAAGACTTAATCTTTATCGCTGTAATCCCATCTTTAGCTGCAATAGCTCTTACACCGTTGGGTACCTCACAATTTTTGATAATAGTCCCAGGAGCATCAGGCTCAAAAGTATTTTTTAATAGCACAGGAACATTTGCTTTTCTTGCTGGAATTACAGATTGCGGATGCAATATTTTCGCTCCAAAATAAGCCAACTCAGCCGCTTCATCAAAAGATATTTCTTTTAAAGAAAATGTATTCTCTACAAACCGAGGATCATTGTTATGCATTCCGTCAATGTCAGTCCAAATTTGAATTTCTTCTGCAAAAATAGCCGCACCAATTAAAGAAGCAGAATAGTCAGAACCACCTCTTTTTAAATTGTCAATCTCTCCTTTGTGACTGTTACAAATATATCCCTGAGTTACAAAAATTTCAACATCGTCATTGGCCGCTATAATCTTACCGTACTCTTCCGTAATTTTAGAAATTACAGGTTCGTTGGCTTCATCAATTTCCATAAAATCAAAAGCAGAAATTAATTTTGCTTTAGCTCCCACTTCTTTTAAGTGAAAATTGAACAAGTTCGTTGATAAAACTTCTCCTTGCGCAACAATATTTTTTTCTATTTGTGCTGATGAAATTTCAATACCAATGTGTTCTCTAATATATTCAAATCGATTAGAAACTAAAGCAATCGCTTCTTGTTGATGTCCTTGGTCACTTAACAACTCCTTAACAACCTCAACATACTTACCAATCAAATCATTAATTAAATCGTTGGCTTCTTCCTCTCGGTAACCAATAATATGATCTGCAACTTCGTGCAAAGAGTTGGTCGTTCCAGACATTGCAGATAACACCACCGTCTTTCTACCTGACACATTTCGTACTATATTAGCAACCTCTTTGATACTTTTTGGACTCCCTACAGAAGTTCCTCCAAATTTTAATACTTTCATAATAATCGTTTCTAGTTCTAGTTGTATTTTTTAGTAGCAAAACGTCTTTTGCAACTAAAAGCGCAAAGGTTTCATAAATGTGTTATTTGTACAAAAAAATAATAATATCTTTACATCTTGATACGAATTGTTAAAATTTGAACACGTATGAAAACCATACAAGAATCCGTAGAAGGAATCATTAGAAAAACACCTTTTTTAGAAGAGGCTTTGAACGATAAATTAATCAATGTTTCTTCATTGGCTAGGGTAATACAGCCTGACGTGGAAAATGATTTAAACAAAGAGGTGAAATCTGGAGCTATTATGATGGCTATCAACAGACTATCTCCTTCTAGTATTTTAAAAATAAGAAAGAACATCAAAAAAATTACGCTTACTTTAGGTGATTTTATTGTTCGTTCTGACTTGGGTAATTTTACGTACAAAAACACTCCTACTTTAATCAAACGCATATCCGATTTGATTAGAGAATTCGGTGAAGACAAAGATTATTTCTTTACCATCTCGCAAGGAATTTTTGAGACTAATATCATTACTAGTAAAAAACTTCACGACAAAATAGAAGATATTTTTAAAACGGAGCTTTTACTTTCGGCTTCTAAAGATTTGGCTTCTATTACCATAAAACTGCCCAAATCCAACTCTGAGCAATCTGGTATTTACTATTTTATTTTAAAACAATTGGCTTGGGCTGATATTCCTGTACAAGAAATTATATCTACCACTCACGAAATCACCATCGTTGTAAAAGAGGTTGATATCAATAAAACTTTTTCTATTCTAATAGATATGAAGAAAAATTAGAAAAGCCTTGTTTGTGGTATGCTGATGGGATAAACGTCATTTGATAAAAACCTCAACACTCTCACAAATATAGTCGAAATAAGAGATGTGAATAACGTGTGTCAATTACACGCCAAAACCATCACATTAACAAAGTATAGACACAAAAACAAACCCTGTAGATTTCTCTACAGGGTTTGTTTTTATAAATTCGATATATAATTACTAAGCCTAAATTTACGGAACTGTTACTGTTTCGTTTATCCAACATTTTATAGTGTAACTGTCTCCGGTTTTTACTCCAGATTCGTTGTTGAATATTAATTTTTTACTTGGTTGATTGGCTTTGTACGATTGAGCTAATTTAGAAGCATAAACCCCAATACTTGGATCGAGTCTAGACCCTTTTGAAGCATATTTTTCTGCTACTACGTAAACCATACGTTTTTCAAATTCATCTTTACCACATGAGTTTGCCGCACTAGCGTATGAGGTTGCAATTAAAGTGTACGCACGACCTAAATTAGGTTTTACAGCAATAGCCTTTTTGGCATAAGACACCGCCTTAGCATTTTGTCCTCTCTTCTTAAAAATAGTTGCTACTTTGTATAAGTTTCTCGCTTTTTTTGATGGATTTGTTTCTTGCTCTATTGCTTTTTCAAAATAAGAAATTGCTTTAGCCGTTTCTCCTTTGTCCATTAAAATACCCGCATATAAAACTGAAGCTTCTGGAGAAGGGTCAACCTCTTGGTATTGACCTACCAATTTAGCATATAGAGCATCTGTAGTACAATCTTTTTTAAACATACGATTGATCGCTCTCGTTAACCACTGCTTTTCTGTTTTATGCTCTTCAAATTGCTCTGAGTACAAAGGAATTAAATATTCACAAGTTGAAATCTCTTCTAACCTTTTGTCTAAAATTCCCTCTACTTGCCCTAAAGCTTTAGAGTTTTGACTACTTGCTTTTAATTTTCTTTGTTCAGAAGATATTAAAGTTTGTCCTGCATCTTCTTTTGCTTGTAACTCCTGCACGACTTCTAAATATCCTTCTACTTTTTTGTTGATTGCTTCTACCGTAACGTCATAAGTATTAAAAACCAACTGCAAGTTATTATCCTTATGTTTTTCTACAACTGCATTAAAGAAATAAATAATTGAACCTACTCCTAATTTTGTTGGGTCTATTTTAAAAGCTTGCTCGTAATGAGAATATATTTCTTCTTTATCTCCATCAATTTCTTTCAAAAAATCAGCATAATCACTATGAGCTTTTGCAGGGTTGTCGTTAGGGTAATATTCAAAACGCTTTTCGTACATTGATTTCCCTACCTCGGTAATTGCTTGCTTTTGCTCTGGAGTTCCTTTTTTTAATAATCTCTTGGTTAAATCACCTCCATACTTATAAATATTAGCTGTTAAATGAGGACTATTTTGTAAACACCAATCTAAGTTTTTGATAGCTGAATCGTAATTCTTTGTTTTAATATCAGTTTTTAACATATTGTAATGCAACGCAGCTTCTTGATTAGGAGCTTGAGCCATTAAAATAAAAACTGAAAATACAGTTGTAAATAATGTAATTAATTTTGTTTTCATTCTTTTGATTATTGTTTAGTCTATTACTCTTTTATTAAACCACTTGTCTGAAAGTGAAAAATTCACTCCAATGTTAAAATACTTTTCTTCGTATTTATTTTCTGAGAACTCACCCAACCTACCTAACTCAACAGAAATATTAGCGTAAGAAACTCTTTTCCCAACAGGTAGACCTAAACCAAAAGATATGCCAAGATTTTTTACGCTGTTGTTATTTAACGTCAAACCAGTTTTTTCATATTTGAACCCAGCTCTGTAATGAACCCTGTTTAAATAGTTTTTTAAAGCATATTTTTTTGGAATAATGTATCCCCCAAAACTTATCTTAGATTTTTTTTCGAAGTTAGCAGATAAATTTCCTTGACTTGCATTTGAAGCGTTTAAGGTTTCGTTAAATATATCCCCACTATACTCCAAAGCATCTTGGTTTTCGTAAGAAACTCCTGCAAACCAATGATTAGATTTTCCTAACCCTGCTCCTATTACAGACTTAAAAGGATTTTTTTCTGTTCCCTTCACACGCTCTTCTACTATATTTTGACCAGCAATAACTTGAAAATTGTTTTCCGTAGTTTCAACACCCAAAAACCTTGATGTTGTTCCTGTAGCATCTACATCATATCCAAAAACTCCATAAGCTCCAACTCTAGCCAAAATACCCTTAGGTAGCCACGTTTTATATTCCACTCCTAACTTAGCAGCTGTGGCAGTAGTATTATAATCAAAATCTCTAATTACAGATTGCTGTACACTCCTATCAGCTCTCCTTTTTTCTGTTCTTCCAAAATATTGGTTTAACTGCGCTCCTAAAGATAGTCCTTTATAGACCTCATACCCAAAACCAACATACACGTGATTTACAGTTCCGTTACCAAAATTATAAAAATCATCGTTTTGTACTTCAAATCCAACAGCAGAATCTACTCTTAAACCCAAAGCAAAACCACCTTTTTGTCCTAAAGGTACTCCGAAAGATATGTTAGAAATTGATATGGCCGAGCTACCAAACTCAGTATTTTGAGTCTGTACATCTGCATTTAACGACTGAAAAGACAATGAAAAAGAAGTGAGTTGTAAATTGCTTAACAAAGCAGGGTTTGCAATAGAAATAACTTCTTGAGTATTGTTGCTTACTACTGATAAATCCCCTTGTGCCCTTTCTGCTACAGTAGCTTCAGAAAACTTTACTCCCAATCCGTAATTTGATAATAATGAAGATACTTGTTGTTCTTGTGAAAATACTTTGACAGTCATTAATGTAACCAATACGATTAATAAACTATTTAAATTTTGTCTCATGTTTTAATTGGTAAATTAGCACCTCATTTAATCCTTCTAGCAAAAAATTAGGGTTGACAAATATGCTATTTTTTAATGGCTTACACAAGAAATTAGCATCCCCTCCAGTTAATATCGTATTAACTTTATCAAAATTTTGTTCATAGGTTTGAATAACGCCATTCATCTCAAACACCGTACCATTAAATACACCACTTTGCATAGCGTGCTTTGTGGTTTGTCCTATTAGGCTAACCCCTGAATCCTCAAGTTTTAATTTGGGTAATTTTTGTGTAAAATGAGACATCGCGTCAAGCCGCATTTGTACTCCTGAAGAAATTGCCCCTCCTAAATACTCACCCGCATCGTTTAAAAAGTCATAAGTAATACATGTCCCAGCATCAATTATCAATGTATTTTTCCCTCTGTACTTAACGTAAGCAGCCATTACCAAAGCAAGCCTATCAACTCCCAAAGTTTCGGGAGTTTGGTACAAGTTTTTAAACGGCAACGGAGTCGTGCTATCTAAGTTAAATTTTTGCGCAATGGGCAATTCATTATATATTTCAAGAGTTTTATCTGTTACAGATGATAATATGGCTGCCTCAAACTTATGCTTGCCACATAGTAAAAGATAGTGCTCCATAAAAGAATCGACATCCGATAATTGAATCTCAATTAGTTCTCTTTGATTGAAGACAGCTATTTTAATTCTTGTATTTCCTTCATCAATAACTAAATACATCATAGGGTCTATTTATTTTCAAATATACTTACATTTTTTTCTTCAAAAAGTTTGTAGAACTTAAAAAACCTCCTATATTTGCAACCGCTAACAAAGTAAGCATGGTGCCTTAGCTCAGTTGGTAGAGCAAAGGACTGAAAATCCTTGTGTCCCTGGTTCGATTCCTGGAGGCACCACCATAAAACCTCAACATTTATTTGTTGAGGTTTTTTTATGACTTCAATTTAAAAAATTAATCTACTAGCTATCAATCGATTAAATGTTAAATTAACAATTAAATGAGATTCTGTTAAACTTCTTAACATTAAACTATCATCTTCATAACCTTTCTATAGTTTTTAAATAACATCTATCCTGTTTCATTTCTGTTGATTTGTTATCACTTAAACAAACAAATTATTTTAACATGAAAAAAATACTTAAACCAATATTTTTAGCCGTATTGGGTTCTTTTACATTGCTTACTTCTTGTGATGATGACGTAATTAATGGTAAAGATGGAATTGATGGAATTGATGGAATAAACGGTAAAGATGGAGTTAACGGGAATCTCTCTTTATCAACTTTTGAAAAAATTGGAGCCTTTACTAATGGTGATGACGAAGCATTTGCCGAAATCTCTGCATTTGACCCTACCACCAAAAAGTTATTTATTACCAATGCTGAAGATGGAGTGATTTCCGTACTAGACCTGACAGACCCTACAAACCCCGTTAAAAAAAGTGATATAACATTACCTGGAGCTCCAAATTCTGTTGCTGTAAACAATGGAATTTTGGCTGTTGCTGTAGAAAACAACAACAAACAAGCCAACGGTACCATAGAAACTTACAATACCGATACACAGATAGCTGTTGCCTCGTACGCTGCGGGAGCGTTACCAGATATGGTTACTTTCTCTCCTAATGGTAAGTACCTAATTTCCGCAAATGAGGGAGAACCTAATAAAGCATATACTGTGGATCCAGAAGGATCTATTACCGTTGTAGAAGTTGCAACTGGTACTACCACCCAAGTTCCCTTTGCTGGGTTATCGAATCCAGGTAACGGTTTTAGAGTATTCGGACAAATACAAACTGAGGCCGGTGGTAATAATGCTATTCCGTCAACGCTTGAACAAGATGTAGAACCAGAATACATTGCTGTTTCAGAAGATTCTAAAACAGCCTACATAGCTTTACAAGAAAATAACGGTTTTGCTATTTTAGATTTAGAAACTAAATCTATTACAAAATTAGTAGGTCTAGGTACAAAGGACTACAGCAAACCAGGCAACGAAATTGATGCTTCTGACAAAGACGACAACGTTGGAAACCTAAAAAACTGGCCCGTACTGAGTTATTATATGCCAGATGCCATAGATTATTTTACATCTAACGGTGCTGGTTTTATTGTATCTGCAAACGAAGGTGATGCTAGGGAATATATTGATGACACCAATGATAACGAAGAATTAGACGATGACGAGTTTGGTTTTGTTTCAGAAACTAGAGTAAGTAAATTAAACTTAGATCCAACAGCGTATCCTAACGCTGACTGGCTTCAAGAAAAAGAAAATTTAGGTAGATTAAAAGCCACTACCGCTAATGGAGATACTGATAACGACGGAGATATCGACCAAATTTATGGTTATGGAGCGCGTTCTTTCTCTATTTGGAATGCTGAAGGGGCTTTAGTGTACGATTCTGGTTCTGAAATTGCTAGAAGAACGCTGGCCTTGGCTCCAAGTATTTTTAACAGAAACGGGGATGCAAAGACTGATAGTAGATCCGATGACAAAGGTGCAGAACCAGAGTCTGTAAAAGTACTTAAAGCAGGAGAAAACACACTTTTGTTTGTTGGATTAGAAAGAACTAGCGGAATTCTAGTTTATGATATAAACGATCCTTTAAATCCGCAGTTTGTAAAATGGCTTGAAGATTCTAATGATATTTCTCCAGAAGGATTAATCGTTATTAATAAAGAAGATAGCCCTACAGGTAACTATTTAATGATTGCCACTCACGAAGTTTCTAGCTCTATTGCTATTTATGAAATAAAATAAGTTAAACCACCAAAAACTAGAGGTTGTCTAAATTTTGTTTTGGACAACCTCTTTTGTCTTTATGCTTTTAACAGTTCTCAAAGAATTTCAATACTCTTTCGTTAAAAATTTTAGAGGCTTCAATATTTACTACATGTCCACTATTACTGATTACTTCTAAACTGCTATTTGCGTGTGTAGCTACAATTTTTTTAACACTCGGCAAAAACATGTAATCCTGTTCCCCCATCATGTACAAAACAGGAACGTTAATTATGACTTTTCTAAAAGTTGATAATAATTTATTGACTCCTGACACCAAAGAAAACCATTTGACAAATTCTTTCTGATTCATTTTTTTCGCTTCGTTCACAAAAAAATCTCTCGATTTTTTATGATTTTTTTTAGGCATAATAATAAATGCAAAAAATTTATACAACCACATATACGGTACTAAACTCCTTAGAAATAAGCCCAATTTCATTAAAAATTGAGCTCTAAAATTTAAGTACATTACTGCTCCACCCATCACCAAGGATAACGTTTTATTCGGATGTCTGTGAGCTATATCCATAATTACAATAGTCCCAAGAGAAATACCTACGAGGTGGGTTTTTCTTATCTGTAAATGGTCCAAAACCTCTACGACTTCGTTAGATATATTTTTAAACGTATATGTACTTTTATGATGTAGGGATTTAGATTTTCCATGATCTCTTAAATCTACTAATAAGAGATTAAAATCTTCTTTAAAAAATCTAATTTGAGGAAACCATATAGAACTACTACCACCTGCTCCATGCACAAAGGTTATCCATGGTTTTTCATTACTACTGTAATATGTTTTATAATTTAACATGTAAGTATTTTAACAAAAGTAAAAAGCTCTGCCATGAGCAGAGCTTTTTGTTTTATAATGCAATTAAAAAGAACTACTCTTAATAATCTCCTAATGTTTCAGGATTTTGAGTCAACGCACTTTCCAATTGTTCATCGTTAGGTGCCTTACCATGCCAAGCATGTGTATGCATCATAAAATCAATTCCGTTACCCATTTCTGTGTACAATAAAACACAAACAGGTTTTCCTTTACCTGTTAAAGATTGTGCCTCTTTAATTCCAGCTATAATAACTTCTATATCGTTACCTTTTTCAACTTCTAGAACTTCCCATCCAAAAGATTCAAATTTAGCTTTTAAAGATCCCATTGGCATCACCTCATCGGTAGTACCATCTATTTGTTTTAAGTTTACGTCTACAGCAGCAATATAGTTGTCTACTTTTTTACCTGCAGCATACATAATTGCTTCCCAGTTTTGACCTTCTTGCAATTCTCCATCACCGTGTAAACTGTAAACCAAACGATTGTCTCCGTTTAATTTTTTAGCTTGAGCAGCTCCAATAGCAACACTCATACCCTGTCCTAAAGATCCAGATGCAACTCTTATTCCTGGCAAACCTTCGTGAGTAGTTGGGTGACCTTGTAACCTAGAATCTAACAAACGGAAACTAGCCAACTCTGATACTGGAAAATATCCGCTTCGAGATAAGACACTATAAAAAACTGGAGAAATATGTCCATTAGATAAGAAGAACAAATCCTCTCCTTTTCCGTCCATTTCAAAGTTAGAAGCATCATATTTCATGATTTCTTGATAAAGTACAGTAATGTATTCTGCACATCCCAGTGAACCTCCAGGGTGACCTGAACTTACAGCATGTACCATACGTACGATATCTCTCCTTACTTGTTGTGTAAAATGTTTTAGCTCTTGAATAGTTGCCATTATAATTTATTTAGTGCCGCAAAAATACAGTTTTATTTATGTAGCGCAAATTATTTTATTTCTATATCTGCTTATTTAGCAATTTTTTATAAGCTCAACAAACCCATATCACTCAATATTTTTCCTAACATGTGTCAAATTTAAATTTTCTTTACTTATATTTATTTTTACTTCAATTAAGTTTGAATTACAAAAAATTACACGACACTACAATTTTAAAAATGAAAGAAGAATATTTAGGCATAGATGTTGGAGGAACCAATATTAAATTTGGAATTGTGAATAATGAAGGAACTATTTTAAAAAAAATAAAGCACCCTACTTTTAATTTACGAGAAACAGGAGATTTTATCAATGCGTTTGCAAAAAAAATCGGGCAAATACTAAAAGATTATTCTCATATTTCTAAGGTTGGAATTGCTGTTCCAGGTCTTATCTCTAAAGATAGACAAAGCACGGTATTTATGGCTAACATCCATGAATTTAATAATGTCAACCTGATAAGTATTTTAGAAAAAAAACTTCCGAACATTTCTTTTTATCTAGAAAATGATGCCAACGCTGCTGCTATTGGGGAACTAAACTTTGCTAAGTCTAAAACTCCAAAAGATTTTTTATTTATGACTTTGGGTACTGGGTTAGGAAGCGCTGCGGTATTGAATGGGAAGATTTTTAAAGGAGGTAACGGAAATGCTATGGAAGCAGGACACGTTGTAACTTCTAATGGAAAAACAGCTGAAGAAAATATGGGAAAAAAAGCCATTGTAGATTTAGCGATTTCTAAAATAAGGAAAGGAAAAGAGACTTATCTTATTGAGAAAAAATTAGATGCAAAAAAAGTAGTGATGGCTGCCACCAAAGGTGACCCTTTAGCATTGGAAGTGTTTGAGAAAATAGGGACTGTTCTAGGAGAAACTTTAGTTACGACTATAAGAATTTTAGATATTCAAACCGTATATATTGGAGGAGGAGTGAGTAAGGTATTCAGCATCATTAGGAAAAGTATGAATAAAGAATTAAAAAGTAGACTTCCTAAATATTACATCGAAAATCTAGACATTAAATTAGCCTCTTTGGGTAACGATGCAGGAATTATAGGAGCGGCTGCTTTGTGCTTTCATCACAAATAATTTTAACTGAATTTCTTGCAAACTGTTTAATTGATAAAAAACACAGTTATTATTCAATAGTGTAGTGTTAAATTAACGTCCTAACCTACTTTTCACAAACAAAAAACTGATTAACAATCATTTAATATATAAAACAAAAAAGACATGAATATTCACTGAAACAACCATAAAATACTAAAAAAGACAATACATATACAGACTAATACAATTCTGTTAAATAATTTTAATACTTTTGCAACATAAACAATAAAAAACATCAAACAAATATGAACACAGTAAAATTAATCCTTTTCAGTTTTTTAACCTTAACACTAACTAATGGTTATTCTCAAACAAGTATGGAAAAAGCTAAAAAATCTTTCCAATGGATAGATCTTAATAAAGATGGGAATGCATCTATGGAAGAATACCTTCAATACTTCAAGGAAAATAGAAAAGATGTAAAAAAAGTAGATCCTGTAGTATACTTCTTTTCAAGAGATCATAATGAGGACAATTTAGTAAGTCTTGAGGAATTTGCTCAAAAACCTAACTGGAGAAGAGCTAACGAAAGAGCTAAAGATTTTAATGGAAGCCTATTCCAAACTAAGGAAAGTTCAGCAGAATTGAAAGAAGCTGAGAATAAGAAAAATGAAATTTTTGGTTTAGTTGATAAGGACCAAAACGAATCTATCAGTATTAAAGAGTATAAAGCATATGCTAAAAAGAATGGATTTAAGAAAAAATACAAGAAACTTTTTAGTGGTTTAGACAAAAATTCTGATAAAAAACTAGACGCTAGCGAATTTCAAGATTTTGACAATATTCAAATCCAGTAATTTGAAATAACATAATAGCAAAAAAGGAGAGTGATTTAAGAATCACTCTCCTTTTTTTATGTCTTCTAACACACTTAACAGAATACTACATCCCTTTTTAATTTCTATATTAGAAATGGTTAAGGGTGGACTAATTCTAACAGCTTTTTTCTCGTATAGCAAGAAAAACAATAATAAACCTGCATTCATACTCCTTAAAACCAACTCTGTAGCTATCTCTTCTGTTTCTAAGATTAAAGCTAACATCAACCCTTTTCCTCTTATCTCCTTAATAGCAACTACTCCACTAAGTAGCTCCTTAAACAATAATTCCTTTCTCAAAGTTTCTTGCATCAAATTGCTCTCAGTAATTTCTTGTAACGTTGCTAAGGCTGAAGCTGCAATCACTGGGTGTCCCCCAAAAGTTGTGATGTGTCCTAGTTTTGGGTAATTCTGGAGTTTTTCCATAAATCTATAACTACTAATAAAAGCTCCTATAGGCATACCTCCTCCCAATCCTTTACCAGTAATTAATATATCTGGTGTACAATTATAATGCTCAAAGCCAAACAATTTACCTGTTCTCCCAATTCCAGATTGTATTTCATCTAAAATTAAAAGAGCTCCTACCTTATTACACCGTTCTTTTACTTTACTTAAATAATCATTCTCTGGAACAATAAACCCTGCCCCCCCTTGAATGGTTTCTAAAATTACGGCTGCAGTAGTGTCTGTGATTTTTAGCAGATCTATCTCTCTGTTGAATTGAATAAATTTTGTGCCCGGAATTATAGGCCTAAAGGCTGAATTTTGATTTTCTGCTCCACACACACTCATCGCTCCCTGAGTGTTTCCATGATAGGCATTTTTAGCCGCAATAATTTCTGATCTTCCTGTGACTCTTTTGGCTAGTTTTAATGCACCTTCTGTAGCCTCCGTTCCAGAGTTGACTAAGTATACTGTATCTAAATTTTTGGGCAACAAATCGGATAACAATTTGCAAAGTTCTACTTGAGGTTGTTGAATAAACTCACCATAAACCATTACATGAGTATAGTTGTCTACTTGATCTTTAATTGCCTTAGAAACTCTAGGATGATTATGACCCAAGCTGTTGGCAGAGACCCCTGCTATAAAATCTAAATACTCTTTTCCGTCAGCTCCATATACGTAGCTCCCTTTAGCTTTTACGATTTCTATTGCCAAAGAATGAGGAGTGGTTTGGGCTTGGTGTTTAAAAAAATCATTTCTGATATCAGTCATGTATAAAAATGTCTTCTTTAGTTAGTGGTCTCTCAACTATTCTCCAAAGAAACCCTTTTAACAAAGCTCTATCTGCTGGAAATTTACTTGGAGGATATGTTTTACCATCAGGTTTTTTCAAAAATTTAATATCTTGAATTTTACCCTCTTTTAAACTAAACAATATGTTACTACATTCCATATTCATAATGGCAGAAAGCTCCCCTTCCTCGCTTCTGGCATAGTTTACCACAGCCCCATTACCCTTAGATAATAAAGAGGTTAATTTTTGATTTTCAAATTTCCCATACATATTTCTCCCTCTTATCTGATTATAGCCTACGCTGTCTTTTTGAACTATAAAGGCATTTCTCTTAATCTTTAAAGAATCGAGTTTATTGGTTTCAATATTGTTAATCAATACAATACTATCTCCTGTTATTTGATTGTCTAATGACCATAGAACAGGATTTTTATACATCTCTGTAATACCTTTTGCCTGATGGGTGACCAAAGAATCACATTTACCGCTTAAATCAGATTTAAATATTTTAACATGATGATACACTTTCATCAATTTATTTTTTTCCGAACCAGTCACAGACAAAGTATCACCATGTATGTACATAGAATCCTTATCCACTATAGAAATCGCCAAAGGTTTTTTAGAAATAATGATAGAATCTTTACTTCTAAAGACTTCTCCATAATCTCCTTTAACAATAACATTGTTTATCGTGTCTGTGATGATTAAATTTCCTGTTCCAGAAGCAAAGTCTGTCTTTTGATTGTAGTACAAACTATCTCCTTTTATTTCGTTGGTACGATGGTAAATAATTGAGTTTTTTAATAAATATCCTAATGACAATCTAGTATTATAAATTCCTCTCTCGGTATACAAATCGTTATCCTTGTTTTTAATTGTAGAAGGGCCGTATAGGTAAGATTTTCCCGATGCTGTGTAATAATCCATATGTCCTGTATCTAATTTCATATCAGGATTTACCACTTGTACGTTTTGTCTAGCGGTTAACTTTTTATCATCTGCAAAATATTCACCAATTTGGCTTGTTAACGTGTTGTCTTTATTAACTATCGTTCCAAAACAGTCATAAGATAAAATTTGCTTTGCCCTGTTAAAGTGTAAGGTATCTGTTGTTAAAGTAATATCCTTATCTTTTACTATAACCTGACCCCAAGACAACGCTTTTTCGGTATTTCCATCATATTGTAAATGATTGCTTTTTTGAGTTAACGTGTCTGCTTGATTGACCAAAACATCGCCGTAAGCATACAACCTGTTTTCAAGCTGGTAGTAAAGCGCTTTTTTACAAGTTAAGAGCGCACCTTTGTGAGTTACTTTAACATCTCCATTTAATACAACAGCTCCGGGATATTGCTGCTGATTTCTGTAAGTTTGGTTTGCGTGTAACACCTTTATTTTGCTAACCTGCGCACAAGTAACAAATGAAACTAATAACACAAAAATATATAGGGTATTTTTCAATGTAACTGTTTTCATACAAATATAATCGATTAATTGTTTATCAAAGAGTGTACCCAAGCCTATTATTATGCATTATCCAAAAGTTTTTTGAGGGTATATTCTGTTGTCACCGTTGATTATAGCTCGCTTTTTTTGTAATTTGCCTAAAATATCATTTTATCTATAATATCTGTATGAAAATAATCTTAACCTTACTTACCATTGTCTTCTCTCTTACTTTTAGCATCGCTCAAACCAATAAAGAAATAGCAGGTGTCTACATAAATAAAGCCGAAAAAAACTTAAATAGTGAAGATTTGGCTTCTGCTGAGGAAAATTTAAACAAAGCACTTGTCTTATTGGATTATGAAGTAACTGAAGATAGAGTAGATAGACTAGGAACACTAGTTAACTACTTACAAGGGAAGTTTACGGATGCCAAGAAATTTGCAAAACATTATTTTCAAATAGCAAAAGACAAAACTTCTGATGAATACAACAATCAATTAGAGCTGTTTGTAGAAATAGAAGAAAAAATTGATAGCATCAATAAGGTTAATAATGAAATTGAAAGAAAAAAAGCTGCTCACGTTAAAGAGTTGGCCAGAGTAAAAGCTCTTAAACAGACTTGGAAAGAGTTGTCTGATAAGCTTAGTTTTAAAGCTGACTATGTAGGGGATTTCAACAAAAACGGTATTACAGTTATTAAACAAAATAACCTTATTGGAATTATTGATGATAAAGCTAATATTTTAGTGAACCCTGATAAATATAAAGACTTTAGATTTTTCGATGGGTATATTTTGCTTTTAGACAAAACCGTTAACGCAACTGAAATTTTATGTTTCGATACACAAACCTCAGTATCTTATAAAATCCCTAATGTGAGTGATTTTAATAAAATATCTACTACCTACGGTACAGTAACAAACCCAAGAGGAAACCACAAATTGGTTACTTATCCAAATAATACTACGCACACATTGGTTTTTGATTTAAAGAAAAAAGAATTTGAATTTATTACAGATTATAAAGCAGTTTTAAAACCTCTAAAATCGGAAGATGTCATAGATTCTTATAACAAAAAGGAACAAGTCAAAATTAACAAACAGTGGTATTACTACGGAGGAAGTATTGGCGGAGGTATTTATACAATTTATGACGAAAACCTTTCCTTACACGGATATCTATTTCATGTAGATGGTAGCATTTTAACTAAAAAAGAAATTGGATATCTTGGATATGTACACCACAACATCATAGGGACTTCTAAAGATAAATGGATTGATGCTCAAAAAAATGAGGTTAAAAACCCTGCTGACGAAAACGGAACATACACAGGAAAAACTAGTATTACTAAATTAGAAAATGGTAATTATCAGTTTAAAAACAATGATATCATCATCTACAAAAAAGAAACTTTGATTCCATTAAACGAGTATCTTACAAAGAATAACGTTAATAAAAAGTATTTGTAGTTCCCGAAACGCTATCTTCAAAAAAAACAGAAAATGCTATTGACTACGCTACTTTCCATACTAACGAGTTGTGAGTTGAACACAGCAAAGACAAAGTTCTATTCATCTCAGTATTATTAACAAAATAAAAAAGAGCCTTTATTAAAAAATAAAGGCTCTTTTGTGATATCTGTTATGTAGAAATTTATCTCTCTATCGTTTGTTTTCTATCTGGTCCTACAGATACAATTGTAATTTTAATCCCTGTTTCCTTTTCAATAAAAGCAATGTAATCATTTAACGCCTCAGGTAAATCTGATTCGGAAGTCATTCCCGTTAAGTCTTCTTTCCAACCTTTTAACTCTGTATAAATAGGTTTTACATTTTCTGGCTCAACATTGTAAGGGAAATGCTTAATTACTTCACCCTTGTATTCATAAGCCGTACAAACCTTAAGCGTTTCAAAACCTGATAAAACATCTGCCTTCATCATGTTTAACTGCGTAACTCCGTTTACTTGACAAGCATATTTTAAAGCTACCATATCTAACCATCCACATCTACGTGGACGTCCAGTAGTAGCTCCAAACTCATGACCAACTTTTGCCATGGTAGCTCCATCCTCATCAAATAATTCTGTAGGAAAAGGCCCTGAACCCACACGAGTTGTGTAAGCTTTAAAAATTCCAAAAACTTCCCCTATTTGATTAGGTGCAACCCCTAAACCAGTACACGCTCCAGCAGCAGTTGTGTTAGAAGAGGTTACAAACGGATAAGTTCCAAAATCTACATCCAATAAAGAACCTTGAGCTCCTTCAGCTAAAATGGTTTTATTTTCTTTAATAGCAGTATGTAAATATTCTTCACTATCAATAAAAGTCAACTCTTTTAACTTATCTACAGCTGCAAAGAAATTAGCTTTTAACTCCTCTAAATTATAGTCTAATTCAACACCGTAAAATGCAATCATTTTTAGGTGTTTTTGAGTTAACGTCTCAAAAATTTCTTTCCAGTTATCCAACTCTAAATCTCCAACACGCATTCCGTTACGTCCTGTTTTATCCATATAAGTTGGACCAATACCTTTTAATGTAGAACCAATTTTATCTTTCCCTTTAGCTTTTTCAGATGCAGCATCTAACAAACGGTGAGTAGGTAAAATTAAGTGTGCTTTTCTAGAAATTAATAATACTTTTTTAAAGTCGATATCAAATTTAGATAAGTCTTCTATCTCTTTGTTGAAAATAACAGGATCTATAACCACTCCGTTACCTACTACATTTACAGCTTCTTTGTGAAAAATTCCTGAAGGGATTGTATGTAAAACATGTTTATGTCCATCAAAAATTAAAGTGTGTCCTGCGTTTGGACCTCCTTGAAAACGAGATATTAAGTTGTAATTTTGAGTTAATACATCAACTATTTTTCCTTTACCCTCGTCTCCCCACTGTAATCCTAATAATAAATCTACTGCCATTCTATTTATAAATGTAAAATTCTATTTTTCTTTTTTAGTTCCGTAAAAATATAAAGAGTGCTTGTTTATTTCTACGTTAAAAACTTCTTCTATTGTTTTTTTAATAGTTTGGATTCTAGGGTCGCAAAACTCAATTACCTCTCCATTATCTAAAATCAAATGATCGTGCTGTTTGTCAAAAAAACTTTTTTCGTAATGCGCTTGATTCTGACCAAATTGATGTCTTCGTACCAAACCACACTCTAAAAGAAGTTCAATAGTGTTATATAAAGTAGCTCTACTTACACGATACTTTTTGTTTTTCATATTGATGTACAAAGACTCAATATCAAAATGTTCTTCTAAATCATATATTTCCTGCAAAATAGCAAAACGCTCAGGAGTTTTGCGGTGTTTGTTAGTTTCTAAGAACTTTACAAACACATTTTTTACAGTTTCTTGATTCTTTTGTTTAGTATCCATAACTAGATTGTTGTTTAAAAACAGCAAGTTGCAAATTTATACTTTTATTTGATATCGATAATAAAAGAACTGTTTTTTTTTATATAATACGTTTAACTCTCTTGACTCCTTGTATACCTTGTAATTGCCCTATAATTTTTTTAAGCTTGGCTCTGTTAGGTACCGTTACCGTAAATTTTCCTTCAAACAAACTTCCATCTCCTGCAATGTTTAAATTATTGATATTGATATTGTTATTAATAGAAATTACTCGCGTAATATTTCCTAACATTCCTGCTCCATCTTCTCCTGTAATGCTTAGTGTTACTTTAAAAGCTTGCTTGGTAGAATCTACCCAATTGGCTTTCATAATTCTGTACGCATAATTAGACTGCATACTTATGGCATTCGGACAATTGTTTTTGTGGACTTTAATTCCTTCATTAATCGTTAAAAAAGCAAATACTTTGTCTCCAGGAATAGGATTACAACATTTTGCTAAGGTGTACTCTAATTTTTCATTCTCGTTCCCAAATAACAGCAAGTCATAGTTGGTAGTGAGCTCTTCTTTTTTAAGCGTTTTTTCGGGTTCGGATTTGGTTCTACGGAATAGTTTTGCAAAGGTGCTTGTTTGCTGGTTGGCAAAATTTCTTATCTGCGTGTTATCTATCGTTCCAACTCCAATTCTGTAAAATAAATCAAACGTAGTATTCAATTTAAAGAACGAAACCATTTTAGATAAATTTTTATCGGTAGGCTCCATTTTTAAATGGCGTAGTTTACGCTTCAATACTTCTTTTCCGTAAGACGCTACTTTTCTTTCTTCTTCTTTTAAGGCTTGTCTTATTTTAGCCCTGGCTCTAGCGGTAACCACAAATGTCAACCATCTTTCTGATGGTTTTTGATTGGCTGATGTAATCACCTCAACTTGATCTCCACTATTTAAAACCCTGTCTAAAGGCGTTAACTTACCGTTAACTTTAACACCTCTACATTTTAAACCAATATCAGTATGAATGCTAAACGCAAAATCCAAGGCTGAAGCTCCTTTAGGTAAAGATTTTATATCTCCTGTAGGCGTGAAAATAAAAATTTCTTTAGCATATAAATTCAGTTTAAAATCTTCTACAAAATCAACCGCATTAGGACTTGTGGTTTCCAACGTATCCTTTAGTTTATTTAACCAAGATTCTAATCCACTCTCATTAACATCTCCTTGCTTGTATTTAAAATGAGCTGCGTAACCTTTCTCTGCAATTTCATGCATCCGCTTAGAGCGTATTTGCACTTCCACCCATCTTCCCTCAGGTCCCATTACCGTAATGTGCAGTGCTTCGTAACCCGTAGTTTTGGGTTGAGAAATCCAATCTCTTAACCTACTAGGGTTCGGACGGTAATTATCTGTAACAATGGAATAAATTTTCCAAGCATCAAATTTTTCGTTTTCTTCATCAGAATCATAAATAATTCTGATCGCAAACTTATCATATACTTCTTCGTAGCGCACTCCTTGAGAACGCATTTTTTTCCTGATAGAAAAGATAGATTTAGTTCGCCCTTTTATCTTAAAATTAAATCCTTGGTTCTTTAAATCTTCGCTTATTTTAGAAGAAAAATTATCAATATAATCTAACTGATTGTCTTTGTTTTCTATAATTTTCCTCTCAATATCTTTGTAAACCTCGTTCTCGGTATATTTAAGCCCAAGATCCTCTAGTTCGGTTTTAATATTAAACAGACCTAACCTGTGAGCCAAAGGTGCGTATATGTACAAAGTTTCAGAAGCTATTTTTACCTGCTTGTGAGGTGGCATCGCATCCATCGTTTGCATATTGTGTAAACGATCTGCTATTTTTATCAAAATAACACGTACATCATCATTTAAGGTCAATAGCATTTTACGAAAGTTCTCTGCTTGAATAGAAGCTATTTGATCTTTCTTTAGCCTAGATATTTTGGTTAAACCATTCACAATTTTGGCTATTTTTTCTCCAAATAACCTTTCCATATCTTCAATGGTATAATCTGTATCCTCTACTACGTCGTGTAACAACGCAGCCGCAATGGAAACAGCTCCCAAACCAATTTCGTAAGCCACTATTTTAGCTACGGCAATAGGATGATAAATATAGGGTTCTCCCGTTTTTCTCCTCTGCTCACTATGCGCTTCCACAGCGATGTCAAAAGCACTACGAATTAGCTTTTTATCCTCTTCTGACAAATGCTGATAACTATCCTTTAACAGATCTTTATATCGTCTAGTAATCTCCTTATTCTCTTTCTCTGTATCAATTACATACCCCATAAGCTAAGTTGTAAATAAAAATTACTGATAATACCTCCGCAGGGTAACCATCAGTAACTTTAGATATTCTTAAGTATTAAATATAATGATTTTATCTAAGATGAACAGGGTTTTTTAAATTCAAAACACGCTGTAATAATGTAGGATGCGAATAGTGAAAAAACACATTCCATTTGTGCGGAGTCAAATTACTTAAACTGTTCTTAGATAATTTTTTTAGAGAAGATATTAAATAGTTTCCTTCGTAGGTTTCTTTGGCAAAATCATCCGCTTGGTACTCAAATTTTCTAGAAATAATATTCATAATAACTCCAGTAAATTCGGAAATAGGGCTGTATAAAATTCCAAATGCTAGCAAACCAACGTGAAAATTACTCTCTTTAATATTAAAAGCATCCGCCAATAAAGAATTACCTAGTAATGTTCCTAATATAAATAAAGTAAACCCTGTTAATAGCAGAGATACTATGACATTGAAAATAGTGTGCTTTCTTTTGTAGTGTCCAACCTCGTGAGCAAAAACTGCTACAATTTCTTCTTCACTTAAATCGTTGATTAAAGTGTCGTACAACACGATTCTTTTTTTGGGTCCGAAACCCGAAAAATAGGCATTCGCTTTGGTAGATCTTTTAGAACCATCGATTACAAAAATATTATCGAGTCTAAATCCTTGTTCTTTAGCATAAGCATAGAGCTTATCTTTTAAAGTTCCATTCTCTAAAGGAGTTTGTTTATTAAATAAGGGAACGATTAAGGTCGAATAAAACAGGGTTAAAAAAACAGTAAATACTGAGAATACTCCCCACGCATACAACCAAAACAAAGAGTTTGTTTGATAATACAACCAAGTAATTAGCAGCAACAAACCTCCACCTATCATTGAGGTCATTAGCAATCCTTTAAGTTTATCTACCCAGAAAAGTTTTTTGCTCGTTTTATTAAACCCAAATTTCTCCTCTATTACAAATGTGTGATAATAACCAAAAGGAATTTGTATTACAGAACTCGCTCCCCCAATAATTCCGAAAAACACCAATGTTTGTAATAAGGGATTACTAGTGATTTGTTCTGACCATTGTTGTACAATTGTTACTCCTCCTAGTAAAAAAAACAGCAACGTAATTACAAATGACACCATTCCAGAAATACTAGAAAACTTGTAGTTTGTTAGCTTATAAGCTTGAGATTTTTTATACGCTTCACCATCATAAACATCAGATAGTTCTTGTGGTATTGGATCATTAAAGTGTTTTGAGTTTACAAAACTAATGACTTCTTCTTTAACATAATTTACCACCAAAATTGTAATGATAATGATGAACAAAATATTTCCTGTCATTTATTTAAATTTTCGTTGTCTTTTAGCTTCATAAACCAATATTCCAGCAGCTACAGAAACGTTCATAGAATCTATTTTACCAAGCATGGGAATTATAATTTTTTCATCCGCAGCATCTAACCACTCGTCGCTTAAACCCACAGCTTCTGTACCAACCACAATAGCTGTTGCGCTAACAAAGTTTTGTTCATGATAATTTTTTGCATCATCTTTAAGAGCAGCTGCGTAAGTTTTTATGCGTTGTTCTTTTAAGTAGTTTAAAATTTCTTGGGTAGTCCCTGTAGCTATTTGAGTAGTAAATATACATCCTACACTAGACCTTATAATGTTGGGATTGAACAAATCTGTTTTAGGATTGGCAATCAATACAGCATCTACATTAGCAGCATCCGCTGTTCTTAACATAGCTCCTATATTCCCTGGTTTTTCGGGTGCTTCCGCAACCAAAATTAAGGGAGAAGATGTTTTGTATTGCAAGCTTTCTAAATTTAAAATTTTATCGTAGATCACAGCTAACAAACCCTCCGTGGTAGACCTGTAAGCTATTTTTTCGTAAACCTCTTTGCTAACTTCAATATATTCCTCTGCACCAATATTCGTAACATTAAAATCTGTAGATAAAAGGGCTGGGAAATATAGCAACTGTTTAATTTTATATCCTCCTTGCACAGCCAAAGAAATTTCTCTCTTTCCTTCTACTAAAAAGGTTTTTGATTGTTTTCTTGCCTTAGATTTCTCACCTAAAACCACCAACGATTTTATAAACGTATTTTGTACGCTATTAATTTGCTTATGCATATATTTTACTCTGTATAATCGTTAGCAAAAATACATTTAATAAATTTGAATTACTGCCTAATAATTAGGGGCAACTTACAATTGATTCAATAACTTTTCTATGACCGCTTCTACTCCATTTTGGTCATTAGACAATGTTTTATAATTCGCGATCTCTAAAACATCTGGATGGGCATTTTGCATAGCATAGCTGTACCGAGCTTTTTTCAGCATTTCAATATCGTTCTGATAGTCTCCAAAAGCCATCGTTTCTTTTTCTGAGATATTTAAAGCTTTTTGGATTCTGGCTACTGCATTTCCCTTGTGATTCGTTTTTAAGGCGATATCTACCCAAAACTCTCCAGAAACCTTTATTTGCCAATCACTTGCAAATTGTTCTAAATGGGGATAAATATAGGCTTCCGAACCTTTAGGATGATACAAAGCCAACTTTAAAATATCATCGTTAGGTAACGTATCAAAATTCTTGAGCAATTCGTATTCGCTGTAATACTCAGAAACCAGTTTTACCAATTCTGTGTCCGTATCAAGGTAATAGGCTTTCTTTTTTCCTGCTAATACCAAGTACACCTCTGGGATTTGTTGCGCTATTTTTACGAATTTTAGGGCTTCTTCTCTGTTAAAAGCGTTAGAAAACAATTCCTTTCCATTTTTCACCACATAAGCTCCGTTTTCTGCTACAATGGTAATATCATTTTCTATAGATTTTAACTTCTGCAAAATGCTATGGTACTGTCTTCCACTCGCTGCTACAAATTTAATCTCGTGCTTTTTTAACAACTCAAATTGTTTAAAAAACAAGCTACTTACCTCGTGGTTAGCATCTAGCAACGTGCCATCCATATCTGTTACTATCAATTTTACATCTGCTAAACTCACTTTTCTGATTTTTAAATTAAAATTCGAGATTTATCTGAGATAAAAGTAAACATTATTCTACCACTATCTATTAAAACAAATTGTAAAAAACTGATCAACCCTTACCAGCTCTATGGCTTGCAATGAGTTATCAACAAAATAAAAGTTATTAACATATTTTGTAGAGATTAACCTTTAAAAAACAATCGTAAATAAAGAATATCATTTAAATTTGTGAACCCTATGGAACAAACTAAAAGCTTTTCTGGAAAAAAAATTGACAAGACTAAAATTGTCAATTTAGCCAATGGAAAAATCCCACCACAGGCAGTAGATATGGAAACTGCTGTGCTTGGTGCTATGATGATTGATAAAAAAGGGATTGATGCTGTGATTGATATTTTGCATCCTGATGCCTTTTACAAAGAGCAACATCAAGCTATTTATGCAGCTATTCATACTTTGTTTCAAAATTCAGAACCTACGGACTTATTAACAGTTTCTAACCAGTTAAAAAAGGATGGAAAACTAAATATGGTGGGTGGAGATTTTTATTTGATAGAATTAACGCAAAAAGTATCTTCTTCTGCACATATTGAATTTCATGCTCGTATTATTTTACAAAAATACATTCAACGTCAATTGATCACCATTTCGAGTGATATCATTGAGAAGTCATACGACGAAACTGCTGATGTTTTTGATTTGCTAGATATGGCCGAAACCAAATTTTTTGAGGTAACGCAAGGAAACTTAAAAAAGAGTTCAGAAAAATCTGATTCCCTAGTTAGACAAGCACTAAAAAAGATTGAAGAACTTAGTGGTAGAGAGGGGATGTCTGGATATGCAACTGGCTTTACCAAATTAGATGCGCTAACTTCTGGTTGGCAGCCTTCGGATTTAATTATTATTGCTGCACGTCCTGGTATGGGTAAAACAGCCTTTGTTATTTCTATGGCCAAAAATATGGCTATCGACTTTAACCATGGTGTTGCCGTATTTTCTTTAGAGATGTCTTCTGTACAGCTAATTACTCGTATGATTTCTTCTGAAACAGGGCTATCATCAGAAAAATTAAGAAAAGGTACTTTAGAACCTCATGAGTGGGAACAATTAAACGTTAAGGTTAAAAATTTATCTGAAGCTCCTATTTTTATTGATGATACTCCATCGCTATCCATTTTTGATTTGCGTGCAAAGGCTCGAAGATTAAAGTCTCAACACGATATTAAAATTATTGTAATTGACTACTTGCAGTTAATGACTGCTGGAGGTGCTGCAGGAGGAAATCGTGAACAAGAAATTTCTATGATTTCTCGTAACCTTAAAGCCCTAGCAAAAGAATTACATATTCCTGTTATTGCACTGTCTCAGTTATCTCGTTCTGTAGAAACTCGTGGAGGTAGTAAACGTCCGTTACTTTCAGATTTACGTGAATCTGGTGCAATTGAACAGGATGCCGATATTGTTTCCTTTATTTTCCGTCCTGAATATTATGGGATGACAGAATGGGATGATGATGATCATACTCCGTGTGAAGGACAAGGAGAATTTATTGTTGCAAAGCATCGTAACGGTGGTTTAGATAATATTAGATTAAAATTTACTGGACACTTGGCTAAGTTTTCTGATTTAGAAGATGATTTTGGGGGACAGTTAGAATCTTCTATGAATGCTTTTAACGAAATATCTGGTAGTATTACTCCTGCAGATGCCTTTGATGCTCCTGTAGCTCCAGATGATGATGAAGTTCCTTTTTGATATCACTCACTAGAATCTTTATTAAAAAATATCATGAATCAAATCTATAAAATAATTAATAAGAGTATTGAAAAAATTCAACGTGCAGGTTTTTTATCTGGTATTCCCTCAGGATTTGTTCATATTGATAAACATACAAATGGCTGGCAAAATTCCGATTTAATAGTTTTGGCTTCGAGACCTAGTATGGGTAAAAGCTCTTTTGCTATTTCTATGGCTAGAAACATATCTGTTGATTTTGACATAGGTGTCGCTTATTTTACCCTAGAAATGTCTTCAGAACAATTAGTATCTCGAATTATTTCAATTGAAACTGGCATAACTTTAGAAAAACTGAGAAAAGGAAATTTAGAACCTTATGAATTAGAGATTGTAAACTCCAATACTAAACGTTTATGCAAAGCCCCAATTTTTGTAGACGATACACCTTCTTTATCTTTAAATGATTTAAAAACGAGAGTGATTAAGTTAATTAAAGAAAAAAATATTAAGATTATTTTTATTGATTGTATTCAATTAATGAGAACCGGTCAAAAACATCTCGTGAACCGAGAACAAGAGATTTCATATATTTCTAGGAATTTAAAAGGTCTTGCTAAAGAGTTGGACCTACCAATTATTGCTTTATCTCAATTATCTCGTTCTGTGGAAACTCGTGGAGGTAGTAAAAGACCTCTTCTCCATGATTTAAGAGAATCTGGCTCTATTGAGTATGATGCCGATATTGTCTCTTTTATTTTCCGCCCTGAATATTATGGAATGACAGAATGGGATGATGACGATCATACTCCATGCGAAGGACAAGGAGAGTTTATTATTGCTAAAAACCGTAATGGAAGTTTGGATAATATTAGATTAAAGTTTAGAAGACATTTAGCGGAGTTCTCTGATTTAGAAAAAAGTAACAAAAAGGAACTAGATAAATCTATGAATGCTTTTAATGAAATATCTGGCAGTATTAATCCCGCAGATGCTTTTGATGCTCCTGTAGCACCAGATGATGATGTTCCTTTTTAATCAAACATTTAGCAGATTAAAATCTGAGTATAACATAGAAACGTCACTTATAAATTTGGTTATGAGTGACGTTTCTATGTTATCTAACAATCATCTACTTATTGCCATTCTGATGAATGTTAGAAATTCACAATCTTATTATTTAATTACAAATAAACCTACATTATAAAGTGGTTTTGTACTTTTAATAAAAAACTCAATATGGGAAAGAAATTAGAGTCCATCGATCAAAGACTTCAAGAATTTATTGAACAGCAAAAAATATTTTTTGTAGGAACAGCAGCTACTGAGGGGAACGTAAATGTATCTCCCAAAGGCATGGATTCTTTTAGAATAATCAACTCCAATAAAATTGTATGGTTAAATTTAACGGGGAGTGGAAACGAAACGGCTGCACACTTGTTAAAAAATGATAGAATGACTATTCTGTTTTGCGCTTTCGAAGGCAAACCTTTGATTCTAAGACTTTACGGAACTGCCAAAATATTTCATCCTAGAGATCAAGAATATCATCGACTTATTTCCTTATTCCCCACTACACCTGGAGCAAGACAAGTAATAGAAATGAAAGTTGATTTGGTTCAGACTTCTTGTGGTTTTGCTGTTCCCCTAATGGACTATAAAGAAGATAGAACTGTTTTAAAAGATTGGGCACAAAACAAAGGTCAACAAAAAATAGAGGCCTATTGGGAAGAAAAAAACACAAAGAGTATTGACGGATTTGATACTAATATTTTAGGGTAGCAGCAATCTCGTTTAGTTACTATTATTTTTAAATGTAGACTTTAAAAATCCAAAACCATAACCAGACATTTGCACTAGCGTAGTTATAATCGTTAAAAAAGCTACAATCACGTTTTTATTGTATAGCAAAGAACTCATGAACAACAACATAAAATACAAGTAGTAAAGCGTTATCACCCCCCAACTACCAAACATAAATAGTATTGATGAGGCTATAAATCCTAAAATAAATAAACTAGGAAACCAATAAGTTAACTTTGCTGTTCCAGGATATTTTTTATTTAATACAGGTCTCGCTTGCCCAAATCTATAAGTCTGTGTAAAAAAAGAATCTATGGTATTTCTACGCTTATGATACACAAATGCAGTAGGTATTAACTGAGTATTAAAACCATTTTCCCACAGCCTAAAAGACAAATCTATATCTTCTCCAATTTTCATACTGGAAAAACCTTGAGTAGCTTCGAATGCTTTTTTGGACATCCCTAGATTAAAACTTCTTGGCTGGAATTTCCCTACCGATTTTTTTTTACCTCTAATCCCTCCTGTGGTTAAAAAAGACGTCATAGAAAAATTGATAGCTTTTTGAAGTGGCGTAAAAGAAGGATGTGCTGCATCAGGCCCTCCAAAAGCATCAGTATAATTTTTTTGTAATGATTTATCTACCTCGTTTAGATAATTAGACGGCACTAAAACATCTGAATCTAAAACAATAAAATAATCCCCTTTAGCTCGCTGCATTCCATAATTGCGAGCCATTCCTGCACCTTGGTTTTGAGTCAGAAAATATTGTATGTGTAATTTATCTTGATAGCTATTAACAATTTCTGTAGCGTTATTATTGGAACCATCCTCAACCACAATTACCTCAAAAGGTTTCTTATAATTTTGTTGCGTTAAGCTATACAGTAATTCGTCTATTTCATCAGGACGATTGTAAAGAGGCACTATAAAAGAATACATAAGTTCGTATTACAAAGTCTTTAAAATAGCCTTATTGATCTTTTTAACCAATGAAGGCCCTTCGTAAATAAAACCTGTATAAACCTGTACCAAATCTGCACCTGCATTAATTTTTTCTAAAGCATCCTCTGCAGAATGAATTCCTCCTACACCAATAATAGGGAATGCTTTATTAGATTTTTCTGATAGATATTTAACGGTGGCAGTACTTCTTTCTTTGATGGGTTTTCCACTCAATCCTCCATTTCCAATTTCGCTTAATCTTTCATCTGTAGTCCTTAATCCTTGTCTATTTACAGATGTATTGGATGCGATAACTCCATCAATCTTAGTCTCTGCTACAATTTCAATAATCTCGTCAAGCTGACTGTTGTTTAAATCTGGGGCTATTTTTAGCAAAATAGGCCTTTGTTCCTTTTTTGCATTGTTTAACTTTTGTACCGCAGCAATTAACTCCAGTAAATAATCTTTATCTCCTAATTTAGCATGACTCCCCACGTTAGGACAACTTACGTTTAACACGAAATAATCTACATACGGGTGCAAAGCTTCAAAAACCTCACAATAGTCTTGCGTGTACTGTTCTGTTGGGATATCCGTATTTTTTCCAATATTTCCGCCAACAATAACTTTACCTTTATTTTTCCTTAAATTCTGAATAGCCGCATCAACTCCATCGTTATTAAACCCCATTCTATTGATAATTCCTTGGTCGTCCTTTAGACGGAATAATCTCTTTTTAGGATTTCCTACTTGACCTTTGGGAGTTACTGTACCTATTTCTATAAAACCAAAACCATAATCTGCCAATTCGTTAAACAACACTGCATTTTTATCGAAACCTGCTGCTAAACCCACAGGGTTTTGAAATCTAATACCAAATAATTCTTTTTCTAGTCTTATGTCTTCTACTTTATATATAGCTCTTGTGATTGAGGGTACTCCAGGAATTTTGGATAGTATTTTAATCATGTCAAAAGTAAAATAGTGGACTTTTTCCGGATCGAATTGAAAAAATAGTGGTCGTATTAGGTTTGTATATAAACTCATACTAGATGTTTGTTTTGTTGTTTACAAATTTACTAATAGTATTTAACATCTGAACCATACATTTTTTTAAGTTCAAATCAATTTTTAACCATAAAAAAAACTCATCTAAAGTAGATGAGTTTTTTTATATAGAAGCTGCTCAATATTATCTCAAGCTTGCCTCAAATTGCTTTTCAAAAGAATTCTGAAGCTTATTCATAATTTTTTCAATCTGCTTTTCTTCTAAAGTTTTATTTTCATCTTGTAATACAAAACTCATCGCGTATGATTTTTTTCCTCTAGGCAGTTTATCTCCTTCATATACGTCAAACAAGTCTACTTCTTTCAATAACTTTTTTTCAGATTGAAATGCTGCATGATATAAATCTTTAAACGCAACACTATCATCTAATAACAAAGCCAAATCTCTTTTTACTGATGGATATTTTGGTAATGGGGTTACTTTTAATTTATTGTTCTGTGAAATTTTTAGAATCGTATCCCAATTAAAATCAGCGTAAAAAACCTCTTGCTTAATTCCAAATTCTTTTAGTATTCTTGGACTGACCATCCCAACATCAACCAATTTCATTTTTCCTAAGCTCAATGTTAATCCTTCAGAAAAAACATCATTTTTAGTTGGAGTTACTTTTATATTGCTGTGCCCTAACCTTTCTAAAACTCCCGTTACAACAGCTTTTATGTAATAAAAATCTGTGCTTTGTTTTCCTGCGTTCCAAGATTCTTTATTTCTGTTACCCGATACAAATAAAGTTAGGTGCTTTTGCTCATCGTATTCAGCATTAAATTTATGATAGGTTTTCCCAAATTCGTAAAATTTAATATCGTTATTCTTTCTATTAATATTGTAAGCAACAGATTCCAAACCACTAAATAACAATGATTGTCTCATCACTGCCAAATCTCCACTTAGGGGATTTAACATTTCTACGTTGTTCTCTGCGTTTAAATTAGCAGACAAATCAATGTAAGAGGCTTTAGTTAAGGAGTTTGCCATAGTTTCGTTAAACCCTTGTACTCTCAATTGCTCAGCAACGGTATTTTCGGTTTTAACTCCATCAAATTTAGAGGATTCTATGGAAGTGTTTAGTTTATGAGAAAATTCTATATTATTGTATCCGTACACACGTAAAATTTCTTCAACTATATCAGCTTCTCTTTGTACATCAACTCTATAAGCTGGTACAACCAATCCTAAACCTCCTTCAGTTTCGCTGTTGATTTTAATCTCTAAAGAAGCCAAAATATTTTTGATAGTATCTTTAGGCAATTCTTGACCGATAACTCTTGCCACATTTTCATAAGACATAAAAACTTCAAAATCTTCAATCTTATTCGGGTAAACTACATCTACATCTGATACCGTTTTACCTCCAGCAATTTCCTCTATCAATAAAGCTGCTCTAATCAAAGCATATTTTGTTCCATTGGGATCAATTCCTCTTTCAAATCGAAAAGATGCATCTGTGTTTAATCCGTGACGTTTGGCTGTTTTACGCACAGAAACAGGATTAAAGTAAGCCGCTTCTAAAAAGACTGAGGTTGTGTTCTCTGTAACTCCAGACTCTAAACCACCTAATACTCCTGCAATACATAAAGGAGTTTCGTTTCCATCGCAAATCATTAAATCCTCACTGCTCAATGTTCGCTCCACACCATCTAAAGTGGTAAATTTGGTTCCCTCTTCTAACGTAGTAATGGTTACCTTGTTTCCTGTAATTTTATTGGCATCAAAAGCGTGTAGTGGCTGACCTAATTCGTGCAATACGTAATTGGTAATATCTACCACATTATTTAGAGGCTTAACGCCAATTGCTTTTAGTTTATTTTGTAACCACTCTGGAGAATCCGCTATTTTAACATCTGTAATTGCAACACCCGCATACTTGGGTGTCAAGTCAAAGTCTTTTACGTGAATATCAAACTTCATCAATCGTTCATATACGTGAAAGTCGCTCACAGAAGGCGAAATTAATTCTTTTTGAATTCCTTGCTGCATCAAACCTGCACGTAAATCTCTAGCCACACCTAAGTGACTCATCGCATCTGCGCGGTTAGGTGTTAAACCAATTTCAAAAACTTCGTCTATTTCAATATCAAATACTTCGGCAACAGGAGTACCAGGTACTAAATTAGCTTCCAACACCATGATTCCGTCATGACCTTTACCCAACCCTAATTCGTCCTCGGCACAGATCATTCCAAAACTCTCTTCTCCTCTAATTTTACCTTTCTTAATTTTAAATCCTTCTCCTTTATCATCATACAACACAGTACCCACAGTTGCTACAGGTACTTTCTGTCCAGCTGCAACATTAGGGGCTCCACACACTACCTGAATGGGTGTTTCACCTCCAACATTTACAGTAGTAACGCTCAGTTTATCTGCATTGGGATGTTTTTCACAAGTTAAAACTTCACCTACAACAACACCTGTCAAACTACCTTTTATAGATTCAACCTTCTCTATCCCCTCAACTTCTAAACCTAAATCGGTTAACAATTCACCAGTTTTTTCTGCTTCCCAGTCAATCTTAATAAATTGCTTTAACCAGTTGTATGATATCTTCATCTGTTCGAAATTCTTTATAAATAAGAGCGCAAATTTACAACTCTCATCTGATAATTGCGAATTAGCTTTTATGAAATTTCATCTTTAAAAATTAAGACTATCTTCTCTATTTGTTATACACTAATTGGCTGTCTTAGGTTGTCGATTATAGTTTTAACGGAAATAAAGCCAGATACAGCTTACAGCGCTCGTAATTACTGAACTTTAATCACCACTTTAAAACCGAAAATTGACCTCTAAAAATTGCAAACAACAAATTTTGCAACTGAATATTAAAAAGTTAACTTAGGATTGTAGTAGAGAAATTAACTTTCAAAATCGCGTAACTATATCCTGTTATCCATAGTCTGTTCAAAAAAACAAGTTGAGATATGAAAAGAACACTTATCAAAAAAAGAGTATCAAATTCACTATTTGTAAAGTATTTAGTTTTACTGGCCTTCTTTCTAATTCATATTAAAGGCCTCTCTCAAAAAGCAGGAAAACCCAATGTTATTTTTATTTTGGTTGATGATTTTGGATGGAATGATGTGGGATATAATGGCTCTACTTTTTACGAAACTCCAAACTTAGATAAGCTGTCTAAAGAATTTATGAGATTTGATAGGTGTTATACTCCAAGTCCTATGTGTTCCCCCACGAGGATTAGTATTATGACTGGTAAAAATCCTGCAAGGCACGGAGTTACTCAATGGCTGCCTGGTAGCGATAATTGGCCTAAACATTCGTTGGAAGAGCAAGTAGTTCTCTGTCCAAAACCTAAAAATAAAGCCATTAACGATTCCGAAGTTACCCTTGGAGAAACCTTACAAAGTTCTGGGTATGAGACTGCCTTTTATGGAAAATGGCATATGGGTAAATTCAAACTCACAGGAGGGCCAGCCAAACATGGTTTTGACAAGCAAATGGCAGTCGTAGAAGCCAACGGTTGTTCTATGTTTTATCCTTTTAGAGGACATCCACATTATTTCCCAAATGCTAAAGAGGGAGATAATTTTACAGATAAAATTACTGAGAATGCTATTAAATTTGTAGAGAAAGAACGAGACAAACCCTTCTTTTTATATTTGGCTCATTTTGCCATGCATGCCCCTATTGCTTCTAAAAAACCTGAGTTGGAAAAATTCACAAAAAAAGCTAATAAACTACCAAAGCTTACCAAGGAAGCATCTAAAATACATGATCCATATGCACATCAACCTTACAATAAACATCAAAATTCTCCAGACTATGCAGGTGAACTGGCAACTCTAGATGAAAATATAGGTAAACTGGTACAAGCTCTAAAAGACAAAAGTTTGTATGACAATACTATTATTGTGATCACGGGTGACAATGGTGGACGCACAGCATTTTTTCATTCTCCCCCTACGGCCGTTTATCCGCTTAGAGGAGGAAAGACTTTTACTTTTGAAGGAGGTTTGAGAACTCCTTTACTCATTCATTGGCCAGGAGTAACACAACCTGGAATGCAATCTGATAAAATGGTCACTAGTACCGATTTTTATCCTACCATTTTAGAAATGATAGGACTTCCTCTAAAAACTAATCAACATTTAGACGGAACTAGTCTTGTCCCCTTAATGAAGGGTAAGGAAATTGATAGAAACACTTTGTATTGGCACTTTCCACACTATCAAGGAGAAGGGAGTTATCCTAGCAGTGCCATTTGCCAAGACCAATACAAGTTAATTGTAAATTATCATCAACAAGATGTGTTACTTTTTGATGTATATAACGATATGGGAGAAACTAAAAATCTAGCTGAATTGATGCCTCAAAAGGTGGTTTTAATGAAATCGGAACTCGATAAATATTTAGCAAGCGTGGGAGCTGTCATTCCGAAACTAAATCCCAAGTTTAAAAAAGTGTTTAAATAACAAATTATTCGCGAAGATCACATAATCAACACTATTGAATTGTGGTATCTATTCAATCAAATTATAAAACATTGGACTCTTTTTTAACCTAAAAAAAGACAGCTATAGGTGTAGCTGTCTTTTTGTACTTGAATTATTTTACAAAATTGTATCCTATAAAAATCGATATCTATAAAGTGTTATCATTGCAATACTTTCATCGCTACTGATCTCACACTTTACGGCAGCACTTTTAATGTACGATGAAACGAGTTTAAATCTAAAACTTTTAGAAAGTGTGTTTGTATACAATTGCGTATGATGACCCTTTTTTTCCGAAAGAAAAATAGGTGTCCCTTTTGACTTTTCTTTTTCTAGTAAATAAATAAGAAGACAAAACACCTATGGAAGCCCCTGCCAAAACATCTTCTATAAAATGTTTTTTTACGTGTACCCTACTAAACCCTGTATATCCTGCCATAATATACATAGGTACAGCGTATTTCCAACCGTACCTCCTCTGAATAAAAGCAGCGCTTTGAAAAGTAATTGACGTGTGGGCAGAAGGAAACGACTTTAAATTTTCTCCATTAGGTCTTTCTTTTTCTATCAAAGCTTTTAACCCAAAAGTTATCGCTAGGTTTGCTGCTCCAGATTTGGCAAACATTTTACTTCCTTTAAAATCTTTTTCTAACACGGTCGTACCAAGTGCAATTACTGGTAACGAGTACAATCCGTAATCTCCAATTCTTTCGATAGCGGATTGCGCGTTTACTTTTGAATAAAAAGTAAGGGATGCTATCAGTATAAAAATTTTAAGCCTCTCCAACGGGTCCGAAATTTATTGGGTAGTCTTGTTGCTCATATTCCTTAATTTCACCTACTTGAGCCTCAAATCTGCTAATATTATCTATCAATGCTTGAGCCAACCTTTTGGCATGTTGCGGAGTTAATATAATTCTAGACTTTACTTTTGCTTTGGGTAAACCAGGCATAATATTCACAAAATCAACTACAAATTCAGAATTAGAGTGATTGATAATAGCCAAATTGGCATAGGTCCCTTCAGCAGTTTCAGGGGAAAGTTCAATATTGATATTTCCTTGTTTATCTTTTGATTGTTCCATTGTCGTTTTATTTTTAAAGTATAAAAATAGTATATAAATTTTAGTAAAAAAAAACGGACTCCATCAGGAATCCGTTCATTTTTATTTCAATGCTTAGCTTATTCTTCAATATTTGCTATGCTTTGTTCTATTTCATCTTTAGGACCTACCATAATGTTATTGTAAGCTCTCATTCCTGTACCTGCAGGAATTTTCTTACCAACAATTACATTTTCTTTCAATCCTTCTAAGTAATCTATTTTACCATTAACAGCTGCCTCATTCAACACTTTAGTTGTTTCCTGGAACGATGCTGCAGAGATAAATGATTTAGTTTGTAAAGAAGCTCTTGTAATCCCTTGTAATATTTGCGAAGCTGTTGCTGGTCTTGCATCTCTTGCTTCAATTAGCGCTTTGTCTTCGCGTTTTAATCTAGAATTTTCGTCTCTTAACTCACGAGAAGAAATAATTTGACCTGGTTTGAAGTTTTCAGAAGCTCCAGCTTCTTCAATTACTTTCATTCCATAAATCTCATCATTTTTCTCAATAAAGTCGTTTTTATGGACTAACGAGTTTTCTAAGAACAAAGTATCACCTGAGTCTATAATTCTAACTTTACGCATCATTTGACGTACAACTACCTCATAATGCTTATCGTTAATTTTCACCCCTTGTAAACGGTAAACTTCTTGAATTTCGTTTACAATATACTCTTGGACTTTTGAAGGTCCTTGGATTCTCAAAATATCTTCTGGAGTAATAGAACCATCAGATAAAGGCATTCCTGCTTTTACGTAATCATTCTCCTGTACTAAAATCTGATTGGATAGTTTGATTAAATATTTCTTAATATCACCATACTTAGATTCTACGATAATCTCACGGTTACCACGCTTGATTTTTCCAAAAGAAACAACACCGTCAGTTTCAGCAACAACTGCTGGGTTAGATGGGTTACGAGCTTCAAATAATTCCGTTACACGAGGTAAACCTCCTGTAATATCCCCCGCTTTACCAGACTTACGAGGAATTTTAACCAATGTTTTACCTACTTCTATAGCTTCTCCATCTTCTACCATTAAGTGTGCTCCTAGTGGTAAAGAGTAAGATCTTTGAGTATTTCCATCAGCATCCTGAATTAATAATGCAGGTATTTTCTTTTTATCTTTAGATTCTGTAATTACTCTTTCTTGGAAACCTGTTTGTTCATCTATTTCTACAGAGAAGTTTGTTCCTTGTTCTAAATCTTCAAAGGCAATTTTACCTCCAAATTCAGAAACAATTACTCCGTTAAATGGATCCCATTGACAGATAGCATCTCCTTTGTTAATAGAAGTTTGTCCATTTACAAAGATATAAGAACCGTAAGGGATTACTGTATTACTAAGAACAGTACCAATTTTATCATCTAAGATTTTAGCTTCAGCAGTACGAGAAATCACAATTTCTACTGGTTCTCCTTGAGGATTTTTACCTTGTACGGTTACCAAATCATCAATTACTAACTTACCACTGAATTTAGCCGTTAATTTGTTGTCTTCGGATATGTTTCCTGCAACCCCTCCAACGTGGAACGTACGTAGTGTTAACTGTGTACCAGGTTCTCCAATAGATTGTGCAGCAATAACTCCAACTGATTCTCCTATTTGAACCATGTTTCTTGAAGACATAGATTGACCATAACACTTAGAACAGATACCTCTCTTCGTTTCGCACGTTAGTGGTGATCTTACTTCAACTGTATCTAAACCTGAAGCTTCTATTACAGCAGCTAATTCTTCTGTAATCTCTGCCCCCGCAGGAACTAAAACTTCGTGCTTTACAGGATCTTTAATATCGTGTAATGCAACACGTCCCGCAATACGCTCACTTAATGGCTCAACAATTTCATCATTCTTTTTTAATGGAGATACTTCTAAACCTCTTAAAGTACCACAATCAAATTCGTTGATAATTACATCTTGTGCAACATCTACCAAACGACGTGTTAAATAACCAGCATCGGCAGTCTTTAAGGCTGTATCGGCAAGACCTTTACGAGCACCGTGCGTAGAAATAAAATATTCTAAAATTGATAAACCTTCCTTAAAGTTAGATAAAATTGGGTTTTCAATAATTTCTCCTCCTGATGCAGTAGACTTCTTAGGCTTAGCCATCAATCCACGCATTCCTGTTAACTGACGAATCTGCTCTTTAGAACCACGGGCTCCAGAATCAAGCATCATGTATACAGAGTTGAATCCTTGTTGATCTTCACGCAAACGTTTCATGGACAGTTCTGTCAATTGATTGTTTGTAGATCCCCATATATCAATAACCTGGTTGTAACGTTCTTTGTTCGTTAACATACCCATATTATAGTTTTGAATAATTACATCTACCTCTGCGTTGGCATCAGCAATCATTTGCTTCTTTTCTGCAGGGATAATAATATCTCCTAAAGAGAAAGATAATCCTCCACGGAATGCAAATCCAAATCCTAAATTTTTGATGTCATCTAAGAATTTACCTGTAGTAGGAATGTCAGTTGCTTTTAAAACCTTAGCAATAATTCCTCTTAAAGATTTCTTAGTTAATACTTCATTAATGTAACCCGCTGCAGCTGGTACGTGTTCGTTAAACAACACTCTACCTACTGTAGTTTCTATAATTTTAGTTACTTGCTCTCCGTTCTCGTCAATATCTTGAGTTCTAACTCTAATTCCAGCATTTAAGTCAATTGCTTTTTCGTTAAAAGCAATTGTTACTTCTTCTGGTGAATAGAAAGTTAGCCCTTGACCTTTAACAGTGTACTGTTCATCAGTAACACGTAACTTGGTCATGTAATAAAGACCTAATACCATATCCTGAGAAGGTACTGTAATAGGAGCCCCATTAGCAGGGTTTAAGATAGAATGAGATCCTAACAACAACATTTGAGCTTCTAAAATAGCTTCTGGTCCTAATGGCAAGTGAACGGCCATCTGGTCACCATCAAAATCGGCGTTAAAGGCAGAACATACTAATGGATGTAATTGTATTGCTTTTCCTTCTATTAATTTAGGTTGAAAAGCTTGGATTCCTAAACGGTGTAATGTAGGGGCACGGTTTAATAAAACTGGGTGACCTTTAATTACATTTTCTAAAATATCCCATACGACTGGTTCCTTTTTATCTATAATTTTCTTAGCAGATTTTACTGTTTTTACAACACCACGCTCAATTAATTTACGAATGATAAATGGTTTGTACAATTCAGCTGCCATGTCTTTTGGCAATCCACATTCAGACAATTTCATGGTAGGTCCAACAACAATTACCGAACGAGCAGAATAATCCACACGTTTACCTAATAGGTTTTGACGGAAACGCCCTTGTTTACCTTTTAAAGAGTCTGATAAAGACTTTAACGGTCTGTTAGATTCTGTTTTTACTGCTGATGATTTACGTGTGTTATCAAACAATGAATCTACTGATTCTTGCAACATACGTTTTTCATTACGCAAAATAACTTCTGGAGCTTGAATTTCTACCAAACGCTTTAAACGATTGTTACGAATAATGACACGACGGTATAAATCATTCAAATCAGAAGTTGCAAAACGACCTCCATCTAACGGTACTAAAGGACGTAATTCTGGTGGAATTACTGGAATGGCCTTTAATATCATCCAAGATGGGTTGTTTTCTCTATTTTTTTGAGATTCACGGAAAGCTTCTACAACATTCAAACGCTTTAAAGCTTCTGTTTTACGTTGCTTAGAAGTTTCTGTATTTGCTTTGTGTCTTAATTCATAAGATAAAGAGTCTAAATCAATACGATCTAACAACTCAATTAAACACTCCGCTCCCATTTTAGCAATAAATTTGTTTGGATCTTCGTCGTCCAAATATCTATTCTCTAAGGGTACTGTTTCTAATATATCTAAGTATTCTTCTTCAGTTAAGAAATCCATTTTTTGTAATGGAGTTCCGTCTAACTGAGTAGCTGTACCTGGTTGAATTACTACGTATCTTTCGTAGTAAATAATCATATCTAACTTTTTAGATGGCAACCCTAAAAGGTAACCCATTTTGTTAGGTAATGATCTAAAGTACCAAATATGAGCAATTGGCACCACTAAATTAATGTGACCAACTCTATCTCTACGTACTTTCTTTTCTGTTACTTCTACACCACAACGATCACACACGATACCTTTGTAACGAATTCTTTTGTACTTACCACAAGCACATTCAAAATCTTTAATAGGTCCAAAGATTCGCTCACAAAATAAACCATCTCTTTCTGGTTTGTGTGTACGGTAGTTGATTGTTTCTGGCTTTAACACCTCTCCGTGAGAAGCCTCTAAAATAGACTCTGGAGATGCTAAACCAATAGAAATTTTTTCAAACTTCTTTTGCGTAGGGTTTTTATCGTTATTTCTTGCCATGATTTCTTTTTTAGTCTTTAGTACTAAGTATAAAGTAGTGAGTTTTAAAACTCATTATTCTATACTATTTACTTAATACTCAGTTATTCTTCTAATCTTACGTCTAATCCTAAACCTTTCAATTCATGCATTAATACATTGAATGATTCTGGTAAACCAGGTTCTGGCATCGGCTCTCCTTTTACGATTGCTTCGTAAGTTTTAGCTCTACCAATAACGTCATCAGATTTAACTGTTAAAATTTCTCGTAAAATACTAGATGCTCCATAAGCCTCTAATGCCCATACTTCCATCTCTCCAAAACGTTGACCTCCAAATTGAGCTTTACCTCCTAATGGCTGTTGAGTAATTAAAGAGTACGGTCCAATAGAACGTGCGTGCATCTTGTCATCAATCATGTGACCTAATTTGATCATATAAATTACACCTACTGTTGCAGGTTGATCAAAACGTTCTCCTGTTCCTCCATCGTATAAGTAAGTGTGTCCAAATCTTGGAATACCTGCCTCATCGGTAAGCTCGTTAATTTGATCTAGCTTAGCTCCATCAAAAATTGGTGTTGCATACTTCTGATCTAATTTTTGACCTGCCCAACCTAATACAGTTTCGTAAATCTGTCCAATGTTCATACGCGATGGTACCCCTAATGGATTCAATACAATATCAACAGGTGTTCCGTCTTCTAAGAAAGGCATTTCTTCTTGACGTACGATACGAGCAACAATACCTTTGTTACCGTGACGTCCTGCCATTTTATCACCTACTTTTAACTTACGTTTTTTAGCGATGTAAATCTTAGCCAACTTTAATACTCCTGCTGGCAATTCATCTCCAATAGTAATGGCAAACTTTTTACGTCTTAGGGCACCCTGTAGGTCACTTACTTTAATTTTGTAATTGTGAATTAATTCAGCTACCAAATTATTTAAGTGATCGTCTGTAGTCCAAGCTCCTTTAGTTAAATGCGTAAAGTCTGTAACAGAGTTTAACATTTTTAAAGTATACTTTTTACCTTTAGGGAACACTTCTTCACCTAAATCATTCTGAACACCCTGAGAGGTTTTTCCAGCAATTAATGCGAATAATTTCTCAATCAAAGCATCTTTTAAAGATTCAAAGTCATGTGTAAACTGAGCTTCTAATGCTTCAATTTGCTCCTTGTCTCTTACTCTCTTAGATTTATCTTTAACTGCTTTCTTAAATAATTTTTTACCAATTACAACTCCTCTTAAAGATGGAGAAGCTTTTAAAGAAGCATCTTTCACATCTCCCGCTTTGTCTCCAAAGATGGCACGTAATAATTTTTCTTCTGGTGTCGGATCTGATTCACCTTTTGGAGTAATCTTACCTATTAAGATATCTCCAGGCTTTACTTCAGCACCGATACGAATCATTCCGTTTTCGTCTAGATCTTTTGTAGCTTCTTCGGAAACGTTTGGAATATCGTTTGTTAATTCTTCAGCTCCTAATTTAGTATCTCTAACATCTAAAGAATACTCATCAATATGAATAGAAGTAAAAATATCTTCTCTTACTACTTTTTCAGAAATTACAATCGCATCCTCAAAGTTGTAACCCTGCCATGGCATAAAGGCTACTTTCATATTACGTCCTAAAGCTAATTCACCCTTTTGAGTTGCATAACCTTCACATAATACTTGTCCTTCACTAACCACATCACCAACTTTTACAATTGGCTTTAAGTTGATAGAAGTACCTTGGTTTGTTTTTCTAAACTTAATTAAGTCATAAGAAACTTCGTTAGAATCAAAACTTACTGAAGCTTCTTCATCAGTTCTTTCGTAACGAATGGTAATTTTATTAGCATCTACATAAATTACCTCTCCTGTTCCTTCTGCGTTGATTAAGATTCTTGAATCTTTAGCAACTCTTCTCTCTAATCCTGTTCCTACAATAGGAGATTCTGGACGTAATAATGGTACAGCCTGACGCATCATGTTAGATCCCATCAAGGCACGGTTAGCATCATCATGTTCCAAGAAAGGAATTAAAGAAGCAGAAATAGAGGCAATCTGGTTAGGAGATACATCCATGTAATCTATATCTTGTGGCGTTACCACAGGATAATCAGCCTCTTCACGAGCGATTACTTTCTCTAAATTTATTTGTCCATTATCTGCAATATCAATATTTGACTGTGCAAACTTCATTCCTTCTTCTTCCTCAGCACTTAAATAGATAGGAGCATCAACAATGTTAACTTTTCCTTCTTCTACTTTGTGGTAAGCAGTTTCTATAAATCCTAAATTGTTCACTTTTGCGTATACTGCTAAAGATGAAATTAATCCAATGTTTGGACCTTCAGGAGTTTCAATAGGACATAAACGACCGTAGTGAGTATAGTGAACATCACGAACCTCAAAACCAGCTCTTTCTCTAGATAAACCTCCAGGTCCTAATGCTGATAATCTACGTTTGTGAGTAATCTCTGCTAATGGATTGGTTTGATCCATAAACTGAGATAACTGATTGGTTCCAAAGAATGAGTTAATTACAGAGGACAAAGTCTTTGCGTTAATTAAGTCAATTGGAGTAAACACCTCATTGTCACGTACATTCATACGTTCTCTAATGGTACGAGCCATACGAGACAAACCAACTCCAAACTGAGCTGCTAATTGTTCCCCTACTGTACGTACACGTCTATTAGATAAATGGTCAATATCATCAATCTCCGCTTTTGAGTTTACCAACTCAATTAAGTTTTTGATAATAGTGATAATATCATTTTTAGTTAAAACTTTTTCATCTAAAGATTCGTTAAGTCCTAACTTTTTGTTCATTCTAAAACGACCAACTTCACCTAAGTTGTAACGTTGCTCTGAGAAGAATAATTTATCAATAATTCCTCTTGCAGTCTCCTCATCTGGCGGCTCAGCGTTACGTAATTGTCTATAGATATGCTCTACAGCTTCTTTCTCTGAGTTGGTTGGATCTTTTTGTAATGTATTGTGGATAATTGCATAATCTCCACTTTCATTATCTTCTCTATGTAATAAAATTGTTTTTACACCTGTTTCTACAATTTCATCAATATGCTCTTTTTCTAAAATAGTGTCACGGTCAAATACAATCTCGTTACGCTCTATAGAAACAACTTCACCTGTGTCTTCATCTACAAAGTCCTCAAACCATGTTCTTAATACACGAGCAGCTAATTTTCTTCCTAATACTTTCTTTAATCCAGACTTAGAAACTTTTACTTCTTCTGCTAAGTCAAAAATTTCTAAAATATCCTTATCTCTTTCATATCCAATTGCACGGAATAAAGTAGTAACAGGTAATTTTTTCTTTCTATCAATGTAAGCATACATTACTTGATTGATATCGGTAGCAAATTCTATCCAAGATCCTTTAAAAGGAATTACTCTTGCAGAATATAATTTTGTACCGTTAGCATGGAAAGATTGTCCAAAGAATACTCCCGGAGAACGGTGTAGCTGAGAAACGATTACACGTTCTGCACCGTTAATAATAAAAGTACCGGAGTTAGTCATGTAAGGAATAGTACCTAAGTACACATCTTGCACAATAGTCTCAAAATCCTCATGTTCAGGATCTGTACAATATAATTTTAATCTTGCCTTTAAAGGTAAACTATAAGTTAAACCACGCTCAATACACTCTTCTAGTGAATATCTAGGTGGATCAACAAAGTAGTCTAAAAATTCTAACACAAAGTTGTTACGTGTGTCAGTAATTGGAAAATTGTCCATGAAAGTTTTATACAAACCTTCATCGCTTCTTTCGTCAGCCTTAGTTTTCAACTGGAAAAAGTCTTGGAAAGACTTAATCTGAATATCTAAAAAGTCCGGATATTCTGTACTTAGTTTGGCTGAAGCAAAGTTAACTCTTGTATTATTTTTCGTTGCCAAAGGTGAAAAAATTTAAGTGAATTAATAATTCTTATTCTCTTTTTGTAAGCATTTTTTTGAGCGATAAATAACAAACTATTTAAACGCAAAAAATGGTTTAGGTCTTTCCTTTACAGGATTGACCTAAACCTATTTGGTTTGGTGTAGTAAAAATTACTTTAATTCTACAGATGCACCAACTTCTTCTAATGAAGTTTTAATTCCTTCAGCTTCTTCTTTAGAGATAGCTTCTTTAATGTTAGATGGAGTTCCATCAACTAAAGCCTTAGCTTCTTTTAATCCTAAACCTGTTAATTCTTTAACAGCTTTAACTACTTTTAATTTAGAAGCTCCAGCATCAGTTAAAACAACGTCAAATTCTGTTTTTTCTTCAGCAGCTTCACCACCTCCAGCAGCACCTCCTACAACAACTGCAGCAGCTGGCTCAATACCGTACTCATCTTTTAAGATAGTAGCTAATTCATTTACTTCTTTAACTGTTAAGTTAACTAATTGTTCTGCGAAATCTTTTAATTCTGCCATTTTGGTAATTTTTGTACGTTAATTAAAACGTGAATTGTATTATAATTTATTTGTGCGCGTAATTATTCTGCAGCTTCTTCAGTAGCTTCTACTGTTTCCCCTGCTTTGTCTGTACGTTCTTCATTCGTTAACGCTGAAACAACGTTTTTGATTGGAGACTGTAAGATAGTGATGATGTCACCAATTAACTCTTCTTTAGACTTAATAGCTACTAAAGCAGGTAATTGATCTGCACCAACATAAACTTCATCAGCAATAAAAGCTCCTTTTAAAAGAGGTTTCTCACCTTTGGTTTTCTTTAAGAAATCTTGCATTACTTTTGCCGGAGCGTTTGCTACATCAGCGTAGAATACAGAAGTATTTCCTTTTAATGTTGATGGTAAATCACCAAAGTCTTTTTCAGACTTTTCCATTGCTTTTTCTAGCAATGTATTCTTAACTACAGATAATTTAATATCTTGCTTAAAACAAGCTCTTCTTAAGTCAGAAGTGTTAGCAGCATCTAATCCTGATATATCAGCTAAATAGATTACTGAGTTTTCCTCTAATTGGCTTGTTAAATCTTCAATTACTTGAAATTTTTCTTCTCTTGTCATTGTGTATGAGTTTTAACAGCTAATTAAAGCGATTTTAAATCTAACTGAACTGAAGGAGACTGAGTACTAGAAATGAAAGCACTCTTAATATAAGTTCCTTTAGCAGCAGTAGGCTTTAACTTAATAATAGTTTGAATTAATTCGTTAGCATTTTCTTCGATTTTTTGAGCATCGAAAGACACTTTTCCAACTGCAGCATGTACAATTCCTGTCTTATCTACTTTAAAATCAATTTTACCAGCTTTTACTTCATTTACTGCTTTTGCAATATCCATAGTAACTGTACCTGTCTTAGGGTTAGGCATTAATCCTCTTGGCCCTAAAACACGTCCTAACGGTCCTAATTTACCCATACAAGATGGCATCGTGATGATTACATCAACATCTGTCCAACCTGATTTGATTTTTGCTAAGTACTCATCTAATCCAACGTAATCTGCACCCGCTTCTTTCGCTTCTGCTTCTTTATCTGGAGTTACCAATGCTAATACTTTCACATCTTTTCCTGTTCCGTGCGGTAACGTTACTACTCCACGAACCATTTGATTTGCTTTTCTAGGATCTACTCCTAAACGGATAGCTAAGTCTACAGATGCATCAAAATTTGCACTTGTAATTTCCTTAACTAAAGATGATGCTTCATTCAAAGAATAAACTTTAGAACTGTCAATCTTAGCGTTAGCTTCCTTTTGCTTTTTTGTTAATTTTGCCATGTTTACTTTCGTTTATTGATTAAAATGGAGCGTCTCCGCTAACTGTTATACCCATTGATCTTGCAGTACCTGCAACCATTTTCATACCTGACTCTACTGTAAAAGCATTTAAGTCTGGCATTTTGTCTTCTGCGATTGCTTTCACCTGGTCCCAAGTTATACTTGCAACTTTTTTACGGTTAGGCTCTCCTGACCCTCCTTTAATTTTTGCAGCTTCTAATATTTGAACTGCAGCTGGTGGAGTTTTAACAACAAACTCAAAAGATTTATCAGAGTATACAGTAATTGCAACTGGTAAAACCTTCCCTTGTTTGTCTTGAGTTCTAGCATTAAACTGCTTACAGAACTCCATAATGTTAACTCCGGCAGCACCTAAAGCAGGACCTACTGGTGGTGAAGGATTTGCTTGCCCTCCCTTAACCTGTAACTTTACAATCTTACTTACTTCTTTTGCCATTTTTAATATAAAATTAAATTAAACTTTGTGTTATTATTGGAAGCAAACACAAAATTAAATTGTAACATTCTTTACTTATGATATTTTATCAACTTGCATGTAATTTAGTTCTAGTGGCGTTTTTCTACCGAAAATCTTCACCATCACTTCAAGCTTTCTCTTTTCTTCGTGAATAGCCTCTATAGTACCGTCAAACCCGTTGAACGGACCATCTATTACTTTCACAGTTTCTCCAATTGTATATGGAATTGCAATATTAAAGTCTGGTTGCACTGTTAATTCGTCAACCTTACCTAACATTCTGTTTATTTCGCTTTTACGCATTGGTACTGGATCCCCTCCTTTGGTTTCTCCTAAAAAACCAATAACTCCTGTTACAGCTTTTATTACGTGAGGAACTTCACCAGATAAATTTGCTTCGACCATTACATAACCAGGAAAATACACGCGTTCACGTGTAGATTTCTTTCCATTACGCACTTGAACAACTTTTTCTGTTGGCACTAACACCTGATCTACGTAATCGGACAAACCTAAACGCGAAATCTCATTTTCTATATAAGTTTTCACCTTGTTTTCCTGACCACCAATAGCCCTTACTACATACCATTTCTTTACAGAATCAGCCATAATCTAATTTATCTTCTTATAAAACATTAAAAAAACCTTCTAAGGCTTCTTGAAAAACTTGATCTACCAAAAACACAGTGATAGCAAAAATGATGGTAAAAATGGCTACAACCACAGTAGATTTCTGTGCTTCTTCCTTTGATATCCAAGTCATTTCGTCTTTCAGCTCCGAAAATGATGATTTAATGTAATTAATAATATTCATTCTATTCTCTTAAAAAGTCGTGCAAAGATATAAAATTATTCAAAAGATGAATAATTTTATATCTTTTTTTAACTTTGATTGGTAAAAAAAGGAATTATATAAAAATATAATTCCTTTTTTTAGTGTTTGCACGGGCGGAGAGACTCGAACTCCCGACACCTGGTTTTGGAGACCAGTGCTCTACCAACTGAGCTACGCCCGTAAATAAGGAGCTTAAAACATAAAAGTTTTAAGCTCCTTTATATAAATAAATCTTACTGTTTACTATAAGATTTCAGTTACCTGACCAGCTCCTACTGTTCTACCTCCTTCACGGATTGCAAAACGTAAACCTACGTTCATTGCAATTGGAGAATGTAAGTCAACAGTAATTGTTAAGTTATCACCTGGCATTACCATTTCAACTCCATCAGGTAAGTTAATAGTACCTGTTACGTCAGTTGTACGTACGTAGAACTGTGGACGGTAGTTGTTGTGGAATGGAGTGTGACGTCCACCTTCTTCTTTCTTTAAGATATAAACCTCAGCTTTAAATTTATCATGTGGAGTTACAGAACCTGGCTTACAGATTACCATTCCTCTTTTGATTTGAGATTTTTCAATACCTCTCAATAAGATACCTACGTTATCCCCAGCTTCACCTCTATCTAATATTTTACGGAACATCTCAACTCCTGTAATTGTAGAAGTTAATTTTTCAGCTCCCATACCAATAATATCAACACTTTCACCTGTTAATGCAACTCCAGTTTCGATACGTCCTGTAGCAACAGTACCACGACCTGTAATAGAGAATACATCTTCAATTGGCATTAAGAAATCTTTATCAACTTCTCTTGTTGGCTCTTCAATCCAAGCATCAACAGCAGCCATTAATTCAACAATACTTTCAACCCATTTCGGATCGTCGTTTAATCCACCTAAAGCAGATCCTTGAATTACTGGAGTGTTATCACCATCATAGTCATAGAAAGATAATAAATCACGAACTTCCATGTCTACTAACTCTAATAACTCTTCATCATCAACCATATCAACTTTGTTTAAGAAAACAACGATACGAGGAATTCCTACCTGACGACCTAATAAGATGTGCTCACGAGTTTGTGGCATTGGTCCATCAGTTGCAGCAACTACTAAAATAGCACCATCCATTTGAGCAGCACCAGTTACCATGTTCTTCACATAATCGGCGTGACCAGGACAGTCAACATGAGCGTAGTGACGATTTTCAGTTTCGTACTCTACGTGAGAAGTGTTAATTGTAATACCTCTCTCTTTTTCTTCTGGAGCATTATCGATAGTATCGAAATCTCTTACTTCTGCACCAGTAATTTTAGCTAATACAGTAGTAATAGCAGCAGTTAAAGTAGTTTTACCGTGGTCAACGTGTCCGATTGTACCGATGTTTAAGTGCGGTTTCGAACGGTCAAATGTTTCCTTTGCCATGATTATTAATTTTAATTCTTAGTTATATAATTAGTGTTTATTTTAAAAACCTTTTTGTTTGAGCCAATGACGGGATTTGAACCCGTGACCTCATCCCTACCAAGGATGCGCTCTACCAACTGAGCTACACCGGCTTGGTTTTTTTTTGAGCGAGAGACCGGGTTCGAACCGGCGACATTCAGCTTGGAAGGCTGACGCTCTACCAACTGAGCTACTCTCGCATTTTACTGATTCTACATCAGAAGGAACTTAATTTATATTAAGCCTTGTCTGTGGTGAGAGAAGGATTCGAACCTTCGAAGACATAGTCAGCGGATTTACAGTCCGCCCTCGTTGGCCACTTGAGTATCTCACCAATCCAATAATTTAAAAGAACGCTTTCTTTTGGAGCCGATAATAGGACTCGAACCTACGACCTGCTGATTACAAATCAGCTGCTCTAGCCAGCTGAGCTATATCGGCTTTTTTAACTTGGCAACTGTTTTCAAAAAAAACAGTCCGCTTAGTTAACGGACTGCAAATTTATAAAGTTTTAGAGATCCTCCAAAACATTTTCGAAAATATTTTGTTTTTTTTTAATTCTGTAATTCTCTTTCTTTTTCCTTGATTTTGGTAAGTTGTCTTTTCATGGAATCGACACACAAACTAATCCCTTCTTCAAAAGTTTTAGATTCTTTTTTTACAATAAAATCGTGTCCTGGTATATTCAATTTCAACTCTGTTAATTTGTTTTCTTTTTCACTAGTTTGTTGCACTTTTAAATATACTTCAGCATCTACAATTTTGTCGTGAAACTTTTCTAACCCTTCTACTTTTTTATTTACAAATACAATTAATTCTTTGTCTGCTGTAAAATTTACTGATTGCGTTATTACTTTCATATATTCTATTTTTTTTTTTGCACTTCTAGGGTGTGCTTGGTTGTAAACTTGCTTTAACTTGTCCAAACTATTATGCGTGTAAACCTGCGTTGCGGCTAAACTTGAATGCCCTAGTAATTCTTTAACCGAATTAAGATCTGCACCATTATCTACTAAATCTGTCGCATATGAATGTCTTAAAACATGTGGACTTTTCTTTTGCTTAGTCGTGACCTTACTAAAGTAAGAATTAATAATTCTATAAACAAGTGTAGCATACATTTTGGTTCCCTTTTTTGTCACGAATACATAACCTGTAGCGCTAGCTAACTCAGCTCTTTTTATAATATAAGCATTTATATCCTCTAACATACCATCGTAAATGGGCACGATACGCTCCTTGTTTCGTTTTCCCAAGACTTTTATTGTTTTGTTAATCAAGTCTATGTCTTTTAGTTCTAGCCCCACCAATTCTGATTGTCTGATTCCAGTAGCATATAGTAAATGAATAATAACCTTGTTCCTTAACTGCTCAAATTCCGTTAAAGAGTCATCTACATATTGTATAGCTTCCTCTATTTCTTTTTCGGAAAATGGTATGATTACTTTTTTGGCAACTTTTAAACTTTTCTGATTTTCTAACGGAGAGTATTCAACTTCTTCTACCTTTTGTAAATAAGAATAGTAACTTTTTAGAGCAGTTATTTTTCTATTAATAGACCTGTTTGATAATTCATTCTCATTTAAATTGACAACCCAAGATCTGATATGATTATGAAAAACATCAGCTGGTAAGGACTTGTTGTAATGTACTTCCATAAATTTAAAAAAATCCACAATATCTTTTTGATAAGCTTTTATCGTGTGCTTACTGTAATTTTTCTCTAATAATAAATACTCTAAAAAACTGTGTAGTAAATTCATGCTCTGTCTTTGCAAAAAAAAAGTTACAAAAAAACCCTGTGATTATATCACAGGGTTTTTAAATTGTTTGAAAAACTAATTAAGCTTGCTCTTCGTTTGTTCTTAAACGTTGAACGTAAGAAGCTTTAATTCTTTGTTTACGGTTTACAACAGATGGTTTATTATACTGTTGACGCTCGCGTAAAGTTTTCATGGTTTTTGTACGGTCGAATTTTCTTTTAAAACGCTTTAAAGCTCTATCGATATTTTCTCCGTCTTTAACTGGAATGATTAACATACTTTAGCACCTCCTTTCATCGTCGTGATATATTTTAAATGTTTTTAATTTCTAATTTTGGATTGCAAAGATAGTTTAAATTAACAACTACAAACTATTATTTTAAGATATTTCTAGAAATTACTACTTTTTGAATTTCGGTAGTCCCTTCTCCTATGGTACATAATTTACTATCTCTATAAAATTTTTCTACAGGAAACTCTTTGGTATACCCGTATCCACCGTGTACTTGTATCGCTTCGTTCGCTATTTTAACGCAAGCTTCTGAGGCATACATTTTAGCCATAGCTCCGATCGTCGTCATTTTTTCACCTAATTCTTTTTTGGCTGCAGCTTTGTGTGTTAACAACTCCGAAGCCTCTATTTCCGTAGCCATATCTACCAATTTAAATGACACTCCTTGAAATGACGAAATAGGTTTTCCAAATTGTACTCTTTCTTTAGAATACTTAAGTGCAGCTTCGTATGCTCCTTTTGCTATTCCAATAGATAAGGCTGCAATAGATATTCTTCCTCCATCTAATATCTTCATAGACTGTATAAATCCATCTCCAACCTCTCCTAAAATGTTTTCTTTAGGAACTCTACAGTTGTCAAATACCAATTCTGCAGTTTCAGAGGCTCTCATCCCCAATTTATCTTCTTTTTTACCAGAACTAAAACCTGGAGTTCCTTTTTCTATCACAAAAGCTGTCATTCCGTGAGAATCTCCCTTTTCACCAGTTCTTGCAATTACTACGGAAATATCACCGCTAATAGCGTGCGTAATAAAGTTTTTTGCTCCGTTTAATACGTAATCATCTCCGTCTAGCACCGCTGTAGTACTCATCCCTCCAGCATCAGAACCCGTGTTGTGTTCTGTTAAACCCCAAGCACCAATCCATTCAGCAGAAGCCAATTTAGGCAACCATTTGGTTTTCTGTTCTTCGTTTCCAAACTGCAAAATATGACCTGTACATAAGGAATTGTGAGCAGCTACAGACAAACCAATCGAAGGATCTACTTTTGATAATTCCTCAATAACGGTAATATATTCGTGATATCCTAAGCCCGAACCTCCATAAACTTCAGGAACTAAAACTCCCATAAACCCCATTTCCCCCAATTTTTTAAACAAATCCACTGGAAATATTTGAGACTCATCCCATTTGTAAATATTTGGCTGTATATGAATTTTTGCAAAAGATTTGATTGATTCTGCAATCATTTTTTGGGTTTCATTTGTCTCGAAATTCATTCAAAAAAAGTTTTAGTAGTTTTATTGAGCCTGCAAATATAAACTTATTAAATCGAATTTATCTACAGGAAAATTGCTTATTGATTTTAACTCTGCTAAATTCTGAATTTCTGCAACTTCATTTCTATAGTCTATAATTGATTGAGCTTGTTTATAATTTATATAAACTACCTTATTCAACTCGTTTACAGTAGCTTTATTCACGTTTACCTTTTTTAAAATGGGTTTGGAAATCACTTTATAACGTTTCTTTAACTCAATTAAAACGTTCGCAGGAATCCCCCACACTTCATCCAGTTGATTATCAAAACTATAACCTCCTAATAATTTTCTATATTTCACAATACTTTGTGCTCTTTTAACCCCTATGCCTCTTATTCTTATTAAGTCATTTTGATTTGCTTTATTGATGTCCTTAACAATAATACGCTCTTCTATTTTTTTCTGATGAACTAGCTTTTGCGGAAACACTCTCTTTGGAAACTTAAACGAAGGTGTTAAATATCTTAGTAAAGAATCTGATACGTTTGTTACTTCCTTAAAATCTTTAGCAGAGTTAATGTACTTTCCAGTCTTTCTATACTCAAATAATCGATTTATCTGAGCTACGGATAAGCCTAATTGATAGGCTTTATAGTCTGATAAGTAATTAGGATTAAAAGGTTTTACTTTCCGCTTTTTGTAATCTGTAATTTTCGAAAGACTGTCTATCTTTTGCTGAATCTCAGGTAATAGTATTGTTTGCTGATGTTCACTCTTATCAAAATCAACAAAGAAAATAAATGACTGAGCGAGCAAAATCAACAGTACCAAACAGATAATTCCGTTTCGTTGACTCTTGGAATAACTTAACATTGCTTTTTTAATAGAAATATAATCTATTTCTTAAATATTGTCCAATTAAAAAATTCAGTTAAAAACCACTTGATTTACGTTCCGTTTTATAACTTTCAACTTTAAAATATACATTTATGAACATCAACGATAAATCTGGCTCTAATCTTTATCAGGCCAATCCTAATAGATACCAGCAAATGACATACAATAGAGTTGGTAAAAGCGGTGTACTATTGCCTGCTATTTCTTTGGGATTATGGCACAACTTTGGAGCGGTTGACTCATTGTATAACGCTGAAGATATTTTAAGAACTGCCTTTGATGTGGGTATCACTCATTTTGATTTGGCGAACAATTACGGTCCGCCATATGGATCCGCTGAAAGCAATTTTGGTGCTATCTTTAAAAATAACTTTAAAAGTCATAGAGACGAATTATTTATTGCTACAAAGGCTGGTTACGACATGTGGTCCGGACCTTATGGCAATGGAGGTTCTAGAAAGTATTTGATTAGCAGTTTAGATCAAAGCTTAAAACGTATGGACTTGGATTATGTGGATATTTACTATCATCATAGGCCTGATGTTGAAACCCCTATAGAGGAGACGGCTTTGGCTTTAGCAGATATGGTAAGACAAGGAAAGGCCTTATACATCGGTCTTTCCAGGTACAATTCCGAACAAACAAATGCCATGATTCGTTTATTTAAAGAATTAAATGTTCCTTTTGTGTTACACCAAGACAAATACTCCATTTTAGATAGAAGCATTGAAAAAGACGGATTACTAAACACACTAGACAGCAAAGGTTTGGGTTGTATTACTTTTTCTCCTTTGGCTCAGGGTTTATTAACTGACAAATATCTAAACGGAATTCCAGAAAACTCTAGAGCTAGTAAATCACTCTCTTACCTGTCAAAAGATTTTGTGAACCAAGAAATAGAAAAAGTAAGAAAACTACATCAGCTCTCTCAAGAGAGAGGGCAAAAATTATCTCAAATGGCCATTGCTTGGTTGTTACAACAAAAATCTGTTTGCTCGGTGCTTATTGGTGCTAGTTCTTCTCATCAACTTAAAGAAAACATAAAAGCTCTAGATCAGTTGACGTTTACAGAAGAGGAGTTAAAACTCATCAATCAAATCTCTCTCTAGATTTATAACCTAGATTGTACTTAAGAGACACCTATAAATACAGCCTAAATTATACGACGGTTTTACTCCTTTGACTGCTCTTTTTGTTTCAAAATTGAGTTTATCGATGCGATTTTTCAATCGAAAATTACTCGAAATGACAATTTAAAAAACATACATTGATTGTATAAAAATCATATTTAACGGACGAATAATTACATTTTCTCCATCAACCAGCTAGGAGCTACTTTCATTACCCAAGCAATGAAACCCCACCTTTTGGTAACATATTTTTTTCTCTTCTTCTTTAAAATTGCTTTGTAAATTTGACTAGCAACCTTGGGAACAGGAGCTACCCAAAACAATCCTTCTCCTTTAGCTGCTGCGGTGTTTACAAACCCTGGCTGAATATCCGTGATATGGATATTCAATTTGTTGTTTACTGAGGCAAATCTCAGAGATTCGAGATAGTTGGCTTGAAATGCCTTAGAAGCGCTATAGGCTGGACAAAACCTATTTCCTCTTATAGAAGCGATGGATGATATTCCTACCAAATGACCGAAACCTTGTGTTTTGAACCAAGAGAATACAAGCTGATATATTTGAACAACTCCATTGACATTGGTGTGAAGAACTTTGTTTTCTGTTTCAATATTAAAATCTTCATTTAGCTCTGAAATGCCCGCAGCTACTACAACAATATCCACCTGCTTAAATTGGTTAAAAAAGACTTCTAGTTGATGTTTAGAGTTCTCCAAATCTGTAATATCGTGTTCTAAAATTGAGATTTGACTGTTAGATTCTTTTTGAATATCCGCTAACAGATTCAATCTTCTTCCTGTGACCCCTACCCTGTATTCTTGGGACAAAAATTTTGTAGCTAACCCTTTTCCGATACCCGAAGTTCCTCCTATAATAACAACATTTTTCATACTTTCTTTAAGCATTATTCGCTTATGGTAAATCTTTAGATTTATTTAAATTTTTTAATTTCGCCAGAAGCTATTTTATCAAAGTACTTTTTACTATCCAATTTTACTTCTTTTACTAAAAAGTACAATCCTAATACATTAGGAAATGCCATTCCTAAAATCATCATATCAGAAAAATCCATGACCGCTCCAAGACTAGAAGAGGCTCCAATAACCACAAATAATAAGAAAATTACTTTATATACATTCTCTACTTTTTTAGTGTTTCCAAACAAATAGGTGAAAGATTTCATTCCGTAATAGGACCAAGAAATCATGGTAGAAAAAGCAAATAACACAATAGCTACTAACAACACATATCTAAACCACGGAAACACGCTACTAAACGCTGCAGAAGTTAATTCGGCTCCTGTTAAGCCCGTAGTATCTTCAGCAAAACCTGTAAAAATAAGTACCAACGCTGTCATAGTGCAAATAACAATAGTATCAATAAAAGGCCCTAGCATGGCAACAATTCCTTCGGTAATAGGCTCTTCTGTTTTAACGGCTGCATGCGCAATAGCTGCTGACCCTACTCCTGCTTCATTTGAAAAAGCTGCACGTTGTACTCCAATCACCAACACTCCAATAACACCTCCTTGAATTCCTTTTCCTGTAAAAGCTCCTTCTAGTATAATTGAAAAAGCGTGTCCTATTTGATTAATGTTGAACACTACAATAATTAAACATGCTATTACGTAGGTAGCTACCATTAGTGGCACTATTTTATCTGTAACTTTAGCTATGGATTTAATTCCTCCAATAATGACCAATCCCACTAAAACAGCTACAAAAATTCCGTAAGCAAATCCATAGCCTTCAAAAGCTGGAAATACATTACTTAATTGAGCATAAGATTGATTAGACTGAAACATGTTTCCTCCTCCAAAAGAACCTCCAACACAAAGAATAGCAAATACGATAGCTAATATTTTACCTAACTTTTCTTTTCCCTTTAAAGCCAGTCCTTTAGATAGATAATACATGGGTCCTCCAGAAACCTCTCCTTTTTCGTTAATTTCTCTATACTTTACACCCAAAGTACACCCCACATATTTGGCAGACATTCCAAAAAAACCTGCTAATATCATCCAAAAAGTAGCCCCAGCTCCACCCGTTGCAATCGCTACAGCAACACCTGCTATATTTCCCAGACCTACAGTTCCCGACAACGCAGTAACCAAGGCTTGAAAATGAGACACTTCTCCATTGTCGTGATTAGGATCATCATAGTCCCCTTTGATCAATTCAATCGCATGCTTTGCTTTTCTTAGATTGACAAATCTTAAATAAAAAGTAAAAAACACTGCTCCAATAACAAGCCACATTACAATTACTGGCATTTGAAAACCTAAAAACGCAAAAGGTTTAAAGAAAAAAACTGCTGCTAAAACCTCCACAATAGGCTCAAATATGCTATTAATCTTTTCATCAATTCCATTGGCAAAAGACATTGCAGGCATTAATAATGCTAGTACTCCTAAAATTTGCTTATTCATAAACTTCAATAAATTTTTTAATTTGATCTGAACTTCCCAATACAATTAATTTGCATTGGGGTCTTAAAATGGTGTTTGACGACGGATTGACAATGTACTCGTCATCCTCGGTTACAAAACCAATAACATTACAACCTGAATTTCTTCTTACATCTAAATCTTGAATAGATTTTAAGATATATTCTTTAGGTAATTCTTCTACGGATATTTCTTCTAAGTTTGCGTTTTTTTCTCCTTCCAAACCTAGCATATCTACAAATTTAACTAAGTCCGGAGTTACTAATAAAGAAGCCATGTGCTCTCCCCCTAGCCTATCTGGCATAATAACATCATCCGCTCCAGCAATTTTCATTTTCTCTACAGATTGATCACTACTTGCGCGGCTTACAATATTTATTTTTGGATTTAATTGTCTAGAAGACAACACGATATACACATTATTAGCATCTGAAGACGATGCAGCTATTAAGTTGCTTGCTTTGTAAATACCTGCATCTATTAAAACCTCATCGTTGGTAGCATCTCCTCTAATTACTTTGGTGTTACTCTCTAATAAATCTATCAATTTGTCTTCGTCCTTTTCTATAATTACACAAGACTTGTTGTATTTCTTTAGCTTTTCAAAAGCTTGCTTTCCGTTTCGTCCAAAACCGCAAATAATTGTATGCCCTTCCATTCTAGCAATTTTTTTTAAGTTCTTTTTTGTTCTATAAGCATCTACTAACGTGTCTTTCAAAAAAAATTCTGAAATAACGGTTACCAAATAACCGTAAGCCACAATACTTATCAATAGTAAAAATATGGTAAACAATTTACCGCCATCATCTAAAGGTTGTACCTCCCCAAAACCCACGGTAGTAATGGTAATGACTGTCATAAAAAAAGCATCTAACACAGAATAGTCAAATGCCAAAAAGAAAACCAAAGTTCCTATTAAAAGTACGACGGCAAACAAAAATAGTCCTTTGTAAATTTTGTTTAACATATTTATTACAGGTCAAATACCGAAGTTCTTTTTGTTCTAATCATATCTTTTAACTTTAAAACAAAAGCCAACGTAAGATAGATGGCGAAAGAAACTCCAAACGTTACAAACGAAATGTAGATAAAAAACAACCGAACATTCACAGCTCGCATTCCCAATCTATCTGCTAATCTTGATGAAACATCAAAACCATATCTCTCAAAAAAGTAACGTATTTTGTTTATTAAATTCATACCAAAATCAATTATTTGCAAGGTAGTAAAATGTGATTAGTATAACTAACTATCCAAAAACAGAATCTAGCAGTATCTATTTTATCTTTTTAAAATAAACAACTACAAAAATAGGGATAACAACTATATTTGAAATTCATAATATTTTTTAAGTTGATATGATTGACAATGCACTACAAGTTGCTAAACTTACCAATACATCTGAAGCTAAGGTTAATACTGTTTTAAACTTGTTAAACGAAGGGGCTACTGTACCTTTTATTGCTAGGTACAGAAAAGATCAAACTGGAGGCTTAGAAGATCATGAAATATTTAGCATTCAAAAGCAATCTTTATTTATTGATGAGCTGATCAAGAGAAAAGCATACATCGTAGAAAGTTTGTCGAACCAGAAAATCAACAATCCACAACTGATACAGAAAATTGAAAACTCCTGGGATAAAAAGGAATTGGAAGATTTGTTTTTACCTTATAAATCTAAAAGAAAAACAAAGGCCAGTATTGCTAAAGAAAATGGCTTGGAAGGTTTGGCTAAAATCATCATGTCTCAAAATGTAAATAGTATGAATGCAGCTCGCTTTGTACAAGGTGTTATTAAAAACGAAGAAGATGCTGTTCATGGAGCCATGGATATTGTTAGTGAATGGATCACTGAGCATTCTTACACAAGAAACCAGTTGCGTAGATTATACAACAGAGAAGGAAATTTGGTTAGTAAAGTTAAAAAAGGGAAAGAGCAAGCAGCATCAACCTACAAAACATATTTTGAATTTGAACAAAAAGCAACTAAAGTTCCCTCCCACAGAGTTCTGGCTATTTTAAGGGCAAGTGACGAAGGTTTGCTGAGTTCTGGTATTAAAATAGATAAGCAGAAAGCCTTAGCTATTTTGGAAAAAAATTTTGTGAAAGAAAACAACGCAGCTGGAAAACTTGTTAGGCAGATAGTGGCTACTACATTTTCTAAAAACTTAAAACCTGCCTTAGAAAAAGAATTACTTAAAGAACTTAAAAAAAAAGCAGATGTAGATGCTGTAAAAGTATTTTCTAAAAACTTAGAACAACTTTTATTGGCCGCTCCTATTGGCAAAAAAAGGGTGTTAGCGATAGATCCTGGCTTTAAAACCGGTTGTAAGGTTGTGTGCTTAAACGAACAAGGAGATTTGTTAAAGGATACAGTTATTTACCCGCATCCTCCTCAAAAAAAAGAATCTGAAAGTGTCCACGTTATTAAAAAGTTATGTGATCAATTTAGTATAGAAGCTATTGCTATTGGAAATGGTACTGCTGGTAGAGAAACCGAAATACTGGTGAAGTCTATTCCTTTTAATAATGATATTGCTGTGTATTTGGTCAATGAAAATGGAGCTTCTATTTATTCTGCTTCTGGTATTGGTAGAGAGGAATTTCCTGATAAAGATATTACCGTGCGCGGAAGTGTGAGCATTGGACGACGTTTGATGGATCCTTTAGCCGAGTTGGTAAAAATAGATCCTAAATCTATTGGGGTAGGACAATATCAACACGATGTAGACCAGAGCTTATTAAAGTTGGAATTGGATCATATTGTAGAAAGATGCGTGAATAAAATTGGCGTACAATTAAATACTGCAAGTAAATATTTATTGCAATACATTTCTGGAATTGGTCCTGTCTTAGCACAAAACATTATTAACTACAGAACCGAGCATGGGAAGTTTACCAACATCAACCAACTAAAAAAAGTACCTCGTTTGGGGAATAAAGCTTTTGAACAATGTGCAGGTTTTCTAAGAATACAAGGAGAGCAACCTTTAGATAATACAGGTATCCATCCAGAACTTTATAAAGAAGTGCAATTGATAGCCAAACAATTAAAAATCTCTGTTGAAGAGTTAATTGGAAACACAGATATTTTATCACTGAAAGAGAACGAAGAACTACAGGATAAAATAGGAGTACTAACCTTAACGGATTTGTTAAACGAACTCGCCAAACCCAATCAAGATCCTAGAAATCAAGACGATCAATTAGCCTTTGATCAGAATATTACTACAATACAACATTTGCATGAAGGGATGATACTTAAAGGGCAAGTGAGTAATATTACCAATTTTGGTGCGTTTGTAGATTTGGGAATTAAAGAAAATGGCTTGGTACATATTTCGCAAATCACGAATCAATTCATCAATTCTCCAAATGATGTACTACATCTAAATCAAGTAGTTACTGTAAAAATAATTCAATTGGACCTAGATAATAAACGAATAGGACTCACGATGAAGTTCTAGTTTATACATTTTTACAACTTAAATCTGTTTTAAAACACTTGGAACTCCTATAGAGATAAACTACTTTAGTTAAAAAACTATAGATGATATTTCTTTCTGCATTCAACCCCAACCTACTTATTTTTGTGTTGATGGGTTTGGTGGTTATTTTATTAGGAGCTTTGCTAAGGCATTATAAGCAACCCTATGTAATTGCCTACATATTGGCCGGAGTACTTTTGGGAAAAAACGGTTTTAAAATTATTACCAACACTGAACTTATAGAGGGATTGGGTGAGTTTGGTTTGATTCTAATTCTCTTTTTTATTGGAATGGAAATTAACCTCCCGAACTTTATTAAAAAATGGAATGTAGCTGTTTTCGGAACCATTATACAGGTACTCGCAAGTATTCTTATTGTTGCACTGATAGGTTATTTTTACAACTGGGAATACAGTAGAATTGTTATCCTCGGTTTTGTAACAAGTTTAAGTAGCTCTGCTGTGATCATCAAACTATTGCAAGACAATAAAGAAAGTGATAGTGCTTTGGGAGAAAATATTATTAGCATTCTTTTAATGCAAGATATTTTAATTGTTCCCATGTTAATTGCCACTAATTACTTGGGAGGAAACAAACCACAAGCATCTGAAATTTTATTACAATGCGTAGGTGGGATACTACTTATCGGTGGAATGATTTACATCTTACGTAAAAAAGAAATTACCATTCCTTTTAGCAAGTCTTTTGAAAAAGACCATGAGCTACAAGTATTTTTTGCCTTTACCATTTGCTTTGGCTTTGCCGTAGTCACCTCACTATTTGGGCTTTCTGCTGCCCTTGGGGCTTTTGTAGCGGGTATGGTGGTAAACTCTGCTAAATCTACTCATTGGTTTCACGAGAGCTTGAACTCTTTTAGAGTGATGTTTGTTGCTTTGTTTTTTGTGTCTATTGGAATGCTAATCAACATTAATTTTATTATAAATAACTGGTTAATTATCTCCTTGTTGATTTTGGCAGTTTACAGTTCTAACACCCTAATCAATGCTATAATACTACAATATTTTGGTAGAGACTGGAAAAGAAGTTTGTATGGTGGTGCTATGTTAGCACAAATAGGTGAGTTAAGTTTTGTATTGGCTTCTACTGCTTATTATGCCGAAGTAATTCCTTACTACACCTATGAACTAACTATAGTTGTGACAGCATTAACTCTATTATTTAGTCCGTTTTGGATTAAACTTTTTCAGAAAGTGATGACAAACAAAAAATCATGAAAAATTTAGTTGTTTTAACGGGTGCTGGTATCAGTGCAGAAAGTGGTATCAAAACTTTTAGAGATCATAACGGATTGTGGGAAAACCATGACGTAAGGGAAGTTGCCTCCATAGATGGATGGTATAAAAACTCTAAGTTGGTTTTGGAGTTTTACAACCAAAGACGAAAACAAGCTGGGTCGGTATCTCCAAACGCTGCTCATCAATATTTAGCTAGTTTGGAGCAAGATTACAATGTACAAATTATAACTCAGAATGTAGACGATTTGCACGAGCGTGGTGGTAGTAAAAACGTAACACATTTACACGGAAAACTATCTGAAGTAAGAAGCACTGCTAACAGCAGATATGTAAAAGATATTGGAGGGAGTGAAATTCAATTAGGGGACAAATGCCCCGATGGTCATCAGTTAAGACCCAATATTGTTTGGTTCGGAGAAGAGGTTCCTTTGTTAGATACTGCTGCTAATATCTGTGAAACCGCTGATGTTTTTATTATTATAGGAACGAGTTTACAAGTGTATCCTGCTGCTGGGTTAATCTACCATATTCCATCTCATTGTCCTGTTTTTATTATAGACCCTAAGGTAGATGAAATAAGTGTTCCTAGTGATTATACCTGTATTCAAAGTTCTGCTGTAAAGGGAGTTGAAATACTGGATTATCATCTAAAAAAACTGGCGTAAATGACTTCTGTACAAAGATTATTTTATCAGTATTTAGGATTCATCCATCAACCCAATTTATGGAACGACTCAAATTTTTACCAATATCCGCAAATTGAAATTCCTTTTACGGAAGATATAGACTTGAATGATATAGATACTTCTAAACATCACAGGTTAGGAAAACTGGTTGAAGTGTTTTATCATAAAAACCTAGAGAAACAAAAAGACTACATCCCTTTGGTTAGCAATCAACAAATTCAAGCTGACAAACGCCAAACTTTGGGGGAGATTGATTTTGTTTGCGATACTCCAAACGGTATTAAACACATAGAACTTACTTACAAATTCTATTTATATAAAACAGATATTACTTATGAATTAGATAGATGGGTAGGTCCTAATTTGCGAGATTCTTTGGTTAAAAAATTAAACAAACTAAAGGATAAACAATTCCCGATGTTACATCATCCAATCTGCAAACAACTGTTAGCGGATAAGAACATTGATGTGGATAAAATTACGCAATACGTACATTTTAAAGCACAACTTTACGTGCCGTTAAGCTTGATGAATCACGAGTTTAAAAACATCAACAACGATTGTATTAAAGGTTATTATATTAGTTATAAAGAAATAGATTTTTTATTCCCGATGGCCTTGTATCATATTCCAGCCAAACAAGATTGGTTGATAGATCCTAAATACAATGATGACTGGATAACCTTTACAGAAGCTAAACCTATTATTTTAGAGCAAATTGCAATTAAACACAGTCCGCTTATCTGGATAAAAAGAGAAACAACTTACAAACGGTTTTTTGTAACTTTTTGGTAACGCCGAGGTTCTACATACAATTTAAACTTTTTGTTAAAATGAGTATCTAATACTATATATTCCTTTCTGTAGATTTAATTTTTCGTCAAATACTTCGTTTATGAAATACCTATTATCAATTTTCATTTTTCCATTTGTAGTATGTTGTCAAAATACGGAGAATAATATAGCTGAATCAGAAAACGTAGACAATGAAGTAGCATTTAAAAAACAAACGGTTGTTTACGATACTATTGAGCGAACAAACCCTAACCGTTTAAGCTTGGATGTTTATTATCAAAGTAACATTGATACTAAAAAACCTGTAGTTATATATGTACATGGAGGAGCGTGGGCTTTAGGAGATAAAGCCAATCAAATCAATAACAAAGTAAACCTGTTTGAAAGTTTGAACTATGTCTTTGTTAGTATTAATTATAGGTTAAGCCCTTTTCCAGCTCAAATTAATCAAGACAATAGAGTTAAGTATCCTCAACATAACCAAGACGTTGCTAGTGCAATTTCTTGGGTCTATCTCAACATAGAAAGCTACGGAGGAAACCCTGACAAAATTGCTTTAATGGGTCATAGTGCAGGGGCACATTTAGTTGCTTTAACTGCAACTAATCAAAGTTTTTTATCTGAAAAACAGTTAAATATCAATATCATCAAGGGTGTAGTCGTTATTGATACTAGAGCGTACCATGTTGTTGACCTCATCAAAGAAAACAAATCTAATCTTTTTATCAATGCGTTTGGAAGTGACGAAAGTATGCAAGAGCAAGCATCTCCTATTTTAAATATTGACAGTTCTGCCGATTACCCCAAATTTTGGATGTGTTACAGCAATGAAGACATCGACAGAAAAACAAAAACAGAGGCTTTTGCTAACGAGCTAATGAAAACCGGTGTGTCAACTAAACTAGTTGATGGTCGTGCTTACAACCATTCAGGAATTAATGATGCTGTTGGTAAAAAAGGTGAAACTATTATTACTCCATCCATTACAGCTTTTTTAAAGAGTTGTCTAGACTGATCTAACTGTGAATCTTTTATATTTGTGCATATACTATCAAACCAAATGCACTCAAACAACCCTTTTAAAGCGAACTATGATTTTAATGAGTTGATCAAAGCAAACTCCAAGTTAAAATCCTATGTTCACACCAATGAATACGGTACAAAAACCATAAAATATGGGGACAAAGAAGCGGTAAAGGAATTGAACAAAGCATTGTTAGTACATCATTACCAACTGCTATTTTGGGAGATTCCTGAAAAAAATCTGTGCCCTCCTATTCCTGGTCGACTAGACTATTTATTACACGTAAATGATTTGCTAGAGCCGAAAGAAAACATCAAACTACTAGATATTGGTACAGGTGCTAATTTAATTTATCCGCTTTTGGCCGTAAAGCACTTTAATTGGACTTGTGTGGCTAGCGAAGTAGATAAAGAGTCTCTTAAAAACGCTCTAAACATCATTAAGCAAAATAATTTGATGAAGGTGATTGATTTGAGACCTCAACAATTTAAGAATGCCATTTTAAAAAATATTATTCAACCTAACGACTTTTTTGATGTTGTTGTTTGTAATCCTCCTTTTTTTAAAAACGCATTTGATGCTGCACAAAAAAACAAACGCAAGGTTCAAAATTTAAAGCTTGATACTGAGGAGACTTTAAACTTTGGAGGAAAATCTAACGAATTGTGGTACAAAGGAGGTGAGGAAGCTTTTATAAAAAAAATGGCAGAAGAAAGTGCACTATTTAAAAAACAAGCTCGTTGGTTTACTTCTCTAGTTTCTCAAAAAGAAAATTTAAAGAATATTAAAAGAGCGATTAATAAGACCAATCCTACCGAAGTTAAAGTGATAGACATGGAACAAGGAAATAAAAAAAGTAGGTTTATCGCTTGGAGATTTTAGCACTCAAAAAAATACACTTACCTAATGGATGACCAGTTGTCCGCAAACTAGATATTTAACAAAAAACTCACTCCTGAGGGGAGTGAGTTTTTTATAAGTATGTTAATTTTATTACAAACTTTTGGCATCCTCTACAAATTTGGCCAAACCTATATCCGTTAACGGATGTCTCAGCAAACCTTCAATAGCTGTCAAAGGCCCTGTCATTACATCTGCACCAATTTTAGCACAATCTACAATATGCATGGTGTGCCTCACAGAAGCTGCTAAAATTTCTGTTGCAAAACCATAATTATCATAAACTTCTCTAATTTCTTGTATCAAATGCAATCCGTCTGTAGAAATATCATCTAAACGACCAATAAAAGGAGATACGTATGTGGCCCCTGCTTTGGCCGCTAAAATAGCTTGTCCTACAGAAAACACCAAGGTCACGTTAGTTTTAATTCCTTTGTTTGAAAAATATCTACAAGCCTTAATCCCGTCTTTAATCATCGGTAATTTCACTACAATTTGTGGGTTTAAAGCTGCTAAAGCTTCTCCTTCCTTTACCATGCCATCAAAATTAGTAGAGAGTACCTCTGCGCTGACGTCTCCATCAACAGCATCACAAATATCTCTATAGTGTTGTAAAATATTTTCAGCACCAGAAATTCCTTCTTTCGCCATCAGCGATGGGTTTGTGGTAACGCCATCTAAGACTCCTAAATCTTGCGCTTCTTTAATTTGACTAAGATTTGCAGTATCAATAAAAAACTTCATTTTTTTTAACTTATTTAGTTTATACTTTATTTGGACTCAAGAGTCTATTGTTATTTTTGCGACTATCTATTGTAATGACCATTACCACTGTTGCAAAAACTACTGCAATAAAGCAAAATAATCCGTATCACCAAAATAGAAATATATTGTTAAATGACTCGTAAATTTCTTAAGATTTTGTAGCTCTAGGCAACAGCACAGAAAAAACCAATTATTAATAACAAAATAGCAACATTAAACGTAGCTACTTTACGCTACTTAATACAAAAAACTACTGACATTTTTAAAACTGCCTATATGCTTTAGCCGTTACTACTAAAAAACAGGAGAATGTTAACTGTAAATCAGTTAAACTCTATAAATTTGGTTCTGATACATAATAATTTTCAAGTCTTCGACATTTAACTTAAATTTAAATTGATGAAAAAACTAGTTTTTATAATCTGCCTATTGAGTACACTATTCGTTTCTGCCCAGAAAACAGTAAAATTGCCTTGTGACAAAGCAGAAGGTTTTACTTGGAAAGGTGGCGAAAATGAGTATTTCTCTGAACGATGGAAATCACATTTGATCACCAACGTTTCTAAACCCACCATAGAAATCTATCAACCTAAGAAAGAATTAAACAATGGTACCACCGTAATTATTGCACCAGGGGGGGCTTTATATGCTTTGAGTATTGTAAACGAAGGTAGAAAAGTAGCTGAATGGTTAAACAATAAAGGAATCACAGCCGTAGTTTTAAAGTATAGACTCATCCCTACTTACACCAAAGACGGTATTATTGAGAGACAACAATTACAACGAAAGGACAAAACGTTATTACAAAAACAGGTTAGCCAGCTAATCCCCTACTCCATTCAAGATGCCTTAAATGCGGTTGATTATATGAGAAGTAATGCCGATAAACACGAAATAAACCCCAATAAAATTGGATTTATGGGCTTTTCTGCAGGTGGTTCTGTTACCATGGGCGTGGCTTACCATTACACAGAAAAAAACAGACCTGATTTTATTGTACCTGTATATCCTTGGGTGAGCAAATATCCTGTACAAAAACCTAAGGCTGATGCTCCTCCGATGATTGTTTTCTGTGCTTCTGACGATCAGTTAAACTTGGCTTTGGGTAACGTTGAACTTTACAAATCTTGGAAAGAAAATAATTTGAATGCATCTATACATTTGTTTGCTAAAGGTAGACACGGATTTGGAATGAAAACACAGAATTTGCCCTCTGATAAATGGATAAATATTTTTTACGACTGGGCTATCTCTGAAGGGTTTGTCAATCCCATAAAAATCTAAGACAAAATCACTAATCACAACTATCAAAAAAGTAATTTTTTTAGCCCATTAAAATATAACTGTAAAGTAAGTAGACTAGTAACTTGTAACTAGATTGGTGTTACCAAGTGAGTTGAGCTTGAATAATTACCAGGGCTTTATTTGCTCTAATATTTGCAAAACCTAGATTAAATTTAAGTTTTGTTGTATTTGAACGACATATTAAAAACAATGACAAGGTTAGTCTTGCAACCTATTAGAACATGATAAATACCGTTATGGAAATATTTATAAATAGTACACTTGACACTTCTCGGTGGATTATTTCTATGATTGCATTTAAAACCCCATGGTTTCAAAATTATTTTTGGGGACTTGTTGTTATATCCATCGTCATTTGGGGATTAGAAATTTTGTTTCCTTGGAGAAAACAACAATCTATTTTTAGAAAAGATTTCTGGTTGGATGTATTTTATATGTTTTTTAACTTTTTTCTGTTTTCTATTTTAATTAGTGGGTTTTATGAGTTGATATTATTTTTAAGTCAATATGTTGGATTGAGCAAGTCTTCTTTTGCTTTTATTGATATTAGCGAACTAAGTCCATTCAGTCAATTAGCTGTTTTTTTTGTTCTCAGCGATTTTTTTCAATGGTTTACGCATAGAATGCTACACCGTTTTGATTTTTTATGGAAGTTTCACCAAGTACATCATAGCGTAAAAGAAATGGGTTTTGCTGCGCATCTGCGCTATCATTGGATGGAAAACATATTATACAAACCTTTAAAAACTTTAGCGATTATGTTGTTAGGTGGTTTTGAGCCAGAGCAAGCCTATATCGTTCATTTTTTTGCTATTGTTATCGGACATATCAACCATGCCAACTTAAATATAACATGGGGTCCTTTAAAGTATATTTTTAATAATCCGGTGATGCACTTATATCATCATGCTTTCACGCTTCCACAAAACAAAAAAACGGGAGTCAATTTTGGAATTAGCCTAAGTTTGTGGGATTATATTTTTAACACTCATTATTTACCTAAACCCGATAAAAATTTGGAAATTGGATTTAAGGGTGATCGTAAAATTCCCAATTCTTTTTGGAAACAATTATGGGTGGGGTTTAAATAAAGGATCAATCTGTATCTTTGCCATCTAAAAAATTTTGAATGCCCAGCATAAAACATCTTCATTTTTTTGATCGAGATATAACTGATATTGCTTTACCTAAAAAGTTTACCTTTCCTTTTTATTACGAAACGCATCCTTTGTGCGATATAGCTTCGCAACAAGTTCAAAAACATCTTACGGAGCAAACAGACTGGACACATCCTTTTACTCAAAACAATGTTTTGAACGAGAAAGCTATCGGTAAAATGTTTGGGGTTTTAGTGGTAAAAAATCAACAAAATAGAATTGGGTTTTTAAGCGCTTTTTCTGGCAAATTAGCGGGTAGTAATGACCATCCTTATTTTGTTCCACCTGTTTTTGATATGCTCACCAGAGATAGCTATTTTTTACAGGAAGAAACAGTGCTTAATCAACTTAACTTATCAATCGAAGTTCTTGAAAACGACGACACTTTTATCAACAACACAAGGCAATTAGATGAGTTTAAACAAATTTCTATAACAGAAATAGATGCGTTGAGGTTACAAATTATTGAAGACAGAAAATTACGTAAGCAACAACGAAAACAAGCAAAAGAAACATTGAACGAAACTCAATTTTCTGCCCTTATAGAAAAATTAGCTCACCAGAGCGTACTATCTAAAGTTGCCTTAAAAAAACTATCTCAGGAATGGGAAAATCGTATTGATGCCATACACTTGGCAATTGAACCTCATCAACAAAAAATAGAGAACCTAAAAACGAAAAGAAAACAAAAATCTAAAGCTTTACAACAATATTTATTTAAACAATATCAATTTTTAAACAAGTACGGCGAGACTAAAAACTTACTTGATATTTTCAAAAGTGGCATCTATGAAATCCCTCCAGCCGGAGCTGGCGAATGTGCTGCTCCAAAACTTTTACAGTATGCATTTGCAAATAACTTAACTCCTGTAAGTATGGCTGAATTTTGGTGGGGAGATAGTCCTAAATCTGAAATTAGAAAACACGGACAATTTTACCCTGCCTGCCAAGGAAAGTGCAAACCTATTTTAGGTCATATGCTACAAGGTATTGAAATGGATGAAAATCCACTACTCAAAAACCCTGCTGTTGGTAAAGAAATTACGATTGTTTACGAAGATGATTCGTTGGTGGTCATTAACAAACCTGCGGAATTTTTATCAGTACCTGGCAAAACGATAGATGATTCGGTTTATTTAAGAATCAAGCAGAAATACCCAAAAGCTACTGGTCCACTCATTGTACATCGCTTAGATATGTCAACCTCTGGTTTGATGCTCATTGCCAAAACCAAAGAAATCCACGAGAAATTGCAACGTCAGTTTATTAAAAGAGAAGTTAAAAAGAGGTATGTGGCTTTGTTAGACGGTGTTCCTAATAGACAGGATTCCTACATAGACTTGCCATTGAGATTAGATATTGATGATAGGCCTAGACAATTGGTATGTTTTGAACACGGAAAATCTGCCAGAACTCGATGGGAGATGATCGAGCAAAAAAACAATAAAACCAAAGTTTACTTTTATCCCATCACCGGAAGAACACATCAGTTAAGAGTACATGCATCTCATCAGTTAGGTTTAGACACACCTATTGTGGGTGATGATTTGTATGGTAAAAAAGATCAAAGACTTTGCTTACATGCAGAATCTATTAGCTTTTTCCATCCAACCCGAAAAAAGGAATTCACTATATCTACTGCTCCGGAATTTTAAAATAAATTAAGTATTGTTGCCCGACTGACCATACAATGTTATCATTTAAAAACTATATCACTTAGTTTGTTATGCTTGGCAAAACATAACATCAATTTGTTAATATCACAAACAACTCTCTACCCTGCCTCGTAGAATGTGAATTGTAACATGTTTCTATTTTTTGAATAATGAAATAGGTACCAAACTTTTGTTGATACACTAGCTTGCTTCCACCAAACGGAGGTTTGTCGTCGTTTAAAGCTGCATCAAAAAACAACCCCACTAGTTTTCCATTAGGTCTTATCATTTCTTTCATCTTAGATAAATAAGCTTCTCTTAAATTCGGATTCAAAGCACAAAAAAAAGTTTGTTCTAATACCAAATCAAACGTTTGATTCAATTCAAAAAAATCTCCATGAATTAGTTGTTCCTTAGGAAACGCTGATACTCTTTGTTGGATGTTTCTGAGCGGTTCTTCTGCTAAATCTACTACATAAACGTTTTTAAAACCTCGGTTAAACAAATATTCTGCTTCGTAAGAATTTCCTCCACCAGGGATTAAAATTTTTATTTCTTTATCTTCTAACTGATTTATATAGGTTTTCAAAGGCAAAGAAATTGCTCCCAGATCCCATCTATGGGACTGTTCCAAATACCTATTATTCCAATATTGGGCATCTAATTTATCTATCATTATTTTGTTCTTTCTAATAACTAGACCTATGATAATCTTAAGTTTTAGCGTATACTAGCTATGCTGTTTTTATGTTTGTGTGCGTTAATTGTTTTTTAACCAGCTTACATATCCTCCCTCCAAATCGTAAACAACCTTAAACCCTTTTTCTTTCATTATTTTTAAGGCAGTTAAACTCCTCACACCTGATCTACAATAAATATAGGTAGGTTTAGACACATCCAGCTTTTCTATTTCTTTCTTAAAATTGTCTTTTTGCATCACATCCATAAGCACAGCATTTTTTATATGACCCGAATTAAATTCATTTAGGGTTCTTACGTCTATCAGCTGTATATCCTCATGAGCTATAGCTTCTTTAAAAGCCACAACTTTCATTCTATCTTTTTTAAGTTGATCCGCATTTACGTTTTGACAACTGAGGTTCAAAATAAACCCTACCAAAAGTGTATAAAATATTTTCATATTTGTTCTTTAGATTTTGATACAAACAAAACTAGTAATATTTAATGTTAATTTATTTATCCATCTTGTAATTGTTTCCACACATAGCAAAAATCTGCCATCTAATTAAGCTTAATCAAACACTAGAATAAACCTCAAATTTTGAGCCTATTTCTTCGAGAAAACGAACCAAAATCAACCCTAAAAATTTGTGAACGATTACTTTGTTTATATCGCTAATAATGGGCATTTTTACACTTTTAAAATAAATTCCATTTTCGCATGGCAAACGCACAAAAAGAAGTCATTTTATTAAAGGTTTCAGGACAAGATAAGCCGGGAGTAACTTCTGGTTTAACCTCTGTACTGGCTCAGTATGATGCCAATATATTAGATATCGGTCAAGCAGATATTCACGACACTTTATCATTAGGTATATTGTTTGAAGTTCCTGCTGGAGACGATTCTGGTCCCGTTTTAAAAGACTTGTTATTTAAAGCTTACGAGCTGGATATCAAAGTTAAATTTATTCCGATTTCTATTGATGATTATGAGAACTGGGTAAAAGCTCAAGGAAAACCTAGATATATTGTAACTATTTTAGGAGAAACTTTAGCTGCAGAACAAGTTTCTGCTGTAACTAAAGTAATGGCTGAAGAAGGCTTAAATATTGATGCTATAAAGCGTTTGACTGGTCGTACGTCTTTAATGCATAACGATGAGCACCCTCGTTCTTGTATTCAATTGTCTGTTAGAGGAGACGTGAAGAACAAAGAAGCCATGACTTCTAAATTTATGGATATTTCTAGAGACTTGAATGTAGATTTGTCTTTCCAGGAAGACAATATTTACAGAAGAAACAGACGTTTGGTTTGTTTTGACATGGATTCTACATTAATACAAGCAGAAGTAATTGATAAACTTGCTGAGCTGGCAGGGGTTGGAGAGCAAGTATCTGCCATTACAGAATCTGCAATGCGTGGTGAAATAGACTTTAATACTAGTTTTAAAAAACGTATGGCCATGTTAGAAGGCTTGAGTGAAGAAGTTTTACGCGAAGTGGCCGTGAATTTACCGATTACTAAAGGAGCTAGACGTTTGTTTAAAGCTTTAAAATATTATGGATTTAAAACTGCTATTTTATCTGGTGGTTTTACCTACTTTGCACATTACCTACAAAAAGAATTGAGTATTGATTATGTACATGCCAATGAATTAGAAATTAAAGATGGTGCTCTAACTGGTGGCTATGTTGGTGAGATTGTAGATGGTAAAAAGAAAGCGGAATTTTTGAAAGCCATTGCTGAAAAAGAAGGAATTCACATCAATCAAACCATTGCTGTGGGTGATGGGGCTAACGATTTACCAATGTTAAACTTAGCGGGCTTAGGAATTGCATTTCATGCAAAACCTAAAGTAAAAGAGAGTGCTGAGAGTTCTATTTCTAGCTTAGGATTGGATGGTGTTTTGTATTTACTTGGATACCATGATAGACATATTGATTTGATGTAAAAAAATCATTTTTCCAAGATAAGGCCTCTAAATATTACATTTAGAGGCTTTTTTATTTTTACGAAACCACCATTTACACTGCTAAAAAACAGTTTGTTGATTTGATTAGGCTTGAGAAAAAGATGCATCTTAACTGCGATAACACAGCTCGTACACTGTCACTGATTTTTATCTTTACTACATGGAATATTATTAAAAACAAAAAAAATGGGAATTATGAAGTATTTAAATCAAAACATTCAAGAGTTTAGTAAAACTGCTAATCAAAAATTATTAGCCAATTATTATATTATACATCATACATTTCGCAGTCATAATTCTATCAATACAAGTTTTCTGCAGAAACGCTAAAATAGATCATCCACCAAATTTTTATTACACACTTAAAAGAATATCGTTATGAATTATTTAAATAGAAATATCGAAGAAATCGGAAGTACCTCTAAAAATAAATCACTAATACATCACACTACGAATAGTGTTATTAAGGAAGAGGAGTATACAGAGTTACTAATTAAAGGTGCTGAAAAAATGAAAAGAGTATCTTAACATAAATTATTTAAATTTGTGTAAAGTTTATTTATAAGTAGAGACAGAATTAATAAATTGTATACAATGAAATTTTTATCAAAAGATATCGAAGCGCTCTCAAAGTTACAAAATCAAAAATCGTTAGTTAGAGCTAACACCTCTTGTGGTATTTTTCAGGATACAGATTACAACAGAGATACTGGAAAGTTGTACCATCAACAGAAAATTGAAAATATAAAATCAACAAAAAAGGATTGCTAATTTAGCAATCCTTTTGTTTTTTAGTCCAATTTTTATCTTATCAGTATAAAAATACCACTTATTGATACATATATTTAATATAAAAAGGGTAGATATAATTAATAAAGAATAAATTTGCATTCGAATCAATAGATAAAATTATCTTTTAAAAAATAATAGAATGCTCAAACAATTTGTATTTATTAAAAAACTGTCTTTTAGTTTATCATGCCTTTTTATTTGTTTATCACAAACAATTTATAGTTCAAGTGTAGAAAAATCAGAAAACAATAATGCTAGTCACAATCCTATCATTAGTATTGATACTTACAAAACTATTTTAAAAGTTAGAACAGCCAAATTCAGAAGCAAAAATTACATCATAGGAAGCTCATACGAAGGGACTATTATTGCTATTGACGATAATGGTGAGATTGCTTGGGAAAATAAATTATCCGGATTGATGAATCACGATATTTGGTGTAGAGATATTGATAACGACGGTTATGATGAAATACTTGCTGCCAATGCAGACGGAAGTGCTTATTGTATAGATCATACGGGTAAAACTAAGTGGCAATTTCAGCCTAACGAAGTTCCTATGTATAGCATATGTGCCATAGAAAAAAACAACATCAAATATGTAGTTTGTGGTGGGCTAGATTTGAACATTTATTATTTAACGGCTGAGGGTAGAAAGATTACAGAAATACCATCATCTAGTTACAGTATTAACAAAGCTTGGGGTAGAGAAAACAGACCGTATAATAACTTGCACTATGCTAATTTTATACGAACTGCAAAAAAAGATAAAAAAACAGAAATTCTTGTTGTGCATGGGTCTAACAATCATATGCAAGGAACTGGTGTATTGTATTTATTTAATGCATGTACAAACAAGCCTTACAACAGTATTGAAGTAGCAGCTAAAAGCCCTTTAGGTGAAATGAGAATTGCTGATACTAATGATGATGATGTCGACGAGGTTTACTTAGGTTTTTCAGGTCATCATGGTTCGGCAAACGTTACAAAGTTTGATCTTAACACAGGGGAAAGTAAAAGTGATTGGAATTTACACAAAATCAAATCTAGACTAGGTTTTGGTTATTCTGTTTTACAACCTGAACTAATTGACACCAACGGTGAGAATAAAATTTTAATGTTAATAGGTGATAAAATCGTTATCACAGATCCTAACTTTAAAAGTAAAGAGGAACTCATCAAAACTAAATATTCTTACCACGATATTTGGAAAGATGGTAACAAGCTTATTTTTGCTAGTTCTCAAAGCGGTGGTAGTAGTATACATATTATTGACACTGAAAGCAGCAACTGGAAATCGGCATACGAAGATTTAGAGCCTAAAGGTAAAATAGCTACTATACTACAAAATACTGATTCTTATAGAGATTTATTAAAAAAATACAACGCTCCTAAAAATCAAAGACCTCAATTACCTGTTTATATGATGACGGAGAACTTGAATGATAGTTTTGTGGCAAGTGTAGCAAAAAAAGCAAACAAAAAATACGATTCTCCAATATTTTTAGGAGGTGGTCACTTAAGATTTGCTGAAGATTGGGATAGATCTAACATGCAAAATGAAAAATATCGTAATAAGAGAGATCGAAGAAAAAAGTATGAAGCTACACAAAAGGAAGCCGTAAATCACATTACCAAATGGTACTCAGGAAAACCAGGTATTGCTTATTGGGGAGGTCACGGTAATGATCCTTACATGTTTCAACTAGAGACCACTAAAAAAATAATTGATAAAGCCAACGGGAAAAAAACAGTTTTAATTTACCCTGAGTTAGAAGATCATACAAAAGATTTTGAATGGGTAATGAACGATTTATTTTATCCTTTAGCTGATTATGCCAAAGGGAAAAACGCAAACATTTTTGTAAGAACCAAACACAACTTTTGGCAAGGAAATATTTACTTACCAATGTGGGACAAAGCAATGAACGGTAATTATGCTGATGTTTTTGTACCTTCTATGGAAGAAACAACGGATAAAGCAATGGATATTAGTATTGCTGCTCGTTCTGGAATTTGGGCAAGTGGTGCTTTTAATAACTGGGGAACCAGAGCTGTTCCCGATAACCCAAGTTACGATAGATCTAGACAATTTAGTCACCAAAGGCTACCTAACCACTTTTTAAGACATATTATTTATCACATTGCAAGTGGAGCCACTTATATTAACAACTTCGGAGTAGACCAAAGATATATGAGCTTTTTATGGGAACTAATCGGTAAAGGAGCTTTATACGTTCCTAAACCTAACGAAATTCTAAGCTACTCCCCTGTTCATTTAAGTATGAAAACTCCTGACCACGATTACATGACCGAGTCTAGTGCATTGAAATGGTCTGTTTTTTACAATAAAGAACATTTAGAAAACAACAAGTTCGTTTTCAGTCGTCAAAATGCGACTTGGCCTGGAGCTAAAAATACTCCTTGGGACTTTTCTACTTATGCAGGAAATGTAAAGGAAAGAAGACAAAATTACTTACCTAACTATCCTAACGGATTGGTATTAATTACACCTCCACAACAAGGCGTTTTTGCGAAGCAAAATGTAAAGAGAGGGAAATTAGAAGACCACTTACACCCTATTTATAAAGGTATTTTAAAAGAATATATTACCGACGGAAAAAACTATTACTCTGCAGATGGTAAAGAAACTTACAAGGCTGATACCTACTACAAAACAATAGAAAAGGATATTAAAAAAGGAGCAGAAAAACTACCGATAACCGTTATAGGTGATGTTGCGTGGGTGTTGGCTCAAACTAGCCCAACTAACTTAAGATTAACCATTATTGATGGTGGTTATTTAAACCCTAGCGATAAAAAAGCTACGATTAAATTTAACGCTGTCGTTCCTAAAGAAATGAAAGATATTATCGATGGTAAGAAGTTTGATATCACCAACCCTAAAAATGTAACAGTTGATGTAGCTACAGGTTTATTTAGGTTTATCGATATAAAAATTGAAAAGCCTCTTTAATTTTATCTACCTAAAAAAAACGAAAAAGGGTCTTTTCATAAACGAAAAGACCCTTTTTTTTTGAGTCAAAGACTTAAGATTTTAGAAACTGAGTTTGGGAATTGACAATTGAACAAATTAGTTATTTGCAAAGTTCCCTATAAATTCAAAAAAACAATGCGTTAGTTTGAGCACACAAAATAGAGAAAATAATAACAAGCAATAACCTATCAAAAAGCTGTAAAATCTGATTTAAGTATGGGTAACATTGTTTGGTGTCTTGTAAAATCTAGTCCAATGATCTTATTTCTAAATCGTCGAACTCTGCTGATGAAGACCACATAGACAAAGAAATATTTGCTTTGGTATGATCAAATCCATCAGATTTTAACTTCCCTACGTATTGCTTATCAATATATACAAATAGTACATCTTTTTGAAACAATAAGGTTATCTCGTACCATTTGTTTAAGACTACATCTGCCTTAAATTTTTTAGATTTCCCTTTTAACAGTTTTGCTATTTCCTCCTTAGGTGCGTTGTGCTTCCTTTTGTAAAATATATCTTTTTCAAAAACACCTGTCAGTTGATCTAGCAATATCACCTCATTGACATTGATTCCTACCTGACATATGTGGCCGTTGTGTGATAAATGAGCCGCATCAGGATCACTAAAATTAAGTTGTATTCCTCTGTCTTTTGTTCCTAAAGTAAGTACCCTAAACTTAGTACTTACAATACCATCATCAAAAGGTGCCGTTTGTAGAATTGCTGTACCATGCGTTGCGTGTTCATACATTTTTACATACAGCACATTATTCCTTAAATCTGCTTGTTTATGACCCTCAGCTCTTTTAATACTATTGGTTTGCCAACCGTTTCCCAAATCTTCAATAGTATCATCTTTTTCAGATCGGTTAAAATCGTCTTTAAAAATTAATTTTGATGATGATTTTAAATCCTCAACAGCTTTATAGCTCAATTGAGCATAGCTTGTCTGCATTAATGCAATTCCTAAAAGAACTAAAAGTTTGTATGTTTTTGTATTTTTCAAAGCAATATTTATTTATCAGTTAAAATGTTTTTTCTTTAATGTTAACCTTTAACATTAAAAGAGTTGATGAAGTTAAAGATAAAAAAGCTTTTTTAGGATAAAAACAAAAAAGAGCTACCGTAATGAGTAGCTCTTTTTGATCGATTGAGTTTCATGTTATATTTGAAACAACGGTCTATCTTGCATAAACTCATTTACTTTACCAGCAACTGTTTCTAGAACTTCATCATTTTCAAAGTTGTTAATTACTTCATCAATAAAGTTTGCAATCACAGCCATGTCGTCTTCTTTTAAACCACGAGTTGTTACAGCAGAAGCTCCCAAACGGATACCTGATGTTACAAATGGAGAACGAGTATCGTATGGTACCATATTTTTATTTACAGTAATATCTGCCTTTACCAAAGCTTGTTCTGCATCTTTACCAGACAAATCTTTATTACGCAAATCTATCAACATACAATGGTTGTCTGTACCTCCAGAAATAATTTTATAATCTTTGGCTACTAATTCTTTAGCCAATCTTGCAGCATTCTTTTTAACTTGAACTTGGTAGTGTAAATATTCATCTGTTAAAGCCTCTCCTAAAGCAATAGCTTTGGCAGCAATTACATGCTCCAATGGTCCACCTTGTAATCCTGGGAAAACAGCTCCGTTTAAAATAGCAGACATTTTCTTTAAGCTACCATTTTTTAGAGTGATTCCTTTTTTATTTTCAAAATCTTGTCCCATCATAATCATCCCTCCTCTTGGACCTCTCAAAGTCTTGTGAGTAGTAGTGGTTACAAAATGACAATGAGGCATTGGATCGTTTAAAATACCCTTTGCAATCATTCCTGATGGGTGGGAAATATCTGCTAATAAATAAGCTCCTACCTCATCTGCAATTTCTCTAAACTTAGCAAAATCTATATCTCTAGAATAAGAAGAAGCACCAGCTACAATAATTTGTGGCTTTTCTACCTTAGCAATTTCTAGAATGTTATCGTAGTTTAAAACTTCTGTTTCTTTGTCTACACCATAATGAGCTGCCTTGTAAATTTTACCAGAAAAGTTTACAGGAGAACCATGTGTTAAATGACCTCCGTGCGATAAATCAAATCCTAAAATTTTATCTCCTGGCTCTAGTACAGAAAAGTATACAGCCGCATTAGCTTGGGAACCAGAGTGAGGTTGCACGTTTACATACGTAGCTCCATACAATTCTTTAGCTCTATCTATAGCTAATTGTTCAACAACATCAACTACTTCACATCCTCCGTAGTATCTTTTACCCGGATATCCTTCAGCATATTTATTAGTTAACACAGAACCTTGAGCTTCCATTACTTGTTCGCTAACAAAGTTTTCAGAAGCAATTAATTCAATTCCTTTTAATTGTCTCTCTTTTTCTTCTTGAATTAAATCAAATATGATTTGATCACGTTTCATAATCTTAGGTGTTTTTGAAGTTGAAAATGTGCTGCAAAAATAAGAAATATTTATTCAAGCTTTACTATCAAGTGGTGAGAATCTATCTCTTTGGAATTCTTTTATATAGCACAATACGCATTTTTAATTCTCTTAACAAAGGTTGTAATCGACTGTTTTTTTTCGTAATCCTATAATTTTCCTTAACTTAAGTAAGAATTTAACAAAAATATAGACTGTTCTATTCATTATGTTTAACCCCTTTAAAACTTTACTAAAATGAAAAAAATACTTCTAACTTTTTTTAGCCTTCTATTTTTATTAACGATTACTGCTAACGCTAATCCTCTAACTAATCCCGAAGAAAATTCAATTCCTCAAAAACACACCAAAAAAGAAAACAAAATTAGTATCAAATACATTGCTAGCACCCATGTAATTAATGTAAACTCTACTAATAATGGAGTAATAGTAAAAATTTATAACTTAAAAGGTAAAAGAGTCAAACGCAAATATATTTTGGGGAATAAAGGTGATATTAATATCAGCAATTTTTCTAACGGTGTTTATGTGATTGAAGCAAGTACTCCAGAGAACAAATTAACCCGAACGCAAATTGTTAAGGGATAAATTATTCGATAACCTTTCCTATTTTTAAAAAGAGAATTCTAGTCAACCTAGAATTCTCTTTTTATTTTTATTTGAGAAACGCACCTTAAGCAAATAAAATCATTAGTTGTACTTTCTAATCTCCAATATTAAGTAGATGTTAAAATCAACCTAAAAATAGCTTACAGATTTAAAATTCTAGGTAAATTTGTTTTATAATCTATTAAACATGAAATATAAAATGATTGTGTTGGATATGGATGATACGTTGTTGACAGACGATCATACAATATCTGATAGAAATAAGAAAGCTGTTAAAGCTGCTCAAGAAAAAGGGATTTACGTTGTTTTGGCTTCTGGTAGACCAACTCCAGCAATGACTCATTTTGCCAAAGAGTTGGAGTTAGACAAATACAACTCTTATATTATATCTTTCAACGGAGGTCAGATTATAAATATGGCTAATGATGAATGTATATTTGAACAAAGTCTAAAAGTTGAGGATTTACACGAAATTTTTGATTTTAGCGAAGCCAACCAAACCGCTTTTATTACTTACAGCAATGGAGCTATCGTTGGAACGAAGGACTCTGAGTATGTTGATATAGAAATAAATTTAACAGGAATGCCTTATCAAAAGGTAAAAGATTTAAAGAGTACGGTTACAAAAAGCTGTGTGAAATGTTTACTTCTTGAAGAGCCTAGTTACTTAAAAGGTATTGAGACAAAGTTGAAGAAAAAAAGAACTGACCTTAGTATATCAATGTCTAAACCTTTCTTTTTGGAAGTAATGCCACAAGGAATTGATAAAGCAGCTACTTTAGACCGATTGATTCGTCAGCTTGGCATCAAACAAGAAGAAACCATTGCTGTTGGTAACGCTGGAAACGACTTATCTATGGTGGAATATGCTGGATTGGGGGTTTGGGTAGATAATGTTACTCCTGAACTAAGAGATAGAGCCGATTTAATTGTAGCCTCTAACAATAATGATGGTGTTGCAGAAGTGATCGAAAAATTTTTATTATAGCTTTTAAAGCCCTTAAAAAAAGACAACTAACTTATATCAAGCTAGTTGGCTGTTTTTTTATGTAACTTAATGTTCTGTAATTTTAAATTTTAGTATCATGAAAAAAAGATATTGCCCTTGTTGCGAGTCAACGTTAAGATCTAAATCCAAAAAAAAGAAATTACTCAAACTTCTTTTTTTCGTAGAATTACTCAACTGTTCAACGTGTCATACTTACTATGCATACATCAAAGGATTAAGCAAGTCTTTTTGCCTAACTCCTGGTATATCGGAAGAAAACACCGAACAACATTTAACCTAAAACAAAAAAAGAGACTGCTTTTGTATAAAAACAGTCTCTTTTTTATTTAGTACCTATTAATTATTCCTCAATATCGTTATCTGCTAATTGAGATTTTGTCATAGAAGTATTTACAGTAGCTATTTTGCTATCAACTCCGTAAACAACTTGTGTGAATAGCTCAGAATTTCTGTTAAAATGAAACCAAGATCCTGTTTTTTGTCCATCTACATAATTACCTATAGCTTTTTTCTTCCCGTTTACATCATAAGATGTCCACATTCCTTGTAATTTTTTATCAGCAGAAACATAACCTGTTTGAGCAACCATACCGTTTTCGTGAAGCAAAGTTACTTTGTATAAGTCACCTTGTTTTTCCACCTGGATGTTACTTTTATCTTGTCCAAAAGTTACGAGTCCTACAAATAGCGATAATATTAATAATGTTGCTTTCATAATGTATTGTATTAATGTTGATACCACAAAGATACAAACATTTTACAATTGAACAACATTTATTTAACATTAAATTAACATTGAATAGTCAAAAACAAGTAAATCGCTTAATTTCAACTACTTAGTATGTTAACTCTAAAATACCGTAATGAGAATCCTGCTGAGTTACTTTACCGCTTTCCACAAAAATAGCTTGAGGAGATTGGTGTACTACATTAAATTTCTCTGCGATGGCAGCCGAAATATCTCTATGTGCAATTAAATCTAAAAAGTACAGTTGATAATCATCTCCCACTTGCTTTTCAAATTTATTTAAAACACTAGCGCTAATACTACAACGGGTACTGTGTTTAAAAATAATTACTTTACTCGTTTTAGAAGCTTCTACAACTTCATCCAACTGAGATACGTTTGTTAACTCAATCCAATTTACTTTTGAAGCAGAGCTGGCATTGTCCTTACTTCCTAAAATTTTATCAAAAAATCCCATACTATTTTCTCTTTTAATGATTACAATGACAAAGATATTATTCTTTGTGTATTTTATTTACTATTCTTTTAAGTCGCATTACTTTAAAGTACTTACAAGTAAGACAAAAAGTCCGTTAGACCCAAGTAAACAAAGACATTTTGTCTACTTAAAGGACATTATTTCCGTTTATTTTTTGAGGAATAACAATTGCTCTTACTCTCATCAGAAAATAGCTATTTAAAAACATAAATCCTTAAAATTAACCATTATGAACTTTAACAATTATACCATAAAGTCACAAGAAGTTGTACAACAAGCACAACAGATTGCGCAAGGATTACAACATCAACAAATAGAAAACACACATATATTTAAAGCCATATTAGAGGTAGATGAAAATGTAACTCCTTTTATTCTAAAAAAATTACAAGTAAACTTAGATGTTTTACCACAAATACTGGATAAAACGTTAGAAACATTTCCTAAGGTTTCTGGGGGACAAATAGGTTTATCTCAAACAGCAGCTAAAACGCTAACGGATGCAAGTAATATTGCAAAAAAAATGGAAGACGAATACGTTTCTATCGAGCACTTATTAATTGCATTGCTAAAAAACAAAGACACCATTAGTCAATTATTAAAAGACCAAGGAGTTACTGAAAATGGATTGAGTGCTGCCGTTGATGAAATTAGAAAAGGTCAGAAAGTAACTTCTCAAAGTGCCGAAGAAACTTACAACTCTCTAAACAAATACGCAAAAGACCTAAATAAGTTGGCGAGCACAGGTAAATTAGATCCAGTCATTGGTCGTGACGAGGAAATCCGTAGAATTCTACAGATTTTATCGAGGAGAACTAAAAATAACCCGATGCTGATTGGTGAACCTGGAGTTGGTAAAACAGCGATTGCCGAAGGTTTGGCTCACAGAATTATTAAAGGGGATGTTCCCGAAAACCTAAAGGACAAACAAGTGTTTTCTTTAGACATGGGAGCATTAATTGCAGGAGCTAAATATAAAGGAGAGTTTGAAGAGCGTTTAAAATCAGTAGTAAAAGAAGTGACTTCTGCAGAAGGAGATATTGTTTTGTTTATCGATGAAATTCACACCTTAGTAGGTGCTGGAGGTGGAGAGGGAGCTATGGATGCTGCCAATATTTTAAAGCCTGCTTTGGCTCGTGGAGAGTTGAGAGCTATTGGTGCTACTACCTTGGATGAATATCAAAAGTACTTTGAAAAAGACAAAGCACTAGAAAGACGTTTTCAAAAAGTTGTAGTAGACGAACCTGATACAGAAAGTGCTATTTCCATTCTACGCGGTATTAAAGAAAAGTACGAAGCGCATCATAAAATACAAATAAAAGACAGTGCTATTATTGCTGCGGTAGAATTGAGTCAAAGATATATTACTTCCCGTTTTTTACCAGATAAAGCCATTGACTTAATGGACGAAGCAGCGGCTAAAATGCGTATGGAAATCAATTCTAAACCCGAAGATTTAGATGTCTTAGATAGAAAAATAATGCAGCTTGAAATTGAGATTGAAGCTATTAAACGTGAAAAAGATGAAAAGAAACTTACACTCTTACGTAAAGAACTAGCAGATACTCAAGAAAAAAGAGATGCTATTTATACACAGTGGAAATCCGAAAAAGAAGTAGTTGATAACGTGCAAATTATTAAAGATGAAATTGACAGCTACAAACTAGAAGCTGAAAAAGCCGAAAGAGACGGAAATTACGGTTTGGTAGCAGAACTGAGATACGGTAAAATTAAAGATGCGCAGGAACAATTAGACAAAGCGCAACTGGAGTTGGCTAACAATCAAGAAGGATCTCTAGTTAAAGAAGAGGTTACCGAAGATGACATTGCCGAAGTAGTTGCTAAATGGACAGGTGTACCTGTGCAAAAAATGTTACAGAGCGAACGTGAAAAATTATTACAGTTGGAGGATGAATTGCATTTGCGAGTGGTGGGTCAAGAGGATGCCATAGAAGCGGTTTCTGATGCTGTGCGTCGTTCAAGAGCTGGTTTGCAAGACGTAAGAAAACCTTTAGGAAGCTTTTTATTCTTGGGGACTACTGGAGTTGGTAAAACGGAATTAGCCAAAGCTTTGGCTGCATATTTATTTGATGACGAAAATGCCTTAACTCGTATAGATATGAGTGAGTATCAAGAACGTCATTCAGTAAGTAGATTGGTTGGTGCACCTCCAGGTTATGTGGGTTATGATGAAGGTGGACAATTAACAGAAGCGGTAAGACGTAAACCCTACTCTGTTGTGTTGCTAGATGAAATTGAGAAAGCACATCCTGATACCTTTAATATTTTATTACAAGTATTGGATGAAGGTAGATTAACGGATAACAAAGGTCGTTTAGCAGATTTTAAAAACACCATTATTATTATGACTTCTAACATGGGAGCTGATATTATTAAAGATTGTTTTGAGAATGCTAAAAATCAGACTAGAGAACAAGTTGCAGAGGTGGCTAAAGGAGAAGTTTTACAAAATTTAAAGCAAATTGTAAGACCTGAATTCATTAACCGCATTGACGAAATTGTAATGTTTACTCCGTTAGACATCAATGAAATTACACAAATTGTAGAACTACATTTAAAAGGTTTAACGTATTTATTGGCTAATAAGGAAATTACGTTAGAAGCTACAAATCATGCAAAAGAGGCTTTGGCTAAAAAAGGATTTGATCCTGAGTTTGGAGCTAGACCTGTAAAACGTGTGATTCAAAAAGAGGTGTTGAATCTTCTTTCTAAAGAAATTTTAGCAGGAAACTTAAGTAACCAAAGCCATGTAATTTTAGATGCTGTGGATGACAAATTATTCTTTAAGAATTCCTAAATTACAGCTAATTAATTCAAACTTCACTCGGAACATTATCAATTGTTCCGAGTGATTTTTTATATCAATAACAATTATAAACAATCATTTAAATATTCATTTAAAATGCATTTACTTTTTTCTTATGGAACTTTACAATTAGAAAAAGTTCAGTTAGAATCGTTTGGTAGACTTTTACAAGGCTCTAAAGACAGTTTGAAAGGCTATAAATTGGGACAATTAAAAATTGTCGATCCAGATGTATTGGCTAAAAGCGAAAAAGAATACCATCCTATCGCTGAAATTTCTGATCATAATCACGACGAAGTACAAGGAATGCTTTTTGAGATTACTCAAGACGAATTAGAACAAGCAGATGCTTATGAAGTATCTGATTATAAAAGAATAGAAGCCACCTTTACTTCAGGTAAAAAAGGTTGGATTTATGTAGCAAACAAATAAAAACAAAAAATAATTATGAGCACATTAAGATTAGGTGATATTGCACCAAACTTTACCGCAAAAACATCAGAAGGAGAAATTAACTTTCACGAGTGGTTGGGAGATGGATGGGGAATTTTATTCTCTCACCCTGCAGACTACACCCCTGTTTGTACTACCGAGTTAGGAACGGTTGCTAAGTACACAGAAGAATTCAGTAAAAGAAATGTAAAAGTGGCTGCTTTAAGTGTTGACGGTGTAGATTCTCACTTAGGATGGATTAAGGATATTAATGAAACTCAAAACACTACGGTTAACTTTCCAATCATCGCAGACGAGGATAGAAAAGTTTCTGATTTGTATGACATGATTCATCCTAATGCAGATACAACTTTAACCGTTCGTTCTGTTTTTGTAATTGGACCAGACAAAAAAATTAAATTAACCATTACCTACCCCGCATCTACAGGAAGAAATTTTGATGAATTATTAAGGGTAATTGATTCTTTACAATTAACAGCGTACCACAAAGTAGCAACTCCTGCCAACTGGAAACACGGTGATGATGTAGTGATTGTTCCTGCGGTTAAAAATGAAGATATTAAAGAATTATTTCCTAAGGGACATAAGGAAGTAAAACCTTATTTGAGAGTAACACCTCAACCCAATATTTAAATTTCTTTAACTAAAAATAAAGGCTAGCTAATAGTTTTAGGGTTTGTTATTCTGATGTTAAAATATACACAGAAAAACATATCCTTTACTTATAGCTAGCTTTTACTTTATCGGTCTTTCAATTATATTTTAATGACAACAACAAATACGGATATTATAATTATAGGTGCTGGTTTAACTGGACTTACTTTGGCTTATTATCTATCTAAAACTGATTACAACTTTGTAATTCTAGAAGCTAGAGATAGAATTGGAGGTAGAATTTTAACCAAAGAGAATGAGAAAACAACTTCTATAGAATTAGGAGCTACGTGGTTTGCCAATCAACATACAGAAGTTTTGAACTTACTAGATCAGCTTGGACTTAAACTATTTGATCAAGTGTTGGGAAATACGGCTATCTATGAACCTGTATCTACGAATCCAGCTCAAATTGTAGAGTTGCCAAAAAATCAAACCCCTAGTTACCGCCTAAAAGGAGGAACGAGTAAACTTACCGAAGCCTTATCGGGCTTTATCAATCCTGAGTATATACTACTGAATCAAGCAGTTAAATCCATTAGTAGAGCAAAAAACAAAACGATAGTAACAACTCATCAAAACAGTCAATTTACTGCAAATTATGTAGTTTCTACTTTGCCTCCACACCTGTTAAATAATACTGTAAGTGTTACGCCCAAACTAGAAAATAGTTTTTGTGAAGTAGCACAAAAAACACACACGTGGATGGGGGAATCCATTAAAGTGGGACTAACTTACAAAGAAGCTTTTTGGCAAAAGGATAATTTGAGTGGTACTATTTTTAGCAACGTAGGACCTATTCCAGAAATGTATGATCATTCCAACAAACAGAACAATCAATTTGCTTTGAAAGGTTTTTTAAATGGTAATTTTTTCAAAATCAGTAAACAAGAAAGACTTGAGGCTATTTTAAATCAACTGGAGAAATATTATGGTTCGCAAGCAAGAGCTTATTTAAGTTATGAGGAAACTATATGGAAATTAGAAAAATACACCTCTACAGATTATGACGATATCATACTCCCACATCAAAACAACGGCGATGCTGTTTTTCATCAAACTTATTTAGAAAACTCGTTATTTATTGCAGGTACTGAAACCTCTTCTCAGTTTTCCGGCTACATGGAAGGGGCTGTGCGAAGTGCTCAGTATGTTTTTAATCAGCTCACAAAAAAACGTCTTTAAACTAAAAATTTAAAGACGTTTTTAATATTTGAATTCTTAAGTTTTACCTACATAAATTCTACAATATACATGTACAGAGGCAAGCCCAATGTGATGTTAAAAGGGAAAGTGATGGCTAATGCCATGGGTAAATACAAACCTGGGTTGGCTTTGGGAGCAGCAATTTTCATGGCTGCAGGAACTGCAATGTAAGAAGCACTTGCCGCTAAAATGGCAAATAGTAACTGATCTCCATGGCTATCACTCACAAATCTACTTACGTAAGCTGTAATGGTTCCGTTAATGATAGGAATCACGACAGCAAACACTAATGGGAATGCTCCGTTTTTCCAAAAGGCAGCCAATTTTTTTCCACTAGTAATTCCCATATCTAATAAAAAGACCGCTAAGAATCCTTTAAAAATATCTGTTGTAAAAGGGGCTATCCCTGCTGCTTGCTTTTCGCTAGCGATAAATCCTATCAATAAACTACCCATAATTAGCAACACACTTCCGTTAGTTACAGAGTGCTTTACTACACTACCAAAACTCACTCCATTTAGTTTGTTTTTTCTGTAAAGAGACATTAACAACACCCCTACAATAATTGCGGGAGCTTCCATCAATGCCATCACTGCGACCATATGTCCGCCAAACTCTATGTTTTGCATTTCTAAAAACGATACTGAAGTCACAAACGTTACAGCACTTACGGAACCATAGGCAGCTGCTATGGCTCCTGCATTTTCTATCCCCAATCTTTTTTTGATAATAAAAAAGGAATACAACGGAACAATAGTGGCTAACAAAATACCAAAGAGTAAAATCCACAAAATATCTAATCCCAATTGACTATGAGCCAACTCCTGTCCTCCTTTAAAACCAATAGAAAAGAGTAAATACAGCGAAATAAACTTTGCAGAATTTGGTGGGATTTCTAAATCACTTTTAAGTTGTACAGCTACAATTCCTAGTAAAAAGAACAATAATGCTGGGTTCGTTAGGTTATCTATTAATAAATCTAAATTCATAATTTTTGTTTTTCGGTTTCTTTATGTTTTTTACTGATATACGGATGTTGTTATTTTAGTTCTTTAAGATGAAACTTTAATTTTAAACACAAACTTTGACACCGATAAAATTTTAATTTTATAATTTTCATTTCTAGTTTTTTGTTGTCACAAAATTCTGCATTTCAATTCATATATTTATATTTATACTTTATATACAATTCATAAATTATAATTATGCACTATACCCTACATCAATTGGTTGTTTACCTAAAGGTGATCCAAAAAAAAAGCATTACCAAAGCTGCCGAAGAACTCCATTTAACGCAACCAGCAGTTTCTATACAAATAAAAAAATTACAAGAGCAGTTTGATGTTCCCTTAATCGAAGTAATAGGACGTAGAATTCATATTACAGAATTTGGACAAGAAATTGCAATTGCCTGTCAAGAAATTGTCAATCAAATGGCAGATATTCAAAACAAAGCATTGGCTTATAAAGGAATAGTAACTGGAAAAATTAGGATTTCCGTGGTATCTACTGGTAAATATGTGATCCCTTATTTTTTAACCAAATTTTCTAAACTATTTCCTGGTGTGGAACTTGTCATTGATGTTACCAACAAAACAAAAGTAATAGAGACCCTAGAAAAAAATCAGACCGATTTTGCTTTGGTATCCACTATTCCAGAAAACATCAATATTAACACCATAGAATTGATGTCCAACAAATTGTATTTAACCAGAAAACATTATCCTACAGAACCCATCACAAAATTCAATCATTCCGATTTAGAGAAAGTGTCTCTCATATACCGAGAAAAAGGATCCGCCACCAGATTGGCCATGGAAAAATACATTTCATCCTATTCTTTAAAATCTACTAGAAATATAGAATTAGTCTCTAACGAAGCCGTTAAGCAAGCTATTATTGCAGGTATGGGATATTCCATTATGCCTTTAATTGGAATGAAAAACGAACTGTTAAATGGCGAACTAGAAATTGTGCCTGTTCCCAATTTGCCTATAGAAACTGAATGGAACTTAATATGGTTAAAAGACAAACAGTTATCTCCGAGCAGCCAAGCTTACGTTAAATTTATCAACGAGAATAAAGACAATATTATACACAAACATTTTGATTGGTTCACCAAATTTTAATTGAGTAGTTTAAACTTTTTCTTGATTAGCTTAGAAAATATTAATCTATATCAAATTTTATTCAAACTCCATAATTTGCAAATCCAAAAGCAAAATATGGAGTTTTTTATTAGCTACGAAGACATTTTAGAAAGAATAGATTGTATTGACCCTATTAAATACAGCAAAACAAGAAATCATAAAGACGGAGCTATTTCCTACCTATCCCCTTTTATTTCTAGAGGAGTTATCTCCACTCAATTTGTATACAAAAGACTTCTTGCAAACGGCTTTAAGTTTTGGCAGGCAGAAAAATTCATTCAGGAATTGGCTTGGAGAGATTATTGGCAACAAATATGGATAGCTAAGGGTGATTTAATCAATCAGGATTTAAAACATCCTCAGCAAAAAGTAAGTCATCAAAAAATACCAGTTAATATTACCGAAGCAAATACGTCCATTATTGCTGTAGATTATGGAATTGAAAATTTGTACCGTACAGGGTATATGCATAATCATATGCGTATGTACGTGGCTGCCATTACCTGTAACATCGCTCAAAGTTATTGGAAAACTCCAGCGCATTGGATGTATTACCATTTGCTAGATGGAGACTGGGCTAGTAATGCTTTGAGCTGGCAATGGGTTGCTGGTGCGAATGCTAATAAAAAATACTATGCAAATCAGAACAATATCAATACCTTTTTTAATACCTCTCAAAAGAACACCTTTATAGATGTTGATTATGATGTGATTGAAGAGGTGGGTATCCCTAAAGAACTATTAGAAACCACTAAACCTAGTTTAACGAATCATCTTCCTATTTCAGACGATTTTGAAATCGACCGAAAACTTCCTGTACTTATTTACAATTACTACAACTTAGATCCGAATTGGAAAACCGATACAGAGGCAAACAGAATTTTACTGTTAGAACCCAAATTATTTGAGCAATATCTCGTATCTAAAAACTGTATTGACTTCGTTCTGCACTTAAAAAGCAATATTCCTAACATTAATATTTTTGTAGGTTCTTTTGATGAGCTTAAAACACAATGTTCGCAAGAGCAAGAAGTATTCTACAAAGAACATCCCTTGAATCATCACTACAAAGGGATTGAAGAGCCTAGAGATTGGATGTTTAATGTACAGGGTTACTTTCCTTCTTTTTTTAGTTATTGGAAAAAATGCAAAAAAGAATTAAAACTTAAATAGCATTATTGTAATGAAAAAGCAACAGCTCCCCTCTAAAATTTGTATCGTTTGTGACCGACCTTTTAACTGGAGAAAAAAGTGGGAAAAGAACTGGGAAAGTGTAAAGTATTGTAGTAAAAAATGCAAAAGCAATAAATAATGAAAAATGTAAGTATCATATTTCCACATCAATTATTTAAAGAACATCCTATTCACAACGATAAGGGTGATATTTATTTAGTAGAAGAGTTTTTGTTTTTTAAACAATATAATTTTCACAAAACCAAAATCGCTTTCCATAGAGCTAGTATGAAGTTTTATGCTGATTTTTTAACCGAAAACGGACTCAACGTTAAGTATATTGATAGTCATAGCAAACTTTCTGACATCAGAAATTTAATTGATTTTTTTGCTGAAGAAAATGTAGAGCAAATTACATTTATCGATCCGGTAGATGAATGGCTCCAAAACAGAATTCAATCTAAAGCTCATCAAAATAACGTAGCCTTAAATTGCTTAGACACACAATTATTTTTAAACTCTAAGCAAGATTTAGCTTCTTTTTTTAAACCCGATAAAAGCAAATTTTATCACGCTACATTTTATAAACAACAGAGGCAGTCTAAACAAATTTTATTGGTGAATGACAAAGACCCTTTAGGAGGTAAATGGAGCTTTGATAGTGAAAACAGAAAAAAATATCCTGCAAAAAAAACACCCCCAAACATCAACTACCCAAATCAGGATCAATATTGGGAGGAAGCTAAAATTTATACCCAAACTTACTACGCTAACAATTTAGGAGAAATTACCAGTACAAGCTTGTACCCCTATACTTTTGAAAGTGCCGATGATTGGTTACATGATTTTTTAGAAAACAGATTTTATGCTTTCGGAGATTACGAAGATGCTATCCATAAAGACAACAGTACGCTACATCATAGTGTTCTGAGTCCATTAATGAATGTAGGACTTATCAGCCCTAAGAATATTGTTGACAGAACACTTGCTTATGCTAAGGAAAATAATACTAACCTAAATTGTACAGAAGGATTTATTAGACAAGTAACGGGTTGGAGAGAGTTTATTAGGGGTATGTACATCTGCAAAGGAAACTACTCGAGAACACAAAACTTTTGGAATTTTAAACGTAAAATTCCAAAAACTTTTTACACGGGAGAGACAGGAATTCCACCTGTGGATACTGCTATTAAATCTGTACTGAAGGACGGATACTGCCATCATATAGAAAGACTAATGGTCTTAGGAAATTTTATGTTATTATGTGAATTTGATCCTAACGAGGTTTATCAATGGTTTATGGAATTATTTATTGATGCTTATGATTGGGTCATGGTTCCGAACGTATACGGAATGAGTCAATTTGCAGATGGTGGTTTATTTGCTACCAAACCTTACATCTCTAGCTCCAATTATATCCTTAAAATGAGTAACCATAAAAGGGGTGATTGGCAGCAAACTTGGGATGGTTTATTTTGGCACTTTATGGATAAACAAAGAAATTTCTTTAATGCCAACCCAAGACTTAATATGCTTTTAAGGAATTTTGATAAAATGGAGGCTTCTAAAAAAGAAGCTCATTTAAAAAATGCTCAAAAATTCTTTGATCAGCTACAGGATTAAAACAACGCTTTTCCTAAAAAAATGCTCTTTACAATCACAAAACAGGACTTTTTTTGAGTACTTAATACTTTACCCCCCTTATTTACCAACCTTTGTTAATTTTAAAAATCCTTAATTAAACATTGAAAATAATTAGAAGAAAGCAAGCAAATCCCTAAAAAAATATTCTAAATAAAAAAATTGCATCCCATCAAAACAGATAATCTAAAAAGAAACTATTTCTTTAATATTTAGAAAAAATCATTACTAAAGTTAACTTAACAACATCTACTATTAATCGTCACAAAGACCATAAAGTAGCGCATAAAGTGTTTAATGCCTAGCACAAAAGCAGACAAGTTATTAACTAAGACTTTAGTATGAGATTCACAAAATCCTTTTTATTTTTTATATTACTTATCACATCAAGTAATCTATTTTCGCAAAGTTATTGTGAGTCCTTTAACTTAAATCACAATCAAAACTTTTTTATTTCCAATTTATCGTTAGGAGATATTGATAATTCAAGTACTAACCCTAGCAATTTTACTTACTATTCTGGTATTTCTGCTAATTTTGCCAAGGGAACAATTTACAGAGGCTCCATAAATTACCATGTACCTGCAAGTAATAGTCATCAATTAAAAATTTGGATTGATTACAACCAAAACGGAGATTTTACAGATAGTGGAGAAGAAATAGCTTCTTTTTCTGGTGCGCAAGCTTCAAGTAATTACAGTCAAAATTTTTCCTTTACAGTTAACAATAGTGCCCTAAACGGAAATACTAGATTAAGGGTCGTGCTTGTCCGAAATGGAATAAACCCGTGTACAACCTCTTTTGATGCTGGTGAAGTAGAAGATTATCTTATTAATATTCGCCCTGCACCTGTTGCTCCCACTGCTATTTGTAAAAATTTAAATATTGAACTTGATGTTGCTGGAACTGCCAATATCACAGCCAATCAAATTAACAATGGTTCTTTTGATGACTTTGACGCTGCTAATACTTTGACCTATAGTATTGATAAAACCGATTTTACATGCAACGATTTAGGAAATAACACCGTTACTCTAACTGTCACTGACTTGGATGGACTTTCAGATACATGTGATGCCACTGTTAATGTGTCTAGCTACTCTGGTTCTTTTACTGCTCCCACTCTAGAAACTATCAACGCTTATTGCGAATATACAGCAGCCGCTCCTGTACTAAATTATCAGTGCGGATCCACAATTACAGGTACGACTACCAACCCAACAACATTTAATACAGACGGAACTTACACTATTTCGTGGTCTTTTAACAACGGAAGCACTATAGTGAGTACAGACCAAATTATTCATGTTAATACTCCATCAACACCAACCGCCCAAACAATTTCAGACATAGATGAGACTAGTGCCAATGTAAGTTGGAACTCATCTGAGATTGGTCCTTTTAAAATTAGATATAAAAAGAATTCTGAAAGCTCTTGGAACGTTATTCAAAATGTAGAAACAACAAGTGCAACTATCAATGGGCTGAGTAACAATACAATTTATGATGTGCAGGTAGCCGTGAGTGCTAGTTGTGCTAACTTTACCTCCACTCAAAATTTCACCACACTAGCATTAGACTATTGCACTGATTTAAATGCTAACATTAACAATCAGTTTTTTCTATCAAACGTAAATCTGGGAGACATTACATTAACCAACAGTAGCAGTTTTCCATTGTATGAATACTTAAACGGAAATTCTACATTAGTTTCACAAAACGGAACTCTTAGCGGTACAGTTGCTTACAGTAGACCTAACTGGCCAGCAACTAGCTTAGTTATATGGATTGACTACAACATTGATGGTGACTTTGACGACGATGGGGAGGAAGTTTTTAGAGGATTACGCCCCAACGGTCCAACATCTATCACTGAAAATGTAGCAATTGTAATTCCCAATACTGCTTCTACAGGTAAGACCCGTATGAGAATAGCTATGTCTCATAATTCTCCTAGCAACTCTTGTGAGTATGGAAACGAAGAAGGTAATATTAAGGATTTTGATTTAATTATCAGACCAGATATAGCTCCTCCTATTGCGGTTTGTCAAAATCTAAATATTCAATTAGACATCTCTGGGAACGCAACCATAACGGCCGCTCAAATAGACAATGGATCTAGCGATGATTATGACAACTCTGAGGATTTAATTTTGTCCTTAGACAAAACAACTTTTGACTGTAACAATCTTGGGAATAATTTAGTTACACTAACCGTTACGGACACAGATGGATTGACCGACACCTGTACTGCTAACGTTAACGTAGGAACCTACACAGGTAATTTTACGGCACCAACTTTAAACACTATTAATGCCTATTGTAACTACACTGCAACAACCCCTATACTAAATTATCAATGTGGTACGATAATCACTGCAACTACCTCAGACATCACCACTTTTAATACAGATGGAACTTATACTATAAGATGGTCTTTTGACAACGGAGAAACTGTTGTTGCCTCTAGTCAAACTGTTATAGTGAGTACCCCTAGTACTCCTTCTGCTTTAAGCGCATCTGATATTACAGAGACTAGTGTTAGAGTTGACTGGACTTCTAGCGAAGCCGGACCTTTTAAAATGAGATACAGGCAAACTGGCACTTCCACATGGACTGAAATTGACGGCATAAACACAACCAACACCATTCTAACAGGCTTAAACAACGGTGTTCAGTACGATATTCAAGTAGCAGTAGATGCAGATTGTGCCACTTATACAAGTACAAGTAACTTTACAACAATTGAAGTTGACTATTGCGATATCGGCTTGAATTTCACGAGCAATTCTAACTTTTACATTAGCAATGTAACGCTTGGTAGTATAGATAATAATACTAATAGCAGTAGTCCCACATATAACTATTTTAGAGGGACTAGTACTTCCGTAGAAATTTCATCAGGCTTGGCAGGAACAGTTAGTTACAACAGAACTATATCTGCAAATACAAGTTTGACAATATGGATTGATTATAATATTGATGGTGAATTTGATGAGTTGACAGAAAAAGTATACAGCAACCTAACATCATCTGGAACTACAACTGTTACAGACAATATCTCTATTGCAATTCCAAATACAGCAACTGTTGGTAAAACTCGTATGAGAGTTGCTATGTCTGACAACACTCCTACTAACGCATGTACTTTTAACAATGAAGAGAGTAGTATCCAAGATTTTGATTTGTTTATAGACCCTAGAGACATCAGTACTTTTGAAACTTTAATGTTTACTCAAGTACTACATTCTGGAACAGATGAAAGATGGATAGAAATCACAAACACTAGTAGTGCCATAATAGCTGCTAGTCAAATTATTTTAGCTCTTTATAAAAACACTAGTGGAGACCAAGCTGGGATTGCTCCTGATGCAGAGTACACAATCAATACCAGTATAGCAGCAAACACGTCATTAATTATCAGAAAAAATACGAGTGCTATTATCAATCACTTAGGGATTCCACTAGAAAACTCTGCCATTACAGATTTTGACGGTGGGGACGATATTATCATTATCACAAGCAACTCAGGAACTAATGCTTGGGAAAACCGATTTGATGTGATTAGCTCCATAAGCAACGAAACATCTTATGTCCGTAATGATAACATTAGTACTTATAATAATACTTATACAAGTAGTGAATGGACTGCTTTTGTTGACGATAATTTAGACCCTTACGCAGATGGTACTCCAGAAAGACATCCTAACGCTCCCCTTTTATCAGAGATTAACAATGCAGACAACACTGCTAATATCAAACTAGGGGTGCATCATTTCGGTACTACTAGCTTATCATCAAACACTTGGAACAATGGATTGCCTGATAGATCTAGAAACGTAATCATTAACGACAATTACGAACATACAACTGGCAACTTACTAGCCAAAAACTTAGAAGTTGTTAGCCCAAACAAATTAACCATCAGTAATGTGGCTCTTATTGTGAGTGATGAATTAATCCTTAGTTCGGGGGCAGAAATTAGGATGGTAGGTAGCGCACAACTTATTCAGACTCACGTAGGCACCAAACAAGTTAGAGGTACGGGGGATTTGTATATAGACCAAAACTCTAACACAGATAACACTTATCGATTTAATTATTTTTCTTCTCCTGTGAATAGTGTTGCCTCAAATGGCTTTACAATTGCTGATGTAATGAAAGATGGTAGCACCCCAACCTCATCTTCATCGATTCCAAAGAATATTAATTTTGTGAGTGGTGACGATGGTGATGTAAGTGATCCTATCCGTATCGCAGAAAAATGGATTTATACTTTTGCTCCCAACGATACGGACGTTGCTAATTTTAACCTCAGACAATCTAGAGGCTTTATTAACCAAACAGATGGATTTACCTTTAAAGGACCAGGACAAATACAAAATTATACGTTTGTTGGAGTACCTAAAGATGGAGACCTTACTAGTATTACTAGCATGGGAACCAATCAAAATTACCTAGTAGGAAACCCATATCCATCTGCTATAAGCGCAAAGCGTTTTATTGAAGATAATGAAGCTGTTATTGATGGTACAATATACTTATGGGAACATGCAGGTGTCGCTTCGCCAGGTGAAAATGGACATGCGTTTAGTGGTTATATTGGAGGCTATGCAACGCTTACCAAAGACATGGGGCTATCGGCTGATAATGTTGTAGAAAACAATACAGACCCTAACAATGGTACTCCCTTTATTGGAGACGGAGTGTACCAAACCCCACAACCCTACATTGCTGTAGCACAAGGATTTTTTGTTTCTACAACAACCAATACTGGAACTATTACCTTTAACAACAGCCAAAGAGAATACGTAACAGAAAGCTCTGGGAACTCTATATTTTTCAAAACAAAAGAGCCTAAATACTTATCCAAAACAAGTGGCTTACAAGGATCTTACGATGCGGATAAAAAAAGTATCATCAAAATTGGTGTAGATTATGTAAATGAAGAAGGTCTTAAATTACACCGACAATTAGGTTTGGTATTAGCCAATGATTTAACATTTGGTTACGAACCTGGTCACGATGCAATATCTTATAATGAAGGAAAAACCGATATTTACTGGAAATTCAATCATAGTGACTACAACTATATCATTGCGGGAGTGCCACAAATAAGTCAAAATTTGAGAGTTCCATTACACATAAAGACGGGTAGCAACGGAGCCTTAGTTTTTGATATTGATGAATGGGAAAACGTAAATAGAGAGGTATATTTATTAGATAAAGAGAACAGTATAACGTATCCGTTAGACAATGGAGTTGCTAAATTGGCTTTAACTCCTAACACATTATACCAAGATAGGTTCGCTATCACTTTTGCTAAAGAAGAAACGCTTAATAACAAATTATTAAATGACAATAATTTAAGCATAGATTACTTAAACGGAATTCTGACAATATCAAATCCAAATCTTGTTAAAATTAATTCCGTAAAATTATTTGATTTGCTTGGAAAAGAAATTAAAAATTGGAAAGTTAACAAGTCAAAGTCCATCATTTCGATAGATACTAAACACCTTACTTCTGGTATACATATACTAAAAATGAATACTGAGAAAGGACTTATCAATAAAAAAATATATTGCAATTAAAAACATTCACATAAATAAAAACAGCTCTTAAAAGAGCTGTTTTTATTTATGTGAATTACAAGGTGAAGTTGAGTTCTACAGCAATCCAACGATACGTTTATCTATAAATCCAACAGAAAATCATCAACACCATTTTAAAATGGTAAACTATGTTTTTCTCAACATCAGTCGTGAAAACTGCCGTACAATCTAGCTTCTTTCAATCAACAAACTACAAATCCATTTCCTTTAAATTTTCTACTTTGTTTCTTTCTAAAAAAGCATCAATTGTTTCAAAATGCTCAATTACTCGTTTTTCTTTGAACTCAAATACTTTTTCTGACAATCCTTTTAAAAAATCTCTATCGTGAGAAACCAGTATCAAGGTACCATCAAAATTTTGTAACGCCTCTTTAATTACATCTTTAGAACGCAAATCCAAATGGTTAGTAGGTTCATCTAAAATCAAAACATTTACAGGTTCTAGGAGTAACTTTACCATAGCTAAACGCGTTTTTTCCCCACCAGATAAAACACCTACTTTTTTTTCTATGTCATCACCTTTAAACATAAAAGCTCCTAGAATATTCTTTATCTGTGTTCTAATATCTCCAACAGCTACATTATCTACGGTTTCAAAAATTGTTAAATCATTATCTAAGAGTGAAGCTTCGTTTTGCGCAAAATAACCCACTTTGGCATTATGCCCTAAACCACAAGTTCCATCAAAATCTATTTGCCCCATAATGGCTTTTATCATAGTAGATTTCCCTTCTCCGTTTCGTCCAACAAAGCTCACTTTTTCGCCACGAGCTATAGCCATATTAGCCTCTTTAAAAACAATATGATCATCATATAACTTGCTCATATTTTCTACCTTTACAGGATAGTCTCCAGATCTAGGTGAAGGTGGAAAACGTAATCTTAAAGAAGAAGTATCCACTTCGTCTACTTCTATAATTTCCATTTTTTCCAACATTCTTTTACGAGAAGCAACAGATGAAGCCTTTGAATAAGTTCCTTTAAAACGCTCTATATATAATTTGTTATCGGCAATTGTTTTTTGCTGCTCATCGTATGCTTTTTGCTGATTAGCTCTACGTTCTTTTCTCAGTTCCAAGTAATGTGAATAATTAGCTTTATAATCGTATACTTTCCCCATTGAAACTTCCAAAGTTCTATTGGTTATGTTATCTACAAATGCTTTATCGTGAGAGATAACAATAACCGCTTTGGCTTTGTTTAACAAAAAATTCTCTAACCAAATAACTGATTCAATATCTACGTGATTGGTAGGCTCATCTAACAGGATTAAATCTGGCTTTTTTAACAAAATTTTAGCCAATTCAATTCGCATTCTCCAACCTCCACTAAATTCTGAAGTTGCTCTATTAAAATCTTCTTGAGTAAACCCCAATCCTTTTAAAGCCACTTCTACCTCTGCTTCGTAATTTACATCTTCTAGAGCATAGTACTTCTCTCCCAAGTCAGAAACTCGTTCAATAATTTTCATATACTCCTCAGATTCGTAATCCGTTCTTGTCTCTAGTTGTTTGTTTAAGTTCTCCATTTCAGCTTTCATACTAAAAACTTCATCAAACGCTTTAGAAGCCTCTTCTACCACTGTACAGTCATCATCTATTAATAAATGCTGCGGCAGGTAAGCTATAACAGTGTCTTTAGGGCAACGAATTCCTCCTCTGGTAGGAGATTGCATTCCTGCGATAATTTTCATCATGGTGGATTTACCAGCTCCGTTTTTACCCATTAATGCAATTTTATCATTCTCATTAATTACAAAGGAAACATCGCTAAATAAAGTATGTCCACTAAACTCCACAGCCAAATTATCTACAGAAATCATATTTAAAATTTTAGGTGTCAAAAATACAAAAAAGAAGCCCTAGTGATTCACCAGGGCTTCTTTTATTTTATACGTGGAATAAATTAAAAAACTTGCCATTTCTGACTAATGAAATGACAAGTGATAACTAGAAACTATTAAAACTATCTTACTTATGAATAAAATAAGAATAGGATAATACGTGCTTAAAAAAAAGATTCTACGATACGTACAGTACCTTTCCAATAATGTAGATAAAACTAAAACTTTATCAAAAAATAAAATTTATAAACACCAATTCTAAATGCTTTTCAACCTAACAAAACCACTATCAAACAACAGTTTCTTTAGAATTAGCTTAACAAATATTTTAAAAACCTCCCAATTTTTATTTTGACTTTGTTGTATAGAAAACACTTTATCGTGCCGTAGAACTTTTTTTAACTCAAATATTTGAGCTGCATAAATACGTAAAAAACTAAGTACTTATACTTGCAAAACTAAGTAATAAAAATCTTTACACCAAGAAAAAATAATATTTTTTTTCAAAACATCAGTATTTAAGTTACACGTTCACAAATAAATATCCTAAAAAAGAGGACTCTAGAACAAAATAGAACCCTCTTTTACAAACTAAGTATATACGTAAAAGTCTTAAATTTATTTGGTCTGTAGCGTAATTTCTTTCTCGTCTTCTTCTGAAAATTTTATGGTTAGCGAAATTAAGGCCGTTGCTACTACTAACAAACCAATTATAAAATAGCCACTCGAAACTGCTTCGGAAGAAGCCGCGGCTTGAGCAGTTTTAATTACTTCTTCGTTAGCTCCTTGGGTGTTTATTAAAGCTGCTTTTTCTGCTACGGCAGATTTAGATTTTAACAAAATAGCTGCTAAAAACGCACCTACATTACCTCCTGCACCTACAATTCCACTAATAGAACCTATAGCTTTTTTGTTGATGAAGGGAACTACTGAAAACGTAGCTCCTTCTGCCATTTGAACAGACAAACTAAAACAAATTAAAAATATGAATGCTACTATAAAATTGCCAGCGGTGGAAAAGGTCGCTAACATTGCTCCTTCTACAGCCAATATTACAGTTAAAAAAATAACACGTCCTCTTAAACCTTTCATTCTACCAAATTTATCTCCAAAGAAACCTCCTAAAGTTCTTGCAAAAATATTCATCAATGCAAAAGACAATACTAGGTTACCTGCAGTTACACGCTCTAGTTGAAACGTATTCTGTAAATAGTCATCCATAGTACCGTAAACCGTTAATTCCATTCCAAAACAAGCTGCATAAACCAAAAATAAAATCCAAACTCTATAGTCTTTTATTGCCACTCCAAAACCAGCTTCGTCTTTCTTTAGTTGAGGCATTTTACCGGTAGCTTTTAAGTCCCTAAAATTTCCTTCCGGAGTATCTTGAGTACAGAAATAATAGACAATTCCCATTAAAAAACAAATGATACCTGCAATTATCATAGCGTATCTCCAAGCGTCAGCTTGTGCCACACCAAAACTAATTACTGCTGCAGCAATTAAAGGCATACCTAACCTATTGGCACCACCTCCAAGGTTACCCCATCCGGCAGATGTTGCGTTGGCAGTACCCACAATGTTAGGAGCAAACATTAACGAAGTATGAAACTGCGTAATCACAAAAGAAGCTCCTATAAAACCAATAAATAATCTACAAATTAAGAACTGAGCCGGTGTTTGAACAAAACCAATTGCAATAACTGGCAAAGCCCCTAAAATTAACAACCAAGTATAACATAATCTCGGTCCATATTGGTCACATAATTTACCGATAAGTAAACGGGCAAAAACTGTACCTGTAACAGCTAAAATAATCGAATTCCATTTTTGATCTGGAGTTAATCCCAAATCTTTAACCACATAAGGCATAAAAGGAACTATCCCAAACCATGCGAAAAAACACATAAAAAAGGCAATTGAAGTAATCCAAAAAGTTTGAATAGGTTTACTTTTTAAATTAAATAATTCTAGCTTGGTAGCTTTAGATAAAGTTGACATAAGTATAAATTTGATAAAAAAACAAAACTACGTAATTAACTACGTATTTATACTTGCAAAACTAATAGTCTTTCTACATATAAATAATTATTCTACTCCTTTTTTTTGATAATGTTAAAAATAAAAACCAAAAACAAACTTATAACATAATAAAAACTGTTTTTACACCTTACTAAAGACTGCTCTAAAGAGGTTTTACGTAATCTGTTTTTGGTTTTATAAAAAAGCTATCAATTACACATTCTTAAATATGTTAAAAATCATATATAACAAAAACTAAGTACTGATAAAAACATGTTATTACAAAACGCATTTACTGATTGTCATAAATAAGCTCATAAACTACCTTGTTTTATGAGTAAGCAATTGGTTGATGTTTCGTATTTTTGTTTTATATTTTTTTTTACAATATGAAAAAACTTTTACTTGCCGGTGTGCTATTCATCACATATTCTATAAACGCGCAGGAAATTGGTATTAGACTAGGCGATTTTGGCTATAGTAACGTTGCCATAGACGGAATTGTAAATTTTGACGATACTACACGCTTACATGGCGACGTTAACTTTGGAAATGGAATTGGAGCTAATTTGTTATATGATTTTAAAGTTAACCGATTGAATGTAGAAAAAACTGCATTTCAGTATTATTTTGGTGTCGGATTATCTACCTTTATAGGTAGTCCGTTTGTATTGGGAGTAAACGGTGAAGCTGGTGTTGAGTATTTACTTCAAAGTACTCCTATTACTTTTGGAATAGATGTTAGACCTCAGCTAAACATTATAAGTAACACTTCTCTGAAGGTTGCGAGATTTGGATTTAATATCCGATATAGAATAAACGAAATATAGAATGCAGAAAAAAATAAATATTCAGAATAAAAGAGCTCGCTTTGAATACGAAATACTAGATAAATATGTTGCTGGTATTGTGTTAACGGGTACAGAAATCAAATCAATACGACTAAGCAAAGCTAGAATTACTGATAGTTTTTGTGAATTTAATGACAACGAAGAACTTTTTGCTATTAATATGTTTATTGAAGAATACCTCTATGGTAATGCATATAATCATAAACCTAAAAGCGCTCGTAAACTTCTTTTAAACAAAAAAGAATTAAAAAAATTACATAAAGAAGTGCAATCTGGTGGTCTAACTATTGTTCCTTTAAAAATGTTTTTAAATGATAAAGGTTTGGCCAAATTGGAAATTGCACTATGCAGAGGTAAAAAACTTTACGATAAAAGACAATCACTTAAAGATAGAGACAATAAAATAGCGTTGGCTAGGGTTAAAAAAAGCTATTAAATGAATGCTTGGTTTTGTTTGATTCGTTGGAAAAATTTACTGTTAGTAGCATTCAGTCAAATTTTAATTTTATTATTTGTTTACACCCCAAACAAAACATCAGCAAACAACATTCTTTATATATGCATTACTTTATTATTAACCGCAGCAGGTAACATCATCAATGATTATTTTGATATTGATACCGACAAAATCAACAAGCCTAAAAAGGTAATTATTGATGACAAAATCAGTAAACAAAAAGCTATTAATATATATTATGTTTTAACTGCTATTGCGATTACGTTAAACATTATATCTTTTTACTTTTACCATAACCTAACTCTCTTTACATTTATAAACCTTACTGCCGTACTTTTATACATCTATAGTTGCCACTTAAAACAAAAAGCACTGATAGGAAATATTTTAATTGCTGCGCTTACCGGACTATCTATTTTTTTGATTTCTTTGGTCATCCCGAGTAATTCTCGCGAGAAACAAATTATCTACCTTTTAGTATTTTTCGCTTTTCTACTGAACTTGAATAGAGAAATAATAAAAGATGCAGAAGATATTAGAGGTGATAGGGCAGCTAAACTGTCTACGTTGCCCATACTAATTGGAATTAAGAGAACTTGTTTAGTTTTGAAAGCAACCTTAGCGTTTACAACTTTATGTTTGGTTTTTGTTAGCTTGCATGTTTCTCACGTATGGTTAAAAGCTTATCTCTTTTTGTTTATTGTATTTCCCCTAGTGTATTGCTATTACCTACTACACCAAAAGCATAAAAAAAACTTGTTTACCCAAATTAGTACAATTCTTAAGCTAATTATTGCATTTGGAATTTTTACTGTACTTTTCTTGTAAAATTGTGAAAAATGTTAAACGAAACACTCACTAAGTATCAAATTATTTTAGGTTCAAAATCTCCTAGAAGACAACAATTCTTAAAAGATTTAAATATTCCTTTCCAAAGCAGAGCTATCGATACTGATGAAATATACCCTCATCACCTCAAAGCAGAACAGATTACTGAATTTTTAGCTGAGTATAAATCTAACGCCATCAATTTAAGTGATAATGAACTTTTAATTACGGCGGACACTATTGTTTGGCTTAATGATAGGGCATTAGAGAAACCTGCAAATAGAAAAGAGGCTGTAAATATGTTAAAAGAACTTTCCGATAGCAACCACGAGGTTATTACCTCCATATGCTTAGCGACCACAAATAACACCAAAGTTATTACTGACAAAACCAAAGTTTGTTTTAATAAGTTGAGTTTAAACGAGATTGAATTTTATATTGATACTTACCAACCTTTTGACAAAGCAGGAGGTTATGGTATTCAAGAATGGATTGGTTTGATAGGGGTCAAAAAAATTGAAGGTAGTTACGCTAACGTGGTAGGACTGCCTGTTTACAAGTTATATAACGAACTCAAAAACTTCTAATATTATATACTTTCTACCATATAAAATTATTACTTTTGCCCACAATTAAATGTTAGAACTGTAAAATGAAAAAATACACTTACACAGAAAAAAAAGATACTCGTTCAGGTTTTGGTGCTGGATTGGCTCACTTAGGAAGAACAAATCCTAATGTAGTTGCTTTATGTGCTGATTTAATTGGTTCGTTAAAAATGAATGAATTTATTGACGAAAATCCTGAGAGATTTTTCCAAATTGGTATTGCAGAAGCTAACATGATGGGAATTGCTGCTGGTTTAACTATTGGAGGTAAAATTCCTTTTACAGGTACATTTGCTGGATTCTCTACAGGTCGTGTATACGATCAAATTAGACAATCCATTGCATATTCTAACAAAAACGTAAAAGTGTGTGCTTCTCACGCAGGGTTAACCTTAGGAGAGGACGGTGCAACTCACCAAATATTAGAAGATATTGGTTTGATGAAAATGCTACCAGGTATGACCGTAATCAACACTTGTGATTACAACCAAACTGAAGCTGCTACCATCGCTATTGCAGAACATGAAGGTCCTATCTATTTGCGTTTTGGTAGACCCGTAGTTCCTATATACATGCCTAAATTTACTGACACCGAAAACGAAAACAAATTTGTTATTGGTAAAGGGATTCAAATGACAGAAGGAACGGATGTAACCGTTATTGCCACAGGACATTTAGTTTGGGAGTCTATTCAAGCTGCAGAGCAATTAGAAGCTCAAGGAATTAGTGCTGAAGTAATTAACATACACACCATTAAACCTTTGGATGAGGAATTAATTTTAAAGTCTGTTGCCAAAACAGGATGTGTTGTTACTGCAGAAGAACATAACTTTTTAGGTGGATTGGGAGAAAGCGTTGCTAGAACTTTATCTCTAAACGCACCTGCCCCACAAGAATTCGTTGCTACCAACGATACTTTTGGAGAGTCTGGTACACCTACTCAATTGATGGATAAATATGGTTTAAATGCTTCTGCTGTAGTAGAAGCCGCTAAAAAAGTGATTTCTAGAAAATAGATTTTCACTCATAAATTTAACAAAAGAATCCTTTCTACTGTATTTGTAGAAAGGATTTTTAGTTTTTATAATGAGGTCAAAAGAAACAAATCCTCTAATCTTCCTTCCCAAAAAACGGGGTTCAACTTGCTGTTATGTTATTGATTAATGAGTTTCAAGCTATTGATGACGGTCAATTTATTTAGTTAAGGGTTATCTAAATTAGCGGAAATATTTTCACCTAACCAACAAAAAACTAAAAACCATGAGGTTCTTTAAATTCACGTTAGCACTTGTCTTTTTATTATCTTTATCTATTCAGGCAAACAATACACCTATTGATGATAACATTAAGAATAATAGTCTTGTAAAGCACTATTATGACTCCCTATCAAACAAACTTATACTAACTAGTGATAGTCATAATTATTCTATAGAAATATTTGACGATGAAGGAGTTGTTATAAAATCTATAGCGCTAGATAAAAACTCGAAAATTGATGTTTCTATTAAAGAAATGAAATCTGGAATCTACTATCTCAGATACATGAGCAACAATAAAAAAGGTAATTTTGTAAAAAAATTGGTAATAGAGTAAATCTTGTGTGACTATCTACTATTTCTATGTCTAAAATAGCAGGCAGGGTTATAGCACAGCACTAAACATGCTAATTAACAGGTAATTTTAATGTTATTTGTCGTATTTATTTTTTTTTTCAACTAATATTATCTAACTTAACAGGAAATAAGCTCCCAATTAACGTAAAAACTATAAAATTATGAAATTCTTTAAGTTTACATTAGCACTTGCTTTTTTATTTTCTTTAACTATTCAAGCAAACAACCAATCAGTTGATTACAAGATAAAAAACAATAGCCCCGTGAAACATTATCACGATGCTTTATCAAAAAAACTTACATTGACTAGCGATAACAATAATTACTCCGTGGAAATATTTGATGCGGAAGGAGTTGTTATAAAATCTTTAGAGTTAGACAAGAATTCTAAAATTGATATTTCTACTAAAGAAATGAAATCTGGGAACTACTATATTAGATATATGAGTAATAGTAAGAAAGGTAATTTTGTTAAAAAGTTAGTTATAGAATAAGCAAATATCCTATATATAAAAAAAGTCATCCTAGTTAGGATGACTTTTTTGACAGTATCCAATATTTTGTGTAAACAAAAATTCTACGGGGTTTAACTTTTTCAAAGTTGAACCCTTTTTTCAAATATAGTTAAGAACTGGTTAAGAATTAGTCCCCAATTGTGAATTGGCTGGGTCCATTTCTTAGTAATTTGCATCAAAGATAAATAAACTGATTTTTTCAAGGCATCGTCTGTTGGGAAGCTCATTTTGTTTTTAGTGTATTTTCTAATTTTGCCATTAAGATTTTCAATTAGATTGGTAGTGTAAATTATTTTTCTGATTTCTAAAGGGAAATCAAAGAACACGGTAAGTTCCTCCCAATTGTTACGCCAAGATTGTACTGCATAAGGATATTTATCATTCCATTTTTCAGCAAACTGGTCTAATTCGGCTTTAGCCATTTCTTTATTAGGAGCATTGTAAATATGCTTCATATCTCCTGTAAAAGCTTTTTTGTCTTTCCAAACCACATAACGTGCACTATTACGAATTTGATGAACCACACAGATTTGAGTATCTGCTGTTGGAAACACATTTTTAATGGATTGTGTAAATCCGTTGAGATTATCGGTAACAGTTACCAAAATATCTTCAACCCCTCTAGCCTTTAAATCAGTAAGTACTCCTTGCCAAAAAGCGGCAGATTCATTCATTCCTAACCACATTCCTAATAGTTCTTTGTGGCCTTCTCTGTTGAGCCCTACGGCTAAGTAAATAGTTTTGTTAACAACCTTTCCTCCTTGACGAACTTTAAATACAATTCCATCCATCCAAACTACGCAATAAACAGACTCTAAAGGCTTGTTTTGCCATTCTAATACTTCTTGATTGATTCTGTCTGTGATGATAGATATAGATGATGTGGAGAGCTTATAGCCATAAATTTGATAAAGTTCATCTTCAATATCAGAAACACTCATACCTTTTGCATAAAGCGAGATTACGATATTTTCTATAGACAGTGAAGTGCTTTTGTGTTTAGGAACCACAACAGGTTCAAAATCACTATTGCGATCACGTGGAACTTTAATCTCGCTTTGACCGAGGCGGTTCTTTACTTTTTTTGTAGTGCTACCATTGCGAGCATTAGTGTTGCTGCGTTTACCATTTTTGGGATAGCCTAAATGAGCATCCATCTCTCCTTGAAGCATAGCTTCTAAAGCGGCACTGTGTAATTCATTCAATAAATTACTTAAATCGTCTTCTGTTTTTAGGCCTTTTAATAGACCACTTTGTAAAAATTGATTTTTTAAATCATCCATAATAAAACTGTGTGTTATAAAATTAATCAAAAAATTAGGCGGGGTTTTAAAACCCCGCCTAATTTCTGTTTACACAGTTTTTTGGACACTACCACTTTTTTTATATGGAATTTTTACAAACTCCCTTTTAACCACATCATTTGATAGGGTTTTAAAATAACATTCTTATCAGTTATACCACTACTGCCAGTTTGATTTGTAGCTAATATGTCCAATAATGGATAATTGATTTTTTCAGGCAATTCACATTCAATTTCTTTATCTGAAAAGTTATGAACTGCAATAATTCTCTCTTCGCCATCAACACTGTGTTGATCTACAGCAAATATCTGACTTCCAAAATCTAAAAACTCAAATTTTCCAAAAGGATTAAATGATTTTTCGTTAGTTCTAATAGCAATCAGTCTTTTGTAACTTTCTAAAATGGTTTGGGCCAAGGTTCCCTTGGTCTCTAACTCTCTCTCTAACCAATCTATATTATATTTCTCCCTGTTAATTGTTCTATTAATTCCCGTATGTTTAACTCCATCGGTGTAGTTGCGAGATCCTACTAATGAGTGGAAGTAAATCCCAGGAACACCAGGCATCGCCAATACAGTACCTTGAGCGAGTAGCATCCTGCTACATCTTTCTAAGTCCTCTTTATCAGGATGTGTCAACGCATCTATATAACTACAATTCAGCTCGTATGGACTCTTGCTACCATCAGCATCTGTTTTATAAGATACCAAACCTCCGTGTGAATTGACTTTTTTAACCATTTCATTCACCTCATCGTCCGTTAAAATTCCTTTAATAGGTCTTAAACCAATACCATCGTGACTTGCTGTAAAATTAAAGAAACATACTTTATCACTTGGCAACGTTAAAGTTTTAGCCCACTGCATCAAAATATCGGTGTTTCCGTTTTGAATAGAATGTAGCAATAATGGAGGCAATGCAAAATTATATACCATTTGAGCTTCATCATCACCGCTTCCAAAATAAGACACGTTTTCGTGATGCGGAACATTAGTTTCTGTAATAATAATTACTTCTGGAGCAACCTCGTGCAGCACTTCTCTCATTAACTGAATTAGTTCGTGAGTTTCGTCTAAATGCACGCACTCTGTTCCTATCTCTTTCCAAATAAATGCAATAGCATCCAACCTAATTAAAGTAGCTCCTTTTTCTACATAATAGAACAGCGCATCAAGTACATTTCTTAAAACTCTATGACTCTTATAGTTTAAATCTACTTGATCTTTACTAAAAGTAGTCCAGACATGTCTTGTTTTCCCTTGATGATCCTCAAACTCACTCAATAAAGGCAATGCTCTAGGCCTAACTACCTTGCTTAAGTCTATTGATGGGTCTACTTCTGTAAAAAAATCTTGAAAATAAGGATCACCCGCTAAGTAAGCTTGAAACCAATCTGAAAACTGAGAAATATGATTGATAACTCCATCAACCATTAATCTGTATTCTGCGCTAATTTGTTCTATTTCTCGCCACGATCCCATTTTAGGATCCACAGCTCCGTAGTTAACCACAGAAAATCCATCATCAGAAGAATAGGGATAAAAAGGGAGTATATGAACAGAGTTAACCACTCCCTTCAAATGCTTATCCATAAAGCCTTTTAGGGTTTGTAAAGAGGGTTCGTAATCTCTATTTACTTGATCTCCATAAGTAATTAAAATAACATCTCTTTCAGTTAAACGGTATTCTTCAGACTTGATTCTAGCTTTGTACTTAAAAATCAAATCTATAATACTATCAACTGCTTTATCTGCAATTTCTGGAGAATATAGTTTGTGTAATCTCTTGTTTATTGTATGTTCTTTGTTGGATATATGCATATTTTATTCATTATCTTGTTTGACATATTGTACAAACTTTTTAGAAAAATCTGGCATTACAGACCTTACTGTAATCCATGATGATAAAGATGGAATTCCCATTGGGTCATCGTTAAATTCTTCTGTAGCTGCCTTTATTGCTGATTGAAAAGCTTCTACTGCTTTAATTTCCTTTTCCCTGTCATATTCTAACGAGTTCAGTTTACTTAGAGCGTTGTACTTAGAAATTTCGAATCTAGATTCTTGAAAGTACGTTGCCAATAGTGTTCTAAAAGACGATTGAGAAAAAACGACTCCTTCTTGTGCTAATACTCTAAATAGTGTTTTAGCAATATCGTTGGCCATTTTATAGATCCCATTATTATTGCTCTGTGTACCTAGTTCTTGATGCTTATGTTCGTAACTCTCCATAATTTCTGTCTGACAGATTCTCTTATTAGAGGTGTTCTTATAAACCTCACTTAAAGTAGAAACTTCCAAGCCCCAAGTTGGAGAAATAGCAATACCACGAGCCAAAGATCTTATAAAAGAAAATTCTCCAGAAAGTGAATATCTAAAACTTTCCATGTAATCTATATACTTGTTACTCCCATATACTTTAGATAAAGAATTGATTAGAGGTGTGTATAACAATCTAGTAGCTCTACCATGTAATTTGTTTGTTACTCTTGAATAAAAACCTTTGTTAAATTCAAAATCCAAACCTGGGTGAACAATAGGATAAAATAACCTTGCAGGAATTTCTCTACTATAATTTACAATATCACAATCGTGCAAAGCAAAAGCATAAGCATCCTTATCTGCTAAGGCATAACCTATCATTGTCCATACGTTTCTACCTTTTCCTGGTTTATCTAATCCTGGAAAACCTTCGTTCCCTAAATCTTTGTATAGTTCTTTAATATTAGGTCCATCATTCCACAACACCTCAACCTTACAAGGCAAAACAGACATTAATTTTTTTACCTCTTCAAATTGTTCCTTAGTGGCCTGATCTAACCCTAAAATAATTTTATACAGGTACTTTACATTCTTTAACTCCTCTATAATTTTGTGCATTGCAGGAGTTTCAAATTCGGAATAAAGTGCTGGTAATAACAATACCATTCCTCTTCTTTCGCTAAAAGATTCTAATTCGCTCTCTAAATCTTCTATACTTCTATTTCCTAAATTTTGGAGTGTTGTAATTACTCCATTCTGAAAAAAATCTGCCATTTTATTTTTTAAGTTTTAATATAATTATAAAATCCATCACATTTGTACCTGTAATACCTGTTACAAAATCATAGTCTAGCGTTCTAAAAAAAGTATTGCTATCGCTATTGTCCAAGTAAGCTTGTGGATTTAATTTTTGTTCTCTTATTTTCTCATATATAACCATATCTACAAAAGCACCTGTAGCATCGGATCTTCCATCTATACCATCACTACCTGCGCATAAAATTGAAATGTTCTCGTTCACACAATCAGTCAGTAACAGCCTCAAAGCTAGTTCCTGATTTCTCCCTCCATAGCCATCTTCTCCTTTAACAACTGTGGTTGTTTCTCCCCCGTACAACAAACAAAAGCTATCATATTTAGTATCGTATGCTTTGATGTCTGCATAAATTTTCTCTAACGCTTCTTCTGAACTACACTCCAAATCTGTCGTTATAATTTCTGTAGCATCTACTTTGGGTAAAATATATCCTTTGGCAGTTTCTAAAGCTATAGTGTTATTTCCTATAACGTGATGATCGAATTTATAGTTGTGCATAGGAGCAGAACCAATAGTGGACAAATCATCTCCTATTACATCACTCAGCACCAAAACCTCTCCTTTGGCTTTAACCAAATTTGCGAGTTTTCCTCCCTTTATTTGTGATATAGATTTTCTTACCGTGTTTAAAGCCTTAATATCTATACCTGAGATTAATAATGAATTGGAAATTTTAGTAAAATCATTTAAGCTTAGACCAGAAATAGGTTTTTCTATCATTGCAGAGGCTCCTCCAGAAAGTAAAAAAATAAAAACATCATTTTCACTCAGCTCTTTAAGGCCGTTAATTAATTTATCAGCAGCTTCTATACTCCTATCTGAAACTAAAGGATGGGTTGAGGTATAATGTTCCAAGTAGGTTAGACTCCCTTTGGATGAGGATACTACAACTCCTCCATTTATTTTGTTACCCAAGATAAGTTCGCATTCCTTAGCCATTGCTAAAGCCGCTTTTCCTACCCCAAACACGTACAACTTAGAATTTCCTGTGATGACATAATCGTTATCAACAATAGTAACTATTTCATCATTAACACTTACGTTGTCTTTTATAAGAGCACTTGCCTTTACCTTGTTTAGCGCTTTGTAATATATTTTTTGTAACTGCTCTTTATACATTTTTTAATATCATTTGATTCCAACCTCTTGCTCCTTTATACTCGGATTTTTGCTCTCGGTTGTTCGTTAAACTTATATATTCCCCTGCATGGTTTTGTATGGCAATAGGTATATCTACACTCTTTAATAGTGGAATATCATTTTCTCCATCCCCTAGCCCAATTGATTTTATTTTTGTTTTAAACAATTTTTCAAAAATAGCCACACATCTTTTTACGGCTTCTCCTTTATCTTGGTCTTCACCTATCATATGGTAAAATCTACCTCCTTTGGTTATTTTTATACCGTTTGCAACAGATTTTTTTTCCAACTGTTCAATCAATGATTCATCATCTATAACAAAAGGCTCGGTAAAATCTCTTTGTTTACAAAATTTAGCGCTATCAACATTTAATCCCGTGTGCTCAGCAACCTGTTCAACGGTCATATCACTAAATCCAAATATGTTGAATTCTGCTTTGCATTCGTTGTAAAAAGCCACTATTTTTTGATAATCAAGTCCTAATTGCAACATATAATAGTCACCAAATTCTTTTAAAAACGAAAAATCTTGAGATTGATATCCTTTAGGGATAAATAAAGCTGCACCATTTTCAACAATAAAAGGTTCTTGAATTCCTACTTTTTTTTGAAGTATTTCTACCTCTGCTCTTGTTTTACTCGTAGTGAAAATTAAAGGTATTTTTTTTTGATTTAAAAGGCTTAGAGCCTCTTTAGATTCGGAGAAAGAATAGTTATCGTGATTTAAAAATGTACCGTCTAAATCGGTAAATACTATGGTGTTTGTTGTCATTAATCTTAGTCATTTATTTAAACAAAAAAGAACAAGTTAACTTTTTGGTTTCTATTTACGCTTAAAAATAAGGGATAATTAGAAAAAACTATATGATAAAAAACAACTATTAAATTGACTTTTGCATACTATGATTCGTTAACCTCTAAGAACATGTAATTTGGTAACCCTAAAATCAATTTAGTTTAAACTTCATTTTCTTTGCTTATAATTTTCACACTATAAAGTTCTTTGTAAAAATGAAGGGTGACTTTATTCGTAAAAACCTTCTACCTATATAATTATAAATGATGATTTTTAATATCTTTATAAGTAATATTGATATCAAATATTTTACCTATGACCATCACACAATTGAAGTACGTTTTAGCCGTTGCTGAGTATAGAAACTTCACCACCGCATCTGAGCATTGTTTTGTTACACAACCTACTTTAAGTATGCAAATTCATAAATTGGAAGAAGAATTAGACGTACAAATATTTAACAGGAACAAAAAACCTATTGAGTTGACGGATGTTGGAATTAAAATTGTTGACCAAGCCAAAACTATTGTAAATGAAAGCAGCAGAATAAGTGATATTGTTGAACAAGAAAAAGGATACATTGGGGGGCAATTTAAAATAGGAATCATTCCTACCATTATGCCTAGTTTACTCCCCCTATTTCTCAAAAGTTTTAATAGAAAATACCCTAAAGTAGAACTTGTTATTAACGAGCTCACCACTGCCGAAATAGTTCAAAAATTAAGTGATGGGCATTTGGATGCAGCCATTGCTGCCACTCCCCTAAACGACAGCAGTATTAAAGAATCTCCAATATACTACGAACCTTTTATAGGTTTGTTAAGCAACAATCATAGACTTTTCCATCAAAAAACTTTAAAACCAGAAGATCTGGATATTGATGATTTATTACTTTTAGAGGATGGACATTGTTTTAAAGAAAGTGTTTTAAACATCTGTAGTTCGTTAAAAACAACCAAGCAGAAAAAGTTTTCTTTACGCAGTGGTAGCTTCAATACTTTAATAAAACTTACTAAAGAAGGAATGGGAATGACTTTGCTTCCTTACCTACATTCGCTAGATTTAAAAGAAGAAGATAAAGAATTAATCAGAGAATTTGACACTCCTCATCCTGCCAGAGAAGTGAGTATTATTTATCATAAATCTGGTTTAAAACTACAAATCATCAACGCTTTAAAAGATGAAATAGCAGCAGTGCTCAGAGGTGTGATTGCTTTTAGCGATGTTGACATTGTTAGTCCTTTAAAATTAAAAAACTAAATATTTAAGAGTTTTTTTGCTAAATTCACATAGAACAACACTATATCATCAATTATATGAAATCCATTACTCGATTATTTGACTTCCCGATGTATCAGTTAGATACCAAGCCTTTGGAGAAAGCTTTTAATACTAAAGCAGATGGAAAATGGATTTCAACTTCTATCCAAGAATACATAGAGCAGTATAACGCTGTTTCTAAAGCCTTGATAAATTTAGGTATCAAAAAAGATGATAAAATAGCCGTTATCTCTTCAACCAACAGAACCGAATGGAATATTTTGGATATGGCTGTTTTGCAAACTGGTGCACAAAATGTGCCTATATATCCTACAATTTCTTCTAATGATTACGAATATATTTTAAACCATTCTAGAGCTATTTACTGTTTTGTTTCTGATGAGGATATTCTAAAAAAAATCAATACTATAAAGCATAACACTCAGTTGATAGAGGTGTATACTTTTGATAAAGTAGCAGGTGTAAAGAATTGGAAAGATTTGCTAAATATAGGAAGAAACTTAAACAATGATAAGGATTTAAACCTAAGAAAAGATACAATTACAACGAACGATTTGGCTACCTTAATCTACACTTCTGGAACTACAGGTAAACCTAAAGGAGTGATGCTAAGTCATCAAAATTTAATTTCTAATACCATAGATAGCTCTCCAAGACTTCCTAAACCTTATGATGGTTTTAAAGCCTTGAGTTTTTTACCTATTTGTCATGTATTTGAACGTATGATACTTTACTTGTACCAATATGGTAGTGTTGAAATCTATTTTGCGGAATCTCTAGAAACAATCAGTAGTGATATTAAGGAGGTAAAACCCAATATAATGACCGCAGTTCCTAGGTTGTACGAAAAAATATACGATAAAATTTATGCTAAAGGAGGGGAACTAAAAGGCCTTAAAAAAGCTCTTTTTTACTGGGCGGTTAAGATAGGGGTTAAATACGAACCTTTTACCAATCAAGGATGGTATTACCAATATCAACTTAAAGTGGCTCGTAAATTAATTTTGAGTAAATGGAAAGAAGCCCTAGGGGGAAATTTGGAAATTTTAGTTTCTGGTAGTGCTGCTTTACAATCTAGAATCTCCAGCATATTTGCTGCTGCCGAAATGCCGATTGTAGAGGGATATGGTTTAACCGAAACTTCGCCTGTAATCGCCGTTAACGACTTTATCAACAAAAAATTTAAAATTGGAACGGTGGGTACTCCACTTCCTAATGTTGAGGTTAAAATTGCCGAAGATGGAGAGATTCTAGTAAAAGGGCCTAACGTGATGCTAGGTTACTATAAAGAATCTGAAAAAACAGACATGGTGATGACTGGCGAGTACTTTCATACGGGAGACATTGGAGAGATTGATGCCGATGGTTTTTTAAAAATTACGGATAGAAAAAAAGAAATTTTTAAAACCTCAGGAGGTAAATACATTGTACCTACTTTGTTAGAAAATGAGTTGAAACTTTCGCGTTTTATAGAACAAATTATTGTGATTGGGGAAGGTGAAAAAATGCCTGCTGCACTAATTCAGTTGAACTTTGACTATGTTTATGATTGGTGTAAAATTAAAGGAATTGAAGGTTTAAATAGCCATCAAGAACTTGTTTCAGACTCAAGAGTTATTGAAAGAATACAACAAGAAGTGTCTTTATGTAACGGAAAATTTGGAAAATGGGAGCAAATTAAAAGATTTGAGTTAACTCCAGACGAGTGGTCTATTGACGGAGGGCATTTAACACCAACTATGAAAATTAAACGAAAAGCCGTAATGGAAATTTACCAAAGCTTGTACAACAAAATATATCCCAAAAATTAAGCTCGTTTTCCGAGTTCTATAATTTCTAATTTCTGAATTTCTGAATCGATAATTTCAAATCTCAACATAGTTCTTATCGCATGAAAACCATGCTTGCCAGCAGCTCCAGGATTCATATGAAGCAAATTCAACTTTTTATCATACTGCACTTTTAGAATATGTGAGTGTCCACTAATAAAAAGCTTAGGTGGATTTACTTTAATTTGCTCTTTAATTCTAACGTTATACCTATTGGGATATCCACCAATATGAGTCATCCAAACATCCACTCCATTTACCATAAATCTATTGTCTAATGGAAATTCAGTTCTAATCTCTGTCCCATCAATATTTCCGTAAACCGCTCTAAGAGGTTTTAGCTTTTTTAAGGTGTCTGTAACTTCAATCTTTCCAATATCTCCAACGTGCCAAACTTCGTCAGCTAGTTTTACGTACTTCAAAATAGCTTCGTCTATATAACTGTGGGTATCGGATAGCAGTAATACTTTCATACTACAAAAATCGATATTTTTTCTGAATATATTCCCCTCCGCTTTGTTTAGTTTATATTGATTGTACCAGTTGAATTCAATACCTTTATCCCACAAAAAAACAAAGCTTTTGAGGTATTTTGCAGAACTATCTTATTTGGGAAAAAACTATCATGGGTGGCAAATTCAACCCAATGCTATTAGCGTTCAAGAGGTTGTTCAAAAGTCACTGTCTGTCATTTTAAGACAACCTATAGAAGTAGTTGCTGCTGGAAGAACGGATGCTGGAGTACACGCTTCTCAAATGTTTATCCATTTTGATATAGATGCAGAACTGGACTCAGATATTTACTGCTACAAACTCAATGCTTTATTGCCTGATGATGTTGTTTTCCACAAAATCATCAAAGTAAAACCTGATGCACATACCAGATTTGATGCTACCCAAAGAAGTTATGAGTATAGAATTTTGTTAGGTCGTAGTCCATTTACCATTGATACGCAATGGCAAATCAATCATTCATTAGACATTTCTTTAATGAATACAGCTGCTCAGCAATTATTATTACACACAGATTTCCAATGTTTTTCTAGATCTAAAACGGATGTGAGGACCTACAACTGTGATATCACAAAAGCTGAATGGGTGCTAAACGAAAATCACTTAACTTTTTATATTTCTGCTGATAGGTTTTTAAGAAATATGGTAAGAGCCATTGTTGGAACGTTAATTGAGGTGGGTAAAGGAAAGCTAGAACCCTATGCTATTGAAAATATTATAGAAAGCAAAAACCGATCTAAGGCTGGTGCTTCTGCCCCCGCTCATGGATTATTTTTAACAGAAATTACTTACCCTAAAAACATCACGAATGGCATCTAACAAAAAAATAAACATATTGGACCTAAAAATTTTTGGTCGGATAATGAGTTATGCCAAGGCATACAAACATCTGTTTGTTTTTACAGGTCTATTTTCTTTGTTATTGGCTAGTGTTTCTGCGCTTAGACCTTATCTAATTATCATGGCAATTGATGATTATGTAAAAACTAAAACCGAAGAAGGCTTTTTATTGTTTGTTATTTTAATTGTTAGCTTATTAGTAGTTGAGGTGTTATTACAGTTCTCTTTTATCTATTTAGCCAATTTGCTAGGACAAAATGTGATTAAAGATATTAGAACAAAACTCTTTAAGCATGTTTTGGGCTTTAACATGGCTTATTTTAACAATTCTTCTGTGGGTAAAATGGTTACGAGAGTTGTTTCTGATGTGGAAACCATTGCTCAGTTTTTTAGCCAAGGTTTGTTTATGATTATCAACGATATTCTAAAGATGTTTATTATAGCTGTTGTGATGGTGTTTATTAACTGGAAACTCGCTATGATTGCTTTTATTGTACTTCCTATTTTAATCTATGCAACTAAAATATTTCAGAAAGCCATTAAAGGAGCTTTTCAAGAAGTAAGAGCACAGGTAGCCAACTTAAATGGTTTTGTACAAGAAAGAGTAACGGGAATGAAAATTGTGCAGTTATTTAACAGAGAAGATATTGAGTACAACAAATTTCAAAAAATCAATCAAAAACACAAAGCTGCACATGTTAAAACTGTTTGGTATTTTTCTATTTTCTACCCTGTTGCAGAGGTTTTGTCTTCTATTGCCATAGGATTATTAGTATGGTTTGGAGGTAAAGAACTGGCGATTGATGGGAATGTTACCCAAGGAGAAATTATTGGTTTTATTTTGATGACAGAGATGTTATTTAGACCCTTAAGGCAAATTGCAGACAAATTTACAACGCTACAAATGGGTATGGTTGCTGGAGATAGAGTTTTTGAAATAATGGATACCGACAGTCACATTGATAATGACGGTACGTTTAAAAAAGATAGTATTAAAGGTGATATTGAATTTGACAACGTAAAGTTTAGTTACATAAAAGATGAAGCCATTTTGAAAGGAATTTCATTCCGTGTAAAACAAGGAGAAACAATAGCCATTGTGGGAGCCACTGGAGCAGGAAAATCTACTATTATCAATTTAATTAACCGATTCTACGAAATGGATAGTGGGGATATTTTGGTAGATGGAACTTCCGTTAAAAACTACGATTTAAATTTTTTAAGAAATGAAATTGCCATTGTACTCCAAGACGTTTTTTTGTTTTCTGATAGTATTAAGAATAACATCAGCTTACAAAATGAACAGATTACCTTAGATGACATAGAACAAGCTGCCGACCAAATAGGTATTAGTGAGTTTATAGAATCTTTACCCAACGGTTTTGAATACAATGTAAAAGAGAGAGGAATTATGTTGTCATCGGGACAAAGACAATTAATTGCTTTTTTAAGAGCCTATGTATCCAACCCGAGTATTTTAATTTTGGATGAAGCTACCTCGTCTATTGATTCACAGTCAGAACAAATGATACAATTTGCCATTGATAAAATTACTAAGGGTAGAACCAGTATTGTCATTGCGCACAGGCTAGCAACCATAAAAAATGCAGACCGAATTATCGTGCTGGACAAAGGAAGAATTGTAGAGCAAGGAAATCATCAAGATTTAATTAATATCTCTGGTGGCTATTATAAAAATTTACACGACAAACAGTTTTCTAATCAAAAAGTAGCTTCTTAACATGAAAAAAATCATCAATACTCAAAACGCACCTAGCCCTGTTGGACCTTATAACCAAGCCGTGTGTGTTAACGGAATTTTATATGCATCTGGTCAAATCGCCATCGACCCAAAAAATAATGAGCTAGTCACCAACAATATTGTTGACGAAACCCACCAAGTAATGAGAAATATAGAAGCCATATTACAAGAAGCTCACATTGATTTTGAAAACGTGATAAAGGCCTCCATTTTTATAGCGAACATGGACGACTTCGCAGAAATCAACAAAGTGTATGCAGGCTACTTTAATGAAGAAAGCGCTCCTGCCAGAGAATGCGTAGAGGTAGCTAGGTTACCTAAAGATGTAAATATTGAAATATCTATCATCGCTCACCTTTAAAATATGTTTAAAAAGCTATTTGTTTTTGTATTCAAATTAATCATTCTACTAGGTATTTTTATAGCAGCATTTGTAGGTTTGGTATATATTGGTGGATTTGGACCCTTACCTAGCAAGCAGGAGTTAACCAAAATAAAACAATCCCAAGCGAGTATTGTTTATTCTGAAGATTCTAAGATAATAGGTAAGTTTTTTACAACCAACAGAACCAACGTTACTTTTGAAAAGCTTCCCAAACACTTAATTGATGCGCTAGTAGCAACGGAAGATAGCCGTTTTTATAACCACAAAGGTATTGACAACATCTCTTTGCTCAGAGTATTGGTGAAAACTATTATTTTAGGAGATAGATCTTCTGGCGGAGGAAGCACACTTTCGCAACAATTGGCAAAAAATTTATTTAAAAGAAAGGATTTTGCTATTCTTTCTATGCCTGTAAACAAAACTAAGGAAGCCATATTGGCTTATCGTTTAGAAAGTATTTATACTAAAGAAGATATACTTACCCTATATTTTAACACAGTCCCATTTGGTGAAAATGTATATGGAATAGAATCTGCCTCACAAAGATTTTATTCTAAGTCAGCCAATCAACTTACCTTAGACGAATCTGCTGTTTTAGTTGGATTGTTAAAAGCCAATTCTTACTACAATCCCAACAGAAATCCAGATCACGCACTGCAACGTAGAAATGTGGTTTTGCAACAAATGCTTAAAGCAGCATTTATTACCAAAGAACAATACTACACTGCTAGCAGAAAAGAGCTATCGGTAAACTATTACAATTTGGTTTCTAAGAACCCTAATGGCTATTTTTTAAATACTGTAAAACAAGAAGCTCAAAACATTTTAAAAAATTACACTAAAGATGATGGGGCTGAGTGGAGTATTGAAAATGACGGTTTGGTAATTAAAACAACTCTCAACTATCAGTTACAAAAATCTGCATTAGAAGCGAGAAAGCAACACTTAGCTAAACTGCAAAAAGCTATGGATTCTTATTGGGCTATTCTAAAAAATCAACCTAGAATAAAAAAAATCGTAAATAATGAATGGATCAAATCTAAGGATTATTTAAGATTAAAAAATAAAGGATATAACAATTCCGAAATTCACCTAAAAGTTAAAGAGCCACAATCCAGACTACTTTTTGATTGGGATGATAATCGAGTAAAAAATATTTCTAAAATAGATTCTATTGCCTATTATATAAAAATGATTCATGCTGCCGTTTACGGTGTTCACACAAAAACAGGAGCTGTTAAAATATATGTTGGTGGAAACAATTATCAGTTCTTACCTTACAACCTTATTAATAGCGAACGTCAAGTGGCTTCTACTTTTAAGCCCATCGTATTTACGGCCGCGTTAGAAAACGGTCAAAAACCTTGCGATTGGATTGACAATGAAGTAAAAACCTACGAACAATACGTTAATTGGACTCCACAGAATTACGACTTGTCTAATGGAGGATACTATAGCATGATGGGTGCGCTTACCAAAAGTATGAATGTACCTACAGTAAAAACGTATTTTGAGGTTGGTCATCAAAAACTTGAAGCAACTGCCCATAAACTAGGTTTGAATCAATCTTTAAAGGACAAACCCTCTGTTGCATTAGGTGTTACCAATTATTCTTTACAACAAATGGTACATGCTTACGTTCCTTTTGCCAATAGAGGCCATCGCGTAACTCCGTACTACATTACATCTATTACAGACCAAAAAGGCAATATTATCTATCAACACAAAAAAGCCGCTATCAAACGCGTAGATATCAGCTCTAAAAATTTGGAGACTATGCAATATTTATTAAAAAATGTTGTAGATAACGGAACTGCTGTAAAACTTAAAACAAAATACAAAGCTAGGGGAGACTGGGCTGGTAAAACAGGTACTTCACAAGACTATAGCGATTCTTGGTTTATCGGATTTAATGCCAATATAGCCATTGGAACTTGGGTGGGTTGTAAATACCCCTCTGTTCACTTACCATCAAGAATCGGGGGAGGTTCCGTAGCAGCGCTTCCTATCGTTGGTGAAATTATTTCTAAAAGCTACGCTTATAAAACCAATCAATTATTATCTACTGGGTTCCCTGCGTTTAACAATAAAGTTATTGAGGACTGTGATTGTGAACTTTACAGAGAAGAAAATACTATTGAAAAAATATTTGATGTTTTCGATGAAGATTCTCTTACCCAAAAGAATACTAGTACTCCTAAAGATAAACCCAAAAAGAAAAGAAGTTTTTTTAAGTGGTTGTTTGGAAAAAAAGATTAATAATTAAACAATAAAATTTTGTGATTTCTACTGATTTGTAATAGTTGATTTCAAACAATTTTAAAACGGACACTCATCAAACAGATAAACAGTTTTCCTCTATATTTTTGATGCATAAACAATTTTCTATTTAGTAATTCTTATAAATAGATAAACTATATCTTATGCTAAAAAAATTACTGATTATATTATTGACTTTAGGTCTAACTGTATTCGTTTTTGTTTTTTCCTTTGTATTGTATGTTCGTCAAGGGGGATATGGAAAAATTCCGACGAGAGATGAATTATCACAAATCAAACATGACCAAGCAAGCGTTGTTTATAGTTCCGATAATCAAATACTAGGTAAATTCTTTGAAAAAAATAGAACCAATATTAAGTATAAAGATTTGCCTAAAAATTTAATTGAATCTTTGATTGCTACCGAAGATGCTCGTTTTTACGAGCATAAAGGTATCGATAGAATTGCGCTGTTAAGAGTGATTTGTAAAACCATCATTTTACGTCAGTCTAATTCTGGTGGAGGAAGTACTATTTCTCAGCAATTAGCAAAGAACTTATATCCTAGACAACGTTATGAGTTTTTGTCTTTGCCTGCCAACAAAATTAAAGAATGTATTTTGGCTAACAGATTGAATGATGTTTATACCAAAGAAGAAATTTTAGCTCTTTATTTTAACACTGTTCCATTTGGCGAAAATGTTTATGGAATAGAATCTGCTGCACAACGTTTCTTTTCTGTTCCTGTGGAAAAATTAACCGTAAACGAATCTGCTGTTTTGGTAGGGCTTCTAAAAGCCAATACTTATTACAATCCTAGAAAAAATCCTGAGAACGCAATTCAAAGGAGAAATACTGTTTTTAACAAACTATTAAAATATAATTATATTGATACTGTCACACACGACTCACTAACTCAAACTCCAATTACTTTAAAGTATAGAAATTTGGATTACCAAAACCCGAATGGATATTTTTTACACATTGTAGAAAATGAAGCTGAGAACATATTAAAGAATCATTTGAAAAATGATCATGATACATGGAACATAAAAAGGGATGGTTTAATTATAGAGACCACTTTAATTTCCGAATTACAACGCAGTGCTTTGGAGGCTAGAAGAAATCACTTAACTAAGCTTCAAAAACACATGAATGAATATTGGGATACTCAATTAAAAAATGAACCACAGGTACAAAGAGTGGTCGCAATAGAATCCCAAAATACCCCAAAATATCGTTCTCTGAAAAGAAAAAAGTACAAAACACAAAGAATTTTACACAGTCTTAAAATTGTAAAAACACGTAACATTTTCACTTGGGAGGATCAAAATCAAGACATTAGTACATTAGATTCTATCAGCCATTATTTAAAAATGGTTAACGCTGCTGTATATGCAATTAATAGTAATACAGGGGCTGTAAATGTATACGTAGGTGGTAATAATTATGACTACATGCCTTACGATTTAACCAAATCAAAAAGACAAGCTGCATCTACCTTTAAACCTATCATTTATGCAGCTGCTATAGAAAAAGGATTAAAGCCTTGCGACTGGATTAGCAATAATAAAGTAACCTATGCAAAATATCAAAATTGGAGCCCATCAAACTACGACCATAAGAGCGGAGGACATTATTCTATGGGGGGAGCATTGGCTAAAAGTGTAAATATTCCAACCATTAAAACTTATTTTAAAGTAGGAGCTACCAATATTCAAAACACAGCGAATGCTTTAGGTCTGACACAAAAAATAAAAAGAGTTCCTTCCAGTGCATTAGGGACTACTACCTATTCTTTACAAGATTTGGTTCATGCTTATGCAACTTTTTCTAACAAAACAAAATACCAAACTCCGCATTTTATTAAAAGTATCAAAACACATAAGGGAGAAACCATTTATACTCACAAAACTGATTTTGCAGATACCATTCCACTATTAGCCAAACAAACTTTGGAAAAAATGCAGTATATGCTAAAAGGAGTGGTGGAAAGAGGAACTGGTGCAAGACTTAAATGGATGTACAATGCTAAGGGTGATTGGGCCGGTAAAACAGGAACTTCACAGTCTTATAGTGATTCTTGGTTTGTAGCTTTTAATAAAAATTTGGTTATTGGTACTTGGGTAGGTTGTAAATATCCAACCATAGGAATGCCATCAAAAGTTAGTGGTGGTTCTAGAGCCGCACTACCGATTATTGGTAATATTCTTTCCAAAGAATATTCAACTCCTGAATTGAACAAAAATTTATCTGCTGGATTCGACGACTTTTCAGAAGAAACTATTGCCGATTGTGATTGTGATTTTTATAGAGAACCGAATATTCTAGATATGTTTGACACAGATTTTAATACAGAAAACTCAAAATATAAAGACATACAACGTTTAGCCTCTTCTTTTGATAATAACAGCATTCAGCGTGATAGTATCCTACAAAACAAACTATCAATCAACGAATAAACTAGTGGATTTATGCTGATTTGATAAGTAGTGTTGCGGTAGCCGGGTTGGTCGCTAAAGGTACATTGTAGACATCACACAAACGCATTAGCATAAAAATGTCTGGCTCATGTGGGTGCTTTTCTAAAGGATCTCTAAAGAAAATTACCATTCCTGTTTTTCCTTCTGCTACCCTAGCAGCTATTTGAGCATCTCCTCCCAAAGGACCTGATAGATATTTATGAACACTTAAACCAGCAGCTTCTACTTTAGTACCCGTCGTTCCTGTAGAAATTAACTGAATTTCTTTATCTTTTAAAAGCTCCTTGTGTTCCATTAAAAACTGAACCATATCTGCTTTTTTTCCATCGTGAGCAATAATTGCTATTTCCATCTGAGTCGTGTTTACAAAGACACAATATATAAATTATCACGCTATAAAATAAACTAAACAATTTTTATCATAGCTTTATTCATTCTTTATGAATACGGTAAAGACTTTATTTTGATAATAAGTTGTATCTCACAAAACCATATAAATAAAAAAACCTCTCACAAGAATGTGAGAGGTTTTTAATATTACACGTGGTGCAACTATTATTTTGATTCTTATAAAGAAGCAGAATATTCAATTAAATCAACAATTTTAGTTGAGTATCCAATTTCGTTATCATACCAAGAAACGATTTTCACGAAGTTATCGTTTAATGCGATACCTGCAGAAGCATCAAATACAGAAGTACGAGTATCTCCAATAAAGTCTTGAGAAACTACAGCATCTTCAGTATAACCTAAAACTCCAGCCATTGCTCCTTCAGAAGCAGATTTCATTGCTTCACAGATTTCAGCGTAAGTTGCTGGCTTTTCTAATTTAACTGTCAAATCAACAACAGAAACATCCATAGTTGGTACACGGAATGCCATTCCTGTTAATTTTCCGTTTAATGCAGGAATTACTTTCCCTACCGCTTTAGCAGCTCCAGTTGAAGAAGGAATGATGTTATGAATTGCAGAACGTCCACCTCTCCAGTCTTTCATAGAAGGACCATCTACTGTTTTTTGAGTTGCAGTTGCAGCGTGAACAGTTGTCATTAATCCTTCAGAAATTCCCCAGTTATCGTTTAATACCTTAGCGATTGGAGATAAACAGTTTGTAGTACAAGAAGCGTTAGAGAAAATAGTTTCGTCAGCTTTTAATTCTGTATTGTTTACACCCATTACGAACATTGGTGCATCTGGAGATGGTGCAGATAAAACAACTTTTTTAGCTCCAGCTTCAAGGTGTCCTTGTGCTTTTTCTTTAGTTAAAAAGAATCCTGTAGATTCGATTACATAATCAGCTCCAATTTCATCCCACTTTAAGTCAGCTGGATTACGCTCAGCAGTAATTCTAATTACGTTTCCGTTTACAACTAAAGAACCGTCTTTTACCTCAACAGTACCATCAAATGCACCGTGAACTGAATCATACTTTAACATGTATGCTAAATATTCTACATCTAATAAATCGTTGATTCCAACAACTTGTACGTTTTCTCTTGCTACTGCAGATCTGAATGCAAATCTACCAATTCTTCCAAATCCGTTAATTCCGATTTTTACCATGATAATTAATTATAATATTTATTAATTTATTTACTTAATTTATGTTTACTAGATGCTTAAAATATCAGCAACTCTTAATAAATTCTTGTTGATGTTATGATGTAACTTTACTGCTTTTTCTAAATCAGTAGAAGTAATTTCGTTGTTATTAATACCCACCATTAAATTAGATTTTCCTTCTAATAGCAAGTCAACGGCTTTTACTCCTAATCGTCCAGCTAGCACTCTATCAAAACAAGACGGAGATCCTCCTCTCTGCATGTGCCCTAATACAGATACACGTACATCATATTCTGGCATGTGTTCTTCAACATAGTCTTTCAGCTCAAAAACTCCTTTTCCAGATTTATCTCCTTCTGCAACCACAACAATACTTGATGTTTTTCCAGATTTTTTACTATTCTCTAAAGACTCTACCAGTCTTTGAATTCCCAAGTTTTCTTCAGGAATTAATATTTCTTCAGCTCCAGCACCAATTCCTGCGTTCAAAGCTATAAATCCAGCATCTCTACCCATTACCTCTACAAAAAACAATCTGTTATGAGAAGAGGCAGTGTCTCTAATTTTATCTATAACCTCAACTACAGTATTTAAGGCTGTGTCGTATCCTAACGTGTATTGAGTTCCGTAGATATCGTTATCTATCGTACCTGGTATTCCAATAACAGGAACGTTGTGTTCTTTGTTAAAAATCATACCTCCTGTAAAAGAACCGTCTCCTCCAATCACCACTAAAGCATCTAATCCGTTTGCTTTAAAGTTTTCGTAAGCTTTCACTCTTCCTTCTGGAGTTCTAAATTCTACCGAACGAGCAGACTGTAAAAAGGTTCCCCCTCTACTTATGGTATTTCGAACACTTCTTGAATCTAAGGGAATTAAATCATTTTCAATTAATCCTTGGTATCCTCTTAGGACTCCCATACATTCAATATTATTGTATATACAAGCTCTTACAACAGCTCTTACCGCAGCATTCATTCCAGGAGAATCTCCTCCAGAGGTCATTACTGCTACCTTATTTACTTTTGTACTCATGTTCTTAATTTATAATCTATAAAATTAATAATATTTAACTTTTGATGTAAAGCGAACTCCTTTATGTACGAAAACGATATAGAGTTTTTCTTTTGTTTTTAAAGCTACAAAGAGCCAAATATAAGACTAATTAAAGTGAGTTTAATAACGTTTAATCATTAAGACCAAAGATATTTAGGGTAAACATTATTTTCTTTTAATTCAGCAATGGCTTTTGTCACTACAGGTTTGTCTTCCGCATAAGTTACACCGTACCATTTGGCATCAGATTTTAAAACTTTTACTACTCCATTACCAGACTGTATTACGTTGTTTACAACTGTAGGAATAAAGAATTCACTTTTTAATTCCGCAGATCTCTCTTGCATAAAACCACTAAAATCATTCTCTAGTGCTTCTAAAAACTTAGGAGTAAACCCCCAAAAGTTCATCGACACGGTGGTGTCTTCTTCCATAGCCACCAATTCACCGTTTTCGTCTTTTCTAAATATTTTGTTATCTATTTTTTCTATGTGTGTTCTTTCTACAACGTCTGTTAATTCATTTGTCTCATTTACGTAACATTGCCCTCTAGACACATACCCGTTTTCTGAGATGGTTTTTTCTAAATTAAAACCTACCATACACATATCGTGAGAATTGCTATCCAATTTTTGTAATTCTCCAATAATAGTTTCAAAAGCTTCTCTACTGTAAAAGTCATCTCCATTAATTACTACAAAATTATCGGTTACAATGCCTTTAGTCACTAATAAAGCATGACCAGTTCCCCAAGGTTTTACTCTTTTAGGATGAATTGGATAACCTGCGGGCACCTTATCTATTTCTTGGCATACATAAGCTACTTCTATTTTTCCTTTTAATTTATCGTCAAAATTTTCTTTGAATTTATCGATAAACTCTTCTCTTACAATAAAAACTACTTTTTTAAAACCAGCATGTATAGCATCGTATAGAGAAAAATCAATAATGGTATCTCCCTCGCTAGACATGGTATCCATTTGTTTCAGTCCTCCGTAACGGCTTCCCATACCGGCAGCTAATACTACCAACGTATATTTTTGCATATCTTTATTTTAATAACCAGCGTAAAAATAATTTTTTTAAAGTAATTAGCTTGTTATGCGTTGATAAATTATGATTAAGAAATTATTTCTTGTCTTTCTTAGGCTTTCTTTTTAGTTTATAAAGCATCTCTCTTAGCGTATTAAAGTTTATTTGATAATTGATACCCAAACCTTGAGTATAACCTTGCTCATCTTGAGAGTATTGAATTTCATTTTGTCTGTTAAAAACTGATGTTCGTAAACTACCATCTTTATTAATTAAAAATTCAATTTTTACTTCACCTATAACTGTAGATTGTGTTTTGGCACCTACTGGTACTCCTAGATTTCCGTTGATTAGAATTCTATCGTTAATTTCTGTAGCGACCCCGATATCTATCTGATTGTCAATAGTCAAATCTTCTACATCAGATGTTTCTCCAGAGGTATAGCCAAAGTTAATCTGCAGCTTGTCGTTACTCTTATTAAAAATATCGGTAACGGCATTTGATATCAACTCGGAAGTAGTGTTTGATATCACATTAGAGGTATTACCTGTGTTATTGTCATCAAAAAATGATTTTGAAACCAACAAAGAAAAGAATTGTCTCATCTTGGCGTTTTCATCAATATTTAACTTGAAATCTAGCTCAGAAGTAACGTTGGAACTTGCATTTGGGATTTCAATCATAAACTCTTGGTTAGAATCGAATAATTCCCCGGATACTTGTGTAATCAAATCAATATCAATTTTTCTGTTGATTGATAAATTTTCTAACAATACTTTGGGGTTTGCCTTCACACTATGAACGGCTTCTATATTTAAATCTGCCTTGTAAGGATCTCCGTTCCAAGATACTCTTCCACCTCTTTTAACAATAAAAGGTTTGTTTACCACTCCTCCATATTTAAAATTGTAAAGACCTTCATCAACAATCAAATCTCCAAACATTTTGATGTTAGAGTAACTGTCTATATCAATAAGCAATCTACCATCTACTCTACCTTGTAGGGAACTTCCCGATGTCTGATCTATCACAACTTCTCCGATGGCATCGTTAGTAATATCTAAATTTAACGTAACACTTACTCCTCCTTGGCTAACCTGTTCCTTATTATTTACAACTCCTTCTGCTTCTTTGGACTGCTTAAAGTATATAAATCTATTTTTCTCTATCTCTTTAATATCACTTATAGGAAGCGTAAATTTTGTCCCTTCTAATGTAGTTCCTGTTACGTTTATACTTAAATTAGAAGTATAACCTTGAATGGTAGCTGACCCTTTCATAAAACCCGTTCCAAAATACTTTGAGTCTTCTTCTTGCTCTGTATCCATCACCAACAGGTTTTCTGTATTCATTCTCAAATTCAAATACCAATTGTTATACCTGTCATAATTAATTTTACCTGATAAGAAACCTTCAGTACCAAATTTGCTATCGGTAAGTTTTATTTTATCAAAAACAAAAGTTTTTCCTGTCAACTTAATTTTAGAGCGGTCTAACAGATTATAGTTTGTGTTTAAGTAGGGAAATTTTAAACCCGAATTGTTTAAAGTGATGTCTCCGTAACTGTTAAAGTTATTTAGTTTACCAGTAACTTTAAATTGACCTCCTGCACTCCCTCTAATAGTAGATAATACATCTCTACCCAAGGGACTCAATGAACTTAATTTTAATTTATTTAATGAAACGCTTAATGAAATATCCGATTCCGAAAAATCATTTTTATCAACTATAATCTCTCCTTGAGCATTGATATTATTGATATCGTTATCAATCATATTAAAACTTATATCATACCCTAATTCTTTCTCATTAGGCTTGATACTAGTTTTCATCAAACCATAACTAACCCCGTTGATCTTTAATTTATTTACTACTAAGTTTCCATTAGGTCTCAGCAATGTGTTTTTCTCTTTAAAAAACACCTCCCCTGTGGCAATACCTCCCACTTTTAGACTATCAACATTAGGTAAGACTTCTGCTAGATTTACATTTTTTAATGCTAATCTCAAATTTTTAGATTGATCTTTTTCTATTTGTCCGTTAAATTCTAACTCTTGATTCCCGTTGACAAACGCAAGGCCATTAAAATTCCAAAATCCCTTTTTATAGTTGTAATGTATTTTGTTTTTCTTTTGAGTATTATTTGTCCAAATGGAATTCAAATATTGCAGATAAACGTTTTCAATCCCTAAGTTTACTTTGTTATTGTTGGTAGTTAAATAAAATACAGCCCTGTTGTTAATTTTGTTGGAGCTAAAATTAGAACGAACAAAAAGGGTATCGTTTAACTTTTTTCCTAATAGAGATAGATCATTATATACTTGTTTTTTATAACTAAATTCTTTTGCTGTAATGTTTGAATTGATCCATTTGTTAGAGTTATCTAAAATAATTTTTAAACTATCAACTTTAATATCTTGGCTCGTTAAGCTAGGAGTGTAACCATAAATAACACCTTTATCCCCTTTAGCATCTAGAATTCCTGATAACTTTATATTGTCTGTAAAAACAACTTTGTTAGTTATTGATTTTATGAGCTTGGGATATACCTCCATTCCAAAAGCTAAGGTTTGGTCTTTTACATCATTTCGTGCTTTCGTTCCAGGTATAAATTTATAGAGAGCATTTACTACCAACTTTTCAAAATCAGCAAATTCAAACTCACCTTCAACATTTAACTTTAATAGTTCTTTAGAAGTTAGCTTGATGTCTTTCCTCAATCCCTCAGACACGAAATTTAATGTCACATCATTAAGATTTAAGGAGTCTGATGCAGTCTCGATATGTAAATTATTCACAAGACCTTTAGCTTTTATATCATCATCCACTTGCTCCAAGTTTAGCTTACCATTGGCCGTGATATTTTTCTGAAAAGATATATTTTTAGGGAATAGTTTTGAGAGTTTTGCCTTGCTCACCATAAAACCAACATCATAAGTTTTTGTACCTTTTAAATCGTTTGCAACACTCAAATCTCCATTGAAGGACAGTAGCGGATCTTTAGAGATAACATTTGCTTTGACATCTTTATTGTTTGCTACTAAACTTACATCTATATTGGAAAACGTATTTTGCTTGTAACCCAACTTTTTTAATAAGATTTTGGTGGTCAAATTGTATTTGTCTTTAGAGACAATACCTTTTACGTCTCCGCTGAAAGTTATCTTTTTTAATCCCTTGAAACGACTGTTTTTCAAAACAATACCCGATGGAACTTTGAACTGTATTTTTCTGTTTTCTGAAGTCAGGTTATCTACGAAACCATTAACCTCTATATTTCCCAAATTGCTAACTGCCTCTCCGTTTAAAACTAGTTTGGTTTTAGAGACGTATAAATCTCCATTATAATTCAGTTGATTTAAACCGTAATATTCTGTTGGCAGGCTTGTATGATATTGTTCAGGAACCAATTGGGTTAAAGCACCTGGTTTTAACTCCAAATTGGCTTTGTTTGCAGAGAGCCAAAAATACTCTCTGTTGTGAATGCTGTTTTTCAATAAAAAATCTCCCACTAAAATTGAAGAATAATCTTTAGCAATTATACTAGTCTTATCCAATTTTAGATTGTTTAATGTTCCCTCTAAATCAGAAGAGATATTGAACAATCCTTCTTTTATGAAATGTGGATAAATTTTGTTTACGTCGCTCAGCGCTAAATCGCTATCCAATATATTTGCTCTTAGTTTTACGGCATCTATAAAATTTGCATAACCTTTATCTGGAGATATAAACTTGAGATTAAAGCTGAGATTGGAATTTTGTGTGGTAAGACTAGTATTCCTAAAATTCATTTCACTTAAAGAATACAAAAAATCCGTTTTCAATTTTTTGTAATCAATTCCGTAAATATCTTTAAAACTCAAGGAATCTGTTTTAACGAACGTGGCTAGTCCTATAACATCTACTAGGTCTATATGGCCTCCAATATGGCTAAAATCAACAATAGGTTTACTTTGCAAAGTCTTTAAATACCTAAGCTGATTCAGCTCAATATTTGTCAATAAAATTCTTAGCGCTTTATTACTTTTCTTTTTAGGTTTGAAACTGTTAGAAAAAACAGTCAAACTACTCTCGTTTTCTTGTGCATAAGTTTTGTCGTTCACCCAAGCATCAGAAATCTTTACCTTTTCAATAGATATCTCTTTATTTTTAATTTTATGCAAATCAAAAATAATTCCTTCAGCTTTTTTGGCATACACCAAAGTGTCTAAGTGATGATCTCTCACCAACAAACCCAGCATTTCAAATTCTCCAAAAGCTGTAATTTTAAATTGTTGTACTTCTAGAGAAACCTTGTATTTTTCATTTAAATAATCAAAGATATTATCAGCAATTATTTTTTGAGTTTTTCCAAACTGCAAAGCAAATATGAGCAAGAGCAACAGTACAACCGATGCTAGTAAAAATCTACTTAGTATTTTTATTATTGTTTTTATAAGTCCTAAATTTGCTACACAAAAATAGTCAATTAAACTCTAATTATGTCTGATAATGTGTACATCTTAGCTATAGAATCATCCTGTGACGACACTAGTGCTTCCGTTATTTGTAACGAACAAATTCTATCAAATATTGTTGCCAATCAAGACATACATTCTCAGTACGGAGGTGTTGTGCCGGAATTGGCCTCTAGAGCTCATCAACAACACATTGTACCCGTTGTAAATGCTGCGCTAAAAAAAGCCAATATTAAAAAAAGTGAATTGAATGCTGTTGCTTTTACTCAAGGTCCTGGGTTGATGGGATCTCTTTTGGTGGGGGCATCATTCGCAAAATCTATGGCACTTGCGCTCAAAATACCTTTGTTGGCCATCAATCACATGCAAGCTCACATTTTAGCTCATTTTATTGATGATGCTAATGACCAAAAACCAACGTTTCCGTTTATCTGCTTGACTATTAGCGGCGGACACACGCAAATTATTAAAGTTAAAGATTACTTTGATATGGAAATTTTGGGAGAAACGATTGATGATGCTGTAGGCGAGGCTTATGATAAAACAGCTAAAATATTGGGATTACCTTACCCTGGAGGACCTCTTATAGATAAATATGCGCAAAAAGGAGAACCTATCTATAAGTTTACCAAACCTAAAGTCAAAGATCATCATTTTAGTTTTAGTGGACTAAAAACAGGTATTCTTTACTTTGTTCAAAGGGAAATTCAAAAAAATCCTGAATTTATAAAAAACCATTTATTTGATATTTGTGCAAGCGTACAAAATACCATTGCAGAAATATTGATGGATAAGATTAAAAAAGCTGTCAAGGAAACCGGCATCAAACAAGTTGCCATTGCAGGGGGAGTATCCGCTAATTCTGAAATTAGAAAACGATTGATAGATGCCCAAAAACACTTTGGCTGGACAAGCTATATACCTAAATTTGAATATACCACAGACAATGCTGCTATGATTGCTGTAACTGCATATCAAAAATACAAACTCGGACTCCATAGCAGTCAATTGACCACTGCTAATCCAAGATTAAAAGTAGATGCCAAGGACGTTTAGACCTTGTAAGTAATAGCGTTGATATTCATCCCTGCTCCTACCGAAGCAAAAATAACAATATCATCATTATTTACTTGATGTCCTTCTATCTGATTTCTTAAAACCATATCATACAAAACTGGAACTGTAGCCACAGAATTATTACCCAATTTTTGGATAGACATAGGCATAATTCCCTTTTTGACTGGTTTTTTAAACAAACGAAACAGTCTTTTTACAATAGCTTCATCCATTTTTTCATTGGCTTGATGTAAGAATATTTGAGAGATGTCATCAATTTCCAAACCTCTTTTATCCATCGCAACTTTAATGGCAGCAGGAACATGAACTAAAGCGAATTCATATATCTTACGACCCAACATTTTAATATAGTTGATATCTTGATTTTGATTTTTATTGTATGTAGGACCTGAGTACAAATAAGCTGCTTCTTCCTGAGCATAAGTTTGAGCTGCCGTAGTTAAGATACCTCTTTCCTTATTTTCTGTTTTCAGTTCTAGTACCGTAGCTCCTGCTCCATCAGCAAAAATCATACTGTCTCTATCATTGTCATCTACAACTCTAGACAGTGTTTCTGCTCCTACTACCAATACTTTTTTAGCATCTCCTGCTTTTATCGCTTGGTTAGCTTGTATCATTCCTTGAACCCATCCCGGGCAACCAAACAGAATATCGTAAGCTACGCAATTAGGGTTTTTGATGTCTAGCAAATTTTTTACTCTTGTTGCCAAACTCGGGAGTAAATCTCCTTGAATACTTCCCTTTTTAACATCTCCGAAGTTGTGAGCCACTATAATTAAATCCAATTCCTCTTTATCTATTTCGGCATCTTTAAGCGCTATAACAGATGCTTCTGCAGCCAAATCAGAAGTGTTTAAATGATCTTCTGCATATCTTCTTTCAGCTATACCCGTTATAGCCTCAAATTTTTCTATAATATCAGTATTTTCTTTTTCAAATAGAGTTCCATCCTCATTCATAAAAACATGGCTACTAAAATCCGTGTTTTTAATTACTTTTTGTGGAATAGCACTACCTGTTCCTACAATGACTACGTTTTTATACATATGCTAAAATAAAAAACCGATGCTATTGATAACACCGGTTCAAAAGTAAATATATTTTGTTGATTAGTACTCGTATAAATCTCCTAAATCAAAGGATAAAGAAAATCTGATTGTATTTTCTAACGGATTATTAACAACAGAATTACTAATTAAGTATGATAAATCAACGTTAAAAGAACTTGCTTTGAACCCCGCTCCTAACGTAAAAAAGTTTCTATTTCCTTTGTTTTCGTTTTCCTTGAAATATCCTGCTCTAAAAGCAAAAGCATTGTTGTATAAATACTCAGCTCCCAATCCAATGGTAACCTCCTCAAGCTCTTCGCTAAAACCATTAGGTGCGTCACCAAAAGAATTCACAATTCCCTCTATAAAGTTTTGATCTTCTCCGTTTACACTCGGTACTAGTAACTTGGTGAACTCCATCGTTACACCAAATTGATTGTAGTCATCGAAAATAAAATCAAAACCACCTCCCAATTTTAAATTTGTTGGTAGAAAACCTTCGCTGTTAAAAACATCTACTTTAGGCCCTATATTGCTAATATTAAAACCTCCTCTTGCAACTCCGTTGAACTGGCTAAATGCCATTTCGTTAGACTGGTAATATCCTGAAATATCAACAGCAAATCCGTTGGTAACCTCAATATCAGAAAATGATGTCCCAGAAATTCTCAAATCAGATCTTATGTATCTCAAAGCAACTCCCATTCCATAATTATCACTAAGCTTTAAGGAATAGGCTCCATCTATAGCCAATTCATTAGGCGTGGCTGTTGTAGAAGCGCTTGAATTGTCTTGAGTCACTTCAATTTCACCGTAACTAAAATATTTAAATCCACCTGCAAAAGCACTCCTATCATCTATTTTTTGCTGATATGTAATGTTACCTACAAATATATCATCTGTTAAATTTCTAAGCCATGGAGTATAATTAAGCGCTACCGTTACTTCTTTTTTGTGAAAACTCATTTTAGCCGCGTTATGAAATAAAGCATTTCCATCTGCAGTAGTTGCTACTCCAACATCTCCCATCCCTGCTGCTCTAGCATCTGTAACTATCCCCAAAAAAGGAGCCACAGTAGTAATTGTATTTGTTTGGCCAAACATTTTAAAACTTACGAATGTTAACACAAACAGATAACTTATTTTATTTCTCATATTCTATAAATTGATTATTTTATAATATTACTAACTTTTCTATCCTTTCATCTGTTTCTCCAGACAAAGTTTCTTTCACTATTATCTTGTACAAATAAACTCCTTTAGCTAGTCTGTTTCCAAAATCGTCTTTCCCGTCCCAAGTAACACTTCTTACAATATTTCCTCCGTTATTGTTTCCGTCTGTTGCAAAAATGGACTTTACCAATTTACCCGAAATTGTGTATATCTGCACTTTTACTTCTAAAGGATTTCCTACTCTATTGTTAGAAAACCAAAACTCTGTGTGGTTGATAAAAGGGTTAGGGTAATTTAAAACCCTATCTATTTTGAACTCTCTGTCCTCCACTACAGTAAAATTTAACGTTTGGGTAGCAGAATTATTGTGAGTATCCCAAGCTTTAAATGTAACAGTATGATTTCCAATCTCTAATTGTTCCAATTCGTAGTTAACTACTCCTCTGGTAAAGTCGTCAGGCTCTGTGGTATAAAAATCATTTAAATTGATCGGGTTACTAAAATCTCCATCAATAACCAAAGATAAATTACGTCCTATCGAATTTAGAGAAATATTGATACCACTTTGATCTTGGATATTTGCTATAAATCTAGGCCTCGTGGTCGTACTACCTCCATCTAAAAAAGATTTATCTTCCATAAATAGATTTAGCATGGGGGGTGTTTTATCTTCCTCTACATCGGTATCAATGCCTCCAACTATATAAGTTTTATCAAATCCTGTAGCCTCATTCGAATTTGATGCCGCATAAACGCTAAATTTCGTGCTTTCTTCTATAAAACCAATATCTTTAGGCAAAATAAAATCAACAGCAAACATTCCATTTTTAACAGAAGCAGTCCCTACAAAAAGTTTGTTTTCTAGGGAATTAAAGTTTGTTACCTCCGACTGGTTACCTGAATTTACACCACCTTCTTCGTTAAGTCTAGTACTTCTTTCTAGTTCTTTACCATATATTATAATATCTAACTTACCGTTAAAAGAATTAATTGTATTATCCGATTTATCTACAATTTCACCTGTTATTCGATGTCGTGCCAAAGCTTTTAGAGTTGATACACTTTCTAACTTAATTTCGTTAGGATCAGTCGTAACAATTTTTTTAACATCATTTATTTTTATTTTATTATCTGGTATTGACAAATTCATTAAAGGGTCTCCAAAGTAAAACACAAAAAACTTGTCCCTGTCAAAATTCACGTTTTTAGCATCTTTAAGACTTTCTGCAATTGTTCTTTTTTTTCCATCAAAACGGAATAAATAGTCAGACAATAGGTTGTTCATCTTTGCTCCAGCAGTAATCGTAATTTGTCTTGTTGTTGTAATCATTGAAACAGCACCTCCTAAGGAGTTAAGCATCAATTCCTCTCCCCCTGAAACTCTAACAGGATCATCAAATCTTGAAAAATCACAGGTTACGGTAATAAATAGCGGCAAGTTATTTTTATTCCTAATGGCTCCGATGTCAGATATATCCAAGAAATTTTCTTCTGCCAAACTAAAAACGTTTCCATGTCCAAAATAATTAATCACTAGAGATCCATTATCAAAAGCTTGTAAAAATCTTCTTTTTACTTCTGGGTAACTCTGCCCTCCCGAAGTCACCTGCTCTTCAAATGCATCGGAGTATAGTTTAACAACGTTTAAATTCTCGTCATTCCCTTCTACTTCGATATTTGAGGAGTTTACAAACCCCGTTATTTTCTTAGCTGAATCCTCCAAATGTTCAATCAGTCCTTGATTATCTCCTTCTTGACCATCATCTCCTAACAATGTAACTTGATTTTTCCATGCTCCAAAGGAATTAGGAGCGTAATAATTCAAAATTTTATCAACAACCGTTCTCGCCTCATTGGCATTGGACACGGGTATTCTCCCAGTAATCAAATCCATTTTCCAACTAGATACAGATGGTGAAATTCTTCCTACTTCATCCATATAGGCATAATAGTCATCTGTATTGAATGATGATATAAGGCTCGAACTATTAGTTAACGACATAAATGTTGGAATGCTATTTTCTGACCTAGTTTGGATATTTCTATAATCAAATGTGGAGTCTCCAAACAAACAAACATATTTTAACCTTTGCTCTGCCGAAGTATTTTTATCGTACAAAAATTTAAAAAAATTTCTAATAGCCGTAATGTCTGAATTTCCTGATCCAAACTCGTTATATATTTGTTGGATATCAACTACTTCAACTTTAATCTTAGTAGTTTTGGCTTCGTCTATATATGTATTTTGCTCGTGATATGTCTTGATACGATTTGCTTGAGATATTAAATTTTTATTCGCAATAATTACATACTGAGCATTATTAATAGCTTGTAAATTTTGATTAGATACTCTCGAGTTGCTTCCTAAGTTTATCGGCGATAGGGCCCTGTTAATTTTCACTAAGTGGTATCTATTTAAAATACCATCTGTTAACTCTTTAAACTTAAAACTACTTGAGCTTACGTTAGTACCTAATTGGTTTTTTACATTATACACATCTGTAACATTCCATATGTAATCAATTTCATTTTTTTTATTGATGGTGTATTCTAAAACCTGACTGTTAGTTTGGGATTGGAAATTTACAAAACCAAACTGTGTTCCATTAGCAATCAGACTTCTGTCTGCAACAACTCTCAAATAATCTAATCGAGAAATTGCAGAATTATCTCCATTAGAGTTGTAAAACACGTTAATGTTGATATTATCCCCAGCAGCCAAAAAATTAGCTGAAGGGTTAATATTTGTGAAGCCTTCTCTAGGATTGGTATTTTGTATTGCCCTATTTATTAACACATTCCCATTATAGTTTACATTGAAGTTTACACTCGTAGATGCCGAATTTGAAGCAAAGCCAGTAGATAAAATCACACTTGTAGTTCGAACAATATTTGGAAAAATAAAATTAAAATTTTGATTCCTATTGACACTAAAATCTTCTCCAAACCATTGTCTACCTACTCTAATATAATTAAACAACTCTTGCTCGTGCAGTTGATAATCCGTAAATGTATTTATTTGATTGGTTGCAGCGTTTAATGGACTAGCGATATTTTGAATTCTTTTTCCGTCAATACCAGAATCTACGTTAATAAAGTAATATCCCCTAGAGCTATATATGTTTTGTCTGTGGGTTATTTGATTTCTGTTAGTTAAATCCCAAGTTATGGTTCCCTGTCCATAGAATAATACAACATCATCTCGATTAAATACATTATCTTCTTCTCCTATTACTTGAATAGCATTTTCTTGTAAGCCCTCTATTTGTGACACTCCTAAGTCCTCGGGTAAAACTTGTCCTCCATATCCTAGAACTCTTATTCTTTTAGGATTGATATTATCAACGTCAATACCTAAGGATTTTAAAAAGTTGTAATCTAACTTATACACCCCTGTTTTATCGACAGCTATTTTATACCACGTCCCAGATGCTAAAAATGACTCGCTATTAGCATTCGTTCGATTTACTTTTGAAAATTTCGATTTGGTCTTTATCGAATAGTTTACTTCAATTTCTTGTATTTCAAAAAATTCCTGCTTAGAGTTTTTATAGACTGGATTGAAAGAAAACGTTATGTACTCCTTATCTACATCTTTAACAGTAAATACCCTTAAATCAATCTCTGGAGAAATCTTTTCCTGCGTAACTAATAAGTCCTTTATTAAGCGTTTTTTTTGCCTTAAAACTTTATAACTAATATTAACGATTTCTCCGTTCTTATTTTTTTTTTCTTGATGAATGTATAAAGGAACAAAACCATCTCCTAAAGTTATGTGATCTCCACTGTATATTGTTTTTTCAATGACCGGATCGTATATAGTATTTAGTTTTACAGTAAATGTTTTTTTGTTTTGTGCACTCACTAAAGCGACAAATAAAAAAAAACAAAGCAAACTACGTAATTTCATTTATTCCTAATTTATTTCACGAATATAACAATTTACTATTATTATCTACTAGGTAGAATTAAATTGTATAATTGATTTATATAATCTATATTGCGATGAAATTAACAACAATAGTGATTCTTTAAGTTTATGAAAAAAATCATAAAATCCTCATTAGTATACGGTTTAGCCGCACTAGGTTTAGTAAGCTGTTCTAACAATAAACAGGACTATGGTTCTGATAGATATTCTGAAAACGTAGGTTTCGATTTTGGAGCACCAGAAAACGGTGGTTTACCAGCTCTTGCTTTTGATTCTTATCAAGAAATACCTGAAAACATGGTATACATAGAAGGAGGTCTGTTTGTTATGGGACAAATTCAACAAGATGTAATGGGAGGTGTAAGAAATACTCCTAGCACTGTACATGTTAAAAGTTTTTATTTAGATGATACAGAAGTAACTAATAGAGAGTACTTGATATATTTGGATTGGTTACAAAAAGTGTATCCACCTAACAATCCAAAATACAAACATATATACAAAGCTGCACTTCCTGATGAGAATGTATGGAAAAACCCTTTAGGTTCTGACGGAGGTTTGTCTAAAACTTACTTAAAAAGTATTGCTTACGAAGATTATCCTGTTGTAGGAGTATCTTGGAGACAGGCTAATGACTATTGTAAATGGAGAACAGATAGAGTTGCCGAGATGGTATTAATTGCTGATGGAATACTTAAACCTTATAACGAAAGAGGAATTAGTGAGCAAGGTAGGGCTAGATTCGATGCGGAAGTTTTTGAGCTTGATCCTAAATTGTTGTTCAATGGAGATTATTCCATTTTCACAGAATACGTAACTCGTCCTGAAGAAGAGGAAGAAACTGATTCCATAGCATTAGCGACTCCAGTTAAAAAAGAAGATATCAAATTGAATATTGAAAAATACTCTCCTATGCCTAATTTTAGGCTTCCTACAGAAGCTGAATGGGAATATGCAGCCAAAGCTGATGTTGAAAATAGAGAATACAACACCATCAGAGGTAGAAAAAAATACGCTTGGAGTGGTGAAACAACTATAGATGCTCAAAGCGCTTATGGAGTTCAATTTGCTAATTTCAAACAATCTAAAGGAGATTACAGTGGTATTGCTGGTTGGAGTTCTGATAACGGAGATATTACAACTCCTGTGAAAAGTTTTCCACCAAACGCATTTGGTTTGTACGACATGGCTGGAAATGTAGCAGAATGGGTTGCTGATGTTTACAGACCTGTAATTAATACTGAGGCTAACGACTTTAACTATTACAGAGGTAATGTTTTTAAGAAAATGAAATTTGACGAAAGTGGTAAAGTTGTTTTAGTTGATGTTAACAATATGGTTTATGATACTTTGCCAAATGGTAAAATTGTACCTTCTGCATTACCAGGTGAAATTGTAAAAGAAGAAATTTCTATTAGTGATGCTTACATGAATCCTAATATCAACAAAGCCGACAATATAGATTTTGCTGATGGTGACTTGTCTAGTTCTAGAGATTACGAAGAAGAAGATCCTGAGGCCAGAAAACCTATGTATAACTCTCCTGTAATTCCACAACCTGTGTTAAATGAAAAGACTGGTCAAATGGAATTAAAGTACGATGCTAAACCTAGAACTAGTTTGATTACAAAATACTCTAGAGTTTACAAGGGTGGTTCTTGGCAAGACAGAGAATTTTGGCTAGATCCTGCACAAAGAAAATTCTTAGAAGAGTACATGTCTACTAACTATATTGGTTTTAGATGTGCTGTGAGTAAAATTGGTGCTAGCCATGAAGATTCTAACAGATCTCCTTACGGAGCTCCTGCATACTAAACATCATAATAACTGATAATACAAAAGCTCCTAAGGTTTGACCTTAGGAGCTTTTGTATTATTTATATGTTCATTGAATTAGTTTAGTTTATAATCGAACCCTTCTTTGTCTAGATATTCAAAAAGTTCAGAAGTTATGTTTAGCTTGTAATTTCTAGAAGGCATTTCAATATCAATTTTATCCTTATCAGAAATAATATTAAAACCTACAGTTTGTTTGGCTCCTTCTCCAGTAAATCCAGACAATAACATTTGTAACTGTTCTATTCTATCTTCTCTAATTTCGTGCAAACGCAATTTAAAAGTTATTTTTTTGCACTTCTTTTCTAAAATATCAGACAGTAGTGAGAAGTCTGAGAATTTTTCTCTAGGAGCTCCTTCAGAACCATCTTTTTGCATCCAGCCTCTTTGGACTACACCACTAATATGTAGAAAAGAATTAGGCACTAGCATATGCTGATATCTTAAATAGTCTTCTCCAAACAAACGAAATTCGTGAGAATCCGTATAGTCCTCGATCATAAAAGACCCCCAGCCATTTCCGTTTTTAGCAATTCTATGTTCTGCACTAGTTAGGATGCCCGCAAAAGAGAAAGTTTTACCTACATGTTGTCGTAAATCTTCTTTAAACATACTCACTCCACAATTGGTAAATTTCATTTCATTTCTGTAATCATCTAAAGGATGTGCAGATATATATATTCCCACAACTTCCTTCTCTTTGGATAAAGTTTCCATGGTTCCCCAAGTTTCGCAAGGAGGTACGGAAGGTTCTGGTAATTGAACGTCCGATGCTTCTCCAAATAAAGACACTTGAGACGAATTGATACTTTCTTGATAAGCGTGACCAAATTTCATTGCTTTTTCTAAAAAAGTAGTTCCTTTCTCGTCACCAGCGAAAAATTGAGCTCTATGTACATCACCAAAAGAATCAAAACCGCCAGCCAGAGCCAGTCCTTCAAAAGCTTTTTTATTACAGGTCCTTAAATCTACTCTTTTAGCAACATCAAAAATAGATGTGTAAGGTCCTTTATCTTCTCTTTCCTCTATAATTCTTTGTACAGCTATTCCTCCAACACCCTTAATTGCAGCCAATCCAAAACGAACTGCACCTTGATCATTCACAGAAAACTTAGCGTAGGATTCATTCACATCAGGACCTAAAACCTCTAAACCCATTCGTTTACATTCTTCCATAAAGAAAGTTACCTGCTTGATATCATTCATGTTATTGGACAGTACAGCCGCCATATATTCAGCAGGGTAATGTGCCTTTAAATACGCAGTTTGATAAGCTACCCACGCATAACAAGTAGAGTGGGATTTATTAAAGGCATAGGATGCAAATGCTTCCCAATCTTTCCAAATTTTTTCCAAAGCTTTGGCATCATGTCCTCTTTCGGAAGCCTGATTGATAAATAAGGGTTTCATTTTAGCCAGTACTGCAATCTGCTTTTTACCCATGGCCTTACGTAAAGTATCGGCTTGACCTTTGGTGAATCCTGCTAAATCTTGAGATAACAACATCACCTGCTCTTGATAAACTGTAATACCATAGGTCTCTGCAAGTCTGTTCTTGTATTCTTCGGCAGGTAAGTCATATAAAATTTCTTCTACACCGTGTTTACGATTGATAAAACTTGGTATATACTCTAACGGACCTGGTCTGTACAAAGCATTCATCGCAATTAAATCTGCAAAAACTGTAGGCTTCAATTCTCGCATATACTTTTGCATTCCAGGAGATTCGTACTGAAAAATACCGACTGTTTCTCCTCTTTGAAATAACTCGTATGTTTTTACGTCATCTATAGGAAATGCTTCGGGATCCAATTCGATTCCGTGACGAGCCTTAACAATTTTGCAAGTATGTTTTATTAGAGTTAATGTTTTTAACCCTAAGAAATCCATTTTTAACAATCCAGCGTCTTCTACTACTGAGTTATCAAATTGGGTAACGTACATATCTGAATCTTTGGCTACAGATACAGGCACATACTTGGTAATATCATCTGGCGTAATGATGACCCCACAAGCATGAATTCCAGTATTTCTTACAGAACCTTCTAAAATTCTTGCTTTATTAACCGTTTCAGCAGTCAAATCATTTCCGTCAGCAATACGTTTCAACTCGTTTACCATTTCTAATTCTTCCGACCTAAGCTTACTTGCCAAAGCTTTGTCATCCAATCCAAAAATCTTTTTAAGCTTCATCCCAGGAATCAACTTGGCTACTCTATCAGCTTCAAACAACGGCAAATCTAATACACGAGCCGTATCTCTAATAGACGACTTTGCAGCCATCGTACCGTAGGTAATAATTTGTGCTACTTGGTTAGACCCGTATTTATCAATAACATAATCAATTACTCGACCACGTCCCTCGTCATCAAAATCAATATCAATATCGGGCATGGAAATACGTTCAGGGTTTAAGAAACGCTCAAAAAGTAAATCGTATTCTATAGGGTCTATATTGGTAATCCACAAACAATAAGCTGCCACTGATCCCGCAGCAGATCCACGTCCAGGACCTACCGAGACTCCCATATCTCTGGCTGCTCTTATAAAATCTTCTACAATTAAAAAGTATCCAGGATAACCTGTTTTGGCAATTACGTCCAATTCTAAATCTAGTCGTTCCTTTATTTCAGTAGTAATTTCTCCGTACCTCTTTTTTGCTCCTTCGTAGACCAAATGAGCTAAAAAGTTATTTTCTCCACGCTTACCTCCATCTTCTAAATCTTTAGCATCTTTAAAACGTTCTGGAATATCAAAAGCTGGTAGTAATACCTCACTAGCAAGGGTAAACGGTGTAATTTTATCTACTAATTCTTGAATGTTTACAATTGCTTGAGGTACGTCTACAAACAACTCTTTCATCTCCTCAGGAGATTTAAAGTAATACTCATCATTGGGTAAACCATATCGGTATCCTCTTCCCCTTCCTTTTGGAGTAGCTTGCTTTTCGCCATCCTTTACACACAAAAGAATATCATGTGCGTTGGCATCCTCTTTAGTCATGTAAAAGGTATTATTGGTGGCAATTACCTTAAGATCATGTTTATCGGCAAACTGTAGCAATACTTTATTCACTACGTTTTCATCCTCTTGCCCATGCCTCATAAGTTCTATATAGAGATCATCACCAAACTGCTCCTTCCACCATAACAAAGCCTCCTCAGCCTGTTTTTCTCCTACATTCAATATTTTACTAGGAACTTCCCCGTACAAACTACCCGTTAAAGCAATTACATCTTCTTTGTATTTCTCTACAATAGACCTATCAATTCGAGGCACATAATATTTACCATCCACAAAAGCTGTTGATGACATTTTGGCTAAATTTTGATAACCCTTTCTATTTTTAGCTAATAAAACAATTTGATATCCGTTGTCCTTTTGAGTCTTATCTAAATGATTGTTACACACGTTGAATTCACACCCAACTATAGGCACCAACTCCTTTTCATGAAATGCTTCGCCATTTTCTTCTGCTTCTACTTTTCTAGATTTTACTCCTTTGTTGTAGCCATCTACTGCATTGGTAAAATGAAAAGCAGCCATCATATTTTCAAAATCTGTGATAGCAACAGCAGACATATTTTGTTTTCCTGCAGTATGAACCAACGCTCCAATTTCTATAGTAGATTGTAATATAGAATACTGAGTATGATTATGTAAATGTGCAAAAGAGGCATTTTTTAATTTTTCTAAATTTTCTTTGACGTCAATACCTTTGCCAGCAGCACCAGCCTGTTCTGATTGACGCTTTCTTATTTTATTACTCTCTTGCTTTAAATTCAAATGCTTTAATCCAATTACCTCGATAGGTTTGGGATTTGCTTGCTTGAATGTTGTAAAATAAGCTGAGTCTACATCTAATTGCTCTTGGGTAAAAGCTTGTTTTCTTATCAATTCAAAAAAACATCGAGTCGTAGCTTCCACATCGGCGGTTGCATTATGAGCCTCTCCAAAATCGACTCCAAACAAATACTGATGTAATTCCGTAAGTGTAGGTAGTTTAAATTTCCCCCCTCTACCACCGGGTAACTGACACATACTTGCTGTAATCTCAGTACAAGTATCTAAAATTCCTAATTTGTTTTTATCTTCTTCTCTTAAATCATCGATAGCCAAAGTCCTATTTTTGGGTGCTTTAGTTTCAAAATTGTAGTCTGACATTTCAAACTCATCAAACTTAAAAGCCTCAAAGTTAGGTTCAATTCCTGCTCTTACAAATTCAGCTCCCATAATGTTTACATCGAACGTAACATTCTGACCTACCAAGAATTTTGTTTTACTTAGTACTTGGTTAAATTTATCTAACCCAGCCTGTAAAGTAATTCCTTGCTCTTGTGCCAACTCTGTTGAAATTCCGTGTACTTTTTCAGAGTCAAAAGGAATATTAAATCCATTTGGCTGAATCATAAAGTTTTCGTGCTCTATCATTTCCCCCATCTCATCATGCAACTGCCAAGCTATTTGTATACACCTAGGCCAGTTATCAGTATCTGTCATAGGAGCTTTATAGCTCTTAGGCAAACCCGTTGTTTCTGTATCGAAAATTAAGTACATCCTTAGTTATTTGAGAGCTATAAAAATACAAAATATTGAAAGGATATTTTTAGTACTCGCACATGCAATCAAATAATTTATAAACAAAAAACCTACCTAGAAAATCTAGATAGGTCCATATTTTTTTTTAGAATATTGATTGAGATATTAAGCTTTTTCAGCCGCTCTAATTTCTTTGGCTTTCAACTTAGCTTCTTCGTTTCTTTCAATTTTATGATCAGGTCTAGTCCATTTAGGATTTTCTCCTTTAGCTTGGTAAGATGAATCTTCTGCCGAAACCGATTTTGGTTGTACCTTTTTTGTAAACGGTTTCATGGGATTTAACCCCAACTTATCAAATAATTTCATATCCTCGTTTACGTCAGGATTCGGAGTTGTCAATAACTTATCTCCTGCAAAAATAGAATTTGCTCCAGCAAAGAAACAGAATGCCTGTCCTTCTTGTGTCATTTGAGTTCTACCTGCAGAAAGACGAACCTGTGTTTCTGGTAGTACAATTCTTGTGGTAGCAACCATTCTAACCATGTCCCAAATCTCTACTGGCTTTTGATCTTCTAATGGAGTTCCTTCAACAGCAACCAATGCATTGATTGGTGTAGACTCTGGCTGTGGATTTAAAGATGATAAAGCAACCAACATTCCTGCTCTATCTTCCGTAGTTTCTCCCATACCTATAATACCTCCGGAACAAACTGTTACATTCGTTTTTCTTACATTATCAATGGTATCTAGTCTATCTTGATAACCTCTAGTAGAAATTACTTCTTTGTAATACTCTTCCGAGGAATCTAAATTATGATTGTAAGCATATAAACCTGCTTCAGCTAAACGTTTGGCTTGGTTTTCCGTAACCATACCTAGTGTGCAACAAACCTCCATATCTAGTTTATTGATGGTTCTCACCATTTCCAACACTTCGTCAAATTCAGGTCCATCCTTAACATTTCGCCAAGATGCTCCCATACAAACTCTAGAAGAACCAGAAGCTTTTGCTCTTAAAGCTTGAGCCTTAACTTGTTGTACAGGCATTAAATCGTTACCCTCAATATCCGTATGGTAACGAGCCGCTTGCGGACAATAACCACAATCTTCAGAACAACCACCAGTTTTAATAGACAATAAAGTAGATACCTGAACTTCGTTAGGATCATGATGCAGCCTATGTGCGGTAGCTGCCTCGTATAACAATTCCATCAGAGGTTTGTTATAAATCTCTAGGATTTCCTCCTTAGTCCAGTTATGTCTTACTTCACTCATAAGTTTATTTTTTGATTTGGTAAAAATAGTAAATTTTACAGCCAATGAATATTATTTTCTTTTTAAAACAATACTTACAGCGTTCCCCCCAAAACCAACTGCGTTGATCAAGACCCTGCTTATTTTGTTTGGTTTTTTCAAATTTGGTAAATAAGGAATACCCACAAATGTGTTATGCTTCAACATCAATAAAGCCAATTCCATGCTAAAACAACCAGAACTCCCTAATGTGTGACCTATTTTCCATTTGTTAGAAGTAATGGCAGGCATCTTATTTTTGAATACTTTACTGATAGCGTTAAATTCTGAAGAATCCCCTTTAATGGTACCCGGAGCGTGCATCACAATGACATCTATATCTCCACTTACATCTTTCAAAGCCATTTTCATTGAATCTTGAAAACAAATAGCATCCTCTGTAATAGATATATTGTGTTTCAACTTTTCAGTAGCAAAACCCACAGACTCAATATAAGCCAAGGCATTATCTTTTTTTCCCGCTTCTAAACAAAAAACAGCAGCACCTTCACCCAAACACATGGTGTTTCTTTTTTTATCAAAGTCCAAAGCCCTACATGGATAATTTCCTTTGTTCTCCGCATAAATCTTAATAGCCTGCATCTGTGCAATGGTAAAATCTGTATTCGGAGCCTCAGTTGCACCTACCAAAAATTTCTCACTCATTCCAGAATTAATCCAAGCTACACCGTTTAAAACTGCATGCAAACCTGTAGAACAAGTAATTGAATGAGATATCACAGGTCCATTGGTCTGCAAATCATCTGCCACCCAAGTGGACAAATTTCCTAAAGTAGTTGTAGGAGAAGTTAATGGATGGGTTTTACCTAACTCATCATCTAAAAATTCTTTATAAAACCCCTCGAACAATTCTGTTGCACCCCTAGAAGAACCTATGTTAATTCCAAATACATCATTATTTTTCCAATGAGCGCTTTCAACCGCTGACCTACTCACGTAAATCGCCATCAAAACAGAACGATCTAATGAATGATACTTAAGATTAGATTTTCTTAATTTATCTAACTCATCGTTTAGTGTAGCACATAATTCACTC
>NZ_CM134197.1:1385000-2050000 GCF_054111225.1 Wenyingzhuangia sp. IMCC45533 | reverse complement strand
AGCTTCATGGAGTCGAGTTGCAGACTCCAATCCGAACTGTGATAATGTTTGAAGATTCGCATCCTGTCACCAGGTAGCTGCCCTCTGTCATTACCATTGTAGCACGTGTGTAGCCCAGGACGTAAGGGCCGTGATGATTTGACGTCATCCCCACCTTCCTCGCGGTTTGCACCGGCAGTCTCTCTAGAGTCCTCAGCTTAACCTGTTAGCAACTAAAAATAGGGGTTGCGCTCGTTATAGGACTTAACCTGACACCTCACGGCACGAGCTGACGACAACCATGCAGCACCTTGTAAGAAGTCCGAAGAAATGTCTATCTCTAAACAATGCATCCTACATTTAAGCCCTGGTAAGGTTCCTCGCGTATCATCGAATTAAACCACATGCTCCACCGCTTGTGCGGGCCCCCGTCAATTCCTTTGAGTTTCAATCTTGCGACCGTACTCCCCAGGTGGGACACTTATCACTTTCGCTTAGTCACTGAACTTGTGCCCAACAACTAGTGTCCATCGTTTACGGCGTGGACTACCGGGGTATCTAATCCCGTTCGCTCCCCACGCTTTCGTTCATCAGCGTCAGTATATACGTAGTAGACTGCCTTCGCAATCGGTATTCTATGTAATATCTATGCATTTCACCGCTACACTACATATTCTATCTACTTCCATATAACTCAAGACTAACAGTATCAAAGGCAGTTCAACAGTTAAGCTGCTGGATTTCACCTCTGACTGATTAGCCCGCCTACGAACCCTTTAAACCCAATGATTCCGGATAACGCTTGGACCCTCCGTATTACCGCGGCTGCTGGCACGGAGTTAGCCGGTCCTTATTCGTAGAGTACCGTCAAATGATTACTCGTAACCACGTTTCTTCCTCTATAAAAGAAGTTTACAACCCATAGGGCAGTCATCCTTCACGCGGCATGGCTGGTTCAGAGTTGCCTCCATTGACCAATATTCCTCACTGCTGCCTCCCGTAGGAGTCTGGTCCGTGTCTCAGTACCAGTGTGGGGGATCTCCCTCTCAGGACCCCTACTTATCGTTGCCATGGTAAGCCGTTACCTTACCATCTAGCTAATAAGACGCATAGCCATCATAAACCAATAAATCTTTAAATATAATCTGATGCCAAATCATATCGCCATGGAGTATTAGTCTTCGTTTCCAAAGGGTATCCTCCTGTTCATGGTAGGTTCTATACGCGTTACGCACCCGTGCGCCGGTCGTCAGCAAATAGCAAGCTATCCCTGTTACCCCTCGACTTGCATGTGTTAAGCCTGCCGCTAGCGTTCATCCTGAGCCAGGATCAAACTCTTCATCGTTATTTTTTTACAGCTCTCACTGCATATTTAGACGATGCTCAAAAAAATCTCATGATCTAGTCATGTAATTTACGCTCTAATTTACGCTGTCAATTTCAAATTTCTCAATGAACTTTGTCACATAGTGACTTTATCTCTTAGCTGCTTCGCTAAGCGGATGCAAATATACTAACTTTATTTAATCCCAAACAAATAATTGTTGATTTATTTCTAAATCTTTTTTTTTACTTGTTTGTAAAGGATATGCTCCTTTATTAAATGCTAGATAATGTATTTGATCTTATCCCTTTATAACTCGAATACTTCTCGCTACTAAGGGGTTGCAAACATACGCATATTTTAATGTTTTTACGTAGTTTTTTCGTGAAGTTTTTGTCTCTTTTTTAGTGCGTTACTAGTCAGGGGGTTAATATGGATGGTTGGTGGTTGGTCGTTGGTCGTTGGTCGTTGGTGGTTGGTGGTTGGTGGTTGGTGGTTGGTGGTTGGTGGTTGGTGGTTGGTGGTTGGTGGTTGGTGGTTGGTGGTTGGTGGTTGGTGGTTGGTGGTTGGTGGTTGGTGGTTGGTGGTTGGTGGTTGGTGGTTATAAGTTTAAGAACTTTGACATTATTGAGATGTGTTTATGGTGTTATGTTTTGATTATATATTCTCTGTCTTTTATCTTTGGTAAACTTTACTCTTTGCGTTAGGGATAGTAGCGGCATCCTTTTACGGTCAGTTTGAGTGAATTTATGGAGTGAAACGGAATAAATTTGTATCGAAAACTAGTAAAAGATATAGCGAATAGCCCGACCCACAAGGGGAACGCCCTAAATAACTACACAACAGATATTATAATGATTCTCTGTCTCTATTTTATTTAGCTTGATTGGTAAGTGTGATTGAATATCGATAGCGAGTATCTACTATGATTGATACTTGCTTTTCAGAAATACTAATAAAATTGAGATGTTTAATACACAACAAATGAATCTTGGAAAATGTTACTTGTGGTACTATTTTTAATCAGATTTTAGCAATATGATATACGTTTTACTTGTTGTAAGAATAAATTATTTCTTTCACGTTGGTATGTAATATATCCTTAAAATTACCTTCCCAACTTAAGTGGTAAATGATTATAAAAAAAGCCTCTAAGTTACTAGAGGCTTTTTACTATTTGTATTGACATAAGTAGGAAGTTTGTGTAGAAACTTTTACTTGAAATTTTTCGTTAGCGTCAATTTGGTATGCTTGTCCTGCTTTGTATGTTTCCCATTCTGAAGAGCCTGGTAGTTTCACTATCATTTCACCTTCAATAACGGTCATTGTTTCGTGCTGGCTTGTTCCAAATTCGTACTCTCCAACTTCCATAACTCCTAGAGTTGATTTTCCCTTTTTTGTTTCGTATCCCAATGATTTAACATTACCATCGAAATATTCGTTAGCTGATATCATTTTTTGTATTAATATTGATTGTTTATATTTTGCTAAAATAACGATTAGTTATTAATAGTAATCTCTTTGAGAACTTTAAAATTCTAAACATTTCGAATCATCCTCTTAGAGCTTACATCAATAAAAAAACCTCGATAGTTATATCGAGGTTTTGTATTATGTTAAAAAGAATATGTTACGATTCTTGCTCTCCTTCTTTTAGAGGTACTGTTTGCATAATGTAGTCTTCTCCAAAAATGTATTCCCCATTTTCATCAACTTTACTATAATCATAAGGCCAACGGTGAACTTCTGGGATTGCTCCAGGCCAATTCCCGTGGATATGTTCTACAGGGGTTGTCCACTCTAAAGTTGTAGACCTCCAAGGGTTCTGTGAAGCTACCTTTCCTTTGTAAATACTCATAAAGTAGTTTACTAAAAATACAATTTGCGCTATCCCTCCAATAATGGCGAACACAGTCATTACTTGGTTGATGTTTGCTAAGTCGTCAAACAATGGGAAGTTGGTGTTTGTATAGTATCTACGTGGCAAACCTGCCAATCCGATAAAATGCATTGGGAAGAAAACTCCGTATGCTGCGATAGCAGTAATCCAAAAGTGTACGTATCCCAAAGTTTTGTTCATCATTCTTCCATACATTTTAGGGAACCAGTGATAAATACCCGCGTACATTCCGTAAATGGCAGATACTCCCATTACTAGGTGAAAGTGTGCAACTACAAAATAAGTATCGTGAACGTTGATATCCAAGGCTGAATCTCCTAAGACAATCCCTGTTAGTCCTCCTGTGATAAATGTAGATACTAATCCGATTGAGAACAACATTGCTGGATTGAACTGTAAATTACCTTTCCATAAAGTAGTAATATAATTAAAAGCTTTTACTGCTGATGGAATTGCAATTAATAAGGTTGTAAAGGTAAATACTGATCCTAAAAATGGATTCATTCCAGAAATAAACATATGGTGACCCCAAACGATTGTAGACAAGAATGCAATAGCCATAATAGATCCAATCATTGCACGGTATCCAAAAATTGGTTTACGTGAATTTGTTGAAATGATTTCGGAGGTTAATCCTAATGCTGGTAATAATACAATATATACCTCTGGGTGACCTAAGAACCAAAACAAGTGTTCAAATAATACAGGTGATCCTCCTTGGTAGTTTAATACTTCTCCACCAATAAAAATATCTGATAAGTAGAACGATGTTCCAAAACTTCTATCAAAAATCAACAATAATGCTGCAGAAAATAATACAGGGAAGGAAACTACACCAATAATAGCTGTAATGAAGAATGCCCACATGGTTAATGGCAATCTTGTCATTTTCATTCCTTTTGTTCTTAAATTTAAGATAGTGACAATATAGTTCAAGGATCCGATTAATGATGATGCAATGAATATAGCCATAGATACTAACCATAGTGTCATACCCGTTCCAGAACCTGGAATTGCTTGTGGTAACGCGGATAATGGTGGATAGATTGTCCAACCCGCAGAAGCAGGTCCTGCTTGTACAAACAATGAAATTACCATAATTACACTAGACAAGAAGAACAACCAGTAAGAAAGGCAGTTCATAAATCCAGAAGCCATATCACGAGCCCCAATTTGCAATGGAATTAATAGGTTTGAAAAAGTTCCACTTAAACCAGCAGTTAATACAAAGAATACCATGATAGTTCCATGTATAGTTACTAGTGCTAAATAGATGTCTGGCTTCATAACCCCAGCTTCTGATTGAAAACGCTCTGGTAAAAATGCTTCTATAATAGAAAACGAATGCTCTGGCCAAGCTATTTGAAGCCTAAATAATAGTGACATTAGAACTCCAATAATTCCCATGATCATCCCAGTTACTAAAAACTGCTTTGAAATCATTTTGTGGTCATAAGTAAATAAATACTTTGTTACGAAAGTTTCTTTATGATGATGTTCTGACATAATAAAATTTTTCTTTTTGTGATTCTAAAAAACAGTGATTAAAATAATTCTTTAGCTGTTTTCTGTTGATTTAACCAAGTTAAATAGTCTTTTTCAGACTCAACAACTATTTTCATTTGCATGTTGTAGTGAGAGGCTCCACAAATTTTGTTACATAATAATAAGTAATCAAATTCATAAGCTTCATCACCATTAGCTATTCTAGCTTTATTTACACTCGCTACTTTTCTAATAACATCTTTTTGTTGACGCATTTCTTCGGTAGTAAACTTCGGTGTAAATCCAAATTCAGTAATCATTCCAGGAACACAGTTCATTTGAGCTCTAAAATGAGGCATATATGCAGAGTGTAGAACGTCCTGAGATCTGAACTTCATTACTACTTTTTTACCTACTGGTAAGTGTAATTCTCTCACAGGAATGTCATCTGCAGACTTGGCATCAGACATATCAATACCAATCGTGTTAGCACCTCCTAGAAATCTCACATTTCCTCTACCTAATTCGTTATCTCTACCCGCATAACGAGCCTGCCAACCAAATTGTTTAGCGTATACTTCTACTAATATTGCTTCATCTCCTTCTAAGTCAGTAACCTCATTCCAAATGTTTAAACCATACAATATTAAGGCAGCTAAAACAATTGTTGGAATACTTGTCCAAACCAATTCTAACTTATGAGAATCCGCAAAGAAAGTTGCTTTTGTTCCTTTAATCCCTCTGTATTTATAAGAGAAAAAGTATAGTAAAGCTTGCGTTAAAAACTGTACAACACCAATTAACCAGAACGAAATTCTATATAAATTATCATATTCTTCTCCTTCTACTGATGCAGCATCTGGTAACATGATATCTTGTAAAAAGATCAAACAGTATCCCATTAATAAATAGAAACCTATTAAAAAGATTAAGAATAATTTACCTTGTAAATTATTGTCTTTTTCTGTGGCGATTGGATTGTCGTAATCTTCTAAATTTTTAACAGTTTTACCTGCTTTTAAGTCGCTAATTAAAGCTTTGTATGAAAGTAACTTGTTTACTTGCCATATTCCAATAGCAAAGGCAACCGCTACGAAAAAATAAAATAATGCTAACATAATTTTGTTTTAATTTTTTGCAAATGTAATGATATATATATTATTAATAATGGAAGTGTTCGCTTTCGTGTAAGAAAGGATTTCCTTTTGCAATTAATGGTGCTTTACTTATTGTTGTAAATACAGCGTATATAAACAATCCTAAAAAGAACAGTACACTTGAAATTTCAGCAATTCCGAATCCCCATTGATCTCCTACTGTAGCAGGCATAATCATTACAAAAACATCTATATAGTGACCAATCAAAATAATAGTTCCAACTCCTAATACTATTTGAGGAATACGTTTGAAATCACTATTTACTAGTAATAAGACAGGAATAATGAAATTTAAAGGAATCATTCCTAAGAAAACTAATTTGTAATCTTCGAAACGCTGAACAAAATAAACTGTTTCTTCTGGCATATCTGCATACCATATCAACATAAATTGTGCAAACCATAGGTAAGTCCAGAAAATTGAAAATCCGAACATAAATTTAGCCAAATCGTGTAAATGACTATCGTTTACTACTGCTAAATATCCTTTAGATTTTAAGTAAACAGTAACCATTGCTATAACAGTTAAAGCAGAAACTAAAGCTGTAGCCAAAACGTACCATCCAAATAAGGTTGAGAACCAGTGTGGATCTAATCCCATAATCCAATCCCATACAGACATAGATTCTGTGAATAAGAAAAATCCTAAAAAGGCAACTCCAATTTTATAGTTTTTGTGATAATTTGTTAAGTCTTTAGCAGTGTCTTGAGCTAATGAGTATTTTCTATTTAGTAAACGGAAAACATTCCATCCTACTAAATAAATAACACTAAATATTAGCCATCTTGGTGTGTTTAACCAACCTGATTTATTAGCTATTAATTGATCGAAGTTAGCTGATTCTGGGTCCGTAACTCCTTCTCCCATCCATACAAATAAGTGATTGGCATGAAAAGCAGTTAAAACGATAAAAATCAAAAAGATAATAGAAATATAAGGTAAGAAACCTGCAATCCCCTCCATAACTCTGAACAGAACAACTGACCATCCTGCTTGTGCTACTCTTTGAATATTTAAGAAAGCGAATACAACAATCGTTACAAAAGTAAAGAAGAACAACGCTACAAAAAATGCAGCCCATGGTCTATTTTGTAATTGGTGAAGTACGTGTGCTAAGTGATGTTCGCTCTCGTGACCGTGACCTGCTTCTGCATGATGAGCTTCTCCATGCTCAGTAGCATGTCCTTTGTCATGACTATCGTGTGCATGGTTTTCATGTCCGTGAGCTTGTGTTGTATGAGTATCTTGATGTGAAACTTCTTTAGTAGCATTTTTATCACTGTAGTGAGAATCATGCGAACTATGAGATGCTTGATGCGCTAATATTTCTGCTACTTCAGCTTCCGAACTTGGTGCAGATACAAAACCTATAACAATACCTATAAAACCTATTACCATTAGTGCAATAGCAGATATTTTTAATTTACTTGAAAATTGATACATAATCTATCTAATTGTTTGGTAATTATTTTAACAAGTTATTTCTTAACTCTAGAACGTGTTTAACAATTAACCAACGTTCTTTTTCATTTAACTGAGAAGCGTGAGACCCCATCATGTTTTTACCATGCATAATTACGTGGTAAATACTTCCTTCGGTAATGTCTCTGTCTTTGTAATTAGGTATTCCTAAAAATTTTTCGTTCTTCACTAAAGCTCCTTGACCGTTTCCTTTGTTACCATGACAAACAGCACAATACATAATGTATAATTTTTTACCATTATCGCTGTCTAAATCCTCAACAGTTAATGGAGATTTTAAGTTTTGTTTGGCATCTTCGTAACCTTCATTAGTATCTGGATATTCGTAAGGGACGTGTCCTCTTGCAATAGTACCTTCTACAGGCTTTTGAGCTTCAGTTCCATTCGCAAAAACTTTACTCTCAGCATAAGGCTCTCCAGCAACAGACTCGTACATGTCTGGCATGTATTGTAAGTTACGCTTTGTGTTATCGCATGAAGTAAACATTAAGGTTACTACTGCTATTATGGCCGTAATTTTAAATAATCTACTCATGTTTATTAGTGCTTATCAATTACTTTAATCTCAACAGCGTGGGTACTCATTAATAATGCTGTTAATTCTTCTTCGTTTTTGTGTACTGGAATTTCCATTAGGAAAATATCGTCAGTAGTTCTTGGATCTGGATTTTCAGCTTCCTTAAAAGGCCATAATCTACTTCTCATAAAAAAAGTAATCACCATTAAGTGAGCTGCAAAAAACACTGTTAATTCAAACATAATAGGCACAAAAGCTGGCATGTTTACAATCCATGAGAAACTCGGCTTACCCCCAATATCTTGTGGCCAATCTTCAATCATCATGTAATTTGTCATCCAAATAGCAAAAGACAATCCTGTTAATCCATATAAGAAAGCACAAACAGCTAAACGAGTATGTGGCAATCCTAGTAATTTATCTAAACCGTGAACTGGAAACGGCGTAAATACTTCTTCAATATGATGATTCGCATTTTTTACTGTTTTAACGGCATCCATTAAAACATCGTCATCATTATATAATGCGTGTATAACTTTATTAGTGCTCATTTTTTCCGTCTCTTAATTGTTTATAATATTCTCCTGAAGATTTCAAAATTGTTTTTACTTCTGCCTGTGCAATTACAGGGAAAGTTCTTGCATATAATAAGAACAATACAAAGAAGAATCCAATAGTACCTACAAATACTCCAACATCTACAAAAGTAGGTTCAAAACGTGTCCAAGTAGATGGCAAGTGACCTTTACTCAATACAATCGCAATAATATCAAAACGCTCAAACCACATTCCTATGTTAATGGCAATGGATACCAAGAAAGAAACAATAAAACTTCTTCTAAATTTCTTAATCCATAATACTTGAGGAATTGCAATGTTAAATAATATCAAAGACCAGAATGCCCATCCGTAAGGTCCTGTGGCAGCACCTACAGACATATACGTGTAGTTTTCGTAAGGAGAACCTGTGTACCAAGCGATAAAAAATTCCGAAGCATAAGCCACAGCAACAATACCCCCAGTTACAATAATTACGATGTTCATATATTCAACATGCAAACGAGTGATATAATTTTCTAAATTAGAAACCTTTCTCATAATCCCTAGTAATGTTTGTACCATAGCAAATCCAGAAAAGATAGCTCCTGCTACAAAATAAGGAGGGAAAATTGTTGAGTGCCAACCTGGGTTAATGGAAGTGGCAAAATCCATAGATACAATAGTGTGTACCGAAAGTACCAAAGGGGTAGCTAAACCTGCTAAAACTAAAGAAACTTCTTCAAAACGTTGCCAATCTTTTGCTCTACCGGACCATCCGAAAGATAACAAAGCATATATTTTCTTCTGAAAAGGTTTAACAGCTCTATCTCGAATCATTGCAAAATCTGGTAATAAACCTGTCCACCAGAAAACTAATGATACGGATAAGTAAGTAGAAATTGCGAATACATCCCATAATAATGGAGAGTTAAAGTTTACCCATAAAGATCCAAATTGGTTTGGAATTGGTAATACCCAGTATCCGTTCCATGGACGTCCCATATGTATTAATGGAAACAACCCTGCTTGGAATACTGCAAAAATTGTCATGGCCTCTGCAGAACGGTTAATAGCCATTCTCCATTTTTGGCGGAATAAAAGTAATACAGCTGAAATTAAAGTACCAGCATGACCAATACCTACCCACCATACAAAGTTAGTAATATCCCAAGCCCATCCAATGTTCTTGTTCAATCCCCAAACTCCAATTCCTGTTCCAATAGTATATAATATACAACCTACACCCCACAAAAATGCAATCAATGCAATTGTAAATGCTATATACCAGTTTTTATTTGCCTTACCCTCTATAGGTTTCACAATATCCATTGTGATATCGTGGTAACTCTTTTCCCCTAAAACTAAAGGTTCTCTAATGGGTGCTTCGTAATGAGACGACATATAATTAATTTTAAATTTTAGTTATTCCTTTTAAGCTTCGTTTGTGTTTCTAATTTTAGTTTGATAAACTACATTGTTATCAGTTCCTATGAACTCTAACAATCTATATGCACGTTTATCAACACGTAAACTAGTTACTTCATCTTCTGGGTTATTGATATCTCCAAACTTAATAGATCCAGTAGCACAAGCACTAGAACAAGCTGTAGAGAATTCGTTGGCGTCAATAATTCTACCTTCTTTCTTAGCCTCTAAAATAGTGTATTGTGTCATTTGAATACACATAGAACATTTTTCCATAACCCCTCTAGAACGCACAGTAACATCTGGGTTTAACACCATTTTACCTAAATCGTCATTCATATGGAAATCAAACTCATCGTTATTATTGTATTTGAACCAGTTGAAACGACGAACTCTGTAAGGACAGTTGTTTGCACAGTAACGAGTACCTACACATCTGTTGTATGCCATTTGGTTTTGACCTTGACGACCGTGAGAAGTTGCAGCCACAGGACATACAGTTTCACAAGGTGCATGGTTACAGTGCTGACACATTACTGGTTGAAAAGCTACTTGAGGATTGATAGTTTCTGGAGTTTCTAAAGCCTCATATACAGAAGCATCATCTATAGAAGATGCCTGGTTGATTGACTTGTTTGCAGAACCTGCATCTCCCTCAGAAGTATAGTATCTATCAATACGCAACCAGTGCATATCTCTACCTACACGTACTTCGTGCTTACCAACAACTGGTACGTTATTTTCTGCATGACACGCAATCACACAAGAACCACATCCTGTACAAGATGTTAGATCTATATTTAAGTTAAAGTGATGACCTATAGATCTATCGTGATCTTCCCATAAGTCAACCTTAGTAACATCAACTTCTTCGTGTTTTAGAGATACTTCTGGTCTTGGATTCCATTCTTCTGGATGACCATGCTTATATTCTTCTAAACTTGTTTCTCTTAAAATATCGTGACGTCCAGCAATGGTATGTTGTAATTGCTCACATGCAAATAAGTGCTCTCCACCTGCATTAGCAACAGTAGCTATTTGAGTTCCCCCAAAGGCAACTGCGTAGGCATTAACCCCCACTTTCATTTCGTCCTTTAAAGCTTTGGTCTTACCATAACCGTAAGATAAAGCTAAAGTTCCTTGAGCTTGACCTGGCTGTATTAATACAGGTACATTTTCTATAGCAACACCATTTACAGTTATGTTAGCATACTGTCCGTTAATAGCTCCATTGTCTTGAACAGGATTTGTAAACTCCAATCTATCAGCATCCGCTTGAGAGATTAACAAGTAATTATCCCATGAAGCTCTCGTTAATGGGTCTGGCAATTCTTGTAACCATGGATTGTTTGCTTGTTGTCCGTCTCCTAAAGCTATAGAAGAATACAACACCAATTCAAATTCTCCTGTTTTTACAGTTGATTTTAATTCGTTAGCAGCTGCAGCTACATCAATTCCTTTTGCTGATAATGCTGTGGCGTTAATGCTAGCAAAACCATCATGTAAGGTCTTGTTCCAAGATTTGTCACCTACTACGTTAGCTTTAGCATAAGCAGATAAGTAATCGTAATAAGAAGTTGACTGACCTGTCCACGCTAATAAACAATCTTGAAATTGCTGCGTATTGAACAATGGCTTAATAGTAGGCTGTGTTAAACTATATTGATCAGCAGTCATCTTTACATCCCCCCAAGCTTCCAAATAGCTAGGTGTAGGTAAAGCGTATTGAACTTCATTAAGCGTTTCATCTTCGTTAGATGAAAAACCAACTGTTAATTTAGTTTTCTTTAATCCTGCTTTAAAACCTGCTGTATTCGCTAAAGTATAAACTGGATTTGTATTATAAGTAATTAAAGCTCCTACCTTTCCTACTTTCATATCAGCAATCAAGTCGGCAACTTTAGCATCGCTTCCCTTTCTTACAAACTTTACATTCGTAGCGTCTAATATTTCAGAACTTAAAAAGTTGTTAATTGCCAATGCGATTAACTGAGCATTTTTGTCTTGAATTCCTGTAACTACAACAGCTTTACTTCCCGCTTTCTTCAACTGAGCTGCTGCTTGTTTGATAGCCGCATCTTCTGGAGTTTTTTTAGAAGGTAAGTTTTGTCCTGTTACTGCGTTGTATAAGTTGATTAGTGCATAAGACTGCTCAGAAGGTTTTAATACAATACGCTTGTCTGCGTTTGCACCAGTTAAAGAATAGTTGGCTTCAACTTGAATATGACGAGAGAAGTTTCCAGCTTTTACGTCTCTACCAGCAGCATAAGAAGCTTCAAAACCTCCTCCTTGCCAATCTCCTAAGAGATCTGCTCCAATAGACATGATTACTTTAGCCTCTTCTAATTTATAGTTAGGCAATGCTCTTTCTCCGTAAACTTCTTCAAAAGCATCTAAAGCCGCAGATTCGGAAATAGCATCATACACTACATGAGAAACGTTGTCGTATTTTTTTGCGAACTCCGCAATCAAAGCATCTGTAGATGGACTTGCTAAAGTTCCCGTTAAAAAAACAATTTTTTCTCCAGACTCAGAAATCTTTTCTAATTGTGCTGTAATTTTTGCATTTACATCCGACCAAGAGGCTGTATTACCTTTTATCTTAGGTCCTTGTAATCTTAAACTATCATATAATGATAATATAGAAGCACCCACACGTGCATTGGTAGTCCCCTTTGCTTCTTTATTTGGTAAAATAAAGATAGGACGACCTTCTTTTGTTTTTACTAATACGTTTGCAAAATCAAATCCATCTGCAATAGTAGATGCATAATAATTTGCAATCCCTGGAGTTAACTCCTCTGGCTTTACTACATAAGGAATCGATTTAATTACCGGTCCTTCACAAGCTGCTAATGAAGCAGCTGCTGTTGTAAACCCAACATACTTTAAAAAATCACGTCTTGTTGTACTAGACGACTCTAAAGTTTCTTTATCACCTAAAAACGACTCAGGAGCTTGTCCTTCGTTAAATTCGTTTTGTTCAAGCGAAGCAACAATAGAACTATTTTCATTTAGTTCTTCAACACTTTTCCAGTATTTCTTGTTTGATGCCATGTTTATTTGTTTTTCTATAGTTGATGCTAACTAAAAACTTAGCTTAAATTCTTTAATCTTAGTAATGACACTTACCACACTCTATACCACCTAATTGAGCGATTGTTACATTATCAACCCCATACTTCTTAGATAATTGCTCGTGTATTTTTTTGTAGTATCCGTTTCCTTTGATATTCACTTCTGTTTCTCTGTGACAGTCAATACACCAGCCCATTGTTAATGGAGCATATTGGTAAACCTCATCCATTTCTTGAATAGGTCCGTGACACTTTTGACACGCTACACCTGCTACAGTTACGTGTTGCGAGTGGTTGAAGTAAGCAAAATCTGGCAGATTATGAATACGAATCCATTTTACAGGTTTGGTTTCTCCTGTGTATTTTAAATTCTCTGGATCCCATCCAGCAGCATCATAAATTTTTTGGATCTCCTTATCTAATTCAGCCTTTCCTAAAATTCTTCCGTCACCTAATTTCACTTGTGTCCCTTCAGCAACCTCAGCGATGTTCTTATGACAGTTCATACATACATTTACTGATGGTATTCCTGAATGCTTAGAGTGTTTAGCAGAAGAGTGACAGTACTGACAGTTAATTTGATTTTCTCCAGCATGAATTTTATGAGAGTAAGCAATTGGCTGAACAGGTTGATACTCTTGATCTACTCCTACTGCAAATAAAGCTGTAAAACCGAAATAAACTCCTAAAAAGACCAATACAATTACCGCAGCTATTTTTAAGAAACCGTTGTTGCTTTTAAAGAATACCCACCCAATAAGTGCTAGTAAAACTAATACGACAACAACCGTTGCAATCTTAGATAAGATTTCCCCTGATGAAGAATCTACTTCTTCAACTTGCGCAGCAACAACTGCAGCTCCAGCTTTTTTAGGCTCTCCTAGAGTTGTGTACGCTATAATATCTTCAATTTGCTTATCAGTTAAGAACTCAAAAACACTCATGGCTACACCACCATATTCTTCATAAATTGCTTTTGCCTCAGCATCTCCTGAAGCTCTCAATTTATTATTGTTTTTGATCCACGCTTTAAGCCAGTCCATTTCACGACGTTCAGCCACTTTGTAAAGTGCTGGCCCCGTTGCTTTTTTGTTTAGCTTGTGACACGAAGCACAATGCATGTTAAACAATGCTTTCCCTGCTTTTGCTTGCTCTTCTGTGGGTGTATCTTGTGCAGATAAACTTAAAGAAAAAGAGAAGAAAAGCGCTAGGCTTAACTTTAAAACACTAGATAGTTTTCTGTGTAATTTCACAATTTTCATACAGTTGTATAATAAGTTTTACGTTTGTTCTATCGCAAAAAAAAGTCATTTTTATGAATTATGTCTACTTTTTACGTAGCCACAAAAGTAATATTATGCTTCCAATTGGGGAACAGATATTTGTGTGAAAAAATAATTTATACAAATTCTAAATAAACTTTTGATTTGAGTTAGTTTTTGTACTTTTGTTTTGGATTTTAAACCCTAAGGAATGATTCAAAAATCAATTTTAATTCTTATTATTTCTGTTTTTTTTAACAGCGTAAATACATTACAAGCTCAAAACAAACCTAAAGAACTAGATCGTTTTATAACCAAAAAACGCAACCACAATAAAAATTCTAAGACCGGTTTTAGTGTTGTATTATACAACGGTAATGAAGAAAAAGCTTTACAAACTTACAATCAGTTTAAACAAGCCTTTGATAATATTGAAATGAAGCTCACTTATGTGAGTCCTGATTGGAAAGTTGTTACCTCTCCTTACAAATCTAAGTTAGAAGCTGAAAAAATATACTTGCTGATAAAATCAAAATATCCGACAGCTAAAATTTTATAAGTTAGGAAGCGTACCCAAACAAAAAAATCCGTAGAAAGTTCTACGGATTTTTTTGTTTTATCTACAAATCACTATCGAATTAGCTTTTTATATTTGATACGTTTTGGCATTCCATCTCCACCTAATCGCTTCGTTTTATTCTCTTCATATTCTGAGAAAGATCCTTCGAAGAAATACACTTGGGAATCTCCTTCAAAAGCTAAAATGTGCGTACAAATTCTATCCAAAAACCAACGGTCGTGAGAAATTACCACTCCACAACCTGCAAAGTTTTCCAAACCTTCTTCTAAAGCCCTTAATGTGTTTACATCTAAATCGTTGGTAGGCTCATCTAATAGCAGTACATTTCCCTCTTCTTTTAATGTCATTGCCAAATGTAAACGGTTTCGTTCACCTCCTGACAACAATGAAACTTTTTTGTTTTGCTCTGACCCACTAAAGTTAAAACGGGACAAATAAGCTCTTGAATTCACCATTTTCCCTCCCATCATGACCAATTCTTGTCCATCAGAAAAGTTTTCCCAAATAGATTTATCAGGATCTATGTCTGAGTGGTTTTGATCTACGTAGGCAATTTTGGCAGTTTCCCCTACGACAAACTCACCATTATCTGGGGTTTGTTCTCCCATAATCATTCTAAAGATGGTCGATTTACCAGCACCGTTAGGTCCAATGATTCCTACTATTCCATTTTGAGGCAAGTTAAATTCTAAGTTATCATACAACAATTTATCTCCAAATGCTTTAGCAACTCCCTTAGCCTCAATCACGTTGGTTCCCAAACGTGGTCCATTAGGGATATATATCTCTAGTTTTTCTTCAACTTGCTTTTGGTCTTGGTTCATCAACTTGTCGTAATTTTTTAAACGCGCTTTTGACTTTGCCTGACGACCTTTGGCTCCTTGCTTTACCCATTCTAATTCTCTTGCCAATGTTTTTTGACGTTTAGAAGCTGTTTTTTCTTCTTTTGCTAAACGTCGCCCTTTTTGATCTAACCAAGATGAGTAATTTCCTTTCCATGGTATTCCTTCTCCTCTATCTAATTCTAAAATCCACCCGGCAACATTGTCTAAGAAATATCTATCGTGTGTGATGGCAATTACTGTTCCTTTATATTGGGCCAAGTGATGTTCTAACCAATGCACAGACTCTGCATCTAAGTGGTTTGTTGGTTCATCTAACAACAACACATCTGGTTCTTGTAATAATAATCTACACAAGGCAACACGTCTTCTTTCTCCTCCAGATAAGTTCTTAATAGGAGTATCTCCCTCTGGAGTTCGCAAAGCATCCATTGCAATCTCTAACTTTGTCTCTAATTCCCAAGCATTAGAGGCATCAATTTTATCTTGCAATTCTGCTTGACGAGCCATTAGTTTTTCCATTTTGTCTGCATCAGAATACACTTCTTCTAATCCAAACATATCGTTAATCTGATTATACTCTTCTAGAATTGCAACCGTTTCTGCAGCTCCTTCTTTTACAATATCCATTACCGTTTTATCGTCGTCCAACTTGGGCTCTTGCTCTAGATAACCCACTGTGTATCCGTCTAAAAAAGTAATATCTCCTTGATAATTTTTTTCTTGTCCTGCTATAATTTTCATTAAAGTAGATTTCCCAGAACCATTTAAACCTAAGATTCCAATTTTGGCTCCGTAGAAAAAACTCAAATGAATATTCTTTAACACTTGTTTCCCTGTAGATTGGTAAGTTTTACTCAATCCAGACATGGAAAAAATTACTTTTTTATCGTCTGACATTTTATTGTATTTAATTTTAGAATCACAAAAATAGTTCTTTTTTAATAAAAGTACTTGTTCAAAAAAACTGACACCTTGATTGGTGTCAGTTTTCTTAGATAAAACTCTGCCCTGTAAAATAGCTACTTAAACCATGAATAACTAAAACTTTTTTGAAAGTGAGACAAACCCCGTCACATCAAAGTTCCCCAAACTTCTTTTGTTACGATTAGTATCTGTAACATTTCCAATGATATTAATGGGTGAACTTAACGATACGTCATCCTCCTCTTGGCTGCTTAGCAAATTTGAATGATATTGATATGTATTAAAACTAACGTTGCTGATACTTATTTTAAATGTTATTTCCTCATCAATATAATCATCAACAACGGACAACTCTATGTCCTCATTTTTATTAAAAAACCTATCAGTACTCAACTCTGTAAAACTTTCAACGAGTTGATTGTCTCTAAAAAATTCGAAATGAAATATGTAAAAATTACTCTCCTCCTCAGGATCGTCAAAAACAACCACAATGAGTTCTTCTTCTACCTCTTTTTTTATCTCTTTAATTTCTATCGATGACCTCAATATATCTCTATCCGATTTTAGAATCGTTCCATTCTCTAAAGTAACCTCTATCCAATAACTGTTTCCTATAACAGGGGTAATTTCCTCGGAAGAAACGTAAGTTCCGTTTTGTTCTACAAAAGAATTGGTTACTAAAGTAGCTTTGTCATCTTCATCTTTGGTGAATAAGGAAATATTGGCACCGCTTACAAAATTCACGAGATTACTACTGGTTACGGGTACTGTTTTTTGAATTTTTACAGAGACAAAATCTGTAGTGGTATTAATGGAACCCGATATAAAAATTTGCTCTTCAAATGTGGTTTCGGTAGGAATTTCTTCTACGCAACTCATCAGGCAAAAAAACAATAGTAGTGTAGTATATATGTGTATTTTCATTTTTTTATTTTTTATTATAACGTCTAACAATCATCACTAGGAGTGATTTTAAAATTTAAAATTATAAGTGGCAAATGGGATAGCTCCAGGAATTAAAGAAAACTGCTTGGTCTTTAACATTCCCTCTTCAAAAGAATAACTATTAGAAAAAGCATTCTTTTGCCCGTAGAGATTATAAACTCCAAAACTCCAGCTCCCTTGCCATCTTCGGTTTGCATTTTTTTTGGGATAGCAAGTTAAAACTACATCCATCCGATGCGCATCGGGTAGTCTAAACGCATTTCTATCCGAATACGTTAAAGTAGGTTTACCATTAATCTCAATTTTTCCGTTAGGCTGCGTAACGGGTCTTCCTGTTTGGTAGGTAAAAAAAGTGCCTAGCTTCCATTTTTCAGACAAATTGTAATTGAGCGTAAAATTAAAAACATGAGGACGATCATAATCGGAATTGTAATATCTTCCTTCATTAATTTGCTCAACCGCAAAAGCACTAGTTGTTTTTCTTTTGGTGAGCGAATGTGTGTAATTCATATTCCCCGTAAGTCTCCCAAAGTTTTTATGTGCAGCAAGCTCTAAACCATAGGCAATTCCTTTGGCAGCTACCAAATCGGTTTCTATATTATCTAAACTTTCAAATCTGGCCCCATTTCTATATTCTACAATATTGTTTAACGTTTTGTAGTAAGCCTCTACAGAAAAATTATATCCTTTGTTGGGTGTATCGTAAGCATAACCCGCTGATATTTGATTAACTTCTAAAGGTTTGATATATTTCCCCGAAGACCTCCAAGTGTCAAAAGGTAAAGACAGCGTTGTGTTAGATATTAAATGGATATATTGAAACATTCTATTGTATCCAAATTTGATTGCCTTTCTGTCATTAAAATCATATTTTAAAGCCAATCGTGGCTCTAAACCTCCGTAACTCTTAATGATTTCGTTTTGGTCGTATTTTTTGGTTCCTATGATATTATCTAATGTTTGAGGTAAGTTAGGATTGTAAATAGCTACTTCACCTCTACCCAAATCGGCAAACCAAGAATAGCGTAAACCTGCTTGTAAAGACAATTTTTCCCATTCTTTTTTTACGCTGTAATAAGCAGATAACTCCAGAGCGTTTCCTTTGTCAAATTTAACGTCATCATCAACTAAATTTCCTTTCGGTTTTTCTGGAACAAATTCGTAAAAAGTAGTATTCATTCCAAACTTCATGGTAAGAGTAGGGTCTGCGTAATAGGTGAAATCTGGCTTAAAAATCCAATTATGAATGGACCTATTGGTCCCCAAAGATTGTATGTCTTGATTCGATTCGTCAATTTCTACATTAAACCCAAAATCGTACTTGCTGTAAACTCCAGTGATATTTGCAAAAAGCTTGTCCGAAAAAATATGATTCCAACGTAGGGTTGTGGTTATGTTTGTTAAACTTAAGTCTAAACTCGTATTTTCTTCTTCTCCTTCATCGGCAGAATCTGCTTTAATCACATCTTTCCCCAAAAATGCCGAAGCGTATATTTTATTTTTTTTATTGAGATCCCAAGACAGCTTGGTATTTAAATCGTAGAAGTAGAATTTGCTTTGATCTCCATCAGAAGCTACAGGAATAAAAATATCAAAATACGATCTCCTCCCAGATAATAAAAAACTTACTTTGTCTTTTTTTATAGGCCCTTCTAACGTTAGTCTGGAAAACAACAATCCAACTCCACCTTCCCCCTTAAACCGCTTATTATTCCCATTTTTTTGTCGTACATCTAGCACTGAAGAGGCTCTTCCTCCATACTCAGCAGGAATTCCACCTTTGTATAAATTCACGTATTTAATGGCATCTGTATTGTAAATGGAAAACAAACCAAACAGATGAGAAGAATAATACAATGGAGCTTCGTCCAACAATATCAAATTCTGATCAATATTCCCTCCTCTTACATTAAAACCCGTAGTTCCTTCTCCTACAGCACTAATTCCTGGTTGTGTCAAAACAGCTCTATTGATATCTGGCTCTCCCAAAAAAGAAGGGAGTTTTTTTATTTCTGATGAAGTTAAAGACAGCTTACCTGTCTCAATATTTTTTACTTGGCTTTTATCAGCTTCGTCAGACATAATGACTACTTTGTCTAACTCGTTTAAAAAAGACTCTAACTCTATAGATTTTTGGATATTACTCGTTAAATTTATTTTGATTTTCTGTGAGGTGTACCCTAAATATGACAGGTTAAATACGTAATTCCCTTTGGGTAAAGTGATGGAATAAAACCCATAGTCATTCGTAACAGTTCCTTTTCTCTCTTTCTCCGTAAAAACACTCACTCCCATCAGAGTCTCTCCTGACTCTTTACTGGTGACAACACCACTTAAGGTATATAAATTGTTCTGCTCTTCTTCTTTACTTTTTTTTGATAAAACGATGTATTGTTTTTTAATAATAAACTCAATTTCACTATTTTCAAAAAGAGCTGTCAAAGCATCAGAAATTTGCACATTGGCAACCCGTAAACTGTACTTTTTTGAAACATTTACAATGTCATTATTTAAAACAAACGTGTAGTCTGTTTGTTGTTCTATTTGGTTTATAATAGATTCTAGCGTGCTATTTTGTACGTTTAAAGATATTTTTTTTTGAGAATAACCTTGGAGTATCGAAAAAAAGAAACAAGCAAACAACGATAGTCGTAAAATGTTCCTAGTACGAGGTCCAAATCTTGTCCTGCTGTTTTTTAATCGTAGATTATATGTAGACGATTTTATTTTCATAAATTTGAAATTGTTAATTTATACTGATTTGTTAGATTAGAATTGATTGACGGTTATAGTGGGGAAATTGCACTTTCCTCACTTTTTTTTTATTTAATTATCCACTCATTTGATGTTGTTTTTAAATTGTAATTAAAGTTTTTAGAGTAATTCATCATTTCGAAAATCTCTGCTATTGGAGTCGACTGATCAAAAGATCCTGAGAACTTTGAATTGGCAATAACTTCGTTTTCAAATTTGATATGTATATTAAATTGTGCTCTTAAGTCTAGTGCTATTTCTTTAAACGATTTATTCTTGAACTGGATTTTACCTTGTTTCCATCCAATATTTTGTTCACCAATAGACATCGCAGATTTTATCGCTTTTTTATCATCTCTGTAAAAAACTATTTTCTCATTGGGTATTAAGACAAACTTGGTATCAAAGTGTTTTTCTGAACTCACTTCAACCTTACCTGTAAGCAATTTAGTTTCAGTTACCACACCATTGCTATATGATTTTACATTAAAACTAGTCCCTAAGGCTTTTACAATAATATCATCTAGCGTGGTAACTGTAAAAGGATGTTCTTTGTCTTTGGCTACTTTAAAAAACGCTTCTCCCTTTAGATTTAAAGTCCGAGGGTGTTTTTTTGTGTAAGACAAAGTACTAGATGCATTTAGCCAAACGGTAGAACCATCTGGCAAACTTATTTGCTTTTGCTCCGCATAGCCCGTGGTAACAACAATTGAAGCATACTCAGTAGATACATATTGAATTGCGTAAGTTCCTAATACTGCAATTACCAATATGGCCGCATATTTATAAAACTTACTTAGGGTAGAAGTTTTAGGTTGAACGGTCTTAAAAAATTTATCCTTTGCGTTTTCTAAAGAAGGAGATTTTTGAGGTAAGGTGCGGAGATAAATTGTCTCTATTTCACGAAACAGAGCTTCATCATAATCCGGAGAACTTAACCATTCTTCAACACGTTGGATAGTTTCTGGGTTTGCTGTGTTGGAAATATATGCCCAAAGTTCGGATTTTGTCATTACAAAACGTTCCATAATATCATCGTTCTTGATTATATATAAGACGTTTGTCAATAAATGATACCCTAATAAAAAAAGTGCTTTTTTTTAAAAGTAATCTTTAAGTCCTTTCCTAAAAGCCTCTAAAGCCTTTGAAATATGATGTTCTACCGTTTTTACCGAAATATTTTTTTGCGTAGAAATTTCTTTATAGGTCAATCCTTTCTCTCTAGAAAGTTTAAAAATAGCTTCTGTTTTGGCTTCTAAAGACGTATAAACTTCTTCAATCTGTTCTAGTAACTGCCATTGTTGCTCTATGTCCGTAGACCTATCCGTGCCTAAATTGTATAAATTGTGATGCTTTTCTCTTGTTTGCCTTTTTCTAAAATCATCAATTATTTTATTTTTTAGAGTGGTAAATAAAAAAGAAACAATGGCAGGTTCAGCATCTTTTACATCATTAAAATGATCCCAAAGTTTGATAAACGTTTCTTGAACTAATTCTTCTGATAACATCTCGTTTTTAAGAATAGAAAAAGCGTAGTGGTAAAGTCTTTTATAATTTGTATCGAACAAACTTGAAAACTTGGCTTTTTTAGTAGACTCTAGTGGATGTTGTTTTTTCAAAAGATTAAATGAAATAACTATGATTTTTTTGATAGCACTTGCCAGCTAAATTAAAAAATTATGACAAAAGCTTCTGTTTCTAAGTTTTTTATTTAGTCATCATTAACATAGTATTACTTAAAAATCAATCCAACGTGCCCATCAATCCGTTTTGATAGTCCATAAAAGCTTGCATAGTTTCTCTTCTTGTATTCATTACAAAAGGACCTTCCATCACTACAGGTTCATCTATAGGCTCTCCAGACAACACCAACAGTTTAGAGTTTTCAACTGCTTTTAAACCAATACCACTTCCATCACGACTAAAAGTAACCATGGCTGTTTGCCCGTAACTCAATTTCTCCGAATCATTTACCCATACTTCTCCCTTTATTAAATAGACCAAAGCATCCTGATTGTGGGGTATGTCAACATTTATATCCCCATCTTTTTCCATATCTACCCAAAAAGCGTTTACCGGTGTTTGAGTTTTGATTGCTCCTTGTTTTCCTTGTTGCTCTCCTGCAATTACAGTTAAAACTGCTTTATCAGCAACAATACTTTCCATCTCCTCTATATCAGCTTGCTGGTAATTGGGTTCCATCATTTTTTTATCAGCTGGTAAATTTAGCCAAAGTTGTATTCCTTCTAATTCTCCAGATTTTTCTACAAATTCTGGAGTAGGCCCTTCTGCGTGCAAAATTCCTTTTCCGGAAGTAATCCATTGCACTCCCCCATCCTTTATGGTTTGTATATTACCGAGAGAATCTCTATGCTTTTGTTCTCCTTGAATTAAAAAAGTAATAGGCTCAAATCCTCTATGTGGATGTGCTCCTAAATCAAACGGGTTACTTTGTTTACTAATAGGATAAGGTCCGTAGTGATGTAATAACAAAAAAGGATTTGCTCTTGGTATACTTCTGCTTGGAATAGGTTGTCTTAATTCTATCGGCCCCATCATGGTAAATGGAGAATCACTTATTGCTTTTATGGTGTTGTATTTCATTTTTTGTTTTGTTTTTAATCTCTTATTTTATCTAAGAGTTTATTTAACGCTTGTTGTTCTTGGGTTGTAAGTCGCGATAATTTGCTGTTCAACAAATCAAAAGAAATATGCTGTAGAATTTCTAGTCCCTTTTGAGTAATAGATATGTATATGGCTCGTTTATCGTCATCACTTTTAACCCTTTCTACCAATTGTTTATTACAAAGCTTATCCGTTAAACGGGTTGTGTTAGGAGATTTTTCTATCATTCTCTCTTTCACAACTTTCATTGTAATTGGTTGGTCTGCTCCTCTTAAAATTCTGAGAATGTTATACTGTGCGTTAGATATTTCAAAAGGCTTTAAAATATGTGCTCCCAAATTAGATAAATAGTTTGCTGTGTAACGAATGTTCAACATCGTCTTAACTTCTTCAGACGGAAATTTGGTATTAACTTCTTTAGAAAACGCTCCCATATTTAATGCTCGTTTAATATTTCTTGAAAACTATTCATCAATAAAATAAGTTCTTTTTCAGAGTCATTGTTTGCTATGCTTCCTTCTTTAAAATTATCAAAAAAAGAGGGTAAAGATAAACTCCCTACAACTTTGGCCCCCATATGTGGAAATCCCAGTTTTGCAGTAGCCAATACTGTTGCCCCTCCTCTAGCTCCAGGAGATGTTGACAGTAAAACAACGGGCTTCTGCCCCCAAACTTTATAGTTAATTCTAGAAATCCAATCGTAAGCATTTTTAAAAACAGCTGTGTAGGCACCGTTGTGTTCCGCAAAAGAAATAATATAGCCATCAGCTTGTTGAATATCTTTATTAAATCTTACTGCCTCAGGATGAATACCTATCTCCTTTTCCAAGTCAACACCATACATCGGCAGGTCATAATCATTTAAATCTAAAATTTTAAGTTGAACTTCTTTTAGTTTTTTACCTGCATAGGTTGCCAATTGTTTATTAATGGAAACCTTACTATTGGTGGCTGCTAATATGACTATTTTTTTCATCTTTGTTTTTATTTACCATGGTAAATATACAAATCACCTGCAATTATTTACCATGGTAATAAAAAAGATAATCTTTTAAACTTTCCATCAATGAATAATCAAATCACTAGGAGCAAAAAATCTTAGCGTTTTTGTACATTTGGCATTGCAAAATTCACAACATGGACATCAAATTCAATAAAAACGAAGATCACAATAAGCTTAGCGTTTCAGATTTAAAAAAGAAGCTAGCCAAAGTAGCGTTGGGAGGTGGTTTAAAAAGAATAGAAAAAATACATGCCAAAGGAAAATTAACTGCTAGAGAACGTATCAGTTATTTGTTTGATAAGAATGCTGACGTGATTGAAATTGGTGCTTTTGTAGGTGATAACATGTATCAAGAACACGGAGGCTGCCCTTCTGGTGGTGTGATTGTTAAAATGGGTTATGTGAGTGGTAAGCAGTGTATTGTAGTTGCCAACGATGCTACGGTAAAGGCAGGTGCTTGGTTTCCTATTACGAGCAAAAAGAACTTAAGAGCGCAAGAAATTGCGATGGAAAATAGACTGCCTATTATTTACTTGGTAGATAGTGCCGGCGTGTATTTGCCGTTACAAGATGAAGTTTTTCCTGACAAAGAACATTTTGGTAAAATTTTTAGAAACAATGCCAAAATGAGTAGTATGGGAATTACTCAAATATCTGCCGTAATGGGAAGCTGTGTGGCTGGAGGTGCTTATCTACCTATTATGAGTGATGAGGCTTTGATTGTTGATAAAACCGGAAGTATCTTTTTAGCGGGGAGTTACCTGGTAAAAGCCGCAATTGGTGAAAGTATTGATAATGAAACTTTAGGTGGTGCTACCACGCACTGCGAAATATCTGGAGTTACCGACTACAAATCTAAAGACGACAAAGATTGTTTAGATACTATTCGTAACATTATGGATAAAATTGGTGATTTTGACAAAGCAGGTTACAACAAAAAAGAAGCTGTTGCTCCTAAAGAAAATCCCGAAGAAATTTATGGAATTTTACCCAAGTCAAGATCCGATCAATACGATATGAACGACATCATTCATCGTTTGGTAGATAATTCCGAATTTGAACCTTATAAAGATCAATACGGTGAAAGTATTATTTGTGGTTATGCTCGCATAGAAGGTTGGGCAGTTGGAATTGTAGCCAATCAACGAAAAGTAATCAAAAACAAAAAAGGAGAAATGCAATTTGGTGGGGTCATTTATTCTGATTCTGCTGATAAAGCCACACGTTTTATAGCCAATTGTAATCAAAAGAAAATCCCTTTGGTATTTTTACAAGATGTTACTGGCTTTATGGTGGGTAGTAAAAGTGAGCATGGTGGCATTATTAAAGATGGGGCTAAATTGGTGAATGCCGTAGCTAACTCTGTAGTTCCCAAATTTACGGTAGTGATTGGGAACTCTTATGGAGCAGGAAATTATGCCATGTGTGGTAAAGCTTTTGATCCTAGGTTGATATTTGCTTGGCCATCTGCCAGATTAGCTGTAATGGGTGGTGCTCAGGCTGCTAAAGTATTAGCGCAAATAGAAGAAGCTACTTTAAAAAGAAAAGGAGAAGAAATTACCCCTGAGAGACATGCGGAAATCTTAAAAAATATTGAAGACAAGTACGATAAGCAAACCTCTCCTTACTACGCAGCTGCTAGATTATGGACTGATGCAGTGATAGACCCGTTAGATACTAGAAAATGGATTGGTATGGGAATTGAAGCTGCCAATCACGCTCCTATAGAAACTCCTTTTAACTTGGGAGTAATACAAGTATAATTTAAAACTTGTACTAGAATACAAAAAACAATAATTTTACGTCACTTTATAATTAACGAAAGAAATGGGTAGAGCATTTGAATTTAGAAAAGCAAGAAAAATGAAACGTTGGTCTGCAATGGCTAAAACCTTTACAAGAATAGGAAAGGACATTGTAATGGCCGTTAAAGAAGGAGGACCAAACCCTGAAACTAATTCTAGACTTCGTGCTGTTATTCAAAATGCAAAGGCAGCTAACATGCCTAAAGATAATGTTGAAAGAGCTATTAAAAAAGCCTCAGACAAAGATACTGCTAACTACAAAGAAACTCTATTTGAAGGCTACGCTCCTCATGGTATTGCCGTTGTAGTAGAAACTGCTACAGATAATAACAATAGAACAGTGGCAAATGTGCGTGCTGCATTTAACAAATGTGACGGAAACTTAGGAACTTCTGGTTCCGTTGTTTTTATGTTTGATCATACTTGTAATTTCCGTATCAATGCTGAAGCTAAGGAAATCGACTTAGAAGAATTGGAATTAGACTTAATGGACTTTGAGGTCGAGGAAGTTTTTAAAGACGAGGATGGTATTTTAATCTATGGACCTTTTAATCAGTTTGGAGCCATCCAATCTTACCTAGAAGAAAATGAATTAGAGATTTTATCTTCTGGATTTGAAAGAATACCAACAACTACTACAGAACTAAACGAAGAACAACAAGCAGATGTAGAAAAGTTATTGGAAAAATTAGAAGATGAAGATGATGTACAAAACGTATATCATTCTATGGCATAAGTTAATACAAATCGTCAACTTAAAGCACCCTCTAGGTTTTTAACTTAGAGGGTGCTTTTTTTTATATTTAAACTAAGTCGTTTTAGCTCAATCTAAATGATAGTTTAACAACCTCCATCGATTTATATAAGATGTACTAGTAATATTTATAATATAGTACAATCCCTAGCTATATTATAGCCAAGAAATGGAATCGAACAGTCATCACTGGTAAAGGAGGTGATAAACATGCTTTGAGAAATGAGAAATTTAGATATTTTCAGCAAAAAGTAAAAATAGAGAATTAATAGAAGAATTGTACGATCATCAACATGATTAGAACGAATTTTATAACTTAGCCAAAAAATCTAAATACAAAGAAACTATTAAAAAGTTTAGGGAGCAGTTAGATGATATCATCAATCAAAAAAACATCAAACATCCTTTAAAATAATTACAAACCCCTCTAACAAAATTTAGAGGGGTTTAATTTTAACAACATGACAGTACAACAATTTAGGGAGAAATATATTATTGGATTTGGCTACGAAAAAAAATCAAAAACAAAGAGGTTTCGTTTAATGGTCTTAGACAGAGACTCTATGCAAGTGATTAACGAGGTGTTAGAAAACGAAAATAACACTTGCTTTAAACAGTTTTTAGCGGGTAAAGATTTAAACAAAGCTATTCTAAAGTTCAAACTCGATTCTTTAGAAGAAGTTTTACAGTTGCACAATGTTGATAACATCAACTTAAGTAATGCTGAAATTGATAAATACTTTGAATAAATTTGAGAGATGAAAAAGTCGCTATTATTTACACTCCTCTTATTTTTTCTAATTGTTTTAGGTGTTTTCCTTTTAAAAGAAAGTAAAAGCCAAAACAGTGTTGAGGTAGAGAATACTACTCCTGAAACTTACAATCAAACATACACAATCCCCGAAACTACAGAAAACACTTCGGAAGAAGAACAACAAATTGGTGACAACAAATCTCTTTCATTTTCTTACAACTATAACTTGTTAAAACCTTCTAAAAAAGACATTGTTTACGATAAAACCTATTACTCTATTGATTATAATGAAGAGCACGAACAACCTAACTGGGTGTATTATTTATTGACTTCTGAATTTGTAAATGGTAGCGCTAAAAGAAAAGATAGGTTTAAAGCCGACAATGAAATTACTACCAAATCTGCGACTTTAAGCGATTACAAAAAAAGTGGCTATGACAGGGGTCACTTATGCCCTGCTGCCGATATGAAAATTAATGACTTGGCTATGAGAGAAACATTTTTACTTTCTAATATGTCTCCTCAATTACCTAGTTTAAATAGAGGAGAATGGAAAAGATTAGAAGCTAAAATAAGAGATTGGGCTGTTGAAGAGGATTCCATTATTGTAGTTACAGGACCTATTTTTAAAAACAACCTAGGCAAAATTGGTAAGAGTAAAGTTACCATTCCAGGAGCTTATTATAAAGTAATTTATGACATTACAAAGCCACAAAAGATGACTGCCTTTATTTTACCACATATTAAAGAGCTTGAATCTTTTGCCAACTATCAAACTTCTGTGAATGAGGTTGAACAACAAACTGGAATTGATTTTTTTAGTATGCTCGACGACGCTACAGAAGAAGTTTTAGAAAGCAACAATCTTTGGTAATTAAAATATAATAATGGCAGAACATCACCATAATCATCTTAACGAAGATGAAAGCATCATGACTATTGAGGAGTATCACAAAACAAATTTGATGCTTTTTAATCTAAAGGAATTAAAAACTACAGATACCGTTTTATGTACGCTTACATCTATTGATAGAATGAGTTTTCTAGCCAACGGTATAGAACATCACGAATGCAAAAAAACTGAATTAACAGAACATTTTACTGAAGTTATCAAAAGAAACTTAATTTTGGCTTTCTTTGACAAAATAGAAATTGAGGAATTTGATGTATTGGACGTAAATACAGATATTGACTTTTTATTTGAATAAAAACAACACAAATATGGATATTAAAGAATTTAACAAAAAGTATATTTTAAATTATAATGTAAACGAAACACATCCTGAGAACATAGAATTTTCTTTGGAAACTATCGATAGAAAAACATTACAACCAAGCTTAGACTATAAAAAACTAAAATCTGAAACTCCTGTAGAATGGTTATCCGACAAAATTGGAGAAGAAATTTTAGCTGGTAGGAATCCCGGTAAATTTCAAACAAATTTTTATGATAACGTAAAACGTAAATTAATTAATACGTTGTTAATTAAAAACAGAATTAAAGGTTTAGATCCGTTAAACTTAGAGGAATCTATTGACTTTTTGTTTAAATAAAATTAAATCCCTCAGTTAACCTCTTAATACTAGGGATTTTTATTTAAGAACACATTTATTGTACAACAACCTACAAGCGGCAGTAACTCATCTCATACATTTGTGGCCTTATCACTTAAAATTTTTACAATGTTTAAAAAAATACCTTTTTCACTTTTATTATTTGCAATGGCTGTTTGTCAAGCACAAACAAAAGTTTCCGAAATATTTCGTGATCACATGGTGCTTCAACAGCAAAACAAAGTTTCTGTATGGGGTTACGATAATGCTAAAACCAATATTGAGGTGATTGGAAGCTGGGGTGAGACTGAAACCACCACAACTGATAAAAATGGTCAATGGAGATTGAATATTCAGACTCCTAAAGCTGGCGGACCTTATACTTTAACAATCAATGGGAGCGAAAAAGTAGAACTTAAAGATGTGATGATTGGGGAGGTATGGTTATGCTCTGGTCAGTCTAATATGGAAATGCCATTGAAAGGATTTAAGAATCAACCTGTAAACAATAGTCAAGAATATATTTTAAACTCAAAAAACAACAATATCCGCATGTTTACGGTAGGTAGAAAGCCTAGTTTAACTCCTTTAGAAACTCTTTCCGGAGAATGGAGAATAGCATCGCCAAGTAGTACGAGCTATTTTAGTGCTGCTGCTTATTTTTTTGGTAAAAAATTAGAAAAAATATTAAATGTGCCTGTTGGTTTAATTGTTACTTGCTGGGGAGCTTCTTCTGCCGAAGCTTGGACGGATGCTGAAACGTTAAAACAATTTAAAACGATTGACATCTCTAAGGAATTTGACAAAGTGAGAGTTCAAACTACACCAAGAGTTTTGTACAATGGAATGATTCATCCTATTATCGGTTACAATATCAAGGGGGCTATCTGGTACCAAGGAGAGTCCAATAAATCTAGAGCATCTGAATATACTGCGTTAATGAATGCCATGATTACCTCATGGAGAAATCAATGGCAACAAGGAGATTTTCCTTTTTACACTACTCAAATTGCTCCATTTAATTACGGAAGAAAAGCCAATTCTGCTTATCTAAGAGAGGCTCAACTTAAAACTTCTCAGACTTTAAAGAACACAGGAATGGCTGTTACTTTGGACATTGGAGATTGTTATGCAATTCACCCTCGTGAAAAGAAAACGGTAGGAGATAGATTAGCGTACTGGGCATTGGCAAATGATTACAACGTTAAAGGAGTTGAATATTCTGGTCCTATTTTTAAAAGCATCAAACTTATAAATGACAATACTTTAGAAGTTGAATTTTCTGGATCTAGAGACGGGATTAGTAGTTTTGGAAAACCTCTTTTAGGTTTTGAAGTAGCGGGAGAAGATAAAGTTTTTCACAAGGCAACGGCTGTAATCAAAAAGAAATTAAACGCTCTTGAGGTTAGTGCAAAAGAAGTAAGCAAACCTGTAGCTGTTAGGTATAATTTTAATAACTGTGTAGAGGCAAGTTTATTTAGTGTTTCTGGATTACCTGCATCTTCTTTTAGAAGTGATGATTGGTAGATGTTTAAATCCACAAAAAAAGGCTTTATTAATAAATTAATAAAGCCTTTTTTTTGATTGTACTCCTTTCGTTACAAACGATAGACTGCAACACCAAATCACAACATAGTCACCAAACTACTTGATTGAATGAAGTCAGAAAAGTGTAATTTTAGGTTTGGGTGCTTATCTCTCTTCTTTATCATCTAGCAATAGAAGGGTCTTTTCCCTTTGAATTTTTTTGGTTTCTGTTTCTATAAACTTATCTATATAAAACACCTCTTTGGGAGATTGAAATTTAGATAAGCTCAGCACTGAAAGGTCTAATTTTCGGGGCTTTCCCTCTACAACCAATACCAACTTTTCTCCTAAAACCTCATCTGGTATTCCAGCTACAAAAAAACGTTGATTCATGATTTTAGAAATTTCTTTTTCTATTTGTTCTGGATGTAATTTAACACCTCCTGAATTGATAACGTTATCATATCTTCCCAACCACTCAAACTCGGAAGCCGAGTGCTGTTTTATCATATCATTCGTAATAACTTGTTTATCTGATAATAATGGAGCATTAACCACTAAACAACCCCTATCGTCTTGGGAAATAGAAATATTGGGTAGTACTTGGTAGTATTCTTCTGTTCTCGACTCCGCACGAACTCCACCTGACTTCTCGATACGATTTTCCCTTTTGTCTAAATCACTCGAAGTGACTTTATTCAACCTTTTAACGGCAATATGCGTTACGGTTTCAGTCATCCCGTAAGAAGCGAAACACTCAGTCTTTATATTCTGTAAAGCTGCTTGTAACCCCTGTGATACAACACCTCCACCAATCAACAACTTTTTAACCAAATGTAAATCCCACAAACTGGCTTTTACTTGCATGGGCACCATTGCACAAAAATCGTAAGTTTTAAAAGCATATTCCAAAGGGTTCGATACAGGTGCTGTAAAATCTAAATGCCATCCTAATTCTAAGGCTCTTACCACCATCATTTTACCAGCAATATAATTTACAGACAAACAACATAATGCCTTAGTTTCAGCTCCCAAATCAAAAAAAGCACCCGTGGCTTTTGCAGAGTTTTTCATAAACTCTTTTTTAATTTTTATAGGTTTGGGCTTACCTGTAGAACCCGATGTTTGAACAGTTAATGTTAAATTATCATCAAACCATTGCGATAAAAACGCACTTAATTCTTTAGAGATCGTTCCTGAAAAATCAATCAACTCTTCGACTGTTTCAAAATCCTGTCCATTGAGTTTAAAACTACTATGCATCAAATTTTATATTTAACTCGTTTTCTAACTCAATCTGTTTCACAGCTAAATTGCTTAAAAATAATTGGTGACTTTCAGAATCTTGATTAAATGGCCTATGTAGCTTACCTTGTTCTATGGAAGCGATTCTTTTAAAATAAACCTGTGCTTTTTCATCTACCCAAACTTTTACAAATTGCTTCCAAATATAGTCGATGGCTATTTGATTTGGATGAATCATATCTGCCTCATAAAATCTATAATCTCGTAAATCATCCATCATCATCTCATAACTTCCATAGTACGCACAATTTTGATTCTTGATAACTGCTCCAACGGCTGAAAGCAAATGTGCTTTACTTATCGAATTCTCTATCATTCCATCCTTGACATGTCTTACAGGACTAATGGTAAAAATTATTTGTACTGATGGGTTTACTTGTTGAATTAAGGTAATCATACGATTTAGTGATGCTACCACCTCATCAACCTCTAATATTTTTTTATCAAAGTTAGCTTGGGGAATTTTATGACAATTGGCAACAAATTCATTAGCCTTTTTATACTGATATACCCAACTAGTTCCTAAGGTAACGATAACATGAGTGGAATTTTTTAAAAATTCTAAACAACTTTTCTGCGCTTTGTGAATATTGTTGAGTACTTCGTTCGTAGACAAAGCCGACAAGGCTGAATGGTGATGTAACGAATGATAGACATCTGCCTGCTTAACAATATCGTTGGCATTATATTGCTTTTGATGAACGGTGTCAGTAATCACTTTTTCGATGGCTGTAGGACTAAACAAAGTTCCAAACGGATTGATACAAGTATCAAATTTAAAATAAGATAATTTCTGACCTATGTTGTCAGAAAAACAAGATCCCAACAAAAGAATCTTAGACGTATAATCTATTAGATTCTCTTGTTGGGATGGTAACTTTATTTCCGTTCTTAGTTTCAATGTTTAGCTTTTGGTTGATATCTTATGACTTCTAGAGCAAATTTAAAATATTTTTATACACTTGCCCTTCCAACAACCAGCAACTAACAACCGAAATTCACTATAAATACGTTTTTACCTTTTTAATGGCTTCAGAAATTCCTTCTGGGTTTTTACCTCCTGCAGTGGCGAAGAATTTTTGACCTCCTCCACCTCCTTGAATCAAACGACCCAATTCGCGAACAATTTTACCAGCATCGTATCCTTTTTCTTCTACTAAGTTTTTAGCGATGTAAGATGTTAAAGTAGCTTTACCTTCATTTTCTGCTCCTGCAAAAAAGAATAGATTTTCCACTTCTCCCCCTAATTCATGTGCTATATCTTTAATAGCCCCTGCATTCATATCAATTCTAGTCGCTAAAAAGTTAATTCCGTCAATATTTTGAATACTAGACTTTAAATTTCCTTTTACATTTTTAGCTTTCTCTTTTAATAAAGTCTCTATTTGCTTTTTTAAAGCTGCATTTTCATCTTGCAAACTTGCAATTGCTTTTACAGGTTCTTTAGCATTTTTTAAAGTGCTTTTAACAGCTGCTAACTCCTTATCTTGTTGCATAAAGAAATCTTTAGCTACATTCCCTGTAATAGCCTCAATACGTCTTACTCCTGCAGCAACTGCACTTTCTGACTTGATTTTAAAATGCCAAATATTTCCCGTATTTTCTACGTGCGTACCTCCACATAATTCTTTTGAATTACCAAACTGAATCATACGTACTGTATCTCCATACTTTTCCCCAAACAATGCCATAGCACCTTTTTCTATCGCATGTTCCATCGGAATATTTCTAAACTCTTGTAATGCTAATTTTTCACGAATACGAGCATTTACAAAATCTTCTATTTCTTGAATTTCTTCTGATGTTACTTTAGAGAAATGAGAAAAATCAAAACGTAGGTTTTTTGCATTTACCAGAGAACCTTTTTGTTCTACATGGATTCCTAAAACCGTTCTTAATGCCAAGTGTAATAAGTGCGTTGCAGAGTGGTTGTTGTTAGACAAATCTCTGTTTTTGGCATCTACTACTGCTTTGAAACTATCAGTAGGATTTGTTGGTAAATCTTTAGCGATATGAATAATTAAATTATTCTCTTTCTTAGTATCAATAATATGTAAAACATCACCGTTACTTGCTTCTAAAAAACCTCTATCTCCAACCTGTCCACCACCTTCTGGATAAAAAGGGGTTAAGTTAAAAACCAACTGATATAACTTTCCGTCTTTTTTAGATGTGACTTTACGATATCTTGTAATTTTAACATTCGTTTCTAAATAATCGTATCCTACAAACTCTTCTTCTGCATCTTCTTTTAACACCACCCAGTCGTCCATATCCATTTCTGCAGCAGCTCTAGATCTGTTTTTCTGTTTCTGCAAAGCAGCTTCAAATTCAGCCTCGTTTAAAGAATATCCTTTTTCACTCAATATTAGAGCTGTCAAATCAATTGGAAATCCAAAAGTATCGTATAATTCAAATGCTTTATCTCCAGAAACTTCTTTTCCTTTGGTTTCTGCAATTACGTTATCTAACAATCCTAATCCTTGTCCTAGCGTTCTTAAAAACGAAGCTTCTTCTTCTTTAATTACATTTTTAACCAACTGCTTTTGATTGACAATTTCTGGAAAATAATCTCCCATCTGATTGCTTAACACATCAACTAACTGATAAATAAATGGTTCTTTTTGATTTAGAAACGTGAATCCGTAACGAATGGCACGTCTTAAAATTCTTCTAATTACATACCCTGCTCCTGTGCTAGAAGGCAACTGCCCATCAGCAATAGCAAAAGCAACTGCTCTAACGTGATCTGAAATAACACGCAAAGCGATATCTATTTCTTCTGATTTTCCATAGATTACTCCAGCTTTAGACTCTAACTCTCCAATTAATGGTGTAAAAACATCCGTATCGTAATTAGATGTTACCCCTTGTAATGCCATACACAAACGCTCAAATCCCATTCCGGTATCAATGTGCGTATTAGGCAAGTTTTCTAAAGAACCATCAGCTTTTCTGTTGAATTGAATAAATACTAAGTTCCATATCTCCACTACTTGCGGATGATCCATATTAACCAATTCTTTACCATCTTGTTTGGCTTTTTCCTCCGCTGGGCGAATATCAACATGGATTTCTGAACAAGGTCCGCAGGGTCCTTGCGCTCCCATTTCCCAAAAGTTATCTTTTTTGTTTCCTAATAAAATTCTGTCTTCAGCAATGTGTTCCTTCCATAAATCATAGGCTTCTGTATCTCTTTCTAAGCCTTCGGAATCATCACCCTCAAAGATAGTAACATACAAATTATCTTTGTCCAGCTTGTACACCTCTGTCAGTAGTTCCCAAGCCCATGAAATTGCTTCTTTTTTAAAATAATCTCCAAAAGACCAATTTCCCAACATTTCAAATAACGTATGATGATAAGTATCAATCCCTACTTCTTCTAAATCATTGTGCTTTCCAGAAACTCTTAAACATTTTTGAGAATCGGCAACTCTAGAATTCACCACTTTACGCTGTCCTAAGAAGTATTCTTTAAAAGGGACCATCCCTGCGTTTACAAACATCAAAGTTGGATCGTCTTTTAATATCATAGAGGCAGAAGGCACTACCTTGTGTTGCTTGGATTCGAAAAACGCTAAAAACTTCTTTCTAATATCTTGAGATTTCATATACTGTGTTGGGTTAAGTAATTTACCAAAGCTAGTTTAACAAAACATTTTGTAGTTTTGTTAAACTAGAAATCCGTTAAATCACTTCTATTTAATTGGTCACAAAAATAGTTAAATTAGTTTCATGGCGAAAGCAAAATTTTATTACGATTCAGACACCTTATCTTATCAGCAAATTGAAAGAAACCGTAAGCGAATTTTAAGAAATAGCTTATTGTATTTTGTGGCTGTTATACTGATTGGATTATTGGGCTTTGTGGTATTTAGTATCTTTTTAAAATCACCCTCAGAAATTGAAACTGTAAGAGAACTAAACAATTTAAAGTTTAATTACGACCTACTGAACAAAAGGATGGAGGAGTCTAATGCCATTTTAGAAGAACTACAACAGCGTGACGATGGAGTTTATAGGGTGATTTTTGAAGCCAAGCCTATATCTAAAGAAGAAAGAAACGCAGGATTTGGAGGAGTAAACAGATATAAAGATTTAGAAGGTTACAAAAACAGTGAGTTGATTAAAGAAACCACCAAGAAAATGGATATTCTAGCCAAACGATTGGTAGTGCAATCCAAATCGTTGGATGAAATTGTAAAACTTGCAAAAAACAAATCGGAAATGTTAGCTTCTATTCCAGCTATACAGCCTGTGGCAAATAACGATTTAAAGAGGATGGCTTCTGGTTATGGAATGAGAATTCATCCTATATACAAAACACGTAGAATGCATTGGGGAATGGATTTTTCTGCTCCGCAAGGTTCTAATATTTATGCTACAGGGAATGGAGTTGTGAAAAGTGCAAAAAAATCTAGAAAAGGTTTTGGGAACCATATTGTGATTGACCACGGATTTGGTTATGAAACTCTGTATGCGCACATGAATAAATTCTTTGTGAGAAGAGGACAAAAAGTAAAACGTGGCGATTTAATTGGTTTGGTAGGTTCTACAGGTTCTTCTACCGCACCTCACTTGCATTACGAAGTAAAAAAAGGGAACAAGAAATTGAATCCCGTTTACTTTTATCATAATGACTTAACTCCTGAGGAGTATGAAACTATGTTGATTCTTTCTTCTCAAGAAAACCAATCTCTTGACTAATGCACATAGACTTACCTAAAAAACGATACTACAAAATTGGAGAGGTGGCCAATGCTTTTGGGGTACCTAGAAGTATGATTCGTTATTGGGAGCAAGAGTTTGAAATGATTAAACCTAAAAAAAACAGCAAGGGAGACAGAATGTTTACCTCTGTGGATATTGAAAAACTAAAATTGGTTTATCATTTGGCTAAAGAGCAAGGCTATTCTTTGGAAGGAGTAAGGAAAAAATTAAGAGAGCAACCTAAAAAAACAGCTCATAAAATGGCAACCATTAATAGATTGGAAGCTATTAAAGTAGAATTGATTAAAATCAAGAATCAATTGTAGAAAAAAGTCATTCTGTCATACATTCACATTGGTATACTTTATGTAATTTAGTCTCTGTAATTATTAAATTATATCATGAAAAAAATTGTAAAAATCTTAGTTATTCTTGTCGCATCTATTTCATTGTCATCTTGTGGATACAATGGTTTGGTAACTGCTCAAGAGGCAGCTACGGGTCAGTGGGCCAATGTAGAAAGTTCTTATCAACGAAGAGCTGACTTAATTCCAAATTTAGTAGCTACTGTAAAAGGATATGCGAGTCACGAACAAGAAACTTTAACAGGAGTAATAGAAGCTCGTGCCAAAGCAACTTCTGTAAATATTGATGCCAGCAAATTGGATGCGCAAAGCATCGCTAAATTCCAGCAAGCGCAACAAGGCTTAACTGGAGCTTTAAATAAATTGATGGTGGTAGCAGAAAGATATCCTGATTTGAAAGCAAGCCAGCAGTTTACTGGATTACAATCTCAATTAGAGGGCACAGAAAATAGAATTAATGTAGAACGTAATAGGTTTAACAACTTGGTAAAAAACTACAATACGATGATTAGAAAATTTCCTAAAAACATTACTGCTAGTTTATTTTCTTTTGAAAAGCTAGATTATTTTAAAGCGGATCCTTCTAGTAGTAAAGCCCCTGAAGTAAAATTTTAATCATGAACAAAACCGATGATTTTTTTACCAAAGAACAAGAGGCTTTAATTGTTAAGGCAATACAAGAGGCTGAAAAAAACACTTCCGGTGAAATTAGAGTTCACGTAGAAGCTAGTTTTGAAGGAGACCCTATGGACAGAGCTATCGATGTTTTTAACAACTTAGAAATGTTTAAAACTCAGGCTAGAAATGGAGTGCTATTTTATATTGCTACAGCATCTAAACAATTTGTAATTTTAGGAGACGATGGTATTAATAACGTAGTACCCAAAGACTTTTGGGAAAGTACCAAAGACAAAGTCATCAATCAGTTTAAATTAGGAGAATACAGCAAGGGTATTATCGAGGGTATTCAAGAAGCAGGTAACCAACTTAAAACCTATTTTGAGTATCAAAGTGATGATACCAACGAATTATCCGATGAAATATCTAAAGGTTAAAAATTAAAGAATATGAATCCATTTTCAGTTGAATCAAGTTCAGTCAAAGAGGCTGCATTTATGAACAAAGTTTACGCTTGGATGAGCGGGGCTTTATTAATTACAGGTTTTGTTGCGTGGTGGGCAGCATCTACTCCTGCATTTTTAAATTTATTATATCACACAGATGCCTATGGTAATGTAGTAGGAATCAATAAAATTGTTTTTTACGGAAGTTTGTTTGCCGAGTTTGGATTGGTCATGTGGATTTCTGCAAGAATCCAACAAATGACCTCTGAAAGAGCTAGTTTGCTTTTTGTTATTTATTCCATCTTAAACGGAATTACACTATCTACGATATTTATTATTTATACTTCTGCATCTATATATACTACCTTTTTTATCACAGCAGGTACCTTTGGTGCTATGAGTTTTTATGGTTACACTACCAAAAAAGATTTAACTAGCTGGGGAAACATTTTGTTTATGGCATTGATTGGAGTGGTAATTGCTTCTTTGGTAAATCTATTCCTACAATCTGCCATGTTATATTGGATTGTTAGTTATATTGGGGTAGCAGTATTTGTAGGTTTAACAGCTTACGACACACAAAAATTAAAGAGGATGGCTTCTCAGCTAAACTCTGAGGAAGATGCTAAAAAAGGAGCTGTTTTAGGAGCTTTAACCTTATATTTAGATTTTATCAATCTATTCTTATTATTACTTCGTTTATTTGGAGACAGAAAATAAAATTTATGAATAAATTTATATCAAAGCTGGTCATAGGACTGGCTTTTTTTTCAGCTTTAGTATTAAAAGCTCAAGATCCGCTTGCTAAAAAAGAAACTCAGTTTAAAGGAGTATACGACTACGCTAATATGTTGAGTGATGGCGAGCAAAACGCTTTGTCTCAAAAACTAATCCGCTATGCAGACACTACTTCTACACAAGTAGCCATTGCAACCATTACTAGTTTAAACGGCAATGATATTGCCATGTTGGCTACCGAAAAGGCACATGAGTGGGGAATTGGTCAAAAAGGCAAAGACAATGGTGTTTTTATTCTAGTGTCTAAAACCGACAGAAAAATACACATTGCTACAGGTTATGGTGTAGAGCATCTTTTAACTGATTATTTGAGTAAGCAGATTATTGATAACATCATCACTCCTAGCTTTAAAAAGCAGCAGTACTATGATGGTCTCAACAATGCTACTAGTACTATTTTTAAAGTATTGGCTGGGGAATATAAAGCAGACAAAAAAAAGGGTAAAACCAAGAAAAAAGGAAATATCCTAGTCATCATTTTGATTGTGGCGATTGTTATTTTTATCATGAGTAGAGGCAACAGTTCCGGCAAAGGTGGCAGAGGATCAGGTGGTAGAAAAAAAGGGCTGGACTCTTCTGATATTTTAACTGCTATGATACTTGGTAGCCTAGGAAGCGGACGTGGATACAGAGGCTCTTCTGGAGGTTTTGGTGGCGGAAGCTTTGGCGGTGGTAGTTTTGGTGGCGGTGGCTTTGGTGGTGGAGGTGCCAGCGGTGGTTGGTAGTTTTGCTAAAAAATAAAAAGTGCGCATTTCAAACTCTTAAAATGCGCACTTTTTTTATAACAATATCTTACATATACTGATCAACGTTCTCCCACGGCCCTCCGTTAATAACGTCTAACCCTTGTTGCTTTAAAAAATCTGTAGCTTGTTGGCTTCTTGCTCCACTTCTACAAACAGCAATTACAGGTTTTCCATAGTCTTTAACTTCATTCACTTTACCAGGCAAAGTCTGTAAAACAATATGTTTAGAACCTGCCACATGTCCCTCCGCATATTCTTCATTAGTTCTTACATCTAACACAACAGCTCCGCTCTTTAAATACTCTTGTATTTTTTTATTGTCAAATTCGCTCATAATTTATTTTTATTTCTAACAAATTTAATAATTGTTTTAGGATTAGAGCCTCTCAACTCTCAATATTCTTCTTTGGCAAAATATTAAGAGTTAATCATATCTAATATAAATTCAATTTAAAAAAACCATCAATTTGAGCTAAATAACGTAGTAATCTTCGTGCCGACAGTGTCGAACTCACGTTATTCAACTAGGATGCTTAACTTTTAAAATAAACTATTAAGACATGTAACTTTTACCTGAAAAAGAAGACAATTAGAAACTACATCACTATTGTTTTAGTGATATTTGATATACGTAAAGAGCGTTGGCAGAAAGATGATAAACAATTTAAATGTTGTCGTTCATCAATTTTATAAAAGAACAAGCAGCCTAACTTTACTGCTAGTTTAATTACAAAAATAAATCACAGATGAAAAAAGTATTATTTGTTTTAACAAGTCACGATACACTAGGAGATACAGGAGAAAAGACAGGGTTTTGGATAGAAGAATTTGCTAGTCCATATTATTTATTAAAGGATAATGGCATAGCGATTACCATTGCTTCTCCAAAAGGTGGTCAGCCACCAATTGATCCTAAAAGTGCTACCGAAGAATTTGAAACAGAAGCTACCGTTAGATTTAATAAAGATAAAGAGACTCAAGAAATTTTAGCTCAGACCTTAAAACTTGAAGAGGTAGATCATCGAGATTATGATGCTATCTTTTTTCCTGGAGGACACGGTCCTTTGTGGGATTTAGCAAACAACCAACACGCTATTAAATTGATAGAGAATTTTTATAGTCACCAAAAATATGTGAGTGCAGTTTGCCATGCTCCTGCCGTTTTTAAGTATCCTAAAAATTATGAGGGTATTCCATTAATAAAAGGTAAAATGGCTAGTGGCTTTACCAACGGTGAAGAGGAAGGAGTAGGATTAACTGATGTTGTACCTTTTTTAGTAGAAGACATGCTAAAAGAAAATGGGGCAAACTATCAAAAAGGTAAGGATTGGGAACCTTTTGCAGTTGAAGACGGACTGATAATTACAGGTCAAAATCCAGCATCATCTGAGCTAGTCGCAAAAAAACTATTAGCAAAGTTATAAACATACAAGCCTCTAACTTTTTAAAATGGTTGACTGACAAACGTCAACCATTTTTATTTAAAACAAATTTGCTAGTTGGCTATGTTAATATTGGTTTGCGTAACTTTGCGTTTTAATCTACACGCATGACACATAAAGCAGGTTTTGTTAATATTATAGGAAATCCTAATGTTGGTAAATCAACATTGATGAATGCCTTCGTTGGTGAAAAACTTTCAATCATCACCTCTAAAGCGCAAACGACTAGACATCGAATTTTGGGAATTGTAAACGGAGACGATTATCAGATTATGTTTTCTGACACTCCAGGAATCATCAAACCTGCTTACGAAATGCAAACTTCTATGATGGACTTTGTAAAGTCTGCCTTTGAGGATGCTGATGTATTAATCTACATGGTTGAAATTGGAGAAAAAGAACTTAAAGATGAGTCGTTCTTTAATAAAATCACCAATTCTAAAGTTCCTGTAATGCTGTTAATCAACAAAATTGACACCTCTAATCAGGAACAAATTGAGGAGAAATTAGCTTACTGGGAGGCTAAAGTTCCCAATGCTAATGTTTATTTAATTTCTGCTCTAGAAAACTTTAATATAGAACCTGTGTTCGAAAAAATTAAAGAACTCTTGCCTGCTTCTCCTGCATTTTATCCAAAAGATCAATTAACAGATAAGCCTGAACGCTTTTTTGTAAACGAAGCTATTAGAGAAAAAATACTCTTAAACTACAAAAAAGAAATCCCTTATGCTGTAGAAATTGAGACCGAAGAGTTTTTTGAAGAAGAAAATATCATTAAAATTCGTTCTATTATCATGGTAGAAAGAGAAACTCAAAAAGGAATTATTATTGGACACAAAGGTGCTGCTTTAAAAAAAGTAGGAATGCAAGCCAGAAAAGATTTGGAAGTTTTTTTTGATAAAAAGGTATTTTTAGACCTATATGTAAAAGTCAATAAAAACTGGCGTTCTAACGACAAACAGTTAAAGCGATTTGGTTATAAAGATTAAAGAAAGGTCTTATCAAAAGTTCTGAATGACTATTCCGTGCCATGCACGGAATCTACCGCTAGTATCATCAATAATTACGTAATTCAAAAAATAAGTTCAGGATAACCATAGTGTGATGGTTGAGTCCGCTTTTTTTATACGAATGTTCTTTTGGAAAAGCTCTTACTTACTTTGGGGGGCTTAGAGTTTTAACGTAATAATGGTTGCTCTTTTTATATTTACAGGCTCAGTATTATTTCTCTTGTACAGCAAATATTTTTATCCATTGCTGGCAGTAGTTTTATTTTTTCTAAGGTTTAGAAGAGATGAAAACACCATTTTTAAATGCGTATCATGGTATAAGACCTTTGTGCAAACCAATAGTTTAAACTCTTTCTCAATCCTTCGTTAAATATTGATTTAGAATAAATCTCTTAGGATAATTGTTTCGACATTTGTTGATTTGATTAATTTATTTTAGATTTTTTCTCTAATCTATCATTTAATAATCTTTGTAAAAATTAAATAAATCAGCTTTTACTCCCATCACAAACCACTGCGTGTTTTCCGTATTAAAGGTTGTATTTAAAGACTCTTGTTTCAATCTTGGAACAATTCCTACTCTGGTGATATCTGCTTCTGCATCAAAATTTCTGAGATAAGCACCCGCATATATTTTAAAATTATTTGATGGATTAATCAAGTAGCTTACCTCAAGATCTATATTCGTTATACTTGCCAAATTTCCTTGTTGATCTTCATTTCCAAAATCGCTAGCTCTCTTTCCTGAATTGATAAAAATGTTTCCTCCATTAGATATATCATCACCAAAAAAATCGAATCCTTTTTTACCAAAAGAGAATTTTGTATTGATTCCCCATCTGTTTCTATTGTATCTAGCTATAAAAATAGCTTCCCAAAAATTGGCTCCCCACAAATGTGCTAAAGGTTGTCCAAAGTGTGCATAATTGTGTTGCTCCTCGTGCGAGTAAGTAAATGGTTTGGCTTTGTTAAATTCTGCTTGCAACAATAAGCCTTTAACGTTAAATAAATCAAAAGACTTAACCCCTAACTGAAAAGCATATTTATTTGCCCAATACCCATTGGACTTAAAAAATTTATCCGCCGAAAATTCGTCTAGAAGAAACTGAGCATAAAGGTAGTTTTGCTTCCAAACTCTGTATTTAATATCCAACCCAACGGCTCCGCTTCCTCCGTCTTCTCCGTTGGCAAATTCTACATTTTTATAGAAAATAACAGGATTAAAATATTCTGCTTGCAAAGATCCAGAAGTTCCAGAGTTGTCAGAAATAATCCCTTCAAAAAAACCTAAATTCAATCTACGATTTACATTCCAACTTAAGTGATGAAAAATTCCATACTTTCTTTTGTGAGTTGCGTTATTCTCAAAATCAACATTTTCATCGGTGTCAATTGTAAAGTTAAAATCTCTTAGCCATGTCCATATGTTTGTGTACTCTAACTTACCTATTTTGGTGGTTAACTTGGCATAAGTTCGAGGTGCAGCTACGTCTGATAACAGTAAAGACCTATATCCATCTCCAATAAAATTTTGTCCATGTCCAAACTGAATATTAAAAAATTTGTTAGGTGTATAAGAAACATACCCTGTAGAAATTCCATAATCAAAACCTGTTTCTCCAAAACTTTTTGCTTTTCCTCTTCCAGGTATCAATCCTCCAGCATCCTCCGGTTGATTAATCAGAATATACTCTCGTATGAACTGAGGAAATTTAGCTTGGGTTTCCGTTCCTGTAAAAGAAAAGGATATTTTATTCCCTAATTGACCCTCCAATTTTAAAATTCTAGTGTTTTCTATAGTAGTCCCAGCATCGCCATTTTCCCTACCTACATTACCATCTAATAAAAAATCGAGATTCAGCCAATAATCTTTACCTCTTACCTCTAGCAAATGTTCGTTCCAAAGTTTTCTCCCCCCCCACGTACTTTTATTCTTCAATAACGATGACTTTATTTGAGTCAAGTTAGCAGACTCACTCACAACGTTATATACGTAGGGTTTTACGGACGTGTGTATATCATCAGCATTATAAATTCCCTTTTCAAAAACACTATAACTAGCATGATTGAAAGGAATTCTCAATTGACTTTGGTGCTCAGGGAACAAGTCTTTATTTCTTTGAGCATGAACCAAATTTATACTCAACAATAGGATAGATAATATTCTTTTCATCAACTAATTCTTGTAACGTTATTGTTCTCTAATTTATATTGCTGGTTGGTTTCTGGGCAAACAGCTATCCCATTTTTATCAAAGTTTAATTTATGACCGTACTCACTAACCCACCCTATTTGCTGAGAAGGATTACCTACGACTAAAGCATAATTTAGCACTTTTTTGGTAACCACAGCTCCGGCTCCAACTAACGCAAAATTACCAATAGTATTGCCACAAACAATGGTAGCATTGGCACCTATACTCGCTCCTTTTTTTACCAATGTTTTTTGATAAGCGTTTTTACGCACTACCGCACTTCTCGGATTTAAAATATTGGTAAACACCATGGAGGGTCCTAAAAAAACATCATCCTCACATTCTACTCCTGTGTATACAGAAACGTTATTTTGAATTTTTACGTTTCTACCCAATTTTACATTTGGAGAAATGACTACATTTTGTCCAATATTACACCCCTCACCTATTACAGCATTAGGCATGATATGGCTAAAATGCCAAATTTTGGTTCCTTGGGCAATCTCACAACCTTCATCAATTACAGCTGTTTCGTGTGCAAAATACTTTTGATTCATAAAGAACAATTTTTCATCATTATAACAATTTTTCTCCCCAATTTTTCCATTGATATTTTTTAGCAAAAATCCAAAGTAATGATGGGTACAAAATGGCGATCAACACCAATTCCAATACTAAGTTCGGTGTACCAAAATCTTTAAAAACAGCATAGGTCTGAAAAGCAGTCCAATCAGTAGTAACCAAAAGCGCTGTAATTAAATTATTAGCTGCATGAAATCCTAACGACAATTCTAAACCTTCATCCATTATTGTTATAACTCCTAACAACAACCCCGTTCCAATATAAAAAATCATAATTCCATACCCTAATTTTTCTATCTCGGGATTTGCCAAATGCATTAAACCAAAGCTTATAGAAGTTACTACTAAAGGAAACCATTGGGTTTTAGAGAGCAAACCCAATCCTTGCATTAAATACCCTCTAAACACATATTCTTCAAAACTGGTTTGAATGGGTATCATACTCACGGCAATCACAAGCAATATTAAGAATTTTGAGGAATCAAAGTTGAGAACAACTTCTTGAGGATTTAACAGGACTCCACTTAAAATGATAACAGCACTAATACCCCCCCACAAAGAAAAAGAAAACCCTACTCTTTTAAAATCTATTTTTTGTCTACTCGTGTTAAAATTGATCCAAGATAGTTTGTGTAGCTTGGTAATTACAAAATAGACAGCCAATAGCCCCCCCACAAAAGACAACATCATATAAAATAATGTGGTGTTAGCATCCATTAAGGTCATCAAGTAATTTAAGTCACTAATTCTATCTCCATCAGCATTACCCGACATTACTAAAGAATTGATTTTTGCACTATAAGGATAAGAGAACAGACCACTAATAAGTATAATAATGACAATCCCCACCATATATCTCCAGACATCAGTATTACCTTTTGCAGCTTGATTTATATATTGATTGCCCATGTTAACTGCTGATTGTAATAGATTTTTCCGTTTTCTACTTGCAAAGGAGAGGTTATGTTATTACTGAACAAACTTCCAGTACCCAAGCCTTGTGGCATAGTAACTCCTAAATTATAAGTGTATTGAGCAATAGCATTTAGACCAATATTACTCTCCAAAGCAGAGGTAATCCAATAAGGGATATTTTGTTGGTTGGCCAAAGAAATCCATTCATCGCTACCTTTAATCCCTCCTACTAAACTAGGTTTTAAAATAATAAATTGCGGTTGTATAGTCTCTAACAAGGCTCGTTTGTCTTCATAATTAAAAACACCTATCAGTTCTTCATCCAACGCAATTGGCACAGGTGTTTTTTCGCACAACTTTTTCATTGCTAAAACTTGTCCTTGTTTAATAGGTTGCTCTATAGAATGTATCTCTAATTCTTTTAATCTCTCTAGTTTTTCTAGAGCATTTTGTGGCGTAAAAGCCCCGTTAGCATCTACTCTTAAGGTAATTTCATTAGATGAGTATTTTTTTCTGATGGAAGTCAGTAGTTTGATTTCTGTATCAAAATCAATAGCACCAATTTTCATTTTAATGGTATCAAAACCCGATGCTAGCTTGGTGTTTATTTGATCTTGCATAAAAGCTTCATCTCCCATCCACACCAAACCGTTGATAGGAATTCCTTGATAGCTTTGAGTGAATTCCGATGGAAACAAATGAAAACCATCTGTGCTTTGCAAGGATAAAAAAGCTTGCTCTAAGCCAAATTGAATAGATGGAAACTCAATTAACTCATTCAACAATGTGTTCAATCCTAACTGAATATGATTACAAACCCATTGTAATTTTTCTTCGTAATCGGGTTTATCGTCTGCACTCAATCCCCTAAATAAACCTGTTTCTCCATAACCCAACTTACCGTTTTTATTTATTATGATAAAAAAAGTTTCTTTAGTTTTTAAAACACCTCTAGAGGTTCCAGAAGCTTGTTTAAAATTTAAAATATATTTTTTATAAGTTGCTTTCATACACTAAAAAACCTTTTGGTATAAGCCAAAAGGTTGGTGTTTTTTTATCCTATTATAATTTCTCCAAAATTGTTTTAGCCTTATCTAAGCCTTGTTTAAAATCATCTCCTATCTCTCTTTCCATATCCATGAACAGCATGACAATACTCTCTATAAAACTAAAACTTCCATAGTAGCCCCACGTTACTTTAGTTCCACTCTCAACCTCATCAAATTTAAAATAGCCTTCTGATGTAGATTCAAACGGCTCTTCAAATCTCAGTTCTGAGACAATTTTTTTATTAAGTGAAATAGACTTAATTTCTTGTTCACCAACTCCAACGTCTTTATGACTTGATTCCCATCGATGGATAGAACCAACAGTATTTCCTACTCCAATATATTTGTGAATCGCATTGGGATCTTTTGCTTGCCAAGGTGAGTAAAGGTTCATGTTTTGTAAAAAAGAGAAAAAACGAAAAACGTCTCCTATCGGTTTTTCTATGACAACCGAACGCTCTACAGTTGCGCTTTTAGGAGCTATAAAACCCAAAGCTACAACGGCTAGTATAATTACCAAAGTTCCATAAAGAAAAAACTTTTTCATTGTTTACAATTTGTTTGAAACTTAAATATACTAAAGTTATCTGTTTTTACCCACACGAATTGATATGCTCCACGCTATTATAGCACATTAGATAGCAACAAACCTAAACCGAATAAAACGGAAAATACAAAAGTACTCAACGCTACTTTTTTAAGTTCAGCATCTAGTTTGGCCAACTCTTTATTCTTGTAAACTGTCATCATATTGTTAATTAGAGGTAAAAAAGCTATCAAGTAAATGAAATTTATAACCTGTGTGTAAGTAATTGCGGTGTAGGTAATTGCCGAGGTTATTCCAACAACCACAACAAAGTAATGGTATATTTTTACTTTTTTTGCTCCAAACTTAACTGCCAAGGTGTTTTTACGTGCAGTAATATCAGAATCCCTATCTCTCATATTATTTAAATTTAGTACCGCAACACTAAATAAACCAATACTAATTGCTGGCAAAAAAGATAAATAATCCATCTGTTGCGTGTACAAAAATTCTGAACCTACAACGCCCAACAAACCAAAGAATAAAAAAACGAACAGGTCTCCAAAACCAGAATAACCATATGCTTTTGCTCCCATTGTATACTTTATCGCAGCAGCTATAGATGCTAATCCTAAAAAGAAGAATACCAATGACAATACAAAATTATCTTGCCCAAAAGACACATAAATTAATGCAATGGCTATAAGTAACGTAATGGCTATAGTTAAGTAAATAGCTCTAAGCATTTGCTTGGGTGTGATAGCTCCGCTTTGCAAAGCTCTTTGAGGCCCCACTCTATCATCATTATCAGTTCCTTTTACACCATCTCCATAATCATTCGCAAAATTAGAGAGTACCTGAAAACCAATAGTAGTCAGTAATGCAAATACACAAATATCCCATCTAAAAAAACCTTTACTGGCTGCCAAAAAACTACCGGTAATAATTCCTGAAAGAGATAAGGGTAACGTTCTTAACCTAGCTGCTTGAATCCAATGTTTCATAATTTGTGCATAAAAAAAGTGACTACTGCTTATGAGGAATAGTCACTTTATATAGATTCTATGATTTTATAAGCCCAAAGACTCCGCCAACAACTCTGCCACGTCTTTTACTTGTACGCTGTCTTCTTTTCCTTTATTCTTGATTCCGTCAGTCATCATAGTATTACAATAAGGGCAACCTGTAGCTATAATATTTGGATTGGTTTCTAAAGCATCTTGCGTGCGCAAATCGTTCACATCCATCGTTCCTTTTTCTGGTTCTTTAAACATTTGAGCTCCTCCAGCACCACAGCATAAAGAGTTGTTTTTAGCTCTTTTCATCTCTACCAATTTAGCTCCTGCCATGGCTTTGATGATTGCCCTTGGTGAGTTGTATTCGTCGTTAGCTCTCCCCAAATAACAAGGATCGTGAAACGTGATAGTACTCGCTTTCAAACCAGCATTAGAAACGTCTAATTGCTTGGTATTAATTAACTCTTGTATAAATTGAGTGTGATGTAACACCTCATACTTTCCTCCTAATTCTGGATACTCATTTTTAATGGTATTGTAAGAATGTGGACAAGCAGTCACTATTTTTTTTACGTTATACATGTTCATGACCTCTATATTGGTCATTGCTTGCATCTGAAACAAGAATTCGTTTCCAGCTCTTTTCGCCGCATCTCCACTAGAGCTTTCTTCTGTACCTAAAACTGCAAAATTGACATTCGCTTTATTTAATATTTTAACGAATGCTCTAGTTATTTTCTTAGCTCTATCATCAAAACTTCCTGCAGATCCTACCCAAAATAAGATATCTGGTTCTTTTCCTTCGGCAAACAAATCTGCCATTACTGGTACTGTTATCATTGTTACGAATTGTATAGTTTACGAGTGCAGCAATCGTAATTGTTTATGATTGAAATGATTAGCCTATTCTTCGTTTACCCAATTTAAACGATCCATTTGGCTGTATTGCCAAGGAGCTCCATTATTTTCTACATTCTGCATCATTGCATTTAATTCTTGGGGAGCTGCAGACTCTTCCATCACCAAATATTGTCTCATATCCATAATAATAGACAACGGATCTATATTTACTGGGCATTCCTCTACACAGGCATTACAGCTAGTACAAGCCCATATTTCTTCTTGAGTGATATAACCTTCTCCTAGTAACTGCTTACCATCCTCTTTAAAAGTTCCTTTGTTGGCATCTATATTTTTACCTACCTTTTCTAACCTATCACGAGTTTTCATCATAATAGCCCTTGGAGACAATTCTTTACCCGTTAAATTTGCTGGACATACAGAACTACATCTTCCACATTCCGTACAGGTGTAAGCATTCATTAGTTGTACCCAGTTTAAATCTGTAACATCGCTAACTCCAAATTTTTCTGGCTCCGCTTCATTTTCGGCAGGAGCAGCATAAGGATCAGCGTTAGGGTCCATCATCATTTGAACTTCCTTGGTCACTGTTTCGTTATTTGGAAATTTTCCTTTTGGGTTTAAATTGGCATAAAAAGTATTTGGGAAAGCCAATAATATATGTAAGTGCTTAGAATAGTACAAATAGTTTAAGAATACGAGTATACCCACAATATGTATCCACCAAGAGACCCTCTCAACAATGTGTAAACTTTCTGGAGAAAAATTTGAAAACCATGGGGCAATAAACTGACTTACTGGATTTCCTATTCCTGCTTGCTGCAAATTAAAATCCGTAGCATTCATCAGCAAGAACAATGACATTAACACCATTTCAAAATACAAAATAAGATTTCCATCCTGTTTTGGCCATCCTTTTAAATCTTTACTTAGGAAACGTTTGATGTTCATTACGTTTCGTCTTGTCCAAAATACAACAACCGCGATGAAAACTAGCAGCGCTAAAATTTCAAAAGTCCCAATTAGAAAGCCGTAGACACTTTCTCCCAACAAGGGTAAAAACAATCTATGTGTGCCTAACAATCCATCTAAAATAATTTCTAAAACTTCTATGTTGATGATGATAAAACCTACATAAACAACAACGTGTAAAAATCCAGAAACGGGTCTTTTAACCATTTTGGATTGCCCTAAAGCAATATGAATCATGTTAGACCATCTTTCTGATTTGTTATCGGAACGGTTAACCTCTTTTCCTAACTTTATATTGCGAAGGAGTTTTTTAATATTATTAGCAAAATAATAGCCCCCTGCTCCTAATAAAATGGCAAAAATTATGTTTGGAATAAATTGCATAAATTACTTTTTATCTTGACTTTCTTCGTACGACTCTGCTTTTTTTCCGAATAAAGAAAAATGCACAAATCGTTTTGGATGTTCTTTTACATCTCGTAATAACTCCTCTAATTCTTTGCTGGCTGATTCTAAATTATTGTAAAGTTTTTCATCTTTAATTAACTTCCCAGCAGTACCGTTACCTTGGTTGATATTGGTTGTTATATCATCTAAATTAGCTAGTGTATGGTTCAATTTTTTTGAGATAGATAACAGCTTCACTTTTGCCAAGGAATCGGATACTACCTTTAAATTTTGAGAAGTAGCTTCAACGCTTGATAAAGTTCTACTTAACTTTTGATCATTGTTCTTCACAATAACATCGATGCTTTGTGAGGTGGATTCTAAGGAAGATAAAATTGTGTTTATTTTTCTAAAACTCGATTGCAGTTCAGAGATAGCATCATCATTTAACAACTGATCTAAATCTTTTGCTACGGCATCAATACTCACTAAAACACTTTCTACTTTACTTTGAACAGGTTCTAACTTAGAAATCATATCTGCTCCCACCTCTCCTTTTAAAAAATCTCCCGAAGAAGCAATTTCACCACCTTTCCTTTTGATAATTGCCAAGGATTTTCCACTCATAATACCACCCGAGTAAATACGAGCAATGCTATTTTTAGAAAATTGCACGTCTTCATTTATCGTGAATTTAACTACTAAATTCCCTTTAATCGCAGGGTCATCATTAAAATAAATATCGATTACGCTCCCCACGGTATAACCGTCGATGGTTACCGGACTAGATTTTTTTAACCCACTAATATTTTGGTAAGTAGTATAGTAGGTATCTGCACCCGCTACAAACAAATTTCTGCCTTTTAGGTAGCTAAATCCCCAGTAAAATAATAATAAAACTAGTAGAACTGCTATCCCTGCTTTTAACTCTCTTGATATCTTAATCATAAAGCGAAAATAAGAAATATTTAATTTGTTTGCTGTTTAAGTGCTTCTTTTAAAGTGATTCTTTTATTATTTAGAAAGGCTACAATAAAAGCACTTTTATATTCTTTTGATTTGGCAGATTGTAAAAAGTTTTTTGCCTCCGTATAGCTCGCTGTCTTACCCAAATAATATTTATAATAATTCCCAACCTTGACAGCATCTATCTGCTGTAATCCTTTAAAATTAGATGGGCTGGTACTAATTTTTTTTGAAGACGATGCTATTTGTACTTTGTAATACACTTTTGAATTTACAGTACCAGCTTCTTCAACAATTTCTTTACTTGTATGATTGGCTTCTTTTTTTGCCTCATTAGTATTAAAACTAGCTACAAAGGCACTTTTAAAACCTTTGTTTTTTACGGTACTCAAAGCCTTACTAGCATCCGATATATTGTGGAATTTTCCGTAATAATATTTGTAGTACTTACCTACTTTAACTCTCTCTATACCTTTTAAACCCTTAAAATTGTACGATGAAGTGCTAATGCGACTTTTACCAGAGGCAACCTGAACTTTATAAAACAATTGTTGTTGATTTGCCTCATGCTGATGAGAATCTTCTTTTGACTTCTCTGAATTCAATTCAATATTTGGCATAAAATCTCTATCAGCAACATTTAACTGTTGTCTTTTGTAATAATCTGTGATAGAATTTGCAATAGCTTTGGACATTTGTAACTGACCAGCTTTGGAGTATAAATATTTCCCCTCAATTTTATTAGTTAAAAAACCTGTTTCAATTAATACACTGGGCATATATGTTTGATATAACACCACAAACCCTGCTTGTTTTACACCTCTATTCACTCTTTTGAGTTTTTTCTCGAACTCTTCTTGGATTAAACTCGCTAACAACAAACTCTGGTCTAAATATTCTTCTTGCTCTAGAGACAAGCCTATAACAGAGGTTGGAGATTTGGGATCAAAACCTTGATACCTTTCTTTATGATTATCTTCTTGTAAAATTACTTCGTTCTCTGCTTTAGCCACTCTAAAATTTCTTTCGTTGGCGTGTAATCCCAACACCCAAGTTTCGGCACCAATGGCTTGACTCGTGTGTGCATTACAATGTACCGATACAAATAAATCTGCATCGGCATCGTTAGCAATATTTCCTCTTTTCCATAAATCCACAAAAACATCAGACTTACGCGTGTACATTACTTTTACATTGGGCAAACCTTGTAGTATTTTACCTGTTTTTAAGACTATGCTCAACGCCACATCTTTCTCCTTAGCTCCTCTGTAACCTACTTTACCAGGATCTTTACCTCCGTGTCCCGCATCCAAAACCACCACGAAAGGTTTTTTATTTTGCGCAGTAATATGATTGAAACCTATACTAAAAGTTAACAAAAACAAGAGTTTCAAAACCATTGAAGAAAACTTATGATATTTAAATAGGGGATTCAATTTCATCTGTAAAATTTAATTATTTTTGAACTCGTAAAATGGCATCTGTTTTGTTGCCTATACTGACCATACAAAAATAGGACTAAAAGCATTGCAAACAAATAGACTTTATATTCTTTTCATTGTTTTAACAATGAGTTTAAGCAATTTAATTGCATATGCTCAAGACAACAAAACAAAAATCAACGATACTTTAGTCGCCAACGATTCTATACCTAAAAATGACAGCATCCCCGCTGTTAAAACTAAGGAAGCTATAGAAAACATTATCGAACATAGTGCCGAAGATTATATTTTGGAGGATGTAATCAATAAAAAAATTACGCTTTACAATCAAGCTCATGTTATTTACGATGTTTATGATATTAAATCTGGAGAAATATTAATTGATTACAACACTAATATTGTTAAAGCCAAAGGTATCCCAGATGAAAAAGGAAAGTATTCTCAGTTGCCAGTTTTTAAAACTACGGGAAATGAAACTACGCAGGATTCTTTAATTTTTAATTACAAAACCAAAAAGGCCATTATCTACGGTTTAGAAACCGAACAAGACGGTATTAATACCTTGGGACAAAAAACCAAAAGGGTTAATGATTCAACCATTTTTGTAAGGAACATTATTTTTACCACTTCGGATCCTAGAAATCCAGATTACTATCTAAAAACAACTAAGGCTAAAATAGTCCCTGGGAAAAAAATTATTACAGGTCCTACCAATTTAGTATTGGCAGATGTCCCTACTCCATTCATATTTCCTTTTGCTTATTTTCCATTAACCAAAAATAAAACCTCAGGAATTATTTTACCCACGTACGGAGAATCCTTTGATCAAGGTTTCTTTCTTCAAAATGGAGGATACTATTTTGCTGGTAACGATTATTTTGATTTAAGTTTAAAAGGAGATATTTACTCTAATAGTAGTTGGGGGATTGATATGTCTACTAATTATAAAGTAAAATATAAATTCAACGGAAATTTTAGTTTTGATTTTGAAAACTTAATTACTGGTTTTCAAGGATCTTCTGATTTTGAAACTCGTAGAAATTTCAATGTCCGATGGTCGCACAGTCAAGACTCTAAATCTTCTCCCAACAGTAGATTCAATACTTCTGTAAACATAGGTAGTAGCCAATACTTTAGGCAATCTGTTAACGAAACCAATCAATCTCTTGGTTTGCAAAACACTTTAAGCTCTTCAATCTCCTATTATAAAAAGTTTATAGGTACTCCGTTTAATATGAATATCTCTGCCAATCACAGGCAAAACACCAACACCCAAGTAGTTTCAGCCACCTTGCCTTCTTTACAATTAAATATGGACAGGCTATATCCTTTTGCTCCTAAAAGCGGAGCTAAAAAAAATGCCTTGCAAAACATAGGTCTTACTTATTCTTTGAGAGCTGAAAACAGAATACAAACAACCGAGGATAAGTTTTTCTCTGAACAAATTTTTGATGATGCCAGAGATGGGGCTCAACATAATATCAGCCTTAGTACCAATATGAAGGTGATGAAATATTTTTCTTTATCTCCGAGTATTAGCTATCGTGAGGTTTGGTATACTGAAAAAGTACGAACTGAATTTGACCCTACGAGTACTGAAACCGTACAAATTGCTAGAGACACTATTTCTGGTTTTAGTGCTTTTAGAGATTATAGCACATCCGCCTCTTTGAGTACCACGGTTTATGGTATGTTCAACTTTAAAAACAGTAATCTAAAAGCTATTAGACACACTATGAGACCCTCTATTAGTTACAGTTACAGACCTGATTTTAGTTTTTACTTTGACGAGATACAAGTAAATAACGTAGGTGATACGAGACTGTTCTCTGAGTTTGATGGAGGAATCTATGGAGCTCCTTCTAGAGGAGAGTCTAACACCATTGGTTTTAGTCTTGCCAATTCCTTAGAAGCCAAGGTAAAAGATAAAAAGAGTTTGAATGGAGAGGACAAAAAAATCAATCTCTTAAATTCCTTAAATTTTAGTACCAATTATAATTTTACAGCCGATAGTTTTAAGTTATCTCCTGTAAGCGTAACGGGGGGTACTACCTTATTCAAAAAAATGAATATCAACTTTGGAGCTTCTTTAGACCCTTATGCCCTTGTAACCAATAGTAGTGGTAACAAACAAAGAGTTAACGCTTTGAGTTATAAGAATGGTGGACCGTTATTTAGGTTAACTTCAGCCAGATTTAGCACCGGTTATTCTTTTTCTAGCAAGGACTTTAACAAAAAAGAAAAAGCCAACGAAACCGAAAAGACTGAGGAAACAGCGCACGATCAAGATTTATTTGGAGAAGGTCTAGCCAATACAAACGATAGACAATTGAATAACGGTGAAGAATCCTCAAAAGTAAATAGAGATGAGGACTTAACCTTACCACAGTATCTTTCTAGTATGCCTTGGAATCTTCGTATTTCTTACTCTTCTGTCTATTCTAACAATGTAGGCCAAAGTGAAATAACTTCTAACTCTTTGGTCTTTTCTGGAGATATTCAATTAAGTCCTGGTTGGAAAGTAGGAGCTTCCTCTGGATACGATTTTGTAAATCAAGGATTTACGTACACTAACTTTAGATTCACGAGAGACTTAAGAAGTTGGACGATGAATTTTAACTGGACACCTCTGGGAATTAATAGTTCTTATTACTTTTTTATTGGTGTAAAATCTTCTGTGTTGAGTGATTTAAAATGGGATAAACGAGCTGTAAATAGAGATTTTTAATTAGCTTAAATACATTCTTACTTTTTCTATAAGTTCGTTACTCGAACTATACAATTCAAAAGCCCCATCTACTACAAAAGAAATTTCGCCAGTTTCTTCGGAAACAGCAATACAAATAGCATCTGTTTTCTCAGACACTCCTACCGCTGCTCTATGTCTCAAACCAAATCTGCTGGGTAAACTTTTGTCAGAAAGTGGCAAAACTACTCTAGTTGCAACAATGTAATTCCCTTTGATAATAATGGCCCCATCATGCAATGGACTATTTTTATAAAAGATACTTTCTAATATAGGTGCGTTTACCTCAATATTCATTGTATCCCCTCTTTCTCGCAAAAACTCCAAATTGCTGTTTCTTTCTATCACAATTAATGCTCCTGTTCTAGAGTCTTTAAATTTCTCGCACACTTGTATAATGGTTTCTACATCTAAATCAATAGAAATTTCTGCTTTTAAAAACTTTAACTGTTTGATGAAATTTCTTTTGGTTTTTAGATTTGCAGATCCTAACATCAACAAAAACTTTCTCATTTCTGGATGAAAAATAATAATCAAGGCAATAGCTCCTCCACTAATTAAATTACCTAGCAGAGAGCTAAACATTTCCATATTTAAAGCTTCAGTGACTTTGTATATCAAAAATACAATCGCAATTCCTATAAAAATATTAATAGCCACCGTACCCTTTAATAACTTGTATACGTTATATAGCAAGAAGGCTACTAATAGAATATCTAAAACATCAATAAAACTAAATTCTAAAAACTCAAACACAGACAGGTATTTTACGAAAGTTAGTTAAAAGTAATCATTTTTAAAGAAACTGATATTTTGACAGCCAAAAACTAACTTTTATATTCGCTAAAAATATTTTGATAGATGGAAGACATTATAGAAATTTTAAAATACACCGTACCTTCTTTAATTACTGGGGGAATTGCTGCTTATTTTCTAAAACAATTTATTGCTGAGGAACACAGCAAACGTAAATTTGAGATGTTTTCTGAAAAGAAAAAAGAAGGTTTACCTATAAGACTGCAAGCGTATGAAAGAATGACTTTGTTTTTAGAGCGTATTGATATTCCTAATTTAACTGGTAGAATACAATCCTTGGAGTTTAATAAAATAGAGTATGCTCAATTATTAATTCACCACATCAATACAGAATTTGAACACAATTTGGTACAACAAATTTACGTGAGTAGTGAATGTTGGAATTTGATAAAAACTGCTAAGCAAACCACTCAAAATATGATTACTGCGCAGAGTATGAAAGAACACGTTGATACTGGAGCAGACCTAACCAAGGAACTATTAAGCGAGATAAAAGATAAAGAAACTCCTTGTTTTATTGCCCAACAATTTTTGCAACAAGAAGTTCACAAGCTTTTTTAAAAAAACAAAAACCCAATCTAAAATTAGATTGGGTTTTCTCTTCTTCACAGTAACTTTTTTAAAAATAAAAAAGTGCAATTAATTATCTGGTAAAATATATTTTTGAAGCTCCTAAACCTACAGCTGTTTCAAATTGTACATTTTTAGTTTCAATGTCATAGATAGATAATTTGCTTAATGATTTAAAGGCAAAACTTACTGCAAATAATTTACCATCAAAAACATTCATTCCATATAAATTACCTGTACTAATGGAATCTGTCCCTAAAGTAGTTGAATTCTCTAGTATCGTAAAAACTTCACCATTTTCGTGATAAAATATTTCTCCGTTCTCATAAACCATTAAATCAGCTCCTTCGTTTTCGTCAAACAAAACTTCATTTTTAATTGTATTTGTATTTATGTCAATTGTTTGTATTGCAGACTGCGATCTCTTTAGTACTTCAAAAAACGGAGGACCAGCAAATTCAGTCGGATTACCTTCAGAAAGCACTATTAAATCTCCATTATCAGAAAACACCATTTCATCTGGATTGTCTTTAACCATTATTTCTGATACTGATTTATCATTTAAGTCAACCACAGAGATAATATTATTCGTGCTAAACGCACCTTTGTGAGACACATATAATTTATTGTCTTTGTTTAAAATTTGCTCAACTCCATTGTCTAGATCAATCTTTTCATCTACCAAAGTAGTATTGCTATTTAAATCTATTACAGCAACATAGTCATCAGTTTTATCTGATCCATCTCCCCAATTCGTTACGTAAGCTCTATTTCCTATAATAGTCATGTATCTAGGATTGCCCAAACCTGTTGTGATAATATCTTTCTTTTTTAGTGTAATCCTATCTACAACTACAATTGTATTAACATCATTTAAGATGATATAAGCATTTTCCTCTCCAAAAGTTATAGATTGAATAAGCCCCCCTAATATTTGCTTATTTATTTGATTGTAAATAAAATTCGATGTCATTTTAAAATCGTTAGCTACAAAAGACAAAGAACCATCTCTAGAACCAAAATTACCTTCTGCACTAATTAAAAAAGCATTTTTAAATTCTTGATCTTTTCCTACCTCGACTTCAACAATTTTTTCTACCTCTACCTCTTTTTCAATTTCTTTTATTATTTCATCCTCACATGAAACAAAAACCAAACTCAATAAGAATAGTTTGGAAATTAACTTAGTTACATTCATTTTTCTTAAAATTTATAATTGATATTTATGTTATAATTTCTTCCTGGATTTGGTCTTAGCGTTGTAAAATAATAAAGCTTGTTAAAAACATTACTAACCTTACCTCCCAGAGTTAATTGTGTCTTTTTTTTCTTTAATAAATCCACCGTAAAACCAACATGTGTGATTTGAACAGGGTCCAACGAGAAAAAATCAATTTCATCTGGAATAGTATACACCTTACCTTGACTTAAATATTGTATGTAAATTTGATACGATTTATAGTGATAAGATAGGTTTGTATTAAATAAATATTTAGGCACAAATTCTAATATTTTCTTTGTCCTTTGATTTATTGCTTGAGTGTAAATAAAGTTCCCAGAAACTTTAACCTTACTATTACCGTTAATCTCCCATCGATAATCTGCAGACGTTTCTAGACCATTGTGCAAAACGTCATCTTCTATATTTACGGGTCTCCAGAGTCCACTTCCTCCAATGGGTCTCCAAATAATTTTATCTTTAAGATTTATTAAAAAATAGGTGGTCTCTACATTAAACCCTTTATATTCAAATCTTAAACCAGCATCAAACTGTTTAGACGTTTCAGGTACGAGTTCATTATTTCCCAATCTTGGATAAAAAAGCTCATTAAAAGTAGGAGTTCTAAAATTGTTAGAAAGGTTGGTTTTTAGAGCCAAAAATGAAAAAGGATGATAGCGAAGGGACCATGATCCTGAAAATAAAGATTTGAACAAGTTAAAATCAGCATATCTGATACCTATCGAGGTTTCTAAATTCGATAATGGCTTAGCATACATCTTAATGACATAAGCATTACTGTTTTGTACTTCTTTTATCTCTCCCGTGCTTTCTTCCAAAAAAATTTCTCCACTGATATTATCAATTTCAAAACCTACTTCTATTTTGTATTGTCTATTAAGCTTGTAATTGGCATAATAGTGAAATAACTTTCTATGTGAATTTGCAAAAGAAGGGTTCGTAACTTTATTATTAGAAAAATACTCAAAATTCTGGAACTGATACGCAAGCCTTAATTCATTTGAAAATTTACCGTATCTACCAACCCATTTCAATAAGTTCCTTTGATATTGGTCTTTTATTCTTTCTGTGGATGACAATGGGTTTGGCAAGCCTGCCGAAAACCCCCTCTCGTTATAGTAATATGTGCTATAAAGTAATATTTTTTGCGAATTATTAATCTTATAGCCCACGTCTAGGTCAAGATGATAATTTTGATAGTCACCATTTTCATTTTTTAATTTATCACCATCTTCGTTTCTAAAACTATCATCTATCAACTTAAAATCATTATCCGATTTATTAAAAGTTCCTGCGAGCTTAAGAGACCAATTACCAAAACTTTGTTTATGCTTTAAAAAAGAATTGGTTGTATTAAAACTACCTTGTGAAGTGTAGATTTGAGTACTTCTCTTATTATTAAATTTTAATAAATCGTTTAATATCACAACACCGCCAATAGCTCCGCTTCCGTAGTCTACACTTCCCCCTCCACTAATAACAATAATCTCATCCACAGTGTTGCTCGCTAATGCATTAAAATCAGTTTGGCCGTTAGCTACTGAGTTAATCGTAATCCCATTCCAAAGCACTTGTGTATTTGTAGAAGATGTGCCTCTAAAACTAGCTGTACTTGTCCCTCCAAATCCAAAATCCTTAAAAACAATAGGAGTATTATATCTTAATTTCTCTGTTAGATTAACAGGGTTTTGTAAGATTTTTTCGACTGAAATTTTTGTTTTTTTCTGACCTATTTGTAACTGCTCATGCCTTTTAACGTAATTAAGACGTACAGCATTTAAAGACCGAATACTATCAGTTTTCATTTTTTGACTGTAGGATTTAATTGTGCATAACCAAATTGCACTCCCTAAAAAGAATGTTTTACATAGTTTCATAATAAATTTCCTTTGCTCCCGAAAGAATTTATAATTATGACTATGGCAGGTCTCCTGACTTACGTCTTATTACTACCTTCCCATTTTTACTATTATTCAAAACAGTGGCTTAAGAATGTAATAAGCACCTTGCGGCTAAGTTTACAGTTGCGGGTACAGTTCTTGATTTTAACAAGATTCCCTTTTAATGTAACGCTCTTTACTACTAAAGTAGCGTTAAAACCAAAATCGCCACAAAACTACAACCTTATTTTAGATAAATGATACAGCAGGAGGATAAATATTGCATTTCTACTTTAATCGACGAAGTTCCCGTCTTTTATTTTGATTGATTGATCTGATTCAAATACAAAATCTGAACTTTCTTAAAATCATCTCCACAAACTATTTGATGATGATGTAATTGAACTTGAAATGAGTAGTTTCACTAAAGATAACAGCAATATCTTTTGGTTAATTCTGATGGTAATTCATACAATTCTGGATGAAATATTTTAGCTAAAACTTTAATTCCATCCACCAAAGTGCCAGCAGAAGACTGCGTAAATAAATCAAAATCTGCAATATATACTTGTTTGTTTCTTACAGCCCTTAAAGTTTTCCATTCGGGTTTTTCTTCTAAAAAAACCATATCCTGTTTTGTTCGTTCAATAGTATATCCGCAAGGAGCAATCACTAGAATTTCTGGATTGTATTTTACTATTTTCTCCCAGTCCATCACAATACTGTCTCCAGAGGGATGTGACAACAAATCAACCCCACCTGCGTAACCAATTTGATGAGGAATCCAATGGCCGCAATTAAACAAAGGATCAATCCATTCCAATAACATTACGCTTTTAGGCATTACCATGGCCGCTCTTTGTTTATCAATCAATTTTTTAATTTCCTCTTTTAAGCTCGTTACATAAGCAATTCCTTTTTCTGGAAAACCCATTTCTGTGGCAATAGTCATCGCATCTTTAAATACATCCTCTAAAGATTGTGGTGTAATAGAAACGGTTTTAGGAATTTCTGCTAATTTGGAGAGAGATTTTTCAGCACACTCAGTATCAATTTGGCAAACATCACAGACATCTTGCGTAAACACTAAGTTTGGAGCTACTTTGTGCATAATTTCTTCGTTCACATAATACAAACTTTTGCCTGTTCTTTTACTCTCGGAAAACAATGTATTTATTTCTGCGCTTGTATACTCTTTATCTTCTAAAACACACCTAACCAATACTTCCTTTTCTGCCAAAGCTTGTTTGGGACACTCAAAAGTAATTCCGTTTAACATATTTTGTAAACCCATATCATATATCATTTGGGTTACGGCTGGCATCATAGAGGAAACTGTCATTACTAAATTTGTTTTAAACAAAACTAGTCTTTTTTGATGTTCTATTTTTTTTGTAATTAAAACTTAACAATCTTTGTCAAAAAATAATGCATGATTTATTACATCACAGGAGGAGAAAGATCTGGTAAAAGCAGCCATGCTCAAAAGTTAGCCGAAGATTTATCTGAGAATCCATATTACTTAGCTACTTCCAGAATTTGGGATAATGATTTTAAACATCGAGTGGAGAGGCACGTGAATGACCGTGATGAGCGATGGACCACTATTGAAGAAGAAAAATATTTAAGTGAGGTTATCCCAAAAAAAAGTGTTGTGGTAATTGATTGTGTAACACTTTGGTTAACCAATTTTTATGCTGATCACAAATACGATGTAGAAAAATGCTTGACAACTGTAAGAGCAGAAATAAACAAACTAAAATCTACGGATGCAACCCTCATTATCATCTCTAACGAAATAGGAATGGGAGTTCATGCAGACACTCAAATAGGAAGAAAATTTACCGAACTACAAGGCTGGGTAAACCAAGAAATTGCTCAAATAAGTGATAAAGCTACTTTTATGGTTTCCGGAATTCCTATGATTTTAAAATAGAAAATTCCTTATTTTTCACTCCTACACGATTACACAAAAAATGAATACATTACAAGAACAATTACATCATAAAATAAATACCAAAACCAAGCCTTTGGGCTCTTTAGGAATACTAGAGCAAATTGCCTTAAAGATTGGTAACATCCAAAACACCACTGCTCCCAAATTATCCAAACCTACAATTTTGGTATTTGCAGGAGACCATGGTGTTGTAAAGAATCACCCCGTAAGTCCTTTTCCCCAAGAAGTGACTTCGCAAATGGTTTTTAATTTTTTACAGGGAGGAGCCGCAATTAATGTGTTTTGCAAACAAAATAACATCAAGCTAAAAGTAGTTGATGCAGGGGTAAATTTTGATTTTGATGATACTCCTAATTTAGTTGATGCTAAAATAAATAAGGGGACAGAAGATTACACTACTACTCAAGCCATGACCATTAAAGACTGTAACGTAGCCATTGAAAAAGGTAAAGAGTTAGTGACCAAACAATTTACAGAAGGAACTAATATTATCGGTTTTGGTGAAATGGGAATTGGAAACACCTCTTCTGCTGCTTTGTTAATGAGTGCTTATACCAAAACTTCTCTCGAAAATTGTGTGGGCAAAGGAACTGGACTTGATGAAAATGGGGTAAATACCAAATTAGAAATTTTAAAAAAAGCACAACTAAAACACTCCAAAGTAAACACTCCTTTGGATATTTTAGCTACTTATGGAGGTTATGAAATAGCCATGATGACAGGAGCTTTTTTACAAGCCGCCAAATTAAACATGACCGTTATAGTAGATGGTTTTATTGTAACTGCTGCCTTATTGGCTGCACACGCTATGAATCCATCAGTCGTTAACAACTGTATTTTTTCTCATTGTTCGGACGAATTGGGTCATCAAAAAATGTTAGCCTTTTTAAACGCAGACGCTATTCTAAAATTAGGATTAAGATTGGGAGAAGGTACAGGTGCAGCCTTGGCTTATCCTTTAGTTTTATCGGCTGTTAATTTTCTAAATGAAATGGCTAGTTTTGAAAGTGCTGGGGTAAGTAATTAATAAGTTCACCAAGTTTAAAGTTAAATGCTTTGAGTAATTTGTAAAAACTCACATAGAATTACCGTTACCCTGAACTTGTTTCAGATTCGCATATCATTTCTAATCCCTTAACTAAAATCCTTATGCTCCTAAAAAAAGAACTTCATATTTTTCTAACTGCCATTATGTTCTTCACAAGAATACCTTGTCCGAAAAACATAGATCATTCATCCGAAATTTTAACCAAAAGTAGTAGATATTTTTCTTTAGTGGGAATTATTGTAGGGAGTTTTGGAGCTTTGGTTTATTACGTTTTAGAATTCTTTTTTAACGACAGTATTTCAATGCTACTTAGTATGGCAAGTACTATTTGGTTGACTGGTGCTTTTCACGAAGATGGCTTTGCTGATGTTTGTGATGGCTTTGGAGGAGGTTGGACCAAAGAAAAAATATTAACAATTATGAAAGATTCTAGAGTAGGAACTTATGGAATTGTAGGTCTGGGAATTTTACTAGCTGTCAAACATCAAACTTTGGTAGAATACAATCTAAAATATTGCATATTAGCCATAATCAGCGGACATGCCGTGAGTCGTTTTGCTGCTACTACGCTTATTTATACTGAACCTTATGTACAAGATATAGACAAGAGCAAAGTAAAACCTTCTGCTGTGGGCATCAATTTAAAAGATGTAGTTATCAATGGTGTTTTTATGATATTGCCTTTGTTTTTATTCTTAAACCCATGGGTATTCTTAACCATCATCCCAGTAATAATAGTCAAATATTTACTAGCACGATACTTTAAAAAATGGATAGGTGGCCATACTGGAGATTGCGCAGGAGCCACACAACAATTAACCGAAGTTGTTTTTTACCTAAGCTTATTATTGATATTATGATTGTTTACCTGATTAGACATACTACACCCAATATAGAAAAAGGTATTTGTTACGGACAAGCCGATATTGATGTTGCTGATAATTTTGAAGATGAATCTAACTTTATTCTCAACAAACTCAAATACGTGGATACTGAAACTGTCATTAGTAGTCCATTACTTAGATGCGTTACTTTAGCAAAAAAAATAAATTCCACATTCCATACTAATACCAACATAAAGGAGTTAGATTTTGGAGATTGGGAGCTGATGCCTTGGAACGATATTCCTACGACAGAAATTGACCCTTGGATGATTGATTTTGTAAATACTCCCGTAACTAACGGAGAAAGTTACATGGATTTATACCAAAGAAGTATCGATTTTTATAAAACCATTAGCAACAATAATAGCATTATTGTGACCCATGCAGGAGTGATTAGAAGTATTTTAGCTCATATAACCAATACAGCACTAAAAGACTCTTTTGATTTTAAAATCCCCTATAGTACCATTGTAAAAATTGATACTGAAACCAACGAGTATAACTTACTATAACTATGAAAAAGTATCTTTTTTTATTTTTGATGATTACCATTTTGGCTTGTAAACAAGAAGCCAAACAGCCCGTTAAAAAATTATCAGATAACCAACTTAAATATGCAAAAGGATTTACTTATCAATCTTTTGAAAAATACACCTCTATAAAAGTTTTAAGACCTTTTAAAAATGCAAAAACTACTTTTGAATATATTTTAATTACTGGAGATACCATTATCAAACCTACTCATAAAAATCAAATTGTAGTTAAAACTCCTATCCATAAAATTATAGCAACCTCAACAACTCAAATTCCTGTTTTAGAATCTTTAAACGCTGAACATCTTTTAAAAGGATTTCCTAATACCAAGTTTGTTTCCTCTACAAAAACTAGAAAATTAATTGACAATCAAAAAATTATAGAAGTAGGTCACCAAGAACATATTGATACTGAATTGGTTTTATCTATTCAACCGGATGCGATGTTTGCTTTTGCAGTAAACAACTTAAACAAAAGTCATATCACCCTAAAAAAAGCAGGAATTCCTATCGTTATTGATGCTAGTTGGCTAGAAGAATCTCCGTTAGGAAGAGCTGAATGGATTAAGTTTTTTGGTCTCTTTTTAAACAAAGAAAAGGAGGCTAATGATGTGTTTCAAAAAATAGAAGCTAACTATCTAAAAGCAGTAAACGTTGTTCACAAACAAGTAAACAAACCCACCATACTTTATGGTTCTATGTATAGCGATGTTTGGTATGCCCCAGCAGGAGACAGCTACATTGCTAAAATTATGAAGGATGCTCAAACTGATTATCTTTGGAAAAATACTACTGGAACGGGTAGTTTATCTCTTCAATTCGAAAACGTTTTTATCAAAGGTAAAGAAGCTGATTTTTGGTTTGCACCTGGATACGCTGCTAACGAGCAAATATTAGATTCTAAAAACAAACATTATCAGCAGTTTAAACCCTATCAGCAAAACAAAGTTTATACATATACTAATACTGTAGGAGCTACAGGAGGTTTATTGTTTTTTGAGTTAGGAGCTCTAAGACCCGATTTAATTTTGAATGATATCGTAAAAATCTGTCATCCCGAACTATTACCAGAGTACCGTACTACTTTTTTCAAGAGGCTGGAATAGAGTATATAATTGTTTGAATCTGTTCTCGAATCCGCTCGAACACCTTGTATACCAAAGCAGCTCAATTCAAATAAATCAGATTTGTTTGGGTGGGATTTTATGAAGCATTTATGATTTTAATATAAACGTAAAATTTATCTACACAACTTTAAGACTTGATAGTTTTTGATTAAAGCTGTACTTGCTTTTAAACGATTATCTAAGCTTCCAATCTTTTAGTACCAAAGTTATTATCAGATCTGGCCAAGTTTCATACGAAGAAATCCCTGCTTTAACAGGTAAAACGTTCGTATTAATCCATTTTTTCACTCCAAAAATGGCCATTATGGCATTATAATCTAAATCTCTATTAAGAGGGTTTTTTACCACTAGCGTGGTTCGTTTATGAACTCTATTCTTTACAGTTTGTTTGAGTTCTAACTCAATTGTTTTTTCTGGATTTGAGTTTTCATCTACAACTATCATTGATTTGATGAGTCCTTTTTCAATCTCAACTTCTACAAAAATCTTTTCTCCAGAAAATATTTGAAGTTCTTTTTCTTTAACAAAATAAAAAGATTCTTTAATATCTTGTTTGTAAAACTTATTTTCATCAATAAAAAGTTTGAGCTGATATGCTTCTCGTTTTAATTTTTGCGTTTGAGAAAAAAGCATACTTGAAGTCAGTAAAATAAAAGTTTGGATAATCAATTTCATATACGTCAATTTTAATGAAAGTTAATCTTTTTTATTAATTAACTTCTATTAAACAATCAATCGGTATCAAAAATCAATTTTCAAAACAATGTTGGAGAATTTTCTCCTTCAATACTAGTTTCTTGTTCCTTGATTATTTCCTCTTTAGACTCTTCGTACGGTAAAGGATCTAACCTATTTACCATTTTAATTCTATCTTCGGTTAACTGATTTCCTAGAGCTTTTATTCCTTTAACAGCTATAAAATCTTCCAAATCAATTACTATGTTTTCTAAATTTCTTTTACTAAAAACAACCTCCACGTTAGGTCTATAATCTGTTAAAATAATTTCTAGTTTTGTTTTATCGTGATCGCTCACAAAAGTCTCCTCTTTATCTGGCTGATCTATAACAAAACGCTTTACGTAGTATCTGCTTTTTTCCCCCTCATAATAAATAGCAGAGATTGGCTTATTAGAAATCCATTTCTCAAGCACTACCATATCATCTTCAAAATGAGTAGTTAGTTCAGGAGTCATGGTTTTAATTTTACCAGATTGTGTTGCTATTAACAATTTATCATTGGAGGTAAATTCTCCTAAAAGCTCCCCTCTTCCATCAACATTCAAGCGTTGTACGGTATCGTCAAACCAAATTTTGCGAGGCTTTAAGGTAGAAGTACCTGCTGATTTGAATTCTATTTTTTTAACAGGATATTTGGTAATCAAATTTCCTTTTACAGACCTCCCTTTAATTAACAAATCGGCAAAATCAACATCCCACTTGGTCTTTTTTAGGCCTGGCAACCTTTTCAACTCAATGGATACTTGCTCAGCCTCCCCATTGGGGTTGGCAGAAAAATACCAAACCACCGAACCTTTAGTTCCCGCAGTTAAATCGTATTCTCTATCTCTTGTGACAGAAGTTACGTTAAAGCGTTTCATATAGCTAGGTCCACTTCTACCATCTCTATACATCATATTGTAAATAGTACGTTTATCTCCTTTCTTAAAAATGGCTACATGTAAAATATCTTTCCCGAAAAACGTTTTTTGTGCTACTTTAGACACCATCATAGTTCCGTTTTTTCGGAATACGATCACATCATCAATATCCGCACAATCTGCAACAAATTCGTCTCTTTTTAGAGAAGTTCCTACAAAACCTTCTTCTCTGTTAACGTATAACTTTTCGTTACGCATCACTACTTTAGTGGCTACAATATCATCAAAAGTTCTAATTTCGGTTAATCTTGTTTTTTCTTTACCGTATTTACTTTTTAAATTTTTGAAGTAGTCAATCGCAAAATCAATTAAATTATCTAAATGATTTTTAACCTCAGCTATTTTATCTTCTAAACTCTCTATTAACTGTTTGGCTTTGTCAATATCAAATTTGGAAATACGCTTGATTCTTATTTCCGTTAAGCGAGTAATATCTTCTTCGGTAACGGCTCGTTTTAAATGGGTAGTATGTGGTTTTAATCCTTTATCAATAGCAGCGATAACTCCTTCCCAGGTACTCTCTTCTTCAATATCGCGATAAATTCTATTCTCGATAAAAATCCTTTCTAAAGAAGCAAAATGCCATTGTTCCTCTAACTCTCCTAATTGAATTTCTAATTCTCTTTTTAGAAGATGAAGGGTATTATTCGTAGATATTTTTAAAATATCTGATACTCCAACAAACACTGGTTTGTGATCTTGAATTACACAACACAGGGGAGATATTGAAATTTCGCAATTGGTAAATGCATATAAAGCATCTATGGTTTTATCAGGAGAAATTCCCGTAGGCAAGTGAATTAAAATCTCAACATTTCTAGCCGTATTATCTTCTATTTTCTTAATCTTAATTTTCCCTTTGTCATTGGCCTTAATGATAGATTCAATTAACGAAGAAGTAGTTGTTCCGTATGGTATTTCAGTAACAACCAAAGTCTTTTTGTCTTGTTGAGATACTTTGGCTCTCACTCTTACCTTACCTCCACGTCTACCATCATTATAATTAGTTACATCTGCAATTCCACCAGTCAAAAAATCTGGATATAACGTAAAACTTCTCCCTTTTAAAATTTTAATAGAAGCATCAATTAACTCGTTAAAGTTGTGAGGCAAAATTTTGGTAGACAACCCAACTGCAATTCCTTCTCCTCCTTGGGCTAATAACATTGGAAACTTTACTGGAAGATGAATGGGTTCTTTTCTTCTACCATCATAAGAAGCTTGCCAATTTGTGGTTTTAGGATTAAAAACAACCTCTAGAGCAAATTTAGACAAACGTGCTTCAATGTATCTGGCCGCAGCTGCACGGTCTCCGGTAAGTATGTTCCCCCAGTTCCCTTGCATGTCAATCAGCAATTCTTTCTGACCAATCTGTACCATGGCATCAGAAATAGAAGCATCACCGTGGGGGTGATACTGCATACAATGACCTACCAAGTTGGCCACCTTATTGTAACGACCGTCATCCAAATCTTTCATAGACTGCATGATACGTCTTTGCACGGGTTTAAAACCATCAGCAATAGCAGGTACAGCACGTTCTAAAATTACATAAGAAGCATAATCTAAAAACCACTCCTTATACATACCTGTTACCTTGGTAATGGTTTCTTGAGGCTCTTCGTGATGATCAAATTCGTTTTCTTCTGGATGATTGTTGTCGTTTTGCATATTTTAGGTAAAATGCTTTTTATAGATAGATGATAATCGTTTTACTCTTCGATAACGTCTAGTTCGTACTTTAAATTTTCTATGATAAATTCTTGTCTATCTGGGGTGTTTTTTCCCATATAAAACTCTAACATAGACTCTATAGATTGTTCTTTATCTAGCATTACAGGATCTAAACGAATGTTGTCTCCAATAAAATGTTGGAATTCATCGGGAGAAATTTCTCCTAAACCTTTAAATCGAGTAATCTCTGGCTTTCCTTTTAACTTATTGATGGCTGTTTGTTTCTCCTCTTCCGAATAACAATAAAAAGTTTCTTTTTTATTACGCACTCTAAATAGAGGAGTTTCTAAAATATATAAATGCCCTTCTTTTATTACCTCCGGAAAAAATTGCAAAAAGAAAGTGATCAACAACAGACGTATATGCATACCATCTACATCTGCATCGGTGGCAATAATTACGTTATTGTATCTTAAATTTTCTATACCATCCTCAATATTTAAAGCGGCCTGTAATAAGTTAAATTCTTCGTTTTCGTAAACTATTTTTTTTGTTAAACCATAACAATTTAACGGCTTTCCTTTCAAGCTAAATACGGCTTGCGTATTTACATTTCTAGATTTTGTGATAGAACCACTTGCAGAATCTCCCTCAGTAATGAATAACGAAGTTTCTAAATGTCCTTCTTTTTTGGCATCTGCTAAGTGAATTCTACAATCGCGCAATTTTTTGTTGTGTAAACTTGCTTTCTTCGCTCGCTCTCTCGCTATTTTTCGTATTCCAGACAATTCTTTACGTTCCTTCTCAGCCTGCATTACCTTACGTTGGATAGCTTCGGCAGTTGTTGGATTTTTATGTAAAAAATTATCGAGATTGGTTTTTATAAAATCGTTGATATAAGTTCTTACGGTGGGTAACTCTCCTCCCATTTCAGTAGACCCCAATTTGGTTTTAGTCTGACTCTCAAAAACTGGTTCCATCACTTTGATAGAAATAGCTCCAACAATAGATTTTCGAACATCAGAAGCTTCGTAATTCTTCCCAAAAAACTCTCTCACTGTTTTTACTACTGCTTCTCTAAACGCATTTTGATGCGTTCCCCCTTGCGTAGTGTTCTGCCCATTTACAAAAGAATGGTATTCTTCGCTATATTGTGTTTTACTATGTGTAATCGCAATTTCTATATCGTCACCCTTTAAATGAATAATAGGGTAAGACATGGTATCTTCGTGTATATTCTCTTCTAATAAATCTTTTAATCCGTTCTCTGAGTAATATTTTTCTCCATTAAAAACAATCGTTAAACCTGGATTTAGATACACGTAGTTTTTAATCATTTTCACTACGTATTCACTACGGTATTTGTAGTTTACAAAAATAGCTGGATCAGGATTAAAGAGAACTCTTGTTCCTCTTCTCGCAGTAGTCTCTTCTAAATCTGTTTTATTGATGAGCTCACCTTTTTCAAACTCAGCCGTAATCGTTTGTCCATCTCTGATGGACTGAATGGAGAAGTGACTAGACAATGCGTTTACTGCTTTTGTACCAACTCCGTTTAAACCTACCGATTTTTTAAAGGCCCTAGAATCGTACTTCCCCCCTGTGTTCATTTTAGAGACTACATCTACCAATTTCCCTAGAGGAACCCCGCGTCCGTAATCTCTAATTTTTACAAGATCGTCTTTGACTGATATCTCTATTTTTTTTCCAGCTCCCATCACAAACTCATCAATAGAGTTGTCAATCACTTCTTTAATTAAAATATAAATACCATCGTCTTGCGAAGTACCATCACCTAACTTACCAATATACATACCAGGTCGCATACGAATATGCTCTTTCCAGTCTAAAGATTTAATATTGTCTTCTGTATACTTGGTTTCTTGGCTCATAAAAGGATTAGGTTGTTTTGGTTCAGTTAAATTTAAAGCTTTATGCAACGAATACAAGCAGCAAAGTTAACTAATTATCAACATGTTTTAAACGGGTTTTCGCAGTTTTTGGACTAAAGAAAAACACCCAAAAGAAGCTTTTAAAAGCGTTCGTTAAATTGTGATAATTACGACTCGTTTTTTTCTTTTTTCGATACAATTCTAACTCCTACAATTACAATGACAACCCCAATAGATTGAACTAAAGTAATGCGCTCCCCCAATACAATAAAAGCTAATAAAATAGTAAAAACAGGTCCTATGCTTCCAATAATAGAAAATTTTGAAGCTCCCAACTTTTGAATAGCAAATGACACCAAGTAAGAGGGTAGTACTGTACAGAAAAAAGCCATGGTCATACAGTACAAATACACTTCTTTAGGATAGGTTAAAACGGAAGTTCTATCGGTAATCATATAATGTAAAAACACCGAAGTACAGGCTACCACCATGGCCAAAGAAGTAAATCTCAAAGATCCAAATTTAGGGATTAACCAACCGCTCCCTACTAAGTAACAAGCATAAGTTAGCGCACTCATAAAAATAAGTCCTGCTCCTAAAAACAAGTATTGATCTTGATTGATTTGTAATTCTGATGCAAACGTTAAAAACACTCCTAAATAAGTAATTACAATTGCCCACAACTGCTTTTTTGTTACTTTAGTTTTTAGAAATATAGCCCCAATCACTACCACCAAAGTTGGGTATACAAATAAAATGATACGCTCCAAGCTGGCCGATAAATATTTTAATCCATAAAAGTCGAAAAAGCTAGCTACATAATAGCCCATGACTCCAAACAGCACAAGCCAACCGTAGTCTCTTTTAGTCACTTTTGATGCTTTCCTGTCGTTTCTAAAAATCAGCATTCCTATATAAAAAGGAATAGCAAATGACATTCTTAAAAGTAATATATGTATCGTTGGGACCTCAAACTCATAGACCAATTTTACAATAATAGCTTTGGATGAAAACAAAAAAACGGCTAGCAGAGCTATGAAAACTCCTAAAGTGTTTTGGGATATTTTTTTCATGAGAATAGATTACAAAGGCAATCTGATAGTTTATTGTTTTCGAATCTTAAGAGAGCTTATTATCTGGCAAATACGCTAGTTTTAAACGTTGAACTGTGTTAAATGATGGTCTAAATGTTTAACAAACATATTATTCCATTCCGTTTTTGTCAGCACACCAAAAGAATGAGATTCTTTTCCATCAAAATAGGCTTCTCCTAACTCCTGAGTTTTGTTGATATAGCTAATTAATCTTTGCTTTTCATCTTCAAAATTTCGGGAATCTCCTATGATAAATTCTGGTGCAGTTTGCCCATTTTTCTTGTAAGGTTTATCGCTGACCACCGCTTTTTTCACCAATGTTTTCAGGAGCCATTTCTTAATCCCCTTAGGTTTGGCATGTTTATCTTCATAACAAAACTCGTAAGTAACATTGCAATGAGCTAACATTTGCGTTGCGTTCATTTTCCCCCAAATTGGTTGACTATTGGGTGTTAACTGGTCGATACGATTGATGATTTCAGTTGTATCAGAAATATTAAAAGCACTTTTCATCTTAAATAATTGGTTTTAAATTTGTTTTAAATTTGTTTTAAAGATACATTATAAATAAAAAAGAGAGTCATGGCTGACTCTCTTTAAAAAAAATTATGGTAATCATTATTACACATTAAATCTAAAGTTCATCATATCTCCGTCTTGTACAATATATTCTTTACCTTCAACGGATAACTTACCGGCTTCCTTTACTTTGGCCTCGCTTCCTAAAGCTACGTAGTCATCATATTTAATTACCTCAGCTCGTATAAATCCTTTTTCAAAATCTGTGTGAATCACGCCCGCAGCTTGTGGGGCAGTATCTCCAATGTTAATAGTCCAAGCTCTAACTTCTTTTACACCTGCGGTAAAGTAAGTTTGTAGGTTTAATAATTTATAGGCAGCGCGAATTAATTTGGCAGCTCCTGGCTCATCTAATCCTGCATCTGCCAAAAATTCTTGACGTTCTTCGTAATCTTCCAGTTCATTAATATCTGCTTCTGTTCCAACTGCCAATACCAATACTTGAGCATCTTCGTGTGCAACAGCTTCTTTAACTTTTTCTACAAAATCATTTCCAGTAACTGCAGCCTCTTCATCCACATTACAAACATATAATACTGGTTTGATGGTAATAAACTGTAAAGGTTTTACAAAAACAATTTCTTTTTCAGAAAACTCAAGAGAACGTATAGACTTTCCTGCTTCAAGAGTTTCTTTAACATTGTTTAAAACTTCTAACTCTGCTTGCGCTTCTTTATCTCCTGTTCTTGCTGCTTTTTTAACTCTCTCTAAACGTTTTTCAACTGTCTCTAAATCTTTTAATTGTAATTCTATATCAATGGTCTCTTTGTCTCTAATCGGATCCACAGAACCATCAACGTGTACAATATTATCATCTTCAAAACAACGCAGTACGTGTAAAATGGCATCAGTCTCACGAATGTTGGCTAAAAATTGATTTCCTAGCCCCTCTCCTTTACTTGCTCCTTTTACCAATCCAGCAATATCAACAATTTCTACGGTAGCAGGCACTACTTTTTCAGGATTTACCAATTCTTCTAACTTCTCTAACCTTTGATCTGGTACATTGACCACCCCAATATTAGGTTCGATAGTACAGAACGGAAAGTTGGCACTTTGCGCTTTGGCATTAGACAAACAATTAAATAAGGTTGATTTTCCAACATTTGGCAATCCTACAATACCTGCTTTCATGAGTTATTTGTTTTAAGAAGTGGCAAAGATAAATAATAATCTCTATTGAGCATTTTAAAATTAAGTAACTTTAGGGTGTTTAAAATCTTTGAATATGACTCTTGCTTTAAATATTCCAGCCTTGTTATTTCCTGCTATTTCTTTAACCATGTTGGCCTACAACGCGAGGTATCTTGCCATTGCTTCTTTAATTAGAAATTTGCATGAAGAATACCAATCTTCTCACCAAAAAGATGTTGCCATAGAAATACGTGTATTAAGCAGACGTTTGTACTTAATCATTGCAACGCAAGGCTTAGCAATTCTTAGTTTTATTGGTTGTATTATTACCATGTTTTTTATTTACTTGGAAATGAACAATACCGCCAATACTTTATTTATTGTTAGTTTGCTTAGTATGACCTCTTCTTTGGTAATTTTATTTATCGAAATTTTGGTATCGATGAACGCTTTAAAAATTAGATTGGGCAACTTAAAATAACTCCTTAGAATTATTATATAACGCAGAAAAACACAGTCTAAATTATAAATAATTTTGACTGTGTTTTTTAATTAAAACTGGTATTTCAGAGAAATTCTATCCTCTATCCAGTATTAATTCGTCTCCTTTTTTTAGCGAAACTCCTTCAGTTAAAATCTGACCATTGACCATAATCCTTTCCAGTTTTAACTCTCCTGAGGTTAATTTTAGTAATAGTGGCTCTCCCTCAACTGCATCCAACACACCACTTGCGTGAGGTGTGAAAAATGGCAATCTATATGGTGGTTTCATTTTTGGTAAAAAGGACAAAACTCCTTCATTGGCATCATATTGTTGACCACTCAATGCCAATGGCAGCCCCCATAACATCAATTGTCTTCCGTAATGAGAATTTGTGTGAGGATAACCGTCTGACGTCGTGGTTAAATCGGCATAATCCCACTGATCGTTAATGTTAGAACTCCAGTGTGTAATTACTTTTTTGGCTTGTTCCAAACTCTCGTTAGGGTTCATTTCTAAATACAAATTTAAAATAGACCAGTGAATGCTTCCTGCCTGCCATACCGTATTGGTAACATCAGAACCCGTTGGATCTCTATTTTCTTTGGTATTTGATAACACGCGAAGTCCATAAGGAGTATCGGCTATTTTCACCTCTGTTTCTAAATGTTGTTTCATTAGTTCAAGCTCCATTAAATTACCCAAACCTAATAAATAACTCCAAACCTGACCATATTGCGTATCTGCATGCAGGTCTCCATTTTCTGGTTGATTTACATTCCACCAGTTTCTAAAATAAGTACCGGTCCACAACTTGTCTTTTAACGTTTTTCTTGCTGTCATTATAATTTGCTCACATGTTTTTACAAACTCGGCATCTTTGTATGCTTTACCCAATTCTAATGCTGCTTTTAATGCAGCCAAATGCATAAAACCATTGTAAGAAACCAAATCTTTCCTTCCAAACCCAGATAAATCATAAGTTGCTGCCAAACGATTTGGCAAACCATACTTTTCACTACGGTTAATTTGCCATAGTGTAGCATTTTTTACACGCGGCCACATATCATCAACAAAAGATTTGTCTTGATCCCATTTGTAACTACTGTATACACTCAAAATAAATGAAGGACTACAATCCCCTAAAATACGTCCAGGACTTGGTATGTCTAATTTATCTTTAGTTCTTCTTGTCCATAGTTTTTCTGGAATGTATCCATTCTCTCTTTGTGCTCTACCGTGAGCTCCCATAATACTCTTCTTAAATTCTGGATAAAACAAATCGTAAGGCAGCGTTCTAGAAAAATCGATGTGAATAGGATTGATGTTAGGACATGCGAAAGATTCCCATTGTCTAAATCTATTATCTTTTGTCCAAATAGCTGTTTTTGTGATGGTTGCTAAACTATTAACCATGGCATCTTGCAACCAATCAGGTAAGGTATTGTCAAAACAGGTAGCATTCCAATCTAAAATATCTTCCCATATAGTGGGTAAGTTTGCAAAGGTAGTCTCAATAACATCACTACTGCTTTTGTACGCATTTGTGTAATAATTACCAACTGTTTCAAAAGCTATAGGTCTGTTAGGTAAGTACCATGCAAGCGCTATGGTTACTGTTCTTGTTTCTCCTGGATTTAAAGAAGCCTTAGCACTGATAGCTCCGTATTTAGCGTTTTCACTAGCATTATCTTTAAACTCACCTGTTTCATCAAATTCTTTCCAAATGGTATTCAAACTATTATTTGAAGTATAGAATACCTCATCCGCTCCATTTGCTGCAACTTTTATATTTCCACTAGTAGGTTCAGTCCCTTCTTTAGTAATTACCAAACCATTATCAACTCCAAACTTTCCTTTGGTGTGATTCGGTAAGTTGAATAAAAACGAAGTTTCAATAACTTCATCGCTTGGATTTGTCAGTTCCAAACTAAACAAAGCACATGGAGCAGCTGCTTTCTCTGCATTTCTCATATTAAATACCGAGTACGCATACAATTTTGCGTTTACACCTAGTTTTGAATCTTCAAACGCTAACTTAGAAACAGGAAAAGATCCTGAGTATTCAATTTTATCTACAGCAGGTAAGTTCTTAGGTGGATGTGTTCTTAAAGTAGTTGTGACTCTTTCTCCATTTTTTTGAACTTGCAAGGCCAAAAAAGCATCGTTTAATTGTACTTTTTTATTTCCTGTAGCTGGGGAATTGTTGTAAATATCCCAATTCTTAAAACTACCATCTGCCCGTAACTCTACCGAACCCGCACCAAAACCTCCGAGCGGTATAGAAGAACGCATTCCCGAGGGAGCTTCCTTAGCAATAGTATCTTCCATTTTAAATAGGTAATTGGGACCTTTGTAGAGTTTGTATTTATCCTCGGACTCAATATACAAGCCTTTCTTACGGATTTTTTTAAAGACCATATCTTTAGAAACAATTCCCTGATTTTTAAACACCAATTTATCTGTTTGTTTCTTAAAAGAAAATCTTTCAATTTTTTCTTGGCAAGAGGTAATTGCCAACCCTAGGGCTAACAAGCCAATGTAAATCCTACTTTTGTTTACCTTCATTTTAAGTTGTTTTGTTGCTATATACTAGAAAACACGAAGTATTACTGTCCAAACCCACCATCTCCTTTAATTCGCTCTTTTACTGTTTCTTGTGGCTTCAGCGTTCTGGCATTTGGATTCAATTCCCAAACAACCTTATTCTTAATAGTTTTGCCCTCTTTTTTTACCGAAACCTCTATATTGTTTTTTCCTTTTTTAAGGACAACATCTTTCCACACAACAGTTTTGTAAGCATCCACTTTTAAAACACTAATTGTTTTCCCATTGACTTTTAATTTTACTTCATCAGCAATGTTGCAAAATACCTTAACAGGTGTGTTAGCATTTGTTCTTACTTTATGTCGTTTACTTGTGATATACAACACTGGCTCTTTAGACCAATTGGCTTTGTAAAAGTAAAAAGCATCTTTTTTTGTTTTTCTATCAAAAGTGATTAAACCTTTGTCGTTGATCCCTTCTTTGCCACCTTCCCTACGTTTCGCAGCACTAAAATCAAACATATTCCAAACAAATGACCCCCATATATAAGGTGTTTGGCTATAGCGTTTCCAAGCTGCTTCGTGTACAATAGTTTGCCACTCCTCTGGATGCCAAAAACTTCTGGGCACAGGTTGAGATGGATTTTGCTCGTGATGCAAAATATTTGCTCCTGCTCCATATTCACTAAAGCAAAAACCTCCGTGCTGGCTAGTGGGTTTGTACTTGTCCCATTGTTTAGGATTATACAAATCTTCAATTGGGTCATACCACCCTGGATACCTGTTCCATCCCAAAATATCTGGAATCCTGTTCATTGTTGGCGAAGCATAATGGCTAGTGGCTGCTACTGTTGGTCTTGTAGGATCTTCAACAGATGCCAAATTTTCTAAATCTACAAAACTTCTGTGCGGGTCTTCTTTAGAAACATGAACCTCATTAAACAACCCCCACGCAAATACGCTCGGATGATTGATCTGCTGTCTTATCAATTCCAACCATTGATTTCTGGAATTCTCTATAAATACTTTCGCTTCTTTTATACCTCCCACCTGAGGAATTTCTGACCATACCAAAATCCCGTATTGATCACATAAATCCATCAAGTAATCACTATGTTGATAATGCGCACAACGCAAGGCATTAGCTCCCATTTCTGTAATTAGGGCCATATCTTCCTCTAAATCCGTATTGGTAACTGCCCAACCTTTTCCCTTTCTATCTTGATGTTTGGAAACACCTTTAAGTCGATAAGGTTTTTCATTTAGAAAAAAACCTTTGTCAGGATCAATTTTAAAAGACCTCAATCCTATTTTTTGATGAACTTCATCTATAACTTCATCACCTTTTTTAATAGAAATTACAGCATTGTATAAATAAGGATCGAAAGTTCCATTCCACAAATGCGGATTCTTAATATTTAATTTGAGTTTATGTGGTATAACCAAATTAGGAGATATATTAATTTGTTTTTTTACCGTATTTACCAATGCACCTTGATGATTATAAACGGAAGCTTCTATATCGTATAAACCTTCTTTTATCACTTCACTAAGTTCCTGAGGATAATGATTAAAGGGCAACCCTTCTTTTGATCCGTTATCAATCCATGTACTAATATCCAGCAAGGCATTTTCTTTTGTAACCTTGGTCTGAAGCCATTTTACCCCCGAACTTGCATAATCTGTAAGTGCAAAACACACTTTGGCTGTTTCTATCAAATGTACTGAACGATAGATACCCCCATAAATATTGAAGTCACCACCCAAAGGAGCGATACTTTTATCTATTTTATTAGAGGCTTTAACCGCTAATATGTCGTTCCCAGAGCTAAGATATTCTGTAATCTCAAAACAAAAGGCTCCAAAACCACCCGAATGATTCCCTACTAATTTTCCGTTTAAGTAGACTTCTGCCTTGTAACCCACAGCTTCAAAGCGCAAAAAATATCTCTTATTTGGATTGGGGTTTGCCTTAAGTACTTTTCTATACCAGCCTGGCCCTCTGTAATATTTTTTATCTCCTTTTTCTGCAGTTTCCCATCCCCAGTTGTGAGGAACGTTTACTTTCTGCCAACTAGAGTCATCAAAATCTTTACGAATGGCTTCTGGAAAGTCACCTTTTTTAAATATCCAATTCTGATTGATAATAGAATCAACTCTTACTTCATTTCTACTATTTTTAGACAAACCATTAGATGCCATCAAAAGAGGACTCAAAGTCAGTGCTAATAGTATTATATATTTCTTCATCTTAAAAAGTCTTTATCTTAAAAATTTATGATACGTCAGTTTATCACACTCTTATTAAAAGTTCCAATGGAAACCTTTTAAATGACAAACCCATTACTTATTCTTTTGTGCTAATATTTTTTTCGTGTGCGCACACGAAGTTAATGAAATATTCATTTTATCCTCAAAAATTTAGTTTATTTTTGAAAGAATTAAAACTTATTTCCATTGCGCAGCATTAAAGACATCGCCATTAAAGCAAACGTTTCTACAGGAACCGTGGACAGAGTTATCCATAAGAGATCTGGTGTTTCTGAAACAACTAGAAAAAAAGTCTTGAAGATTATTGAGGAGAGCAATTACACCGTAAATGCGGTTGCCAGTATTTTAGCTTCTAAAAAAACATTTGTAATAGCCACCTTGTTACCTCAGACTAAGAGCAACACTGAGTTTTGGGAAACTCCAAAATCTGGGATTAAAGATGCTTTGGAAGAGATTAAAGATTTAGGAATTCAAATTCAGAATTTTGAATACGATCAGTTTGATGCCGATTCTTACGTACGTTCTTTTAAAAAGCTGGTAGATAGTACACCTAGTGCTGCGCTTATTGCTCCTGCTTTTAACAAAGAGACTATTGAATATAGCCCTTTACTCGATAACCATCAAATCCCCTATCTTTTTATCAATACAAAAATTAAGGGTTTAAAAAATTTAGCTTACGTGGGAGAAAAATCAGAGCAAGCTGGTTTTTTAGCTGGAAAATTGTTTAACTGGGTGTTGCCAGAAAATTCTGAAATACTCATTATAGAAATCAGAAAAAACATTATTAATTACACGGCTATCAACAATAGAATTGAAGGACTTAAAAGTTTTATCAATCAATCAGAAAAACTAATTCATATCAAACGTGTGAGTGTACTAGACATTGATAACTCGCAAGAATTAAACAAGCAATTAACATCATACTTGGATAATAATCCCAAGGTAAACGCAATTTTTGTTCCTTCTAGTAAAATAAGTGCTATCGCCAGAAGTATAGTTACTATCAATCGACAAGATATCAAGCTAGGTGGATTTGATACTATACCTGAAAATGTAAAATACTTGAAAACCGATGTTGTAGATTTTCTAATTAGCCAAAAATCGTATCAACAAGGATATAAAGGTGTTAAACTTCTTTTCAATTACCTAGTTCATAAAAATCAACCTAAAAAAAACTACCATTTACCTATAGAAATAGTCTTGAAAGAAAATGTAGATTATTTGTTGTAACAAGGTTTATCTTGACTTTTATGGCGATATGAAATCCCCTATATTTGCCTCATTATTTTTTGAAAACAAATATCATGAATACTATAGAAAATTTTAAAGCTTACGTAGCTAAAGTTGAAGCTACAGAAGGATATACAAGGCCTTTGGCATTTGGATTAGGAGTCCGTAGATCTAAGGGAGACAAAGTTTTGGATGTAAACTTTCCGTCAATTAACTGGAATACTGCTTTTGGTACCGCTGCATTATTACAAGATGTGGTAGATTTTAAAGGAGGTAAAAACGGATTTGTTACTGTTTCTAAAGAGCAATTACAAAAGGCTTTTGACAACTTTGCTGCTTTTCATGGAGAAATAGAAAAACACCCAAATATTGTTTTAATTCAACAATTATTAGAAAACATTGCAGCTCCAACCAACACTTACCAAGAGGTAGATGTGGTTGCTTATTTCTTATTTGATAAAGACCAAGCAGTTGACGATGCTGTAGAAGGATACTTTAAACTACAGTGTTTGTCTCAATTACACGTTTTACCACACGGTTTATCTTTGGAAAGTGTATTTGGAAAATTAAACAATATTGCTTGGACCAATCACGGACCCATTTTACCAGAAGATTTATCTGCTGAAAGAATTAAGGCCACGTTTAGAGGAGAAAACATTATTGTTTCTCATGTTGATAAATTTCCTTACATGGTAAATTATCATGTACCAAATGGAGTACGTATTGCTAGCGGATCTCAGGTTCGTTTGGGAGCGCACTGTGCCGTAGGTACTACAGTGATGCCTGCTGGATACATTAACTTTAACGCAGGAACAAAAGGTAATGCGATGATTGAAGGTAGAGTTTCTGCTGGAGTTGTGGTAGGTCATGATTCTGATTTAGGTGGAGGAGTTTCTATTATGGGAACCCTATCCGGGGGTAATAAAAACGTAATTTCTATTGGAGATAAATGTTTGTTAGGTGCTAACTCTGGTACTGGTATTTCTTTAGGATTTGGATGTACTATTGCAGCGGGTGTTTATGTAACTGCTGCGGCTAAAGTTTGGCTCTATAATGCAGACAAACAGCCCGTAGATATCAACGGAAATATTGTTTCTGAAGGAGATAACATTGTAAAGGGTGCTGAATTGAATGGTAAGGATAAATTATTATTCTTGTTAGATTCTACCAACGGACACTTAACTTGTAGACCCAACCCTAAAACGATTGAGTTAAACGAAGCCCTGCACGTTAAAAATTAAGTTTGAATGCTCGGAATACTTCTACTTTATTTTATCGGTAAAAAGTTTTATACACTAGCCGAGGACTACGATAAGCAAAAATGGAAATACACCATTTTTGGTATTCTTTCTTATTACGGAGGTGTCATGGTAGGAGGGTTTCTTTTGGGAATTATAGATGGATTATTCTTAACAACACTAACTACTACAAGCAACGTAGCTGGAATTCTTTTTATTCCTTTTGGAATAACTAGTTGCTATCTATTATATAGATATTGCGATAAAAAGTTTAATGAAGAAGCAAACAATCAAGACTCCATCAACGATATAGGTAACGGTGACTAAACCTATTTCGTTATAATTTACTAAACCACCTATTCTTTTTAGAATGGGTGGTTTTTATTTTCAGTACTTTTGCACAAAATTTCATCAATGTCTATCACACTATTATCATCACCCTTGCAAGGCTTTACAGATTTTAGATTTCGTAATGCTTTTCATCAATATTTTGGAGGAATTGATACTTTTTACGCTCCCTACATTAAGATGAACGGGAAGCTAGTCATTAAAAATAATTATCAAAGGGACTTAAATCCCGATAATAATGATGTTCCCAACTTGATTCCGCAAGTGATGACTAATAATCCTGATGAGTTTTTATTTGCCCTAAACTACATCAAATCTCTTGGATACAAGGAGTTAAATTGGAATTTGGGATGCCCCTACCCTATGGTTACTAAACAGGGAATGGGTTCTGGAATGATCTGTAATCCTCAAAAAATAGATGAGGTATTATACAAAGCACATCACGAAAGTGATGTGACGATTTCTATGAAAATGAGAATGGGCTATCATGAACCTACGGAAATTTTAGATGTTTTCCCTATTCTAGAAAAATATCCTTTAAAAAATATAGCTATTCACGCTCGTGTAGGTAAACAATTATACAAAGGTGGAACAGATTTGGAGGCTTTTCAAAAATGTGTAGAAAACAGTCCTCACAAGCTATATTACAATGGAGATATTACAAGTGTAGAAGCATTTAGAGAATTGCAAAATCGATTTCCAAGCATAGATCATTGGATGATTGGTAGAGGCTTAATTTCTGACCCATTTCTTCCTGGTATGATTAAAAATGATACAACCGAATATCCCCAAAACAGATGGCAAATTTTTAAAGAATTTCATGATACCATTTACCAGCAATATGATGAAGCGCTGTCTGGCCCTACACCCATCAAAATGAAAATGTTAGGTTTTTGGGAATACTTTGCTCAGTCTTTCGATAATCCTCAAAAAACGTATAAAGCAATTAAAAAGGCAGGGAGCCAATTTAAATACAAAAACGCTGTAAACGAAATTTTTGCTAATCAGTCATGATTTTTTCTTTAATAGATACTACAATACTGAAATGAATTCAGCATGGAGAGAATTACTGAGCAACATCACCTTAGACTTATTTTGGAGTTACACGAAAAACAAATAGGAGTATAAATAAAACTAAAACATCGTATTTCATATTATATTAAATAGCTTTGCACATCAAACCTGAAAAAAACAAAACATGAAGCGTATTAACGAATATAAAAAGCTTTTTAATGTTGAGGGAGCTATTTCTCTTAAAGAACTAAAAACTACTTATAGAGGATTGGTGAAGCAATGGCACCCTGACAAATTTCAGGAAGAAGATCAAAAAGTAGAAGCTGAAAAACAGAGTCTAAAAATTATAGATGGATATCACTTTTTAGTAAGCATTGCTCCGGAAACCAAGGAAGCCAATTTGGAAGCCTACACCAAAACTATTAAGGAATCTCAAGTTGCAGATTATCATCACAAGAGCATGTTGTTAGAAGTAACCTTTACAGATGGTAATACTTATGAGTACTTTGGAGTTAACCATAAATTATTCTTGAAATTCGTAAACAGCAAGTCTATCAACAATTTTGGAAGACGTAATATTTTTCAATCGTTTACATACAGAAAATCTAAAAAGGGAACAGTAGAAGCTTAAATTATTAGCTTTGTTTGTGCTTAGTTTATGGTTCTAGCGAAAAACAAACTACTTTTGTATTATGGTAAAAGAGATTCAATTACGTGTTAAATTACAGGAGGAAAGTAAAGCCGATATTTTAAAAATAAAAGCTGCTCAATGGTTAAGTATTCCTGCGAGTAAAGTATCTTCTGTAAAAGTTTTGCGTAAGTCTATAGATGCTAGAAAACCGCAAATTTATTTCAACTACAAAGTTGCTGTTTATGTAAATGAACCCGCACCAGAACAGTCAGCATATCAATTTAACTATCAAGACGTTTCCAACAAGCCAGAAATACACATTGTGGGTTTTGGTCCTGCCGGAATGTATGCAGCCTTGCGTTGCATAGAATTGGGGTACAAACCCGTAGTTCTAGAACGTGGAAAAAATGTACAGGATAGACGTAGAGATTTACGTCAAATTAATCAGTTTCACAAGGTAAACGAAGACTCCAACTATTGTTTTGGAGAGGGGGGTGCTGGTACTTATTCTGATGGAAAATTATACACGCGTAGTTTAAAACGCGGAGACGTTCGTAGAATATTTGAAAACCTAGTATATCATGGTGCTACCGAACAAATTTTAATTGATGCGCATCCGCATATCGGAACGAATAAATTACCTAAGATTATCGCTCATATTCGTGAAAATATCATCAAATACGGTGGAGAAATTCACTTTGAGAGCAGAGTTGTAGATATTATCACAAAAAATAGCAAACTGCAAGCCATCCAATTACAAGATGGTAGAGAGATGACTGCCAACGCTTTGATATTAGCAACTGGTCATTCGGCACGAGATATTTATGAATTGTTGCATAAAAAGGAGATTGCATTACAAGCAAAATCTTTCGCCATGGGAGTTCGTGTAGAACATCCTCAAGAAATTATAGATGGGATTCAATACCATTGCGAAGGAAAAAGACATGAATTATTACCAGCTGCTGCTTATGGATGGGTAGAGCAAGTACGCGAACGCGGAGTTTATTCTTTTTGCATGTGTCCTGGCGGTTTTATTGTACCTGCAGCTACTGCAAACGGAGAAGTAGTTGTGAATGGAATGTCTCCTTCTAAAAGAAATAATGTTTTTGCCAATTCTGGAATTGTAGTAGAAATTAATGCTCAAAAAGATTTACAAAAATACGAGCAATACGGAGCTTTGAAAGGCTTGCAATATCAAAAAGATTTGGAGCGTTTGGCTTTTACCTCTGGAGGAAGGAATCAAACTGCCCCTGCACAAAGATTAACCGATTTTATTGATGGAAAATTATCTCCTGAGTTAAATCCAACGTCTTATCAGCCAGGTTTAAAATCATCACCATTGCACTCTTTACTTCCGAAAGCTATAGGAGGTAGATTGCGTAAAGGTTTTGCGCAAATTGGTGCTAAAATGCATGGATACAATACCAACGAAGCCAATATTATTGGAGTAGAATCTAGAACCTCATCTCCAGTAAATATTCCTCGTAAGGATAATTTAGAGCATCCAGAAATAGATGGTTTGTATCCTTGTGGAGAAGGTGGCGGTTACGCTGGTGGAATTATTTCCGCGGCTATGGACGGAGAACGGTGTGCCGAGGCCGCTATACAGAATTTGAGAGGGTAGAGAGTAATTTTTAGGTAATGTAAACATTATTCTGTGCCTGACACAGAATCTAATCCTTATCTTCTTAAAAGTTGTATTACCTGCCAATAAATTATTCTTGACGATTTAACAACAAAAAAACAAACTGCAATTAAACAAATTGGTTTCACCAGCTAGCGCTAGTATTTACTAGTGCTAAGTATAGCAAACTTAAAAGATTAAACCTACGCTGTCTGCTAAAACATCTAAATATACTTGTCTGGTAAATACATCTATCCAATGGACAGTAGCAAAACTTACAAAGTATAAACCGTTTTTGTTGTGAAATTTGTATTTCCTACTCATAGCAAACACAAAATACAAAAACTACTCTAAAGAAATAAAGTAGTTTTTATTATTGGTATCTCAGTAGCTAATCGTACTAGTTAAAAACTAGCACTAGCAAACATTTTATAAACTAGGACTAGCGGGGAGCATAAAACAATAGCAATACAATTACATCCCTTTTTCTTTTCGGCAATAAACAACGCTGTCTGATAAAACATCTAAATACACTTGTCTAATAAATACATATATCCAATGGACAGTAGCAAAACTTACAAAGTATAAACCGTTTTTGTTATGAAATTTGTATTTCCTACTCATAGCAAACACAAAATACAAAAACCACTCTAAAGAAATAAAGTAGTTTTTATTATTGGCATCTCAGTAGCTAACCGTACTAGTTAAAACTAGCACTAGCAAACATTTTATAAACTAGGACTAGCGGGGAATCCATAAAAAATGCCAACTCTTAAAAGTTGGCATTTTTGCTATTATTTAACCGCCATTGCAAATGGCAAGTAACTTTTCTATTCTATTTAGCTTTTTTTAACGTAGCTACGCATAAGTTGCCTTTGCAAAAGACAACTTGCACTACTCATATGGCAATGTGCTAGTTTTTCTGTATTTCTATAATGCTATTGTAAATGATAAAGATATTTTCATTTAGCTCTTTTTAAAGTAGCTACGTATATATTGCCATTACGCTTACGCTAAATGTCAATCTGCGGATTTTACCATAGAATACAATGTGCTGATGATACAAAACTCTACAAATCAAATTTTAGAATCTGGTACAGAATTAATTCTTGCTTTATATTTAGAGCTAAAACATAATACGAATCTCCTTTATCAATTATATATAAATTAGGTAGCCCTTCTTCATTTTGAATTATTTCTTGTAGTAGTTTTAGTTCTGAACTTAGAAATACTTTTTTAACCACTTTATAATTAGATTTATCAATGAAGTAAATGTAGCTCCTATCTATATAATCAAAACCTATAATATAATTATCCGTTATCAATCCAATATAAAAATCATCAATACTTGGAACTCCAATGATATTTTTTAAAGGCTTTATCTGTTCTTTTTTAATTTTTCCATTTGAAACGAAAAAACTCATCATAGAATTAGAAGGGTTATCAAAATATGTAAAACCAGAGTTTGAATCTATAAATAAGTTATCATAGAATTTAAAATTTAAAGAATCAACCAATGCAAGGCCTTCATTTAAAAGTTTGACTCCATTGTAATCACATACTAGATTATAGTCATTACCTAAAAAACTATACAAGATCTTTTTTTGCTTGAAAAAATTCGTAATAGATTTTCTTTTATCATTATAAATAGAAACAGAATTAAAATTCCTATATATATATTCATTTTGATCAATCTTTTTAAAATCAAAAATATAATTTAAGTTAATCTCTCCATCAGATTTGAAAATAGCACCGTTATAAATTGACTTTATATATGTATTATTAATGCATAACTTTAGTAAGTTATTTTTATTAACCATGTAAAGAGTATCAGCGTCTAATTCAAAACCATTCAAATATTTTAGGTCAATATTACTATCATCAACTTTAAGCTTATAAAGCTCTTTACTAGATATTCTATCAGGCGAATTATTAATCTTATCTGACTTTTCTGCGCTCAATAAATCTTTTTTCTCTTGAGCTACTTCCTTTTTACAACTTAAAAGAAAGATTAATATTACAAACTTTAATATTTTCATAAATAAATTGATTTATCTTCTTCCAACACCAACAAATGGCTGATAAAAATATGGTATTTCTCCGTTTTGCTTTAAAGTTTTAATTTGTATTGAACCAGGTTCATGATTATAGACTTGCGCTTGAATAACTATTATATTTCTTATTCCATCAGCGGATGTCGATACTTCTAAAACCATACCTGTGTGATACGCCTTGACACCTCTCTGCCAAAATATATGATCACCTGCTTGTGCATCAGATAGCCTGTTAGACCAAGTACCATTATTTTGATACCATTGAGCCTGATCGTATGCAACTCTAGGAATTGTATAACCAGCTATTTCAGCTACTTCTTTAGTAAATCTAGAACAATCTACTGTACCACAATCATTTGACATAGAGTACCTTCTTTGATCCCCTTCAAAAGTAGAAGCAATTTCACTTTCTATACTCTCTAAACGAAAATTACCTCTAGTTAATGGCGTCTCAAACTTAAGACTAAAACCTTTATAGCGAAAAGGTAAATTAGCGACATCCTTATCACTAACAACAGTACCAGCTAACTCACGGTAACGAGGTAACCCTGGAATATCTTGGTCATATACAATCGCTCCATCTGATGGATCCCCATCTATACCACCATCAGGGTCAATTCTCCTAATAGGATTATTTCCCATCCCTAAATACGGACTATAATGTTGCCCTGCAGGATCCGTCGTCAACCACCTCCCAATACGGCTATCCCATAATCTTAACTCAAAAGCTTCTTTACCTGTTTCTTCGTCTTTTTCTTGTCCTTGGTAAGCATAACGATATTGGTTTTTAATACTGTTTCTATCGGGTAATGGCATACCAAAAGGAAAGTAGTCTGCAAAACCTTTACTAACAACATTACCGTTATCTTTATGAACAGTATTTCTTACGTTTCCCAAATGGTCTGTTAGTTCGTAAGTATAGCTATATTTACTGGTATTGTTTTCTGTAGTTATTGTATTTGTTTTCGCTATTCCTACTCTACCTGATCCGTAAATAGATAGTTCTTCTTGTGTTGTATTTCCGTTGCCATCTACACTGTATATACTCATCACACTTCCACTTGCATCTCTAACATACAGAGTCTTTCCTACAGTAGTATTACTTTTTATGTGTTCTTTATACAACCTTTGACCTAAATCGTCATATGCTATATTTATTTCCTCTTTTAGTGTTACATTGCTCACTTTGGTTACCAATCCTGCTGCATTGTAAGTATACTCGGTTATTCCTTGGTCTGTCGAAGTTTCTGTAATTAACTGACCTATATCATTATATTCGTAGGTTGTTTCTCCTCCAAAATCCAATTTTTCATAAACGGGACTTCCATTACCTATACCGTCTGTTACTTTAATTAACTGATTGGGCTTTGATGGATTGTATTCATAAGCCAAATGGTCCATTTCAGCAGTTTTAGAGTTTCCATGGTTAAAACCATTTCTTTGTAAACTCTGGATGTTTCCGTTGGCATCGTAATTTAGGTCAGAGAGGTTAAACGCTCCTTCTGGATCTATGTGTTTGGCTCTAGCCTCTAGGCTTGCTGTCATCGTTTTGCCTGCTTCCGCCTTAAACGTGAAGCCTGGCAGTATTGTAATAGATTTATTGGCTACTTTGTTTAGAGTAGTACTGGTATCTGTACTTCCGTCTAAATTAAGATTTACTTCTAAATTAGTGTTACCTGCGTGTAGTTCTTTCTTAAAACTAGCTTCTTTTAACCAATTTGTTTGTGCATCGTATCTATAGAAATATCTTCCGTATTTTTTTGCGCTTGTATCTGCATTTTTAGCGTTCTTCCAAATAACTCTACTAATATTTCCGTTGTACTGCGGTATTCCTAAATCCTTTTTAGCCTCCCAGCTAACTCCTGTAGATTCGTTTCTTAAGTAATCTCCTGGGTAGTAACCTATGTACATTCCAAAAGCATCATTAGTATCACCTCCAGGGTCTGCATTTGCTTTAAATGAGTTGATTTGCTTTAATTGTCCTGCCAAATTATATACGTAATCTATACCTTGTAAAACTTTGTCTTTTCCGTTATGTTGTTCGTAGGCTACAGTTTTTGTAGCTTGATTATAACCTCCATTGGCAAAATCTATATCCTTTGATAACTCTTTTCGCTTGAGACTTCCATTCTCGTAGTACTGATAACTTACCTGATGCTCCCATTTACTATCGTCCAATGGATTGTTTGTGGTGAGCACATCGGTTAGCTGTCCTCCTACATTGTACATGTATCGGTGTACAAAACGCTCTGTAGGTTCATGCTTTTGATAATCTACTGTTACTACTTCACTTGTAACTGGGTCGTATTCGTAATCTATTGTAAATGTTTTGCCCAAATCTAATGTTTTGTCTAAATCTTTAAGATAACGCACAATCCATTTCACTCTTCCATAAATATCATAGCTGTAATAGGTTTCTATATTTTTATTTTTTGTACAGCTTACATTACCTCTTACAAAGGTTTGTTTTCCGTAAGAGGGATGTAAACTAACTGATGTAGGTTTGTTTTGCATAACCAACGATACATTCTCAGACAAGTCGTAGACGGTCTCGAGTTTCTCTTCCAATATAATAGTTGCCCTTCTTGTATCTGATGGATTGTTACTAAATACAAAACTTAAAGTAGTGTCTTCATTCGATGTTAAATAATCAAAAGTCCCTTCAGTATCCCCTGATTCTTTCGTAAATTTTTGTTGTGTTCCTAATAATGCTTCTCCACTTTCAATAGGTCGTCCTAAAGGATCGTAATTGGTGTATGAAAATTTTCGAGATAATCGTTGTTTCTCATTTTGTGAAAATCTGATTTGTCCATCTTTTCTATACAAAAATCTAGCTTCTCCTTCATCTGGACTTTTACTTTCTATCAACTGACCCAAAGCATTATAAGTAAAGGTACTTTCTCCATCTACCGCAACTCCGTCTACTACCCTATTTAAATAGTTATTTTGTATTCCATTGCTTAAAGCGGCTTCGTTATCAAAAGCGATAGGTTGTTTGCTTTTAACGAGTCTGCCTGCTTTATCATAGTAGTTTACGGTATAGTCATAATAGTTTACCTGGTAACGAACTCCTACAGATTCATCTGACCCATTTAATAGTGGCTCTGGCGTTTTATCAACTAACTTCGCCAAAGGTGGATATTTTAATCTAGAACTTTTATCTGTTCCAATGTATTCTACCCTATAAAACCCTGCAGGTAAATGCTCTTTAATTTGATCATCATTAATTTCTTCTTCTGTACGCAAGTTCCATATTTTATAATCGGATGGATTGGTATTTCCTAAAAACTCTAAACTGTTTCCACAACCTATTGGAATGTGAACATCTATAAAACCTTGCTCTCCTATTAAATTAACTACTGGATATTTTATAGCTCCACCAGACCTAGCACTCGCTAATGTTTGTCCGTCAGTATCTGTAAACACAATATTTTCAACTCCGTGAATATCTTGTACAACCTGCTTGGTTGCTTTGAGCCAAAAAGCACCCCCAAAATCAATTTCTCTCGTAGAAAGTAATAATTCGGCATTTAGTCCCTGATCAACAAAAATATTTCCTAGGTTTTCAAAAACAGTTCCCTCAAACTCTATCGGATTTGCTCCTTTAGTCCTGAATGTATAAACTTTATCGTATTCTAGATGTTGTGAATTTGGTTGATAAACATGTAATTCTACTCTACCGTACGCGTTGTTTGAAGGATTTGAAGATGTGTTTCTTTCTTGATCAACTTGCTCCCAAACTTCAGATACATTGGATAATATATCTATTCTATAACCACTATAATGAGAACCTTCATAAAACTTTTTCACGAACTTATTACGGTAGTAATTATAAGAATCGGATGGCAATTTATCAAATTCATTGAACCCAAAAGCATAATACAATTCCTGAGCTGCCGGAAAAGTATAGGAGAAACCTTGCTTCCATTCTCCGTTGATTTTGTTACCTCCAATAGTTCTTAGTGTTTGGCCAGGGTTTAGTTCGCTGTAAACATTAACCGTGAAGGGATAATCTGTAACATCTTTAGTAGGTTCTGCGTTGTTATTTTCACTGTAATAGGCTCCAACTGTGTTGGGTGCTTTACCAGCTTTAGAGGGACCTCCGTCTTTAATAACATCTGATTGTCTGTATTCATTGCCCTGCTTGTTTTCAAGCAAAGAACGAGCGTAGCTAAATGAAATGGGAATTCCTACAGTATCGGTAATTGAGGCTGGAAAACTCGTAAAGTTTTGTCTTCCCTGATTGTCATACAAAATTTTATTACTAAATATTTTCTTGTGTAAAATATCATAAGATTGAGTTTGCAGGTTTTTTCCTAAAGCGTCAAAAAAGGATAATTCTTTGGTTTGGATGTTTCCTTCTATATCATACGTGGTACTACCTACGATATTATCATCGTAAAAATGGGCATGCTGCCCATAACTACACCCTTTTGTAGAGCCTGGTTCGTTCAAACAAAAATCTTTATTTAATAGTACCGTTTTTCCGCGCACTTTTCCATATTCAGCCAAAGATAATCCATAATTATAACGGCTAACAAATTCACTCAAATACATCTGCGATATTTCTAAAAACGGATCGTCCGGCAACTGATCTGTTGGATAAGCTGAATAATCTGTTCTAGAATTCCCCTCTCCAAACCCATCTCCGTCTTTATCTAAGTACCAATCGTATATAAAGGGGCAACCATTATTATAAGCCTGTTCGTTTGGACATGTATCTAGTTTATTGGTAACGTAGGGAGGATAATTAACAGGATCCGTTTTACTTAACTCCATATACTCAACTAAATCGTTTGTATCGGTTCTTGGGTTTTCTAAGTATACCTCGCCCAAAAGATAACCTTGAGCTTCCAAATTTTGCAAATCCGTTTGATTAAAGCCCTCAGCATCGTACACGTATACATAATCATTGGTAGCTGGATTGAACTCTCCATAACCATCTCCATCTTTATCAATATATAAACGAGAAATATTTCCCGAGGCGACACCTTGAACAATTTTAAAATGAATCAAATCGTAAGAAATATCAGTTTGAAGAATTGAATGACCATCATCATAATTAAGGTCATTTTCTAAAGCAACATAACCATCGAACACTCTACTATCTTCAAACTCTGTCAATAAATCATATGATAACAGGCCTTGCACCTTTAATTGAATTTTGGTAATTCCTGGATTAGTAACCGTAAGATTAAACCAATCAGGAGTTCCTAAACTTGGGGGGCTTCCGTAAACCAGTTTATCATTAGAATACCAATGCGCAGGAGTCTGAAAATCAGTAGTCAAATAGGTTATGTTATATATAGTTGAATAACCAACCTCCGCAGGAATCAATATTTCCAAAGGATCTACACCTGAATTCGTAATTTCACGTGTAGTACCAGGTCCACCGTTTAGACTTCTCGTTATTGAAAAATTATCCTCGTTTGTCCTTTTAATTTCAACATCATATACATCTTGACCAAATGCAAAAAGGTTTGATAATATAGCGCATAATATGAATATCTTTTTCATTTTTTTATCTTTTACCTAAATTTGTATTTCTTTATATAGGAAGAGGTTCTTTTGAAACCGCCAGTACCTATACCTTTGAAATCTTGAACTTCGTTTTCAACTTCTCTTAACTCACCCGCAACATTATAACTGTAATGTGTGGAAAGCCCGTTATCTCCTATTATGTAACTCAACTCGTCCCATTCATTATATACATAGGCAGTCATACTAGAGGTAATTGGATACAGCCTAAAATCATCAAACTTTTGGTTAGCTGCACCTGCTGTTAGTGTGTATGTACCTCCCTCTTTTGGAATTACAACTTCTCCCGTTACCATAGCCCATGTTCCTGCAAATACTGTTTCTTCTTCGACGATATTCCCTCCTGTAAAGGTAGGATATTGACCCAGTCTTATACTTTCGGCATCTACCCAAACTGAAAACTTATACTGACCATCTCTATGATGAGAATCTACGCTTGGAACTGTAACCTCTAAAATAGCATCTTTTCCAGTAGAGACTAAATACTTTGTTCCTGTATGAGCATCTTGATAATTATAATTATTTACACTAGCGGTTTTATTAAGAGTGATACCGGATTCTGAATTATACTCCATACCCGTGTAATACATATCTTCATATTTTGCGTTACATACGGCTAATGTCTTCGTTTGGTTGTCACACATTTTAGTGGAAGCATAATTCCCATTAACATCTTTTACTTCTAGCAATTTAGAATAGTGATTGTACTTTGTGTTTTCTGAAACCACTTGCCAATCAGTACTTAAAATTCCACCTATAGGTTCTTGAAAATCAACATATAACCCCTCAGTATCAATGTCGCCATTCCAAACATAATTCTTCTCTTTACGCCAAACGTTACTATCCCAGTCTTTCCATGTTTGAACCTCTGCACTGTAAGCTCTCCAATCCCTTTCTTTATCTTTTATATAACTTACAGAATAATACCCTTGAGACAACATATTCTTGTTTGTAATATCGTCTGCCTTACTACCCATTTTAGAATAAATTCTAAAAGCTGGTTTACTCACTGTTTTAAGAGCTTCTCCCGTACTTGAATAAGAATAAGTCTCCTTTGCTTGGCCTGATACTTCATCAAAATTCTCGAATTTAGTCGTATAACTAACTCCTCCCTTAGTCTCTGTACTGGACTTCAAAATACTTGGGTACTTTCTTCTAATAACTGAATTGACGTTCCATGTTTTGGAATTTGCATGTATTTCTTCTTTGAAAGACATGTAAGACTCTTCAACAACTCCTAATTTTCCAGATCCACTTTCAGGGAGATTATCAGGTACATAATAATGATTTTCTACTTTGTTTAAAACCTGATCCTCACTATTAAAATTCGTAACAGACAATAGTTGACCTAAACAGTTTAAATTATCTTCAACAATATATTCATTGATGCTAATACGCTTACCGTTCCCAGTAGCTTGATCTTCATTAATCTTTATTCCATAGAAATCTCCATATTGAATCTCGTTTTCAATCTTATTTTTAAGTACTTTAAAATGATATTGAGTTTTATGACTAACCACGTCGCTTGTGCTTTTCGACCTTACAGTAACGTATTCGTACATAGGTATAGGGGCAGGCAACTCGGTACTGTAGGGAATTTCCTTTCTAACGTTGGGAACGAAAGGTAAATAGCTTACCCACCCTAGTCCATTTTCATTTTCTCCATATTTATAACTAGAAGCATACCTATTAAGCCCTCCTGATGTTGAGATACTAGCTACCCTAATTCCAGCTGATGAATAATTACCTGAGGGTCTAATTTCAAATGACATTTTTTTATTAATGAAATTCGTAAACCTCTCACCTTCTAAATGATCTCTTATCTCTGCATCAGTGTCTAACTTGCATAAAAACTCGTTATCGGAAGTTTTAGTAATAACTGTTGCACTTCCATCATAAAGAAAATAATAACTAATGGCTTTATTGTGGCCATTAGGAACATCAAAATAAATATTTCTATTAATAAATTTAATATCCACCTTATCACCAACAGTTACGCCCTCCAATTTCTTTTTTGTTCCAACAAATTTCAAATAATATCTTTTGCTTATCGAATGAAGATTTATGCTTCTTTCATTTGTTCCTCCACCAAATCGGTATTTCACTGGAATAAAATCTTCAGTTCTTAAATGTACCTTGATATCATCCTTTTCAAAGATTGGTTTAACTGTTTGTGCATACCTATAACTGTCAGAAATATCAGACTTTTCTAACTTGAGTTCCGAATTCAACTCATTTCTTTCATCCAGTGACAGTCTAAAAAAATTGACAACATGCTCTGATCTTATTGTATTATTTAGAGATTTAAAATTATGTTTCTCATAATTGATATTAATTTTTCCTCCTTGCGGTGTAACAATTTCGTTTAAAGACCAAATTTCTGGTTTTCCTTGTTTATATCCCCAGTTATTCATGTCCTTTCCGTCATACCTATACGATATATCTTCTACATAACCAAATGTGTAAGGCGGAATTACGTTCATCCCTTTTTTCCCCTTGAAATTTACACTATTTAATGTTAGTTGTCTGTTCGATAATTTATAATTTTGATTTAACTCTATTACTTTTGTGGCATTGTCCTCATAAATTCGATCTTGAGCATCAAACACATTACCCCAAGCATTGTAAGTAGCTCTATAACTAGGTTTTTCTGAACTGTTAAAGCTTATATCTATATGCGGAGGACTAGGGCTCCAAGTTAGTTTTGAAAAATTATCAGTATCTTTGTTTTGAAAAAGTAAAATTTTGAAGAGTTTTAAACTATTGTGAGACGGAATGTTAAATATATTTCCATTATTATAGTCGTTCTCATTATATCCTCCCCCACTCAATCCATAACTGTAATGTGGTACTGAATTATAATCCCAAGAAATGGATTTATTAGCTGTATCTTCTGATTTCACAAAAATTGCAGTATGAGTACGTGTCTTTATAGCATCTAAATAGTATATATCTTTACGTCCTTTCTCCCATCTTTTTTTACTGGGGTCTGCTGGATCAATTTGAATATATTGCTCTCCTGGGTGTGAAGTCCATACAAAAGCATCTGACCATTTTCCATAATCAAAACTTACCCAATACCCCATATCTCCATCGCCAGCTATTCCATCACCATTATCTACGTAATCAGGGCCTGTAACTGCAGTTAATAGCCAATGCGTAGCATAAGGCTCTAATTGTCTTTTTTCTAAGTAAGATTGGTTTTCTTGTTTGTTTTCATTGGATAAACCATAAACTCGAGAAACAATCTCATGGTTGTATACCGGTAAAGAATAATGGTAAGTCTTCCCATCAGCTGCGGTTACTTGGTACGCTCCAATACCAGTTTCAGGCATCAACGCCCTATTAAAACCACTAGATTTTGTGTCTAAGAAATTACTGCTAACAGAAGTCAAAATTTCTTTATTGGTGTAATACCTTATGTAATTTGATTTGAATTTATGCCTATGAGGATTATCGCTTCCTATATTTACAATATCGTAGACGCTTGTAAAATTTAAAGCACTGCTTGCACTATTAAAATTTGGCTTGTTAACATCCAGAAAAGTAGAAACTTCGTTATCAAAATAAAAATAGGACTTATTAGAAAATTTGCAATAGTCGTAAAGATCCAACTCAATATCCTGATATGGAAAATCTACGGAACCATCATCCTCCGTAATTCCGTTTATAATACCTGAATCAGTTTGTTTAGCATGTATGCTTCCTGACAATCCTTGAGCTTGAACCTTATATGAATCATAAGCTGGAAAAATGGGGTTATTATTATTAATGTTATATGAGTCTGATAATTCTAAATTATCGTCAAGAGGAACTTCATAAACATCCATAAAATCTCTTCGTGGACGGGAAACTCTATTAATATCTAGATACTCAACACGATCGTAACTGTCAACAAAAGGGAACCTGTAACTCACAGCTTCTTCCAAGGTATCAAAAAGTTTGATTACACCCGTCGCAATTCCTCCATTTTCCACTCTAATAACTAATCTATACTGGAATTGTGCATAATCAACATAATGTATAGGCCCCGTAACTTCGTTATTTTTAAGGCTACCTGCATGATATTTGACCTTCTGCTGTCCATATGAAAACGAAAAAATCCCTATCGGTGTAGGTATGATTAAAGGAATTGTAAACCCACTTTGTTTGATTGAGTAAGCACCCTGAGAAATAGTATTCGTAAAGGAGTTGTTTTCCCCTACTCCCAAAGATCCTGAACTACTGAAACTATGAGCAGTTTGTTTTCCATCTTTATCAGTACTACTATACCTCTTACTTATTTTTAACCTTAACCCCACTCCATCAGAAGACATTGTAATCCCCATACCTGCGTTATATCCATTCTTACTTTTACCTGATACACTAAATTCCCCGCTTATATTCCCTTCGGTACTAATCCCAATACCTAAACCTACTCCATTTTTATCAAATCCTATATTGACTCCTGCTTTTCCATCAGTAGAAGCAGATATTCCAACAGACAAACCTGATGGATGTCCATATCCAACACTCAAAGATGCACCTTGCTCCCCTATTGAGGCTCCAACTCCTATCTGTCCTACGCCAACATCTATTCCAAAACCTATACTCACGCTACCATTCAGTCCCTGATTTCCTCCCCACGATAAATTGAGACCTACTGATGCTCCATTTGAATAGGCCATTGACAACGAATGATATGTGTCTTCTCCTCCTTTGTCATAAAAGAATTCTGTTAGTTTAGAATTTTTATAATCATCAGGGTAACCATTTACGCTTCTAATAATGGCTCCTGTATTTAAATTCCATCCTAGCCCTACCCACGTAGATTGTTGATCAATAGCAATACCTGCATGATATGCCAATGAAACAGGGTACCCCCCTTCTGGTGAGGGGACGTTCAGTAAGGGCAATACGTAGCTAACCCCACCTGTAAACAAGTTTACCATATCCGTTGCATCTACAGGTTCAAAACTTGCAGCTTCGGGAGCTTGAGGTCCGTTATTATTTGCGTAAATAACGTTATACGGCACAAACGTATTTAAAAAAGTAAACAAGAAAAACAAAGCGATGATTCTTTGTTTTTGATTTTTAATAAATGAATTTTTCATAAGTTGCTTTTCTACTAGGCATTAATGGACTCCAAAACGAGTTTGGAATTGTATTTTTATATTGTTCAACATCTAAAAAAATGATTCTCGGTGTTATTCCAAAGTTTCAGAATCACTCGAATTGATGTTTTTTAGTTTCTCAAAATTTAATTTTGGCTCTTGTTCTATAATCTTGGTGGGAATTTTAAACTTTACATCTCCTGTACCCAAACCCATATCTTTAATTTCTAAAAACAAGTGTTCTGCTTTTAGTTCTTCTTGATTAGCCTCATACACAAACATCATTTTTGTTCCGCTACTAACGCCATACATTCGTGGATAAATATAATCTACCAAACTCAAAGTGTCTCTTCTGTTAGTGTAGGCATATACATATTCTCCCATACCAAATACCAATTGATTGACCATCGATCCAAAGTGTTGCTTGTTTCTAGGGACAGTACTCAGCAATTCTTGTTGGTTTTTAGAAAATGATAGATTGAAGTAGAGATACTGGCTGTAATGATTACGCAAACTATCAATCGCCTTTTTTGAATATTGGCTTAATGTTTGATTCACTAGTATATCTGTGGGCTTATAGAGTATAGAATAGTCTATTCCTTTAACCTGCTTTTTATGTAGATAACCGTTGTTTTTGTCCTGTAAATATTGCCACAAGTCGTCTTCTGAATCAAATGTTTTTGACCCACAAGCTTGCAAACTTAAAAACACAATCAATATCGTTATCGACTGTATGACTTTTAAAAACTTCATAGCAATTGAGTTTTTTTTTTAAGATAAAAGAGATGTTTTTCTTATAATTCCAGTACTACTTTGGATTGTAATCTTTATTTAGAGATGCTAACACGTCTTCTGTTAAATCAGCCCCTTCTTCTGCATACATAATATTCCCAGATCCCGTTGCTCCAAAAATAATAGCGTACCCGTGATCTTTTCCGTAAGACTTTACGTAGTCGTTGATATCGTTTAAAATAGTTTGTGTGTTTTTTTGATCTTCGTCTCTTAGTTGTCTTTTGACTGCCTCTTGATAATTATTAACTTGTTGTTGTTTATTAGCCAATAATTCTTGCTTTAAAGCCAGCTCTTTTTTAGTCATTTTAGAGCGAGTCTTTTCGTAGTCTTGTAATTCAACCTGCCAGTTTTTTACAATACTATCAACATTAGATTGCATTTGAGTTGCCTTCAATTTAAAATCTGCTCTAATTTTTACTGTTTTTTTGTAACCTTCAATCATTTGATTTACATCTACGTAAACCTGATGTTTTTTTGAAGATGATTGAAATACAAAAGTAAATAAGGCAAATAAAATGGCTGCCACTGAGATCAGTAGGCTCAAAGATTCTTTTTTCATGTAGTTTTAGTTTAGCACAACAAAAAAAAGCATTTATAATCAATAACTTACAATATCAAAATTAATTTAACATTAAATTAACATTGGTGAATAATCATATAGAACTTAGTTACCGTTTGAAGACTCATCAAGTAGGTTCGCTAACTCTTACAAATTATTTATACTAACTTGCGACTTAAAAATCCGTAGATAAAGATGCCCAACAACTATAAAAGTCAAATACATATTTTAGCCAAGCTAGGTATAAAAAAATTGAATCCTATGCAGGTTGCTGCTCAGGAGGGCATTCATTCTAATACAGATGTTGTGTTGCTATCTCCAACAGGAACCGGGAAAACATTGGCTTTTTTGCTTCCATTACTAGATAAGCTGAACGCCAACATTTCTGAAGTTCAAGCACTGATTATTACCCCGTCTAGAGAATTGGCCATACAAATAGAACAGGTATTTAGAGAGATGGGTACAGGCTACAAAGCAAATTGTGTGTATGGAGGTAGACCCATGTCTAAGGATAAAGTGGAATTGGCACATATACCTGCTCTTTTGATTGGAACACCTGGTAGAATTGCGGACCATTTGCGCAAGAATAGTTTTGACACTCAGCATATTCAAACTTTGATTTTAGACGAATTTGATAAGTCATTAGAAGTAGGATTTGAGGATGAGATGAGTGAAATTATGAGATTACTTCCTGCTGTAAAACAAAAAATACTAACCTCTGCAACTCAAGAAATTGAACTTCCTGATTTTATAGGGATGACAAGCTCTAAAGAAATTAACTTTTTAAGTGAGAAAAAATCACAATTAGTACTCAAAAAAATACTATCTCCAGAAAAAGATAAACTAAAGACTCTGGTAGATACACTTTGCCACATTGGAAATAAATCTGGAATTATATTCTGCAACTTTAAAGATTCTATCGCGAGGGTAAGCGATTATTTAAATGACCATGAAATTAGTCATGGTTGCTTTTATGGAGGTCTTGAACAGAAAGATAGAGAACGAGCTTTGATAAAATTTAGAAATGGTACTCATCGAATTTTAATTGCTACGGATTTAGCCGCACGAGGGATTGATGTTCCCGAAATTGATTTTCTAATTCATTACCAATTGCCTTTAAAAGTAGAAGAATTTACCCACAGAAATGGTAGAACTGCTAGAATGCACAAAGAAGGTACTGCCTACGTGATTCAATGGAAAAAAGAAGAATTACCTGATTTTATCCATATTGATAAAGTTGAACGCTTAACTAATCATACATTTCCAGAACCATCTCCGTGGAAAACGTTATTCATTTCTGGAGGAAGAAAAGATAAAATATCTAAGGGAGATATTGCAGGTCTTTTAATTAAACAAGCACATTTATCGGGTAATCAAGTAGGTGTAATTGAATTAAAGCAAGATTGTGCATTTGTATCTGTACAAGTAAAAAATACCAAATCCTTAATAGCACAAATCAATAACGTACGATTAAAGAAAAAGAAAGTTAGAATTACAGAAATATAATATATCACAGCAAATCTAATAAAGAGAACATCTTGCCTCAAAATTTTTCCTGTGTTACAAGTCTAACTACGACTTGGATAACAATGAAACTCCATACCGATAGTAAAAGATTGTGAATTCTGATTTATAAGACAATTCATTGTTTTTGGGAAATTGAAATGCATCTCTCACATATAACAAAAAAAGTGAGAAACTATCGTTCCTCACTTTTTAAATAGTGATATGATTCGTAATAATACTGACTAGTTTTTTACAAACTTGAATAACTGACTGTTGTCTATCTTAACAAAATAAATACCGTTGTTTAAACTAGAAACATTTAAAGTATTTTCTCTGTTACTCAATGTTTTACTTGCAACCAAAGCACCTAAAACATTATATAAGTCAATAGCTACTGGAGACTGACTGTTTAAAGTTATCAATTGTAAGTTGTTATCGTAAGTTACTTCGTTAGTTGATTCATTAATTATTTGACTAGATAAAGTCCCACAATCTAATTTTCTATCATTAAAATACATAATATCTCCGATGCAAGACTGTGAATTTGGTACATCTAATGTGGTGATAGTTTCATTTTCAAAACTTAGTTGGTATTGTCCATCTAAAGGAACAATATCAATATCTGCAGCCAGTTTCGCTCTGTATAAAATGTTTGCAATAGATGGAGTATTCGATCTTACTGGAATGTTTTCTTCAAAAGGAGATTCATAAATAGGATCGCTAAACTTCTCTTCGAAAGTTTCTCCATTGATAAAATCTTTGGTATAAAAATTATATAACTTCTTTTCGTTTTGAGCAGTAGAAGCAAAAGTGTGTTTGATCGTACCTTTTAAAATGATGTTTTCAAAAGTACCATCCTTAAAATCGCAAGTCTCACAACCATATTCCTCATCTGGCAAACCTGCTAAACTTCTATCTTTAAATCCTGGAGCCAAAATTACATTAGCAGCACAACCTGTAGACTCAATATTTTCTATTGTCATTACTCCTTGAGTTCTGTTGTGTGGTTGCGTTAATACGGCACATAATCCTCTCTCACACTCGATTTCATAACCTTCAATATTCTCTAAGTTTAGTATAGGCGATTGCGTAGCGGGTACATCAGAAACATTTGCTCCTGACTCTAATCTTAAGGTAATTCCTCCTTCTGAACTTAAATGATGAAAGTTAAGATTTTGCCCTACTTGAGTTTGCACCAGTCCGTAACCACTATGCGCGTTTACAACATGAACATATTTTAAATCTCCTTGAGTAGGAACTCCTTCTACTGTGATTGTTTTTCTATATCTCGGTTCAGTTCCCCTAGGGACGTTAATCACAGGTAAAGTTGCAATATTTGTTAATCTTGTGTAATTGTCTTTAATAATAAAATGAGATACCGAATAATTTGTTACATTGGCAATCATTACAGCCCTTGCATTTTCATGAGGTGCTACATCACTCAAATCAATTGTAAAGCGTTTTGAACTATCTTTATTATCTGCAAAATTATCAGTACAATCGCTACATCCTATTTTAACATTGGTAATTGTAGGAACGCCGTTTTGTTTATTCAGTTCAAAAACTGTTCTACCTCCAGTTTCTAACTTAATTACAGAGCCTTTTAAAACATTAACATGCACGTTACTTTTTAACTTTATATCCTTTAGAGATATGTTTCCAGAAATTTCTATTTTTCCTCCAGAACTACCAAAAGAATTAAGAAGCGTGTTTATTTCATTTGTTCTACTAACAAAATTTTCTCCAGTAATTTCGTTTACAATTCCAGGAGGTACAGTTCCATCAAATCTATCCGCTCTTTTTTGCGAAAAACCTGTGACTACGAATAATAGAACTAATAACTGCAATTGCAATTTTTGTATCTGTTTCATGATGTTATTTTTGCACAAATATACAATTAAACCAAAATATATGAACTTTTTTATATAAAATAGTACAATTTTATTACATCCATTACGTTAGAGATGTGAAAACAAGTATGATTCTAAGTCGTTTCTATAAAATAATAAAGCTCAAAGTGAACATCACTTTGAGCTTTATTTAAAAGGAATAATGAATTCTATTTCATTATCTATTTCTGTTTCTTCCTAATTTTGAAGCCGCACTTTTTTTACTCTGAACCCATTTAGGAACCTCTCCTGTTTTTTTCTTTTTCTTACCTACATTAGGTTTTTTATTTGCCTTTGGAGAAGTTGTCTTGGCAGGTCCTTTTTTCATTTCCTTCAACTCCTGAGCTGTGGGAGCTTTAAAATCGTATCCTTCCAATGGTTGCATCGGTAACTTAAGTTTTAATAACTTCTCTATGTCCAAAGCAAATTTTATCTCTTCTCCACAAACTAGAGAAATTGCCTCTCCACTAGCTCCTGCTCTACCAGTACGTCCAATTCTATGTACGTAATCCTCTGGCACATTTGGCAATTCGTAATTAATTACATGGGGCAATAACGGAATATCTAAACCTCTTGCAGCAATGTCTGTGGCTACCAAAACTCTAATGCTATTTTTCTTGAAACCTTCCAAAGCCTTAGTTCTAGCCGCTTGGCTTTTATTCCCATGTATGGCTGCGGAGGAAATACCCGATTTGTAAAGCCTCTCCGATAGTCTATTAGCTCCATGTTTAGTTCTCGTAAAAATTAGAACCTGACTCCAGTTTCCTTTTTTAACCATTTCTATAACAGCCTGCGCTTTTTCAGATTTGTTTACGTTGTAAAAAGTTTGCGTTACTTTTTCTGCTGTTGTATTCTGAGGAGCTGACTCTACAGAAACAGGTTTCTTCATAAAAGTATTGGCTAAAGCTTTAATTTCTGTTGAGAAAGTTGCAGAGAACAACAAATTTTGTCTTTCTACTGGCATTAATGCTATTACCTTTTTTATATCTCTTAAAAAGCCCATATCTAACATTCTATCTGCTTCATCTAAAACAAAAGTTTCTATTTTAGAAAGCGACAATGCTTGCTGATCTATTAAATCTAAAAGCCTTCCAGGAGTAGCTACTAGTACATCAACCCCCCTTCTTAAAGTGGTTATTTGTGGTTTTGGCTTTACACCTCCAAAAATTACGGCAGATTTTATATCTAAAAACTCGCTATACTCTCTTACGTTATCGTAAACTTGAGCGGCTAATTCGCGAGTAGGTGTTAATATTAAAGCCCTTATAGGTCTGCGTTTCCACTTATTCTGAGTAGATAAAGAATGTAAAATCGGTAGAGTAAAACCTGCTGTTTTTCCTGTCCCTGTTTGTGCAGATGCTAGTACATCTTCTCCATTCAATACTAATGGAATTGCTTTTTGTTGTATTGGTGAAGGTTTTGTGTATCCCTTCTTTTTTACGGCTTTTAAAATAGCCTCGGATAATCCTAAAGATTCAAATGTCATATATATATTTTGAGAATCAGCCAAAGCTAATTCCTTAGAGAACGCAAATGTACGATTAAATAAACGATATTGATCACTAAGCCTATGAATGTTTGATTGTGAGACTTATAAGTGTTAGAACATGACTATATTTATATTATCGTTGGTCTTTCATCTCTTAAAATCATATAAATAACTTAGTTTCGTAATCCTATGAAAATACTCGAAACTCACAAAACTCCTTATTTAGCAAAAGCAATTAGATTATCGGACTATGCCGTGGGTATATTTAACACCATACCTAGTAAAGCGGGAATTAAAAAAGCTTTAAAAAAAGGACTTATTTTGGTAAATGGTAAAAGAGGATTGTCTAGTATTTTTATCAACGGTGATGAAACTATTGAATTATTGCAAGATGAAAGTGTTTTTAAAAAAAACATTGACCTCAAACTAGAAGTTTTATGGGAGGACGATTATTTGGCTGTTGTTTACAAACCTGCTGGAATATTGGTTAGTGGTAACAAAGCCAAAACTATTGCGAATGCCTTGCCTAGCAATCTTATTCCCAGCCCGCAAACCGATGCTGTTCACCCACAACCTATCCATCGATTGGATTTTGCTACCAGTGGGTTGTTATTGATCGGTAAAACCGCAAAAAGCATTACAGAACTTGGAAAGCTTTTTGAACAGAAAAAAATACAAAAAACCTACATAGCTGTTACTATGGGAAAAAGTATTGACAACACTTTTATAGACCTCCCCATCGAAAATAAGGATAGTAAATCTCACTACCAAGTAATTCAATCAACCGCTTCTGAAAGGTTTGACTACCTAAATTTAGTAGAGCTGAAACCTTTTACGGGAAGAAGACATCAGTTAAGAATCCATTGTGCACATATAGGAAATCCTATTCTAGGAGATACGGAATATGGTATTAATGGAAAAATTTTAAAGGGAAAAGGGTTGTTTTTACATGCTAAATCACTAGAGTTCAATCATCCTTTTACCAATGCTTTAATAATCGTTACAAAAGACATCCCAAAAAAATTTAACAGCCTATTTGTTTAAAAGTATGAATACCTTAATCCGTAACAAAGTAGTAAATGCGTGCGACGAGAAAATAGAAAAGAAAGGAACTCAAGTTAGGCTTTCTTTCTATGCTTTTTTTGCCAATAAAAATAACAACCCTCAATTATTAATGGAAGTTGCGGAATGGTGGATTAAGAAGCACCAATTAAATCATTTTGAGAAAGCCGTTAAAATAAAAACAATGGTTCAACAAGGTTTATAAAACACAAAACCCAGCCTTTTTAGGCTGGGTTGTATGTAAAATAAACTTACTAATTGTCTTGTAAAAAAGGGCAAGCGACCTACATCACACCGCTACAACCAAGTACCCTTGCTGCGTTCCCGCCCTGGGGGATTCCGAGGGAGCTAGTTGTGCAGGACTTGCCCGGCTGCAAATTTACAATCTTATTGTAATTCTCACAACATTTATCTCATCATTTTTTAACATTCAATTCATCTTGTTCTAACCCTACACATTAGCATAATAAATAACTATATTTGTCCCTAATTTAAACGGAAAACATTTACGATGAATTCATTTTTTAGTACAAAGCCAGTTTTAAAATTCGGAATCATTTCTGGTCTTTTATTAGTATTAAACGAGCTTATACTATACTATTCAACAAATACAAATCCTTTTATAGGAGAAAGAACCTCTTTGTTATCGTTAATAGGTTTATTTATTCCTGCCATTGTAGTGGTTTTTGCTGTTCTCTTTATCAATAAAAATGCTAACATTACCAGCTTTGGACAAATTGCAAAACCTGGTTTGGTGATTGGATTGATTACTGCTTTAATATTTATAGCTTATACCCTACTTTTTATCTACAGTATTGAACCAGATACGCTTAGCAAATTTGACGAAATAAATAAGCAACGTTTGATAGAAAGCGGACAACTAACTAATAAAAAAGATATTGATGATGCTGTGCAGTTAACTAGAAATGCTTTTATTCCAGGAACTATTCTTTTTAATATTGCCATCAATTTATTTATTGGTTTTCTAACTGCTGTGATAACCGCTATATTTGTTCGTAATAAATCATAAAGTATGCAAATATCTATAGTCATTCCATTGCTAAATGAGGCCGATTCTCTCCCAGAACTACATCGCTGGATAGTGGCCGTAATGGAAAAAAACAACTATAGCTACGAACTTATATTTGTTGATGATGGCAGCAATGATAATTCTTGGTCTGTAATTAAATCCCTACAAAAACAGAATAGTCATGTGAAAGCTATCAAGTTTTTAAAAAACTTTGGAAAATCTCAAGGTTTAAATGCGGGGTTTAAAAAAGCTCAAGGTGATGTTATTATTACCATGGATGCAGATTTGCAAGACAGTCCAGAAGAAATTCCTAGTCTATACGACATGATTACTAACGAAAATTACGACTTAGTTAGTGGCTGGAAAAAGAAGAGATACGATTCCAAAATACGCAAGAACATTCCTTCAAAGCTTTTTAATTGGGCTGCCAGAAAAACATCTGGTATTCAATTAAACGATTTTAACTGTGGACTCAAAGCCTACAAAAATGTAGTCGTTAAAAGTGTAGATGTAACTGGAGAAATGCACAGATACATTCCTATTTTGGCCAAAAATGTAGGATTTAAAAACATCGGAGAAAAACAAGTTAAACATCAAGCAAGAAAATACGGAGAAACCAAGTTTGGTATAGAAAGATTTACCAACGGATTTTTAGACCTCATCACTTTGTGGTTCTTGTCTAAATTTGGGAAAAGACCTATGCATTTGTTTGGGTTAATGGGAACATTGATGTTTATTATTGGTTTATTTTCGGCAGCCTACATCGGAATTCACAAGCTCATCACCGTTTTTTACTACCATCAGAGTGCCAGCTTAGTTACTAATAATCCACTTTTTTACATTGCACTTACCACCATGATTTTAGGTACTCAATTGTTTGTCTCTGGTTTTATTGGGGAAATGATTTTAAAAAATAAAAAAGAAAGTAGTTTGTATTACATTGAAAAAGAAATTTAAGCAACATTCAATATATTTGCGCTACCAAAAAAACTAACTTAATATATACATTCATGGTAACTCCTGAAATTATAGCAGCTTCTAAGCAGTGGTTAAGCCCTGTTTTTGATGAGGCAACTCAACAAGAAATTCAAGACCTAATAAATCATAATCCGGAGGAACTAACAGACCGTTTTTATAAAAACATGGAGTTTGGTACTGGAGGTATGCGTGGTGTAATGGGTGCTGGTACTAACAGAATAAACAAGTACACTTTAGGTAAAGCTACTCAAGGGTTATCTAACTTTTTAATTAAAAATAATAATCAAAAAGAATTAAAAGCTGTTATTGCTTTTGATTGTAGAAATAACAGTAAGGAATTTGCAAAAATTGTTGCAGATGTGTTTACAGCTAACGGTATTAAAGTGTTTTTGTTTGATGACTTGAGAACGACTCCTGAATTATCTTTTGCGGTTCGTCACTTAGGATGCGACACAGGAATTGTTTTAACAGCTTCTCACAACCCTCCAGAATACAACGGATACAAAGTTTATGGTGCAGATGGATGCCAGGTAACTCCTCCTAACGATGGGTTGATTATCAACGAAGTGAATAATGTTTCTTTTGATCAAATTAAATTTGATGCGAACGAAGATTTACTAACTTATATCGGTGCTGAAGTTGACGAAGCTTTTAACAAAACTTCTGTAGAACACGGAACTTTTGGCGATGTAAATAGAGGAGATGTAAAAGTGGTATTTACAGCATTACACGGAACTTCTATCATGTCTGTTCCCCAAGTTTTAGATAAAGCTGGTTTTAGCGATGTAAACTTAGTTAAAGAACAATCTGAACCTAATGGAAATTTCCCTACCGTAGTTTCTCCAAACCCTGAAGAGCCAGAAGCATTAAAAATGGCAACAGATTTAGCCAACGCAATTAATGCAGATATTCTAATGGGTTGCGACCCAGATAGTGATAGATTAGGAATTGCTGTTAGAGATTTAGAAGGTAATATGAAGTTGTTAAATGGTAACCAAACCATGATTTTAATGACCGACTTCTTAATTAAAAAAATGAAAGAAGCAGGAACATTAAACAACGCATTTACTGCTACTACCATTGTTTCTTCTGATATGGTAAAAGTTTTAGCAGATTATTACGGTATAGAAACTGTAATTACGCTAACAGGATTTAAATGGATTGGGAAAGCCATTGCAGACAACCCAACAAAAACTTTTGTTGGAGGTGGTGAAGAAAGCTTCGGTTATATGATTAGTGATTTTGTAAGAGACAAAGATGCTGTTACTTCTTGCTTACTGGCCTGTGAAATGGTAGCTCATGCAAAGGCAAACGGAACTACTTTATATCAACAGTTATTGGATATTTATAAAAAACATGGATTTTACAAAGAATCTTTAATTTCTATTACTAAAAAAGGAATGGATGGTGCAGCTCAAATTCAGCAAATGATTGCAGATTTTAGAGCCAATCCTCCTAAAGAAATTGTAGGATCTAAAGTAAAGTATGTTTGTGATTATGATTCTTCTATTCAAAAGAATTTAATTACTGGAGAAGAAACTACGATTGATGTACCAAAGTCTAACGTATTAATTTATCATACAGAAGATGGGACTAAATTGTGCGTAAGACCAAGTGGAACAGAACCTAAAATTAAATTTTACTTTGGAGCTAAAGCCCCTTTAAACAATACTGAAGAAGCTAAAGAAGTAGAAGCTAAATTGGATGAAAAAATTCAGAATATTATAGAAACTTTAAACCTTAAATAGGACCAAAAGTTTAGAAGATAAGAAGTTGTCTAAAAAAGTTGTACAGAAGTCATTCCGTTGCATTTATAATGCAATCCTGAATCTAGTTCAGGATGACTAAAACAGGACTTTTTAAGACAACTTTTTTTATACAGAATTCTTTTAAAAGCTTACCTCAGTTGCCCCTAATCCATATTTTTGATAAGAAGCATCTTCAAACCTAAGAGAATATCTATTAAACAATCTGTACAGTTCTTCCTTTAAAATTCCCTCTCCAACTCCGTGAATAAAAACAATCTTTGGGATTCTGTTTTTAATCGCAAAATTTACTTTGTGATGAGCCGTATCTAATTGCTTGTTCAAAATATCGGCATTAGACATACCGGATTTAGATTTAACTAGCCTTTCAATATGCAAATCCACTTCCATCACTACTCCGTATTTTTCTTGCTTTGATTTTTTTGCACTTCGTTTAGGAGCCTCTATCATGTTTTCTTTCTGATGCAACATTTTGTTATTGATATCCGAATATAGAGATAATTGAGACTGCTCTACGTTTGCAACGATAAGCTTATTTGAGTCATACGGTAGCTCAAACCCATCTTCATCTAAAACAAAAACTTGATTTTTATTTACTTGGGTCACTGTTCCTTTTACAACCGCATCCTTTACTAAAACTTTGTCTCCTACTTTAAGTTTCATTTTTACTTAATTATATATTAACATATGACTAGAATATTTCTACTACTTTTGTCTTTTAAAAAAGTTATCGATGACAGTACTACAAAAAACCAGTATAAAAGATCTTTTCGAAAAATCTATCAAAAAAACAAAGTTAGATATTCAAAGAGAAACTTTGTTAGAAAATATAGCGAATAAAATAGCCTCTACTTTAAAAAAAGACAACGAGGTTCATATCAATTTTATTTGTACGCACAACTCTAGACGTAGTCAATTCTCACAAGTTTGGGCTTACTACGCTATGGAGTACTACGGTATTCACAAAGGAAATAGTTTTTCTAGCGGTACGGCAGTCACAGCATTTCATCCTAATACTATCAACGCACTGGAAACTTGCGGTTTTAAATTTAGCTTAGAAGATTTTAACCACAAAAATCCCAAGTACACTATCAGTTTTCCAGATGTTAAAAAAACGATATACGGATTCTCTAAACTGGTAGAAAATCCCATCAACAAAACACCTTTTATAGCCATTACTACTTGCGGACACGCAGATGAAAATTGCCCAGTTATTTTAGATGCTTCTGCCAGATTTCATCTTCCATATACAGATCCTAAGGCAAGCGATGGTTCAGATGTAGAAAAAGAGACCTACTTATCTACTTCTAAATTAATTGCAGGAGAAATTGGTTGGCTATTTAAAAAAGTTAAAGAGCTTTTGTAGCGAATTGTATACTACTTAAAAAACGCAAGGCTAGCATGTTAAACATGCTAGCCTTTTTAATGCAAAAAAGCTTCAACAAATGTTGAAGCTTTTTGTACGGGCGGAGAGACTCGAACTCTCACACCTTGCGGCACTAGATCCTAAATCTAGCGTGTCTACCAATTCCACCACGCCCGCGTTAAATTTATTTTAACGAGTGCAAATATAAACAATAGTTGCAATTTGCAAAGAGAAAAATTATATTTTAGTTGTGACTTTTAATCTTTTCTATGAAAAACATCAACGAGTACATCCATCAACATAAAGAACTTTTTTTAAACGAATTATTCGATTTGCTTAGGCTTCCATCTATCAGTGCTGATTCTCAATATCATCAAGAAATATTAAACACTGCTCTAGCTGTTGAAAACGCTTTAAAAAAAGCTGGTTGTAACCATATAAAACAAATTACCACACAAGGTAACCCTGTTATTTACGCTGATAAAATTATAGACACATCATTACCAACAATACTTGTATATGGTCATTATGATGTTCAGCCTCAAGACCCCGCAGATTTATGGGACACGCCACCGTTTGAACCTACCATCAAGAAAACTAAAATTCATCCTGATGGAGCTATTTTTGCAAGAGGAGCTTGCGATGATAAAGGACAAATGTTTATGCATATTAAGGCAATAGAATTCTTAATCACCACCGACCAATTGCCTTGTAACGTAAAGTTTATGATTGAAGGAGAAGAAGAAATTGGTTCTCCAAATCTTGAAGCTTGTATAAGGGAACACACAGAATTGTTTAGTAATGACGTTATTTTAATTTCTGATACAGGAATGATTTCCAATACGCAACCATCCATTACTACAGGGTTAAGAGGATTGAGTTATGTGGAGGTAGAGGTAACAGGACCTAACAGAGACTTACACTCTGGATTTTTTGGAGGAGCTGTTGCCAATCCTATTAATGTTCTGAGTCAAATGATTGCCCAACTACACGATGCTGACAACAAAGTAACCATTCCAGGCTTTTATGACAACGTATATGAACTATCCGAATTTGAAAGAAATGAAATGGCTAAAGCTCCATTTAGTCAACAGGAGTATAACGAAGCTTTGGATATTGATTTAGAATACGGAGAACGTGGTTATACAACACTAGAAAGAAGCTCTGTAAGACCTACTTTAGATGTAAATGGTATATGGGGCGGTTACACAGGCAAAGGAGCTAAAACGGTTTTACCCTCTAAAGCTTTTGCAAAAATCTCTATGAGATTGGTTTCTGGTCAAAATCCTGAAGAAATAACGCGCTTATTTATCGACTATTTTGTTAGTTTGGCTCCTACATCTGTAAAGGTAAAAGTCACACCTCATCACGGAGGAAAAGCGTATATGACTCCTATTGATTCTATAGGTTACAAAGCTGCTTATAAAGCCTACTCAGAAACGTTTACAAACAAACCCATTCCTCAACCCTCTGGAGGAAGCATCCCTATTGTCTCTTTATTTAGTGATGTTTTTAAAAGTGACGTGATTTTAATGGGGTTTGGATTAAATAGTGATGCCATTCATTCTCCAAATGAGCATTTTGGACTTTTCAATTTTTATAAAGGCATAGAAACGATTCCTTACTTCTATAAACATTTTACAGAGATTTTTGCGGAACATGAGTAATATTCACAAATATAAAGTAGACCTTTTATGGAAAGGATCTGTGGTTACCAATAAAAGATTTAAGTATGATAAAACTTATCAGATAGATTTCACAAACAACAAACCGAGCATTATAGGATCTGCCGATGCTGTTTTTCATGGAAATGCGGATTTGTACAACCCTGAGGAAATGTTACTATCCGCTTTGAGTTCTTGCCATATGATGTCTTTCTTTTATCTGTGTAGTATCAATCAAACAGAAATTAGTGGCTATCGAGATTCACCCGAAGGAATTTTAAAAGTAAATGCTAATGGAAGTGGACAATTTGAGTCGGTTACATTACAACCTACCATAACTTGTAAAAATGGAGAAATTGATTTGATTCAGGAATTATTCTTTAAGGCTAAGGAATACTGCTTTATTGCTAGATCGTGTAATTTTGATGTAATTCTAAAGCCAAATTTTTTGTAAAATCTAAAATTTAGTTTTCTATTTCGGCTGCTTTTTCTCCCTGATGAATCACGTGATCTAATTTTAGATTCATTGCTTCAGATATTTTTTTTTTTGAGGCAACATCAGATGATCTTACGTTGAATTCGGAAAATAAAGGTAAGTGGTCCGAACCTACATCCGATAAAGTCCTTATTTTGTGAATCAAAATTTCTTTAGAATGAAATAACAAATCTATTGGAAACCTCAGCAATCTATAATGAGATGGAAAAGTTCCAAAAAAGCCTCTATTGATTCTTGCATCTCTTAAACCCGATACTTTGGCAAAAACCTTTGAAACTTTAGACCAACAAACATTATTAAAATCGCCTGATACAACTACTGGCTGCTTTTCTTTGCGGATTAATCTAGCCAGCTTCATTAACTCAGCATCTTTTTGTTTTGAGGTCTCTTTTTCTGTAGGACTTGGTGGTGGCGGATGAATTCCCCAGAATATAAAATCATACTCACCATCGTTCAAATAAGCTTTAATGGAGGGATGTTCTTCTGAAATTAAAGCATGTTTCTCACATTTGGCAACAGATAAATTGGTGTAAAAATGCATCCCATACCTATTATCTTGTGGAATTTTACAAGCATACTCATAACTACTTTCAATCACACGTAAAGCTTCCTCCCAATTTTTGTCACTTTCCATCACCAACAACATGTCTGGCTGTTCTTTTTTTACTAAATCTATAAGTAATTGATAATCTGTATTTTCTTGCATTACATTTACACTTAGTAAAGACACGTTATTTTCAAGATTACTTTTCTTCTGCTTTTTGGGAAAGTATGGATAGATGATGTGGATATGACGAAAAAGAACACCTGTAGTAACCAACCTAACAATATTAGCAAACACATCCGCGTTGTTCGAAATCACAAAAAAAGATACTACCAAAAGAATTAAAATGATTGCAGCCAGTTGTAATCTAACAAAATCAGAAATTCTAAAAATCCAATGTTTAGAGTCAAACTCTGGTAAAACACTTACCACAGAGAAAAATATTAAAAAACCCAGTAACCACATTTTATTCTTTTTATTTTTTGAATGACTTTGCATCAATTATCCTATTAGGATAAATTTTCTCCGTTTTTTCTTTGTTCGTAAAATTGGTAAGAAAACTCCTTTTAACCAAACAAGTTGTTACTATTTTGTAGTTAAATCTCCTAATTTTTGCATAGAGCAACAAACAAATCTATTTTTTGCTATTATCGCAAAACAAGCAGCTGCTTAATTTATTTTAAATAGTGTTGTAACAAAAATTTATAGCTCCATACAGAATTAATCTGCAACAATTATAAATAAAATTGCACCATTTCTCTCCAATGGTGGGCTTTGTGAGCTTCTCCTTCCCATTCGTAAAATTGGTAAGTGATGTTCTTTTGTTCTAAAATAGTCTTTAGTTGGAGATTATTCTCAAAAAATAAATCTTCCTTACCAATAACTATAACAATCTCTATTTTATTGATTAAGGAAAGATAAGAGTCGTCTTCCAAGTCCTGTAAGTATTGAATTGGCATGTTTTCATAAACCTTTTTACTGCGAAAACCTGCCAACAAATCATCAAAATACGATTTGGAAAAGGTTAAATCATATCGTCCACTCATCCCTACAACTTTGCAAAAAAGCTTGGGATACCTCATCGCTATATTTACTGCATGCCATGCTCCTAAACTACAACCTGCAACAACTACGTTGGAACTGCTGTTTACATCTTTGGTCCATGGCAAAACTTCCTCTAAAATGTATTTTTCGTACAAACCATGACGACTGATTCTAAATTTTGGAGGTTGAGTATTGCTATAAAAAGTTTCTGAATCTATACTATCTAAACAATATACTTGAATATCTCCTCTTTGTATCTTGTCTTTGAGTGCATCTATTATATGCCAATTTTCGTAATCGTAAAAACGTCCCATTCTAGGTGGAAAGAACAAGATTTTTGCACCAGCGTGTCCAAAAACCAACAGTTCCATGTTTCTCTCCAAATTAGGGCTATACCAATTATGGTATTCTCTTTTCATACGACTACTTTTTCACGTTACAAATCTTTAAATATTGGAAAAGAAGCTTTGTTAGCAGAAATAATGTCGTACCATTTTTTGTATCCTTTTGCATTTAAATGTAGCCCATCTTCTAAAAAAAGGTCTTTATTGGGTTTTCCATCTGCTCCTAAAGTTGCTTCATAAATATCTACGAACTCAAGGTGAGGATCCAACTCCGTTAATTCTTTAATATGGCTGTTGGTATATCTAATACTTCCTTCCAAATACCATCTGCTTGGACTCGGTTTTACAGATACAAAAGTTATGGGAATCTCACCATAATCTTCTCTTATTTGCATTACCAAAGTTTTAAAAAACAGTACCACTTCTTCAGGATGCCTTCCATCACCTAAATCGTTATCTCCTGCGTAAATCATAACAGCTTGAGGATTTAAGCCTTTAAAGTTTTTTTTATAAAACCAAGAACATGCTGCTAAGGTAGACCCTCCAAAAGATAAATTTACAGGCTTGTATTCTTTAAATAAATTTGTTAACTCTCCCCACAAATTAAATGAAGAGCTTCCGTAAAACACCATTTCAGGATAGTACTCTAGCTCTTCTTTTATTTTTTCTATTCTATTTAATTCTTCTTGATACCAAAACATATTTCTCTGCTACATATATTCGTTCAAACTTAAATTTACTCAATTAATTAGGTTGCCCTTAAAATTTTTAATGATTTTGAAAGTTTATAAACCTAAGGTTACTCTTTTCTTTTTTGATAAACTTTTAACAACCAATTCATAAGAATGATCTATCCAGTTTTGTAATATTTCAGAGGCCATATCACTCTCCAATAAAATAGTGTTCCAGTGCTTTTTATTCATATGATAACCTGAATCTACTGCAACAAACTGCTCCCTCAATTCAAGTGCTTTTTCAGGATCACACTTTAAATTTACGGTATGTGGTATTTTTTTCAAATTCGTTAAAGCAAACATCTTATCTCCTACTTTAAACACTAATGTATTTTCATCAAAAGGAAAACTTTCAGAAACTCCTTTTTTAGACAAACAATACATTCTCAATGCTTCTATATCCATTATTTATAAGTATAAATTCTTGCAATCACATAATTACTAATATACATTTTTGTAATTTTAATTGTCTAAAAAATTGATATTTTCCTTTATGACTACCACTATAAACCCTTACAACCAAACAGAAATAGCATCATACCCTACTTTAACCAATAAAGAGTTAGAAGTTACTTTAACTCAATGCGCAACAGCATTTAAAACTTGGAAGAACTCCAGTTTAGATAGTAGAGAACAACTCGGACTTCGACTTGTTGAACAATTAAATCGCCAAGAAAATGAATTAGCCAAACTGATTAGCATTGAAATGGGTAAGCCGATAAAAGAAAGTGTTCGTGAGATAGAAAAATGCATTCAGCTTGTCGAATACTACCTTAACCATTTTAGAACATTCCTAACACCTAAATCTTTAGATACATTCACACAAATTCAACATCAATCTACCGGAGCAGTATTTGGTATTATGCCGTGGAATTTTCCTTTTTGGCAAGTGTTTAGATATATCATTCCCAACGTATTTGCTGGCAATATTTGCTTGTTAAAACATGCTCAAAACACTTTTGGCTGTGGTAGAGCCATAGAGCAATTGTTTATAGATGCTGGATTTCCGAAGCATGTATTCACAAACTTGTTAATTAATACTTCGCAAACAGAACAAGTAATTAAACACAATATTGTTCAAGGAGTTTGCGTAACTGGTAGTACTAAAGCTGGAAGTGCAGTAGCTACTTTAGCAGGGAAATACTTGAAACCATCGGTATTGGAACTTGGAGGAATTGATGCTGCTCTTATTTTAAAAGATGCCGATTTTGATAAGGCAATTTCTGCAACCATTAATGCTCGCTTATTAAACGCTGGCCAAATTTGTATTGCTCCAAAAAGAGTTTTTGTATGTAAAAATAAACTAGAGGATGCTGTTACCTATTGTAAAAACAAAATAGAAAACACGGTTTTAGGGAATCCTTTAGAACCACAAACCACGATGGGACCTATTGCAAAAGCAGATTTTATTCCTACGCTTAAAAAACAAGTTCAAAAAGCTGTTGAACACGGAGCTGAACTTATTGCGGGAGGGAAGGATAAATCTCCTTTCTTTGAACCTACCCTTTTAATTATGAATACCGACAACCCGATGTTGCAAGAAGAAATTTTTGGGCCCGTTATCTGCTTAATTTCTTATGATGATGAAATTGATTTGATTCGTTTAACGAACAGTGCTCCTTACGGTTTAGGTGCTGCCATTTGGAGCAAGGACGTAGAGCGAGCCAAACAATTAGCTAATAATATAGAGGTGGGATATGTGGCTATCAATCAAATTGTAAAATCAGACCCTAGATATCCATTTGGAGGAGTTAAAGATTCTGGTTACGGAAAGGAGTTGGGTGAGGATGGTTTTAAAACTTTTTTAAATGCCAAAACTATTGCTGTAGCAAATTAACCAAAATGAAAAAATTATTTTGTGTATTATTAATACTGATATCTACCAGTTGTAGCTATAAAACCGTTTATTACACAGATGGAACCGTTCATTTAAAAAAAGGATCGGGAAACGTATACCTGCTTAAAAACAACAATCAATATTTAATGATTGACTCTGGAAAACCCAATACTGCACGCAAAATTGAGAAAACACTCCTAAAAAGTAACATATCACCCAATAGTATTAGCCATTTGGTTCTTACGCATGCGCATTATGATCACGCAGGAAATGCCAAGTATTTTCAAGATAAATATGGCACGAAAATTATTGTAGGCAAAAAAGACTTACCAATAGTTCATAAAAATGGTTTAGATACACATTTGTGTGGAAGAGGATTAATCGGTAAAATCGGACAAAAAAATGTAGAAAGGCAAACCTACGCTACTTTTGTTCCAGACATTTTAATTGATAAAGAATTTGATCTAAAATCCATTGGTTTCAACGGAAAAATAATCCCGATTTCTGGACACACGGAAGGTTCTGTCATTGTGATTCAGCAAACCAAAGCTTTCGTGGGTGATATGATTAGAGGAAATGTTTTTAGAAACTCAATCCCAGAACGTCATTTTTTTATGTGTGATATTATTGATAATAACAAGGATATACAATATGTATCACAACTCTCAAATCTACAAACTTGGTATTTGGGGCATTATGGACCTTTGAAGAACAGCGATGTAATTGAGTTTTTAAAGGACTAAACCCAAAACAATTCACTAGCAATTCCATCAGCCAAAAACTTTCCTTTTTGTGTGGTTTTTAATTGGTGATTTTCTATTTCCAAAGTGCCATTGTTTATAAACGGTTTGATTTGTTCTAACAATTCTTGCTGTTTACCTGCTCCAAATTCCTTTACAACTATATCCAAAGAAACTCCCCAAATAGTTCTTAAGCCTGTCATTAACATTTCGTTATAAACATCTTTTTTCGATAAAATTTCTTGAGTAGACGGTAATACTTTTTCTGTTAAAGACTTAACGTAACTTGCGTTGTTCGCTACATTCCAACTCCTTGTTTTTCCACAGAACGAGTGTGCCGAGGGTCCAAAACCCAAATAAGGCTTTCCTAACCAATAAGCTGTATTATGTTTAGAATAGTAGTTGGGTTTTCCAAAATTAGAAATTTCATAATGATCATAACCAGCTTGTGTTAGTGTAGCTACCAAAATATCAAAATGTGTAGCTGCTAAATTTTCGTCTAAATCAGGATACTTTTTTTGTTTGATAAAATGATAAAGTGCCGTTCCCTCTTCCACCGTTAGAGCGTACGACGAGATATGGTTGATTCCCAAACTCAATGCCTCTTGTATATTCCCCCTCCATTCTTGATGGGTCAATCCAGGAATACCATACATCAAATCTATGGTGATGTCATCAAAATATTGAACTGCAGTTTTTAGAGATTGTTTCACTTCAGCAGCGGTATGCGCTCGGTTCATCATTTGCAACTCCTTATCTGCAAAAGATTGTACTCCTATGCTTAACCTATTGATTTGGGTTTTAGAGAGTTCAACAATTTTACCATCAGACAAGTCATCTGGATTGGCCTCCAACGTAATTTCTAGGTTGTTATTCACTTGATAATGACTAAAAATCACTTTCAAAATTTCGTCAATTTCATCCACCTCCAAAATACTAGGAGTCCCACCCCCAAAATAAATAGTTTCCACTATTTTATTTCTAAACTCATTAGCCCTTAACCTTAATTCTATCTTTAAAGCTTGTAAAAAAGCATTTTTTGCTTTTAAAGAAGTAGAAAAATGGAAATCGCAATAATGACAAGCTTTTTTGCAAAAAGGAATATGAATATAAATGCCTGACATTTTGGTTGTTGGTTGTTGGTTGTTGGTTGTTGGTTGTTGGTTGTTGGTTGTTGGTTAAACAAAAATAGAAATACTCTTGTTCTCGACTTTGCTCGAACATCTACAAATTCTAATTATTTGACTACCTTATCATTATTTTGGCTTACAAAACTTGCCCAACCGCTATAATTTTTCCCACCTACTTTAACACCGCTGTTGTAAAAGTGGCACACAGCCGCAGCCAAACCGTCGGTGGCATCTAAATTTTTGGGCAAAGTTTTTAAGTTTAGTAAACTTTTGAGCATCATAGCTACCTGCTCCTTACTGGCACTTCCGCTACCTGTTATAGACATTTTAATTTTTTTAGGCATGTATTCCGTTACAGGAATGTCTCTAGACAAGCCAGCTGCCATAGCCACTCCCTGCGCTCTACCCAACTTTAACATAGATTGCACGTTTTTCCCGTAAAAAGGAGCTTCTAAAGCCATTTCATCAGGATGATAAGTGTCTATCAACTCAAGGGTCCGTTCAAAAATCAACCTTAGCTTTACATAAGGGTCACTGTACTTACTTAAAATCAACTCGTTCATTTGAACAAACTCCATTTTTTTTCCAATGATTTTTATGATACCAAACCCCATAATGGAGGTTCCTGGATCTATCCCTAATATAATTTTTTCTTGAGCCAATTCAGTTAGATTTAACTATTTTAGCGAAGATAGCAAAAATGAATGCTACCATACTGCATGCGTAATTTAATTGATAAACATTTAAACAAAATCATTACCCTATTTAAATACGGCATTAGTATTATTGCTCTGGTATTTATTGGTTATAAACTGTTTTCTACTGAGTTTACCTTAACGGATTTTTCTGAAATTATCAATCCAACAACTATTGTTATTACCTTAGTTTTGGCTGTTGGTAATTGGACTTTCGAAATTTTAAAATGGCAACTAGTTGTAAACACATTCAGTTCTATTTCCTTTAAAACAGCAAGTTTTCAAACCTTAGTCTCATACACTTACGGAATGTTGACTCCGTTTAATTCTGGTAATTATCTTAAAAAAGTTTTTTTCTTTTCTAAAAAGCATAGCAAATCTGTAGTGTTTTTAAACGTAATGAAAGGAATTTATCAAATGTTGGTTACCGTTATATTTGGCTTGTGGGGTATTTATGTAATACTTGATAAAATCGATACTAAAATTTTAGACAAGCAAAAATATGTGGTTGCTATCGGTTTGGGGTTTTTGGTAATTTCTATTTTTTTTCGTAAAAAAATAATGTTCTATTTAAAAAAACTGACCCTTTCCGTTCACCTAGAACTTTTTATATATTCGGCAATCAAATTCTTATTTTTCTCTGCAATTTTGATTGTTTTGTTTTACGAAAAGAACATTGATCTCGTGAATTTGTACGCCGGAATATGTACTGTTTATTTGCTAAGTTCCTTACTGCCCATTTTAAACATTTTAGACTTTGCCATTAAAGGAAGTATGGCACTAATTATACTAAAACCCTTGGGGATTGATGAAGCCTCTATATTAATTTCCTATTTTGTGTTGTGGATTTTAAATCACGCGTTACCCGCAACGGTTGGAAGTTTATTGCAACTAAGTAATACCAAAAAATAGCCATTTTGATTATTCTTGCGTTATATTTTATCATCATCCTTGCTACCATTATTGGACTAAGCAAATTACCCAAACTTAAAATTGACACGAGTTTAACACCTCATCTATTTAGTGTGGTTATTCCCTTTAGAAATGAAGCTTGCAATCTTGACAAACTACTAAAAAGCATTGCTGACTTAAATTACCCCTCCCAGTGTTTTGAAATTTTGCTGGTTGATGACGAAAGTACGGACGACTCTGTAAACATCATCAAACAATGGCAAACTACCATTCCCAATCTAACAATTCTAAAAAACGATAGATTAAGTAATTCTCCTAAAAAAGATGCTATTAAGGTGGGGATAGCAAATGCTAGTTTTGACTGGATTATTACTACTGATGCCGATTGTATGCTTCCTAAAAAATGGTTGCATGCTTATAACAGTAAAATAGCAAAGGACAACAGTTTATTTATTGCAGGTCCAATTCAAATTATCGCAAAAAACAAATGGATTGAGCAGTATCAAAAATTAGAAACCATTAGTTTGCTAGGAACCACTGCTGGAACTTTCGGGCTTAAAGCACCTATGATGTGTAATGCTGCCAATATGGGATTTGCTAAACGTGCGTTTTTAAAAGTCGAAGAACTGTCAAACCACCGCATTGCTAGCGGTGATGATATTTTTACTTTAGAATACTTTGCCAAAACATATCCTGAACAAACACATTACTTAAATACCGAAAATGCAGTAGTTACTACCTATGCAGAAAAAACGTGGAATCAAGTAATTCAACAACGTGTGCGCTGGGCAGCCAAAAGCGTGCATTATAAAAATGTTCTAACTAAAATTTTTGGTTTGGTCGTGTTCATCATTCAAATAAGAATTGTTACAGGACTTTTGCTGATGCCTTTATCCACTAGTTTTATCTGGATTACCAAAACTGGATTAGACTTCTGTTTGATTTTGCTAACCACATACTATTTTAAACAAAAAATCAATTTTATTTACTTTATTGCAAGTGCACTCCTCTACCCTTTTCTAAACACTTATATAGGAATAAAGGCACTCATTGGAGGTTATCAATGGAAAAACCGAACCTTTAAACGTTAGGCAAAAAATTGAGCAATTAATCCGTCAGCATTTTTCAATAGAAAAAGTACTAAGAATAGCACTAGTACCAATACAACTACTCGCAATCTATTAGGCTTTTTTCTTTTTGATCTTGAAAACTCTGTCATTCTATTTTGTTTTAGTCCCTCTTAACATCTCTCTTTTTCCTGGAGGCCCAGGCAATCTTTCCACCTCAAAACCAACAGCTTGCATAGCTCTACGCACACTTCCTTTTGCTGCATAAGTCACTAATTTCCCCTCTGGTCTTAAAGCCTTGAACATAATCTCAAATATTTCTTCTGACCAAAGCTCTGGCTGAACCCTTGCACCAAAAGCATCAAAATAAATTAAGTCATACAAATTAACATCCGTAATATTATGAAAAAACATTTGACGTTTGGTCAAGATAAAATTCTCACTCACCTTTTGTGGCTTGTTCCAAGGGGTTAAGTGCATTTCCTCAAACTTGTGTGATAAGTTACGTGTTTCTAGTTCAGACACGTAATTTAAGGCCAGCAACTCATCTTCTTTAACAGGGTAAGCCTCTACCCCTACGTAATTTACTTTTTGATCATCCTTGGCGGTTTCTAACAAGGTAATAAACGCATTGAGTCCTGTTCCAAAGCCTATCTCCAAAATAGATACTTCTTCTTTTTTTACAGCCTCATATCCCATTTTAATAAAAACGTGATAAGCCTCTTGAATCGCACCGTGAGTGGAGTGATAACTCTCGTTCCAACCTGGGAGGTGAATGGTTGTAGAACCATCAGAAGTAACTATAATTTTTCTTTTCAAAACAGTTGAATTATTAGCACAAAGATAGTCAATATTATACTTCGTTAAAAAGTGTTTTTATTGCATTTGTTACAATTTTTATATTTACTTTTGTTCTTTTATAAAATATTTTTTACAAACGAAATCATGGGAATAAACAACCAGAACATCACGATTAACAAGTCTACTACCACTAAAATTAATGAGGTAGATTTTAGCAATTTATCGTTTGGAGAAAACTTTACAGATCACATGTTTGAATGTGATTACATTGATGGAGAATGGAAAAATGCACAGATTAGACCTTATGGTCCTATCTCGTTAGACCCATCAGCTAAAGTGTTCCATTACGGTCAGGCTGTATTCGAAGGAATGAAAGCCTACAAATCGTTAGATAATGTCGTCTGGTTATTTAGACCTGAAGAAAACTTTAAAAGGTTAAACAAATCTTCTGAACGTTTGGCTATTCCAGAATTCCCTAAAGATTTATTTTTTGATGGAATGGAATTGTTGTTGAATGTAGATAAAGACTGGATTCAAACTACAGAAGGTAGTTCTATGTATATCCGTCCATTTATTATAGCAACAGAACCTGGAGTATCTGCCTCACCCGCAAAGAACTACAAATTTATGTTTATACTATCTCCTGCTCAGTCTTACTACAGTGGAGAAGTAAGTGTATTATTTGCTGATAAATTTAGTCGCTCTGCTAGCGGAGGTGTTGGTTTTGCGAAATGTGCTGGAAATTATGCTGGTCAGTTTTATCCTACAAAATTAGCCAATGATGCTGGTTATCAACAAGTGGTTTGGACTGATGCTAGTACCCATGAGAACTTAGAGGAAGCAGGAACTATGAATGTTTTCTTTAGAGTTGGTAATACTTTAATTACGGCTCCTACCTCTGATAGAATTCTAGATGGAATTACTCGTAAAAGTGTTATTGCTATTGCAGAAAAAGAAGGTATTAATGTAGAAGTTAGAGACGTTTCTGTTTACGAAATAGAAGAGGCTGCAAAAAACGGATCTTTAAAAGAAATGTTTGGTGCAGGGACAGCCGCAGTAATTAATCCTATTGTTAGTTTTAATTTTAAGGGTAATGACTACGATTTACCTAAGATAGAAAGCAGCTATGCTTCGTTATTTAAACGAGTAATTACAGATATACAAACAGGTAAAACGGAAGATTCTTTTGCTTGGAGATACCAAGTGAGGTCAATCTAAATAAGACATAGTTCATCAATCAAAGAGCCTTTTATAGGCTCTTTTTTTGTAAATTTGCATGACAAAACTATTTTAATGGACACTTTAGCTCAAGCAAAAGAAAATTTAGACAATAAAGGTTTTTTAGATATCGATATTAAAAACAACATTGATTACGTTGCAGAGATTCATCGATTAAAAAAAGAAAAGAATGCAGTTATTTTGGCTCATTACTACCAAGAAGAAGCCATTCAAGATATTGCAGATTTTGTAGGAGATAGTTTACAATTGGCTCAAGAAGCTGCTAAAACCAATGCCGATATTATCGTATTTGCAGGAGTCCATTTTATGGCCGAAACAGCCAAAATTTTAAATCCACAAAAAAAAGTTTTGTTGCCTGATCTAAAAGCAGGTTGTTCGTTGGCAGATTCTTGTCCTCCAGAAGACTTTAAAGCTTTTAAGGCAAAACACCCAGATCATAAAGTAGTAACCTATATTAATTGTTCTGCGGAAATAAAAACAATGAGTGATATCGTTTGTACTTCATCTAACGCTGTTAAAATCATCAACTCATTTCCTAAAGACGAAAAAATTATCTTTGCTCCAGATAAAAACTTGGGGGACTACCTAAACAAAGAAACAGGTAGAAATATGCTTTTATGGGATGGATCTTGTATGGTTCACGAAGCTTTTTCTATTGAAAAGTTATTAAATTTAGCTGCCGAGCACCCAGATGCAGAAATTATTGCACATCCAGAATCTCCATCTCACATATTAAAAACAGCAAGCTATATTGGCTCTACTGCGGGTTTATTAAAATACGCTAGAGAAAGTAAAAACAATAAATTTATTGTGGCTACAGAAGCCGGAATTTTACATGAGATGATTAAACAGGTTCCGAATAAGCATTTGATAGCAGCTCCTGCAGAAGAAGACAACACTTGTGCTTGTAGCGAGTGTTTTTATATGAGAATGAATACCTTAAAAAAATTATTCCTTTGTTTAGAACATGAGCTACCTGCGATTGAGGTAGATAAAAAACTTGCTGCAGATGCTTTGGTTCCTATCGAAAAAATGTTAGCACTATCTAAGTAATCTATATGATTAAAACAGATTTTTTAGTAATTGGTTCTGGTATCGCAGGACTTTCTTATGCTCTTAAGGTAGCTAATCATCATCAAGAAAGTACTGTTACGTTGGTTACCAAAGCTCAGAAAGAGGAAAGCAATACCAAGTACGCTCAAGGAGGAATTGCCACTGTTGTTAATACTGATATAGATTCCTTTGAACAACATGTAAAAGACACTTTGATTGCTGGAGACGGCTTATGTGATGAGCAAGTGGTGAGAATGGTCGTAGAGCAAGCTCCTAAGAGATTAGAAGAATTAATTCAGTGGGGAACTCAATTCGACAAAACTCATCAAGGAGCATATAGTTTAGGAAGAGAAGGAGGACATTCTCAAAATAGAATCCTACATCATAAAGACATCACAGGTTACGAGATTGCTAGAGCGCTACTTGCTGAGGTTGACAAAACTCCCAATATACAACTACTAGAAGATCATTTCACCATAGATTTCATTACAGATCATCATATTTTAAGAGCGCAAGGACATGAAAGAACTGTAACTCATAGAGACGAAATAACTTGTTATGGTGCTTATGTTTTAGATGAAAGAACCCAACAAATAAAAACAATTACCGCCAAAGTAACTTTATTGGCTGCGGGTGGTAGTGGACAAGTATATAGAACCACTACCAATCCTAAAATTGCAACAGGTGATGGTATTGCCATGGCTTACAGAGCTAAAGCTAAAATTACAGATGTTGAATTTATACAGTTTCATCCCACTGCATTATATCAAGAACCTGCGCAGTCTCCTGCTTTTTTAATTACCGAGGCAGTTAGAGGTGAGGGAGGTATTTTACGTAATATAAACGGTGATCGCTTTATGGAAAAGTACGATGCCCGTTTAGAATTGGCTCCAAGAGATGTGGTGGCCAGAGCTATTGATACCGAACTCAAAATTACTGGTGAAGAGCATATTTACCTAGATTGCACTCACATAGAACCTGAACATTTTATAAATCACTTTCCTAACATCACTGCAAAATGTAAATCATTAGGTATTGATGTTCACAAGGACTACATTCCCGTAACTCCAGCAGCGCATTACGTATGCGGAGGGGTTGAGGTATCTATCCACGGAGAAACATCTATAGAAAACCTATACGCTTGTGGAGAGTGTTCTAGAACAGGATTACACGGAGCAAACAGACTTGCTTCTAACTCATTGATTGAAGCTATTGTATACGCACACAACAGCTTTGCCCACGCTTCTAAAAAATTTGACAGTATTTCTTTTAGAGATGATATTCCTGACTGGGATGACACCAATACTTCCTTAAATCAAGAAAAGATATTAATTACTCATGATCGCAAGGATGTTCAAAAAATAATGAGTGATTATGTTGGTATAGTGAGATCTAATAACCGTTTACAAAGAGCTGCAAGCAGATTAGAAATTCTTTATCAGGAAAATAAAGAACTTTACAAAACCGCTAAACTATCCGTTCCTATCTGTGAGTTGAGAAACTTAATTACCAATGCATATCTCATCATCCAATCTTCTATGGATAGAAAAGAAAATCGAGGAGGATTTTTTAATAAAGATTTATCGTAGTTCTGGTCGAATTCTTGGCTATCAAATTTTCGTTACGTAGCTTTTTATAATTATGTGCAATGCTTAACGTTGTTTATTAGTTTTACTTTGTATAAACTCTGTTCTCTTGTTCTGCCACTCTTATAAAAGTGGTACGCTTTGTTAGCTCTTTTAATGTTGCTGCACCCACATAGGTACAAGTACTCCTAATTCCCCCTAGTATATCTTTTACGGTATAATCTACTTTTCCTTTGTACGGAACTTCTACTGTTTTTCCTTCACTAGCTCTATACTCTGCCACTCCTCCCACATGTTTTTCCATAGCGGTTGCAGAACTCATTCCGTAAAACTGTTTAAACTTTTTTCCTGATTTTTCTATGAGCTCTCCTCCACTTTCATCGTGACCCGCTAGCATTCCTCCCAACATTACAAAATCTGCTCCAGCACCAAAGGCCTTAGCGACATCTCCTGGCACGGCACAACCACCATCACTAATAATTTGTCCTCCCAAGCCATGTGCAGCATCGGCACATTCTATAATAGCCGATAATTGAGGATAACCAACTCCTGTTTTTACCCTAGTAGTACAGACAGAACCAGGTCCTATTCCTACTTTGATGATATCTGCTCCAGACAGTAACAATTCTTCTACCATTTCACCTGTTACTACGTTTCCAGCAATGATTACTTTATCGGGATACCAACTCCTAATTTTAGACACAAATGCTACAAAGTGCTCTGAGTAACCGTTAGCCACATCGATACATATAAATTTTAAGGTTGGATTTTCTTTGAGGATTATTGCCAATTTCTCAGCATCTCTATCCCCTGTACCACAACTAATAGCTAGGTAGTTTACTATGTCCGCAGGGGCAAATGATAAAAACTCTTTCCATTGGCTAACTGTATAGTGTTTGTGAATTGCTGTAAAAATATGATTTTGGCACAAAGATAAAGCCATTTCAAAAGTACCTACCGTGTCCATGTTAGCTGCCATAATGGGTACTCCTTCCCAAGTAGCAGTACTGTTTAAAAACTTGAAATTTCGCTTTAACTGAACCTGTGATCTGCTTTTTAAAGTAGAACGTTTGGGTCTAATCATTACATCTTTAAATCCTAGTTTGATATCATATTCAATTCTCATTATGCGAGCTGTTTGGTATTTATCTTAAAGTTAGTCATTGTTTAAAAGATTTTTTACCGCTAATCATCAATTATATTTATGACTTATCAACAACTTCTCATCAAACATGCCGTATAAGCTATTGTTGATTCATAAAAAAAGCCAAAGTGTAAATTACACTTTGGCTCTATCTATTTTATTTTTAGAAAGTTATTCTTCGTAAACTCCCATATTTGCGTACTTTTCAATGCGCTCATTAATCATTACATCTACGTCTTTTTGTTGTAGTTCTTTCAACAATTTAACGATGGTCTCTTTTACCGTAGCAAAAGTTGTTTCTCTATCAGAATGTGCTCCACCTAGTGGTTCTGGCACAACTCCATCAACTAAATTTAAAGCACTCATATCTTTAGAGGTTAATTTTAAAGAAGCTGCTGCTTTTTCTTTAAATTCCCAAGATCTCCATAGAATAGACGAACAGTTTTCCGGTGAAATTACAGAATACCAAGAGTTTTCCATCATCAGTACTTTGTCTCCTACACCAATACCTAAAGCTCCACCAGAAGCACCTTCTCCAATAATAATAGTGATGATTGGAGTTTTTAGCACACACATTTCAAAAATATTACGTGCAATTGCCTCTCCTTGTCCTCTTTCCTCAGCCTCTAAACCAGGATAAGCTCCAGGAGTATCTACAAAAGTTACTACAGGAATTCCAAATTTTTCTGCCATACGCATCAAACGTAAAGCTTTGCGATACCCTTCTGGATTGGCCATTCCAAAGTTTCTGTATTGACGCATTTTGGTATTAATCCCTTTCTGCTGTCCAATAAACATAAAACTCTGATTTCCTATTTTACCCAAACCACCAACAATGGCTTTATCATCTTTAACAGTTCTATCTCCATGTAATTCCATAAAGGTATCTCCCGCCAAAGCTTTGATATAATCTAGGGTATAAGGTCTATTAGGGTGTCTTGACAATTGTACTCTTTGCCAAGGGGTTAAATTCTCGTATATATCTTTTTTAAGGTTGATGATTTTATCTTCTATCTCCTTACAGGTATTGGTAACATCTACCTCACTCTCTTCTCCAATAATTGCACATTTTTGCAACTGTTCTTCTAGCTCTTTTATAGGCAATTCAAAGTCTAAATATTCCATCATTCTAAATTTTGGCTAATGACAAATATAGTAAGTTATTGCAACTTATGATTCTCTTTTATTTAATTTTTACTTAACATTAACCTACATCAAATTTATAGTTGACGCTAAAACTATTACCTTTACAACAATTCAATTTTAAGCCAATTTAATGGGACTATTTAATAAAAAAATTTCTTTATCTGAGTTGTATCCTAGCAACTATGTAGATATCCATTCTCATCTTTTACCAGGCATAGATGATGGGGCTAAAGACATAGAGGATGCTATTGATTTGATTGAAAAAATGAAAATTCATGGTATTAAAAACTTTAGAGTTACTCCCCACGTTTTAGGAGATGTTTGGGAGAACAGTTCTACCACTATTAAGGAAACAGAAGCTCTTCTAAAAAAGGAATTACGAGAGAGAAATTTAGAGGAAATAAATATACATGCAGCTGCTGAGTATATGATGGACCACAATTTTTCTAAACTTTTGGAAGAAGACGATATTTTACCTCTAAAAGACAAATATATATTGGTGGAAATGTCTTTTTTTAATCCTCCTTTTAATTTAGACGACATCTTGTTTCAGATACAGCTAAAAGGTTACATTCCCGTATTGGCACATCCCGAGCGTTATGCTTTTTACCATTCTAATTTTGATGCGTACAAAAAGTTAATTGATGCTGGGTGTTTGTTACAACTAAACATACTTTCTTTAACAGAACAGTATGGAGATAAAATAACCAAAACTGCACTTAAACTCTTAAAAGAAGGTTTGTATACGTTTGTAGGATCTGATACTCATCATAAAAGGCATTTAAAATTATCGGAAAAATTGGGTACTCAAAAAACTAAAAAGTTATTGACTCCGCTGTTTGAGAACAACATTAAAACATTTTCTTTTTAAACAAACAAGCCCATCTGAGTTAGATGGGCTTGTTGATTGTTATATAGAATTCTTAAGGTTGATGACCTCTTGAGAAGTTAAATTTCGGTAATGGCCTCTCGGCAAATCTTTTTTGGTTAATCCCGCAAAAATTACTCTATCTAGTTTTACCACTTTGTATCCAAAATGCGCAAATATTTTACGAACAATACGATTACGACCAGAATGTATTTCTATCCCTACTTCGTTCTTAGATTGTCCTTGTACATATGCCACGTCGTCTACCCAAACTTTTTTACCATCTATTTCGGGACTAGCTGCAATCTCTTGCAAATGCTTTAATGAAACTTTATTATCTAAAGTTGCGTGGTACAATTTTCTTTTATTGTGTTTAGGGTGTGTTAATTGTTTGGCTAATTCTCCGTCATTTGTAAATAACAGCAAACCTGTGGTATCTCTATCTAACCTACCTACTGGATAAATTCTTTCTTTACAAGCCTTATCTACAATATCCATTACTGTTTTTCTACCACGTTCGTCATCCATGGTAGTAATATAATTTTTGGGCTTGTTTAAAAGTACATATCTTTTGGTTTCTGGGTTGATTAACACATTGTCAAAACGTACTTCATCAGTAGGCTGTACTCTGTAACCCATTTCCGTAACCACTTTACCATTTACGGTTGCACTACCCGTTTCTATATACAAATCTGCATCTCTTCTAGAACAGATACCTGCATTAGAAATGTATTTATTTAAACGAATTCCTGATGGAGTGGTTGCATTGCTTTTTTGAGGAACCTTTTTTGTAGTCTCACCAGATTTACTAGTTCCTTCTGGTTTTTTAGCTACATTTTTTTGCGAAGATTTAAACTTGCTAAAAGATTGTGCTGTTTTACCTTTTTGTCGTCCTCTCGACGAGTTCTTTTTTGTGTTCATTATTTTTATTTTGGTCTACAAAAATACAAAACAATAAAGAATATAGAACTATATTTTAACGTGATTTAACAATCTGATTAACAGCACAGAAGTATCAACCAGCATTAGACTAAAAACTCCTACCACTAGCAATGCTTTTATTACGTTGTGTAACCATAAATAATGTTTTTCTCTTTTTGCTTTTATCAGAAAAAACAAAAATACTGGACCTAAAGGAATAAAGCTGTAAAAATAATACTTCATATAGCCTATTTCTGGAAAAGTGAATAGATATAAAGTGGGAATCGTCATCAAAAACATTAGTATCATAAAAAACACCTTTACCCTATAAGCTCCATATTTAGTAACTAAAGTCTCTCTATTATTTAAAATAGCTCCTCTTACTCTCCTAAAATCTTTAATGATTTCTTTAGATATTATCAAGCCAAACAAAAACACTCCGTGTGTTAAAATTAGGGTTGACACGTGGTTGTAATAAACAAAAATCACAAAAAAAGGAAGCACATCTAAAATGGAAACTGCTATTATTTTAACTACTGGATATTTCTTTAGCTTGTGAGAATACAACCATATTAAAAAAATATAAATCGCAAAAAATAGTGCTGCTTTCCAAGAAATTAATAGCCCGAGAGCAAAGGCAATGAAGTTGAGAGTGAAGTACACTTGTAGCTTAGTTTTTTTACTAACCCAATTACCCATTTGTGTTTTTAACGGTTTATTAATCATATCGATTGACAAATCGTAAAAATCGTTGATGATGTATCCCGAAGACACTACGCATATAGTGGCTAAAACCACTAGATGTAGGTGAACATCGCAAAAAACTTGCTTTAGAGAAGTATCTACCGCAAAAACAAATATAGCAGCTAAGTATTGTGCGATGGATAACAGTATTACATTATATCCTCGTACTACAGAAAACAACCCTAAAATTTTATGCTTTTTTGTTGCCTTACTAGTCATATGATTGAGGTACTCATTAAAATCTGTACACCAATTCTAAATCATGTCCTATTAAAGACTTTTTTGCTTTTTCAAAATCAGGAGCAAATCCTAAAATATATCCTCCACCGCCAGATCCGCACAATTTTAAATAGTAATCGTTGGAATCAATTCCTTTTTTCCACAAAGCATGGAATTTAGCAGGAATCATAGGTTTAAAATTGTCTAGTACAATCTTAGATAGTTTTTTTACGTTTCCAAACAATGACTTTACTTCCCCGTGTAAAAAATTTTCTACACAAGCATCGGTATAGGTAACGAATTCATTACTTAACATTTTACGGAAACCTTCATTCTTCATTTTTTCCATAAAGATGTTGACCATCGGTTCAGTTTCTCCAATCATTTTAGAATCTAATAAAAATACTGCCCCTTTACCATTTTGCTGATAAGGAATCCCAACAGATTCTACATCGTTTTTAGATTGTATTAGAATAGGAAGACTCAAATAACTGTTAAGCGGATCTAATCCTGAACTAGTCCCGTGGAAATAAGACTCCATTAATCCAAAAATGGACTTTAGTTTTAATAGCTTGTCTTTCGTTAAATTTTCTAAGACTGTAATTTTATCTTGAGCATATTTATCATAAATAGCGGCTACTATAGCTCCTGAACTTCCCACACCATATCCTTGAGGTATGCTCGAGTCAAAATACATCCCTTGGTCTATGTCTTGTTTGAGCTGATTTAAGTTAAAGGTTACCAATTCGGATTTTAACCCCTTTAAATACTGATAGTATTCCAACAAATAACCATTAGACTTTAACGCTTTGCCTTCTAATATTTTTGCTTGTTTAAAAGCTCCTTTGTAGGAATTATAGGGTATTGCTAAACCTTTGGAATCTTTGATAATTCCGTATTCTCCAAACAATAAAATTTTTGCGTAAAACAAAGGTCCTTTCATAACTCGCTAATTATGGGGTAAATATAGGTATTAAATATGATTAGATTCTAATAATTTAGCTCCCATCCCCACCTCATCGTGTATATACTCACCATTTTTACAGTAAACTGATAGTTTTTCTTTGATGAATAATTGAACAGTTTCTTTTTCAGCTTTTGGATACAACAAATGAACATTGGCTCCAGCATCTAAAGTAAAACATAATTTACTACCAGTATTTTTTCGGTACTCCCACACTTTATTGATTACCTCCAAAGTATTTGGTTTCATCAGAATAAAATATGGATTACTGGTCATCATCATAGCATGCAAGGTGAGTGCCTCACTTTCTACCAAAGCAATAAATCCATCTGTATCTCCTTTAGCAAAAACCTCTTTAATTTTAGATATATTTTCTTGAGCCTGTGCAAAACGTTGAGATGCAAATGGATGTCCATGCATTAGATTATGACCTACCGTGCTACTTACTTGTTTCTCTCCTTTATCTACTAACAAAATAGTATCTTGATAATTTTTAAAAACAGGAGCTACTTTGTCTTCAAACGCTACTCCATATAAGTCCGAACTACCTTCAATCTCATTATGTACTCCCCAAACAACCATTTCTCCTTTCACACTTCTGCAAGCACTCCCCGAACCTAATCTTGCTAACAATGATGCTTTTAAGTAAAATTCTTCTTTGGATAAATCAGGATTTAACTCTTTTTCAATGCTCATCAAGCACATGGCAATAGCACTCATACCACTTGCCGAAGAAGCGATTCCACTACTGTGCGGAAAAGAATTTTTAGATTCAATAACAAATTGATAATCCTTTAAAAAAGGTACATAGCCAACAATTCTCTCAAAAAAAGTTTGAATTTTTGGTTTAAAAACTTCGTTCTTTTTTCCTTCGAAAATTACTTCAAAATCAAATATTTCATTTTTTACGTCTTTCTTTTTATAAGTAAGTGTAGTAACTGTGTTGCAGTTAGATAATGTAAAACTAATAGAAGTATTTTCTGGGAGTTGCGGATTTCTTTTACCCCAGTACTTTACCAAAGCAATATTACTAGGAGTTTGCCAAGTTATTTTACCTGACTCTTTTGTTGTATGCAACGATTTTGGAATAAACATTGGCTCCATAATGATGTTCTCTGTTTTGAGCAAATATAACCTTAAGTTGTCTATCTTTAAAATTTACGGAAGTCCTATTCTTATTTTAAGTAGCGAACAGTTATTTTTGTTCCCATGAGAAAAATAAAACTAATATGGGATTTTAGAGGTCCTACAGGTTTGGGGACGGCCAAACATCATTGCATACATTTAAGAGAGTTTGCAGAGACTGAAAAGCTGATGTTTCATGAGGTAAATCATACCGAGGTAAACGATATGTGGGCTACTGCATTTATTGTTGTTGATGAAACTGACATGAAAACCTTTAGAGATGCCTTAAAACCTCACAGAGGTGAAGTTGCTTAAATGAGAAAGAAGTTTAATCTAAAAAAATAAAACTTCAATGATGCTGAGTTTGCTTTAGAGCTATTTTTCAATTAATTATGTATAACACCAGATTAAACACTTTATATTGAATCATAAGGCCTGATTGTTTTAAAATCTTATTTGATGTGAGTTCGACTTGAAAGAAACATTTTTATTCAAACTAGTTTACACAAGATTTTTATACTACAAATTATGTTTTTGTTTCAAAGATTGACTTTCTCGATACAGTTTTCTATCAAAAACTACTCGAAATGACAACTTTGAAACCTTGTAGTAGGTATATCGAACTTACGTTATTTGGGAGGTCATCCTCAAAAGTGAATTAATACTTTTATGTCTGTCCGTAAAATTATTCTCTTTATCAATTGTACTTTTATCTTTTAAGCTAACCTTTAAACAATGTACAAAGTCTTTGTAAGTTGGAGTCTACAAACTCTTATTTATTATGAACAGTCATTATAAATATTTAGCCTAACTACATACTTTATATAGCAATACTGAACTTGGATTTTTACAATCCGTAATTGGAATAATCATCAAAAAAAATATAACAGCAGTTTTAAAGACAGTTTTACCTATTACCTACTATGGCCTCACTTACGACCCAACCTCCGGTCCATGCATTTTGAAAATTGAAACCACCAGTAACAGCATCGATATTTAAAATTTCTCCTGCAAAAAATAAGTTTTGATGTAATTTACTTTCGAATCTCTTAAAGTTTATTTCTTTTAATTTTACACCACCCGCAGTTACAAACTCATCCTTAAAAGTACTTTTCCCTTGGGCATGAAAAATGGTGTTGGTTAGTTTTTCTGATAATAATTCTACTTTTTTATTAGATATATCTGCCCATTTGGTTTGTCCATTTATATCGCATACCTCTAAAAACCTTGACCATAAGCGCTTACTAATCGTTTCAAAAGGACTTTTTTTATCTATTATAGATTTGGCATCGTTTCTTTTACAATTAAACAACACCTCTGTAGCTTGTTGAGGATGGCAACTTAACCAATTTACCTTTACTTGATACTGATAATCTTTTTCTGCCAATTTTAAAGCTCCAAAAGCCGACAACTTTAAAACAGCAGGTCCGCTAGTTCCCCAATGGGTAATTAGCAGAGGTCCTGTACTTTTTAGCTTGGTATCTTTTATAGAAACTTCCACGTTTTGAACTGAAACACCAGGAAGGTCTATCAATAATGGATCTTTGATATTAAACGTAAATAAAGAAGGCACTGGGGCCACGACCTGATGTCCCAACGTAGATAACAAATTCCAAACAGGTTTGCTACTTCCTGCAGTTACTACTAATTTATCACAGGTATATTCTCCTTGATTGGTTTCTATATTCCAAATATCATCTACCTTAGAAAAAGTTTTGACTCCTTCCGACTTTCTTAATTCTATTCCTAAATTTTGAGCCATCGATAAAAAACAATCAATAATAGATTGAGAGGTGTTAGATTGAGGGAAAATTCTGTTATCGCTTTCTATTTTTAAAGGAACTCCTCTTTGTTCAAACCATTCCATAGTATCACCTGTCATAAACTGATGAAAAGGCCCCAACAGTTCTCTCTTACCTCTAGGATAAAACTCTGTTAATTCTTTGGGGTCAAAACAAGCATGAGTTACATTACAACGTCCTCCGCCAGATATCTTAACTTTTTGGAGTACTTCTTTTCCTTTTTCTAAAATACAAATAGATAGCTCTCTGTTTTTTTCTTTGGTATTAATCGCTGTAAAAAAACCTGCAGCCCCACCTCCAATAACGAGTACGTTGTAATGTTTTATCATAAGTTACAAAGATACAATCTCTTGGTAAGCTTCTAATAAAGTTGGAAAAACTTTTACGGCTCCGTTAGCTAGTAGTTCTTCCTCCGTGTATTGTGTTAACATTCCTACAGCTACCATTCCTGTCTGTGCGGCTGCTTTAATTCCTGTTAAACTGTCTTCAAAAATAATAGTTTCAGGAAAATCCTCTTCTTTAATTCCTAAAGTAGCTGCCAAGGTTAAGTAAGGAATTGGACTTGGTTTTGGCTCACTAAATTGGTCCACTCCCATACATACTGTAAAGCCTATGCCCGTTTCTTTTACAGAATTTTTAACAAAGCTTGTAGGTGCATTGCTTGCTATTCCGTGCGGAATATCTTTTTCTGTTAAATACGCTTCTAAATCAAAAGCACCAGGTAACAAATCTGGAGGAGTCGTTACGACTGTTTGTTTTAAATGTTCTTCCTTTAATTTTTCCAATTCACTCCCTTTTGATTTATCTCCCCCAAAAGTTGCATAATATTCTGCAATAACTGCTGGAGCTTTCCCTGCGTGAGTTGCATGGGGAAACGGACAAATTTCTTTATCAAAAATTTGTCTAAAAGAAGTTGACCAAGCTGCCCCGTGAGTTTTTACACTATTTACAACAACTCCATCAAAATCAAACAACACGGCTTTTGGGTAAGGTAATTTTTTCATATTCTTTAACTTTTTTTAAAACAACATCATCAAAACGGCTATTATATAGCTTTTGACGAATACGACTTTACTTGTAAACTAAAATACCCTGAAATAGTTTCAGGGTATTTATTATTTTGTGAAAATTTTCGTTAAATATCCGTTCAAAAATTTATTTGTCGGATCCATTTTTTCTCTCAGCTCCTTAAATTCATTCCATTTAGGATACAATTTGGCTAGTTCGTCATGTTTAGCTTTAAATCGCTTACCCCAGTGAGGTTTTCCTCCGTATTTCAAGAATACTTCTTCTACTTTTTCAAAAGCTTCATAGTCATCTGCTACAGGAGAGTTTCTACACACACAACCCACAGTAACCATATCTTCATCTGATGCGTAGCTTAACCAGGCATCATCTTTATGAATAAAACGAACATCCATTGGGACATGTACGTAGGCATTGTTGTTTTTATCGTCTAGCACCTCTTTTAAATCCTTAAACAAGTCTTTAAATTTTGAGTAAGCAACTGTCCATTCTGCCAATTCCATCGTTGCTCCTCTAGACTTTGTAACGGTAGCGTCGTACAAACTACCTGCGTGTTCTTTTTTGGGAGTGAAAAACAATCTGTGTAAAATTTTATTTGCCGTAGCTGTAAATCTTGGATTTTTATGGGTGTATTGATATAAAAACTTAGAGGTTTTACGTCTGTGTTTTATATAACCTGGGGCATCTTTCTTTTTAAATTTAAAATCTTTATCTACTTTGGTTCCTAAAATTACGTATCCATGATTGGTATGTGGCAACCATAAGATTCTCACAAAATCATACGTCTTTAAGTAGTCATCTAAATTCCCTACCCATGTATCATCTTTCATCGATTGCTCTTTTAGATGCAAAATGTAATTCTCTTCACATTTAAAAGTAATTTCAGAAAACATTCCTAACACTCCTAAAGATACTCTTATAGCATCTGTTTCAAAGTCAGCATCTGTGTATTCTTTAATAGAACCATCTGCCAAAACCATTCTAAACTTAGAAACATACTTAGATAAAATAAATCCACTGGTTCCATGAGTTGCTGTAGCCAACGCACCTCCAATAGTTATTTTATCAATATCTGGCAAACAAGGGATACACCAACCAGCGGATTGAATTACATTAATCGTTTCTTCTAGAGTTGCTCCGGCTTGTACTGTAACTTCTTTAGTCTCTTGATTTACCTTGACAACTTTGTTGTAATTTGTTACATCTACTAAAACACTAGTTCCTGCACTGATATCCGAAGAAGAATACCTGTTTCCAAATACTCTTACCGAATCATTATTGGCAATAGCATTCACCAAGTCTTGTTCTGTTTTTACTTCAATAAGCTCAGCATAAGAATGTTTTACATTTTCATTCCAACTAATCCACTCTTTTTTATTTTCTACAATTTGATTCAAAATAGATTTTGTTTTGATTTTTGTTTATATAATAGGTCGCTAATTATTTAATATCTTTTCAATATTAGGTTTGAAATAATGAGGCCCTTTTAATACTTTTCCATCTTCTCGGTAAATAGGTTCTCCGTCTTCTCCTAATTTACTCATGTTACTTCTTTGAATTTCGTTAAAAACTTCTTCAATTTTATCTTGCATTCCATGCTCAATAATGGTTCCGCATAAAATGTAAAGCATATCTCCGAGCGCATCTGCCACCTCTATCAAATCTCCATTCTCTGCGGCCTCTAAATATTCTTTGTTTTCTTCGTCCATTAAATTATAACGCAACTTAATTTTATCTTCTCCTATAGCAGCAATAGGTGTGTTTTTATAGCCTAATTTGTATGCAGTATGAAATTCTTGAACCGCTTTGATTTTATTCTTCATTTGTTTCTTAATTTTGCTAAAAAATTACCCATATGTTTTCGACTGGACAAATATATTTTGCAATCTTTTTTGTTGTCGCTTTCACCTCAGCAATGATTTGGAGCTATAGAAAAGATTTAAAACTTCATAAAATACATTACAAACATACCGCAATCAAGGTGCTTCTAAGTGGTATCATTGTTACTGTTGGTTTTATTCTAATTAGGATTGCTTTAAAATAAGTTAGATTTCAATCAAATCATCTAATTTTTCATGGTCTATTACTGTGAACCCATCTTCATCAAAAAAATAAGAATCTCCAAACTTATGGTTGACCTTTAGATTACTGAAGTCGTATGAGTGTAATTGATACAATGTTTGGTTAAATGCCTCTTCGTGATATTTGAAAAGTATATAAATTTCCACTTCTAGTTCTTGTAATTCTTCATTGGTATATTTTGCTAAAGGACTTTCTTTATCAATTTTATGCACCACCGTCCACATGGTGGGTAAATACATAATTTTATTTCTTTGTAGAGACAACTGATAGAACATCCTGTTAAATTCACCTAGTTCGTTCTTTTCCGTGATATTAATTACCGCATTTAACTCCGGCTCTATCATTAAATTAGTTCTGTTGTTCATTACTCTAAACATGATAGCTCTTCCCTCTTCAAATTCTCTTACCAGAATGTTTTTTGAAAATTGAATTTTTGCTTTGGGTTTTGAAAATCGACCGTAGAGTAAACCCGTAATGAAAGAAAAAGACATTAATCCTATTAGAGCCTCTAGTGAAGACAATATTCCTGCTACAATTCCTTTGGGAGCAATAACTCCGTAACCAACAGTTGTAATCGTTTGCGCACTAAAGAAAAAGAGTCTGGTGAAATCTTCTAAAACGCTTCCTGTTGAATTTCTAAATTGCTGGATTCCTACTGACAAATATAAAATTGCAAAAAGCATATTAATCAGTACATACCCTAGTAATACGTAGGCAAAAAACCTTAACCAGCCTATATTGATTAAGTAGGTGTATAAATCGTCAATTGTTTTTTTTCTGTGAACGTGTTTCACATTGGATTGCCCATTGACAATAATACGTTGTGCTTTCGAATTGGATTTGTATCCAATTCCAGGATCTTTTAAAATTTTTGCCATCTGTTTGTAAAATAAAAAAACAGCCTTGAAAACTCAAGACTGTCGTTTGTTTAATTTAACCAGCTGTATTTAAAACTGCATGCTTTGTGATCGCCATTTAGTTTTATGTATGTATCTTTTATTTTGATTTTATACCATTTCTCTAAAGTTTCTTGCTGCTTTTTTTGGAGTGCTAATTGCTGTATTTTAACGTAGTCTTTTGACAGGTCTGCCTCGTGTGCATCAATCCTTTTGGTTACTTTAATGATTTTATACATTTTTTCACCGTCTCTGGTTTCTTCGTAATAAACATCTGTAATGCTGTTTTCGGCTAGCTTGTCTACTTTAGCAAACAATTTAGGATCCATTTTATTCAGTTCAAACTTTGCATCACTGGTATAGGGATTTACTAGCTTTCCTTTGTTTAAGTTGGTTGCCTTATCATCAGAGTATTTTACTACGGCATCATTAAAAGTAATATTGCCAGCAATAATTTCTGCTCTAACAGATTCTAATTTTTCTTTAGCAGCATCTAGCCTTGCTTGTTCTATTTTAGGCTGCATTAATATGTGCCTAACATCTCTTTGTTGCCCTTTTACTTTTTCTACCTGTAAAATGTGATATCCGAACTGGGACTTAAAAGGTTCTGACACTTCACCTTCTTCTAAACTAAAAGCAGCTTCTTTAAATTCTTTAACAAACTGGCTTTGTCTAGTAATGGTATACTGTCCTCCGTTCTGTGCTACTCCAGGATCTTCGGAATACAGAATAGCCTTTAATCGCATGCTATATCCGTTCTCTATATCTTTTTTAATTTCGTTAAGCTTGTCTAAAGTTTCTTTAACCGATTCTTTTGCAGGGACAGCTTTTATGGTAATTTGTGAAAGTTCCACTTCTATTCCAAAGTTTGGCAAATCTCCTTTTTGCTTTAAGTCATTGTAAAAGAAACGAACTTCTTCTGGAGTAACCACCACATCTTTTACAACGTTTTGTCTTTCTCTTTGAATTAGGGTATTTTCTTTTTCAATTCTTTTTAATTCGTTGGTTAAATCTTCCAAGTCATCAAATCCATATAAAGAAACTACTTTATTCATATCTCCCACTTGAGATTTAAAGTGATCTAATGTTCTTTGCACTCCAGAGTCAACCTCAGCATCAGAAACCAACACACTATCTATTACTGCATGATGCGCTAATAATTTTTGAGTCATAATGTCTTCCATGATTTGGCACTCATCAAACTCTGCTTTTCCTTCTGATCTATTTTTTATTTCTTCTTTGTACTTTACAATATCAGAATCTAAAATAATTTTGTCCCCAACCACAGCTGCAACACCATCTAACTTAATTTTTTCTTGTGCAGTAACTGCTATTACACTCAATAGCATTGCATATAATAAATGGCATCTTTTAATAAACCTCATATTTGTTTTGTTTTACAGCATCATTAATCAAAATTTGTTCCATTTGATTAAAGAACTCTATCTTGTTTTTATGTAATAATATATTTTTAATTGTTGGCTTTACATAATCCACAGGAGCTATGTCGTTTTTTCGTAAAACCTCTTTGTTTAAAATATAGTATACACTTCTATCTACTCCTTGTTTTTCTATTACCCTATTTACTTTTGATAAATCTGTGTTAGTTAAAACCGGAAAATCTGGTTTTTGGGTATACACATCTTTTAAGGACACCCAAACAGAGTCGTTAAAATAATAATCTTGATATCCTGAGTAATCACTTAAAATAGTTTGTTTGTCGTCAATACTATCGGTTTCAAACAATTTTTTTATGCTTCGTCTCTTTCTATTTCTTTTATCTACGTGTATATATTTGAACTTTAGTAAGGTTTCGTTTAGCTTAAAACTACTTTTGTTCTGTTGGTAAAAGCTATCTATTTCCTCTTCAAAAACCAGTGTATCTAACTTTTTGTTAACCAAGGCATTTTTATAATAGGAAACGTATAACTCTTCTTTATATTTATTAACTAGTCTGTCTAATTCATCTGTTTTGTCTAGATTGATGAGCGCATTTCTGTACAACAATTTTTGCCTAGACCAGTTTTGAATATACTCTTGAGTTACTTTTAAACTATCAACAATAGTCGTTGTTTTTGGTAAATTGTTTTTTAACTCATCTTTGGTTAAAACATAATCATAAACCTTAGCCACTATATCTTCTTTTGAGGTGCTTTTAGGAGCGCAACTTACCAGTAGTATAATCATTAAAGCGATGGATTGAACCCTCATTATTGGTAGGTCTTTTTAAGCTTCTTAATCACTCCTTTGTTCTTTTTTATTTTACTGTGAGCTCTTAAGCTTGCTAACCATTCTTTTTGAATTTTTTCTTGATAATCACTTTCAACATAACCTTTCACATCTTCAAATGCAGCTCCTTTATCTAAGTATTTCGCTTTGTTAGCTTCATAAAAATCCTTTACTTTTTGAGGTTCTTTTGCAGGTACATCCCAAACATTATTTTTCATCAACTCAAAAATAACCAACCCTTTTTTATAGGTCGCTAAAGTTTCTTTAAACTCGTCACTTTCATCTTCTAAATGCTCAGTAACGTATTCTTTTAATTTTACTTTTTTGTAAACTTTAAAAAGATCTAAAGGTTTTTTGGTTCTTTTGTTATAGATAAAGTCTGCAAAATCAGACTGCAAATATCTTTCGCTGTTAATACTTAGTATGGTGCTATTTAAACTATCAATAGCTATTTCATAAGGATTTTCAACTTCAAAAGCTTTTAATGCCTCCTGATAAGTAATCACGATATGTTTTTGTTCTATTTTATCAAAAGCAGCTTCCTCAATGATCAATTTTCTTTGGTCTCTCATGATCTTTTTCTTCAACTCATCTTTCATATCCTCGAAATTTTGAATTGAATCTTTTCCAAAGTATTTAATAATATGCCAACCATATTGTGTTGTAAATGGCTTTGAATAGGAATTAGGAGTTTCTAAAGAAAATGCAACTTTTTCAAATTCTTGTGGCAAAGTTCCTTTTGAGAAAGGGTTCAGTAAACCTCCCTTTCTAGAACTCCCTTTATCTTCTGAAAACTTTTTAGCCAAGCTATCAAACTTACCTCCATCTTTTAACTTTCGGTAAATTGTATCTATTTTACTTTTCTTTTCTTCACCCAAACCAGTAACCATAATATGTGCTACTTTAATTTTTGGTCCTGTCTTAGATTTTTCTTCCACTTTAATTAAATGATATCCAAAACGTGTTTTAACAATATCCGAGACTTGCCCCACTTCCGTTTGATAAGCTGCCGTTTCAAAAGGATAAACCATTTTAAAAGCATTAAAGTAACCTAACTCGCCTTTATTTGTTTTGGCACTTTGATCATCGGAGTACTTAACTGCCAATTCTCCAAAATCGGCACCCTCTTTCAATTGTTTTTGTATGTCTAAAATCTTTTTGTAAGCCTTGATTGTGTCTCCCTCCTGAGCAGCAACTAAAATGTGGCTAGCTTTAATTTGATTGACTGTTCTATTGTAAGCCTCCTTTAATAACTTTTCTAGAGCTTCTTCATCTTTAAGATAAGAGCTTGCTATGTTTCTTTTGTAAGACTCATATTCCTTTTGCAATGATTCAAGGGTGTCTATTTTTTTAAAATCCGCTTCTCTCAACTTTAATTTGTAGTCAATCATCAACTCCAAGTTGGTGTCAAAGTCGTTGGTAGTAAGAGAAGCTCTATCCGTTTTAAACAATTTATTAAACTCCGAAACATAGGTTGGAGCCTTGTCTATTTTAAACAAAACTTTGTCTTTTTGAGCCCATATCGTTAAATGAGCAAACACAATTAAAAACAGTAAAATATATTTTTTCATGGTATATGGTTATAATGATATTAATCCTTCTATTTTTTCTACAGAATGATAATGTTTAATTACTTCGTCAGAATTTTTAACTTTTAATAAAATAGAAACACTTACATATTTTCCGGTTTTTGAGGCTTTTTTGGAAATTTTTGTGTTGACTTTAGCGAAAATCTCTTCTACTTCACCTACTTGATTTTTGGTAGTTGGTACAATGAACTTGTATAAGTATTCCGAAGGAAAATTAGTATTCTCATCTAATTTTACTTTTAAATCTCTATAAAATATTTCTTTTTTTGTCATTTTATCAAGCTGAATAATGTATCAGGCTACAAAACTATAATTATTTCTTATTTTTACTTCTTCGTACCAACTTATTTTTAATATATGCCTCAAAAAATAGTGCTAACAGGAGCACCCGGAACTGGAAAGTCAACTGTTTTAAAATTGTTACAGCGCAAGGGTTACTTTTGTTTAGAAGAAATTTCTAGAGAAATTATTAAAGAAGCTGAAAAAATGGGGTCTAAAAAACTGTTTATGTCTCAACCTATCCTTTTTAGCAAGGTAGTTTTGGGGAAGAGAATTATACAGTACCAGCAAGCTAGCAACAGCAAGCAATCTCACTGTTTTTTTGATAGAGGAATTCCCGATATTACAGCTTACTTAAACAACAATAGAATAGCGTACGAGGAAACTTTTAAACAGGCTACCAAAAAACACACCTATAATACTGTTTTTATTTTCCCTCCGTGGAAAAAGATTTATACCACCGATAGCGAACGTTTCGAGACTTTTGAGGAAGCTGAACAAATCCATTTGGCTATTGTAGAGGAATACCAAAAAACACATCAAAACATTATTATCGTTCCTTTTGGAACTCCAAAAGAACGATTGGGTTTTATTTTAAAAAAATGTTATGCATAATACTGTAAATCTTAAAGAAACGCTTCGTAAATATTGGGGACACGCTTCTTTTAGACCTTTACAGCTAAACATTATTAACGATGTAATTAATAACAAAGACACGCTGGCTGTTTTACCTACTGGTGGTGGTAAGTCTATTTGCTATCAGCTGCCTGCACTTATAAAACCAGGCACTTGTCTGGTTATTTCTCCTCTATTGGCATTAATCAACGACCAGATAGAGAATTTAAAACAAAAAAATATTAAAGCCGTTACCATTCCTAGCGGTAGTCGTACAGAGGATGTAGTTCGAATTTTTGATAATATTAGTATCAAAAAAATAAAATTATTATACCTATCGCCAGAAAGGTTATCGCAGCCCTTAATTCAAGAAAAAATAAAACAACTAGACATTTCTTTTATTGCTGTTGATGAGGCTCATTGTATATCTCAATGGGGACACGATTTTAGACCTGCTTACCTAAAAATTCAGTTATTAAGAACCTTATTACCCAATAAAAACATTGTTGCCCTAACCGCTACCGCCACCTGTAAAACACAAGAGCAGATTGTGAATTTACTTCACTTTAAAAAAGATTATCAAAAGCATATCGATTCTTTTAACAGACCCAACTTGGCCTACCAGGTTTTTGTGACTCCAAACAAGATAGATTTACTTTATAAAATGTTACAAAAGCTAAAAGCACCAACTATTATTTATTTGCAGAATAGACTAGCGGTTCAGGAACTAAGCAACAGATTGTGTATTAAAGGGTATCGCAGCACCTACTACCACGCTGGTTTAAACAAAAACACCAAACAAAAACATTTGAATCTTTGGTACACCGAAGAGAAAAATATTATGGTAGCCACTAATGCGTTTGGTATGGGAATAGATAAAAATAACGTAAGGCTGGTCATCCATTTAGAAATCCCCAATCACTTAGAAAACTATTTGCAAGAAGCTGGGAGAGCCGGGAGAGATCAAAAGAAATCTTTTTCGTGTGTTATTTTATCTAAAAGCGATTACATAAAGTACGAGGCAAAAAACAAAAGTATAATTGATACCAATATGGTGATTGATGTTTACCAAAAATTAAATCAACATTTTCAGATAGCATTAGGGGAGAAACCAGAAGAAGAATTTGACTTTGATATTGATGTTTTTTGTAATAAATACAAACTTAGCATTAACAGTACCGAGAAAATCTTGCGAAGGCTAGATAACTACGATGTGATTTTATTTAAAGAACAACCAAAAGATGCTTGCTCCCTAAAATTAATCGCAACCCAACACCAGATCATACAATTTACACATCAGCAAACAGAATATAGCACACTGATAAGCTACATACTTAGAAATTATGCGGGAATTTTTGATATTGAAAAAAGATTAAATATCGATAAAATCTCATCAGCCATTCAAATGAGCACTGCAGAGATTAGCAAAAAACTAGCTTATTTAAACCAAATAGCTCTAGCAAATTTTAAACCTAATACTCATCACCACAGTATTCAGTTCTTAGTCCCCAGAGAGGATAAAAAGACCATCAACCCCATCAAAAAAGAATTGAATCTGTTATGCGATATTGACGAGGAGAAACACCGTAAAAACTTAAACTACTTTTTAAACGAAAAAATTTGTAGAAATACGTTTATCCTAAATTACTTTGATCAAAAAGAGAAAGATAACTGTGGTATTTGCGATATTTGTGTTACCAATAAAAAAATTAAGGATATAGATACGTTATATCAGTACACATTAAAAGTCATTAATAGCAAACCTCACACGTTTAACGAATTATTAACTGCTTTAAAAATTAACTCTTCATCTTTAAAAAGAATTTTACAACACCTTTTAAGCGAAGAAAAAATTATTCATCAACAACAATTTTTTAAAATAAATGAGTAAACTAAGAATTGTATTTATGGGAACTCCAGACTTTGCAGTAACCATATTAGATAAAGTTTTACAAAATAAATATAACGTAGTAGGAGTTATTACCGCTCCAGATAAACAAGCAGGTAGAGGTAGAAAAATACAACAATCTGCTATAAAAAAATATGCTACAGAAAAAGGGTTGAAAGTTTTACAGCCCAGCAATTTAAAATCTCCTGACTTTCAAGCAGAGCTTGAAGCTCTTGAACCTAACCTACAAATTGTAGTTGCTTTTAGAATGCTCCCAAAATCTGTTTGGAGTTTGCCTCAATTTGGTACGTTTAACTTACACGCATCTCTTTTACCAGATTACAGAGGAGCTGCTCCCATAAATTGGGCTATTATTAACGGTGAAACCCAAACGGGTACTTCTACTTTCTTTTTAGATGATAAGATTGATACTGGAGAAATTATTCTTCAGAACAAAGTTGATATTGGAAAAAGCGAAACAGTTGGTGAACTACACGATAAATTAATGCACGCTGGAAGTGACTTGGTACTTGAAACTTTAGAATTGATAGAAACAGGAAACGTGAAAACCCAGAAACAAGCTGCTCACAGTGACAAGTTAGCCTACAAAATACACACTGATACTTGCAGAATAGATTGGAATCAACGTTCTGAAACAATTTTTAATCACATTAGAGGCTTAAACCCTTATCCTGCTGCATGGACAACGTTATTTAATAATCACGAAGAAATCACGGTAAAACTTTATGATTGTGAGATGATTCATGAAACTCATCAATTAAAACCTGGAAGCATTGTTACGGATAAAAAAACCATTAAAATTGCTACGAAAGACGGATATATTAAGGTAAATAAGCTAAAACTAGCTGGTAAAAAGCTAATGGACAGTGTTAGTTTATTAAACGGCTACTCGTTTGACACCCACGCAAACGTACAGTAAACGCTAACACTGTTAATAAAGCAATATTTAACACGTTTCTTTATTAACAAAATAAAAAAGTTATTAACATTCTATTGCTTTTAAGTCCTAGAGAGTTGCATAAGCTATTATTACTTATATATTTGTTTAACAAATAAACTTATATAACTTAATAATAGTAATTATGAACAAATCAGATTTAATTGATGCTATCGCTGCTGATGCAGGAATTTCTAAAACTGCTGCTAAGGCTGCATTAGAATCAGTAACTAACAATGTAACTTCTACTTTAAAAGAAGGAGGAAAAGTTTCTTTAATCGGATGGGGTACTTGGTCTGTATCTAAAAGACCAGCTCGTGAAGGAAGAAACCCTCAAACAGGAGCTACTATCCAAATTGCTGAGAAAAACATCGTTAAGTTTAAGCCAGGTGCAGGTTTATCAGATGCAGTAAACTAATAAAGAATATTTATTCTATTTAAAAACCCCTTTTATCAAGGGGTTTTTTTTATGCTTTTTTTTTCATAGATTTATTTAAATGCTAGAAATTATGGGAATTTTACAACCATCAAAAGGAAAATTATTAATTGCCGAACCTTCTATTTTGGGGGATATCTCTTTTAATAGGTCTATTGTGTTACTTACGGAACATTCAAAAGATAGTTCTATTGGTTTTATAATGAATAAACCTCTAGGCTATAGCTTAAATGATTTGGTTCCAGAAGTGGATTGTGATTTTAAAGTGTATCAAGGAGGTCCTGTGGAGCAAGATAATCTTTACTTTATCCACAAAATCCCAAACTTGCTTCCTAACAGTATTGAGGTTACTAATGGTATTTATTGGGGTGGAGATTTTAGCGCACTCTCTAATCTATTAAACGAAGGACTTGTAAAAAATGAGGACATCAGATTCTTTTTAGGGTACTCTGGATGGGGACAAGGTCAATTAAATCAGGAACTAAAAAGCGAATCTTGGTTGGTGAGCGAAAACAACCACCTAAATATTTTTAATATTCATCCAAAAAATTTATGGAAAGATCATTTAATGGAAATGGGTGGCAAATATCAAATATGGGCAAATGCTCCTAAAAACCCTAGCCTAAACTAAGCAAGCAGTGCTTTTATTTTTAAAGAAATATTAGTATCAAAATGCTTCTTTCTGTATTTAGTGATTGGCTGAACACCAACGATAACGTTGGATAAGAAAACTTCATCTGCTTTCTGAATTGCAAACGGAGATATGGAAACTTCTTCCACCTCAAATGCTCCACTTTTTTCAATTACCTCTATAATATTTTTACGCATCACCCCTTTAATACATCCATCAGACAAGGGAGGAGTAGATATCACGTTGCCTTTTACTATAAAAATATTTCCATTGGTAAATTCCACTACGTTTTTGTTAGTATTTAACAAAACACAGTTATCTAAATTATTTTCCTTAGCATAAATACCTGCCAATACATTATTGATTTTGTTATTCGTTTTTATGGTAGATAATAAATTGGGATTGATCATAAAATCTTTGTACAAATCTACCTCATAAGTATCTTTAACAACCACGGCTACTTTTTTAACCTCAACTATGTAAGAAATTTTGTTCTCTTCGGGTGTATACAAACCCTTGGCATCCCTGTAAACCGTAAACTTCACTCTGTTTTCGTCTCCCTTATTTGCGTTAATTGTTTTTAATATTTCTGCTTCAAAAAACTCCAAGGTAAATTCCATTGGAATCTCCATTCTCAACATACGCATAGAAGCCATTAATCTAAAATAATGATCTTCACAATAAACAACCGCTTCATCTTCAATTTTAACGGTTTCAAACAAAGCATCTCCATAGGAAAAACCTCTGTTGTTATATGCTATTTGATGATTGTTTTCTGAGATTATACTTCCGTTGTAATTAATCATTTCTCTTAAATTTTATGCTGGCAAAAATACAATAAAAAAAGCTTTGATTTTCATCAAAGCTTTTTCACATTTTTAGTTTTTATCTTTTAAGCACCAATAATATGCTTTAATTCTGCAATTTGATTTTCCCATAACATTTTAGCCTCATCCATCTCATCCTCTTCCGCAAAATCTGTAATAATTAGCGATACATCTTTGGTTAATGCATCTACCTGAATCTTAAATTCAAAGTACGCATCATCATCCTCATCCTCAACCCAATGAAATTTAGCTCTTTCATCGTTTTTGTAAGTTAATAACTTTGCTTGCTCTTCACTATCATCCCAAATAAAAGTAAACATCTCTCCTCTAGAATTCACGTTATCTGCAAACCACTCTCCTAATCCTGACGGTGTTGCAAAATATTGATACAACATAGAAGGTGAAGCATGTATAGGAAATTCTAACTGATATTTCTCTTTGGTCATAATGGCTTAAATTTTGATGAGTGGCAAAGTAATATTTTTTTGTTTATCACAAAAAAATATATTACATTATTTTAGTTCTTTTTTTCAATCTCAATTAACTTGTTTGGGTAAACCCTATTTGCCGTTTTTAGAACTGAGGGCATCCTTTCCAAATCGCCATCTTGGAAAGCGTGCTGTAATATATTTTCTATCATATAATCTTCCATTTCGCTTTCTGGATGATATTCTAAGTCCAAATCGATTTTAAATAAACTAGCCGAAATTCTGTAGATAAAAGCTTTGAAATTCCCTCTTTTGTCTTGCACATGTTCATTCACCGTGGAACCTGTGAGTCTATGGATTAGTTTAATTAAAATTCTGCCTTCTGTTTTGGTTAACTTTTTAACGTCGTTGGCAAATTCGTTTTCAAAGTATTTTTGTTTTCTTTTTACGTAGCGTTTTCTTTTTCTTTTAGACTTTATTAGATAAATGGTATCATTTAAAGCCTCTATCTTATTTTTGGCCAAAACCGCATATGGATAGGCTCTGTAAGTTTTTTTCTTAAACCATTGGTAATACCTCCTATCGTAGTTTGTTTTAAACTTGGGCTTGGGAAAAAGTACTACAGTATCTAAAGAAATAGTACCGTTGGGATCTGTAACCAAATAGTAATCCTTATATTTTTTCTCTAACTGCTCCCAAGTATTTTCTTGAGAAAAAGCCATTAGAGAAAAAAGACACAATAGAATAGAAATCTTTTTTTTCATTACACTACGCTTCACGTCATCAAAAATACATAAATAACATTTGAGCTGTGTTTTTAAGTTTTAATCCAATTGCAAGATGTTGACTAGTAAAGAAACGTTCAAGATTCTAAAGCTTGTACTACAACCTGATCCGTGAGCAATGTTATTCATCATCAATTTATTTAATGCTTTTTTGCTGTCACATATCAACTAAAAACCACAAAAGACATACATTACATCTAAAATCAAAATAGTATTTTTGAACAACATTAAACAGATATATAATGAGCGACAATACAATTTTAAATCAAAAATCTCTAGATTTTTTAGAGCAGTACTTAAATAATGCTTCACCAACAGGTTACGAGAGCAAGGGTCAAGAAATATGGATGGACTATTTAAAACCCTATGTGGATGAATTTATTACAGATTCATACGGAACTGCTGTAGGTGTTATCAATCCAAAAGCAGACTATAAAGTTGTGATAGAGGGACATTCTGATGAAATTGCATGGTATGTGAACTATATCACAGACAATGGACTAATTCACGTGATTAGAAACGGTGGTAGTGACCATATTATTGCTCCGTCTAAAAGAGTAAATATCCATACAAAAAAAGGAATTGTTAGAGGAGTTTTTGGATGGCCTGCTATACATACCCGATTAAAAGGAGCTAAAGAAGATACTCCTAAAATAGAAAATATTACTATTGATGTAGGTTGCGAAACTAAAGAAGAGGTGTTGGCTTTAGGGGTGCACGTAGGTTGCGTTATTACTTATCCGGATACTTTTGAAATACTGAACGAAAACAAATTTATTTGTAGAGCTTTAGACAATAGAATGGGTGGATTTATGATTGCTGAAGTTGCTAGGTTAATTAAAGAAAACAATATCGATTTGCCTTTCGCTCTATACGTTACCAATTCTGTTCAAGAGGAAATCGGATTACGTGGTGCAGAAATGATTACCCAAACTATTAAGCCTAATGTAGCCATAGTAACGGATGTTTGTCATGACACGACTACTCCTATGATTAAAAAATCTGCTGAAGGAGATACTCAAATTGGAAATGGCCCCGTGATTTCTTACGCTCCTGCCATTCAGCATAATGTAAGAGAATTAATTATTGATACTGCTGAAAAAAACGATATTCCTTTCCAAAGGCACGCTTCGTCTAGAGCAACGGGAACAGATACAGATGCGTTTGCTTACAGCAATGGAGGTGTTCCTTCTGCCTTGATTTCTTTGCCTTTAAGATATATGCATACCACTGTAGAAATGGTTCACAAAAGTGATGTTGAAAACGTGATTAAATTAATTTTTGAAAGTGTTAAAAAAATTAAGAATGGTGACGATTTTAGCTATTTTAAAAAAGAGAGCTATACTATCTAAACCCTAAATTTTAATGGTTAAAAAGAGGTTTACAATTAATTGAATTGTGAACCTCTTTTTTTCTGAGTATAGAATTATACCTTAGGAGATAAACCCAATTTTTCTGCCCTTTTGAGCATTAGATCAAAAGCTTCATTATAATCATTGGTAATGATACCGTCTAGAATTGACTCCTTGATGTAATCTTTAATCTGTCCTATTTCCTTACAAGGTTTAAGATCAAAAGTCTTCATAATAATTTCACCAGTAATGGGAGGTTCAAAATTACGAACCCTATCTCTTTCCTCTACCTCTTTTATTTTGTCTCTAACAATTTTAAAATTGTTATGGTAACGCTTAAACTTCTTTGAATTTTTTGTGGTAATGTCAGCCTCACATAGTATCATCAAATTGTCAATATCTTCACCTGCATCAAACACCAAACGCCTTACTGCAGAATCTGTAACTTCAGAAGCCAACACAATAGGTCTTGAACTTAATAAAACCATTTTCTGAACAAACTTCATTTTGTTGTTCAAAGGTAATTTTAGTCTTTTAAAAAGCTTAAAAACCATTTTAGATCCTACAAATTCGTGATTATGAAACGTCCATCCTACTTTTTTAGAAAAACGCTTAGTTGGTGCCTTGCCTATATCGTGTAACAAAGCAGCCCATCTTAACCAAACATCTTCTGTATTTTTAGCTATGTTATCTACTACTTCTAAAGTATGATAAAAATTGTCTTTATGTTTTTGACCTTCAACTTCTTGAACTCCTTTTAAGTTGGTTAGTTCTGGTAGTATTTGATGTAATAACCCTGATTCTTCTAAATGTAAAAACCCTATAGAAGGTATAGGAGATTCCAAAATTTTATGAATTTCTACCATCACCCTTTCTCTAGTGATGATCTCTAATCTCTTAGCATTTTTACTAATAGCATCTAGAGACTCTTTCTCGATAGTAAAGTTTAACTGTGTCGCAAAACGTATTGCTCTCATCATCCTTAAAGGATCATCAGAGTAGGTAATATCTGGATTTAAAGGGGTGCGAATTATTTTTGATTGCAAATCGTTAACACCGTTAAAAGGGTCCAACAATCTACCTAGCGAATTTTCATTTAAGGATATCGCCAAAGCGTTAATTGTAAAATCTCGTCTCTCTTGATCATCCTGTAAACTCCCTGCTTCTACTTCGGGATTTCTACTATCTTCGGTATAAGATTCTTTTCTCGCTCCTACAAATTCAACCTCAATTTCCTGAAAACGCAACATGGCCGTACCATAGGTTTTAAACACCTGAACTTTGGGTTTGTTGGGTAACAATTCTGCCACTTTTAGTGCTAATTCTATTCCACTACCTATTGCAACAACATCTATATCCTTTGCCTCTCCTCTCTCTAAAATAAAATCTCGGACAAAACCTCCAATTACATACGCATCTACATTTAGCAAATTAGATGCTTTAGTAATGTATTCAAATATTGGATGTTGTATTGCAGATTTATAATTCTCTAGAATTTGCATTAAGGTCTAATTACGGTTACCTGATTGTTGTTTGTGACCTTGATAATAGTCGAGGATTTTTCACAAATTTTATCGTGATGCAAATCTACTATATAATCTACAGCTTGCAAAATACGACTATCTATTTCCGAAAATTGTTTGGGAGTTGGCTCTCCGCTTATATTTGCAGAGGTAGAAATTATAGGTTTCCCGTACTCTTCTATCATGTTTTTACAAAAATCATCCGAAGCAATTCTTATGGCAATGGTATTGTCTTTTCCTATGGCATTTTTAGCAATCCCTATTGGGCTGTCATATACAATGGTGGTAGGTCTAGTCGCTTTTTCTAATATTTCAATGGCATTACTAGGCACCTTATCTATGTACTTTTTTAGCATGTCTAAAGAAGACACTAAAATCACCAGACTTTTGGTCTCTTCCCTTTGTTTTATCGCATAGATTTTGGCCACAGATTTGGCATCTGTTGCATCGCACCCTATTCCCCAAACAGTGTCCGTGGGATAAAGAAACACCCTATAATTAACCGCTGCTTCCATAAAAATCTTAAGTAACTATCTATAGATTTGTAATTTAGTTTACCTCGAGGGATTGGAGGTTTACCAGATTAGTATACATTCCCCCCATGGCGATTAATTCGTCATGAGTACCTTTCTCTACAATTCTGCCTTTACTCATGACAACAATTAAATCAGCGTTCTTGACAGTAGAAAGCCTATGAGCTATTACTAAAGAAGTTCTGTTTTTCATCATCTTCTCCAATGCATCTTGCACCACTTTCTCTGACTCAGTATCCAATGCAGATGTGGCCTCGTCTAAAATCATAATAGGAGGGTTCTTCATAACAGCTCTTGCTATTGCTATTCTTTGTCTTTGCCCTCCAGAAAGCATTCCCCCTCCGTCCCCAACAGGGCTATCGTAGCCTTGAGGAAATTCAGAAATAAAATTATGAGCATTTGCTATTTTAGCTGCATTTATAATATCTTCATCGCTTGCCTCTACCCCTAAAGAAATGTTGTTTTTTATAGAATCATTAAACAAAATTGAATCTTGAGCCACAATTCCCATTTGCTCTCTCAGTGACTTTGTGGTAATCTCCTTGATATTTATACCGTCAAATGTTATACTTCCTTCATTTACATCGTAAAACCTAGTTATAAGATTGGCTAAAGTAGATTTTCCACTACCTGATTCACCAACCAAGGCTATAGTTTTACCTTTAGGTAGGGTTAAGTTAAAATCTCTCAACACAAAATCTTCTTTATACTTGAAAGAAATATTATTAAATTTTATTTCGGAGTTAAACCCATTGATTTCTTTAGCATCGGGAATGTCTTTCAAAGGATTGAAAGCATCCAAAATAAACTGAACTCTCTCTGATGCTGCATTCCCTCCTTGTATTGCATGACTAGCTTTCGCTATTGCTTTTGCCGGAGTTAAAATTTGGTATGCAAGAGCTATGTATGTGATAAACGTTGCTCCTGTTAAAGATTTGTCTATTAAAACTAGGGTTCCACCGTAAACAAAAATAATCGAAATGGAAATAATTCCCAAAAACTCGCTCAGAGGTCCTGCCATTGACATTCTAGAGCCTATAACGTTATTCATTACATTAATCTCTTCTGCCTGTTCGTTGAATTTCTCCTTGAAGTAATTTTCTGCTGTAAAATTTTTAATGATTTTTATACCTCCCAATGTTTCCTCTATTCTAGACAACAACCCTCCTTCCATAGCAAAAACATTTCCTGAAATATTCTTAATCGTTTTACCCAACCTAGAAATCATGAATCCAGATATAGGCAAAAAAATCAATACAAATATTGTCAATTTCCAACTAATCCATACCATTGCTCCTAAGGTGAAAATTAAAGTTAGCGGCTCCCTACCCAGCATCGTTATCGCACTCATAAAAGAGCTTTTTATAGTTGTTATATCAGCTGTCATTCTAGCCATCAAATCACCCTTTTTTTCTCCAGAAAAAAAGGCCACATTCAAAGCTGTTACTTTTCTGTAAACATCATTTCGTAAATCTTTTAAAACTCCGTTATTTAAGTAAGTCATATAAACCATCGATAGATAGGCAAAAAAGTTTTTAAAGAAAAATGCTAGGATCATAAAAAACATCATCCATAATAATGTACTCAGCGGGCCCTTTAATTCGGTATTATGGGTTATAAAGTAGTTCAAGTAGTCCTCTAGAGTACCTTTGCTCAAATCACTTATACCACTTATATCTGGTTTGACATATATTGTTTCGTTCTCTTTAAATAATACATTCATCACTGGCATTAGGGAAAGCATTGACAGCGCTGAAAAAAAGGAGTATAAAAAATTAAAAAAAATACTTGCTCCGAAGTAAGATTTATAAGGAATTAGGTACTTTGCAAATCTCTTGAGGTTTTTCATGTTTTTAACTATACTGAATATAAAGAAATGCTAAGATAATTATTTTTAGGTAAGACCTGTTGCTAAGCCGTAGGGATTTGATATTTTTGAAAAGTAAATAAAAAAACAATTATCAAAACTTCCCTCTTTAAAACAAAAGAACGTTTTGAATTCTTTGTAAGAAAAACAAACACGCAGTCAATTGGAATGAATTGGTTCTATTACTTAGAAATAATGAGTTTATAACAATAACAGAAAACAACTAATTTGGGATAAAATTAACAATGCAATAAAAAAAGGAAAACTTTTGAACGTTTTGTACACTAAAAAGTATTGATTAAAAAAAATTAACATTTAGAACTGCTACATACTAAAACCTAAAGTTCTTTTTAATATTCTAGGTAAATAGATAACACACTTCTACTACCTACTTTCTATAGGAGATTATAATTTATATTCTAGAAAATAATATTATCTTGAACTTAAGTCAAATTACGTAATCAATAACAAACTTTAATTAACACCAAATCTCTCAGCAATTATTCCTTAAATATAGAAAAATCTCTCAAAAAAGTTAGACAGTTTAAATATGATATCGAACCCAACCGTAACTATATGTTGTATGACATATAATCAAGAAAATTACATATTAAAAGCCCTCGAAGGTTTTACTAAGCAAATTACTTCTTTTGATGTTGAAATCATTGTTCACGACGATAATTCCACAGATAGCACAAGAGAAATTATAGAGAAATACTGTTCTATCGACGCTAGAATCACAACTATTTTCCAAAAAGAAAACAAATACTCAAAAAAAGAGAGAATTACTTATAAGTATTTGTTTCCAAAATGCAGAGGTAAATATATTGCTTTGTGTGATGGTGATGATTACTGGACTGATCCATTAAAACTACAAAAGCAAGTAGATTTTTTGAAAAAAAACAAAGGCTATGGAATAGTAGGAACTAGAATGATTACACTGTTTCAGAAACAGAAAAAGTACGTTGATTGGCAACATCCTAAAAACAAAAAACACAATTTAGATGTTTCTGATCTGATTGATGGTAATTTTATCTACGCTTCTTCTGCCCTATTTAAAAATGATTTTACAATTGAAGAGTGGTGGAATTTATTCCCCTTCGGAGACTGGCCTTTGTATATTAATCAAATAAAAAATAGAAAAATAAAAATTTTAGACGAGAATATGGGTGTGTACCGCGTTCATGAAAATGGAATACACTCTGGAATATCTAGACTAAAACAACATCACAAAGAAATTGAGTGTTTGTCTATATTTATGCAATTCTCCAATCACAGTTCTGATTTAAAAAATCTGATGATGAAGTCAATAGAGAAAAAAACCGATTTATTGTTTGATGATTTAACTACAGAAAACAACAAGTTAGCTAAGATGATTAAATCATTAGAAACCAAACAAAACAATTTGGAACTTGAACTACAAAATCAAATTTCGTTGAGTAACAGTATTAGTGAAAAACGTGACGAATTAGAAGCAAAATTAATATCCATAAAAAAAACGATTACTTACAAAACCATTCTAAAGCTAGAGGTGTTGATAAGAAAACACAAAATATGAAAAAGAAAGTATTATTTGGTTCGCCAAACCATTTCGGAATGTATAAACGTGTCTTAAAAGACTTCGAATTAAACAATTATCTCGTCACGTCAATATGCATTAAAGATTGGCCAGAAAAGAAAGAAAGCAAAAAAATGTTTAATCTATTCTACAAAACAAAAAAAAACAACATACTTTGTAATAGCGAAAAAGATATAATCGATCTTTTAGATACTTTCCCTAACAAGTATTTTGACTATGTTTTTTTTATAAGACCCGACTACTACAGTAACGAAGTAATTAATAAAGCCATTTCAAAATCTAATTTTAGCTTGGCATACCAGTGGGATGGTTTAGATAGGTTTCCTAGAATTCACCAGAAAATAGCTTTATTTGATAAATTTCTTGTTTTTGATGATGATGATTACATGAAATATATCGGAAAATATGAAAACCTGAGCGTCGGTGGAAATTATTATTTCCAGTACGATAAAGATGTACCTAAAGCAAAAGAAAAAATTGATATTTTTTATTTAGGGGCCTTTGTTGAAAAAAGAAATGAAGATATGATGAAAATATACAGTATCTTAAAAGACAAAAAACTGAATATAAAAATTATACTTTGTCAGATACCTGAGATACCTAAAAATATTGAGAAATACGGCAATAAAGATATTCAATTTGTAAATCATATTATAGATTATAAAGAAAATATAAGTTTAACTAAGTCTACGAAAATAATAATTGATTTGTTAATACAAGAACACAAAGGCTTATCCTATCGATTCTTTGAGGCAATTCATTATGGTAAAAAAATAATAACAACTAACTCATCGGTGAAGAAAAACGATTTTTATCATCCCAATAATATCTTTATTTTCGAAGATAGAGACAATATTGAGGATGACCTAATTTCTTTTATCAATTTACCTTACGTAAAAATTGACAATGAAACTTCAAAAAAATATTCTTTTATAAATTGGTTTGAATCTTTTGTGAAATAATCTAAAAAAAGCTGTTGTATAAACTCAGAACGACAGCTTTATATATATACTTGATGCTAGAAAATTACGGTATTTATAGAAACTCAAATTAAGAGAGTCCAGAAATGACTGAGATAAGCAGCTTATCAAAGCAACAGAATGAAAACTATTTACATTATTCAGATAAGAAATCTAAAATAAAATAATCTAAATTCTGATATAACCTAGACAAATAATTCTTTTTAGAAGAATTACTGCTGAGGGAATAAATAGAATGCTGGAGCGGGAATTTGCAGTCCAAAAAACAACGAATCTGTGGAAGAACTTAAGAGAATCAATTAAGAACGTTATTTCAACACTGCATTGATTGCTATCTATTTTTTTCTAGACACTGTCCCTTAATTTGTATAAATCATGGACAGTATCCAATATTTTGTGTAAACAAAAATTCTACGGGGTTTAACTTTTTTAAAGCTGAACCCTTTTTTCAAATATAGTTAAGAACTGGTTAAGAATTAGTCCCCAATTGTGAATTGGCTGGGTCCATTTCTTAGTAATTTGCATCAAAGATAAATAAACTGATTTTTTCAAGGCATCGTCTGTTGGGAAGCTCATTTTGTTTTTAGTGTATTTTCTAATTTTGCCATTAAGATTTTCAATTAGATTGGTAGTGTAAATTATTTTTCTGATTTCTAAAGGGAAATCAAAGAACACGGTAAGTTCCTCCCAATTGTTACGCCAAGATTGTACTGCATAAGGATATTTATCATTCCATTTTTCAGCAAACTGGTCTAATTCGGCTTTAGCCATTTCTTTATTAGGAGCATTGTAAATATGCTTCATATCTCCTGTAAAAGCTTTTTTGTCTTTCCAAACCACATAACGTGCACTGTTACGAATTTGATGAACCACACAGATTTGAGTATCTGCTGTTGGAAACACATTTTTAATGGATTGTGTGAATCCGTTGAGATTATCGGTAACAGTTACCAAAATATCTTCAACCCCTCTAGCCTTTAAATCAGTAAGTACTCCTTGCCAAAAAGCGGCAGATTCATTCATTCCTAACCACATTCCTAATAGTTCTTTGTGGCCTTCTCTGTTGAGCCCTACGGCTAAGTAAATAGTTTTGTTAACAACCTTTCCTCCTTGACGAACTTTAAATACAATTCCATCCATCCAAACTATGCAATAAACAGACTCTAAAGGCTTGTTTTGCCATTCTAATACTTCTTGATTGATTCTGTCTGTGATAATAGATATAGATGATGTGGAGAGCTTATAGCCATAAATTTGATAAAGTTCATCTTCAATATCAGAAACACTCATACCTTTTGCATAAAGCGAAATCACGATATTTTCTATAGACAGTGAAGTGCTTTTGTGTTTAGGAACCACAATAGGTTCAAAATCACTATTGCGATCACGTGGAACTTTAATCTCGCTTTGACCGAAGCGGTTCTTTACTTTTTTTGTAGTGCTACCATTGCGAGCATTAGTATTGCTGCGTTTACCATTTTTGGGATAGCCTAAATGAGCATCCATCTCTCCTTGAAGCATAGCTTCTAAAGCGGCACTGTGTAATTCATTTAATAAATTACTTAAATCGTCTTCTGTTTTTAGGCCTTTTAATAGACCACTTTGTGAAAATTGATTTTTTAAATCATCCATAATAAAACTGTGTGTTATAAAATTAATCAAAAAATTAGGCGGGGTTTTAAAACCCCGCCTAATTTCTGTTTACACAGTTTTTTGGACACTACCAAATCATGAATAGGGTTTAGTTTTTACAGCTGAATCCTGTTTTCAAATATAGCTAAAAATTGATTTAGGATAACTCCCCAATTTCTAATCGGTATGGTTCATTTTTTAATTGACTCTCTCAAAGCAAAAAAGACAGATTTTAATACTGCATCATCTTTTGGGTATGAAAGTTTTTTTTGTTATATTTTATGATTTTTCCATTAAGATTCTCGATTAAATTCGTTGCATAAACAATCTTTCTAATCTCCACAGGAAAATCAAAAAACACCGTCAACTCATCCTAGTTATTTCCCTAATTTTTAATAGTATGTAAATACTTTGCGATCCATTTTTATTTAACTGTTTGCAGCTCTTTTGGTAGGAGAAGTGAAATTTCCCTCATATTTTTTGTACATTCTTTTCTATCCTTCCATACTAGATGTTTGAAAGAGTTTCTGATTTGATGTACTACACATATTTGTATGACTGATTCTGGGAATACTGTTCAATGGTATCGGTAAAACTATTAAGATTATCTGTAGCGGTAATTTAGAACATCTTGGATTCCTCTAGCTTTGATATCAGTTAAAATAGTCACCAATAAAGCAGAAAATTCGTTTTTACTATCAGTTCCAAGTCTTACAACTATGTAAATAGTTTTGTTTACAATTTTATTGTTTTATCTAACCTTGAATACAATTCCATCCATGCAAACAATTAGACAGTATGGTTCTAAAGGTCTGTTTTTCCATGCGACTATATCTAAATTTATTTTATCTATGATTCTAGAAATAGTAGAGCTAGAAACGTTAAAATCATAAAGTTCTAAAATTCGTTGTTCAATATTTGACACAGACATTATTTGGTATAAAAACTAATGATTATGTTTTCTACTCCATCTAAAGTGTTTTTACCTTTTTTAACAGTCATTGAGTTAAAATTTCAATCTCTATACTATAAGAACTGAAATCTCTGATTCGCCTAGAGTAGTCTTTATCTTCTTTTTAGAATATCCATTACGAACATTATCTCCAAGACTAGACTTGGTGTTTGTTCTAACAAAAATGAGTATCTAATTCTCCTTCTAGCATTTTTCAATATCTCGTTTTCAAATTCTTACTAAAGGTTGCTCAAATCATCTCCTGTTTTAAACAGCTTTAAAAAGTCGTCGTTTAATGTATCTTTTTTGGGTTCATAAATATGAAAATTAAAAGTTAATAAAAAAATAAGTTTTGAAAATGTTCGAAACCTATTTCTAAAACTTACACTCTTAGAGATAGAGTGCTATTTTCTAGCTAGACAATCACATCTAAAATTTAAAGTGACATCCTTTTGAAAAGAAGTTTCAGTCTCGTAATTATTTTAAGACAGGGGGTTCTTTTTATTACTTTTTTATGCTCGATATACAACGAATAAACATCAAAATTAGCTTTTTTTATGCCATTTAGAAATGTAGCTCTGTGTTTATACGGAAATTCCTTTTTAATTATGTCCGTTATTATGAGCATATACTTTTCAAAATGTTTGTTATACACATAATCGTATGTCCATTTCGACCTGTCCTTTTGTAGTATCGTCTTGCTCATCGATATCTCATGCCTTCTGTAATAAAACAATATTTTTTCTAACTTCACTACTCTTGAATTTTTGTCTAAAAGTTGTAACCAAAACTCCCAGTCTTCGTAGCCATATACCATGTTAACGTCGTAACCACTCGTTTGCGAGAAATAATCTCCTCTTTTATACATTGCTGTACAAAAAATACAATTGCCATAAAATAAGTAATTATAACTGTAGACGGGTAATTCCCAAAATCCGCTTTCATAATCAAAAAGCTCAGCATTACAGTATACTAACTTAGTTGACGCGTCTTTTATAAATTCCTCTACAGCCAAACTCAAATATTCTTCGTGAATTTTATCATCCGAATCCAGAGGTAGTATATATTCTCCGGATGCTTTTGACACACCTATATTTCTTGCATTAGAAAGCCCTTTGTTTCCTATTGTGAATAGCTTGAACCTTGAATCTATTTTTATAAAATCTTTAACAATTTGTTCCGAATTATCAGTAGATCCATCATTGATTATAATACATTCCCAGTTTCGATATGTTTGATTTAACACGGATTCTAAGGTTTCTATTACATAATCTTCTTGATTATAACAAGGTACTATCACAGAAACAACATTTTTCATCGAGATTGTTTTTATTTTCAAATATAATTCTATATTGTGACATTTTAAACAAAAAAAAACAACTATTTAACTACTAACTTAAAAATTGTTTTAACTCGAATAATGAAAAAAAAAATCCTTCTAGCTAAACACGAATACTCTGATATTTACAAAAATATTACATGGGAGTTTGAACAAAATAATTATGAAGTGTTCCATTTACTTTTCAAAAATTATATACCGAAAAAACACAAATCACTAAAAATTCGGTTGATTAAATTATATCGAAAGAACATATTAAAGGACCCTAACTATAAATATCAGCTTATTTCAAAATACTATGAAGAAATTTTTTTAATACTACTTAGTCAATTTTCCGAAAACCACTTTGACTATTCTTTAGTTATTAGAGCAGATCTATATACCGAAAAAACAATTCAAGAAATTTGCAGAGTTACTAATTACAACATTGCTTACCATTGGGATGGCATAGACAGATTTCCAGACATACACACTCGTATTTCCTATTTTGACAAATTTTACGTTTTTGAAAAAAGAGATTTAGACAATTATAGAGATTTGTATGACAACATGGACATCACTACTAATTTCTATTTTGAACACAACAAACCGAACAAAATTTACGAACAACTAGACGTTTTTTACATAGGTGCTTATGTACAAAATCGTTGGAGTAACATTGAGTATATTTGTGAAAAGTTAACTAATTATAACCTAACTATAAAAGTACTTATTAGCGAAAAAAAAACAGAAATTGCAAATAAACATAAAAACAAACACATTTCTTTTTTAAACCAACTAATACCTTATCATGAAACGCTGGCAATGTCTAAAGCTAGTAACGTCATTCTGGACTTTACTATTAAAGGAGATAATGGACATAACGGATACTCATTAAGGTTTTTCGAAGCCTTGATACACGAAAACAAAGTTATTACTGATAATAAAAACGTTATTAATGCTGATTTCTATAAATCTGAAAACATCTTTATCATAGATCATGATGATATTCAAAACTTAGAAAATTTTATAAAATCACCTTATCAAACTGTTTCTGAAAAAATTAAGCATAAATACAGTTTTATAAATTGGTTTGAAACTAAACTACCTAATTAATTATGACAGACAATTTGATTTCAATAATAATACCCTGCTATAATCAAGCTGAATTTTTAAATGAAACATGTGACTCTTTAAAAAGCCAAAGCTACCCCCACTGGGAAGCCATTATTATAAATGATGGTTCTACAGACGATACTAATATTTTATCAAAAGAAATTTGTAGACACGACAATAGGTTTAGATATATTGAACAAGAAAACAAAGGTTTAAGTGCTGCGAGAAATGTAGGAATTAATATATGCGATGGAGAGTACATTCTTTTTTTAGATTCTGATGATTTGATAACTACTGATAAACTAGAAAAATCTATTTTTTTTTTCAGGAACGAAAAAAGCGACATCGTTATTTCAAATTTTTTGAGATTCAACTCAAAAAATAAAAAAGAGAAAAAAAGCCGATTTAATCTTAATGACTACACCCTAGATTTTAATTCTATATTACTAAAATGGGATTTAAGTTTTACTATACCTATACACTGCGCTATTTTTTCTAAAGAAATTATAGGATCGGTTAGATTTAATGAAAATTTAAGAGCGAAGGAGGATTGGTTGTTTTGGATAAATATAACAAAAAAGAATCCATTGATTTTTTTTTATGATCGTAAAGACGCATTGTACCGAGCTCATAACAATAACATGAGTAAGAATGATCCATTGATGTTTAAAAACAATCAGATAGCTAACATATATATATATGATAGTATAGAAACAAACCAGAAAAGGGAGTTTTTTAACAGGATTAATAACGAGTTAACAACTCAAAGAAAAAAATTTCTAGCTTTCAAACAAAACTCATTTCCAAGAGTAATTTTACATCGACTAAAAAAAGCTTTAAAATTTGTATTCAACTCGTATTAGTAATTAGTTGGTCGCTTTTTAGAGTTATGCTAACATCTTTTCTTTAGTCAAAAATTAATTACATCAACTATAGAATCTGGCTCTAATACCTCCTCATAATCTGATACTTTTTTGATACTATCTTATTACTACATTGCTTACAGAATGAGTTTAAAATTACAATTTAGTAAGTCGAGATGAACACTATGTTTAGAAAATAGACGTTTCCAAGCTCTTTTTTTTGATTCTGTTATGGTGATTACGATTAATTCCTGTTTGTAACTGATATAAAAAAGTTTTTCTTCAAGGTAGAACGTTTAATCTGACTTCTTTTATTTTTCAAAATTCATATAAACGTAATAAAACACACGTAAAACGAAGTTTATTAATTTTGTTACTATTCCAAAAAGTTGTATAAATTTCACCAACTGATATTAAAACTTAAAATCAGTTCCAACTTTAATAGCTTTACTTTTGCGAGCGCACCATCTAAATCTATCACTCCGTTGTTGTTTTTTACGGCTTTACTAATTCCCAGCTAAAATTCAAATGAGTCCTACTGTGACTCTTAAAAAAATCTTTTTGCCTTAGTAATTCTAACTTTTTATTAAATAGTTTTTTATTTACTGAAGTATCTCTAACTAAAAAATGTTGCTTATTGGTAACAGATATTTTGTGTTCCTTTAAGATTACAGGATACCTTCTGATTTTCCTGAACTTAGTTTTCAGTTTTTTTTGCAATAATCTAAAATAAATATCCTCGTAGCCATAATTTCCGCAAAACTCTTCATCTACTCCTAATGATTTATAAAAAACACTTTTAGTAGTAAAAAAAATGTTAGGAGCACTATTAATTTTAGCACCTTCTTTTTGTCTTCTAAAAGTATATATTTTATTGGGTAATCTTAGTCTTAGCAAATGCCTAACACAGTCTTCAGTAAAAAAATGATCAAAATCTGTTAGAATTATTTTTGAAGATTTAGCCAAAGTCACTCCTAAATTCCTAGCTCCCCCTTGATTCCACCTGATATCAGAAGTAATTCTAACTAAGGAGTAATTTATTTTTTCCGTATTAATATTAATGCTTTTAGGAGAACAATCATCCACAAAAATAAAGTGTATTTTATCTAAAATGTCACTTGCAAAATTTTCGTAATATTCAATGAATTTCATCATGTGGTCCGTAGAATAATTTTCTATGTAAAAAGGAACTACATAACTTATTTCAACTTTGTCGTGATTACTCATTTAATTATATTTAATGTTTTTTTTAATTTAAATTCAATAATTTTCCTCCAATAATTCTTCCTATTGGTCCCTAGATTATAAAAATACTGATTCCCCTTACGCAAGTCTCCTTTGAATACATATCTTTTAAAATTATTCTTCCATCTCACATAATCAAAACTTAATTGATCTCTTTTACTCATAGTAGAAACCATATACCACCACTGATTCATCAACGCTACAACATTATTATCATGATGTTCCCTTAACAACACTCCTGCAAAAATTAACCCGTAGTTTTTTGGAAAGCCTTCTTTACAAATAAAATTTATTTGCTTCTTCATTATTTCGGGGTCATCTTTGAACTTATTTTTCTTTTTACCTAGTGCCAAAATAGCTTTATACTCTTCGTATATGCAATCCCTTTTATCAGATGCTTGGTTGTGATCAAAAACTCCCATTTTATAACCTTTCATCTCTTTAACTGCACTTATCATGCTACCTATTATCAAATAATTGCTATCAATGTAAACACTAAAATCATAATCCTCTAAATATAAGTGTGGTAAAATTTTTATGTGTCTGTTTCTCAAAGAGTCTGATTTCATATCAAGATTATTAGGCTTTACCCCTTTCCATGGTTTGGGTACTTTGCTCAGATCGTCTGTAAAGCATACATAATCAACACCCAATTCTTCTTTTTGAGGAACAAAACCGTAGTTCTCGCCAAAAGCTGCTGTATAAACAACTATTTTCATGATTGTAAAAATTTATTTCATAAAAATAGAATTTATTTCATTTGTTTACTCTTATTAAATTGTTTCTTTTATCTAAATTTGTTTTGATTTTAAAAAAAATGAATGAAAAATATTGATGTTAGTATTATATCTGTCAACTTCAATAACAGCATCTTAACCTTAGATTTTATTCAATCTGTTATAGAACACACCCCCTCTTCAATCGGAATCGAATTTATAATTGTGGATAATTGTTCTAGTGTTAAAGAATATGAACTACTCCTTACTTTACTTTCAGATTTAAACTACAATGTAACATTATTAAAAAGCAATATTAATCTCGGATTCGGAGGTGGAAATATGCTTGGTACCCAAAAAGCAAATGGTAAATATTTGGCATACATCAATAATGATATTGTTTTTACAGAAGATTGCTTTTCTTCTCTAATCAATTTTTTTTCAAAGAATCCCGTATCTGGTGTATGTACACCCCAACAGTACAACATTCAAAATACTCCCGTCAGTTGTTTTGACTATTTTCATGGAATCAGAAAAGAATTGCTTGGGAGAAAACTCGTAGAAATCACAAGTAGACACCCTAAAAGACGTAGCGAACATTACACTGAAAACCTGTCTGTAGACTTTATACAAGGATGCTTCATGTTTTTTAGAGCGAACGTGTTTTCTGAAGTAGGGGGATTTGACACCAACTTATTTCTTTATTATGAAGAAATGGACATTTGCTATCGCATTAAAAAAATAGGTTTTACTAGCAACTTGGTTCCTGAAACAAGCTTTAAGCATTTGCATAAGGCTAGTACCTCAACGAATTCTTCAATCCAAAAAGAATTTAAAATTTCCAAACTGTATATTAGTAGAAAAAATCATTGGTACGTAAAACATTTTTTCTTGAAAACACTAATGTTTATCAAAATAATCTTTAAACCTAAATATTGGAGTATCGGGATTGCTATAATCACAGGAAAGTATCTTGAAAACTCTCTCAAACAAAAACAAACAATCCGTTTTTAATCCACTTTTACATGAAAAGCTCTTTAGTAATATCTACGTACAATTGGCATAAAGCTCTAGAACTTGTTTTTAATAGCATCCTAAGACAATCTATTATGCCAAATGAAATTTTAATAGCTGACGATGGATCTACTGACGAAACAAGGGATTTAGTTAACAAATACAAGAAACTTTTTTCAATCCCGTTAAAACATGTTTGGCATGAGGATAAAGGATTTAGAAAAGCTATAATCTTAAACAAAGCTATTGTAAAATCTGAAGGGAACTATATTATTCAAGTGGACGGAGATTGTATTTTACATGAAAAGTTTATAGAAGATCATTTGAGTAACTTAAAAAAAGGTTCGTATTTATTTGGTTCAAGAGTTAATATAAAAAGTGATGCTGTTAGTAATTTGTTTATCAACAAACAAATTAAATTTAAGCCTATTTCAAAACTTATCAAAAACAGAACAAGAGCCATACATTCTAACTTATTAAGTAAGGCATTTTTAAATACTGATATTGTATCTCCTAAGTATAGAGGATGTAATACTTCATTCTTTAAAACTGACTTTGAAGCTGTTAATGGATATAACGAGGACTTTAAAGGCTGGGGACGTGAGGACTCTGAATTGGCAGTAAGATTTCATAATTATGGTCTATCTGGAAAAAGACTAAGGTACTGTGGTATAGTGTACCATATATACCACAAAGAAACGCCTAGAAACAATCTTGCAATTAACGATAAAATTGAAGAAGAAACCAGAATAAAAAGTAATAGTTGGACGTCGAATGGATGTGATAAGTACTTGCCATACAGTAACAAAACAGAACAAGTTTGTGTTGTAATTCCAGTATACACAACTGATTTAAGCGATATTGAGCAAATTTCTTTAAATCAGTGCATAAAAACGTTAAATAATTACGATATTATTTTTGCTGCCCCAAATCATCTAGATTGTTCCCCCATTAATATTGATAACCACGTATTGATCGAAAAATTTGATAATTCTTATTTTGATGGAATTTTAGGATACAATAAAATGCTACTTAGCCATGAATTTTACTCTCGATTTTCAGCCTATAACTACATGCTAATATATCAATTAGATTGCTATGTTTTTAGTGATAGATTGCTATATTGGTGCGATAAAAACTATGACTACATTGGTGCTCCTTGGATGGCTAGCAAAAATAATACTTTCAAACAATTATTCTCTAGGTTCGACAGTCATCAAAAGAAAAGAAGGTCTAAAATTTTCTTTAATGTTGGTAATGGTGGTTTCTCATTAAGAAAAACGAAAACATTTATTAAAATTACACACGAATTTAAAGACACCATCAACTCAGAACTAAAAAGAGATCCAAAGGATTATAAATTAATGGAAGACGTATTTTGGTCTTTCAAAGCCCCTAAATTGTTTAAAAAATATAGAATCCCTAAGTATACCAAGGCTATAAAATTTGCCGTTGACAGAAAACCCAAACTAGCAATAAACCTAAATGAAGGTAGATTACCTTTTGGTTGTCATGGTATAAATAAACCTAAAGTTATTAATTTCTGGAAAGAAGTTATTCCTGAAATGAGGTATTTAAAAAGCAAATAATGCATTGTACTATAAGTTTTAAATTTGACGAATATCGTAAAGAGTTAAATCATATTATCCATAATTTTGACACGTTTGGAAAAAATTATGGAAACCAAAACAGAAACTCTCTCAAACTTTTTGATTTAGATGGTGATGTTATTAACGTAAAGTCGTTTAAAGTTCCTAATCTAATTAATCAATTAGTCTATAGGTTTGTACGAAAAAGTAAAGCCCAAAGAAGTTATGAATATGCTAATAAACTAACAAAATTGGACATAGGAACTCCAGAACCTATCGCTTTTTTTGAATTTAAATCTATTTTCTTTTTAAAAAAAAGCTACTACATCAGTCAGCATTTAAATTACGATTTAACTTATAGAGAATTAACTACCAATTTGGATTATCCTAATCATGAAGCTATTTTGCGTGCTTTTACTCGTTTTACATTTAATTTGCACCAAAAAGGAATTCACTTTTTGGACCATTCTCCTGGAAATACGTTGATAAAGAAAAATTTAAATAACGTTTATGACTTTTACTTGGTCGATCTAAACAGAATGGAGTTCAAAGAATTAGATTTTGAAACAAGAATGAAAAATTTTGCGCGCTTAACTAAAGAACAAAGTCTCATTAAAATAATGGCTAATGAATATGCTATCGTTAGCGGTAATGATGAAAATGTAATTTACACAACAATGAATAATTATGTAACTGAATTTCAAAATCAATTTAAAAGAAAAAAAGAAATGAAGAGAAAATTAAAATTTTGGAAAAACAACTAGTGAACTTTTATAGAGTCACTAATTTTATAATTTTCCATGTCTGCTTTATTGATAAAGTCAACAAACTTTCCCACATCATTTAAAAACAAATCAGGAGTAAATAGTTTATAGTATTTTTCTACATTATCTTTTAACTCACTTTTACTCACTCCTTCTAACTCTTTTATATTATAGTCTTTAATATGTGCTGTGATATGGAATTTACCATCCTCATAAGTATTCCAACTCTCTTTATTTATCCATGGAGAAAAAATAATATAAGAAGGCTTGCTTAGTGCTTTAGCGATATTTATAGCACCTCCATCATTTCCTATAATTGCATCACAAAAACTCATTAACACAATAAATTCTCGCAAGTTTTTACCCAACAAATCAAAATATATTTTTTGTTGGGTAGTTTCTTTACAATTATTATAAACCATTTTTGCTTGCTCTAATTGATTTGGAATATAATTAAACAACAAATTACAATCCAAAGTATCTGCTATGGTATCTACAACTTGTGACATGTATTTTAATGGATACGTTTTATTAGCTGCACTACCAATAATACTTACCATAAATGTTTTTTTAGATTTATCTAAATTGTGTTTTTCCAATATTTTATCAACACTCTTTTTTTCATTATCTGTAACTGCAATCTTAGGATAACAGGTATAATCAATATCTACACCTAGGGGCGTTAATAAACTCACCCTTTCTTCTATTGTTAATCCCATATTAGTTTTAGCTAATGTAGATTTCGTAATAGATGTTGAATATAAAAAGCTCGAATACGATTTTTTATAAGAAATTCTTGTTTTAGCTCCCGATAAAAAACTTAAAATAGCCGTACCAATTTTAGCATAAACATCTATAACAGCATTGTATTTTTCTTTCCTTAAAAAAAAACTAAATTTTAAGAAATTTATAGGCTTAGAATCTTCTATAGAATTAAAAAAAACAAGTTTATCTATATAAGCATTATTCAGTACAACATCTTTAGTTTTCGCGTGAATTAAATAATGAATTATCGCATTTGGGTATTGTTTTTTAATTTGCTCACATAGCATAGAACTAACCAAAACATCCCCGATCATTTTTTGCTGGATAACTAAAACTTTCATTTTATACTTTTTTAGGAATTACAAGTAAATCACCAATAATCTTATTATACTTATATGGATAAAACCAAGACCTACCATCTCTTGGGTAAAAAGTCATTTCACCAAAAATGGTTTTTCCTTCAATAGCATACAAATCTACTCTAACAAAAGGAAAACCTTCGGATAATTTAGCAGCTATTTCTATCATTTCATTAAAATTTATTGGTTTTTCTATTTCGTACGTTGTTAAAGGTGAAGCTCCTTTTGTAAACTCTTGTTTTATCCAATTCATATCATAAAAACATCTTGTCTTGGTAGATTCTGAATAAGAATCAATTCTTACATAAGTTGGGACACCATTAAAACAATAAAATTTATAATCCGTTGGAGATTTTCCGTTTTCAGACAAAAAAGGTTCTGCCATTAACCTAGGCTTAACATTTTTATAAGCCCACTCCAAACCACCTCTATAGTATTGATTTTTCATCATCCATTTTTTTAACAAAAATCTCGCTCGTAACTTGTTTAGTTTACTTTTATCAGAAACTATCAAATTAAACCCACAACCATGTACTCCTTTAATAACAAATTGATTTGGTAATTCTTTAAAATCCACTAAAGAAGATTTTTCATAAACTTTTATCGTTTCATTTAAAATATGCTCTCCCACTTTTTCTCTCACATAATCTTTAACCGAATACTTATCCACGAGTAGTGTTAATATTTCTAGATGATAAAAAACCTTATACCACTGTATTTTTTCATTAAAATCTTTTAAATCATCATAATCTAATTGTTTTCCTGAATAATATTCGTGATAATATCTTACATAAGTTTTTTGATGTAAAAACTTACATTTTTTAACTATGGTAACCCAAAAACGTCTAAATTTCAATTGCAAAAGATTTTTATTAAAATAATTACTTAAACTTAAATAATTAATTTTCTGTAGAATTCTGATTCGATATAAATATAAGTGGGTATTTTTGACTAATAATTAGTTGGACTAAACAGAACTAAGTTAAAAAACATTATGAAACTTAAAGAAATCCCTAAGTCTTTAATAGAAACAATTAAGATACTTTTACTGTCTAAAGAAAGGATTAAACAACGAAAAAATACTATACCTATTATTGTTTCTTTCACAACTATCGAAAGTAGACTTTCTAAGGTTCATATTACACTAAGAAGTCTTTTAAACCAAACAGCCAGTCCCGAAAAAATTCTTCTTTGGGTTAATAGCGATCTAAAAAATAAAATCCCTAAACAATTATTAAATCTAACAGGAGATATTTTTGAAATAAAATTTACTCATTTACATTGTTCTCATAAAAAACTAATACATACGATAGAACAATATCCCACAAGGGTAATTATCACTTGCGATGATGATTTTATATATAATGCCAAGTGGTTGGAAACTACGTATAAAGAACATCTAAAGTTCCCTAATTATATCATTGGTAATCAAACTCGAAACATTTTATACGACGAAAATGGTCAATTACTAAACTATAAAAACTGGAAACATAGAATAAAAAATCCAAATCCTAAATTAATTTTACCCATTGGAGCCAACGGAGTATTATATCCTCCAAACGTACTTTATAAAGAACTAAACAATGAAAAACTTTTTTTAAAACTTGCACCAAAGGCAGATGATTTATGGTTCAAATCTATGTCTCTCATTAACAACATTTTATCCATACAATCTCAAAACCCTCCTCCAGCTCCAATTCCTATAATTGGTACTCAGTGGGTTTCATTAAAAAAAGAAAATGTTGACAAAGATTTAAACAAAAAGCAATGGATTAATTTAACCAATCATTTTAGTTTGAAATTTTAATTATCTTACTTTTGCTTGCAAAATATTAATCAACTAATTAATATGAATAAAACAACTATCTCTGTTATCATCAGTACCTATAATGCACCTAAATGGTTAGCTAAAACACTATGGGGTTATAATCAGCAAACAACTAAAAATTTTGAATTAATAATTGCTGACGATGGTTCTAAACAAGAAACCATTGATTTGATAGAACAAATAATTAATGAGGTAGATTATAAAATTAAACATGTGTGGCATGAAGATAATGGCTTTCAAAAATCTCAAATATTAAATAAGGCTATACTAGCATGCGAAACTGATTATATTTTGATGTCGGATGGAGATTGTATTCCAATGCCTAATTTTGTAGAAACACATATAAACAAAAGAGAAGATGGTGCATTTTTATCTGGAGGATATCATAAACTTCCCATGAAATTATCTAAATTAATCACTAAAGAAGATATTGAAAAAGGAAACTGTTTTGATAAAAAGTGGCTAAAAGAGAAAGGAATGAAAAGTTCTTTTAAAAACAACAAAATTAATGCATCAATAGCAAAAAGTAAATTTTTAAATTTTGTTACCCCTACCACTCCAAGTTGGAATGGTCATAATTCTTCTGGATGGAAAAAAGACATCGTAACTGTGAACGGTTTTGATGAACGAATGCAATATGGTGGACAAGATAGAGAATTGGGAGAAAGATTAGTAAACCTGGGTGTAAAACCCATACAAATTAGATATAATACTGTTTGCCTTCATTTAGATCACCCTAGAGGATATGCAACGCAAGAGTCCATCAATAAAAACTTAGGAATTAGAAAAGAAACAAAAGAACAAAAGAAAAGTTATACTGAATTTGGGATTAACAAATCTAAAAACCAATAATATGTCTAAAATACTAGCTATTGATTATGGTACTAAAAAGACCGGTTTGGCAATCACAGACGACTCTACCACCTTTGCTTTTGGTCTGGATACCATCGAGACAAAACAATTGATTCCCTATTTACAAACCATCGTTAAAAAAGAAAGTATTAGTACATTTGTTATTGGAGAGCCTAAACAAATGAATGGGCTCGCTAGTGAATCTGAAATATACATTCAGGAATTTATCCAAAAATGCAAAGCGACATTTGGACATATTACACTAACTAGAGTTGACGAACGTTTTACTTCTAAATTAGCTTTTGATGCTATGATAAGTGGTGGATTAAAAAAGAAGCAAAGACAAAACAAACAATTGGTTGACAAAATAAGTGCAACTATTATTTTACAAACATATTTAGACAACATTAAAGCTTAAAGTTATGAAAGGAATTATACTTGCTGGTGGATCTGGAACAAGATTATACCCATTAACCAAAGCAACCTCTAAACAATTATTGGCTATTTATGATAAACCTATGATTTATTACCCACTATCGGTTTTAATGCTTGCGGGTATCAAAGAAATTTTGATTATTACAACACCTGAGGATCAAGATAGGTTTATAAATCTTTTAGGCGATGGTAAACAAATAGGTATTTCTATTAAATATGCCATTCAACCAAAACCCGAAGGTCTGGCTCAAGCATTTATCATAGGTAAAGAATTTATTGGAACCGATGATGTAGCTCTCATATTGGGAGATAATATATTTTATGGCCCTAAGTTTTCTTCTTTGTTACACAGTTCTATCCATTGTGCCACTGAAAATAATTGCGCAACTGTTTTTGGATATTACGTGAGTGATCCAGATAGGTATGGTGTAGTTGAATTTGACAATGATAACAACGCTTTGAGTATAGAAGAAAAACCCAAGAAACCTAAAAGTAATTATGCTGTTTCTGGTCTTTATTTTTACCCTAATAGTGTAGTGAAAATTGCCGAAAAAATTAAGCCTAGTGAGCGTGGAGAGTTGGAAATTACGTCAATTAACCAAGCATATTTAGAACAACGTAAGTTAAATGTACAAGTAATGGGGAGAGGCTATGCTTGGCTTGATACAGGTACACACGAATCTATGTTGGAAGCTTCTAACTTTATACACACCATAGAAAAAAGGCAAGGTTTAAAAATAGCTTGTATAGAAGAGATTGCCTATGAAGAAGGTTATATTAATAAAGAACAACTTATCAAACTTGGTAAAGAAATGCACAAAAACGAATACGGACAATATTTAATTAGGAGAGCTAAAAGATAATGAACTATACGAGAACAAAAATACATGATGTAATTGTATGTGAACCCAAAGTATTTGGAGATCATAGAGGTTATTTTATGGAATCATTTAAAGAAGATACTCTTAAAGAGTTTTTAGGTTATAAAATAAAATTTTGTCAAGACAATGAATCTAGTTCTTCTAAAGGAGTCTTAAGAGGTCTACACTATCAAATCAACGGCTTTGAACAAACAAAATTGGTAAGAGTTATTCATGGGGCTGTAATAGACGTAGCTGTGGATATTCGTAAGGGTTCTCCTACTTTCGGTCAACATGTAGCTGTAGAACTATCCGCCGAGAATAAAAAGCAATTGTTAGTACCAAAGGGTTTTGCTCATGGATTTATCGTATTAAGTGATACAGCCATATTTAGCTATAAAGTAGATGCTCCATATAGTTTTGAAAATGAAAGAGGAATTGCTTACAACGATAAAAGCTTAAATATAGATTGGAAATTAGACCAAACTGATTTTATACTATCCGAAAAAGATACTCAAAATCCATCGTTGCAAAATGCTGAATTATTAGATTACAATACAAATTACTATGAATAATATTCTCGTAACTGGTGCTAATGGGCAGCTAGGTTCAGAAATACGATATTTGTCTGAACAATATCAACACAATTTTATTTTTACAGATGCTGAAACGTTAGATATTACAGATTTAAACGCTATCAAAACGTTTTGTGAGCTTAAAGAAATTGATGTTATCATAAATTGTGCGGCTTATACAGCTGTTGACAAAGCAGAGGAGGAAATCGATATCTGTAACGCAGTTAACAATACAGCTACCCACAACTTAAGTATTACTGCCAAGGAATTAAGCATTAAATTAATTCACACATCTACAGATTACGTGTTCAATGGTGTCAATCACAAAGGGTTTACAGAGGATGATATTCCAAACCCCATCAATGTTTATGGAAAAACCAAATGGTTGGGAGAACAGGCTATGATTAAAAATAATCCGAACAATTCTATCATCATTAGAACCTCTTGGGTATACTCTACCTTTGGAAACAACTTTGTAAAGACTATGCTAAAATTGGCACAAAATAGAGACCAATTAACCATTATAGCAGATCAAATTGGAACTCCTACTTATGCTTATGATTTGGCTAAAACTATTCTAGATATTCTACCAAACATCAACAATAGAGAGGTGGAGGTGTATCACTATGCTAACGAAGGAGTTTGTAGTTGGTATGATTTTGCTTTTGAAATTTTTAGTCAAACCAAAACCAATTGCAAAGTTTTACCTATTCAAACAAAAGACTACCCTACTGCTGCTGAAAGACCACTTTTCAGTTTAATGAACAAAAATAAAATAAAAAAAACCTTTGATATTGAAATTCTTCATTGGAAACAATCTTTATCGAATTGTTTAAGCAAATTATCATGAAAACAATACTTGTAACAGGAACCGCAGGATTTATTGGTTCAAACTTTATATATCACTTTATAGAATCTCACCCTAATTATAAATTAATCAGTTTAGACAAACTAACCTATGCTGGTAATTTGGAAAACTTGAAAGATCTAGAAAATCACCCAAGACATACTTTTATCAAAGGGGATATTTGCGATAGAAATCTTATCGAAAGAATATTTACACAAAATGATATTCAAGGGGTGATTCATTTTGCTGCTGAGTCTCATGTAGATAACTCTATCAGTAATCCAGGAGTTTTTATAGAAACTAATGTAAACGGAACATTTACCTTGATAGATGTGGCTTACAAACATTGGATGGATAAACCATTTACCTTTAAAAGTGGATACGAAAACTGTGTGTTTTTACATGTTTCTACGGATGAAGTGTATGGAACGTTAGGAGAAACTGGTTTATTTACAGAAACTACTCCATATGCTCCCAACTCTCCTTACAGTGCCTCTAAGGCAAGTAGCGATATGTTAGTTCGTAGCTATCATCATACTTATGGTATGAATACAGTCATCACTAACTGTTCTAACAACTATGGTCCGCAGCAACATGATGAAAAGCTCATACCCACCGTGATTAGAAAAGCATTAGATAATGAAATTATTCCTATTTATGGAGATGGTAAAAACATTAGAGATTGGTTATATGTTTTAGACCATTGCAAAGGGATTGATTTAGCTTACCACCGTGGTGTTTCTGGAGAAGTTTATAACATTGGAGGGAGAAACGAAAGAAATAACAATTACATAGCCGATAAAATTTGTGAAATTCTAGATCAATTGAAACCCAAGAAGGAAGGGAGCTATAAAGATTTGATTGATTACGTAGAAGACAGAGCAGGTCACGACAGACGTTATGCGATTGATGCTACAAAAATAGAAACTCAATTGCACTGGAAAGCAAATGAAAATTTTGAATCTGGAATTATCAAAACAATTGAATGGTACTTAGAAAAATACAATTCGTGATAATTATAAACTGCTAACATATCTACAATTTTGAACAAGAAAAAGTTATACCCGCTAAAGTTCAACTCCATTTTTTTTGAAAAAATTTGGGGAGGTCATAAAATAAAAGAAACATTAAAAAAAGATTTTGGAAAATTATCAAATTGTGGAGAAAGTTGGGAGTTATCTGGAGAAAAAAGTAACATATCTGTTGTTAAAAATGGACCCTTGGCGGGAACTCTGTTAACCGATTTAATCAAATTATACGGGAAAGACCTATTAGGTAATGGGGCTTTTAACAGTTCTGAATTCCCTCTTTTAATTAAGTTTATAGATGCCGATGAAGACTTGTCTGTACAGGTACATCCCAATGATGAAATTGCTCAAGTGAGACATGCCTCTAGAGGTAAGACAGAAATGTGGTATGTAATTGATGCAGATGAAGAAACTAGTTTAATTAGCGGGTTTAATAAAAAAACCAACCAAATAGAATTCTTAGACAAACTATCCAATAATACCTTACCTGAAATACTGAATAGGGAGCTTGTTAAAAAAGATGACGTGTTTTTTCTACCAGCAGGTAGAATTCATACTATAGGTAAAGGTTCTTTAATTTTGGAAATACAGCAAAGTTCGGATATTACCTACAGAATTTATGATTTTGACAGAATTGGTTTGGATGGAAAAAAACGTAAATTACATATCCAAGAATCTTTAGACGTCATTGATTATGACTTTCATAGCAACTATAAGACCAGATACCAAAATAGTTCAAATGAAAGAATTCAATTGACTAACTGTGAGTATTTTGTTGTAAACAAACTCAATATCAACAAAACATTGGTTTTGAAAAGTCCTAATGAAAAAAGTTTTACAGTGTATATAAGTATCAAAGGCCATTCGAAAATAATGGTAAATAACGAAGAATATCATCTACATGAAAATGAACTAATTTTGATACCTGCGTGTATAAAGGAATACGAATTTGTACCTGCTTCATCTGAAGCAACTATCATTGAAACTTATATTCCGTAAAACTACAAGGAGTAAAGTTTGTTTTTTTTTGTTTGAGAAATCTTAACTCTATAAAATCAATTCTTTGTACTTTTGCTCTTCGAAATTCAGCATACTATTATGATATTACCAGTTGTAGCTTACGGAGATCCTGTACTTAGAAAAGTAGCTAAAGAAGTAGATAGAGACTATCCTGATCTTTCCAAATTGATTGCAAACATGTGGGAAACTATGGAAAACGCTAATGGTTTGGGTATTGCTGCTCCTCAGATTGGTAAATCCTTGCGTTTATTTGTTATTGATGCTACTCCATTTGCTGAGGACGAAGATATTACGCCAGAAGAAAAGGAAACATTGCTATCTTTCAGAAAAGTATTTATCAACGCTAAAATAGAATCTGAAGAAGGTGATGAATGGGCTTTTGAGGAAGGCTGTTTGAGTATTCCTGAAATAAAGGAAGATGTTTGGAGAAATGAAATTATTCATGTTACTTATCAAGATGAAAATTTTGAAACACATAAGGCCACGTATACAGGCTTAGCTGCTCGCGTATTCCAACATGAATACGATCATATTGAAGGGGTCTTATTTACAGATAAATTATCTTCCCTAAAAAAGAGATTAATTAAGAAAAAATTAGAAAACATAGCCAAAGGAAAAATAGGTGCCGATTACAGAATGAAATACTTTAATGTAAAAGGTAAATAACATCAAAATATATTTAAAATGAGTTTAACAAAAGTAATTGCTATTTCTGGAAAACCAGGATTGTACGAAATTTTAGGACAAACAAAAGGAGGTTTTATTACAACTTCTTTGCTAGATGGAAAAAAGACTCCCATTAAAAACACTCAGAATGTAAGTGTTTTAAGTGATATTGGAATTTATACTTACGAAACCGAAGCTGCTTTGGGAAGTGTATTTTTATCTATTCACGAAAAATACGAAGGGAAAGAGGCTATAAGCCATAAAGCATCTAATGCAGAATTAACCTCTTTATTCAGCGAAATTCTACCTGAATATGATGAAGAACGTGTGTATGTTTCCAACATCAAAAAAGTAGTTCAATGGTATAATATTTTAATCAACGCTGAGTTTGATTTTGAAACCATTAAAGAGGATATTAAAAAATTAGAGGAAGCACAATCTGCTCAATAATTTATTATCAACAATTATTTATAAAAGAGTTATAATATCTAGTTTTATAGATAATTATAACTCTTTTTACTTTTTAGCTGTATGAATTCTAGACAACAACAATTAAAAGCCATAGACAGACTCTTAACTATTATGGATGAATTGAGAGAACAATGCCCGTGGGATAAAAAACAAACCTTGGAATCATTAAGACATTTGACCATTGAAGAAACCTACGAGTTAGCAGATGCCATTCTATCTAATGATTTAGAAGAAATTAAAAAGGAACTAGGTGATTTATTGCTACACATTGCCTTTTACGCCAAAATAGGAAGCGAAAAAAACAGTTTTGATATTGCCGATGTTGCCAACACCATTTGCGATAAATTAATTCATAGGCATCCTCATATTTATGGAGATGTTGAGGTGAAAGATGAAGAAGAAGTTAAGAGAAATTGGGAGCAGTTAAAATTAAAGGAAAAAGGCAATCAATCTATTTTACAAGGAGTTCCTAACGCTCTACCTGCCCTAGTAAAAGCAAATAGAATTCAAGAAAAGGTAGCTGCGGTTGGTTTTGACTGGGAAAAACCCGAGCAAGTTTGGGAAAAGGTGCAAGAAGAACTTTCGGAACTAAATGAAGAAATAAAAAATAATGATAAGGACAAAATAGAAGCTGAATTTGGAGATGTTTTGTTCTCTATGGTAAACTACGCTAGACATATTGGAATCAACCCTGAAAACGCATTAGAAAGAACGAACAAAAAATTCAAAAAGCGTTTTAACTATCTAGAAAAGCAAACTATCAAAAAGGGAATTGATCTCAATCAGTTAACCTTAAATGAAATGGACGTTTTTTGGGAAGAAGCTAAAAAATTTGACTAATTTTTGTAATTATTAAACACAAACAAAGTCTAATCCGCATAAATTAAATTATATGTAAAAATTACAAGTGGCTTTAGTGACCACTATTATATACGTATTTTTACAAGTAACAAAACTAGAGAATATGTCAGAAAATATAAAAAGCCCACAAGAGTCAGCCGTTGAGATTACGGAACTAATGAAACCCATTAACTCTAACTTTAGTGGAAAAATACACGGAGGCTATATTTTAAACCTTATGGATCAAATAGCCTTTGCTTGTGCTTCTAAATATTCGGGTAAATATTGTGTTACAGCATCTGTGAATACGGTAGATTTTAAAAATCCTGTAAATGTAGGTGAGTTTTTAACTTTAAAAGCTAGAGTTAATTATGTAGGTAATACTTCTATGACAGTAGGAATAAAAGTAATTTCAGAGAACATACAAACTGGTGAACAAAAACACTGTAATTCCTCATATTTTGTAATGGTTGCCAAAACGGAAGAAGGTAATAACGTAAAAGTACCCAAGCTTAAGTTAACAACATCCGAAGATGTAAGACGTTTTGTAAGATCCAAAAGCAGATTAGAAACCAATAAACAGCGTAAACAAGCCTTTAGTAAAGAAGTCTTTAACTATGAGGAACATTTAGAAGAGTTGAAAGGGTACAATGTGTATGTTGATCCTTCTTTAGCATCATAAAACAAAAAAACCATTTCTGAATAGAAATGGTTTTTTTATATATTATTACTTCAAGTTTTCGATAAATTGATCGAATAAGTAAGAAGCATCATGCGGTCCAGGGTTTGCCTCCGGATGATATTGTACGGAAAACACTTTTTTATCCTTAATAGCGATACCTGCAACAGTATTATCATTTAAATGTATGTGCGTAATTTCTACGTTTTTGTTAGCTTCAACATCTTCCCTACTCACATTAAAACCGTGATTTTGAGAAGTAATTTCACCTTTACCTGTAATTAGGTTTTTTATCGGATGGTTAATTCCTCTATGTCCATTGTGCATTTTATAAGTAGAAATACCTTGAGAAAGCGCAATAATTTGATGACCTAAACAAATCCCAAATAACGGTAGATTTTTATCAATGATAGTTTTAGCTACGCTCTGTGCAGATTTTAAAGGTTCTGGATCTCCAGGCCCATTAGAAAGAAAATACCCATTTGGACTAAATTCAGCCATTTCTTCGAAGCTAGCAGTGCAAGGAAACACCTTAATATAACAATCTCTCTTTGCTAAACTTCTTAAGATATTAGTTTTAATTCCCAAATCTAAAGCAGAAACTTTGTAGGTAGCATTTTCATCACCATAAAAATAAGGTTCTTTAGTTGAAACTATTGAAGAAAGGTCTAAACCTTTCATACTTGGAGCCTCAGCTAATTGAGCTTTTAAATCCTTGATGTTATCAACCTCTGTTGATATAATGGCATTCATCGCTCCGTTTTCACGGATATAACTTACAACCGCTCTTGTATCCACATCTGTGATGGAAATAAGCCCATGTTCTTTAAAATAATCCTCTAGAGAACCATCTGCTCTATCTCTTGAATATTCGTAACTAAAATTTCTACAAACTAAACCAGCAATCTTTATCCCTTCAGACTCAACTTCATCTTTATTAATACCGTAATTACCAATGTGAGCATTAGTCGTTACCATAATTTGACCGAAGTAAGAGGGATCTGTAAAAATTTCTTGATAACCAGTCATACCAGTGTTATAACAAATTTCTCCTATAGTTGTCCCATCAATACCCACAGACTTACCTTCAAAAATAGTTCCGTCCTCTAATAGTAAAATTGCTTTCTTTAATTCTTTGTACTTCATAAAAGTTGTTTTTGTTGTTGGGTGGAGGTTTGTCACCTTAGCTTTCAACAAAGAATGATTGTAAAAATATTTTTGCAAATATAAAAAAAGGATAAACTATTAAATAGTTTATCCTTTATATATTTTACTAGAAGTAAATCATTTTGATTACTCTTCAGTAGATTCTGTTGATTCTGCTGCTTCAACTTGCGGAGCATCAGCTTTTTTCTTAGATCTACGAGTAGTCTTTTTCTTCTTAGCACCATTAGGGTTGTAAATTTCGTTGTAATCAACTAACTCTACCATTGCCATAGGAGCATTATCTCCTTGACGATTTCCTAATTTGATAATACGAACGTATCCACCAGGTCTATCTGCAACTTTAACAGAAATTTGTTGAAACAATTCTGTTACCGCAAATTTGTTTTTTAAGTAAGAAAAAACAATTCTTCTGTTGTGAGTAGTATCTGCTTTAGATTTTGTGATGATTGGCTCAACATACTGACGTAAAGCTTTAGCTTTAGCTACAGTTGTGTTGATTCTTTTATGTTCAATTAAAGAACATGCCATGTTTGCCAACATCGCATTTCTATGCGCTGTTTTTCTACCTAAGTGGTTAAATTTTTTACCGTGTCTCATAATAAAATGATTTTAGCTTTCATCTTGCATCTACTCTTTTGAGGAGCAAAATATGAAAGGGGTTTAGTCTTTGTCTAATTTATATTTACTTAAATCCATTCCGAAATGTAAATTTTTAACATTTACCAATTCGTCTAACTCTGTTAAAGATTTTTTACCAAAGTTTCTGAACTTCATTAAGTCGTTTTTATTGAATGATACCAAGTCACCTAAAGTTTCAACTTCAGCAGCTTTTAAACAGTTCAATGCTCTTACAGATAAATCCATGTCAACTAACTTAGTCTTCAATAATTGTCTCATGTGTAAAGACTCCTCATCGTAAGTTTCTGTTCTTGCAATTTCATCTGCCTCTAAAGTGATACGCTCATCAGAGAATAACATAAAGTGGTGGATTAAAATTTTAGCAGCCTCAGTTAATGCATCTTTTGGGTTGATAGAACCATCAGTAACTACGTCAAAAACTAATTTTTCGTAATCTGTTTTTTGCTCTACACGGTAATTTTCTACAGCGTACTTCACATTCTTTATAGGAGTGTAAATAGAATCTGTAAAAATAGTACCCATTGGTACATTAATCTTTTTGTTTTCTTCAGCTGGAACAAATCCTCTTCCCTTTTCAATAGTTATATCAAAACTTACAGATACAGAACTATCTAAGTTACAAATAACTAAATCTGGGTTCAAAACTTGAAATCCTGAAGTAAACTTTTGTATATCACCAGCTGTGATTTGATTCTGACCTGAAACAGATACTGAAACAGTCTCTTTGTCAGTGTCTTCTATCTGTTGCTTAAAACGTACTTGTTTTAAGTTTAGAATGATTTCAGTAACATCTTCAACAACACCTTCTACAGTTGAGAATTCATGCTCAACTCCTTCTATGCGTAAAGATGTAATAGCGAAACCTTCTAAAGAAGACAATAATACTCTTCTCAAAGCATTACCTACTGTTAAACCAAAACCTGGTTCTAACGGTCTGAATTCGAACTTACCTTCAAAGTCGGTAGACTCGATCATGATAACTTTATCTGGTTTCTGAAAATTTAATATTGCCATAGCTAACTGGTGTCTATTTATTATTTCGAGTATAACTCGACGATTAATTGCTCTTTGATGTTTTCTGGAATCTGAAGTCTTTCGGGTACTGCAACAAACGTACCAGTTTTTGTATCAGAATTCCAAGTTAACCACTCGTAAACAGCAGAAGAAGCAGCCAAACTACTTTCAATTACAGTAAGTGATTTAGATTTTTCTCTTACACCAACAACATCACCAGGTTTCAATTGGTAAGAAGGAATGTTAAGGATTTCTCCGTTAACAGTAATATGTCTGTGAGATACCAATTGACGTGCTCCACTTCTAGAATTAGACAATCCCATACGGAATACTGTGTTATCTAAACGAGACTCACATAATTGTAATAATACCTCACCAGTAATACCTTTACTAGAAGAAGCTTTTTTAAATAAATTAGAGAATTGACGCTCTAAGATACCATAAGTATACTTTGCTTTTTGTTTTTCTTGCAACTGTAAAGAATATTCAGAACGTTTTGCTCTTTTCTTCGCTAACCCGTGTTGTCCCGGTGCGTAGTTACGTTTTTCAAAAGACTTGTCATCTCCAAAAATAGCTTCACCAAACTTACGTGCTATTTTGGTTTTTGGTCCATTATATTTTGCCATAGTAAATAAATTAAAAAAAATTGGCAGTTATGAATTAAGGCTTAGTCCTTCGATAACTTTCAATTGCCAATTTTTATTGTTAAAAATTAATTAGATTCTTCTTCTCTTAGGAGGACGACATCCGTTGTGTGGTAATGGAGTAACATCAATAATTTCTGATACTTCAATTCCTGCATTGTGGATAGTACGGATAGCAGATTCTCTACCATTTCCTGGTCCTTTTACGTAAACTTTAACTTTACGTAATCCTGCTTCGTGTGCTACAGCAGCACAATCTTCAGCAGCTGTCTGTGCAGCGTAAGGAGTGTTCTTTTTAGACCCACGGAATCCCATTTTACCTGCAGATGACCATGAGATTACATCTCCTTTTTTATTTGTTAAAGAAATGATGATGTTGTTAAATGAAGCTGTAATGTGCGCTTCACCAACAGACTCAACAATAACTTTACGCTTTTTAGCGGTCTTTGTATTAGATTTAGCCATAACTTAATTATTTCTTTTTGTTCGCTACAGTTTTACGTTTACCCTTTCTTGTTCTAGAGTTGTTTTTTGTTCTTTGACCTCTTAAAGGTAATCCAGCTCTGTGACGGATTCCTCTAAAACATCCAATATCCATTAAACGTTTGATGTTTAATTGAATTTCTGAACGTAACTCACCTTCGATAGTGAAAGTACCTGCTTGTTCACGAATCGCTCCGATTTGAGCATCAGTCCAATCTTGAACTTTGATGTTCTCATCTACTCCAGCGTTTGCTAAAATCTCTTTAGCTCTAGTTCTACCAATTCCAAAAATATAAGTTAACGCGATAACACCACGTTTGTTCTTTGGAATGTCAATACCTGAAATTCTTGCCATAACTAACCTTGTCTTTGTTTGAATCTAGGATTCTTTTTATTGATTACATATAATCTGCCTTTTCTACGCACAATTTTGCACTCGGCACTTCTCTTTTTTATTGATGCTCTAACTTTCATCGTATGATATTTAGTATCTATAAGTAATTCGAGCCTTCGATAAATCGTAAGGACTCATTTCTAACTTAACTTTATCTCCTGGCAATAGTTTAATATAATGCATACGCATTTTACCAGAAATATGTGCAGTTACAATATGACCATTCTCTAATTCAACTCTAAACATTGCATTAGATAAAGCCTCTGTAATTGTACCGTCTTGTTGTATTGACGCTTGTTTTGCCATAATTAAATTGTCGCTCTTCTTTTAGTTCCTGTTTTCATTAACCCATCATAGTGTCTGTTTAACAAGTACGAATTAATTTGTTGGATAGTGTCTATTGCAACACCTACCATAATAATTAAAGAAGTACCTCCATAAAACAGAGCCCAATTTTGTTGAACACCAAAATGAACAACAATGGCTGGGAAAACAGCCAGCAAAGCTAAGAAAATAGATCCAGGTAACGTAATTTTTGACAAAATACTATCTAATTTTTCTGCGGTCTCAGTACCTGGGCGGGTTCCCGGTATAAATCCTCCACTTTTTTTAAGGTCATCAGCCATTTTATTTGTAGGAATTGTAATTGCTGTGTAGAAATAACTAAACACAATAATCAATAAACAAAATAAAATATTATAACCCCATCCATTAAAATCAGATAAAGCATTGAATACTGTTTGTAAAGTTCCATCAGAATTTCTAGCAATTAAACCTGGCACAAACATAATTGCTTGAGCAAATATAATTGGCATTACTCCGGCAGAATTTAACTTTAAAGGAATATACTGTCTTGCTCCTTGAGCATCATCTATAGTTCCTACAACAGTACGTCTTGCATACTGAACTGCTATTTTACGTACAGCTGTTACTAATAATATAGTTGCTAAAATAATAGCTAACCACACAATTATTTCTAAAAGAATCATCATGAAACCTCCAGAACCAGCCGCATACTTAGCCGTAAGCTCTTGCATAAATGCTGCAGGGAATCTTGCGATAATACCAATCATAATTAATAATGAAATACCATTACCAATTCCTTTTTCAGTAATTCTTTCCCCTAACCACATAGCAAAAACTGTTCCTGCAGTTAATAAGATCATTGAAGAAATCCAGAACATTCCACCTTGTCCCAATAAATATGCCTCTTGAGGTATACCTAAGGTTGGTAAACTTGTTAAATAAGCTCCTCCTTGTACGATGGTAATTCCAATGGTTAACCAACGAGTAATTTGATTGATCTTATTTCTTCCGCTTTCACCATCCTTTTGTAGTTTTTGTAAATATGGTACCGCAATACCCATTAACTGAACAACAATAGATGCTGATATGTATGGCATAATCCCAAGAGCCATGATTGAAGCTCTTGAGAATGCACCACCTGTAAATGCGCTTAGTAAACCTAAAAGACCGTCAGAAGTTTTACTCCCTAACGCTGTCAATTGCTGAGGATCTATACCCGGTAATGTTACCTGAGCCATAAATCTGTAAACTGCCATTAACCCTAGAGTTAACAAAATTTTACCTTTTAACTCATCTATAGACCAAATGTCTTTTATAGTTTGAATAAATTTCTTCATTTACTTAACAATAATTATAAAGTTACAGCTTCACCACCAGCAGCTTCAATAGCAGCTTTTGCAGATCCTGTAAATTTGTGAGCAGTTACGTTTAATTTAGCTTTAAGTTCTCCACCACCCAATATCTTTACTAGGTCGTTTTTACCAGCCAAACCATTTTCAATCAATATAGTTAAGTCTACTGTATCTGTAACTTTACCATTCTCTACTAAAGTTTGTAACTTGTCTAAATTGATACCATTGTATTCCTTACGGTTAACATTAGTAAATCCAAACTTAGGTACTCTTCTTTGTAATGGCATTTGACCCCCTTCGAATCCTATTTTTCTAGAATATCCTGAACGAGATTTTGCACCCTTGTGTCCTCTTGTAGCAGTACCTCCGTGACCAGAACCTTCACCTCTAGCAATACGTTTACCACTTTTAACAGAACCCTTAGCAGGTTTTAAATTGTTTAAACTCATCTTTTTATAACTTATTTAATTTCTTCAACAGAAATTAAGTGTTTAACTTTATTAACCATTCCTACTATTGCTGGAGAAGCATCGTGTTCTACAACCTTTCCAATCTTAGTTAAACCTAACGCTATTAAAGTTCTTTTTTGAACTTGCGTACGGTTGATTTGGCTCTTTACTTGTGTTAATTTAATTTTTCCCATGGTATCCAATATTAACCGTTAAATACTTTGTCTAAAGAAACACCTCTTTCCTTTGCAACTTGCTCTGGACTTCTTAATTGTAATAAAGCATCAAAAGTTGCTTTTACAACGTTATGAGGGTTAGATGATCCTTGAGACTTAGATAGTACATCGTGTACACCTACTGACTCTAATACCGCACGTACAGCTCCACCAGCAATAACTCCGGTACCGTGTGATGCAGGTAGTAATAATACCTTAGATCCACCAAATTTACCTTTTTGTTCGTGAGGTAAAGTTGCGTTGATTAATGGAATACGAACTAAGCTTTTCTTAGCTTCTTCTACAGCCTTAGCTATTGCAGACGCAACATCTAAAGATTTACCAGATCCGTAACCTACAACTCCTTCTCCGTTTCCTACTACTACAATAGCAGAAAACCCAAAAGTACGTCCACCTTTAGTAACTTTAGTTACACGGTTTACAGCTACTAAGCGATCTGTTAACTCTAATCCGCTTGGCTTAACTCTTTCTACGTTTTTATATCCTTGCATAATATAATTTTCTTAAAATTTTAAACCAGCTTCTCTAGCTGCTTCAGCTAATGCTTTAACTCTACCATGGTATAAATAACCATTTCTATCGAATGCAACAGTTTCTACACCTGCAGCAGATGCTTTCTCAGCAATTGATTTACCTACTAACGCAGCCACTTCAATTTTAGATCCTTTTGCATCGATTCCTTTATCTCTTGACGAAACTGAAGCTAATGTTACTCCTTGGTTATCGTCAACTAATTGAGCGTAAATTTCTTTGTTACTTCTAAATACAGACAATCTTGGTTTAGATGCTGTACCTGTAGAAATTTTTCTAATTCTACGCTTAATTCTTTGTCTTCTTTCAAGCTTTGATAATGCCATAATGCTATAAATTATGCAGATTTACCTGCTTTTCTTCTTAATTCTTCACCTACAAACTTAATTCCTTTTCCTTTGTACGGTTCAGGCTTACGGAAAGAACGAATCTTTGCTGCTACTTGACCTACCAACTGCTTATCAAAAGAAGTAAGTTTAACGATTGGGTTTTTCCCTTTTTCAGAAATAGTTTCGATATTAACCTCTGGAGCAATACTCAACACTATGTTGTGTGAGAAACCAATTGCTAAATCTAAAACTTGTCCTTGGTTAGAAGCTCTGTACCCAACCCCTACTAATTCTAATTCTTTAGTCCATCCATTAGATACACCTTCAATCATGTTATTGATTAAAGCTCTGTATAAACCATGTTTAGCTCTATGAGATTTAGATTCAGTTGGACGTTCTAATACTAAAGATCCTTCTTCTTCTTTAATTGTGATACCATCGGTAATCACTTGAGATAACTCTCCTAATTTTCCTTTTACAATAACTGTGTCTCCGTTAATAGTAACAGTAACACCAGCTGGAATTGCGATTGGGCTTTTTCCTATTCTTGACATACTATTCTATTTTTTAGTAAACGTGACAAATTACTTCACCACCAATGTTTTGACTTTTAGCTTGCTTTGATGTCATAACTCCCTTAGAAGTTGAAACGATAGCAATACCTAATCCGTTTAATACACGAGGTAAATCTTCAACACCAACGTACTTACGTAATCCTGGAGTAGAGATACGCTCTATCTTTTTGATTACTGATTCGTTAGTAATTTGGTTATATTTCAAAGCTATTTTGATAGTACCTTGTGCAGTACCTTCTTCAAATTTGTAACTTAAAATATATCCTTGGTCAAATAAGATCTCAGTGATTGCTTTTTTAACCTTTGATGCAGGAACCTCCACTACTCTGTGTCCTGCTAAATAAGCATTTCTTACTCTTGTTAAGTAATCTGCTATTGGATCTGTATACATAATTATTTGTATTGGTTTAGATTATCACCCCGAAACCAGTTCGGGGCTAGCATCTAAATTAATTCTTAAAATTTTACCAACTTGCTTTTGTAACACCTGGGATTAACCCTTGGTTAGCCATTTCACGAAAAGTAACACGAGAAAGTCCAAATTGTCTCATATAACCTTTTGGTCTTCCTGTAATCTTACAACGATTGTGTTGACGAATTGGAGAAGCGTTTTTTGGTAACTTCTGTAATCCTTCGTAATCACCAGCTTCTTTTAAAGCTTTACGTTTTTCAGCGTATTTAGCAACTGTTTTAGCTCTTTTTCTCTCGCGAGCTTTCATTGATTCTTTAGCCATGACTAGTTCTTTTTAAATGGTAAACCTAATTCAGTTAGTAATGATTTAGCTTCTTTATCAGTAGCAGCAGATGTTACAAAAGTAATATCCATACCACCAATCTTTTTCACTTGATCAATATTGATTTCAGGGAAAATAATTTGCTCAGTAATTCCTAAGTTATAGTTTCCTCTTCCGTCAAAACCAGTAGCTTTAATACCGTTAAAATCTCTTACACGTGGCAATGAAGCTGTAATTAATCTGTCTAAGAATTCGTACATTTTGATTCCACGCAAAGTAACTCTTGCCCCAATTGGCATTCCTTTACGTAGTTTAAATGTTGCGATATCTTTTTTAGATAAAGTTGCAACAGCTTTTTGTCCAGAAATAGTCGTTAACTCTTCTACAGCGTACTCTACTAATTTCTTGTCTGCAATAGCAGCACCAACACCTTTAGAGATTACAATTTTCTCTAATTTTGGTACTTGCATAATATTGCTATATCCGTACTCTTCAGTTAAGGCAGCCTTAATTCTGTCAGTGTACTCTTGTTTAAGTCTTGGAATATAACTCATATTAAATAGCTTTTTCTGATTTTTTAGAAAAACGTACTTTTTTACCATCTTCTACTCTGTAACCAACTTTAGTAATGTTTCCATCTTCTAAAATAGCTAAGTTAGAAATTGGCAAAGCAGCCTCTTTCTTTACAATTCCACCTTGAGGGTTTTGTGCGCTTGGTTTAGTGTGCTTAGAAACTAAGTTTACACCTTCTACAATTGCTTTGTTTTTAGCAGTAATAATTGTTACTACTTTCCCTTCTTTACCTTTGTGATCTCCAGCAATAACTCTTACCGTATCTCCTGATTTAATTTTAATCTTTGCCATTGTTTACAAATATTAAAGCACCTCAGGTGCTAATGATACAATTTTCATGAATTGTTTATCACGAAGTTCTCTTGCTACAGGTCCAAATACACGTGTTCCAGACATTTCTCCAGTCGCATTTAACAATACACATGCATTGTCATCAAAACGAATGTAAGAACCGTCTTTTCTTCTTACTTCTTTAGAAGTACGAACAACCACAGCTTTAAATACTTGACCTTTTTTTGCGCTACCATTTGGAGTTGATGACTTTACAGTTACAACAATTTTATCTCCTATAGATGCATAACGCTTTCCTGTTCCTCCTAAAACACGGATCACTAAGACCTCTTTAGCTCCAGTGTTATCTGCTACGTTTAATCTTGATTCTGTTTGTAACATACTATTTCGCTCTTTCTAGGATTTCTACTAATCTCCAACGTTTAGATTTACTTAAAGGTCTTGTTTCCATGATTCTTACAGTATCTCCTTCGTTACAGTCGTTTTGCTCATCGTGTGCAACGTACTTCTTCGTATTCAATACGAACTTTCCGTACATTGGGTGTTTTACTTTCTTTACCTCGGCAACAACAATAGACTTGTCCATTTTGTTACTAGATACAACACCAATTCTTTCTTTTCTAAGATTTCTATTCTCCATCTTGTAAAATACTTATTGTCTGTTAGTTAACTCAGTAGCTACTCTTGCTACAGTTTTTCTAAGCGCTCTTAACTCTAAAGGATTCTCTAACGGAGAAATAGCATGAGCCATCTTAAGATCAGTATAGCTCTTTTTAAGAGAAACTAATTTCTCTTGTAAGTCTGCAACTGATAATTCTTTAATTTCTGATTGTTTCATTCTATTAGATATTAAGCGTTATCATAATCTCTCGCAACAACGAACTTAGTTTTAACTGGCATTTTTTGAGCTGTTAAGCGTAATGCTTCTTTAGCTACATCGTGAGGTACACCTCCGATTTCAAACAATATTCTACCAGGTTTTACTACCGCTACGAAATATTCAGGAGCACCTTTACCTTTACCCATACGAACCTCTAAAGGCTTTTTAGTAATAGGCTTGTCTGGAAAAATTTTAATCCATAACTGACCCTCTCTTTTCATATAACGTGTCGCAGCAATACGACCTGCTTCTATTTGTCTTGAAGTAATTAAGGCTTGTTCTAAAGATTTAATTCCAAACATACCGAAAGCAAGTTGGTTTCCTCTTTGAGAATTTCCTTTTAAATTACCTTTACCTTTCTGTACCTTACGGTACTTTACTCTTTTAGGCTGTAACATTTCTAAATTCTAATTTTTGTGAAAAATTATTTTCTTCTACGAGGTCCTTTCTTACCTGAATTGTTTCCACCTTTTCCTCCTGACTTTTTAGCCAAACCTACTAATGGAGATAATTCACGTTTTCCGTATACCTCACCTTTCATGATCCACACTTTAACCCCGATTCTACCGTAAGTTGTATGTGCTTCAACTAAAGCATAATCAATATCAGCTCTAAAAGTAGATAAAGGAATTCTACCTTCTTTATAGTGCTCAGAACGTGCCATTTCAGCACCATTTAAACGACCTGAAATTTGGATTTTAATCCCTTCAGCATTCATACGCATAGTTCCTGCAATAGCCATTTTAATTGCACGTCTGTAAGAAATTCTATTTTCTATTTGACGAGCAACACTTGCCGCTACTAATTGCGCATCCAATTCTGGACGTTTAATTTCAAAAATATTGATTTGTACTTCGTTTCCAGTCAATTTCTTTAACTCCTCTTTTAACTTGTCTACCTCTTGTCCACCTTTTCCGATAATGATACCAGGTCTAGCAGTAGTGATAGTAACGGTTACAAGTTTAAGAGTACGTTCAATAATTATTCTAGAAACACTAGCTTTATATAATCTTGCGTTTAAGTACTTTCTTATTTTATTGTCTTCAGCAATTTTATCTCCGTAGTCATTACCTCCGTACCAGTTTGAGTCCCATCCTCTGATGATTCCTAAACGATTTCCTATTGGATTAGTCTTTTGTCCCATTTCTACTTATGATTATTTGCTTTCAACATTTTTACTTCCCAACACAATTGTAACGTGGTTAGAACGCTTACGAATTCTATGTGCACGACCTTGTGGAGCTGGTCTTAATCTCTTTAACATTGCTGCAGAATCTACAGTAATTGTTTTAACATATAAATTAGCCTCTTCTATACTCGCGTCTTCGTTTTTAGCTTGCCAGTTAGCAATCGCTGATAACAATAATTTCTCTACGTTTATAGATGCTTCTTTAGAGCTAAATTTCAAGATTTGTAAAGCTTTTTCAACCTCTACTCCTCTTACTAAATCAGCCACCAATCTCATTTTTCTTGGTGATGTAGGACAACCAGTCAATTTAGCGAAAGCAACATCTTTCTTTGCTTCCTTGATCTGTTTTGCCATATTATGTTTACGAACTCCCATATCCTACTATTTTTTTCCTTTGTTTTTCCTGTCTGCACCGTGACCTCTAAAGGTACGTGTTGGTGAAAACTCTCCTAATTTATGACCTACCATGTTTTCAGTAACATATACTGGTACAAATGTTCTTCCGTTGTGAACTCCAATAGTTTGTCCAACGAAATCTGGAGTAATCATAGAAGCTCTTGACCAAGTCTTGATTACTTCTTTGCTTCCTGCCTCAGCATTAGCAATAACTCTTTTCTCAAGTTTATGAAAAATGAAAGGTCCTTTCTTTAATGAACGTGCCATGTCTTCTTATTTTTTTCTACGTTCTAAAATATACTTATTACTCGCTTTTGTCTTAGATCTAGTCTTGTATCCTTTAGCAGGTATACCATTTCTTGATCTTGGGTGACCTCCTGAAGAACGTCCTTCACCACCTCCCATTGGGTGATCAACTGGGTTCATTCTTACAGCGTTTGTTCTTGGTCTTCTACCTAACCATCTTGATCTACCAGCTTTACCAGAAACTAGTAATTGGTGATCTGAGTTGGAAACAACTCCGATAGTAGCGATACAAGTCAACAAGATCAATCTTGTTTCCCCTGACGGTAATTTAACAGTAGCATACTTTCCTTCTTTTGCCATTAACTGTGCAAAAGAACCTGCAGAACGAGCCATTACAGCTCCTTGACCTGGTCTTAATTCAATACAACAAATTGTTGTACCTAAAGGAATGTTTGCTAATGGCATTGCATTACCAACATCTGGAGTAACAGCCTCTTGACCGCTAACGATAGTCTGTCCAACCTGTAAACCAGCTTGTGCAATTACATATCTCTTTTCTCCATCAGTATATTCTACTAATGCAATAAAAGCAGTACGGTTTGGATCGTACTCTATTGTTTTAACAGTTGCTTCAACTCCGAATTTATCTCTACTAAAATCGATAATACGGTATCTCTGCTTATGACCACCACCTACGTAGCGCATTGTCATTCTACCACTGTTGTTTCGACCTCCAGATCTTTTTTTCGGTGCCAATAATGACTTTTCCGGCTTATCAGTAGTAATAGCGTCGAACCCATTTACTACTCTAAAACGCTGACCTGGTGTGATTGGTTTTAATTTTCTAACTGACATGTTAAAATTTAAAATTATTTATAATTAAATATTGTTATAAAAATCAATATTCTCTCCTTCAGCTACCTCTACGATAGCTTTTTTATATGCAGAAATTTTCGACTCAACTACACCTTTTTTGGTGAATTTTGTCGAACGTTTTACTGGATATACCATTGTTCTTACTTTCTCAACAGAAACTCCATAAGTAGCTTCAATAGCTTCTTTAATTTCTATCTTGTTAGCTTTCATATTTACAACGAAAGTATAACGATTTAATAATTCGCTATCTTTTGTTGCTTTTTCTGTAATAATAGGCTTAATTAAAATACTCATATCGGCACCCTATTTACTTAAATTAGCTTCAATATCTGCAATTGCACCTTCTAATAAAACTACTTTACCAGCATTCAATACTTTGTAAGTGTTTAATTCCGAGGAAGTTACAACATCAGACCCTTTTAAATTTCGTGAAGACAAATATACATTATTATTTGAATCACCCAAGACAAATAGAGATTTTTTATTCTCTAACTCTAAAGCTTTCAATACATTAACGAATTCTTTTGTTTTTGGAGCTTCAAAATTGAAGTCTTCTAAAACAATGATATTTGACTCTTTTGCTTGCAAACTAAAAGCAGATTTTCTTGCCAATCTCTTTAAGTTCTTGTTCAATTTGAAAGAATAATCTCTGTTTCTTGGTCCAAAAACTCTACCCCCTCCTCTAAAAACTGGAGATTTGATAGAACCTGCACGAGCAGTACCTGTCCCTTTTTGTTTCTTGATTTTTCTTGTAGACCCAGCAATCTCAGCTCTTTCTTTAGCTTTGTGAGTACCTTGCCTTTTGTTTGCCAAGTGTTGCTTTACATCTAAGTAAACCGCATGATCATTTGGCTCTATAGCGAATACCGCATCAGATAACTCTACCTGACGTCCTGTATCTTTTCCTGTATAATCTAAAACTGATACTTTCATTATTTCTCGATAGTTATGTATGAGTTCTTAGCTCCAGGAATACATCCTTTTACTACGATTAAGTTCTTGTCAGCAACAACTTTTAAAACTCTTAAGTTTTCAACTTTAACTTTATCTCCTCCCATTCTACCTGCCATTCGCATTCCTTTGAACACTCTTGCAGGGTAAGATGCAGCACCGATAGAACCTGGAGCTCTTAAACGGTTATGTTGACCGTGAGTTGCTTGACCAACTCCTGCGAATCCATGACGTTTTACAACCCCTTGGAAACCTTTACCTTTAGAAATTCCTGATACATCAACGAATTCCCCTTCAATGAAAAGATCTACACCAACTGTATCTCCTAAATTTAACTCCTCGTCAAAACTAAACTCAACAACTTTTCTCTTAGCAGTCGTACCAGCTTTTGCAAAGTGACCTTGCAACGCTTTAGTGGTATTCTTGTCAGATTTGTCATCGAAACCTAATTGGATAGCAGAATAACCATCTACTTCCTCAGTTCTGACTTGGGTAACTACACACGGACCAGCTTGAATTACAGTACAAGGAATGTTTTTCCCGTTCTCATCAAAAATGCTAGTCATTCCGATTTTTTTTCCTATTAACCCAGACATGATTAAAAATTAATTATTAATTGATTTGTTTTTTTCCCTTCTTATTTAGATGCTTTGTTGTTAGCTAAAAAAAACTCAAGAAAACACAAACTAGTCCTTATGAACCTACATTTGTGTTATGTTTTTCGTTCGAACAACATCAAAACACCTCCTAAAAAAGGACTGCAAAGATAGTATTTTTTATTTAACTTACTAATTCACAGAGAGAAGATTTAATACATTTTTGGAAAACTATTCTTTTAGAAAAAAAGAAACAGTTAAAATAATGAGATATACTATTTGAGAATTGTTCTTTTATAAAATTAGAATCAAATTTTAAAGATGTTATCCTCCGTAAAGGCAAAAGAAACACCTTCAACTAGTTCGCAATTGGTGTTTAAACCTGAAAAAAGACTAAAAGCAGGTAAAACAAGTTGATTTTTATTTAAGTGAAAACAGGGAAGCTTGATTTTTTGTCTCGCTTTTAATTTTAGCCAAACTCCAGGATGCGTATGCCCTGATACAGAAAACTCATCATTTTTCACATCACTCTCATCATGAACAAAGCATAAACCATTCAAGTCCAAACTAGCACTAACAGAAAACTTTAAGTCTCGATAAAAAGACCTATTCAATTTATCGTGATTTCCTAGAATCAACAACTTATCTATATTTTCATATTTATTCAACCAATTAGAAAACAACTCAATATTAGAATTGTAGTCTGCATGAAACAAATCTCCTACTACAATTAGTTTTCGGATAGAAAAATGATGTATAAGCTGTTCTAATCTCTCTAAATCCCTATGCAACACTTCATCAGAAATTGGGATTCCATTTTGTCTAAAGTGTGCTGTTTTACCAATGTGAATATCAGATAGAATTAAAGCTTGTTGATCTTCCCAATAAATTACTCTCTGATTGGTTAGTGTTAGCTTAGTGTTACCAAATTCAATTTCTTTTGTGGAGATGTTCATTAATGTGAGTCTTTTTAATGAGAAGCTTAGAGTTAGGAGTTTACCATCAGAATTCTAAATTCTAAAGGTTAAAGATACTTATAATGCTGCATTTGTAACCTTTCAATACGATCACTTAATTTTTCGTTAGTCATCGTATCTCTTAAGCTATCTACTTTTATAGGAAAGCTCAACGGTGTATATCCTTTTGCTTTTTTTAGGATGATTTTGCTATTGGCAATTCTGTTAAAAGCTTTTCTTAATCGAACTTCTTCTAGTTGTTCGTTAAACACTTCGGTATAAGCTTGACGCAACAATAAATTATCGGGTTCAAAATCTTCTAGTACCCTAAAAATTAACCCCGAAGAAGACTGCAAACTTTTATGTGTTTTTTGTGTTCCCGGATGTGTTTGCGTAACTAAGCCTGCCGTAACTGCAATGTCTCTAAATTTTCTCCCTGCCATTTCAGATGCATTGATGCTCGCAATCGCATCTTCCATCAAATTTTCTTTCGTTAAAATTTCGTGTAAATTTTCTTCAGAAACTGGTATTTCTTGATCGCTTAATAAATCAAATCCGTAATCATTCATAGCGATGGTAAATGTAATCGGTTGAATTTGACTAATTCTATAAGCTATAATTGAGGCCATAATTTCGTGCACCAGTCTTCCCTCAAAAGGATAAAAGAACAAATGACAACCCTCTCTAGTTTCTATTTTTTCCACTAAAAATTCGTCCGATTTTGGAATATGTGAGTTCAAATCTTGAGTAGTCAATAAAGGATTTAAAAATTTTAGTTCTCGTTCTCTCACTCCTGGACTTAAAGCGTTATTTAATTTCATTCGTAAATGATGACTTAGGTAAGAGGTTAATGGCAATCGGCCTCCCTTCCAACTTGGTGTCGTTGCTTTTTTAGATTTGCTTTTCCTAACATACACCGTCATATCTTTTATGTGTGCAACTTCCAACACTCTACCTGCTAACACAAAAGGTGTTCCCTTTTTTAGCTTAGAGATAAAATATTCTTCTATCATTCCTATAAAACCTCCTTTTAAGAACTTTACTCTTAGCATTGCATCACTTACAATGGTACCAATATTCATTCTATGTAACATGCTGATTCTTCTACTCACCACTTTATACAACCCAGAAGCTTCGTCCAATACCACTTTATGAAACTCCTCGTAAGATTTTAACGCATTTCCTCCTTGAGTAATAAATTGCATTGCCCAATTAAAATCTTCTTGGGTTAAGAAATGAAAGGCATGCGTGTTTTTAATTAGCTCATGTACTTTTTGTTTATCAAAACCCTCTCCAACTGCTAAGGTTACTAAAAACTGCACCAACACATCATATGTTAACACCATGGGGGTTCTTGACTCCACATCTGTCTGTTTTACAGCTTCTTTAAGTGCGGAAACTTCAATTAACTGCAACAAGTGCGTAGGTACGCAGTACACTTTAGAAACTTCGTAAGGAGAATGGCCACTTCTTCCTGCTCGCTGCATAAAACGTGCAATCCCTTTTGCTGAGCCGATTTGAATAACACAATCTACAGGTTTAAAATCTACTCCTAAGTCTAAAGACGAAGTACAAACTACTACTTTTAACCAACCTTGATTGATCGCATCTTCTATCCAGTTTCTGAGTTTTGCATCTATAGAACCATGATGAATAGCGATTTGGCCTGCCAAATCAGGGTCAGCATTTAGCAGCAATTGATACCATAGTTCAGCTTGATTTCGAGTATTGGTAAACACCAATGTGGTATTATTTTCATAAATCACGTTAATTACTTTATCCACCAGCTTCCCTCCCAAATGTCCTGCCCACGGTAAAAGCTCTACTTCATCTGGCAATAAAGAAATAATTTCTAATTTTTTCTTTTCTTTAGAAGTAATGATGATTGTTTTTATTGTATCGTCTGGAACTAATACTTGCTTTGCTTCTTCCAAATTTCCGATGGTTGCAGAAATCCCCCAAACTCTTATGTCTTTAGATAGTGATCTCAACCTAGCCAAAGCTAACTCTGTTAACACCCCTCTTTTAGTTGCCAGCAATTCGTGCCACTCGTCTATCACCACACAGTTGATATTTTTAAACCAACGTGAGTTGTTTTTTTGAGAGAACAGTAAATGCATCGTTTCTGGAGTTGTTAGCAAAATATCTGGCATATTCCTTTCTTGCTTTCTTCTATCAGATTGTGAGGTGTCTCCATTTCTTACAGCCGCTTCCCAATCCAACCCAATTTCATCAATCGCAGTTTGCATTGCTTTTTGCAAGTCTTTTGCTAGTGACCTCAGCGGACTAATCCACAAAAGTTTAATTCCTTTTTTATAAGCTTCTGGTCTATTTAAAAAGTCAATCACAACCGCTATAAACATGGCATAAGTTTTCCCAAAACCTGTTGGAGCCACCACCAATCCATTAAAATTTTGAGCATATTTTTTCCACGCTTTTAACTGAAAATCGAAGGGAGAGAATTGTTTGGACTCTAGCCACTCGCTTACAATTTTATAACCATCTGTATTCTCTATTTTTTTGGTCATTGGTTTTCCTTTTAGGGAGATGAGAAGTTACGTTTTAGAAATTCAGAATTTTTTGTAATTATTTTGCTATTATATTTACGACTCGTTACTTCACACTTTGTACTTCGTACTTTTCACTCAGTACTAATTAATCAACGCTTTCACACTCTCAATAGTATCAATATCCTTTACCGTCTTGTCTTTACGCCATCTTTTAATTCTTGGAAAACGCAAGGCTACTCCAGACTTATGTCGATTGCTTAGCGCTATGCCTTCAAAGGCAATCTCGAACACCAATTCTGGTGTTACGGTTCTTACAGGACCAAATTTTTCTATTGCATTCTTATTGACCCATCTACTCACTTCTGTTATCTCAACATCTGTTAACCCCGAATAAGCTTTCGCTACTGTAACTAACGAGCCATCTTCTTTTTTTACAGCAAAGGTGTAATCGGTATATTTTGAACTTCTACGTCCGCTCCCTTTTTGCGCATAAATCATTACCACGTCAATAGTCAAAGGATCCACTTTCCACTTCCACCAATCTCCCTTTTTTCTTCCTGTATAATATTCAGAATTTTTATGTTTCAGCATCAAACCTTCTGCTTTCAATTCTCTAGAGTTATCTCTTATCTGATTCAACAAACTCCATTGGTCTACCTCTACCAATTCTGATAGTTTAATGTGCTGAGCTTTATTATTTTTAAAAACAGATACTAGCTTTTGTCTTCTTAACGATAACGATTGTTGCCGGATATCTTCTCCTTCAAATTCCATCATATCATAAGCGTAAAAACCCACAGGTACTTCCTCTAATAGCTTTTTAGATACTGTTTTTCGATTCAATCGTTTTTGCAGATCGTTAAAGAACAATACATCATTATCTTTAATCGCTAAAATTTCTCCATCAATCACAAAATCACCTTTCCAAGTTGCTAAAGCTTCTGTTAATTCTGGAAATTGATTCGTTACCAACTCTTCTCCTCTGCTCCAAATATAAACCTCGTTGTTTCTTTTGATAATTTGCCCTCGAATGCCATCCCACTTATACTCTACTTGCCAATCACTAATATTTCCTAAATCATCTAACTCTTTTTCCAAAGCATAGGCCAAACAAAATGGATAAGGCTTTGAGTTATCATAATTAATATGATTTCCTTGCAACAGTTCTTCAAAAGTAATTTCATTTACATTCCATTGTCCAATAATGCTATGCATCAGTTTGCTATCGTCTATTCCTGTTAGTTTCACCAGTGCATTTACCAATGTTTTTTTAGATACTCCAATCCTGAAGCTCCCTCCTATTAATTTGTTAAATATCAATCTATCTTGCACATTAAGCCCCTTCCAGGCTCGTAATACGTATGCTTTTTTCTCTTCTTCTGTTTTAGATTTTAGTGCAATCAACTCACTCATCCATTCATGCAACGGCTTTTCAACTAGCTCGGTAGGCTCTGGTAATAGTAAAGCTATTACTTCTCCTAAATCTCCTACAGCTGCGTAGCTTTCTAAAAAGAGCCATTCTGGCAACCGAGTAATCTCCATGCACCATATTTTCATCAATGATGTTTTTACTGGTCTTGGGGGTCTTTTTCCCGTAAATAATGCAACCATCCACAACTTATCTTTATCGCTCGCAGTATTAAAATACTGAACCAATGCTTCAATTTTAGCATTGGTTTTATTTGTAATTTCAATTGTGCTTATTAGTTGCGAGAATTCTTTCATTTTAGTTGTATGGCGATTAGTACGTTAAAGCCGTATTGTTTGTTACTCTTTAGTGTTGGCTTCTTCCTTTTCTAACTCACTTTCTCCGTACTCAGTTGTCAAATCTTCCGCATCAATACCTATTTCGTTCAAATATTTAGAGAATATGTTTTTTGCTCCGTGGGTTACGTACACCTTTTCCGCTTCGGATGCTTTTACTGCTTTTATCAATCCATCCCAATCTGCATGATCGCTTACTGGAAAACCTGCATCTACTCCTTTCCAACGTTTGTTCCCTCTTATTTGCATCCATCCTGAGCAGATAGCAGTTGCTGCATTAGGTACACGTTTTAGCATTTTACTTCCTAAAAGTCCCGGTGGCATCACAATGATTTTTCCTTGAACATCATTCTTTTTAAAATGTGCATCTAACGCAATTGTTTTTGGCAATTCAACACCAGCCGTTTTTATAGCATTATTGGTATGGTGTATTGCATTATGTACATATATATCATCTACACCTTGTAGCAAGTTCATAATTCTTTGTGCTTTCCCCAAGGAGTACCCAAACAAAACACTAGTTCTATTATTCTTCTGATTCTGCAGTACCCAGTTTACCAATTGGGCTTTTAATTCAGCTTCTGGCAACCATTTGTATATAGGCAATCCAAAGGTGCTTTCTGTAATAAATTCATGACATTTTACAGATTCGAAAGGAATGGTTAGTCCATCTTCTTTTACTTTATAATCTCCTGTAAACACCAACACTTTTCCTTTGTATTCTAATCGAATTTGTGCTGAACCAATGATATGTCCTGCTGGATGAAAACTTACTTTTACTCCGTTAATGTTTATGGGTTGATTGTATTTTAGACTTTCCACAGAAATATCTATGCCTATACGGTGTTGTAAAACAGGTTTAGTGTGATGATGACATAAGTAGTGCTTCATCCCCCAACGTGCGTGATCTGCATGCGCATGGGAAATAATTGCATAATCTACAGGATACCACGGGTCTAAATAAAAGTTACCAGGCACGCAGTAAATCCCTTTTTGTGTGAATTTTACCATATTCTAATATTAACATAATTGTAGTAGATATTCCTTTAATGTCATAGGTTATATAGTATTTATAGGGAATCAAAATAATTCGACAGGATGTGATGTCAATTCTAGCTTTGAATTTTACAAAAAAAACCCAATCCTACACCCTTGATAAATAGACAATTAAAAACAAATAAAGGTCAATTTAGCCCTGGAAACTCAACAAGAAATGTTTGATTTTTCCTTTTGTCTATCAACTAAACTTCATGCTTACAAACAACAAAAAGTCCTACCAGAAAACTGATAGGACTTTATATTTAAAAATGTGTTCTGCTGAAGATTGTTCAGCAATTCTATCACACCTTGATTTCTACTTCTACTCCAGAAGGTAATTCTAACTTCATTAAAGCATCAATAGTCTTAGATGAAGAACTATAGATATCTAATAATCTTTTGTATGAAGATAATTGGAATTGCTCTCTAGATTTTTTGTTTACGTGTGGAGAACGTAATACAGTAAAAATCTTTTTATTTGTTGGTAAAGGGATTGGTCCGTTTACAACAGCACCAGTAGACTTTACCGTCTTTACGATTTTCTCAGCAGATTTATCTACCAAGTTGTAGTCGTAAGACTTTAATTTTATTCTGATTTTTTGACTCATTTTCTAATGTTTTAAAATTATGCTTTAGAAGCAGCAATTACATCCTCTGATACATTTTTAGGGGTCTCAGCGTAGTGAGAGAACGACATTGTAGACGTTGCTCTACCTGAAGATAACGTACGTAATGTTGTTACATATCCGAACATTTCTGATAAAGGAACTTCAGCTTTTACCACTTTAGCACCTCCACGGTCACTCATATCGTTTACTTGACCTCTACGTCTGTTTAAGTCACCAACGATATCTCCCATGTTTTCTTCTGGAGTTAATACTTCTAACAACATGATTGGCTCTAAAATAACAGCACCTGCAGCTTTTGCACAAGCTTTGTATCCCATTTTAGCAGCTAATTCAAATGACAATGCATCAGAATCTACTGGGTGGAAAGAACCATCAATTAACCTAACTTTTAATGAATCCATTACGAATCCAGCTAAAGGTCCATTTTGCATAGACTCTTTGAATCCTTTTTCTACAGCAGGAATAAATTCCTTAGGAATACGTCCTCCTTTGATTTCATCAACGAATTGTAATCCTGAACCTTCGAAATCTTCATCAACAGGTCCCATTTCAAACACAATATCACCAAACTTACCACGTCCACCAGATTGCTTTTTATAAACTTCTCTGTGTTCTGTAGATCTTGTTACAGCTTCTTTGTACTCTACTTGAGGTTCACCTTGATTTACCTCTACCTTGAACTCACGTTTCATACGGTCAACCAATACCTCTAAGTGTAATTCTCCCATTCCTGAGATTACAGTTTGACCTGAAGCTTCGTCAGTTTTAACAGTAAACGTTGGATCTTCTTCTGCTAATTTAGCTAAAGCCAATCCCATTTTATCAACATCACCTTTTGTCTTAGGCTCAATAGAAATACCAATTACTGGATCTGGGAAATCCATAGATTCCAATACAATTGGGGCATCTAAAGAAGACATTGTGTCTCCAGTCTTAATATCTTTAAAACCTACAGCAGCTCCGATATCTCCAGCTTCGATAAAATCGATTGCTTTTTGCTCGTTAGCGTGCATTTGGTAAATACGAGAAATACGCTCTTTTTTACCTGAACGGTTATTTAAAATATAAGAACCTGCATCTAATCTTCCTGAATAAGCACGGAAGAAAGCTAAACGTCCTACGAAAGGATCTGTAGCAATTTTAAATGCCAATGCAGAGAAAGAATCTTTTGCATCTGGTTTTCTAGTAGTTTCTTCTTCTGTGTTAGGGTCTGTACCTACAATACTATCTCTATCTAATGGAGATGGTAAGTAACGACAAACAGCATCTAACAAGAACTGAACTCCTTTGTTTTTAAAAGAAGATCCACAGATCATAGGTATGATAGCCATATCCATTACCGCAGCTCTTAAAGCAGCATGTACTTCTTCTTCTGTAATAGAGTTTTCATCTTCCATGAACTTCTCTAATAATTCCTCATCGTAAGAAGCAACTTCTTCGATTAATTTAGCACGCGCTTCAGCAGCTTCATCTACTAAATCTTCAGGAATATCCACAACATCAAAAGTAGCTCCTTTAGTTTCGTCGTGCCATATAATTGCACGGTTCTTAACTAAATCTACTACTCCTCTAAAGTCAGACTCTTCTCCAATTGGTAATACAATCTCAACAGCGTTAGAACCTAACATCTCTTTAACTTGCTTACAAACGTTTGCAAAGTTAGATCCCTGACGGTCCATTTTGTTTACAAAACCAATACGAGGTACTCTATAGTTATCTGCTAATCTCCAGTTAGTTTCAGACTGAGGCTCAACACCATCAACTGCACTAAATAAGAATACCAAACCATCTAATACACGTAAAGAACGGTTTACCTCAACTGTAAAGTCAACGTGACCTGGAGTATCGATAATATTAAAATGGTAACCTTTAGCATCTGCTGTCGGTTGTCCATTTTCTACTGGGAACTCCCATGTACAAGTTGTTGCAGCAGAAGTAATCGTAATCCCTCTTTCTTGCTCTTGTTCCATCCAGTCCATAGTAGCTGCACCATCGTGAACTTCTCCAATTTTGTGAGAAACTCCTGTATAGTACAATATACGTTCTGTTGTAGTGGTTTTTCCTGCATCAATATGCGCAGCAATACCAATATTTCTAGTTAATTTTAAATCTCTAGCCATTTCTATTAAAATCTAAAGTGTGAAAATGCTTTGTTAGCTTCTGCCATCTTGTGAACATCCACTCTCTTTTTAACAGCAGCTCCTTCTTCTTTTGCAGCAGCTAATACTTCTGCAGCCAATTTTTGAGCCATAGTTTTTTCATTTCTCTTTCTAGAGTAAGAAATTAACCATTTCATTGCCATAGATACCTTACGGTCTGGTCTAATTGGCATTGGAATTTGAAAAGTAGCACCACCTACACGACGGCTACGTACTTCTACTTGAGGCATTACGTTAGATAATGCATCTTTCCATATTTCTAATGAAGATTTCTCTTCATCTTCTCCTTTTTTGTTTTCTACAATCTCTAATGCATCGTAAAAAATCTTGAACGCTGTAGATTTCTTTCCGTCCCACATTAAGTTATTTACAAAACGTGTTACCAACTGATCGTTAAATTTTGGATCCGGTAAAAGAACTCTCTTTTTTGCTCTTCTTTTTCTCATGTTTTCTTAAGAATTTAAAAGATTATAGATTATTTCTTTGGACGCTTAGTTCCATACTTAGATCTACGTTGGGTTCTACCCTCAACACCAGCAGTATCTAAAGCTCCACGTACTACGTGGTACTTAACCCCTGGTAAATCTTTTACTCTTCCTCCCCTTACTAATACTATCGAGTGCTCTTGTAGGTTATGTCCTTCTCCTGGGATGTAAGCGTTTATCTCATTACCGTTAGTTAATCTAACACGCGCTACTTTACGCATCGCTGAGTTAGGTTTTTTAGGTGTTGTGGTATAAACACGTGTACATACTCCACGACGTTGTGGACATGCCTTCAAAGCAGCCGATTTACTCTTCTTAGTAACTTGGGCTCTTCCTTTTCTAACTAATTGTTGAATAGTTGGCATAAATTAATATATATATAACGTTTTAATATTTTCCCTTGGAATTCTCTCCAAGGGCTTGCAAAAGTAATAATTTTTTCTAATTAATCAAATATCAAGGAGTTAATTTTATTTAAGCCTTTCTTTTTTATTTTTTTTACGAGGAAAACAAAACAGATATTTTAACGTTAAAGATGTTTATTTACCAAATCAGAATTGTTACATCGAAACATTTCTAGTAGCTTTGATTTATATGAGGTTTCTAAATCTTTTTAGTTTTTTTACTTGCTTGTTTTTGTGCATCATTATATGTTCTTCACAAGAAAAAAAAGACATCTACATTATTAAGGATAGCTTAAACTATTCCTTTGCAACAAATAAAACTGATGATTTTGATGTCTTAAAAAAAGAATTGACCCTCAAAGGATATTTTTTTTACAACGTAAGGAGCTTCGAAAAAGATAGCATCAATCGTCATATCGTTGATCCTGGACAGGACACAAAGACTATTGCAATTAATAACAGTAGCGAAGAAATTGCTCTTGCAACAAAATCTAATGAGGAAAAAATTTATATTGAACCTAACTCCGTTGTCACCTTTTTAGAACAACTGACTGCCGAATTTGACAATGCGGGACAAAATTTTACTCAAGTAAAGTTCATCAATCAAAAACTAATCAATGATACACTGTTTTGCGATCTGAGTATTCATCAATCTAAAAAAAGATATGTTGACAAAGTTGTGGTTAAAGGTTATACCAAATTCTCCAAACGTTTTAAGAAAAGATACATTTACTCAAAAAAAGTTTTTAGTAAGGAGTTGCTAAAAGAAACAGAAAACAAAATCAACCAATTGAGTTTTGTGAAAAACAAACAGAAGCCAGCTGTACTATTCACCAAAGATTCTACGCATTTGTACTTATACCTAGATAGAGTAAAAGCCAACAAATTGGATGCACTTATTGGTTTTAGCAATCAGGAAGGAGAAAGCAGAATTCAATTCAATGGTTATGTTGATATTTCTCTCACAAATGTGCTTCACAAAGGGGAAACGTTTGCTTTTAAATGGAACAATTCTGGCCAAGATCAACAAGAAATAGGTTTATCCATTAACAATCCTTACATTTTTGGTAGTCCTTTAAATGTAAAGTTTGATTTGAACATTTTTAGACAAGACAGTTCTTTTGTAAATACCAAACAACTTATCAATATAAGCTACAAGCCTCACTACAAACACAACATAGGTGTGTACTACCAAAAAGAACAATCTACTTCTATTGATGATATTACCCAACAATATGATAAAGATATCGTAGGACTGCATTATCTCTTTAAAGAGGTTAACAATTGGAGAATTCCCAAATCTAAAGTAGAATTGACTTTAGGTTACGGTAATAGAAAAACTGAAATTACAAGCAAGCAACAAATTATAGAGTCTGACCTTATCTATAATTTTGAGTTAAACACCAACAACCACATTTATACTCAAAACAGAAATGCTTATTTGAGATCGCCCAATAAAACGATTAACGAATTGTATAGAGTAGGTGGAGCCACCAGCATGAGAGGTTTTTTGGAACAAAGTATTATTAGTGATCTTTACAATTACACCAATATTGAATACCGATATTTTAACAACCCTATTAGTTACTTGTATGCTTTTAGTGACATTGGTTATTTTAAGAATTTAAGTGACGAAAGCAACTTACTGAGCTTTGGTTTGGGCTACACGCTGGGTACTCCCTCTGGCCTCTTAAAAATTAGTTATGCAGTTGGAAAAAGCCAAGAAACTAACTTTAATTTAAGTAACGGATTGTTTCACATCAACTTTGTGACCATCTTCTAGCTTTTAACTACATTTGCAGCATGGAAAAACAAACTTCAAAAATTTTTGGTATTAGAGCCATTATAGAAGCTATAAACGCTGGTAATTCAATCGATAAAGTTTTTTTACAAAAGGACGTAAACGGACCTTTAATGATTGAGCTAAAACAGCTAATTAAAGAAAATAATATAACCTCTAGCATTGTTCCTGTGGAGAAATTGGACAGAATGTCTAGAGATAATAACCATCAGGGAGCTGGTGCTTTAATTGCTCCTGTTCCTTTTTACGATTTAGATGCTTTAATTACATCCACTATAGAAAAAGGAGAAACTCCTCTTTTTGTGTTGCTCGATCAAATTTCTGATGTAAGAAACTTTGGGGCTATTATTCGTACTGCAGAATGTACAGGTGTGCATGGAATTATTATTCCTAAAACAGGTAATGCACCTATCAATGGAGAAACTGTTAAAACCTCTGCAGGTGCTGCCTTTAACGTTCCTGTGTGTAAAGTAGACCACATTAAAGATGCTATTTTTATGTTACAAGCTGCTGATATAAAAATAGTTTGCGCTACCGAAAAAACAGACGATACTATTTTTGATATCGACTTTAACCAACCTACGGCAATTGTCATGGGGTCCGAAGATAGAGGTATCAACCCATCTATTCTTAAAATTGCAGATACTAAGGCAAAGCTTCCATTATTAGGAAAAATAGGTTCTCTAAATGTATCTGTTGCTTGTGGTGCTTTTTTATACGAAACCGTGAGACAAAGAAGATAAATAACCTTAGATCTGTCTCACAATACAATATCGATACATTATGATTATCTAAGCCAGGTATCGATTACTCAAACAAACGAATCAACAACTCATATGAACATTAGAGAAGAGTTAGAACAACGAAGCGGAAATCAATGTGAACTTTGTAGTTCTACGAATCCTCTTGAAGAGATTAGATTAAAACCAAGTTTAAACGATACTTTAGATACCAATATTTTAGTTTGTGATGTTTGTAAGAGTCAAATAAATCATTCAGAAAACATGGACACCAACCATTGGAGATGTTTGAACGATGCTATGTGGAGTGAGCACAAAGCAGTACAAATTACTGCGTGGAGAATGTTACATCGATTGAAGGGAGAAGGTTGGCCTCAAGACCTACTAGATATGATGTATTTAGAGGAAACCGATTTGCGTTTTGCTGAAGCCACAGGAGATCATTTAAATGATGATGAAAAAATAATCCACAAAGATTGCAATGGTGCTATACTCGAAGCTGGCGATATGGTAACCATGACCAAAGACAAAGTGGTAAAAGGTACGGGTAGTTTTACGATTAAAAGAGGTACTCCCATCAGAAATATTTCTTTGGTTCATGATAATAAAGACCAAATAGAAGGAAGGGTGAATGGGTCTAGCATTGTGATTTTAACAAAATATGTTAAAAAATCGGGAGCCGACCAGCAGTCTTAATAACCGTTAGTAAAATGCCCATTTCCCGAGAATATTTTAAGCAGCAAATTGCAAGCGTCACTACTCCGCTACCAGGTAGCGTTCCAATGCCTACAGAATATAAGTTATCCGTAAAAAAGAAATACGAAGGATACCCTATTATCGATTTTTTTTTAGAAGTAGTCCCTCGATCAACTAGAGATATTTGGGTCACTAAAATTAAAAATCAAACCTTGCTTGTTAACGGAAAACCTGCAAAAGAAAATACGCTTTTAAAAGCAGGCTATGTTACACAGCATACTTCTTCTCCAAAAACAGAACCAGCTGTGGCGACTAAAATCGACCTACTTTTTTGTGACGATGATATCCTAATCATCAACAAACCTGCTCCATTACCTATGCATCCGAGCGGAAGGTTTAACAGAAACTCTTTAACAGAAATTTTAAAACTAGCTTTTCCTAACGAAGATTTTAAAATTATACATAGACTAGATGCCAACACTACAGGCATTGTTGTATTGGGTAGAAATAAAGAAATTGTGCATCAAATTGGAGAACAATTTGAAAGTAAGCAAACTCAAAAAAAATACTTGGCACTGGTAGAAGGAATTCCTGCCGAGAATTATTTTAACACTAACAGCAAAATAAGTACCGAGAAAACTGCTGGAGGAGGAAGAACCTCCTCTTTAACAGGTGTTGATGCGTTTACGGAATTTAAAGTTTTAAAACGCAATACTCGCACAAATCAAACCTTATTAGAGGTGACTCCGCACACAGGCAGAACGAATCAAATTAGACTTCACTTAGCCCAATTAGGACATCCTATTATTGGAGATAAGGGATATAAAAACCCCGATTACTTTAAAAACAATCCCTTAACCTACCCGACAGATTCTTTATTTTTACATGCTTGGAAACTAAGTTTTAAATTTCGAAAACAGAACTTTAAGATTAATACCGACATTCCAAAAAAGTTTCAAAACAACTTCTAGATTGATTACAATCAACCGTTTAGACATTGACTTTCAGCACTCCATCTTATAATTTTATTTGACATTTAATTCACTTTAAAATTGTTTATACCATGGAGCTGAATCTTGAATCAATAGACGTTGTTAATCACATTAGTAAAAAAGAGTTTGTAGAAAATTACTATAAAAAACAAAAACCTGTTGTGGTTAAAGGATTTTCTAAACAATGGCCTGCGTACAGTAAATGGAATCTAGATTACATAAAAAGTGTGGCAGGTAATAAATCTGTTCCTTTGTATGATGACAGACCTACTGATGCTTCTAGAAAATTTAACAGCCCGCATGCTTACATGAAAATGAATAAGTATATTGATTTGATTAAAAGAAAGCCGACTAAATATCGAATTTTTCTGTGGAATATTTTAAAAGAAATACCTGGTTTACGAGAGGATTTTAATTATCCTGACCTTGGCGTTAACTTTTTAAAAAGTCTTCCTACACTTTTTTTTGGCGGATACAATTCCTATACTTTTATGCACTATGACATAGATTTGGCTAATATTTTTCACTTTCATTTTGAAGGTAAAAAGGAATGTATTTTGTTTGACCAAAAGCAATCTAAATACATGTACAAAGTTCCAAACTCTCTAATTGCGCATCGAGGAATTGATTTTTCTAATCCTGATCTTGACAAGTGGCCTGCGTTAAAAAATGCAAAAGGATACATTGCCAACTTAGAACATGGAGATATGTTGTACATTCCTGAAGGATATTGGCATCACATGAAATACATTACTCCGGGCTTTTCTATGAGCTTACGAAGTTTAGCTACACATCCAAAAAATTTAGCACACGCGCTTTATAATTTTGCTGTGATGATACCTTTAGAAAACATCATGAGAAAAACTTTGGGTGAAAAATGGATGGGTTGGAAAAATAAAAAGGCAAAAGAAGATACTAACGAATATATAGATAACATCGCTGTGTAGTCAAATTCAGAAGCTATATCAACAAGCATCAATCATTTAAGAGTAACAAAACCCTTAACTTACAGTATAAATACTGTTACTGGTTTTGTTACTCTTTTTTTACAGTTATTATCAATATCAAATCACTCGCCCAATCATTAAAAGTTTTACTCATAACAACGTTTATAAAATAAAGTATAGGCTTAATATGTATGTACTCCAATAGTTTATTATCGTACTATCTGTAAAAAGCTTAATTTACTAACGACTAAAAATTCAAATACAAAAAGAAAAATGAACGACATTATATTATATGGTGCAGATTGGTGCCCAGATTGCAAAAGAGCTAAAGACTATTTAAATAACAACAACGTAAAATACGACTTTATTGATGTTGATTTAAACAAAGAAGCTACACAAAAAGTTGAAGAAATTAACAATGGTAAAAGAATTATTCCAACCGTTATTATTAACAAAAAGCCTTACACCAATCCTGATAACGCTACCCTAGCCAATGTCTTAGGAATTAATAATAAAGAACAACTTACCCTCTTTGGTGCAGATTGGTGTCCTGATTGTAAAAGAGCCAAATCATACTTAAAAGACAATGGTGTTAACTTTCAGTTTATTGATGTAGATAAACACGATTGGGCCACAGAAAAAGTTGAGGAGATTAATGAAGGTAAAAGAATTATTCCTACCATCATTTTAAACGACAAACCCTACACCAACCCCAACAACGCAAAACTAAAAGAGCTACTAGATATTGATGATAATAAAGAACATAAAGTTTATGACAGTATTATTATTGGCGGAGGTGCAGCAGGTTTAACCACCGCAATTTATGCACAAAGAGATAGGTTTGACACTTTGATTTTAGAAAAGAAGAACATTGGAGGTAACGCATTTTTAACACAAAAAATTGAAAACTACCCTGGGTTTAACGAAATATCTGGACCCAAATTAATGGAGCGTATGGAAGATCAGGCAAAAACATACGGTGCAGAGATTAGAACAGGGGAAGAAGTTTCAGACATTACTAAAAAAGGAAACTTGTTTGAGTTAACCACCATTATGGGAACTTACTTAACAAAAACAGTAGTGTTATCCACAGGTTCGACATATAGAAAATTAGGAATTCCAAACGAAAACGATTTGATAGGTTCTGGAGTACATTTTTGTGCTACTTGCGATGGTTCTTTTTATAGAGACAAAGAAGTGATTGTTGTTGGAGGCGGAAATTCTGCTTTAGAGGAGGGAATATTTTTAGCTGGATTCTGTAAAAAAGTAATCATCATCAATCGTTCTCCAGAATTTAAAGCTTCCAAAACCTACGTAGAAAAATTAGATACTATTGACAATATTGAAGTTTATACAGACCATACTCCTATTGAATTTATTAAAAATGAAGAGGAATTGTTTAAAGGGATTAAAGTAGAAAACAATGATAGCGAAGAGCAAAAAGAAATTATTGCTGATGGAGCTTTTATATTTATTGGGTTAATTCCAAACACCAAAAACTTTAAAGGTTTGGTAGATTTAAATGACAAAGGTTTTGTGACTACCAAAAATTTAGCAGAAACCTCTAAAGAAGGAATATTTGCTGCCGGAGATTGTAGAGAAGGTGCTATTGCTCAAGTTGCAGCCGCTACAGGAGAGGGAGTTTTAGCTAGTTATGGTATTAAGAGTTTTTTGAAATAACGTAAACACACCAAATATTAAACAGGACTTATCTAATTAAGAGAAGTCCTGTTTTTTTTATACACTCGTATATATTGCGGTATTATATTTAGTGGAATAATTATCTATTTTTTTTTGCGCTGTTTCTTTTTAGATTGGAACGCTCTAGAAATATTAAAGCCCAAATGCACATCTCCTTTAAAAAAATTATCCGTGCTTTCTGTGATAAAACTTTTTTCTATCATGGTGATTGAGTTCGATAAAATAATTTGGAACACATGTCCTCCCGTTTCAATATCAACCCCAAAAGCAATAGAATCTGTTGCATCAATAGATGTTGATGGATTTAAATTATGATGATACTCAAAATTTAACGAGGTTCTTTTTGTGAGTTTTATTCTACCTCCAGTACCTATCGCAAAAATATCGTGAGGATCACTACTCACCAACACCGAATTTTTATGAATATAGGAAGGTGTCAATTGCAAAGAAAAATTAGAGCTAAATTTTCTTGCAATCAACAACTGAGAAACATACGTTAGTTTTTGATTAAAACTCAGTTCTTTTCCTGGTTCAAAGTCTTTAATACTTCTATAAGCAACACTCCCAAAAACGGATAAAGAAATAGGCATTCCTCTTTTTCCAACTTCTTGTTTTAGCAATTTATACTTAGCAAAACCATCAAATGTTTTTTCGTAGCTACTCCTCCCCAACCCAATCATTAAACGATCAGTAATTCCTCTTTCTAAAGCAAAACGAATATTGGACTGGTCTAGGCCGTATAATTCATCAAAACCTAAATTTACCCTCCCAAAACGGTGAGAAATCACAAATTCTAAAATTCCTTTTTTTCTATTTTCTATGGAATGTCCATTTAAAATTCTAGTACCCTTAAACGTAGCTGCAACATATGCTTTTGTTGTAGGGCTTTCCTTTTCCAAAATTTCTAACAACGCAAAAGCATCACCTGAGTCATCGTTTTTTAATTGTAAAGTCTTTTCTACAGGTTCGTTTTTTAGCACCTCCAACAATTCCTTAACGGATTGATCTTCTTTTTTCTTTTGAACACTGTATTTTACAGGCTCCTCTTCCATAAAAATATCCGACAAGCTCAATACCGTATCTTTTTTAGACTTAGGAGCTTCTTTTTCTAAAAGATCTACCAGATCATCTTGCGCATGGGCGTTAGATATAGTTATAGCGAACAAAATGAGTAGAATTGTATACTTTTTCATTTTTCTACTTTTTATAAGGTTTGTGATTTAGTTCAAAAGAAACTAAGACTGTTTTCGCAATGTTATTGGTAACTGCCGAGGGGATATCTATTTGATAATCTGCAATGGTCAACGGAAACTCCCCTTTTAACTCAACTCCCTCGTCAAATTTTATTAGAACCGCATTTACTTCTACCTGTTGTGTTACTCCATGCATGGTCATTTTCCCCTGAACCGTTACTTCATGTTCTCCGTTTTCAAGATCTTTTGCATTGGGCAACAACCCTTTAAAAATGGCTTTCGGATATGTATCCGATTCCACATAATTTTCGTTGAAGTGCTCTTGCATTAGCGCTTTCTCAAAATAAAAGGACTTCATTAATATTGAAATGGCAATGGTACCAGTATTGCTATCTAAAACACTTAACACTTGATTGTTTTCTGCTTTGATATCTTCTACAGGTGTACTTGAAAAAAAAGATACTTGACCTTGTTTGGTTAAATATTTGCTTTGTGCCTTAGCTGCAATTGTTGTGAACAAAAGGCTGAGTATGATATATGTATATTTCATGATATGTTTTATTGATGGTTAAAAATGTCTTTTACTTAAAGTAGATGTTATCCATAGCTTGTTAAAGTGCTTTTTTTGCACTACCTAATTGGCAATACTGATAACTATTTAAGGTAAGGTTTGTAAATAGACTCAAAAGAAACCTCTACCGTTTTAGCAATATTATTGCTTACCACGGTTGGGATATGAATATCAAAATCTGAAACTAATAACGGAAAGACTCCTTTTATCATAAGATTCCCTTTCCACTCTGCAAGAGTCGCTGCAATCTCAATATCTTTTGTAACTCCGTGGATGGTAATTTTACCAATAATGTAAACCTCTTTTGCTCCTGAATTAATTGGTGAGTAGTCTTCTATTTTTCCTCTAAAAATAGCTTTGGGGTATTTGTCTGATTCCACAAAGTTTTCATTAAAATGCTCTTGCATTAGTGATTTTTCGAACATAAAAGATTTCATTAAAATAGCAATCGCTACACTCCCATCTTTCGTATCTATAACACTTAACACCTGATTATTATCTGCTTTGATGTCTTCTATCATTGTACTAGAAAAAAAAGACACATATCCTTGTTTGGTCAAATACTTCCCTTGCGCATTGGATACTAAAGCCATCAAGAAAAAGCCAAAGATTAAATAAGTTGTTTTCATAGTTTTTGTTTTAGTTGTTGATGACACATCGTACCAATACCACATCCATTAAATATCCTGTGCAAACTCCTTTAATAGTTACCTTAGAACCTTCTTGTAATGTGGCAAATTTTTGATTTTCGGTTTCTGACAAATAGCACATTACATTTCCTATGGCTGCTTGGGCAGATAGTGTTACAATTCCTTTATTTTTGTGTTCGGATTTTTCTAAAATAGTTCCAGTAACTTCCACAATCTGCTCTAAATATTTTGTGTTTGCCAGCGTTTCGTTAGTTTCAAAATCATTCAAAACAATATCCGATGTAGCAATAACAGTTGCTTCTGTTTCTTCTATATTTTTATGTGGCTTGTGGTACATTTTAAGTCCTACTATTAAGATCACAACAGAAACCGATAAAATTATTAGAACTATTATTTTCGTTTTTTTCATCATTCTCTTTTTTTAATTGTTTTGGGCTCCATTGTCAATCCAGCAACGTATCAAAGCTATTTCGTCGTCCGATAGTGAACCGTTTAAAGGCATTCTCCTACTCACCACCTGTCTTCTTATATTACTAGCGTTACGATTAATACTGCTGAAACTCGTTAAAACCGGAAATTGAGTTCTATGACATGGCAAACAATTATTATCTATGATGGGTTTAATACTTGTAGCAAATGAGGTATTGGGATTGCAATTAACATCTTGTTCAATAACAGCAAAATCATTCTCTTGTACATGATTCTCACAAGCAATACTCAAAAAAAGTACAAGTAAAAGAACACCTATATTTCTATTTTTAAAAATTAATGGCATGGATCTATTTTTATAAAGAGAGACTATGTATAGTCTCTCTTTTGTTATATCATTAATAGTCATAATCTTCGTTACCAGCCTCATCATTATTTGTTTGAGTAGATGTTGGACCAACAGCAGCAGCAGTTGTGGCAGCTACCGTATTAGTATTAACAATTGGCCATACTCCGCTAACTCCTTTTGCATCTCCTCTTTCTGTATCGCTTCCAAAATAATACAAAGGCCAACCTTTGTAGGTTATTTGGCTACGTCCATGAACCGTAATTTTTCCAAAATCACTTTTATCGAAAACACTTGGAACCTCATCTAAGTCCAATGAAATAATTGGCCATGTAGCGTTGTTAGAAAAGTCTTGCCTAGTATAGTTGTTGGTGTCTTTTTTATCGTTGGCAAACAAGTAAATAGTTCTACCTGTAGCACTAGTCATATAAAATGTTAGTTCATCTGAACCCGATAATTTTGCTTGACCATACATTACTGAGTAATTAGGCTTAGCTACAAACCAATTATTCCCCACCTTATCTCCTTTGGTGTCCCCTGCAACATCATCACTAGCAAAATAATACAAAGGCCAGCCCTTATAAGTGGTTTGCTTATCGCCATCTGTTCTTGTAATTGTTCCAAAATCTGATACATTTAAACCTTCATCTAATTTTAGGTCGTTTGTATAAAAAACAGGCCAAGCTGCTTTACAACCGTTAGTGCATTCAGAAATTTCTTTAGTATCCTTAGAGAAGAAATAAAGAGACATTCCTTTATCGTCTGTTAATATACTCCCGTGCGTAGTATTGCTTGCTAACTTAACAGTGCTTTGTTCATTGTCTTGCCCTGATCCGCTATCAACTTGATCTGTATTTGTCTCCGTAGCCGTTTCAATATTTGAATCGTCATTGCTACAACTAACTAATAATGTGATTGAAGTGAATAATAATAAAACTGATTTTTTCATTTTTTTGTTTTTATAAGATTATGGTGCAAATATCTATCAGCAAGCATCTTACAAACGAAACAACCTTAGTCAAGGGGAAAAAAAGAAGTTAAAAAGGAAAAAAAAGGATTAAATAAATCGTACACTTTCTGATGATTTCAATCGTGTATATGAATTCTAAAGAAAAAAGATCGCATCCTTAAGATAACCAACAGTATATGGGCTGTTTTAAAACACAAAAACAAATAAGTTTTTACTTTATAATTTTTAGACCTGTAAAACGGTTAAGCCTTTAAGCGAAGAAAAGATTTTAGCAAACAAGGTGTGTTGCTCAACCAAACTACAAATCGTTTATCATTATATAGCTATAATTGGATAAATAACTAAGGTTTTTATTTGAGTGAGCTAGATTTATATATTAAACATTCTGTAAGAATTACACAATATCAGTTACGTGGTTGTTCCAAATTTATATCCACACAAAAAAGCTCTTTTTATATATTTAGCCATTGCCTAAACTCTGAGGCTTTGTTTTTGCTAATGATAATTTCTACATCAGCATCATCTACAACAATTTTAAGCTGGCTATTTCCGTACTTAATAATTTTTTTGATGGAAGTTATACTAATAATAAACTGCCTATTGGCTCTAAAAAAAAGTAACGTATTCAAGGTAGCATATAAATCATCCAAACTAGCGTTGGTTGTAGATTTTTTACCTTGTGAGGACACCACATAAGTTATGGTGTTTTCCGTATATATATAAGCAATGTTATCAATATCAATAGGAACTAATTCGTTTCTAATATGGGTTAGAATTCTTTTTTTACTAACGTCATTTACCAATTCTGATTTATTTACAACCTCTTTTTCTTGAACAACTTTTTGCTGGTAATTCACCAAATCTGCATTTAGCTTAGATAAGTTGATTAACTCACTTTCTAAGCTACTATTTTTTTGCTCTAATTGTTTTTCATAATAACTACCAATCATTCTAACTGCAAAAAAAGATGACAGAATAAAAAATGTTCCCATCAATAAAAAAATGGTGAAAAAACTTTGCCTTAACTTACTTACTTCCATACCCAAGGCATCCAAATCTAAATAGGCAGCAACTATTAAATCTGAATTAGTTACAGGTGAAATATGAATAATTTCAGAATCTGTTACTTTTCTTTTTTGTTTGTGTTTTATCAGCAAGTCATATAAGTGGTCCGAACTGTCCTCTTCTTTTAAGGAGTTTAGCAATGATTGGTTAGAATTTACTTTTTGACCAATTTGAGTAATATCGGGGTGACAAACTTGTTTTCCAGACCAATCGAAAACACTCACAAACGAAGACTGATTTTTGCCCTGCTCTAAAGTTTTTTGTACCGCTTGAGATACCTTTTCTTTTTCTATACCTGATTCTAATTGAAAGTAAATTAGTTTGGAGATTTCCTGACATTCTCTCTTACTAGACTCTAATTGCAACTCTATAAGTTGATTGGCACTCACCTTAACGAAATACTTGATGCTTATAGATGCTATTAGTAAAAAAATAACAGAAATAGAAACAAAGGTTAAAAAGTATAATTTATCTTTTCTCATGTAGAGATGCGTTGTTTTTAAGTTCTAACTATTAATAAACATCTAATGTAATATTTTTTTTAAGAGGTGTTTTTATAAATTCAGCTATGTTTTATTCCTTTTTAAGCTATTTTTTTCCTTTTCACACTTTTTTAATTCTGTATATTCCTAAATACTTGTTTCTTTGTAGTGAAGTGCAACACAAACCATGATTCATAAAAAGTTTTACATAATTTTTGCTACTCTAATCCTTCTGATGAGTCTCTACTTTATTTTTAGTGTAAATAAAGTTTACCGTGTTGACACTAGAAATTTAAAGACAGACAGTATTCTAAAAGCTACTGACCTAACTTATTCTTTTATTGATAACGAAATCATCGCAAACAAAAAGTTTAAGTCCAAAATTTTAGAAATAGAAGGTACTATAAAAGAGATTTCTTTTAAAAACAATAGACACACAATAATTATATACGGCACTGCCAATGACAATCATGTTATTTGCGATATGAAAAATAATTCCAACCAAAGCATTTCATCTATAGATATTCATAAAAGTATTAAAATTAAAGGCCTTTGTAAAGGTTTCTTAAAAGATGTTATTGTTTTAAACTGTATGGTCATCAACTAAATAAGCTATGTATAAAATTATAATTCCACTACTTTTACTCATTGCGCTCACAGGTTTTAAACCCAAAACCAATAAAGTAATTACCCGACAAGGACAAGTTTCCTTTTTTTCCTATACTACTGCCGAAAATATTGAAGCTAAAAACAATCAGGTTTTGAGTATCCTTGATTTGGATAACAGTCAAATAGCAATCAGTATGCTGATGAATACTTTTGTTTTTAAAAAATCTTTAATGCATGAGCATTTTAACGAAAGTTACATTGAATCCGATTTGTATCCAAAAGCTACATTTGAAGGCAAAATTGTAGATTTTGACATCACTAAAGAGGGTACACAAACAAAAATTATCAAAGGGCAATTAACCATAAGAAATATTACCAAAGATATTGATATCAAAACCAAAATAAACAAGGTAAACGGAATGTATTTCGTTACTGGCAGTTTTAAGATTGCTGTTAAAGATTTTGATATTAAAATCCCATCCATTGTAGCTCCAAATATTGCCAAAGTTATTTCTACTGAATTTAGATTTGAATACCTGCCTTATGAAAAATAATGTAAACCATTTGTTATTATTCTTTTTGTGCATTGGAGTTTATACCAACTCTAATGCACAGACCTTGTTGGAAACGTTGGATAATGAATACCCTAAATCAACACAATACGAGTTGGCTACTTTTAAAACAACACGATTGGCCATTGGGCAATCAGTAGAAAACAGAAAGCAAGGAGTACTACAGTTAATGACAATGCACAGGTTTTGGAACCTTCCTAACTCTAATATTCAAAGTTTTATTGCAGACCGATGGAACGCAAGGTTTGGTTTAGAATATGGAATTTCGGACCGTTTAACCATAGGTGGAGGATGGAGTAGTTTTGAAAAAATTTCTGACACCTATTTAAAATACAGACTTATCCGCCAAATAAAAAACAAAAATAACTCCGTAAGTGTTACTTTATTTCAAAATGCATCTTTTACAGAAAAGGGTTCTACGCTAAATAAATCTGGGAGTTTAGATAACTTAAATAAACGTTTAGCCTATACTTCTCAAGTATTAATTGCACACAAGTTTAATACCAATTTTTCTGCACAAATATCACCTACGTTTGTCCATAAACTAACTCCTAACAACGCAAATCCAAACAACACTTTTGCCCTAGGGATTGGGGGTAGATACAAAGTTAAACCCCATGTATCTTTTGTGTCAGAATATTATTACGTGGCAAATCCGTTAAAATCTGTTGACACCTATGGAGCTTTTGCATTAGGCGTTAATTGGGATGTGAGATTTTTAATACTACAATTTCAAATGACCAACTCATTTAGTATGGTGGAGGATAGGTTTATTACTCAAACTCAAAAGAATTTTAATTTTAAAGACGGTAATTTGTTTTTTGGGTTTAATGCTATTTTTACGATTCATACCCAAAAAAAATAATATTTTAGAGCTATTCCGACTTAAAAAATCACATCAATTTGAGTGAAATTATGTAAATAATTTACACCCAAACTGCGTTTTTTAATTAAGTAGAATTAGATTTACAAATACAATTTTATATCAAACTCAATATAAAATGAAGTCAGAAGAATAAAATTCGGTAGTAATTTTGTGAATTAAGTGAGTTCTTATCACTCTAAATTAAGTATTTAAAAAGCTACATATCCTGTAAAGTATTGTTTTTTTACTTTACTAAAAGTTTCTGGGGCCATTGCTAGATAGTTTGCTAATAGTTTTTGAGGAACCTCAAGCAATAATCTATTTGAGTTTGGGTCAGTATCCATAAAAATTCTAAATCTATCTGCGGCATTTTTATGTTGTAACAATAAAGTTCTGTTTTCTCTATTTACAAAAATCTGTTCTATAGACTTCATATAAACAAAGCACCATAAGTATTCTTTCATCAACTTCTCAAAATCAATCTTTTTGAAATAAACTAAGATTACATCAGTAATAGCTTCTTGTATTTCATCAGAAGGGCTCTCATTCGCGTAACTTTTCAAGCTGTTAAAAGCCATTCCTTGTAACTTAACGTCTACTGTATGAACACCTTCGTTCATAATCACATATTGATGAACAATTCCTTTTTTTACAAAGTTTATATTGGCTTCTACATTTGTTTCTTTAAGAATTAACTCTCCTTTTTTATATTTTTTTTCATGTAAAATATTATCTAATGGCTGAAACTGATCTTTGGTAATCCCGAATTGTTTCTGTAAAATTTCATATAAAAAAGTATTCATATATAGAGTGTTTAACAAAATAAATGAGGAATAATAAACTTTTTTAAGCTACAAAACAAAGATACCTAAAAATAAAGCAATTATATTTTAAGGATTTAAAATAAACCTGATTTTTTTATCTTCTAAAGATTCTATTTTCTCCATATTTTCTGCACTAATAACCCCTGTTAGAGTTACAGACTTAAAGCCAACCTCTGCATTATTAATAAAACCATCTAGCAATCTTCCTATCTGATCTTCTTTCATACTAGAAATAGCAATAGTATTAAAGGAAGTGGAACTAGACAAATTAAGATTCTCTATTTCTGTTTTAGAATTAACCGAAAAAAGTCTAAACGTTGACAAACCTCCAAAGTCAACCTCTTCCACACTATTTCCAATGATTGTTATATCACTAGTAATATTACTATTTATTTTACTAAACACAACACTACTCAATTCATTATTATTTACAGCCAACATTTTTATGGTTCCTTCAAGATTAGGAAAATTTAATGCCTTTAATACCGGATTACCAGTTATGTTATAAACCGGAGCTCTTGCCTCTAATTCCGGAAAATCTTTAATCCCTACTTTCTTAAACTTAGGAAGTAATATTTCTTCAAGTAATTCATTTTCCATGATAATTAATGGTCCTGACATATATTCTATTTCAGGACACGATAATGAGGATATTCTTGAACGTAAGAGACGAATTGATGTTAATTCTGATAATGAATCAAAGTTCATTTTCTCTAAAGCTAAATTATCAGAAAAATCTAGTGACCCATTCATAAATTCAAGTTTTTCTGCATTTATTTCCCTTAAACTCTCATTATCTCTTACTTGAAGCCCTCCAAAATCAATGCTCTTTAAATTTGGTAATGAAAAAGCTAAAAGACTATTACATGAGAACAAAGTTATTCTTCCTACCGAATTTTTCAGATTATCTAGATTAATCGTTTCTAAAAGTGATAATCTTGAAATGGATATAGCACTCGATTCAGATAAGTTTCTTAAATCTACGGTTTTAAGAACATCACTATTAGAAATAGTTATGTTGTTAAATACTTCATTCAAATCCGGAAATGCGATACTTTCTAATTTTTCGTTTCTTGAAACTAGAATACTTACAGCTTTTTCTAACCCTTTGACGTTTAAAGTGGTTAGATTTTTTGTGTTTTGAACTAAAATGGTATTGGTGTTTCTTCCAATATCATTTTTAATCATTTCAGCTGCTTGTTCGTTGGTAATATCCCCACTAAAAACAACAGTTGATAATCCTTCTGAAATTAATTCTGTAGTACTGATAGTACGATCTTTACTGCACGAGATTATAAGCACAGAAACACACATCACATATAAAGACTTTATATAAAGTTTCATCATCATCTTTTTTTTTTGATGTGTAAATTTAAAACAAGCAACGTCAAGTTTTCTTAAGTTAAATTAAGAAATTGATTCTTGTCATTTTCGTTAAATTCAAAGAAGATATTTTATTTTATTCAAAAAACTGAAGGAGATTAATAAATATATTAGTGTAATTAGAAATCAAAAAAGCCTCATCGAAAATTCGATGAGGCTTTGTACTCAAGATGGGACTTGAACCCATACGGGCATTTCTGCCCACTGGATTTTAAGTCCAGCGTGTCTACCAATTCCACCACTTGAGCGTGTGTAAACTAATGCTTTAAAAAACTTTGTACTCAAGATGGGACTTGAACCCATACGGGCATTTCTGCCCACTGGATTTTAAGTCCAGCGTGTCTACCAATTCCACCACTTGAGCATTCAGTTTACACTAAATATTTGGTATATAAATATCTTAAATTAAGAGCTTTTACATTCTTACAAATGCGAGTGCAAATATATAAGTTATTAATGTTCCCCAAAAACTTTTTTTGCTTTTTTTTAAAATTATTTTTACCCTCCCTAAAATCAATTAAATACAAATAATAAATTAATTTGTAAGTTCAATTTCCACATTAATTTAATCCCTATCTTTGCAAAAATTTAGAATCAAATACTAAATGTCAAATTCTGATAATTCTTTAGAAAGTAAAAACTCTTTTTTAGGAGATTTTAAACAGCTTACTAAGTTTGGACTTTCTTTAAGTGTTGTTTTTTCTGCTATTGCGGGTTATTTGTTGGCTATAGATACTATTAATTACACAACCGTTACGCTCCTAGGGATTGGTGGTTATTTAATGGTAGGAGCTTCAAATGCATTTAATCAAATTATAGAGAAAGACGTGGATAAGTTGATGAAGCGTACTCAAGACAGACCTCTACCTACAGGAAGATACAACACTACTACTGCAATGATTATTGCCGTTAGTTTTACTGTAATTGGCTTGAGTATTTTGTACATCATCAACGAAAAAACAGCCCTTTTCGGAGCCATATCCATATTTTTATATACTTGTGCTTACACACCGCTCAAAGGGATTACTCCTTTGGCCGTTTTTATAGGGGCTTTTCCTGGTGCTATTCCGTTTATGCTGGGGTGGGTTGCTGCAACGGACCAATTTGGTATAGAAGCTGGAATTTTATTTATGATTCAATTTTTTTGGCAATTCCCTCATTTTTGGGCCATAGGCTGGTTAGGTCACGATGAATATTTAAAAGCGGGATACAATTTACTTCCAATGGGAAGAAGAGACCGAAAAGCAGTCGTTCAAATTATTATATACACTATCATGTTATTATTTGCTTCTATTATTCCCGTGTTTGGAAAAACTGGAGCCTTATATATCTATCCTACTACTGCCTTAATTATATTTTTGTGCGGATGTGTTATTCTTTATTATGCCATTCAATTGTACAAAGATTTGAGTAGAGATACTGCTAAAAAATTGATGCTAGCGAGTGTTTTTTATATTACAGCTATCCAAATTATTTACATCATAGATAAATTCCTTCATTAATATGAACAATACCATAAACGTAGATCAAGAGTTAAAAACAGGAAGAAAAAAAGCCGCAAAACCCATGCTATGGATATCATTAGTGAGTATGACTATGATGTTTGCGGGTTTGGTGAGTGCTTATGTAATTAGTAGTAACAGAGAAGATTGGGTTTCTTTTGATTTGCCCCCTGCATTGGTCACAAGTACAATATTTATTGTTATTAGTAGTATTACCGTACAACTAGCCGTGTTTTTTGGTAAGAAAGATAAAAAAAGTGCAACATCTGTTTTTTTGATCACCACCTTATTGTTAGCAATAGCTTTTGTTGTTTCTCAGTTTAGCGGATTTAACGAATTAAAAGAATCAGGATTATTTTTTACAGGACCCAAGAGTTTAATCTCTTCTTCCATGTTAATGGTAATTGTATTTGCCCACTTATTACATATTTTTGTAGCCATCATTGTTTTGGTTGTAATGCTGGTTAAACAATTATTAGGTAAATATAACAATGGCAACACTTTAGGACTCGAATTAGGTAGTATTTTCTGGCACTTTTTAGATTTACTATGGATTATACTATTTTTATTCTTTTATTTTAATACTTAATCTAAATTTATAAATTTGCCATTCGAAAGAAAACGGAACTAAACAATAACAACAATAACACTTATGAAAGCAACAACTGCTGATCAGAACACAAACGTATGGGAAGGTGGAGCTACTAGACCTATGGGTGCTAGTTATGGAAAAATGATGATGTGGTTCTTCATTTTGTCTGATGCCTTAACTTTTGCAGGATTTTTAGCTGCTTACGGATTTACTCGTTACAAATTCATAGATATCTGGCCAATTGCAGATGAAGTATTTACTCACTTTCCGTTTTTTCACGGAACGTACCCAATGTACTACGTTGCATTAATGACGTTTATTTTAATATTCTCGTCTGTAACTATGGTATTGGCGGTTGATGCTGGTCATCAAATGAAAAAAAACAAAGTAATTGCTTACATGTTTTTAACAATTATTGGTGGTTTTGTCTTTGTAGGTTCTCAGGCATGGGAATGGAAAAACTTTATCAACGGTGAGTTTGGAGCTGTTCAGTTACAAGATGGTAAAATTATTCAATTTGTAAATCAAGAGGGAAAACAAATTGCTTTAGAAGATTTTGCAACTCCTGATAATACACAAGTAGAACACACCCGTGAAAACGGTTTGTGGTTTGAAAAAGGAGAAACTACTTATGAATATACAACCAACGGAATTATTGAGTCTTTCAAGAAAAACCCAGAAGTTGGAATTCGTTTAGAAAAGATAAACCCAGAGACAAAGCAAAAAATTGTAATCTTAGACAAAGCAGAAGCTTTAAAGTTTTTAGAAAAGTCTACGAGAGTGGTAAGAGGAGCAAATTTAGAAGTGAATGAATATGGTTCTAGCCAATTTGCAGATTTCTTTTTCTTTATCACAGGATTTCACGGATTTCACGTTTGTTCTGGTATCATACTAAACATTATCATTTTTATGAACGTGTTATTGGGTACTTACGAAAGAAGAGGACATTACGAAATGGTAGAAAAAGTTGGTTTATACTGGCACTTTGTAGATTTAGTTTGGGTATTTGTATTTACATTCTTCTACTTAGTTTAATTTTAAAAAAAAGGCAAAAGCATAATTATATTATGGGACAACACGAATCAAACACTAAATTAATCTGGAAAGTATTCGGATTCTTATCATTAGTAACTATTATAGAGGTAATTTTAGGTATTATTAAACCTCACAGTTTACATTACACAAATGTTTTAGGTACTTCTATCTTAAACTGGATTTTTATTATTCTAACCATTGTTAAAGCAGCGGGTATTATGTGGTATTTTATGCACCTAAACCACGAGCGTAAAAACTTTGTGAATTCTATCATCATTCCATTAATGATTTTGATTCCTTACTTAGTAACATTACTATTAATTGAAGGAACCTATGTACACAACACATTAGCACCTTTTATTAACTGGAAATACTAATTCAAAAGAATTACTAAATAACATAAAAAAAGGTGGATGATATATCCACCTTTTTTAGTATCCAAAACTTATATATTATGAACAAAAAAATCATATTATCACTTCTGTTTTTTGGGCCTTTAGCTTTTTTTATATTTCTATCGCTAGGAGAAGTAAATTTTAAACCTTGCGAAGTATATAAAACCGATGTAGTAGATGTTGCCGAATTTAACAAGAGTAATATCTCTTTTAAGGACAACATCAACGTCATTACATTTTTAGGAAACAAACCCAACAAAATGGAAACTCAGGTATTTAACATCAACGAAGTTGTTTTTAAAAAATTGGCGAAATACAAAAAGTTTCAACTCATCTCTTTTTATCATTCCAACACCTCGGAAATCAATATCATAAAATCTAGATTAGAAAAAACAGCAGGTGACAAATTTTCTAAATGGCACTTTATCAACCTAGACTCTCTTCAAACTAATAAAATTTACAATTCGTTAAAAGCAGATGAAACATTAAATAGTAATTTAGCGTCTGACAAAGCTTTTATTATAGACAAGAAAAATCAGCAAAGAGGTAGAACAGATGATGATAAAATGGGTGAACAGGTGTACGCTTACGATATGTTATCGGTAAACGATTTAAAAAACAAACTATTAACAGATACTGAAAATGTTTTTTACGAACAAGAAGTATCTACTACCTCCAGAAAAGAAAGATTAGGAAAAGATGAAAAATAAGCCATTCTCTTATATAGGTATTGCCTTTATTATATTGCTATTTGGTGTGTTTGTAGTAAGAAACTACAAACATCATATGAGCCCTAGAAACACAAGGCTAAATCATGTTGCTGAAAAACTTCCAGCATCTAGCGGACTGGAATATTTGGTAATTAATAACAAGGCTAAAAAAATGCCTGAATTCAACTTTACCAATCAAAATAATCAGATGATTAGTAACATTGATTACAAGGGTAAAGTTTTTGTAGTTGAATTTTTCTTTACCACATGCCCTACTATTTGTCCGGTAATGAATAAAAACATGCTTACGCTTGAAAAAGATTACGGACATAGAGATGATTTTGGTATTGCCTCTTTTACTATTAATCCTAGTATAGATACTCCTATAAAACTCAAAAAATACGCAGAAGATTATGGTGTGACTAGCCTAAACTGGCATTTTTTAACTGGAGACAGAGAAGTACTACATCAAATGGCTAACAAGGGTTTAAATATTTTTGCAGGTATCAACCCAAATGTGGCAGGTGGTTTTGAGCATCAAGGTTTTTTTGCTTTGGTAGATAAAAACGGATATTTGAGGTCCCGAAAAGATCCATACGGAAATCCAAAAATTTTCTACCAAGGCTTAGATATCAAAGAAGTCGACTTGTTGAGAGAAGATATTAAATTACTATTAGAAGAATAACAAAATGGAAACAACTAGAAACTATAAAAAATTAATCACCATTTTATCTATCGCAATCCCAGTTGCTGTAGCAGTATTGTTTGGAGTTAAAATAGATATTGAATTGCCCATTTTTTTACCTCCTATTTATGCAACAGTAAATGGTATTACAGCGCTGCTTTTGGTGGCTGCTGTAGTAGCTATAAAGAAGGGGAACATCAAGGTTCATGAAACTTTTATCAAATCAGCTTTGGTTTGTTCTGCTTTATTTTTAGTGATGTATGTGTTGTATCACATGACTAGTGACTCTACAAAATTTGGAGGAGAAGGATTTATAAAATACGTCTACTACTTTATTTTAATTTCACATATTATCCTTTCTATTGGAGTAATTCCATTAGTCTTAACAACCTTTGTGAGAGGATTGAATAGAGAAGATGAGAAACACAGAAAAATAGCTAAAATCACGTTTCCCATATGGTTGTATGTAGCCGTTACGGGAGTAATTGTTTATGTAATGATTAACCCATATTATTAAAATGATAAAGTTACCATTCACATCTATTTTTTTCTTTTTTTTACTGAGCGTAAACAGCTACAGCCAATGTGCTATGTGCAAGGCCGTAGTAGAAAACGGAGATAGTAGCCTAGCAAAAGGTTTAAACGATGGAATTGTTACTTTAATGATTATACCTTATATTTTGGTTGCCCTTGTAGCTTTTGCTATTTGGAGATACTACAAAAAAAACAAGTAAATATGTCAGTAAGAGCCAAAAAACACCTAGGTCAACACTTTTTAACCGATGAAAGTATTGCCCAACAAATTGCTGATATATTGTCAGAAAAAGGATATCAAAACGTTTTAGAAATAGGTCCTGGAATGGGGGTGATGACCAAGTATCTTCTAGAAAAAAACTATACTACTCACGTGGTAGAAATAGATGATGAATCCGTAGAATACCTACAAGCCAACTATCTACATTTAGGTCCAAGAATATACAATACTGATTTTTTAAAGGTAAATCTCAACGAATTATTCAAAGGAGAACAATACGCTATTATTGGTAATTTTCCTTATAATATATCCACTCAAATAGTTTTTAAAACAATAGAGAATAGAGACTTAATTCCAGAATTCGGAGGAATGTTCCAAAAAGAAGTGGCGGAAAGAATATGCGCGCAACCAGGGAGCAAAATTTATGGAATTACTTCTGTATTAACCCAAGCGTATTACGATACCGAATATTTATTTACAGTGCCTCCTAGCGTGTTTAACCCTCCTCCAAGAGTAGATTCTGGAGTGATGTTTATGAGGCGTAAAGAGAACTTAACTTTGAGTGTTGCCGACAAACTTTTTAAGCACGTCGTAAAAACGGCTTTTAATCAACGAAGAAAAATGCTGCGTAGTAGTCTAAAAAGTTTAAATCTATCAGATAATTTACGAGCCCAAGAATTATTTAGCAAAAGACCTGAACAAATTTCGGTACAAGGTTTTATTGAACTAACATCATTAATAGAAAAAGATGAAATTTCAAATCAATAAAGAATTTACAGCGCATGTATCTAATCTTGTAGAAAGAGAAGATACTCTTCAGATTATTGAAATTTTCAAAGATATTCACTATGCCGATTTAGCTGAATTTTTTGAGGAAGTCTCTTCAGAAACCGCTATCTATATTATTAAAACACTTGACACAGATAAGACTTCTGATGCCATTGTTGAACTTGATGAAGATGTTAGGGAAGCTATCTTAAAAGGACTTTCTTCTGATGAAATTGCTAAGGAGGTGGACGAACTAGATTCTGATGATGCAGCTGATGTTCTCTCGGAACTTTCTGAAGATCAAAAAGAGGAAGTTATCTCCAAAATTGAAGATGTTGAGCATGCCAAAGACATTGTAGATCTTTTGCGTTATGATGAAAATACGGCTGGAGGATTAATGGGTAAAGAGTTGATAAAAGTAAAGCAACACTGGACCAATATGCGAGGTATTAAAGAAATGCGTTTGCAGGCCGAAGAAGTCGAAAAAGTTTACACCGTTTATGTGGTCGACGAAAATGATGTTTTAAAAGGTAGACTTTCTTTAAAAAGCTTATTGACTACTTCTACCAAAACCTTAGTCAACGATATTTATTCCCCTTCTATCACCTCTGTAAAAGTGGATGACAAAGCAGAAGATGTTGCCAAAGTAATGCAAAAATATGATTTGGTAGTGGTAGCTGTTGTTGATGAAATGCAGCGTTTGGTAGGTCAAATTACCATTGATGATGTGGTAGATATTATTATAGACGAAGCCAAGGAGGATTACCAAATGGCTGCCGGAATTACTGATGATGTTGAGGCTAGTGATTCTATTTTGGAATTAACCAGAGCCAGGCTTCCCTGGCTGGTACTAGGACTTTTTGGAGGTTTGGGAGCTGCAGCTATTATGGGCGGTTTTGAAGAGACTTTAAGCACTTTTCCTATCCTATTCTTTTTTACACCTTTAATTGCTGCCATGGCGGGTAATGTTGGAGTTCAGTCCTCTGCCATTATCGTGCAAGGTTTAGCCAACGACAATATAAAAGGAAGCCTCTGGGACAGACTTTTAAAAGAAGTGGGATTGAGTTTAATCAACGGAATTGTATTGGGCTGTCTAGTGATGGGATACGGATTTATTCAGAATTTTGAAATATTAACCAGCGTTACCATCGCTATCTCTTTAGTAATTGTGATTATTATTGCAGCTCTGATTGGTACTTTTGTGCCTATCATACTCCATAAGAGAGGTATTGACCCTGCCTTGGCTACTGGACCATTCATTACAACTAGCAATGATATTTTTGGAATCTTTATCTACTTTATGATTGCTAAAATGATTTTGCCTATTTAGTTCTCGATACATTTACTTTGCTACGCTCCATAAACACTCGAACTGACAATAAACCTCCTGTCACTATGAGTGATTCTTAGAATACAATTGAAAGAATTGTATCGAGAAGTTGACTTATAAGTACCATTTTTAACGCTTGCTATTACGTTGTACCTTGTAAATAAACTTAACTGACGTGAGTTCGATTTAACTTATACCGATATTAGGTGAAAAATCTTGAATTTTAATACTAGGCCTTTTATCAAGAAACGAATAAGCGGTTAATCCTGCAATCAAGTTGCCTAAAAAGTTATCGAAAGATCGGTGTCTTGAATGTTCTATTTGACATATATTTTTTAAGACATCATTTACAGATTCTATAATAGCTCTTTTTCTTAGGTATACTTTATCCATAAATCCATAGCTTTCTTTTTCATATTTTTCCTTAGTTTGGTGACTAGGTGAATACCATCTACAAACATTTTATCAAATAAATCCTTTCCTAAATAACCTTTATCACCATATATTTTTCCAAATAATTTATTGTGAAAACTTTTATTTTTTAAGGGACATCGATCATCAACATTGGATTTAATAATCAGAAAATCAACAACTTAACCTTCATTATTGCAGATTAGATCTAGTTTAAATCCGTAGAACCAACCTAAAGTTTCATAGCTTTTCTCGGCGATACCTTTAAACACTCTGTGTTGTTTTTCTCTCTTGCAATGGCATACTTTCAAAGCTGTAGAATCAATGAAAGAAATACCAGAGCAGTCTCCTAATTCAAACATTTTAAGATAAACAGCTAAAGCTTGTATCACTTTTTTTGTAGTTCAACAAATCAATTATAAGAAACTAATTCGGGGAAGAAATCCCTCATATGTTTACAAACATAATACAGATAGAAATGCTTTAGGTTACGATGCGATTTTAGATGAAAAATGACCATAATAGTCATCACTTCGCTTTTAGTCATTTTAGACTTTCTGTTTCGTTTTTAGGTTGTGATAGATCAGGAATACTATTTTTTGCTAAAATAGCCTTGAATTCTTTCATAAAGTCGTCTAGTTTACAGAAAATTTCAATAATTTTAATGTCAGAAATCATGAGCAGAATAAATTTAGTTTATTGGAATTCAGTACTTTAATTTACTAAATATTCTGCTTTTTTCACCTAAAATATTACCGTTTCTTAAGTGAACTCACATTAATAATGTATCTGGTTTCACATAATTTATTTCTTTTTCGCTACAACAATTCTCTCAACGCATTTATAAACACGTCAATGTCTGCTTTGGTGACATTTAATGGTGGTAATATTCTTAACAAATTTTTATTCATAGCACCACCCGTAAAAATTTTATAATCGTAGATCAATTTTTTTCTTAGCTCGGCCACTTCATAGGTCAACTCCAAACCTAACATCAATCCTTCTCCCTTTAATTGTTTTACGTTTGGTAGGTTAGAGACTTGCTCTTTAAAATACGTATTTATTTCTGTTACATTTTGCATCAGGTTTTCTTCTTTCATCACATCTAGCACAGCAATTCCCGCCGCACAAGCCAGATGAGAACCTCCAAAAGTAGTTCCTAACATTCCATACCAAGAGGCAATTGATTTGTGAATTAACACTCCTCCTATGGGAAATCCGTTCCCCATTCCTTTTGCCATTGGAATGATATCTGCAACAACTCCATGATGTTGATGTGCAAAGAATTTACCAGAACGTCCGTAACCAGACTGAACCTCATCTAAAATTAGGCAAACATTGTTATCTGTGGTAATTTTTCTTAATTCTTGTAAAAATTCAGTAGTGGGCATATCTAATCCTCCTACACCCTGTATGGGCTCTACAATTACAGAGGAAACATCTCCTTTAGCTATTTCAGCTTCTACTGATTCAATATCATTTAGTGATAAAATAGTTACAGGATTGTGCGCATTGATGGGAGCTATAATCTTCGGATTGTCCGTAATTGAAACAGCTCCAGAAGTACGACCGTGAAAACCGTTTTTAAAAGCAATAATTCTTGATTTTTGATTATGAAAAGATGCTACTTTAATCGCATTTTCATTAGCTTCTGCTCCTGTAGAACAGAAAAACAATTCGTAATCGTCTCCGCAACCCGATAATTCTCCTAATTTATCTGCTAACTCTTGTTGTAAAGGGTTTTGGATGGCATTAGAGTAAAAACCTATATTGCTCAACTGGTTTTCTAGGGCACTCTTATATTTTGGATGTGTATGACCTATAGAGATCACTCCGTGACCTCCATATAAATCTAAATACTTATCTCCTTTATCATCCCAAACATAAGCCCCTTTTGCTTTTACAGGAGTTACGTTATATAATGGGTATACGTCAAATAATTTCATTTTTTTTGGTTTTAGCCTTTAGTACATGACTATTGGCAGTTTATCATCTCGACTCCACTCGATGACCTTGTAAACACCACAATGTGGTTAAAATCCACTTCCTTTTAAATTCAATCCTAAAGTTTCCTCAAAACCAAACATTAAATTCATATTCTGAATGGCTTGTCCTGAAGCTCCCTTTAATAAATTATCTATAGCAGCATAAATCAATATTTGATTTCCGTGTTTAATCAAAGAAATCGCACATTTATTGGTATTCACTACTTGTTTCATATTCACAGGGGCATCAGTAATGTGTACAAAAGGTGCATCTGCATAATAGTTTGTAAAAATCTTTTTTGCTTCTTCTAAAGTACCTTCAAATTCTGTGTAAACAGAAGCAAAAATACCTCTACTAAAGTTTCCTCTGTTGGGTATAAACAATAACTCCCCAGCCTTAGCACCTTGCAGAGCTTCTAAAGTTTCTCCTATTTCTCCTAAATGCTGATGCGTAAAAGGTTTGTAAACAGAGAAATTATTATCACGCCAAGGAAAATGAGAAGTAGCACTTGGAGATACTCCGGCCCCTGTTGCCCCTGTTGTTGCATTGATATGTATGGTATTCTGTAATTTTTTAGCTGCAGCTAAAGGCAATAATGCAAACTGAATACAAGTAGCAAAACAACCAGGGTTTGCTATGTAATTTGCTTTTTTAATCGCTTCTCTACTCACTTCTGGCAATCCGTACACAAAATCTTTTCCTTCAAAAGTTGCATCATCATTTAATCTAAAGTCGTTGCTTAAGTCAATAATTTTAGTGGCTTTAGAAAAAGTATTGTTTTGTAAAAACGCGGTTGAGTTTCCATGACCTAAACATAAAAACAATACATCTACTTCTGGATTGATAGTATCTGTAAAGCTTTGTTCAGTATCACCTAACAAATCTGCGTGTACTTTATACAATTTATTTCCTGCATTAGAAGTACTGTATACAAAATCAAGCGTTAATTCTGGATGATTTACAATCAACCTAATTAATTCTCCTGCTGTGTAACCTGCTCCTCCTACTATTCCTGCTTTAATCATATTGTTTTGGCTTTTGGCCTTCTAGCCCATGGCTATTGGCTATTATTAATGTTTGTATAGACTAATAGCTTAATGCTAAAAGTCAATAACAAACTATGCATCTAACAAATCTTTATTTACGTGATAAAATATTTTGTTTTGCATTCCGTATATTTTGATAAACCCTTTGGCATCTTGAGAAGACCAAGCGTTGTTCTCTTCTCCATAATCTGCAAACCCTGAAGCCATTAAATCGTACTCAGAATTAATCCCTGTAACCACAAAATGATAAGGTCGTAACGTTACATAAACATCTCCTGAAACTGTTTTTTGAGAATCTTCTAAAAATTGCTCTATATTTCTCATCAACGGCTCTAAATACTGTCCGTCATGGAAAAATGTCCCGTAAGTCGTTGCCAAACCTTCTTTGGTTAGTTGTTGCGCTTTAGATAGGGTGTGTTTTTCTAATAAGTGATGCGCTTTAATGATAACCGTTGCAGCAGCAGCCTCAAAACCAACACGTCCTTTAATTCCAACAATCGTATCTCCAACATGAATATCTCTACCGATGGCAAACTGAGTAGCAACATCCTCTAACTTTAAAATGTTATTCACAGGAGTGTCTTTTACGCCGTTAAAGGCCACTAACTGTCCTTTGTCAAAAGTTAAAGTCACCTCTTCCTCGTCATTTCGTTGTAATTGACTTGGATAAGCTTCACTTGGTAAAGCTTTTTGAGATTTTAAAGTTTCTACACCTCCCACAGAAGTTCCCCAAATACCTTTATTGATAGAGTATTTAGATTTTTCCCAGTTCATATCTACTCCATGTTTTTTTAAGTATTCGATCTCTTCTTGACGAGCCAATTTTAAATCTCGTATAGGAGTAATAATTTCTATTTCTGGAGCAATAGTTTGAAAAATCATATCAAAACGAACCTGATCGTTACCAGCTCCTGTAGAACCATGTGCAATATATTTTGCTCCTAAAGACTTTGCATATTTTACAACTTCAATAGACTGAAAAACACGCTCTGCAGATACTGACAATGGATACGTATTGTTTTTTAACACATTACCATACACCATGTATTTAATTGCTTTATCGTAATACTGCTCAATAATATCTTTATTAGCATGAGAAGTTACTCCCATTTCGTAAGCTTTTCTCTCTACAACTTCTAGTTCTTCTTTAGTGAAACCACCAGTGTTTACTAATACAGAATGTACTTCCAGCTTTAATTCATTAATTAAATATTTTACACAGTAAGAAGTATCTAAACCTCCACTATATGCCAATACTACCTTGTCCATGATATTTATATTGCTTGCAGTTAAACAACTACAGATTATACGATTAATTACAGTCCGCAAAAATACAGAATGTTAGTGAGATAATAAAGTAGAGTTTGTATTTACTCGTTAAGTAGAAAAAATCGTAATATTATTTTTTCTTCGAGAATTTTACGATAACATAAAAGAGGATATTACTGGCTAAGCAGTTCTTTATCTATTTTTTTCTAAAGAATTTGGCTTTGAGCTTTGATAGTTTGCTTTTAAACTCAAAACTAGGCTCTTTCAGCTTCTCTTTTTTTACAGGAACTTCTTTAGGATCGTGAAGCATTCCTGTACACAAACACATTTTGCGCTCGTTACGCATCAAGATGTCGTAATTTTTACAAGATTTACACCCGTTCCAAAACGCATCATCTTGCGTCAATTCAGAAAAAGTAACGGGTTTGTACCCTAATTCGTAGTTAATCTTCATCACTGCCAAACCTGTGGTAATTCCAAAAATCTTGGCATCTGGGTATTTTTTTTTGGAGTGCTCAAAAACTTTTGATTTGATTTTTTTTGCCAATCCTTGATTTCTATAATCTGGATGTACAATTAAACCTGAATGAACTACGTAAGATTTATTTTCCCAAGTTTCTATATAACAAAAACCAGCAAACTTGTCTCCGTCTAATGCGATAACAGCATCTCCACTTTCTAACTTTTTTTCTATGTACTCTGGAGTTCGTTTAGCAATACCTGTCCCTCTTACTTTCGCAGAACTTTCAATAGTATCACATATAATGTTAGCGTATTTAAAGTGAGATTTGTTAGCAGATATAATTTTCATTATTGTGTTGTTAAAATTTTAAGTGTCGAATTAGTGATTATAATTGAAATGATTTGAATACTCTGAAATTACAGACTATTCCCTAATTCGTCGCTTATGGATAAACACAAAAGCAGTATCGCAAGTAGCACTACTTGGATTTGATGAAAACAATATTTTAACTGCCTGATGCATAGTTACAAAAAATAGGCTGCAAAAATACAATTATAAATTTATATAGAGAAAATATTCTTTTAAAAAGAAAATCGCTGTTGAGTAACCAGCTCAACAGCGAAAAATAATCAACATGAATATAATTAACGAAATTAATTATGAAACAATGATTTTAACAAAACAAAATCCATCTATTACCAATATACTCAAATATAATAATATTTTTTATGAAATTGATAAAAAATAAATCATAAAATTATTTATTTCATAAAATCACTATCTATTCTACCAAAAATTTCTTTGATTCTATTAGCATCTATATTGTATTTCATATCAATGTCCTGATCTTTAGGAAATTGTTCAACCATAATGGTTTGCGAAGGAAAAGCAAAGTCCACTCCTAGCTCAGCAGCCAGTTTTATAATTGCTATATGCAATCTGTGTTTAGAAGATTGTTCTACTCCCCATTCTAAAGATAAAAAATAGGTATTTAGTAGTATTTCTAATGCAGAATCTGCAAAACCAGTAAATTCTACATTGTAAGATCTTGTAAGGGTTTCTGGATGAGTTTCAATAATTTTTCTAACACCCACTACAAATGCTTCAATCAATTCAGGTGGAGTATCATATCTTATTCCTAATTTGGTTTGATATCTTCTATACTGTCTCAGTCCTTTATTATTAATCACAATCTCCGATAACTTGCTGTTAGGAATGGTAAAAATAGAAGTGTCTACTGCTCTTATTCTTGTTGATCTAAAACCTACCTCTTCCACAGTACCTTCTACACCTCCTCCTTCTATCCAATCACCAATTTGAAATGGCTTGTCTAGAAAAATCATGAATGTTCCAATCAAATTCTTAACAGTGTCTTGTGATGCCAATGCCACTGCCAAACCTCCTATAGAAGCACCTGCAATTACCGTTGTGGTATTCACTCCAAAAATGGTTAACATCTTTAAAACTCCTACAAAAACAACCACTACTTTTAACAATCTACTCAAAATAGGTGCTAACTGGTCATCCAACTTACTGTCTGTTTTTGCCGTGTACGAGACATAAACTTCTATAACCACGCTTACAACTTCAAGAAAAACATAAATCCATAGGACTATTTGTCCTATTTCTAGTCCTTTGATTAAAAAAGAATTGACATCTATGTTAAATTGTAGAACGGGGACATAGATTTCTATCAAGTAAAAAACGATAAGCAGCGCTGAGGGTCTCGACACTTTATCTAAAGTTTTACTCAACGAGTCGTGAGCAAAACGCATAAAGAAATTTTCTATCTTTTTTAGAGTAAAGAATATCACTTTGTTAAGTATCCAGAACATCACGGTTCCAAGTATCACAAAAATGATAACTCCCAAATATTGCCACAATTCAATTCCTAAAACTTTTTTATGACCTACGCTTGGAATGATGCTTTTTATAAATTCTGTTCCTACGGGAAAAACTTTTCTGTATATCTTATTGATTTTACTACTAGTCTCGTTACTGTAGTACCATTTGTTATTTATTTTTTCCAAGTACACCTCTGGCAATTGACTTGGGAACAATACGTATTGATCCCTAATTTCATAAGTGGAAATCGTGTCTCTATGCTTAGGATTTGTTGGCAGAGCCCCCATATCAACCTTTAAACCTTTACCATCTAAAATTTGCTTTATTTTGATGGCTATTTTTTGAGCTTCTTTATCTTCTCTCCCATGAATAACTTTAGCAGCTTTATTAGCATCGTAACTTTCTGGCTGTAAAAAATGTAGATGTGTAAAAATTGTATGGTAGGGACTAGATAAATTTACTTCCTTGTTTTTTTCTTGACCATAAAAAAGGTGAGTCAGCAAAAGAAAAATTAACAGTATCTTTTTCATCTTATTCGTTTAGTTGTTTCGTAATCTTTTTCAAAAATAGCCTATTCGTAGGATAGTATGAATTTTATTTTTTGCCAATAAAAAAAGCTCTCAATATTAAATACTGAGAGCTTCAAACTAACTAATTTTTTAATCAATTATCCATCATATGATTAAAACTAGCTACTAAATTCAATCCGTAATAGTAGCCAATCTTTAGACTTTCCTTTAGGTAAAAGGTTTAAACCATAAAAATTATCTTCTTCTTTTAGGCTTCTTTCTTCTATGCGATGCTTGCTTTTTATTGCTATCACCTCCAACTTGCTTATCTCTATCTAACACACTTACAAAGCCATCTTGATTTCTTTTCCCTCTAGTAGGTTTAGATTTTTTCTTTTTGATTCCCTTGGGAACATCTACAGCATCATCAAACGTATTTTTAGGCTTAAAATCTTTTTTGTAACCGTCATTACTTCCTCTAGACAACAGTTTATTTAACAAATCGTGTCTTCCTATTTTGGTTAACGATTTGCGTATCCAAGCTTGATTTTCTTTTTTGTACCAAAAGAAAAATCTGTGTTGCTCCTCTTTTTCTTTAGCAGTTTTTGGTGTATCCATTTTCTCTAAAGTGTATGGATGATATCCACTATAATAAATCACCGTAGCAACAGTCATCGGTGTAGGTGTAAATCCCTGTACCTGCTCTAACTGAAATCCCATGTCCTTAGTTTCTGCAGCCATGTTTGCCATGTCCTCTAAATCTGATTGTGGATGGCTAGAGATAAAATACGGAATCAATTGTAAATTTAATTTTTTACGGAGATTGATTTTATCGAACAACTTTTTAAAGTCGTGAAAGTTAGAAAAAGAGGGCTTTCTCATCAACTTTAAAACCTTATCAGAAGTATGTTCTGGTGCTACTTTTAATCGTCCAGATACGTGGTGTGTAATTACTTCTTCTGTATAATCCTCTAATTCTTTTGGGTCTGCATTTTTATTAAAATCCGGCACTAACATATCGTAACGAATACCAGAACCAATAAATGATTTTTTTACTTTAGGGTGTTTGTCTACAGACTGATAAATATCTGTTAAAGGAGCATGAGAAGTATCTAAGTTAGAACATATAACTGGATTGATACAAGAGGGAGCTACACACTTATCACATATTTCTTGAACCTTTCCTTTCATTTGATACATGTTTGCAGAAGGTCCTCCAATATCAGAAAGATATCCTTTAAAATCTTTCATATTTGCCACTTGATCTACCTCTTTTAAAATAGACTCTTTACTTCTACTCGCTATAAATTTCCCTTGATGCGCTGAAATGGTGCAAAAACTACACCCTCCAAAACACCCTCTGTGTGTATTAATGGAAAATTTAATCATTTCAAAGGCAGGAATAGGTCCACGCTTATTGTACTTTGGATGTGGTAAACGCGTATAAGGTAAATCAAAAGAAGCATCAATTTCCTTCTCCAACATGGTTGGGTATGGCGGATTGATGACTAAAACCTCATCTCCTACATCTTGTAAAATTCTACCTCCATAAGTTTTATTGGACTCTTGTTCTATGGTTTTAAAATTGGCTGCGAACGTTTTTTTATCTGCCAGACATGCTTCGTGGGAGCTTAGTCTTTTATCTGTCCAATTTTTATTTTTTTGTAAAGACTCGCTCTTAGGCTGTAAATAAGCCGTTTGTTTAATGGTTTTAAGAGAACTAAACGGAACTCCTTTTTGCATTAGAGTAACAATTTCCTTTAGAGGTTGTTCGCCCATTCCATAAACTAAAATATCTGCTCCAGATTCTTTTAAAATACTAGGCTTTAACTTGTCAGACCAATAATCATAATGCGTTACACGTCTCAAAGAGGCTTCTATTCCACCAATTAAAATAGGGGTATCCGGAAATTTTTCCTTTAGTATTTTGCTGTAAACGGTAGTTGCATAATCTGGTCTAAAACCTATATCTCCATTAGGAGTATAAGCATCTTTATCTCTTTTACGCTTACTCGCTGTATAGTTACTTACCATAGAATCCATCACACCCGATGTAACTCCAAAAAACAATTTTGGTTGTCCAAGTTTGGTAAAGTCTTGTAAGTTATCCGTAACACTGGGTTGTGGCACAATGGCAACTCGCAATCCGTAACTCTCTAATAAGCGACCAATAACGGCAGGTCCAAACGAGGGATGATCTACGTAGGCATCTCCACTAAATAGAATCACATCTAATTCATCCCATCCTCTAACCTTGCATTCTTTCTTAGTAGTTGGTAGCCAGCTTGATAATCTTAACTCTTGTTCCATAAGGCAAAGATACAGGTAAAAAGTTAAACGGTTGTTGATAAAACTAAACCTTACTTATTCATATTGATTAAAAAAGTTTATCGACGTCAAAACTTTTTTTAATTCTAAAGGTCTAACTATAAAGTTCTTAATTATAAAACCCAACACTTATGAAAAAATTATTATTATTTGCCGTTATGTTTATTGGTTTGTCTATCAATGCTCAAAAAAAGCAGACTCAAAGACCAGATTTTACCGTTGAGCAAAAAGTTCAGCTAATGATTAAAAAAATGTCAATTCATTTAGATTTGGAAGCCCATCAAATAAATAAAATTAAACCCCTCATTACAGCCAAAATAAATAAAATGGATGCTTTAAAAGAGGAACATAAAGCAAGCAAAAAACAGCTAACTAGTGATGAAAAATTTGAGTTAGCTATGAATAAACTGGAAGATGAGGCCAAACTTTATCAACAAATGGGTAAAATATTAAGCAATAAACAATTTGAGACTTGGAAAATAATGCACGCAAAACACGGTAACAAAAGAAAAGGTTCACACAAAAAAAGCAAACATTGTTCACAAGTATAAATTAAATAAGAGCTGCTATTTCAACTAAAATAGCAGCTCTTGTTTTTTAAAAACCAAATTATTTCTATTTAACTCTTAGCTCCTGACCTATAGATAGCTCGTTACCTTTTAACTGATTCAAGCGTTTTAATTCTTTAACGGTTACGTCATACTTTTTTGAGATGGCATACAACGTTTCTTTAGGCTTTACTAAATGGTAATTTTTTCTATTCGCATCGCTTCTCAACTTTAACTCATCTCCTTCATGTATTGTGTTATCTGTAAGATTATTTAAAGCCTTTAACTCTTCTACAGAAATCTCATATTGTCTAGAAATTCCGTATAAGGTATCATCATCATCTACAGTATGTACTCCTTTTCTGTTAATTTTTTTTCTACGTTTAGTCTCATCTTTTAATTCTTGTACAACTTCTTTGACCTCTACTTTTTGAGTCATTTCAGCCGTATTTACTTTTCCTTTGAGCACCAATTCGTCATACTTGTACAACTTGTACTTTTCTATATAGCTGATTAGTTTGTTGGGGTATTTGGGGTCTGTGGCGTAACCTGCTTTTTTTAGACCTTTTGCCCACCCTTTGTAATCATCTTTTTTTAACTTGAACAAACTAGCGTACCTAAATCTTGTGGTTAAAAACAAAGAGTGATCTTGGTAAGAGGTAGCAGGATAGGTATACTTTCTAAAACATTCTCCTTTGGCATCATCATCGTGGTAAACCCTGCCTCCTTTCCAACCTTTGTGGCACTTAATCCCAAAATGATTGTTTGATTTTGAAGACAACTCACTTCTTCCGCTTCCGGATTCTAAAATACCTTGTGCTAAAGTAATACTTGCAGGGATGTTAAACTTTCTCATTTCTTCTATCGCCAACGGTGCGTACTGCTTAACGTAAGTTAGCGTGGTACTATTCAACTTACTTTTTGCGGATTTTTTTGTGACCACCACTACTTTTTCCACTTCCTTGACAACCTCTTTGGTAGGAACCACCTTTATTTCTTTGTGCGTAGCAACAACCGCTGGTTTTTTATGTTTTGATGTAACAACTTTTTTATTAGAGCCACAAGCACATAACAATAGTAAAGCAATGACAGTTAATCTTTTTATCATAAAATAATGGCTTTGTTCTTTAATTTTAATTGCGTGTTTATTCCTTGTATACCTTGTAATCCTCCTGTGTGTATTGCCAAAACACTGCTTCCTTTCACAAACTGATTATTTTTAATCATCTCCAAAACTCCAAACATCATTTTACCCGTATATATAGGATCCAAAGGAATATCCGTATCTTCTTTAAATTGGTTGATAAAATTAACTAATTCATCGGATACTTTCCCATATCCTTTAAAATGATAGTCCGAAACTATGTGCCAATTCTGTTTATTGGGTTGTAAGTTATTGATTTCGTCTTTTATCCAATCTCCTTTTAGAGCTGGAAAAACTAGCACTTGCTGATTTTTATTGGAGCTATTAATAATACCTGTAACAGTTCCACCAGTACCCATTGCGCAGGCAATATGCGAAAACTCACGGTCTTCATTTGTTAAAATTTCTTCACACCCTTTAATGGCTAACTCATTCGTTCCACCTTCTGGAATGATGTAACTTTCAGGATATTCTTTAATTATTTTTTCTATAAACTCCTCTTCTTTCTTATGTTGATACTCTTTTCTAGAAACAAATTTGAACTCCATTCCCAATTCAAAAGATTGTTTTAGTGTAGGATTCTGAGATAATGTTTTTCTTAAATCCTCTCCCAATTCTTCCCCTCGGATGATTCCCACAGTTTTAAAACCGTATTCTTTTCCCGCAGCAGCAGTTGCTAAAATATGATTGGAATAAGCTCCTCCAAAAGTAACGAGGCAACGCGTTGACATAGCTTTTGCCTGAATAATATTGTACTTTAATTTTCGGTATTTATTTCCTGAAATATATGGATGCAGTAAATCTTCTCTCTTTACATACAGTTCTAATCCTTTTTCTTGTAGAATTGGTAATTGAATTTGTATGTTTTTAGAGGTCATTAATTGTTAGTTATTATTTCGTTAATTGATTTACGATGTTTACTGCCACGTCATTTCTAGTAAAATCATTGAAATTTGATGTAACTTATTTTTGTATCGTGAAGCATTTATATTTTAGAACTACATTAAACTGATTAGTTCTCGATACATTTTTCTTCCGCTACGCTTCAAAAAATACTCAAACAGACACAAACACAAGTAAAGTTACAACTTAATACATTTTGTCTCTTAATTCGATTATAGTGAGGATGAAATACTAAAACAAGTTAGATATTACAAATATGCCAAATTGCTACTTGCATACTGTCAATTGTTCATTGCTAATTACCCTTCCCTTTCAGAAATTTCTTCATCTAACTCAAAAAGCTCCTCCATACAGGCATCCAACTCATCCTTTTTTGCTTGATATTTCTCAAAAAAAGTTCCATCAGCAGCATATTTTTCATAATCCTCAGCCAATTGATCATCCAACTTTTTTATCTCTTTCTCTAAATCAGCAATCGTACGTTCTATTTTGCTATACCTGTTCTTTATCTTTTTTAATTCTTTCTCTTCTTCTCTACTTAATTTTCCGGTTTTTTTCTCCGTAGATTTTTCCGAAGCTACTACTGTTTTCATCTCGGCAGCACGCATATCTTCTAGTTTATGCTCCTCCAAAAAGAAATCTAAATCCCCTAAATATTCCTTAATTAATTTATCTTTAAAATAGTAGACTTTTTCTGTTAAGCCTTGTAAAAAATCACGATCGTGCGATACTAGAATTAAAGTCCCTTCAAAGTTTTTTAATGCTTGTTTCAAAACATTTTTGGAAGCGATGTCTAAGTGATTTGTAGGCTCATCCATAATTAAAACATTGAACGGCTCCAATAACATTTTACATAACGCTAAACGATTTCGTTCTCCTCCAGAAAGCACTTTTACCTTTTTATCTACGTCATCTCCTTTGAACAAAAACGAACCCAACATATCTCGTACCTTGGCTCTGTTTCCGTCATTGGCCGCACTTTCCATAGTATCTAACAAAGTAATTTCGCCATCTAGATGCTCTGCTTGGTTTTGTGCAAAATACCCGATTTCTACATTATGCCCTAGCTTAAGGTGTCCTTCGTAATCTGTGTCACCTATCATCATTTTAGCTAAGGTTGACTTTCCTTGTCCATTTTGCCCAACAAATGCAATTTTTGAACCACGCTCTATCGATATTTCAACATTTGAAAGCACTTGTTTGTTACCGTAGTTTTTGGATAAATTTTCTGCTTCAACCACAACTTTACCTGGCTCTTTAGATAATGGAAAACGAACATTCATTACCGCATTATCTTCCCCATCTACCTCAATACGCTGAACCTTATCTAGCTGTTTTATTAGAGATTGTGCTAAAGATGCTTTGGTCGCTTTGTAACGAAAACGTTCTATCAACTCTTCTTTTGCCTTAATCTCTTTTTCCTGATTTTTTTGTGCCTGTAACTGTTTTTCTCTAATCTCGTCTCTTAACAACAAGAACTGAGAATAGGCTTTTTTATAATCGTAAATCTGTCCTAAAGAAATTTCTATGGTTCTGTTGGTTACATTATCTAAAAACATTTTATCGTGAGACACCAATACCACTGCACCGGCATAACCTCTTAAAAAATTTTCTAACCAAATAATAGATTCAATATCTAGGTGGTTGGTAGGCTCATCCAACAACAAAATATCATTTTGCTGTAATAATAACTTAGCCAATTCAATACGCATTCTCCAACCTCCAGAAAAAGTATCAGTAAGCTTTTGAAAGTCTTCTCTCTGAAAACCTAATCCTTGTAATATTTTTTCTGTTTCTCCTTGATAATTATACCCTCCTAACAACTCATATCTGGTAGTTTTCTCTTCTAGATCGTGAATTAAAGTATTGTAATATTCACTTTCATAATCAGTACGTTCGGCTAATTCTGCATTAATTTTCTCTATCTCTGCTTCTATCTTTTTAATTTCTTCAAAAGCTTGATATGCTTCCTCCAAAATAGTTCGACCAGGAATAAAATCGATATCCTGACGTAAGAAGCCTATTTGTATCTCTTTATCAAAAGCTAAAGTTCCTCCATCACTAGGAATGTCTTTGGATAGAACCTTTAGTAGCGTAGATTTCCCAGCTCCATTTTTCCCTACCAATCCTACTCTATCTCCTTTTTCTAGCTTAAAAGTGATTCCAGAAAAAAGATCAGTTCCGTTAAAAGTAATTGTTAAATTATGTGCGTTAACCATGTGTAACTTATGTTGCTTATATAAAAAAATACGGAGTATATTTGCCTAGCGCATTCACCTCCCAAAATAATCTTTAAAGTATTTAGAGATATTGCGAAAATACCATAAAATAAAGAACCATGTCTACAAAAAAAAGTAAACTGTACAGTATATTTAATTCCAAATGTCCACAATGTAGAGAAGGTGAATTTTTTGAAAACAAATTATCTTTTAATTTATTAAAAACTACAAAAACCAAAGACCACTGCCCAAACTGTAATTTAAAGTTTATGCGTGAACCTTCTTTTTTTTACGGAGCTATGTACGTGGGTTACGGTATAAGCGTTGCCTTAGCTATTGCCTTTTACATCGTTAGTGCCACCTTCTTTAACCTAAGCATTAAAGAAAGCTTAGTAGTAATCACAGTAGGTTTGGTTTTATTATCTCCATGGTCTTTAAGACTTGCAAGAGTCATCTGGATTCATTTGTTTATTAAATATGCTAAGAATCCTGAGAATAGAATTCAATAAACCTTTCGATACTTAATTCCTTATCTAAAGGCTCGTTGTTCTCTATATGGCGATACAATTTTTTGGCTGCCGTAGGAGCAATCATCACTCCACGGGTTCCCATTCCATTAAATACAATTAAGTTTTTATGTACAGGATGCATCCCTAACAAAGGCCTTCTATCTTTTACTGTAGGTCTTATTCCTCCAAATTGCTCTAATACCTCATAAGGGACGTTAATCATCGAATCTAGTTTTTCTAATAATTCTTTTCGCCCCTCAGGTGTGGGGTTTAAAGTTTTATCATTCCAATTAAAAGTAGCTCCTACCCAATAAACATCATCGGCCATAGGCAGCACAAATAGTGCAGATTTTATTTGTTGCGTTAACTTTAATGCTGGTGATTTGATAAACAACATTTCTCCTTTGGTTCCTGTTAAGGGCAAATACTTAAAAAAGGGGTTTTCTTTCAAACCGTACCCTTCTGCAAACACAATTTTTTGAGCTATGATATCTCCAAAAGTAACATTATCTAGAGTTACTTTTAATTCCTCGTACACAAATGGTATTTCTAAAAACTGATTTTTATTTTTTAAGTAGGCCTTGTAATCGTTTAACACATCTTTTACCAAAACCCTTCCTGTGCCTTTTACTTGTCCAAAACCTTCAAAATAGTTAATTCCTTTAATTGGATCTTTTATAATTTTAGGATTCATATGTTTCTCCAACAAAGGATGATCGCAAGCCATAAACCAATTATTCTGATCTTCTACCGATTTAAAAACTTTTAAGGTTTCAAAAAAGGATAAATAATCATTATCAAGCCTTTTAGATACATCATTGTAAAACGGAAATAAATTCGCCAGTTGCTCATCGGCATTCCATACGGGTGTAAAACGTTTGAGAATTAAGGGATTAAAAACCCCTGCTGCCACACGAGACGATACTTGAGAAGCATCATCAATCACTACAAAAGAGTGCCCATGATCCTCTAATTGTTTGACCATAGCCAATCCTGCCAGTCCAAAACCTACGACGATATAATCTACTTTCATACTTGCAAATTTACGATTTTAAGAAATCGTGAGATATTAAATTCCAACTTATTAATTATGAGTATATTTGCTACTCAAACGTATCAACCCTCTACTTTTTTTCAAGAATATCTACTTATGAAGAAAAAACTAACCATTAAAGACATTGCTAAAGAACTAAAAGTATCCATATCTACGGTTTCTAAAGCTTTAAATGATAGTCATGAGATTGCTGATATTACCAAGAAACGTATTCAAGCCTATGCTAAGGAAAACAACTACAAGCCTAACTTTAACGCCCTTAGCTTAAAAAACAAAAAAACAAAAACCATTGCAGTTTTAATTCCTAACATGCTTAAATACATTTATGCACAAGTTTTTAATGGAATAGAACAGGTTGCCAACGAACTTGGATATAAAATAATCACCTGCGTGTCTAACGAAAAAACTACCAAGGAAATTGAAATATTAGAGATGTTATCTAACGGTAGTATTGATGGTTTTATAATTTCTCCAGCTTTAGAAACAAGCATCTCTAAAGATTATCAGCATTTTCAAAACGTAATAGATGAGGGGTTTCCTATTGTGATGTTTGATAGAATTCCCAAAGAATTAGAATGTGACAAAGTAACCATTAAAAACCACAAAGCTACGTTTAATGCTGTGGAACATTTAAAAAACACGGGGTGTCAAAATATTGCTTTTGTTTCTACTCACAAAAAATTAACGAGTACAAAAAAAAGAAAGAAGGGATACTTAAAAGCTTTAGAAGAATTCAACTTACCTATTAACGATGATATTGTAGTTGACTTGACAGACATTAACTATAAAGAATACGAAAAAGCCTTAACTCCAATTTTAGAAGGGCATAAAGTAGATGGAGTAATTACTACGAATGAAGCTACAGGTATTGCCGTGCAAAAAGTAGCTCAGAAACTAGGGTATAAAATTCCGGAAAATTTTTCCGTGATTGCTTTTTCTAATGGAATTTTAGCGAGACACGCTAGCCCGCAAATGACCACTATAAGTCAGCATGGGGAGAAAATGGGAGCAAAAGCTGCCAAATTATTAATTCAGCGAATTAAGGAGGAGCAGGAAAATCCTACGTACGAAACAAAAATTATTAAGACCGACTTGGTAATGAGATCTTCAACAAAAAAGTTTTTAAAGCTGAATTATAAGTAATCTTTACTGCCGAACAACTAAATATTACTATTGAACACATAAAAACTGCGGTTTCTACAGATATTTGCCGTTACAATATTAATATTAGACCATGATTAGATTATTACCCGTTATTTTTGCGTTTTTTGCATGTACTTTAACACATGCACAATCAACAGCTAAAAACATTAATGTTATTTTTCTTGCTGGCCAATCCAATATGGTTGGGTATGGAGTATATGATGACTTAACTCAAGCAGATAAAAATAGAGTTGATGCAGTAGCCAGTAGAGTAACCGTGAGCAAACAAGTTCAGAATCTGAATGTTTTTTCTGCTCCCTTAGGTATCAACAAGCCTTGGCAACCTACCATTAAAATAACTAGATTTGGACCAGAATTATTTTCTGCTATAAAATTAGCAGAAGACAATCCAACTGAAGAGTATTTATTTATAAAAACAGCATGGGGAGGTTCTTCTTTATATGGAGCATGGAGTAACAATTGGACTCAAGAGAAAGCAGAATTTATAGAATCAGGTAGCATCAAAAGAACAACTCAGTTCTACCAATTGCATACGCAACATATTCAAGATGCATTGAAAAAAATAACCGATGCAGGTAACACTTACACCATTTTAGGGATGTTTTGGATGCAAGGGGAAAATGATGCTCTAAAAATTGAAGCTATTAATAGTTACGAGGCAAATTTAACGAGCTTTATTAATGCTTATAGAACTACTTTTAATCTTCCTAATATGCCATTCATAGCAGGTCAAATAAACTCTAGATATGGAGTTTCTGGAGGAGCTGCAACGATTAGACAAGCGTTTTTAAATGTAGAAGCAGCTATGGATGATGTTAAAATTATAAGAACTGTTGCGGATCCTACATTAACATGGGCAGACTACCCTAAAGTGGACGATAACGTTCATTACAACAACGAGGGGCAAAAACGTTTAGGAACTGAATTTGCTAATCAATTGGTACAGTCTAGCTCAACTCTTTCTGTTAAAGAAAACAACCGCGATTTTCAAAAAAAAAATCCCTTTAAATTAACTACAAATTCTAATAGTTTTTCAATAACAAATTTAAAAGATGCTACAATTAGCGTTTACACTTTTAATGGAGAAAAACTATCAGAATACTCGCTTAGCAAAGAGGGGAATTTTGTTTCTGACAACTATAATCCGGGGATTTATCTGATTTCCATTAAAAAAGGAAACGATTTATTTTCAACAAAAATAGTTCTTAATTAAGAACTTCTTTATCATAATTATCCATCAGAAAAAACAGGATTTGACTAAATTCAAATCCTGTTTTTTTGTGGGCTTTTCTAAAAAACTACTTATTGCAGTATTCTATTGAATCAGCTACAAGTTTGTTTTTAATGTAGGTTATACTCATAATGATTGAACATCAATTTTGACCTCAACCTCTTCCTACGATAACAACTGTTTTACTACTGCTGAAATTGTTTTTCCGTCAGCTTTACCAGCTAGTTCTTTAGAAGCCATTCCCATAACTTTCCCCATGTCTTTCATAGAAACTGCTCCTGTTTTGGCTATTAGATTTGCCACTACTGTTTTTATTTCTTCTTCACTTAATTGCGCTGGCAAGAATTGAGTGATAATTGCTGCTTGGGCTAATTCTGGCTCAGCTAAGTCTGCCCTACCTTGTTCTGTATATAAAGCTGCAGAGTCCTTACGTTGTTTTACCAACTTCTGTAATAGCTTTATTTCCGATTCTTCCGAAATTTCTTCTTTAGCTCCACTCTCCGTTTGTGCTAATAAAATAGCCGATTTTATAGCTCTTAAAGATTCTAAGGCAACTGTATCTTTAGCTTTCATGGCTTCCTTCATTTTAACCATGATGTTTTTTGATAAACTCATTATTATTTCTTTTTGATAATTGACACGCTAAAATATTAAAATAAGAACTGACTGATGTTTTTTAAATTGTCAATTTTTCATATTTGTTTGCAAATAGTCATAACTGTTAACTGTCTAAAATAAAAAATCCAGTTTCAGAGCTGGATTTTTTAATCTGCATTATCATATAAATCAAGTCGTTTTTTCTGACATAAACCACATTTGAATTGTTCTAATTTTTCTTAGAGATTGACACAGCCACTATTACAGTCTCTGTCGTAATTACTCGGATTGCAAATCCGAGGTGACTGGGTGCTTTTGTTACCAAAAGAAAAACACCGTCAATTCTTTAAGACATAAAAGATCTAAAGCTTAAAAACTTTAGATCTCAAATTTTTAATTCGGAGAGAAATTTTTAGCTAAATAGAAGGTTTGCCAACTATTATCTTGCGATGATTTAATTTTTAGCTTATTATTATCAAACTCAAACAAATAACAAATATATTCAGTACTTATATGACTCCCTGATGATATAACTCCAATTTTAGAAGAGTTAAAATTACCGCCTATCTCACAATCTTCAGAAACATAATACTTTTCATATCCTACTTGATTACGATTTGTAAACAAAATGAAATCACCCGTATTCTTAAAAAGTAACACAATTTTATTACCTGGTCCAGAACTCCAATAATTATCTATTAGTTTGCTTTGAGAAGTTTGAGAATTCATGTTTTGGATTGTCAACAATGTCATTAAGCAAATTATGCGTTTTAGATATTTCACTTTTTAATTTTTATAATATAGAATAGAAAAAGAGCTATTACAATTAAGCAAGTTAAGATTACTCTTCCTTTTTTCTTTTCTTTATTTGTTAAGGTTATTTTTTTTATATAATCAAAATTTATAACATACGGAGATATGATACCTCCTATAATTATAGCAGAAGTTATAGTAATTAATATTTTACTGAATTTTAATTTTACACTAAGTAAATCAGCTAATATTATAACTATATACAATACTAACAAACACACACATAGTGATGCTTCAAAACCAAATTGGTCTTTCACAAATTTATCAGGGAGAGCTCCATTTTTAGCCGTCTTAAAGGAAGATTTGTAAATTGAATACATCAAATATTTGAAAAACAAACTCATATTGTTAAATTATAAAATTTCTTGTATCAATCCTAAGACACCACTTCCTGAATCGCACAATCTATTGATTCTTTTAATTTCTTCGCAGCATCTTTAAACGCTCTGTCTATTATTTTTTCTCATTTTCATCTTTATATAATTCTTCTAACATCAATAATAAGTTTAAAATCAGTCGCTTCGGATTTGCAATCCGAATACACACACTGGCAAGATAAAGCTGATATTCCTGTTTTCGTTAAACGTTCTAAACTCTTGTAATTATCTCAGTAGAATATAATCATTGTAAAAGGTTTGTATCCTTCTGTTTTTACTAGATTCCGATAAGTAATCCTTAGTCATCTCGGATTATAAATCTGGGACGACTAATGATTACTTATCAATAAATTTCGAGTTTTATTATAACTAAAAATTATCAAATGTAACATCTTTACTTATTCTCCTTAAGTAAAGTTTTGTTGGTACTATCGTATTCTCACCGAAAGCATAAGTAGGATTGTACATATAAACCAATGCTAAATCATCCTCGACAATCTCCATTTCAAACCTAGTAACGTATGGTCTAGCTCCAGAAATAAATAAAACTACATCCTTGTCAATCCAAGAAGTACCTGCCTCAGTAAAATCCCAATCATCTAGGCTGTTGATATCCTTTATTGAGTTGTCACGCAATGAATAATAAGTAAATGTTCTATACATATCGAAATAATTTGTTCCATATGGATCCTTAGTTTTTTTAGTATCAATGATGATTCGTAGGGTTTGCCTAGCATCTTCGTATTCCCACGTACCAACTAAATGTCCTGTTATTTTGGGAGATGATTTATAATAGTTGTTTCCTTGTTCGTGATTGGGAAGTCCACTATAATTGTCAATTATATAAGTTCTTTCTTGTGAGAAACAAGACATGGAAATCGTTAATAATAATAATATATATATTGCTTTCATAATCTATTTACATTTTTCTTTTTTAACTTCATCGTCAATTTTTCACCTAAATTTATCAACGTCAGCAATAATTTACAAGTAGTCTTTTCTTGTTCCTCTTTGCTAGTTTCTTGTGCGGTTTTTGGTCTTAAAACTAAGGACATAGGAGGGGTTATTTCTTTCCAAGCGTCAATATTCATCTACATCTGCTAGTAAGTAAGCCCATTATAAGTTTGTTTACTAAAATTCATTCCTAGTATTTGATAGTTTAAATCTGGATATTTGGTATAGTATTCGTTTTTATATGAAGTTAAAATTAGGCAAAAGAAATTGTTACTTATAATTTAAACCACATTCGAACCAATCTAATTTCTCTTAGATATTGACACCGTCACCATTATAATCGCTACCACAATTATTCGGATTGCAAATCCGAAGTGACTGGAGCTTTTGGCATACTTTAAAACCTTTTCGTAATCATCTCCGTCTACACATTTTTACAATTTCTCTACGGGTATTTTCAAACAATCCTTTGGCTGTACGTGGAATATCTCTTAAAGCTACTTTCTCTAGATCTTTTTTCTTACAACCAACAACAATTATTAGCAACAAACCAAATAATATAATCTTATGTTTCGTGTTTATTTAATTTTTACGGACAACCCATTGCTTCTCTTAAGCATCTATCAAATAAGATTTTATCTTTAAATATAATTCAGCTACTTGAGCGGTATTAGATATTTTACTCAACTCATCCAGAGTATTTATCCTTTTCCTCACCGGAAAGATTATCTAAATATACATTCGTACTTTCAGCTCTCCATATGCAAATCGAAAAACCTGAAGAATATCTTTCTCTATTGTGTCCAAATAAGGGTTTATCTAGTCCTTCCAAAATAATAATGAGTTGCACTATGCTAATGAAAAAAACTTTATTGTTTTACAAGTATAGTTAGTTTCGTCGGTAAAATCTGATTTTCAATCCCAGTACTACAATAATTTGGATCAGATGCCCATGGTGCATTAGGAGATAGGAAAAAATACAATTTTGTAGGATCCTGATTTTTATACCTAACGAAGATTTCACCTGACTGCCCACAGCTACTAGATCTACCTTTATAACCAAACAAATACCAAGTATTGTCTTTGGTAAAGTAATCTCCCTCGCATATTAGCTTGCTTGTGCGAGGTATACCAAAGGTATTCTCTGTGATATTATTTGATGCATTTGTAATTTTATATCTTAATACTAAGATGTCTATTCTAAATTCATCTGTGTTGATTGTCTCTTTTTGTATATTTACAAATAATTTATTATCACCAAAGGTACCTTTCCAACTTCCAACATATGTATCTAAAAGGTGATTTATATCCTTAACATAACAATTGTCTTCCTCCTCGATATCACTATTATACAATTCTTCCAAAGGAATGATGCATTGGCAGTATGAATTACTAACACCAATTAAGCTGACTGTAGCAACTACTATTAGTCTCAAAAATTTGATTTTGTTTATTATTTGCATGGTACCTCGTTTTTAACGTCTTTTATTTTGTTATTATTATCTCTCATTGGAGTAATCTTTTGTATAATATTGTCTTCACTCTTCTTATACAAGGAAATATTATTGGGGTCTAAACCCATCTTTTTTTCCAAAAATTTGTAAAACGCCTTTTCTATAGATTTACCAGCCGATTTATACCTCGTACTTCTCCTGAAGTCTCTGTTTAAGTCCTCAAAATTATATTTTAAATCCGAATAATTTGGAATATTATTTATATCACCAGAATATCTTAAATCATAACTCCCCGTGCTAGAAAGCATTCCTACACCTACTTCATTGATATCAATATCTTTATTTAATCTAGCTTGATTTATAAGTAATATTAAGTTGTAGACATCTCTCGGAGAAAACATTCGTATAGGTACAAACATTTTCAATCCATCTCCTGTATCTATAGGATCGTTCAAGTGGGTATGATTCATATAAATTACATTAACTAAATTCCCGTATTTAAAGAATGCCCTCCTCGTTTATCAGAAGCACGCAAATCGATAATAGAATCCTCGCTTCCATCTCTATTTCTTCTTACTTTATATCCTACTTCCTTACTTGATGAAAAATTTTCATCAGTAGCTAATTCTCTATCTTTCCTAGATAGCTTTTCATTATTGTTATGTTTCTTTATTGCTTCACAAGGAGTTTTTGGCTTATGATCTTCTGGCTCCTCGGGGTCAGGATTTTCTCGGCAACCATTATCTACAACATTTGGATTATCTAAAAAAACTTGACTGCTCTGTTTTGGTGTTGTTTGAGCAAACATTTCTTCAGGTTTCTGAGAAACAGAAACAAATTGCACCTTGCTACAAGGATTGGGACTAGGACTTTCAGGTCCAGAACCACTATCAATAGGCCCGTTATTATCACAATCACCGTCGCACGTGCATGGGTCGTAGTTGACTCCCTCGCATTCAGCAACGTCATCCAAAGGATTTGTGTCTAAACCAATGTCATTAATATTATTCGAACCTCCATCGTCTAAGGGTTCTTTTCGATGTCGCCAAGGTAGATCGTCTTTGGTACTGTGACAACTTCTACCGAAATTACAACCATGACTATTAGAACCTCCATAGTCATTAGAATCACCATGCCATTGTTCTGAGTTACGGCCTGAGTCTGGTGACGTTGGCCCTCTACTGATGGAGTTAGAAGGCCCAGTATAATTGTCGTAATCATCAAAACTTTCTCCTCCAAAACAAAATAAAGGATCACATGAACAATCGAAACAATCATCACTCCACTCATCATTTTAAGCATATCCATTATTTACAAAAAGCATAGTACCTATTAAAAATAGAGAAAATAAATGCCTTAATTTAAATATGTTTTTCATTTTTTTTTTAGCTTATTTTATTGTTTAACTACTATTCTAGTATGCACTTTGCTGTCCGTAATTACTTTAACTACATACATACCGTTGGGTAAGTCACTTGCATTTACTGTGTAAGTTTGATTACCTGCTTGTAGTTGCTTCCCATGCTCTACGATTTTGGTTTGTCCGTTGTTAATCCCTGTTAGTTTAACTTGAATAGTTTCTGCTTGTTCCAATTCAAAATTAATGTACAACTGATTTTCAAAAGGAACTGGATATAATTTGATAAACTCGTGCTTTTGCTCTGCTAAGGCCACCAATTTTTTCTTGTTCCTCTCTGCTAATTTCTTTTGCAGTCTTTGGTCTTAAGACTAAAGACGTAGGAAGAGCTATTTCTTTCCAAACGTCAATATATGCATCTACATCTGCTAGTAAGTATGTAAGCCCATTATAAGTTTGTTTCTCTTGGATATTGACATATCACTATTATAATCGCTGCCATAATTATTTGGATTATAAACTCGAAGTGACCGGGTAACACTTTAAAACACAAAAAACCAAAAAACTAATCTTAGGCTTTTGCTATAAAGCCATTATAAATGGTAATTAAACTTTTGTCTATCTTATTCTCTTCGTAAATACTCTACAAACGTTAATATTACGCTAAACTAAATGAGAATATGTGTGGAGATTGGCTATAATACAATTGGTTATTGAATAAACTTATAACAAAACTAGCAAGAAAAACATTTAAGGCATAACTACAAACTCTATTTTAGTTATCAACCTTGTATTTTTATCAAATTTTATTAATAGAAAATTTTCGTGATTTAAAAAGGTATTAGAAGAGTTAGGGTTTAACTGAAAGATTATAGAATTCTCTTTGTTAATATTAAAATTCTCTAAAGAATCTATCGTTCCCCCTAGTTTAACACTTTTACCCAGAATAGAAATCTGAATATTATCCGACAGGACATTGATACTCGATATTTCATAACCTGATGGATAATTATATTCTGATGGATAAGAATGAAATAGGAAATTTATTTTTAAATCATTAGAAAAAACTTCCCTATAGTTATCGGGAATATTTGTTTCAGAATATTGAAAGTTAGTATTGAATAAATTATTTAGACTTTGATGCAAACCTTTGGTATCATTAATTGAACTAAGAGCTACATTGTTTATCTTAATACTACTATAATCTTCAAGTGTTAATAAATTCCTATTAACCTGAGATTCAACACATGACGAAAACAAAATCATCATTACAAATATTCTATTTAAAATTATTTTTTTCATCTTATTTATTAATTACAATTAGTAGTTGGATTCCCTTCTGAATCAAAAGTTGTTGTTAAATAGTTCTCTGGATTTATGGTATTACCATTACTATCTTTCATTTTTATATGCAAATGAGATTCAGCATATCCATCCTCTATGGCCTCTTTCAAATTTCCAGAATCTCCTTGATATCCTATAATATCACCAGCATTAATAGCCCCACTAACCCTGCCAGATTTTTGCAAATGAAAATATTGTATTGAAACTGACTCCCCATCTATAACAGCTGTTTGATAAACAATCCAACCTGCACTAGTGTAATAGCTACTTATTGAAGTCGCAGTTCCATCAAACATGGCGTAAATAGGATCTCCATATTCTGATTTAATATCTAAACCTCCATGAAACTTAGTCCCACCTGATCTTGTGTAACCATATCTACCTCCACTAATTCCTGAATTAGTTTGCGGAGCTATCTCAGGATTTTTTATAGGATCTCCTTCGCACGGTTCTGGTTCTGGTTCTGGTTCTTCGTCACATGAATTGTCACAGGTACAATCCCAATTATCGCCTTCGCATGGCCCATCTTCCTGTGATATACATGAATTATCGCAAGTACAGTCCCAATTACCACCTTCGCATGGTCCACAGAAAACATCATCGCAAGAACAACTAATACACTCTTCTTCTTCCTCTTCTTCCTCACAATTCACACAACCCAAATCCACAGGATCTAACTCTTCACACCAAGCGGGTTCACACTCACAATCAAAACAATCTTCATCATCTTCTTTATCTTGTGTATATCCATTATTTACAAAGAGCATAGTACTCATTAAAAATAGATAAAACAAATGTCTCAGTATAAATATATTTATCATTTTTCTTAGCTTGCATTATTGTTTTAACTACTATTCTAGTATGTACTTTGCTATCTGTAATTACTTTAACTATATACAACCCATTGGGTAAGTCACTTGTATTTACTGTATAAGTTTGGTTACCTGCTTGTAGTTGCTTGCCATGTTCTACAATCTTAGTTTGTCCGTTGTTAATCCCTGTTAGTTTAACTTGAATGGTTTCTGCTTGTTCTAATTTAAAATTAATGTACAACTGGTTCTCAAAAGGAACTGGGTATAACTTAATAAACTCGTGCTTTTGCTCTGCTAAGGCCACCAATTTTCTTGTTTCTCTTTGCTGATTTCTTTTGCAGTCTTTGGTCTTAAGACTAAAGACGTAGGAGGAGCTATTTCTTTCCAAACGTCAATATATGCATCTACATCTGCTAGTAAGTATGTAAGCCCATTATACGTTTATTTGCTAAAATCCATCCTAACATTTGGTAGGCTGAATTTGGATATTTAGGATGGTATTAGTTTCAATATGAAATCAAAATCAGGTAAAAGTGAATTGTTGTTTTCTAATTTAAACTACATAAGACTCATCCCAAATTCCCTTAGAGATTGACACACTCACTGTTATGGTCACTATCGTAGTTATTCGGATGAAAATCCGAAGTGACTAATAAACAATCCTTGATCTAATTGCTAATAGAACTGTCGAGCTTTTTGGGAGTAGGTCGAGGTGAATACAAAGTATCTCGACTTGTTCCTATTTCAATTAATCGCTTTGCTGCACCTCTGATTCTAGTAAAATACAGACCTGAAAATCTAAAGGCATTCGAATGAGTTAAATACCAACTATTTTTAAAGTATTTAACGTATAACATAGGATATTCTTTATAAACTACCGTTTCAAAGCATCCATATCTAACAGAATCAACTTTCAAAACAAAACTATTCTTATTCTGCGGAAAAATTATATCTAAACGATAAGGATAAATTTTAATCAAACCATCTTCTTCTATTAAAGTTTCAGTATTGATAGAATCTCTTTTATAAAATTGACCGTCTATAGTTATTTCAAAATTATCTTTTACCTCAGAATAAAAAAACAAATGAAATGCGTTCTCATCAATATTGAATTTTTCTAATGAAAAAATCATTTTTGAATTGTTGGCTGTTTCATTAACGTAGTAGTGATAAATTATGTTTACTCCACATTCGCTTTGTCTGTCGTTTATGCTCTGAGAGAAAGTATAAGTTCCGAATATTATTGCAAAAATAATACTGAATTTGAGATTATATATTGCAGTTATTTTCATTTTCTTCTTTTGTTTTATATTTTCCCAGTCGCTCAGTCGCTTCGGATTTGCAATCCGAATACACACGCTGGCAAGATAATACTGATATTCCTGTTTTCGTTAAACGTTCTAAACTCTTGTAATTATCTCAATAGAATATGAATATTATAAAAGGTTCGCATCCTTCTGTTTTTACTAGATTTCGATAAGTAATCCTTAGTCATTTCGGATTACAAATTCGAGGTAACTAATAATTTTCATTTGAAAAATTACTTAAAAAAACACCCTACAATTACTGTCACGTTTTATAAAGGGATCAAACTAATATCACACGTATTATCACTTTTTTTAGCATAGATTTTCTTAACATACTTTTGATAGCCTTCTGCTTTGATAATCACTATAATCAAAGCTCCTTTATCAAAATCTAAGGAAAATTCTCCACTACTATCCGTGGGTAATTTAATTCTTTCAAAATCTGCATAACTATCATCTCTACTACCATCCCATTTCCAACATTCAACCTTTAGTTCTGATTCTTTTAGAACTACGCGTTCATTAGTAAACTTATCTTTAATTGTTCCTTTTATAGATAGGTTATTTACATCCTTTTTAGAACATGAAACCATAAAACTTAACATCGTTAACATTAATAATAAATTTCTCATAATGTTTACTTTTTTATTCTTCACAACCTTTAACATGATTTGTAATTTGATTTTTAAATAAATTCATTGTTTCTTCTGAGTCTTGAATGTTATTCAGTCACTTCGGATTCGCAATCCGAATGCCGTTATAGAAAACCATCTAGACTTACACTCAAAATAAAGATTTAGACCTATATAACTGCATAATTACCCTTATAGGTATAAAATTTATAGACCTCAATAAGTATCAGCCAACATAAAAAACATAACCTTGAGTAAAAATCGCCAATAGTATGACCAAGATGTAAAAAATCAGCCTAAAACAAAAAAATCCAGCTTTAAAGCTGGATTTATCATGTAAAACAAGTAGCTATTAATCTACGTTGTCGTGTAAAAATGAGTTGTTTTTTCTAATTGTCAACTCATTATCATCACTTACATCGATGGAGGTTCTAGAAATATTATTCACGTCTTTCTTGTCATGTAATTCTAAACCTAATCTTTTATAGGCTGGCTCTTTTTCTATATCATCGATAATATCTTCGTTAAAAGCCGTGTTTTTGAATCTATGACTGTATTTCTTAAATGTATTCTTTCTTTTTTCAGCACTCTTTTGAAGTTCGGAAATCGTTAAATTTAAAGGAGAAACTTGCTCTTCTTCTTCCGAAATAGATACTTGTTTCTCAACAATTTTTGTCTTTGATTCGAACTTAATTTCCTCGGCATCATTAACTACAATATCTTTAATATTTCTTTTAATATTGGGTGATGATGAATTTTTAATGGTTGGCTGAACATCAAACTCTTCTAATGTATATCTTTTGATTGTTGAGGGAGATGACAAAGCCTCATCTGAATTTATTAACTTCGTTTCTTGTTTTGTCTCTGTAACGCTTAACTTTTCATCTGTTATTTCTTCATCCTCTTCTAAAAGAAAAACTGTTCTTTCTTCTGAATGTTCGTGCTTTACTTCAATATGTTCTAGCCCTTCTTCTCTTGTTTCCAGAACAACTTCTTGCTCGCCAGCTACGGGTAAATCAAAAACACCTATAACCTCTTCTTCTAATTGATGTTTTGTAGTTGTAGGTTCAACTGTTTCAGCATCGAAAACCAATATATCTCTAATATCAGCAACCTCAGATGTATCTCTAACCTCCTCTGCATGATTTACTGGTAGATCGAAAACATTTACTTCTGATGGAGTCTCGTCCTCAACAGCAGAAAATAAATCTGGGGTAATATCATTAATAATAAAATCATCTTCCGAAATTTCTGCCAAGTTTTCTTGTTCTAACTTTACCCCCTCCAAATTCACTTCTTCTAATTCTTCAGAAGTAGTTTCTTCTACTGACAAGCTGGTTTCATGCGACTCATTGTTTGTTTTATCTTTAGAAACTGATGTTCGCTGAGGTTTGAAAAAATCAGGTTCCTCTTCTAATAATTGATGAACCACTTTCTTTGGTGCTACAGGTTCTTCCTCTATGATGCGAGTCATTTGAGGCCTAACCACTGTCTCCTCATCTTCGAACTTGTAATGGGCGGTTTGCTCTGTATTTAGTGTATGGTAAACTTTTTTTATTTCTGTATTGGTGATTTCTCTTTGTTGGTCAATAGCAAATCCAGTGGCAACTACCGTAACAGCAATAGCATCTTGTAAATCCTCATCTTCACCAACCCCCATAATGATGTTGGCTTCGTAACCTGCTTCTTCTTGGATAAAATCACTTATTTCTCCTATTTCATCCAAAGTAACTTCATCTGTCCCCGATACAATTAGCAACAATACATTCTTGGCTCCTGTAATTTTGTTATCATTCAACAAAGGAGAATCCAAAGCTTTCATAATCGCATTTTGCGCTCTATTTTCCCCAGTTTCTTTTGCGGATCCCATAATAGCGGTTCCACTATTGGATAATACTGTTTTAGCATCGTGTAAATCTATATTTTGTTTATAGTGATGTGTAATTACCTCAGCAATCCCTCTAGAGGCAGTGGATAAAACTTCATCAGCCTTAGAAAAACCAGCTTTAAATCCTAAGTTTCCATATACCTCTCTTAACTTGTTGTTGTTGATAACAATTAAAGAATCTACATTTTTTCTTAATTCGTCAATTCCCTTTTGCGCTTGTTTAGAACGCATTCTCCCTTCGAATTGAAATGGCATCGTAACAATACCAACGGTTAAAATATCCATGTTTTTCGCTACTCCAGCAATAATTGGAGCTGCTCCTGTACCCGTACCACCTCCCATACCAGCAGTAATAAATACCATTTTTGTTTGAGAAGTTAGCATTTCCTCAATTTCTTTTACACTTTCTCTAGCGGCTTTTTCACCAACTTCAGGATTTGCTCCTGCTCCCAAACCAGAAGTTAATCCTGCTCCTAATTGTATTTTGTTAGGCACAGCGCTGTTTTCTAAAGCTTGTGCATCCGTATTACAAATCACAAAGTCTACTCCTTTGATATCTTGAGTAAACATGTGGTTTACAGCATTACTTCCACCTCCTCCAACTCCAATCACTTTAATAGAGTTAGACTGAGATTTTGGCATGTCAAATGTTACGTTATTAAATGTGGTATCACTCATAATTATGGGATTTTATGGGTATCTATTATTCTGCTTCGTTTAAAAAATCTTTTAATCCTGAGGTAAATCTCTCAAAAAATGATTTTTTTGAATTTTTTATTTCTTCTTTTCTAGGAGTCTCTTCCACTTCTTCTGCCTCTTCACTATTCAGTTCTGACTCGATAGGGTGTTGCGCTGCTTCTACTTTCTCAAATACAGGTACTTCGGGTTCTGGTGTAGGCTCTACAATCTCCTCAACCTCTTCTGGTAGTCTTTCCAGCCCCTCCATTAGCAATCCAACTGCGGTTGCAAAAACTGGACTTGATAGCGCTTCATCAGACCCTCCTGCCAAGTGTTCGTTAGGATATCCTATACGAGTATCCATCCCCGTAATATATTCTACTAACTGTTTTAAATGCTTTACCTGTGCACCTCCACCAGTTAATACAATTCCTGCTATTAGCTTTCCGTTCTGCGTGTCGTGACCGTAGTTTTTTATCTCTAAATAAGCTTGTTCGATAATTTCTGTAATGCGAGCATGTATCACTTGAGACAGACTTTTTAGAGTAATTTCTTTAGGTTCTCTACCTCTTAACCCTGGAATAGAAACAATTTCGTTATCCTTATTTTCTCCAGGCCAAGCAGAACCAAATTTTACTTTTAACAACTCTGCTTGTTTTTCTATAATAGAAAATCCTTCTTTGATATCTTCTGTGATGACATTCCCCCCAAAAGGTATTACTGCCGTATGACGAATAATTCCGTCTTTAAAAATAGCTAAGTCCGTAGTTCCACCTCCTATGTCAATCAAAGCAACTCCTGCTTCCTTTTCTTCGTTGCTCAATACAGCTTCTGCAGATGCTAAAGGTTCCAATGTAATAGCAGACAAACCTAAACCTGCATTAGTTACACATCTACCAATATTTTTAATTTGAGAAACCTGACCCACTACTACGTGAAAATTAGCCTCTAATCTACCTCCATACATTCCAATAGGTTCAGTGATATCAGCCTGGCTATCCACCTTGTACTCTTGAGGTAATACATGGATAATTTCCTCTCCTGGAAGCATTACCAATTTATGAACTTGATTGATTAAATTATCAATATCAGCCTCATCAATTACTTCTTCCGCATCTTGCCTTGTGATGTAATCGCTATGGTGTATACTTCTAATATGATGTCCTGCTATTCCTACAGTAACCGTATCTATTTTTAATCCGGATACGTTTTCTGCTTCTTCAACAGCTTGTTGGATGGACTGTATGGTTTGGGTAATATTATTAACTACACCTCGCTTGACTCCTAAGCTCTTTGCTTTTCCAATTCCCAAAACTTCAATTTTACCATACTCGTTCTCACGACCTATCATGGCTACAATTTTGGTGGTCCCAATATCTAATCCTATAGCAATACGGTTATTCTCCATCTTTTACTTATTTTGAGCAAACAACTTGATTGTTGTACTGTAAATCTATTTTTTTAAAAGTGCTAGACAAGCTATCTTTTTCCATATAGCTATAGAACACTTTTAGGTTTTTTAATTTTGCTTGGGTACGATTCAAATCTCCTAACAAAACACGTTGTTTGTTAACTCTAGTTTGTAACCAATATCCTTCTTTGTCTTTTTTTACGTAAACAACCGTTTTTCTTAAAAATTCATCCTTGTAAATAGCTAACATCAACGGATAAATTTCCCCTGTTTTGATATAATTGTTGGTGTTATCTACAATTGGAACTCTTGCAGAAAAATGATTAGACAGTGGCATTTCTTTTCCTTGCTTATCCAAATATACAATATCATAGGTTGTAAACATTCTAGCAATAGGTTTTCTCTGCTTAATATTTACTTGTATATCTCCTAACACCCCCACAGAAACTTCTGACACTGAAACCATTGGATGCTCCTGAACTTTTTTTTCCAATTCAGGTAAATGTATTAATGATTTTGGTTGATTTGTAACGTGTTTGCCGTTTTGTATTAACAAGTTATCAACCATTTTATGGGTTAAAAACAAATTATCTTCGTTACTAAAAAACACTTTTACATGATCGGTAATAAGTCTTGCTTCGTTTCTTCGAGAGGTAAAGCTTAACACCAATAATATCAATGTTAAAAAAAGAACTGTTTTTATGTACACAAAATACTTTTTCATACAGTTGCTATTTGCTTTGTTATTTGTTCTATCAATACTCCAATATCTCCCGCTCCCAGCATTACAACCACAGAAGCCTCCGTATTTTTAACACTACCAATCACCTCTTCTTTAGTCTGCAGAGATTTGTTTGGGTTTTCTATTTTAGAGAGTAACCGTGCCGAATCAACTCCTGCTATAGGCAATTCTCTTGCTGGGTAAATATCTAATAAAACCACCTCATCAAATCGGGCTAAGCTCTTAGCGAAATCATCAATAAAATCTCTAGTTCTCGTGAATAAATGTGGCTGAAAAACTGCCAAAACTTTTTGGTTCGGATACATTTCTCTCACCGCATTTTCCACAGCATCTATTTCTGTAGGGTGATGTGCATAATCGTCAATCAACACAAAATCATCTTCTTTAATTTTAAAAGAAAATCGTCTTTTAACTCCTTTGTAGGAATTCAATGCTTTTTTAATATCCTCCAATCCAACTCCATGTTTCTCTGCCATCGCAATAGAAACTAGAGCATTTGACACATTGTGTCTACCAGGAAGATGAAAAACGACATCGTTTACAAATCCTGTGGGTGTCTTGACATCAAAAACAAAAGACCCCTTTTCAATTTTTACGTTTTTAGCTTCATAATCCGCTTCTTGCTCAACTGCGTACGTAAGCCCTTTGATAGGTAAACCTTTCTTTACTATTAAAGTATCTGACACCTGATTAGCAAAATCTTTGAATGAAGCCTCCAAAGCTTCTTTTTCTCCGTAAATATCCAAATGATCTGCATCCATGTTAGTGATACATGCTACGTTAGGAGATAACTCCAAAAATGATCTATCGAATTCATCTGCTTCTACCACAGATATTTTGTCCTGTCCTAAAATCAAATTTGAGCTATAGTTTTCCGTAATCCCTCCCAAAAATGAGGTAGCTCCCGTTCCACACACATGCATAATATGTCCTAAAATAGAGGATGTGGTTGTTTTACCATGGGTACCTGCTACTGCATAGCAAACCGTACTTTTAGTGATTTCACCCAAAATAGCAGCCCTCTTCAACACCTTATAATCATTCTCTTTAAAAAAGTTTAATAATTTGCTTGTTTTTGGAATTGCAGGGGTATATACCACCAATGTATGTTTTGGATTTAGAAATGCGTTGGGAATGGTACAAATTTCATCCTTAAAAGTGATAGATACATCTTGATTTTTTAAAGTATCCGTGACTGTAGAGGGAGTTTTGTCGTAACCCGCTACTTGCTTGCCATTTTTCGTGAAATAGCTTGCAATGGCACTCATCCCAATACCTCCGATGCCTACAAAATATATATGCTGTACCTCTCTTAGTTCCACTTGGCTATTTTTTCTATTTCTTCTACAATTTCTAAAGTGGCATTAGGCTTGGCCAATGCTTTTATATTCTTTGAAAACAGTGCTGCTTTATCGTCATTCTGCAACATCATTCTTATTTTATCTACAAACTGGTCTTTATCAATTTCTTTTAATAAAATAGCTGCATCTTTGTCAGCCACAGCAGCTGCATTTTTAGTTTGATGATCTTCTGCCACGTTAGGAGAAGGGATAAAAATAACAGGTTTCCCTACAATACACAATTCTGACACAGAACTTGCTCCTGCTCTAGATACAATAATATCTGCAGCAGCATAGGCCAAATCCATTTTTGATAAATAGGCATGGGTTTGTACCCCCTCCAAATCATTATGTTTTTGATATTCTTCTATATAAAACTTACCCGTTTGCCAAATAATTTGTAGTTGCTGTTTTTGCAAATCTGCTACATTTTCTTCAATCATTTGGTTAATAGCTCTAGCTCCCAAACTACCTCCTAAAACAAGTAATGTTTTTTTAGTAGCATCCAATCCATAAAAAGCCAAAGCTTCTTCTCTCTTAGAAGTTATAGTCAGCAAATCTTGCCTCACAGGATTCCCTGTAAACACAATTTTATTTTTTGGGAAGTATTTCTCTAAACCATCATAAGCCACACAAATTCTATTTACTTTTTTTGATAAAATTTTATTGGTAATACCTGCGTACGAATTCTGTTCTTGAATTAAAGTCGGAATTCGTTTTCCAGCAGCTACATGCAAAACAGGACCGCTAGCAAAACCACCTGTACCTATCACAACATCAGGTTTAAACTTGCTAACTATTTTTCTAGCTCTAAAAATACTGCTCACTAACTTTAGTGGAAACATTAAATTCTTCGCTGTTAAATTTCTTTGCAAACCAGCAATCCAAAGACCTTTTATTTTATAACCCGCTTGAGGCACTTTTTCCATCTCCATTTTATCCTGAGCTCCTACAAATAAAAATTCAGCATTAGGATAACGCTTTTTTAGTTCGTTAGCAATGGCAATCGCAGGATAGATATGACCTCCTGTACCTCCTCCACTAATTAATATTTTTTTTATTTTTTCCATTACGCTTCTTCTAACTCTTGCTTAGGATATATATTCTCCAGAGGATCTTCTCCTTTTATTTCTAATTCTTCTTCTGTAACTTCTTTAGATGCCGTAACACTTAACACCATACCTACTGCTAAACACGTCATCCAAATTGAGGTACCTCCACTACTAATTAACGGAAGTGTTTGTCCGGTAACAGGACCTAAATTAGTAGCTACCATCATATTAATTACCGATTGAAAAACGATGGGAAACCCCACACCTACTACTAATAATTTTCCGAACACAGTTCCTGCTCTTTTGGTAGCAACATATAGCCTAAAAGTGAGCATAAAATACGCAAACAACACCATACAAGCTCCTATCAAACCATACTCTTCTACAATAATCGCAAATATAAAATCAGAAGAAGATTGTGGTAAAAAATTTTTTTGTACACTTTTTCCTGGCCCCTTACCTGTTAAACCTCCTGTGGCAATGGCTATTTTTGCATTCTCTACCTGATAGCCCTCTTTTGAATCCTTATCAGAAAAAGATTCTATTCTACTCATCCAAGTATCCACTCTATTGGGCATTAAACCCGGAAAAGCTTTTGCCGTTAAAACAAACAAAAGTAAAAACAGCATTCCTGCACTTATAATTCCTCCTAAATATTTAATAGGATATCCTCCTACAAAACACAAAATCATCACCATCATAAACACAATAGCTGTGGTAGAAAAGTTGGCTGGTAAAATAAACATCAATACTAAGGAAATAGGCAACCAAAGCTTAAATAAACTTTCTTTAAAATTAATTTGAACATCTTTATGCTTTGCCAGATATCTCGCAGTATATACCATAATTACCAAGCCTGCGAGTGTCGAAGTTTGAAAACCTACTCCTATAATAGGAATCCTTATCCACCTTGCCGCATTGGCACCTCCAATAGTTGTTCCTTGTGCCAGCGTTACGATTAACAATACAATAACTAGCGGAATCATCGCCACTGAAACACCACTAAAATACCTGTAAGGGGTTCTATGAATAAAGAACATAATTCCGAAACCCATTAGTAACAATACAGCATGTTTTATGAGTATCCCTACAGTTGTACCATTACCCGCAACATATACCAAATTGGTACTAGCGCTATACACTGGCATAAAAGAGAATAGTGCCAATACTGCCACCAATGCCCAGATGAACAAATCTCCTTTAATGTATGATTTTATGTAGGGTAACAATTTTGCCATTTTTATTTTTTTTGATACTCAAACGCTCAATAGTATCTCTTGATTCTTTTGTTTTCTTAAGACAACTCTAAACCCAATTTTACAGACTTAAAAAATCACTAGAATTGACAGTTTTTTTTTATAAACTTCTTACTGCATCTTTAAATTTTCTACCTCTGTCTTCGTAGTTCTCAAACAAATCAAAACTCGCACATGCTGGGGACAACAACACACTGTCTCCTTTATCAGCCAATTTGTAGGCAATCTTTACAGCATCATCTGCTGTTTCCACCTCTTCAATAAAATCTACTATATTTTCAAAAGCATGCTTGATTTTAGTATTGTCCAATCCCAAGCAAATAATCGCTTTTACTTTTTCTCTTACCAAAGGAAATAATTCAGAATAATCGTTCCCTTTATCCACTCCGCCTACAATCCAAACTGTTGGAGCTGTCATACATTCTAAAGCGTAAAATGTTGCATTTACATTGGTTGCTTTGGAATCGTTTATATACTGAACTCCGTTTACTTTTATCACGTTTTCTAGTCTGTGTTCAGCTCCTTCAAAACTTTCCAGAGACTCTAAAATTGTTTTTTTTCTAGCCTTTAATAATTGTGCAGCTAAGGAAGCTGCCATTGCATTTTTTGTGTTGTGTTTACCTTGCATTGATAATTTTGAAATGCTCATTCTTAATTCTTCTTTATTAATGTTTAATACAATATCTCTTTGGTCTACATAGGCACCGTATGCTTGTTTTTTAGTGATAGAGAACGGCACTAATGTAGCTTTGGGTTGATGTAATTTTATTCCTGCAACCACCACAGGATCATCGGCATCGTATATTAAATAATCTGATGCTTTTTGATTTTTTGTAATTCTAAATTTTGATGCGATATACTTATCAAAATCATAGTCGTATCTATCTAAATGATCTGGAGTTATGTTGGTGATGATAGCGATATGAGGTCTAAACGATTCAATTCCATCTAGCTGAAAACTACTTAACTCCAAAACGTATTTCTTATAATCGTTTTCTGCAACTTGTCTTGCATAACTATCTCCAATATTACCTCCCATTCCAACATGATAGCCTGCTTCTTTTAAAAGATGATAGGTTAGCATTGTTGTGGTGGTTTTTCCATTAGAACCTGTGATTCCAATAATTTTTGCCTCACAATACTGTCCTGCAAATTCGATTTCTGAGATTACAGGAATACCAGCCGCTACAATTTTTTCGATCAAAGGAATGTGATCTGGAATTCCTGGACTTTTCACTACCACGTCAGCATTCATAATAAAAGCATCCGTGTGTTTACCAGATTCAAAATCAACATTGATATTCTCTAGACTCTTTGAGTAATCGGGTTTGATGTTAGAAGCATCGCTCACAAAAACATCCATTCCTAGCTTTTTAGCTAAAATGGCTGTTCCTACTCCGCTTTCTCCAGCTCCTAAAACCACAACTCTTTTCATTTATCTCATTTTTAGGGTTACGATAGACAATACTGCTAACAAAATACCCACAATTAAAAATCTAGAAACTATCTTACTCTCGTGTAAACCTTTCTTTTGATAATGATGATGCAGAGGTGCCATTAAGAACACCCTTCTACCTTCTCCGTATTTTTTTCGGGTATACTTGAACCAAGCCACTTGAATAATTACAGACATATTTTCTGCAAAAAAGATTCCTGCCAAAATGGGAATTAATAGTTCTTTTCTAACCGCAATTGCTATCACAGCGATAACACCTCCTATGGTTAAACTTCCTGTATCCCCCATAAAAACTTGAGCCGGATAGGTATTGTACCACAAAAACCCTATCAAAGCTCCTGCAAAAGCACTGATATAAACAGTCATTTCTCCAGAATTAGGGATATACATTACGTTTAGATAATCCGAGAAGATGATGTTTCCAGATACCCAAGCAAAAATACCTAGCACCAATACAATAATGGCGGAGGAACCCGCTGCCAAACCATCGATACCATCAGTTAAGTTAGCTCCATTAGAAACTCCAGTTACAATAAAAATGACCACAGGGATAAATATAATCCAAGCATAATCGGCTGCTCCATCTCCTAACCATGTTAGTACAGAAGCATAATCAAATTCGTTGTCTTTTAAAAAGGGAATGGTTGTTTTTACTGATTTGTGTGCTTTACCAAATAAGTAAGTATTCGCTACTTTCTCGGAGAAAGGTAATTCCTCTTTCATGGTTACAGAGGAATGAAAATACAACATCACCCCCACAAACAATCCTAACCCTACTTGACCTAAAACTTTAAACTTACCTTTAAGTCCTTCTTTATCTTTTTTAAATACTTTGATGTAGTCATCTAAAAACCCAATCGCACCCATCCACAAGGTGGTTACAATCAAAATAAAAATGTAAACATTATCTAGTTTGGCAAATAAGAAAACGGGAATTAACGTAGCAAGTATGATAATTACTCCTCCCATAGTTGGAGTCCCTGCTTTTTGAATTTGACCTGCCAAACCCAAATCTCTTACCGTTTCTCCTATTTGGAGTTTGCGGAGGTAGTTAATTAAACTTTTCCCGTAAACCGTAGACAACAGCAACGATAAAATAAAAGCCAATGCGGACCTAAATGTGATGAACTGAAACAAACTTGCTCCGGTTAATTGATATTCGTTTTCTAAAAAGTTAAACAGATAGTACAGCATTATTTATTTAATATTTTAAAAGTTTCTACTAGCGTGTCTTTATCGTTAAAATAGGTTCTCTTTCCGTGTATTTCTTGATAAGTTTCATGCCCTTTACCCGCTACCAAAACGACATCTCCTTTACCTGCCATTTTACAAGCCACCTTAATAGCCTGTTTTCTATCTACAATGGTTAAAACCTTTACCTGCTCTTTGGATTGGATACCCATCTCCATATCCCTCAATATAACCTCAGGATCTTCCGTTCTAGGATTGTCAGATGTTAGCACCACCTGATGACTCAATGCAGCTGCAATGGAAGCCATTTTGGGTCTTTTTGTTTTGTCTCTATCGCCTCCACAACCTACTACTGTAATAATTTTTGAAGTAGACTGTGCTACATCTTGAATTGTAGTTAGTATATTTTTTAAAGCATCAGGAGTGTGTGCATAATCCACTACACTTACAACTCCTGTTTCCGATACCTGATATTGGAATCTACCATCTACACTTTTCAATTGACTCAAAGCTGTTAGCAAATCCATATCCGATACCTCTAGTTCCTTTGCTACTCCATAAATAGCTCCAATATTAGAAGCATTAAAGCCACCTACCAATTGCACCCAAACCTCTTGTTGATTGATTTGCAATAACATTCCAGAAAAACTTTTTTCTAGAACTTTTATTTTATAGTCTGCCCATGTTTTTTGAGCGTATGTTTTTTTAATCGCTTTGGTGTTTTGTAACATGATTTGCCCGTTTTTATCATCTGCGTTTGTTAGTGCAAATGCATGCTTTGGCAAATCATCAAAAAAAGCCTTCTTCACATCTCTGTACTCACTAAATGTTTTATGGTAATCTAAATGATCATGTGAGATATTGGTGTAAACTCCTCCGTTAAAATCCAATCCATGAGTTCTAGATTGATGGATACCATGAGAGCTTACTTCCATAAAACAATATGCAACTCCCTCTGACACCATTTGAGCCAAATACTGATTGATTGCCAGTGAATCTGGTGTGGTATGAGTAGCAGGAAAAACTTGTTTATTCACAACAACTTTAACTGTAGATAACAACCCTGCTTTGTAACCTAACGAGTCAAATAATTGATATAGCAAACTGGCAACGGTAGTTTTACCATTGGTTCCTGTCACTCCTATCAACTTTATTTTTTTTGAAGGATGATGATAAAAATTTGCAGAAATAGTAGCTAAAGCTATATCTGCATTCTCTACCATTAAGTACACAACAGAACTTAAAAGCTCTTCTGGCAAAACTTCACACACAATAACACTAGCTCCTAGAGCTATCGCCTTGCTTATAAAAGAATGCCCATCTACATGCACCCCTTTTTGAGCTACAAAAAGTGTGTTTTCTGCTACTTTTCTAGAATCAAAAGCGACAGAAGAAATATTCAATGACTGTTGATCCCAATGAACATTCCTTAACACCTTAACGTCTTGTACAATACTTTTAAGCTCCATGGTTAATACAATATTACATTTTGCCCTCTTTTGACCCCAACACCTTGTTTGATAGATTGATTATCCACAAAACTCAAGTGTCCTTTTAGCGCAACTTTTAAGCCCTTATTCTCTAATAAAGACACCGCATCCATTACAGACATACCCTTTACATTAGGCATTAAATTTTGAGTGTCTAAATTTTCTTTTTGATATTGTTCGTGTTCATCTTCAATAGTTGCCAGTAAAGGATTTTCGTAAGTAATTTTCTCTTCTTGTAACTCGCTTGCGTATATTTTCTGAGCAATAGCTTTGAACACTGGTGCGGCTACTGTAGCCCCGTAATACCCTTTTTTCTTATTAGGTTTGTTAACCACTACAATACAAGAGTATTTAGGATTGTCTGCGGGAAAAAAACCAGCAAAAGATGATACATACTGAGTATTTCCTGTCCAATATTCCGTTTGGCAAGTCCCCGTCTTTCCTGCCATGGAAAAATTAGGAGCATATAATTTTTCTCCAGTACCTCTTTTTACTACATTTTCTAATATCGTTCGTATTTTATTGATGTTTTGTTCAGAAGCTATCTTGTTATTAATGATTACTGGTTCAAATGTTTTTTCTACCTCCCCATTGTTTCTGAGTTCTTTAATAAACCTTGGTTTTACCATTACTCCGTTGTTGGCTATTGCGTTGTAAAATGTAATTAGCTGTAATGCTGTAACTTTAACACCGTAGCCCCATGCCATCCAAGGTAGAGAAAGCCCATTCCAACTTTTTGGATCTCCTCTTTTTACATATTTAGGACTAGGTATAAATGGTTTCCCTTCCCCTTTGATTGGCAAACCTATTTTATCTCCAAATCCTAGTTTATGAATACCATCTACAAATTGTTGAGGATTTTTTTTGTAGTTCTCCATCACCATTTTAGCAATTCCTACATTAGAAGACACTTCTATGGCTCTAGCTAAAGATATTTTTCCATATCCTCCTCTATGAGAATCTATAATAGATTTTCCATAAACTTTAATTCTCCCTTTTTCAGTATCCACCACATCTCCTGTATCTACTTTTTTATCTTCCAATCCCACTAACAAACTTGCTAGCTTAAAAGTAGAACCTGGTTCTTGAGCTTCGTATATTGCATAATTTCGTTTTTCGTAATAACCACCATGCATTCCATTCCTTCCTAAATTGGCAATTGCCCTTACTTCGCCTGTCTTGCTTTCCATGACTACTACACAACCGTGGTCTGCTTCAAATTTTTCTAACTGCTCCAACAAAGCATGATGTGCCACATCCTGAATATTGACATCAATGGTTGTAATTACATCACTCCCATCTTGAGGTTCTTGTTCGTTTTTATCGTTAATAGGTTTCCATTGTCCTTTGGCTATTTTTTGCTTTTTCCTCCAACCATGTTGCTCTTTTAAATATCCTATATAGGCACCTTCTACCCCCACATTCCCTCTATAATCTGCGTAGCCTACCGTTCTTACACCCATTTCCCCCAAGGGTCTTGCTCTTACGTTTTTCTGCTCGGTAATTAAGCCTCCTCTATATTGACCTAAATTTAAAATTGGAAAGTTTTTTAATCTAGCATAGTCTATATATCCTAGGTTTCTAGCTAGCAGTAAATATCTATTATTACGTCTTTTTGCTTTTCTTAAGTACTTTCTGTAATGAGATGATGACTTACCTAATAACGCAGAAAGTGAATCGCTTAGAGCATTGATATTTTCTTCAAAAACATGGTTTTTAATGGTAACCATATCCAGTCTTACAGTATACTTAGACATCGTGGTTGCTAACAAATTTCCACCAGTTGCATATATGTTTCCTCTATTGGCAAAAATGGTATCTGTTTTGATTGTTCTTTGCTTAGAAATTTTTCTGTAGTAAGCTCCTTCTGCTGATTGTATATACCCCACACGTATAGCTAAGACACCAAAAAGCACAGTTAGTAGCAACACTAACCAACCTAGCCTGTCAACGATATTTTTACCTGTGGTGCTCAATATTTTAATTTATAATTTTTGCAACTATTTTAACGGGTGGCTCCTTTGAAGGCTCCAAATCTTGATCCTCCACTTTTCGTCTTATCGTAGATTCCATTTTTAGATAAGTTACCTTAGTGGCACTATCTACATACTCAGCTTTTAGTACTCTAATTTTTTTAGTCAAGGCTGCAATTTTCATCACTTTCTCATCTGTTTGATGTGCACATGTAATCATTACAATCGACATCCCCAATACAGAAAAAATGACTCTCCAATTTTTAAAAGAATTTCCTTTGGTTAGAAAATCTCCTTTTAAAACACTCGTAAAAAATTCGCCGACTCCAATCATTGCTGCTTTAGTTTGGCTATTCTTAATTTTGCACTACGAGCCCTGTTGTTTATTTTTATCTCTTCTTTTGTGGGTAGAATTAACTTTCCAACCTTTTCCATCGGAACGCTATAGTTTCCATAAAAATCTTTTTCAGGTTCTCCCTCAAACAATCCTTTTTGTATAAATCTCTTCACCAATCTATCTTCTAAAGAATGATAAGAAATAACACTCAATCTCCCATCTTCCTTTAATATATCTGGAATTTGAGATAAAAACTCCTTTAATACCTCCAATTCTTCATTTACCTCAATTCTTAATGCTTGAAAAATTTGAGCTAATATTTTGTGTTCTTTGGCTTTCGGTAAAAATTGAGCCAACATATCTTTTAATTCAAAACTTGTATTGATTCTTTTTTCTTCTCTAGCTTCTACAATTACTTTTGCCATCGCTCTACCGTTCCTCAATTCACCGTATTGAAACAAAAGATTAGCAATATCTTCTTGAGCATACTGATTGATGATATGATAAGCACTTATCTCGGATTTTTGATCCATTCGCATATCTAGCTTTGCATCAAATCGCGTAGAAAAACCTCTTTTAGCTTCATCAAATTGATGAGATGAAACTCCAAAATCTCCTAACACACCATCCACTTTTTTAACCCCGTAAAACCTCAAAAACCTTTGAATGTACCTAAAATTTTGAGGAATAAGTGTAAAGCGTTCATCGTCTATCTCATTTAAGTGCGCATCTGGATCTTGGTCAAAAGCAAATAATTTTCCGTGTTCGCCTAAACGAGATAAAATTTCTCTTGAATGACCTCCACCTCCAAATGTTACATCCACATAAACTCCATCTTGCTTTATTTCTAAAGCATCGATACTCTCGTGCAACAAAACTGGGTTATGATAACTCATCTTCTTCTATATTTAAACCTCCCATTACCTGCTCGGCCAATTCTGCAAAATCATCAACAGCTCCATTAATTGCATCTTCATACAAATCTTTATCCCATATTTCTATGATAGAAATTGAAGTTGACAAGACTACCTCTTTTTTAATTTTTGAAAACCCTAACAAATCCTTTGGCAGTAACAACCTACCAGAAGCATCTAGCTCTATACTTTTAACCCCAGCAGTAAACAACCTCACAAAATCATTGTTCTTTTTCACAAATCGATTCAGTTTGGAAATTTTTGCCATTACTTTGTTCCATTCCTGCATAGGATACAACTCTAAGCAGGGTTGAAAAACAGACCTTTTTAACACGAAACCTTCGTGTGCAACACCCTCCAACTGTTTTTTTAAACCAGAAGAAAGCATTACTCGACCTTTAGCATCGGTTTTACACTCGTATGTTCCTATTAATGAATTCACTTTTGTCTATTGTTTTCCAAAAATATAAAATATTTTACCACTTTCTACCACAAACCCCCACATTGTTAATAAGTTTTAACACAACCGTTTAAACACCTTACTTTTTTAAATATCAAACAGTTAAAATCCAAAAATCATAAGCCTTAGCTATCTTTGACTTTCTAAGGTTTTTTATCAAAAAAAGTTTACATTTGTGCCCAAACCAAAGCCGAGAGAATATTAAGCATGGAATATAACGTTAAGACAGAAGGGGAGTTTAAGTACATTGAAGCCGGAGAAGGTAAAACATTAATCGTTTTACATGGTTTGATGGGAACTCTTGATGATTTTGGGGGATTGGTAAAGCATTTCTCAAAAAAGGGCTATAGAGTATTAGTCCCTGAGCTACCTATATACACGCTTCCTATCATTAAAACTAACGTTAAAAATTTGGCCAAATTTGTTAAGAGCTTTATGGAATTTAAAAATGTTCCGAAAGCTACATTAATTGGTAATTCTTTGGGAGGACACGTTTGTCTTTACATTACTAAAAACTTTCCAGAACTAGTAAACTCACTAGTTTTAACTGGAAGCTCTGGTTTATACGAAAAAGCAATGGGTGACACCTACCCAAAAAGAGGTGACTACGATTATATTAAAGCTAAGGCGGAAGCTGTTTTTTACGATCCTAAAACGGCTACCAAAAAGATGGTAGACGATTTGTTTAAAATTGTTAACGACAGAAACTGCGCTATAAGAATATTAGCGTTAGCCAAGAGTGCCATAAGACATAATATGGGTAAAGATTTACCTAATATGAGTCTACCTACCTGTCTGATATGGGGAAAGCAAGATGATGTGACTCCTCCAGATGTAGCCGAAGAATTTAACGAATTAATGCCAAACTCTGAGTTGTTTTGGGTAGATAAATGTGGACACGCTCCTATGATGGAACATCCAGATTTATTTAATGAGATTGTTGATGCTTGGTTTCAGAAAAACAACATATAACCATGCAGGTCAAAACTGCTGAATTTGTCGTAAGCAATTCTGAGGTCTCAAAATGCCCTACAGAAAAACTCCCAGAATATGCGTTTATTGGAAGATCTAACGTAGGTAAGTCTTCTTTAATTAATATGCTTACTGATAGAAATAAATTAGCCAAAACTTCTAGCACCCCAGGTAAAACTCAACTTATCAATCATTTCAAAATCAATCAAAACTGGTTTTTAGTAGATCTTCCTGGTTATGGTTATGCTAGAGTCTCAAAAACTATCAAGAAAGAATTTCAAAGTTTTATTACAGATTACTTTAAACAGAGAAAGGAACTTGTCTGTACTTTTGTTTTGATAGACTCTAGACACACTCCTCAAAAGATTGACATTGACTTTATGGTTTTTTTAGCGGAAAATGAAATTCCGTTTGCTATTATTTTCACCAAAACAGATAAATTAAAACCCAAAGCTATTTCTCAAAACATAGCTAAGTACAAAGAAGGAATGTTAAAAAATAATTGGGCATATTTTCCTACTTATTTCACATCCTCTTCAAGTAATAGAAGTGGTAAAGAAGAAATTTTGCACTTTATAGATAGTATCAACAAAGATTTTTACGCAGGAAACTTATAATCACTTTTAAGTTATGCATTCTAACAAAAAGAACTTACAGATACTTTTTGAAGACAATCACATCATTGTAATTAACAAAAGGTCTGGTGATATTACGCAAGGCGATAAAACAGGAGATACCCCACTCAACGAAATTGTTAAAGCCTATATTAAAGACAAGTACAACAAACCCGGGAACGTATATCTGGGTACTGTACATAGATTAGACAGACCCACTTCTGGCATTGTAATTTTTGCAAAAACCTCTAAAGCTTTGGAAAGGTTAAATAAAGATTTAAGGGATAAAAAAATCAAAAAGACTTATTGGGCGGTAGTTAATAAAAGTGATATTCCTAAGCAACAAACGCTAAATCATTACTTGGTCAAGAATTCTAAAAACAACAAGTCTAGCATTTGTAAACCTGACACGAATGGAGCAAAACAAGCCATTTTGCATTATACGCTGATAAAAAAACTAGACAACTTCCAGCTTTTGGAAATTGCTTTAGAGACGGGAAGACACCATCAAATAAGGGTACAGCTCTCATCATTAGGATGTACTATTAAGGGAGATTTAAAATACGGAGCCAAAAGAAGCAATAAAGACGGTAGTATTCATTTGCATGCTAGAAAACTCACATTCACGCACCCTGTAAAAAAGGAGATCATCGACATAACAGCTCCTACCCCTGAAGATGCTATTTGGAATGCTTGTTATTAAAAAATATTTAATTGTTAAATTTACTCCAAACCAAACAAGGCTCAGTTAGACAAGACACATTAGCTTGAATAAGACTTCAAAGAATTTTTCGGACAATTATCTTTAGCTAAAATTCAATTAAGGTATTAATAGTGTATTTCAGTTATAATTAGCTACCTATGTAAAAACAAAAATCTCTTTATCCATGGATAAAGAGATTTTTGTTTTTAAAAAAGCTTAACGATCACTAAGAACAATACTCGTCGTAAGCTCCTGATAAGTTAGCTGCTATTGCCTCAGCAGAATGTCCTTCAATATGATGACGTTCTAACATATGCACTAATTGTCCATCTTTAAACAAAGCTACTGCGGGAGATGATGGAGGAAATGGTATCATAAATTCTCTAGCTTTCTGAACAGCAGAGCCATCTACACCAGCAAATACAGTACCTAAACTAGTAGGCAATTTTGCATTTTGTAACGAAGCAATCACCCCCGGACGAGCAGTACCCGCTGCGCAACCGCAAACAGAATTTACTACAACCAACGCAGTTCCTTCTTTTGATAAAAATGATTCTACATCTGAGGCAGACTTTAAAGCCTCTACACCAGACTGTACTAATTGAGCCTCCATTGGAGCCGTTAATTCTTGTGGATACATATTTATATAATTTATATTTCTTATTGAATGTTACTGCAAATTTAGTCAATAAACATTCCATTTCCTTACCTAATGACATTTAAACAGTTATTACCTAAAATTCTAAACAAACTTCTTGCAAAACCATGACAATACTACAGCCTACAAATAAGGCAAGGTTATTGAGCCCTACACAGTTATTACAAATAAAAATATTATTGATGAAAAAATTTGCAAACTGGATTGGAGCAGGAATTGGATGGGCTGCGGCCGGACCTATGGGAGCTGCATTAGGTTATCTTATAGGTTCTGTTATAAAAAAAGCTACTACAGATTATGATGAATTTAATCATCCAGAAAATTATGCCAAACAGCAAACACAAAATGGAGATTTTGAAATTAGCTTATTGTTTCTTTCGGCAGAAGTCATTAAAGCAGATGGAAAAATTTTAAGAGAGGAGTTGGATTATGTTAGAAATTACTTTGTAAAGATTTATGGAAAAGAGAGAGCCAATAACGCTTTTAAATTATTTAAGGGTATTGTTAACGATAACTCTATCAACTTAAACCAAGTTTGCGCTCAAATAAACGAGAAAATGTCTTTGGAATCCAGAAATCAATTAATTCATTTCTTGTTCTCTATAGCCAAATCCGATGGCAACGTATCTAAGAGTGAAATAGTTAAAATTGAAATGATTGCGGGACTACTAGGCATCAGTAATAGATCTTTCAATTCTATAAAAGCTATGTTTTACGATAGTTCGGAATCTGCCTACGAAATTCTTGAAATCTCGCCCGATGCGAGTCACGAAGAGGTCAAAAAATCATATCGTCGTTTGGTCAAATTACATCATCCTGATAAAATAAGAAATCTTGGGGAGGAACACATAAAAGTGGCACAAGAAAAATTTCAAAAAATTCAGCAAGCTTACGAAACCATTAAAAAAGAAAGAGATATTTAACACAAATATCTCTTTCTTTTTTTTAGCCTAAATACATCATATGTACCAAAAGTAGCCAAAAACACGTCCCTATATGTTATAAACGCAGTTTTAGCAAAAAGCTGATTGAGTATTTTTGTACCGTACAATCCCCAACAAGTATATTATGAAGACAAAAACACTACTATTTTTATTAATCACATTTTTAAGTACTAATCTTTTCTCTCAGAAAACCCAATATTTATCTCAGGCAGTTAACTTAGCTGGTAAACAGAGAATGCTTGGACAAAGAATGGCTAAAGACAAGCTATATATGGAAGCTAATACAAAAAGTAAAGCTGCTGAAAAGGAAATGGAAGCTGCTATTGCTGCTTTTGAATATGGTGTTAAATATTTAAAAACTTTTGCCCCCACCAAAACTATTAGATATAAGGTAGACGTACAAGAGTTTGCTTTTAACACTTACAGAGAATTAATTACAGCAACTACCAAAAAATCCATGAAACAAGTAGTTGAGTGCAACACTCTTTTCTTAGCTATTTGTGATGATGTAGTAACAGGTCTAATTGACTACTCTAAAACTAGACCTAATAACGATAAAAACAAAAATTACGTTCTACAAAATATAGCCAAGGCAACAGGTGCCTCAGGTAAACTAAGATATTTAACACAAAGATTAACTCTATATTACGCTCTAAATTCTTTTGATGTAAAAAAAGTAACTCCTGAACAAATACACACCATAGTACAGACCATGGAAAGAAACTTAAACTATTTGACTGTTTTAGAGTTTAATACCTTAGAAATAGATGACTCCTTAAGTGAGGTTTTGTACTACTGGAATAAGTTAAAATCTGTAATTTATAAAGATGGAAAAGTGGTGATGAAATCTAAGAAAATAAGCATAGAAGAGCTGTATGATTTATGCAACACCGTTTTAGCAAAAGCGAATGCGACTACAAAAATGTACGCCGATCTAAATAAATCTTAAAACCTATTCTCTTCTAAAAATTATTGACATGAAAAAAATATTTTTTACCCTATTATTTACCATTATTAGTTCAAGTGTTTTTTCCCAGAGAGCAATCACAAAATCTCAGGCTATAAATATTATCTCTAAACAAGCCATGCTTTCTCAAAGAATGGCAAAAAGTAAAGTTTATAAAACGCAAAGAGTAAATATTACTCGATTGAATACTGAACTAAACTCATCTGTTATCCTTTTTGAAAAAAACATTAAAACACTTACTAAAGCCAAACTCCCTACTGAAATTCAGAAAAAAATAAATAGGTTAGATTTGCTATGGGTTGGTTACAAAGCTAATATTAGAAGTTTTACCTCAACAGCTAATTCCAAAACAAGTACCTACAGTGATATTGTTTTAACCGAATGTAACGAGATTTACTCAGACTTAGTAGCATCCTCTAAAATAAACAAATCGTATCCTTTTAATTCTAACAACGACAAGTTCACGGAAGCTGTTATAAAAAATAATAACATCAGGTATTTATCCCAGCAACTTGCTTTTTACTACGTTACTTATTACTACAAGGTGAGCAAATATGACAATGCTGCTTTTTCAGAAATCATTAACAAAATTGATAACTGTGTAAAGGCCTGCTTAGCTATTAAAAATGTTAACATTCAAATTGCTGAAAAAACCGATGAAGTTGAATTTACATGGAAAACAATGAAAGATGAACTTAGTGCTATTTTACAGAATAAGTTTATCAGCACACATAGTTCTCCGTCTCCAGAGGCTATCTATCAAAAATGTGATAAGTTGCTTTCGGATGCTGATAAGCTGTCTAGAGCATATAAAACTGTAAATGATTTAGAAAACAATTAACATCTTACCATTTAATTTTTTAAAAAGCACAGATTAAAATCTGTGCTTTTTTTTTACATACTTATTCAAATTAGTGATTTACTAAATATTAGTTAATACTTAGATATGATTACGTAGATTTAACATAGTAATCATCTGAAATACGTAGCAAACTACGTATATTTGTTCTTGAGTATTATAAAACATAAAAAATGAAAACGTTGAAACACTTATTGACAGCTTTAATTTTAGTAACAAGTATTAAAAATTATTCTCAAAAAAAATTACATCTGTCAGAAGCAGTAAATATTGCAGGAAAACAAAGAATGTTATGCCAAAGAATGGCCAAAGCCAAGGTATATATTAAAGCCAGCAAAAAAACAAAATTAGCAGACCAAGAGTTAGAAAAATCGATGATTGCCTTTCAAAATGGAATTGAAATACTACGAGAATTTGCTCCTGACGACAATATCAAGTATAAAATAGACATGCAAGAGTTTACTTTTAAAACTTTTAAAAAGCAACTAACCAAAAACAACAAAAAAGCATTAAGAGAGGTAATTGCAACCAACACCTTATTTTTACAACAATGTGATGACGTTGTAACTAGTATCATCAACTATTCTAAAACGCAAACTAACAACAACGACAGGAACGAAAAATACGTTTTAGAAAACATTGCCAAAGCTACTGGAGCTTCTGGTAAATTAAGGTATCTAACCCAAAGACTAACTCTCTATTACGCAATCAACGCTTACGAGTTTGACAAGGTAACTTCAGACCAAATTGATGAAATTGTTAGAACCATGGAAAGAAATTTAAACTATTTAACCGTATTAGAATTCAACACCCTTGAAATTGATGATTCTTTGAGTGAAGTATTGTACTATTGGAATGAATTAAAAAAATCTTTATACAGAGATGGAAAAATAGACTTGAATTCTAAAAAAGTACAACCAGAAGAACTTTTTGATCTTTGCAACACTATTTTGAACAAAGCAAATACCACAACTAAAATGTATGCTGATTTGAATAAGTCTTAAACGAAACATTCTTTTTCTATTTACAAAAAAATATTCACAGTTTTACTGTGAATATTTTTTTTATGTAAACAAATTAGCGCTATTGTTAAAACACCCTTAACATTAAGAACTGCTAAAAAACATACTTTCGCAATCGCTTTACACCTTCAAAAACATCATGTATACAGGTTTCAATACTCATAAATATTCTTTGCCCATAACAAATAAATTGCACTTTATAAATCTATTTGTTTTTAAAAACTGAAAGTTACCATATTAAGAAACGACCAAATTCTCAGAATCGTACTCACTAATAACCCATAGATAGAAAAACAAATAAACTTTATAATGAAATACTTAAAATACTTACTACCCTTATTCTTGAGCTTGTTGATTTCCTCAGTTTCTACTGCTCAATCTAAAAAATTCAACTACTTAGATGCTATTAATATTGCTGATAAACAAAGAACTTTGATACAACAAATGGCAAAAGATAAACTTTTTATTGAAGTCAATAAAAAGTCTAACGAATCTGAAAAAGACATGAAAAATGCCATAACAGAATTTGAGTTGGCTATTGAAATACTAAAAGATTTTGCTCCTAATGACAACGTTAAATATAAAATTGAAATCGAAGAACTTACCTTTAAGACTTACAAAATGTTTTTGCTAGAAACCACTAAAAAATCTATGAACGAAGTGATATCTATGAACACTTTATTTCTAAAGATTTGTGATGAGGTTTTTGAAAACTTTCTTAAGCATTCAGGCGAAAATCAAAAAAACAAAAAAGACAGTTCATCCTTTAAAAACATCAATAAATTAGCCAATGCTTCTGGTACCGTTAGATACTTAACCCAAAGATTATCTTTTTATTATGCCATCAATTACTATGAAATAAAAACTATTTACCCTGATGAGATAAACACCATAATTAAACGTGTTGACAACGCACTAAATTTCATGACAATATCTGAATTTAACACGCTAGACATTGATGATTCTCTCAGTAAGGTTTTATATTATTGGAGTAGTTTAAAAGTAAAAATGGCTAATAGTGGTTTTGATAAAAATGGCTTGAGCAAAATAGATCCTGAAAAACTATATGATTTGTCGGACGTTGTATTGATGAAAGCCAACCCAATAACAAAAATGTATTTAGAAATCGCTAGATAAAAATGCCTTTATCAGGAATTAATTAAAGTCCTATTTATTGGGTTGTTGTTTATTAAACTCGTTTGTTTTTTAGATAAATTAATAACATTTTACACCTAAAATTCTTGTCGATATAGCACTAAAAATGTTTTTTTTTTAGACTTATGTTAAATTTTCTTTTTTATCTAATACTATTTTACATACTTTTATGACTATAATTGTTAGAATAGACTAAATATTTAACTATTTTTGTAGGCTCTAACAAAAAAACTCATCAAGTATGAAAAAAGTTTTAAGTATTTTATTATTCTTTGCCTTTTTGCTCTCCTACTCCCAGCAAAGAATTACAATACCTCAAGCAATAAATATAATCAGTAAACAATCCATGCTATCGCAAAGAATGGCAAAAGATAAAATTTACACTGATAATACTAAAGGTGAAGATACACAAAGAGGCCTAATTTCTTCTGTGGTACAATTCGAGAATAACTTAAGTAGTTTAAAAGGAATGTCTCTACCTGACGATATTCAAAAAGAAATTACTCACATAGAATTGCTTTGGATTGGTTACAAACAAAGTATTATGGATGAGCAAGGTGATTCCAATGATGAAATTATGGATTACAACAATGTGGTACTTACTGTTACAGAAACTGTTTTTTCTAAGCTTTTAGACATTGCAAAAAAAGAAAATTCTTATCCGTACAACACTAACGATTCTAAATTTGGCGAAGCTTACATAGCGGCTAACAATCTTAAACATACTGCTCAAAGACTAGCTCTATATTACACGGCTTACTTTTACAAAATTTCAAAATACGACAATCCTGTCTTTGAGAAAATTGTGTCAGATATCGAATCTCAAGTGACAAGTATTTTAGACATCAAAAATAAAAATGTCGAATACGCAGACAACACCGATAAAATAGATACTGAATGGAAAAATATAAAGTCTATTTTAGAAGATGTTAGAAATAAAAAATTTATAAGTGTACATACTTCACCTAAACCAGAAGTTATTTACGAAGGAAGTAATAAATTGCTAAAATATTCAGATTTATTAAGTAGAACTTATAAAGCTGTAAACGAAATAAACAATTAAACTATATATCAAATGAAGAACATATATTTACTATTAATTCTTGCAGTATTTGCATTACCAACACAGGGTTTTTCTCAAAAAGGAAAGACTAACACTCAACCAAAAGACCCTATTACATTGGCTGATGCAATGGAAATTGCCATTAGACAAAAGACATTATGTCAAAGAATGGCTAAGGACAAATTGTATATTGAGGCAAAGAAAAACAAATCTAAAGCTGACAAAGAATTAGATAGAACTATTGAAGAATTTTTACAAGGTATAGAGGTTTTAAAAACATATACTCCTACTGAAGACATCAAATTAAAAGTTGCTGTGCAGGAATATACTTTTGAAACTTATAAGGCTACAATTTTAAAGACTTCTAAAAAGTCAATGCAAAAAATCATTAGAACAAATACTTTGTTCTTAAATATTTGTGATGATTTAGTAAGAGAATTAAGTAACTATTCTAAAAAAGTCAACCCAAGATTATCTAAGAGAAATAGATACGCTAGACAGCAGATTGATAATATCACGAGAATTTCAGGTACAATTTCTTACTCTACGCAAAGACTTGCTTTGTATTATGGTATGAATAGTTTTGAGATTCATGAAGTTCCTGCTAAAGATTTATTAAAAATTATGGGAACTATCTCTAATGCATTAAAAAGATTGACTGTATCTGAATTCAACACTGTTGAAATTGATGACTCTTTGAGTGAATTAATTTACTACTGGTCTAAATTAAGAAGCCAAATGACAACAAGAGGTACAAAACTAAAAATTACTACCGAGGATTTTGCTGAAACGGAATTGTTTGAAGCTACCAACACGGTTTTAGACAAAGCGAATGAAGTAACAAGACTTTATGCTGAGCTAAACAAATTATAATATATAGTTTACTAGATAAAAGCAGAGATTCTAAAAATTTAGAATCTCTGCTTTTTTGTTTCAAATACCCTGTGCTAAATAGCTCACTCGGTTGTTATTCATCAATTAAAAATGTAATTTCGCAGACCTAATTGAATAGTCAATAACCATGAGTGCAAATTTTAAGGAACACAAAGGATTAAGCTTAACAAAAATAGCCTCTGAAACATTAAAGTTTTGGGATGAAAACAACATCTTTCAAAAGAGTATTGATGCGAGAGAGGATAGCAAACCTTATGTTTTTTTTGAAGGGCCTCCTTCTGCTAACGGATTGCCTGGAATTCATCACGTGTTGGGTAGAACCATTAAAGATGTATATCCTAGATTTAAAACCATGAAAGGTTTTAAAGTGCAACGTAAAGCGGGTTGGGACACGCATGGTTTGCCTGTTGAATTGGGAGTTGAAAAAGAACTTGGGATTACTAAGGAGGACATTGGAACTAAAATTTCTATCGAAGAATACAATACTGCTTGTAAAAAGGCAGTAATGAAATATACTGATATCTGGAACAACCTAACTCAACGAATTGGTTATTGGGTAGATATGGAAGATCCTTATATTACTTACAAACCCAAATACATGGAATCCGTATGGTGGTTGTTAGGTCAGATTTACAAAAAGAATTTAATCTATAAAGGGTATACCATTCAGCCATATTCTCCCAAAGCGGGTACAGGTTTGAGTTCTCATGAAGTCAATCAACCTGGATGTTATCAAGACGTAACTGATACTACTATTGTTGCCCAGTTTAAAACCATCAAAGAGACTTTACCAGAACGCTTACAAAGCTTAAATGAAGTACATATTTTGGCATGGACAACTACTCCATGGACATTACCAAGTAACACGGCCTTGACCGTAGGTCCTAAAATTGAATATGTCTTAGTTAAATCATATAATCAATACACAAAATTACCTGTCAACGTAATTTTAGCTAAAAACCTAGTTTCAAAGCAATTTTCCAAAAAATTCATCGCTGTAGATAATCAAGAAGAACTAGATGCTTTTAATACAGATGATAAAAAAATACCGTACCTAGTTACAGAATCATTTACAGGTAAAGAATTAGAAGGCATAAAGTATGAACAATTGCTCCCTTGGGCTACTCCTTACGAAAATGCCAAAAACGCATTTAGAGTAATTACAGGTGACTTTGTAACCACAGAAGACGGTACCGGAATTGTTCACACCGCTCCTACTTTTGGTGCTGATGATGCTTTTGTAGCTAAAAATGCCACACCTGAAGTGCCACCTATGTTGGTTTTAGATGAAAATGAAAACCCAGTTCCTTTAGTTGATTTACAAGGAAAATTCACCGAACATGTAGGTCCACATACTGGCAAATATGTTAAGAATGAATATTACAATGATGGTGAGGCTCCAGAAAAATCTGTTGACGTAGAAATTGCCATTCAATTAAAAGAAGAAAACAAAGCTTTTAATGTAGAAAAATACAAACACAGCTATCCGCACTGTTGGAGAACTGACAAACCTGTGTTGTACTACCCTTTAGATTCTTGGTTTATAAAGGTTACAGACGTAAAAAAACGTATGTTCGAATTGAACGAAACCATAAACTGGAAGCCAGAATCTACAGGTACAGGACGTTTTGGTAATTGGTTGCAAAATGCAAACGATTGGAATCTATCTCGTTCTCGTTATTGGGGAATTCCTCTGCCTATATGGAGAACAGAAGATGGTACTGAAGAGATAATTATCAGTTCTGTAGCAGAACTAAAACAAGAAATAGAAAAAGCAAAAGCAGCGGGTATAGAAAATCCAACTAGTTTTGATGCTTTTGAGGTAGGCAATATGTCTGATGAAAATTATGACAATATTGATTTACATAAAAACATAGTAGATGCTATTACTTTGGTATCCTCCACTGGGCAGCCGATGAAACGTGAATCTGATTTGGTTGATGTTTGGTTCGACTCTGGGGCTATGCCATATGCACAACAACACTATCCTTTTGAAAATAAAGAGCTCATTGATAATAAAGAGTTTTATCCAGCAGACTTTATTGCGGAAGGAGTAGATCAAACTCGTGGGTGGTTTTATACTTTACATGCTATTAGTACCATGGTTTTTGATAGTGTTGCCTATAAAAATGTAGTGTCTAATGGATTGGTTTTAGACAAGCACGGTAAAAAAATGTCTAAACGTTTAGGAAATGGTATAGATCCATTCGAAACAATGGATAAGTACGGCCCTGATGCTACACGTTGGTACATGATATCCAATGCTAATCCTTGGGACAACTTGAAATTTGACGTAGAAGGTATTGATGAAGTGAGACGTAAGTTTTTTGGAACCCTTTACAACACCTATTCCTTCTTTACATTATATGCCAATATCGATGGGTTTACATATAAAGAAGCTGATATAAAACTGGAGAAGAGACCAGAAATTGATAGATGGATTTTATCTGAATTGAATACATTAATTCAAAAAGTAGATAAGTTTTACAACGAATACGAAGCAACAAAAGCAACTAGAGAAATTCAAAATTTTGTTACAGAAAATTTATCTAACTGGTTTGTTAGATTAAGTAGAAGACGTTTTTGGAAAGGTGACTACGGTACAGATAAAATATCTGCCTATCAAACGTTATACACATGTATGTTAACGGTTTCCAAACTAGCGGCCCCTGTGGCTCCTTTCTTTATGGATAATTTATATAAAGACTTGATTTCTGCTACTCAAAAAGAAAGCTTTGAATCTGTTCACTTATCAACCTTTCCTAAGGCAGATACTACTGCGATTGATGAGGATTTAGAACGTAAAATGCAGAAAGCGCAGCAAATATCATCCATGGTGTTGTCTTTACGTAAAAAGGAAATGATTAAGGTACGTCAGCCGCTACAAAAAATTATGATTCCTGTTTTAGACAATCAACAAAAAACAGATATCAAAGCAGTTGAAAATTTAATATTATCAGAAGTAAACGTTAAAGAAATTGAACTTTTAGATGATGCTTCAGGAGTATTAGTAAAAAACATCAAACCTAATTTTAAAGTATTAGGACCGCGTTTTGGTAAAAATATGCGATTTGTTGGAGCTGCCATACAAAAACTCACACAAGAAGATATTACTAAATTGGAGTCTGAAGGGAAAATTTCTATTGAAATTGAAGAAAATTTAGTAGATTTATCCATTCACGAAGTGGAAATAAGTTCACAAGACATTGAAGGTTGGTTGGTGATTAATCAAGGAGGCTTAACAGTTGCTTTGGATGTAACTATCTCAGAAGAGTTAAAGAACGAAGGGATTGCAAGAGAGCTTGTCAATAGAGTTCAAAATCTCCGTAAAGATTCTGGTTTAGAAGTCACAGATAAAATTAAATTATCTATTGGTAGCGAATCAACTTTGGAGAAAGCCGTTAAGGTAAATGAAGATTATATTAAAAGTGAAACCTTAACTAGTGAATTAGAATTTGTATCTAAAGTTGATGAAGGCTTAGAGATTGAATTTGACGAAATTAAAAGTAAAATATTTATACATAAAATATAAAAGTCATGGCAACAGACGAAAGAGTAGTATATAGTGATGCTGATTTAGCTGAATTTAAGGATATTATTTTAGCTAAAATTGAGAAAGCTAAAAAGGATTTAGAAATTTTAAAAAGTTCCTATAAAAACGGTAGCTCCAACAATACAGACGACACTTCTCCTCAGTTTAAGGCTTTTGAAGAAGGATCTGAAACCATGTCTAAAGAAGCCAATGTACAGCTAGCTATTAGACAGGAAAAGTTTATACGAGACCTTAAAAACGCACTCTTACGTATAGAAAATAAAACTTATGGAATATGTCGTGCCACTGGTAAATTAATTCAAAAAGAGCGTTTAAAATTGGTTCCTCATGCTACATTAAGTATCGAAGCTAAAAAAGCTGAGAGAAAATAATTATTGATGCAGTACGACCTTTAAATTTATACTTTAAAAGTTTGTAACCCGTTAAGGATTACAAACTTTTATTTTTGACATCTACTATGAATACCAAAAAGTCTATCATTCTTATCATCGTCATTTTGCTAATCGATCAGATTAGTAAAATATATATCAAAACTAATTTTAGACTTGGAGAAGAAATTGTTGTTTTTGATTGGTTCAGAATTCATTTTATAGAAAATAATGGAGCTGCTTGGGGTACCGAACTAGGGGGCAAAACAGGTAAGCTCGTTTTAACTTTATTTAGATTATGTGCTATTGTCGGAATAGGTATATGGTTGAAAAATGCTATTAAGGACAATAGTCATAATTTGTTAATTATTGCCATCTCCCTTATTTTTTGTGGAGCCTTAGGTAATATTATAGACTCCGTTAGCTATGGCCTACTTTTTACTGAATCCACCCCTAATAACTTAGCTATTGTAGACCCTTCAAATGGTTACAACAATTTGTTTTATGGTAAAGTTGTTGATATGTTATACTTTCCTATCTGGCAAGGAATTGCTCCTAAATGGGTTCCTTTTATAGGAGGAAAATACTTTACCTTTTTTAATGCCATATTTAACATTGCGGATGCTGCTATTTCTATTGGAGTGATGATTTTATTATTCTTTAGTAAAAAAGTATTTCCTAAGAAATAAACTGCAACTTATCTAATTTCAATCCTTTCAGACTGCAATTCATCGTTTAAATAATATTCAAAAAACCATGCATTGTTTTGCTTTAAAAGCACTCCATTCAAATTGTTTCGTTTAGCTATTAAAACGTCATCTTGCGAGGTTAACAAGCAGGTTAATTCTATATCTGTGTTTTCTTTAGAAACTAAAACCCACGTCTTATCTGTTTTTTTCTTAAAACTGTAAATACTTTTTTGTTTTAAAGATTCTAATCCCTTTACAGTTACTTGTTTTTTTTCTGATGATACAGTTGCTAATGTTTCATTCTTGATACTCTTTAAAGCCTTATCCAAAGCTTCGTTGTAAGATCTTGAAACCTCCAATAATCTACTTTTACCCTCTTTACTTTTAATGACTAAGTTTTTGTTACAATCATTAATCAAAACCCATAATGATTGGCTTCGCGCTTTACTCTTTTTATCTAAAGAGATAATGTATGCTGAACATTTGTCAAAGTTCTCTGGTAACTCATCATCATAATAAGTGGTAAAACCCTCTTTTTCAAAAAACTCTTTTGCATTTCTATTTAACTTGTATTGATTTTTTCTTACTTGAAAAGAAAATTTCTTTGGAACAATTACATACTTCTTTTGAGCATTCGCAAAACACGTAATCATCACCAACAACCCTACTAAAAAACTTTTTTTCATGATACTCTTTTTATATTAACATTCACCGTCACAACAATTGTCATCTTTGATTAACTTACAGCTTACTACAGCTGTGATTGCCCCCAGAACAGGAGCTAGCATATACACCCAAAGATCATCAAATTTAAAAGACAACAAAGCTGGAGTTAGTGATCTTACAGGATTCATAGATGCATTGGTAATAGGGCCTGCAAAAAGTGCTTCTAACATAACAACTCCTCCTATGGCAAAACCTGCCATAATCCCTACTTCTTTAGACCCCGTGGATACATTGATAATTACTAACATTAAGAAAAATGTCAACAAAAATTCTATAACAAAACCTCTAAAAGGATCTATAAGCTCTGAGAGATGCGTCCCTCCTAACAGATCACTCATAGGAAATAAAAAAGCTAATAACCCACTAGCCAATAACCCTCCCAAAAATTGCGAAACTGCATATTTGGGAACCTCTTTCCAATCAAATTTTTTGGCAAAAGCAAAAGCTATGGAAACCGCAGGATTTAAATGGGCTCCAGAAATATCACCTAAAGCATAAATCATCGCTATTACCACAAATCCCCAAGTGATTCCTATTCCAACGTGACCTACCGCTCCTCCAGTAACTTCGTTAATAGTCATTGCTCCGCATCCACAAAAAATAAGTGTAAATGTGCCTATGAATTCTGCTATATATTTTTTCATGTCATCAAACTTTAGAGTTGCAAAAATAAAATATAAACACTTTAATTGTGTAAAGTAAACATTAATGTTATCTACAAAAAGAGGGAGTAGTTAAATGAACCACTCCCTCTGTTTACAATCTGTAATTTTATTATTTAGCTTTATTTAACCAAACCCCCATATTTACCTCAGCATCTATGATGGATTTTAAATCTGCAATAGCAACCCTTTTTTGCTCCATGGTATCTCTGTGTCTTATTGTTACTGTTTGATCTTCTTTTGTTTGATAATCTACAGCAATACAAAATGGGGTACCGTTAGCATCTTGACGACGATAACGACGACCTATCGCATCTTTTTCATCGTAAGCAATATTAAAGTCAAATTTTAAAGCGTCAAAGATATCTTTAGCTATTTCTGGTAAACCATCTTTTTTAACCAGAGGTAAAATAGCAGCTTTATTTGGGGCTACAACAGCAGGTAATTTTAAAACTGTTCTCGTATTTCCATCTTCTAATTCTTCTTCTTTTAATGAATTAGAAAAAACGGCTAAAAACAATCTATCTAAACCAACGGAAGTCTCCACTACATATGGAGTATAATTTTCGTTAATTTCGTTATCAAAATACTGTATTTTTTTACCTGAGTGTTCTTGATGAGCTTTCAAATCAAAATCTGTACGAGAATGAATCCCTTCCAATTCTTTAAATCCGAAAGGAAACTTAAATTCGATATCCGCAGCAGAATCTGCATAATGAGCCAATTTATCATGATCGTGGAAACGATAATTATCCATTCCTAGTCCTAAAGATAAGTGCCATTTTAAACGAGATTCTTTCCATGTTTCATACCACTCCTTTTGAGTTCCAGGACGTACGAAAAACTGCATTTCCATTTGTTCAAATTCTCTTTGACGGAAAATAAACTGACGTGCCACTATTTCGTTACGAAAAGCTTTACCTGTTTGCGCAATCCCAAAAGGAATTTTCATTCGTCCTGTTTTTTGTACATTTAGGAAGTTTACAAAAATTCCTTGAGCCGTTTCTGGACGTAAATACAAATCCGTAGCATGTTCTGCAGAAGCTCCTAGTTTGGTTCCAAACATTAAGTTAAACTGTTTAACGTCTGTCCAATTTTTAGACCCTGATAAAGGACAGGCAATTCCCAACTCTTCTATAAGGGCTTTCATATCTGCCAAATCTTCCTTTTCTAAAGACTGTCCCATTCTAGATAATATAGCAGCTCCTTTGGCCTTGTAATCTAAAACTCTTGGATTGGTCTCTAAAAATTGTTGTTTATCAAAAGAATCTCCGAAACGCTTCGCAGCTTTTTTTACTTCCTTTTCTATTTTATCGTCGTACTTAGCCACGTAATCTTCAATCAAAACGTCGGCTCTGTATCTTTTTTTAGAATCTTTGTTATCTATCAAAGGATCGTTAAAAGCATCAACATGTCCTGAGGCCTTCCATGTAGTTGGGTGCATAAATATTGCAGCATCTAAACCTACAATATTATCGTGCATTTGTACCATGGCCTTCCACCAATAATCACGTAGGTTTTTCTTTAACTCAACGCCATTTTGTGCATAATCATAAACTGCACTTAAACCGTCGTATACCTCACTTGATTGAAACACATATCCATACTCTTTGGCATGTGATATTACCTTTTTAAATTGATCTTCTTGTTTTGCCATTTCGCAAAAATATAAAAGCTTTTTGTATTACTATTATTCTAGGTTAAAAACTGTTTGATTTATTTAAAAAACACCCAAAAAGCCATTTTTTAACTCAAAGGACTCTTTAGCCAACAACCCATCATTGCTGTAAAACTCTAGAGTATATACTCCTTTACTCAACGTGTTATCCTGTAAGGAAATAATATCGCTCACAGGCATTGTTTCTCCGTTCAGAACAACCCTTGTACCGTCGGTAAACTTTTTTGATACATCATTGTATAAAAACTCTCCGTTGGTTATTATTGTTACCCCTTTATTGTCTTTTAACACATAATAAATATCACACTCAGTATCTGCCAAAGCCTTATTATTTAAGATGTTGTATTTTACTTGAATACCATTAACGTTCTTGGAACGATTCGTTTGCTTAACTTTTCCCGTTTTTTTCTCTTCAACAGCGAACACCTCAACTTTAGCGATTTGAATTTTAGTTGCCTCAGAAAGTTTTACTGATAATTCTTTGCTCTGTAACTTTTCTGCGTTTAACTCTGATTTGGTTACCGCTATGGTTACCATCAAGCTATCGTTAAGCGTTTTAATAGAATCTATAGTTTTGTAGAGTAGTTGGTTATTTAATTTTACAGATTCTAATTTGTTTCTTAAAAGTTGTAAGTCTTTGAAACTACTTTTTTCCGATGTTACAAGTGACCTTTTTAGAGATATGATTTCTGATTTAGATTTTTTTAGTTCTTTTCTAATCTTCTTCAACTTATCGTTAGCTTGATTAAAGTCCTTTGTAATCGCTATATTTTGCTCTTGATTGGAATTTAAATCTTTAATAGTAAGTTCCAAATCCTTTTCTAGAGCATTTTTTTCAGCTAAGACTTCTTCCTTAAAAATTTTATTTTCTGTATTAAGGTTATAGATACAGATAACAGCACCTACGATTATTAGTAACAAAACACCAATAATAATTTCTTTTGATTTTTTCATCATCTTAATTGTTTAAACAGTTCCGATTAACTTTCTTAAAAATATTGGTTATTTTTAAAACAAAAGCCATGAATTTACTTAAAGATATGAGAGATCTTTTTGTTCCTTACCGATGTACACATTGTAAAGAGATTGTAAATCAAAATAAAGTTTTTTTATGTGCATCTTGTTTTTTAGAATTAGAAGAAACCTCATTTACAAATTACAGGAACAACCCGTTAGAAAAATTGTTTTGGGGGCATGTAGACATCGTTAAAGCAAGTTCAATCTACTTCTACCACAAAAATAGTCCTATTCAGACTCTGCTAAAAAGTTTGAAATACGGTGGACTAGAATCATTTGGCTTGTTTGCTGCAAAAAACATCATCAGTAATCCTGAATTTGATACTTTTTCTGCTGATATTGATTGTATTACGATTATACCGCTACATCCCAAAAAACAAAAAAAGAGAGGATATAATCAGGTAGAAGTTTTTGGAAAAAAGATTGCGGACTATACAAATAAGCCTTTTTATAAAGATCTGTTGCTCAAAATCAAGAATACCAAATCTCAAACCACTCAAAACAAAGAATTGAGAATTGAGAATGTAAAAAACTCTTTTACTGTAAATCCTAAATACAATCTCAAAAATCAAAACATACTGTTGATTGACGATGTCCTTACCACGGGAGCAACGTTGATTTCATGCTCTAAGGCTTTAAACAAATCCTTTGATGTTAATATCTCAATTATTACAATTGCCTGTGTGGTTTAATCAGATAAAAAATAGTTTCTTTGTGCTATTCTTATGAAGCATTTACTTAAAATAACCACATTCATGTTATTTACCATACTCTGCAGCTGTGCAAGAATTGGTAGTCCTGATGGTGGACCTAAAGACAGCATTCCCCCTGTTATGGCTATTGCCAAACCCATGAACAAAACAACTTTGTTTAATGATAAAAAAATTGTTATTTACTTTGACGAGTACGTAAAGTTTAAAAACCTGAATCGCCAGCTAATTATTTCTCCACCGATGGAGAAAAAGCCAATTATAAAACCTGAAGCAGGAGTCTCTAAAAAAATAAGTATCGAATTTTTAGACCCGCTTGCAAAAAACACTACTTATACCATTAATTTTGGTAATAGCATTATTGATAATAATGAGGGGAACGAGTTGGGTAGATTTTCCTACGTTTTTAGTACTGGTCCTTTATTAGATTCTCTTAGTATTTCTGGAAATATTAGTGACCCCTATGAGAATAAGGATATTGAAGATGTTAGTATTCTTGCTTATAAAAATGCAAATGATACAATCATCGGAAATTATACGCCCAACTATTTATCTAATACTTTAAAGAGCAGTAATTATTCCTTAGAAAATTTATCTGAAGCCGATTACAAGATAATAGCTATTGAGGATAATAACAATAATTACAAGTATGATAAAGGATATGAAAAAATAGGTTTCCTCAATAAAACTATTGGTTTAAAGTCTGCCCTAGACTCTGTTAATTTTGTTTTATTTAAAGAGTCAAAACCTGCAAAAGTTTTTAACCCTACACAGACAAAAGGGAATCAAATCATTATCGGTTTTCAAGGGAATAAAAATCCTATACTAGAGGTTAAAGACAAAATAACCAACAAATACTTTGTTAGTAAATCTGTGGATAAAGATTCTATGTATTTGTGGTTTAAGCAACTTCCAAAAGATTCAATTACCATTTTAGCTAAGATAGATACAATTGCAAAAAAATTCACTATTGCCCCTCGTGAGCTGCAACAAGACACACTACTCATAAAAAATGAGACAAACAGTATACTTCATCCTCAAGATTCTGTTAAAATTTCATACAACAATCCCGTTATTGAGTTTAAGAAAGACAGTATTGTGTTATTAGAAAACGATTCAATTCCGACGAAATACTTTATCTCTAATTTTCCTGAAAAACATTATTTAAATGTATCTTTTAAAAGAAAAAAAGAGACCAATTACACCTTAAAAGTCAATCAAACAGCTTTTAAAGATTTTTTGAATAATTACAACCAAAAAGAAACCATCAAATTCAACACACTAAATGCTGAGGAATATGGGGAGATCATTTTAAACTTGAAAAATCCTAAGAAAACATCATTAATTATTCAATTGATGAACTCCACAAAAAAAAGAATTTACACTCAATTTGCATCTACCTCCCAAACGGTAAACTTTAAAAACATAGAGCCTGACGAGTATAATGTTAGGATTATCAAAGACTTAAATAAAGACTCAATTTATAACTCGGGCAACTTTGAAAATAGATTACAACCTGAAGAAGTTTTAAACGTTAAAAAGAATATAAAACTGAGGGCTAATTCAGAAATAATAGAAATTATATCTATCGATTGACCGTTGTCTACATTTTTTTTTTATTTTTGGAATACTAACCTTTAATCAAAACACTAAGTTGAAAAAGATATATATACTTATTGCTGTCATTTTATTCTCTTCCATAGACGATGCAAATGCACAAAGAAGGAGAAGACGTACTAGAAGAAGTAACTCTAATGTAAGAATACAGCACGAAGTTGGAGGAAACGTAGGAATCTCTAACTTTCAGGGAGACTTCTCTGGTGACGGACCTGCTGATGGACAGATCTTGGTAAATGGTTTTACCATCAATGCTACCCACTCTGCTCACCTTGTCCCTGCAAGAAGAACAAGAAACAATGGTGGATTTGCTAAGCACCTGGTATTAAAAACAAATTTAGGGTACACCAAAGGGTCTTATGATAATTTGGGAATAAGTACGGGTAACGAACGTTTGGATAAAAATGGAGATCCATCTCAAGTGGATAGTGATGTATTATTAGGAAGACTGTCTTCAGAGGCAAGTATTATAACTTTAGGAACTCAGTTAGAATTTTACTTTAAGGATATGATCACTTATCTTCACAGAAGTTCAAGAAGGCGTTACAGTCGACGAGGTAGGTCTGGAGGTAGAGGTAACGTTTACTTAGGTGTTGGTTTTGGTGTAAATTATGTTAGTTCAGATGCTGAGTACTCACTTGCTGGAACTAACGTGGGTAACAACAACGGATTACCTGATAATTATGATGCCTCCGTAATTGGAGGGATTGACGAAGCTGTATTCTCAGGTAATTTTGCCGTAGGTTACAGATACAAATTAAACCCAACGATGGACCTAGTTGGAGAAATTAAATTTAACCAGTATTTTTCAGACAGAATAGATGCTGTAGAACCTGTTGTTGGTAATGATACTAATGATTACAATACCAATATTACTGTTGGTGTTATATATCATTTATTTTAAACAGGTATTTATAAAAATTTATCACAAAAAAAGCTAGTTTTTAAACTAGCTTTTTTTGTGATAACACAACTCCTAAATGAACACCCTCGTGAAAATTGTTGAAATCAATCGCTTTCTCTATGCTATCTAATTCAACCTTTACACTTGTTGTATACCCGCTATAACCTTCGAAACACCCATTACTATAGTCTTTAGCCAGTTTTTGAGGCAACTCAATAAATTGATTTTTTATATACTCCCACTCTTTTTCGTCAATAATTAAATTATGAGCATCAGTACCTTTTTTATAGCTATTGATTAGTTCATCAGAAACCAAGGCTTTCAGTCCAGATAATTTGTAACATAGTAACTGTTGTGTAACTAGTAAATGCCCAATATTCCATCCAATATGATTGTTATGTCCTTTTGGAATTTTATTAATCTGTTCTAAGGTTAAATCTTCAATTAATTTTAAAGTTAACTCTCTACCTTTAATTAAAATATCTATTTGTTTTTCTATATTCATCTTTACTGTCTATTTTTGATATTTAGTAAAGATAAAACTCCCTTTTGCATTATGAAAAAAATATATTATTTAAAAACCTGCGATACTTGCAAAAAAATCTTGAGTGAACTGAATTTGGATCAAGTCGAACTTCAAGAAATCAAATCTAATCCTATTACGCAGGAGCAACTGGAAGAACTTTACAACAAGACTTTGTCATATGAAGCTTTATTTAATAAAAGAGCTAAACTGTATAGAGAATTAGATTTAAAAAACAAAAACCTAACTGAAGAAGACTACAAAAAATATATTTTAAGCGAGTATACTTTTTTGAAAAGACCTGTAGCTATGATTGACAATGAAATTTTTGTAGGAAACAGCAAAAAAACCGTTGAAAGTCTAAAGACCAATCTCAAATAGCAGTCGACTCTATAATTATAATGCTTATTATTAACCTATTTACAATTTATAACTGCTTTGGAAAGTAGTTAATTTCTGTATTTATCACTGCAAATTGACGAAACATTTCCATAACACCGCAATAAGTATCTACGGATAGCGTAACTGCTTTTTCAATTTTCTTTTGATTTAGATTATCACCATAAAAATTAAATTTCACGAAAACTTTGTTATAAAATTTAGGATGTTCTTCTGTTAGTTCGGCCTCAACATCGATATCAAAATGATCGACATCAATCCTCATTTTTTCAATCAAAGAAGCAATATCAATACCCGAGCAACCTGCCAAGGCAGACAACATTAATGCCTTTGGACGCAATCCTTTTCCCTGTCCTCCTACTTCTTCAGATCCATCAATTAATACATTTCCTCCTGGTCCTTGAGATTCAAAATGCACTCCATCTTTCCAGTTTAATTTTATTTTTTGCGTTGCCATATACTTTTTTAGTTCAAAATTGAATTTCCAAAATTAAATGATTTCAGGTTGATGACCATATTTAACACAAAGTTATTTAAACAATTGTGTCACTTAACGAATAAACAATAGTAAATAGCCAATAATCAATTATATTTACTTTATGAATCCACCATTGGCTGAACGTATACGCCCAAAAAAATTAGAAGATTACATAAGTCAGCAACATCTTGTTGGTAAGACAGGTGTGCTTACACAACATATTCGCAATGGTTATATTCCTTCGCTTATTCTGTGGGGACCTCCAGGAATTGGAAAAACAACGTTAGCTAACATCATTGCAGAAACTTCCAAAAGACCTTTCTTTACTTTGAGTGCTATCAATTCTGGGGTGAAAGACGTAAGAGAGGTTATTGATAAAGCCAAGAAAAGTGGAGGGTTGTTTACTACGAAAAATCCTATTTTATTTATTGATGAAATTCATCGATTTAGCAAATCACAACAAGATTCTTTACTAGCTGCTGTAGAAAAAGGATGGATTACATTAATTGGGGCGACTACAGAGAACCCTAGTTTTGAAGTGATTCCTGCCTTACTATCAAGATGCCAAGTGTACATCTTAAATCCTTTTGATAAAAAGGATATGCAAGCCTTACTTCAAAGAGCCATACAAGAGGATGAATTGATTGCTGATAAAAAGGTAAATCTTAAAGAAATTGATGCTTTGTTACAAGTTTCCAGCGGAGATGCTAGAAAATTGTTAAACATTTTTGAGTTGATTGTGACTTCAGAAAAAGAAGGAGTGACAATTACCAATGATTTGGTATTGGAAAAGGTACAGCGTAATGTAGTACGCTACGATAAAACTGGAGAACAACATTACGATATAGTTTCTGCTTTCATCAAATCAATTAGAGGATCAGACCCAAATGCAGCAGTTTATTGGCTTGCACGAATGGTTGAAGGAGGAGAAGATGTGAAATTTATCGCCAGAAGAATGTTAATTTCTGCTTCGGAAGATATAGGAAATGCAAATCCCACCGCATTAATCATGGCAACCAATACTTTTCAAGCAGTGGCCACTATTGGATACCCTGAGGCTAGAATTCTATTAAGCCAATGTGCTATTTACTTAGCTAACTCAGCAAAAAGTAATGCAAGCTATGAGGCTATTAACAAAGCCATTCAAGTCGTAAAACAAACAGGTGATTTGCCGGTACCTTTACATTTGAGAAACGCCCCTACAAAATTGATGAAAGACATGAATTACGGCAAAGAATATAAGTACGCTCATACATACAATGGTAATTTTGTGAAACAAGAGTTTATGCCAGATGATTTGCAGGGTGCTTCTATTTACAATCCAGGGGTCAATGCTAGGGAAAATGAATTTAGAAAAGTGATGAACGATAGATGGGGAGATAAATACAAAATGAAATGAAAAATTTAAAATGTATAAAATATTCATCCGATAAGAAAGAAGCATGGAATGCTTTTTTAGCAGGTTCTAAAAACGGAACTTTTTTGTTTAACAGAGATTTTATGGAATATCATTCAGATCGTTTTGAGGACTTTTCTTTAATGATATATCATGAGCAAAAGCTAGTTGCCTTATTTCCTGCAAATATAAAAAATGATGTGGTTTACTCTCATCAAGGTCTTAGTTACGGAGGCTTATTGTTAAACGTGAATGAGAAATACAAAAAAACAATTTTTATCTTTAAAGAGATATTAACCTTTCTTCAAAATTCCAAAATATCCGTAGTAGAAATTAAAGAAATACCTTCCATTTATACTACTTATCCAAGCGATGAAATTTTACATTTGTTATTCTTATGTAAAGCCGTTTTAACCAGACGAGATGGACTATCTGTAATAGATGTACAAAACGACTTCAAATTTTCTAGAGATCGAAAAGCTGGAATTTCCAGAGGAATTAAATCAAAATTAGAGATTAAAGAAGTATTTGAGTTCAATGAGTTTTGGAACGAAGTGTTAATTCCTAATTTGACGCAAAAACACGGAGTAAAACCTGTACATACCTTAGATGAAATTACTGAATTGAGGAAAAAATTCCCTAAAAACATAAGACAATTTAACGTGTATCAAAATCATAAAATTATAGCGGGAACTACTATTTTTGAGACTCAAAAAGTAGCTCATTCTCAATATATTTCAGCAAAAATTAATAAAAATGAAACAGGAAGTTTAGATTTATTGCACAACCATTTAATTACGGAAGTATTTAGCCATAAGAACTATTTTGATTTCGGAATATCCAATGAGCAAGGGGGAAAAAAAATTAACGAAGGTTTGCAATATTGGAAAGAAAGTTTTGGAGCTAGAATGATTACTCAGGATTTTTACAGAGCTGAAACTAAGAATCACAAACTGTTAAACGATGTACTAAAATGATCAAATTTTTAGATTTACATAAAATCAATTCACCTTACGGAAAAGAATATCGCCAATCGTTTGAGGCTTTTTTACATTCAGGATGGTATGTAAACGGAAAACAAGTTTCAGATTTTGAGAAAAATTTCTCTAACTACTGTGGTGTAAAATATTGTGTGGGTGTAGCCAATGGTCTGGATGCCCTAAAATTAATATTTAGAGCCTATATAGAGAGCGGTAAGCTGAATAGGGGAGACGAAATTATTGTACCAGCAAATACTTATATCGCTTCTATTTTGTCAATTTCTGAAGTAGGTTTAACTCCTGTATTGGTTGATGCTGATATTAACACCTACAATATTGATGTGAAATTAATTCAGCAAAAAATAACCAAAAAAACCAAAGCTATTTTAGTCGTTCATCTATACGGACAATTAGTAGCAATGGAAACAATTGCTAAAATTGCCAAAAATGAAAACTTACTAGTTTTTGAGGATGCTGCTCAAGCACACGGATCTGAGGATGAAACTGGAAATAAAGCCGGAAGTTTTTCGGATGCTGCTGGCTTTAGTTTTTATCCAAGTAAAAACTTAGGAGCTTTAGGAGACGGAGGTGCTGTAGTGACTCATGATAAAAAAATTGCCGATTTAATTAAAATATTAGCCAATTACGGATCCTCTAAAAAATACTACAATTCTCATAAGGGAATGAATAGTAGATTGGACGAATTACAAGCTGCATTTTTAAACATAAAATTGCCACAATTAGATTCAGATAATGAATACAGAAGAAAAGTGGCCAAAAGATATTTATCCGGAATCAACAATCCTAAAATTCAATTACCAAAATACAATAACTCCAAAAATCATGTGTTTCATGTTTTTGCTATTCTTTGTAATCGAAGAGATGATTTACAAGCATATTTAATCAATAATGGGGTTGAGACTATGATTCATTACCCTGTTCCTCCACATTTGCAAGAAGCATACATAGAATTAAAGAGCGAGTATTATCCTATTTCCGAAAAAATACATCAACAAGAACTTAGCTTACCTATAAGTCCCGTAATTTCCATAGAGGATGTCGACAACGTTATTAACTTAATAAATAGATTTTAGTTGAAAGCAAAATTACTTTACTACTTGTTTGTTCTACCCAGAATTATTAAATACAAATTATTATCTGATAATATTGTAACAGACAACTCTGTCATACAACATTGCCCTTGTCTATTTAGCGGAAAAGGAATTATTAAAATAGGAAGAAGCACTGTGTTGGGAATAAAATCGTCTCCTCATTTTTATTCTCACTATTCTTATTTTGAAGCAAGGAGTCTTGAGTCCGAAATTATCATTGGGAATCATGTTTTCATTAATAATAACTGCTCTATAGTTGTTGATAAGAGTTCGGTAGAAATTAAAGATAAAGTGTTAATCGGAACTAATTGTAATATTATGGATTCTGATTTTCATAATTTACATCCTGAAAAAAGACATCAAAATACTCAAAAAACCCAAAAAGTAACTATTCATAAAAATGTTTTTATAGGCAACAATGTTACTATTTTAAAAGGAGTTAGTATAGGAGAAAATAGTGTAATTGGAGCAAATTCTGTAGTAAGTAAAAGTATTCCTGAAAACGTAATTGCCTTAGGAAATCCTTGTAGAATCCTAAAAAAAATAGATGTCTAATTTCTTTAAACATACTTTGGTCAAAGTCTTTACGCTGAACGGAATATCAGTCTTAATCAAAATGATTGTTAGCTTTCTTTCGGCAAAATTATATGCTATATTTTTAGGGCCAGAGGGATTCGCCATAATGGGAAATTTTAAGAATTTTTCTGCTTCTATAAAAACTTTTTCAACTATTGGATTTGATAACGGTATTGTCTCTTTAGTAAGCAAAGCAAAAGAGAATCATCAAGCATTACAAAAAATATATGCAACTGCTTTTTACTCAAGACTTATTGGAAGTATGTTTATCTCAATTATTCTATTCTTATTACCAAACTATATAAATACTTTATTATTTGAGGGTCAAAATATTAAAACTGTTATCTACTTATTCGCTACAGTATTACCGTTTTACGCAATTAACAATTTATTACTTTCTATCTTAAACGGGCTAGGCAGATTTAACAAGCTTATTTTTATCAATATATTATCTACTATCGTAGGTTTTATAATTTTGATCCCTTCAGTTTTTTATTTAAAAACTAATGGTGTATTCTACTACTTATCAATTGTAGAATCTATTATTATAGTGGTAACATTACTGTTTTTGCGCAATGAAAAGGTAGTTTTTTCTATTAAAAATTTTGATCAAAAAATAATTTATAAATTGCTGAGTTTTTCCTTGATGACGCTGACAAGTGCCATAATTGTTCCAGGCAGTAATTTGTTTATAAGAGATTTAATTATTGAGAATTTAAGCACTTTACAAGCGGGTTACTGGGAGTCTTTAAACGTAATTTCTGGATATTATATGTTGATAATTACTTCTACTATTTCTATCTATTATTTACCGAAAATATCAAGAGTTAAAACCATTAAAGGCTTTAACAAAGAATATAAAAATTATTTAAAAGTATTTGGAAGTGGTTTTGTTCTGATGGGAATCATCATATTCGGTTTTAGAAATAGTATAATATCACTAATTTTAACAAAAGAATTTCAACCCGTATCAGATTTGTTAATTTATCAACTAACGGCTGATTTCTTTAAACTGGTCGTACTTTTTTTTGGATATAAAATGATTGCGGATAGAGATGTTAAAAGGTACATCATTGTAGAAGTCCTTTTTTATGCTGTATACATTTCACTAAGTTTTTTAGCTGCAAATAAACTGCAAAACACCAAATACGTAGTTATTTCTTATATGATTAGCTATATAACTATTTTGATTTTGATGATTAGCTTCTACAAAAAACATCTATTTAAGAAATCATTATTTTAAAATATGTTTTAAAGAGAAGAATCACGTATAACATTAAATATCTAAAATTAAAAGTCTTTATAGCCCACCTAGATTGCTTGTAGATTCTCTTTGTGAGAGCTTGATACTCCTGTTTAGTTACGTTTAAATTATAAGCTTTCTTTAAGATAAGGTAAAAACTAGTATGTAATTTTTTAGTATGCTCACTTCTAACGAAAAAACCATTTCCCAAAGAATTGGTCAAGTGTCTTTTTTTAATGAGAATTTTTTCGGTAAATACTATCTTGTAATTTCTAGCAACTCTTAACCAATAATCCAAATCCTCAAAATATAATTCTTCATCATATCCTCTAAGCTTTACAAATACGTCTCTTTTATATAAACCTGTAACACTGCACATATAGGCTGAATCAGACAATAAGTACTGATAAAAATTGATGCTCAACGCTTTATTTATTCTTTTGATCATTTCTTCATCATAAAAAACTGAAATTAATTTTCCCGATTCATCTATCAACTTAGCATTTCCAAAGACAAGACCTACTTCATCATCGTTAGGTGACAAGTACGTTTTCACCAATTTCTCTATACAATCTGGAGCTAATATATCATCTGCTGCCAAATCCATTAAATAAAATCCAGATGTTTCTTTAAAAGCGTGATTAAAAGACTTGGTAAGTCCCAAGTTTTTTGAATTTTTTATAAATTTTGATTCGGGATTTTTACGCAACCAATTGTTTATGACTTCGATAGAATTATCGGAGCTAAAATCATCGACAATTACCAATTCTATGTTAGTATAAGTTTGGTTTTTAACGGAGTCTAATGTTTCTTCTACATAATTTTGATGGTTATAACACGTGCAGATTATTGACACTAGCGGGTTGCTCATAGGTTCTTTTAAATAATTATCTTTGGTTTAAAGATATTGGATTAATGCAGAAAAAGAAAGAAAAAACCGTTTGTTTGGTCGTACATTATTTGGCTCTTGAAGGTTTGGCTAGAGCTGCATCGAATTTTGCCTATAACTCCTAACGGAATAGTTTTTTTTGATTAATATCCACCAGAAATACTTTGTTTACTTACGTTAAAATACTAATTGATATACAAGATTTTCAAATCAGAAAATATCAATTTTATCGACAAATTAAATAGGTTTATCTTTTTTTATATGGCTGCCCTGTAATTTCTTATGATTGTTTATCTGGACCCTCAGAAATTATTAATCATCAAAAAAATGGACTATTAGTGAAAAATCAAAGCATAGAAGAATTGTCTAACGCAATTAGCCTTTTTTGCGAAAATAATGAGTTGAGAAATTATTGTAAATCTAACACTAAAGAAAGCGTAAAAAAAATTAGCTTTGATAACATAGGAGCGTAATGGAAAAAACTAATAGACCACATTAATGAATAACATAGAATTTGTAACCATTCCAAAAATATCAGACCCTAGAGGTAACTTAGCTGTAATTGAAGGAACTACTATTCCTTTCGATATCAAAAGAGTTTATTATCTATTTGATGTCCCTTCGGATTCTTATCGCGGTGGGCATGCACACAAAAAACAGTTCGAATTATTAATTCCTATTAGCGGTAGCTTTTGTGTGGAAGTAGATAATGGTATTGAAAAAAAGAAAATTATGCTGAACAAGCCCACCAAAGGCCTGCTCATAAAATCTATGGTTTGGAGAGAATTGAGTGATTTTTCTAGTGGAGCAATTTGTTTGGTGATAAATTCTGGATTGTTTGATGAATCAGATTACATTAGAGACTACCAAGAGTTTGCAAAGTCTAAGATTTAACGCTTTTTACTACCTCTTCGTAAAAATTCTCCCAATATTTCCAATCTCCGTAGTTTGAGAGACATTCGTTGTGAAAAACAGAAACTAAGGTTCCGTTTACTTGCCTAACCATGTTCGAAATATGATTTATTCTAATCAAAGCCTGTTTTGGACTCAGTTGCAAATTAAAACGTAATATGTTATCAGAAAAAGCGCATGAATACACTTTTAAGGGAGTCTGTATTTCAAAGTCTAAGTCGTAAAAGTAAAAAGGAGTACAAGTACTTGCTCTAAAACCTATTTCATCCAAATAACCCATAGAATAATCTTCGGTAATGTCTAAATCTATTAATTTTTGATAGGTTTCAGGCAATTTGTTCCTTACCAAGTGTTGGCGAGACAACTTGGTTGGCGTATTAATAATACCTCCCAATCTGTTACTTTCTCTATTTAGTTTATCCTCATCATCCATCGTAAAATATGATGCCAACAACCCCACTCTAGCGTAATCTGCAATAGATTTTATCAGCAGAAAGTACTTCCTTTTTGTAAAGTTTACGTTGTTATCGTAAGTGGTGTAGTTACTTATCAAGAAGAAAAAAATAGTCTTGACATCGTGTTTCTTTTGCAACGATATAATTTTATCAAAAGTATGATATGGATCTTCCTTAATTTTTAGCACAACCGCCAATCTCATCCACGCATATAAAAATTTAAGCGTAAAAAAATCATAAATTCCCCCTATAGCGTTCCTTATAAGTCCTTTAGATTTATACAGAAAAGTTTGGCTTACGCTAAACACCGAAACATAACTATACTTATTAGGCTGATGCACAAATTCTTCATTCTGATCTTTTAAATACTTTAACAATTTGTAAGCCCAAACATCAATAATGGGTTTATCTAAAAAATTGTGCTTGTAAGCCAAACTTTCGTTGGCAGGATAACAATCATTTTTATCTAAAACGCAAGGTAAATATTCTTCGTATCTACTTAACAAATAAAAGCTTGCAGAGAAGATGTCAAAAGGAATGACCGATTTTTTACCTGTTCCAAAAAAGCAAGGAGTACTATCCCACTGCGATACTGTTATTTCAACATCGTTAATTCCCTGCTCTTGCAACAAACCATGACTCTGAATAAAAAACTCATTCCCCAAAGGAGATTTTCCGTAACTCATTTTTAAACTATCATGAGCTACGAATTCTTCGATGGTTGAGGTAAATTGAATGGGTATATTTAATACACGCACAAAAATGTGCCTAAAAATATAACTTAACCTAGGTGTTATTTTTTGCGTGTAAATAAGTAGTTCATCTGCCATGGTTAAAGTATTCCCTCGTCTGCAAAGCTAAAATAAGCTTTTTGCGTGATTATCAAATGGTCTAAAACTTTTATATCTAACAGGGCTGCAGCGTTTTTAATTTTTTGCGTTAATTGTTTGTCTGCGCTACTAGGATTTATTTTTCCAGAGGGGTGATTATGTCCTAAGACCATTGCTGTGGAAAGGAGTTCTAAACTTTTTTTAAAAACCAATCTTAAATCCACCATGGTACCCGTAAGTCCTCCTTTGCTAATCAACTGCCTATCTATTACCTTATTATTATTGTTTAAGTGTAAAATCCAAAATTCCTCATGTGGTAAATCTCCCATAATAGGATTTAAAATTTCAAAGGCATCTTTACTACAGCTAATTTTGGGAATGGATAAAGCTGCTGCCAAACGTCTTCGTTTCCCCACTTCTAAAGCAGTTACAATACTAATAGCTTTGGCTTCTCCAACTCCATTGAATTTGCATAATTCAGCAATGCTTGCTCTGGCCAGTTCGTTAAAGTTATTTTTAAAATGAGTTAAAATTCTTTTGGACAGCTGAACTGCAGATTCTTTTCTATTTCCAGAACCAATTAAAATTGCCACTAACTCAGCATCACTGAGTGCTTGTGCTCCTTTTACCAACAATTTTTCTCTAGGCCTATCTTCTTCTTTCCAATCCTTAATTGTAAATGATTTTATATCTTCTTTCATAGCATTTATTTGTTAAGACATAGTATTAAATATAATATATTTGTAGCAAATACATGGGTATGAAAATTATTATAGCTGGAGCAGGAGAAATAGGATATCACTTAGCAAAATTGTTGTCTATGGAGGCACATGATATTTATGTGATTGACGAAAATATTCAACGCTTGAATCATCTTAATTCGCATATTGATGTGTTTACCAAAAAAGGTGATGCAGCCTCTATAAAAATACTGAAAGAAGTAGGTATCGCAGAAGCGGATTTACTTGTTGCCGTTACGGAATCTCAAAATACCAATTTAACTATTGCAGGAATTGGTAAAAAGTTAGGAGTTAAGAAAACTATTGCTAGAATATCAAACACAGAATACTTGACTAGTGATGAAATTAATTTTTCTGATGTCGGTATCGATTATATGATTTCTCCAGAGGAATTGGCTGCCAACGAGATAGAAACCTTAATTAAAGAAACTGCTTTTAATGATAAATTTGAATTTGAAAAAGGAGAATTAAGTGTTTTAGGAGCCAAGCTTTCCGCAGAATCTTCTATTGTAAAGTCCACCGTTCAAGAAATAAACTCTAGGTACGATTTCGAATTTATAGTCATCGCCGTAAAAAGAGAAGGATCAAATGAAATCATCATACCTAGAGGAAATACTATTTTTATGCCTCTAGACCAAGTTTACTTCTCTGTACCCAGAGAAAGTTTGACTAAAATACACCTTTTGGTAGATCAAGAGAAAGTTGGAATTAGAGACGTGATGATTATTGGTGGAGGTAGAATAGGCCAAAAAGTAGCCAAAAGGCTTTGTGATAAAAACTTACGTGTTAAATTAATTGAAAAGGACAGAGAAAAATGTTTTGATTTGTCTGATGATTTAAAGAACACCTTGGTTATTAATGGTGATGGTAGGGATATTGAGTTGTTGGAAGAGGAATCTTTAAACAATATGGATGCGTTTATTTCTGTTTCTGGTAGTTCAGAAACCAACATCATGACTAGTTTAGTGGCAAAATCTAGAGGAGTCATCAAAACAATTGCGTTGGTAGAAAACATGAATTACATGGATATTTCTCAAACTATTGGAGTAGATACCTTAATTAATAAAAAAGTGTTAGCAGCTAGTGCTATTTTTAGACATGTTCGTAAAGGTAGAGTTTTGGCATTGGCCAATTTACACAACGTAGAAGCTGAAGTATTGGAGTTTTTTGTGAGAAGAAATACTAAAATTACCGAACAAAAAATTAAAGATTTAGACTTACCTGAAAACTCAGTTTTAGGTGGTGTGGTTAGAGCCGGTAAGGCTTTAATGACTTTCGGTGATTTTACTATATTGCCAGGAGACAGAGCAATTGTATTTTGTTTACCCGATGCCATTGGAAAAGTAGAAATGTTCTTTAATAACTAAGTTTATGAAAGGTATTAATTATAAAATCATAGCTAGCTTTTTGGGATTGACTTCTATGATGAATGGCTTTTTTATGCTATTGTCTGAACCTTTCAGCTGGTATTACCATGAAAAAGCAAGTTTCGGAATTCTATCGGCAGGTGTGTTAACGATTTCCATTGGTTTTTTACTTTGGTTTTTTAATAGAAACGCTCCAAAAGACATTCAAAAAAGAGATGGATATTTAATTGTTACGCTCGGTTGGCTAATGTTAACATTTACAGGAAGCTTACCTTATTTGTTTACAGGTACCATTACCTCTTTTCCAGATGCTATTTTCGAAACTATTTCTGGCTATTCTACCACGGGAGCCTCAGTACTAACGGATATAGAAAGTGTTGCCAAAGGAATCCTTTTTTGGAGAAGTGCAACGCATTGGATTGGTGGAATGGGAATTATTGTTTTAACCGTAGCTATCCTCCCATTGTTAGGTATTGGAGGAATGCAATTATTTGTTGCCGAGGCTCCAGGACCTTCTACAGATAAACTTCATCCTAGAATTACGCAAACCGCTAAACGCTTATGGTTGATTTATTTTAGTTTTACCATGACAGAATTTTTGCTGTTAAAAATAGCTGGAATGTCTTGGTTCGATGCTATTAATCATGCCATGGCTACGCTGAGCACAGGTGGGTTTTCTACTAAAAACGCAAGTATAGCTTATTGGAATGACAGCCCTCTAATTCAGTATATTTTGATTGTGTTTATGTTTATTGCAGGAGCTAATTTTGTATTGAGCTACTTTGCACTCAAAGGAAAAATCTCCAAGATTTTTAAAGACGAAGAGTTTAAGTACTATTTTTTACTTACCGTTGGTGTTACTTTTATCATCACTATATTAATTGTTTGGTTTCAAGATCCTATTTTAAAAACTGCGATTTATCATCCTAAACCTTTGGGAGATTTTGAGAGTGGTTTTAGACATGCTGCTTTTCAAGTAGTGAGTGTCTTAACAACTACTGGTTTTGTGTCTGCAGATTTTACTATGTGGAATTATCTAGCCACTGCTTTAATGTTTTCTCTATTTTTTATAGGGGGTTCGGCGGGATCTACCAGTGGAGGTGTAAAAGTGGTTCGTCATGTAATCATGATTAAAAACTCTTTATTAGAATTAAAAAAACAGTTACATCCAAATGCTATCATCTCAGTAAGGTATAATGGAGATAGAGTGTCTAGAACCATCATTTTCAATATTCTTTCTTTCTTTATCATTTACATGTTAATTTTTATCCTTAGCACTATTATTTTAGCATTTTTGGGCTTAGATTTTTTGTCTGCTGTGGGAGCTGCTGCCTCTTGCTTAGGAAATATAGGCCCAGCTTTAGGCTCAGTAAGTCCTGTAGATAATTTTGCTCACCTCTCTGATGCAGCTACTTTATTCTGCTCATTTCTAATGCTTATTGGGAGGCTAGAATTATTTACGGTTCTAATTGTGCTAACTCCCTATTTCTGGAAAAGTAACTAGATAGACTTATTTTTAATAACTTTAATAGCAATCACAAATTACCTATATTTAATAAATTAAGTAATTTGTGGTAAAAAATGGAATACAATTTTACCTGTCCGTACTGTTGGGAAAATATAGATATGTTATTAGAGTTCACCGTAAGTGAAACTTACATACAAGATTGTGAAATTTGTTGTAATCCCATAGAAATAGAAACCAAATGGGAGGATGATAGTTTGATTAGTGTCACAGTTCATCCCATTGGTCAATAACAATTCTTAAATTTTAAACATCATACTTAAATGAAATTAACACTACACAAAGCGGGAACCAGAGGATATGTTAATCACAACTGGTTACAAAGCAATCACACCTTTAGTTTTGCAAGTTATCAAAATAGAGAAAGGATGAATTTTGGTGTTTTACGCGTGATTAATGATGATAAAGTTGCTGGAGGAAAAGGTTTTGGAACTCATCCGCATAACAACATGGAAATTGTTTCTATTCCCCTTTCTGGAGATTTGGAACACAAAGATTCTATAGGAACACATGGCGTTATTAAAGAGGGTGATATTCAGGTAATGAGTGCAGGGACAGGTGTGGAACATAGCGAATTTAACAAGAATACGGATATTCCTGTTGAATTTTTGCAAATTTGGCTATTCCCAAATAAAAAAAATGTTGAACCTAGATACGACCAACAATCCATCAAGGAGCTTGAAAAACAAAACGAATTTTATCAAATATTATCACCCAATCAAAACGACCAAGGTGTTTGGATTCATCAAGATGCTTATTTTCATATGGGTAAATTTGATGGAGATACAGAAGCCATTTATGACTTAAAAAACAAACAAAATGGGCTTTATGTATTTGTTCTATATGGCGAATTAAGTGTAGCTGATCAAAATTTGATAAGTAGAGATGGTTTAGGTATTGAAAATACAGATACTTTACAATTTAGATTTAAAACAAATACGTATATACTCTTAATGGAAGTCCCTATGATGTAATAAAAAAATCCAAGTTTTGACTTGGATTTTTTTATTTATTGGTAGAAATCGATCACTATAAGTCAGCTAAAAGGCTATTTGTTTTTCTCACAGCAGCAGCAGACTCAGCAAACTGAACTTTCTCCTCTTTATTTAATTCAATTTCTACAACCTCTTCAAGACCGTTTTTACCTAAAATACAAGGAACTCCAATACAAATATCAGATTCTCCATATTCTCCTTCTAAATACACAGAACAAGGAAATAATTTCTTAGCATCGGTCGCAATAGCTTGCACCATAGCCGATACAGCAGCCCCAGGAGCATACCAAGCAGAAGTTCCCAACATTTTAGTTAAAGTAGCTCCCCCTACTTTAGTAGCAGCCGCAATTTCATCTAATTTATCTTGCTTTAAGAATCTTGAAACACGCATAGAATTTCTTGTTGCCAAACGTGTTAAAGGTATCATTCCCGTATCAGAGTGTCCACCGATAACAATTCCATCAACATCAGATAACGGTGCTTTTAACGCCTCTGCCAATCTGTATTTAAATCTTCCTGAATCCAAGGCTCCACCCATTCCTATAATTCTGTGTTTAGGAATATTTAACTGTGTTTTAGCTAAGTATGTCATCGTATCCATAGGATTAGAAACCACGATAATGATAGCTTCAGGAGAGTGTTCTAAAATACTAGTCGCTACTGTCTTTACGATTCCTGCATTAATCCCTATCAATTCTTCACGTGTCATTCCGGGTTTTCTAGGAATCCCAGAGGTAATAACGGCAACATCCGACCCCGAGGTCTTGGAATAATCATTTGTAGAGCCCACTATTTTAGTATCAAAACTATTTAATGATGCTGTCTGCATCAAATCCATAGCTTTACCCTCTGCATAATTTTCTTTGATATCTACGATGACAACTTCAGAAGCAAAATCTTTAATGGCAATATATTCTGCACAAGAGGCTCCAACGGCTCCTGCTCCAACTACTGTTACTTTCATTTTATATTATTTTTATTGATGATTAAATTCTACACTCTAAAATTAGGTTTTAGATTGCGTTACTTATATGATTAAAGTCACTTTAAAGGGTTAATTTAACAAATAATAAAGAGTTTTTATTCTAATCTTACTTAAATAATTGAACTATTTAAACATCAACTACTTAACATTCATTAATAGATATGTGATGTATATAATTTTATTATCTTTGTTCCTGACGATTGTAGTAACACCTAACTAATGTTAAAACTCATGTTGAATTTAAAACTATAATCAGTTCAGCTATTAAAACAATCAAACTAAACATCATACAAACTATCAAAATTATGAAGAAAACTAAATTGACAATTTTGTCTATGTTCATCGGTGCAGTTTCTTTTGCACAGGATATTGACGTAGCTACAGTTCTTGAGAGTGGTACATCAGATACTCAGAGATTATTGAGAGGTTATTTAGAACCCGCTGCAGTTGGATTTGGATATGGTATGAGCTCTGGATGGAACACCACAGCAAAACCTCACAAATTATTAGGATTTGACTTAAGTGTAAACGCAAGTTTATCTCAAGTTCCTTCTAGCGGAGAGTCTTTCTCTTTTAATAATAACGATTATAATAGAATTAAACTAGATGCAGTAAGCAACAATGGTGCGACTTCTGCAGATTTACCCTCTATTTTTGGTGCTACAGAATTATCTGAGAGACCAACCTTAGAGTTTCTAGATGAAGATGGTAACAGAGTAACCACCCTTTCTGCACTTCCAGGACTTGGTTTAGACGATGAATTAGGGATCAATGCAGTACCTGCGGCTTCTTTACAATTAGGTGTAGGATTGATTAAGAATACCGAACTTAAGTTAAGATACATTCCTTCTGTTGAAGAGGATGAATATGAATTTTCTTCTTACGGAGTGGGAGTTTTACACAGTATTAAGCAATGGATTCCTGGAATTAAAGCCTTACCTTTTCAATTGTCTGGTTTTGTAGGATATAATGAGGTAAAATCTAAGTATTTATTTAATTTTGATGAAAATCCTTCTCAAGCCTTTGAGCTAGAAACTAGCTCTTGGACTTACCAAGTATTAGCTTCTAAAAAATTACTATTCCTTACAGTATATGGAGGTATTGGATACACTTCATACGAAACTGACATTAATGTTTTAGGTAACTTTGAGTTAACAGATGGTTCTATTTTAACTGACCCTGTGAAACTAAATTACTCAGGGGGTTCTACTCGTGGAAACGTAGGTTTAACCTTAAAATTATTAGTTTTAAAAATTAACGTAGATTATACTTTGCAAGAATATAATACACTTAGTGCAACCGTAGGTTTCACGATTAGATAAATAGAAATTTAAACAACTAAATACAAACAAAATGAAATTATCAAAATTATTTAAAGTAGGTGCATTTGTTTTTGCTTCTACATTAGCTTTAACAAGCTGTGACGAAGAAACTGAATTTGCAGTAGGACAAGTTTTCGAAACTGAAATATCTGTAAAAAATGCTAGCGGTACAGAAATTACAACCGAAGCTAAAGATATCAATATTAAAGATATTTTGGAAGAAGGAGACAAAATCAAAGATTTAGAATTGGTTGCCGTTGGCATCTCTTTAGAAACTGAGGAAACCGCTGAAGATGACGAGAAAGAAAATCAAGATATCATATATACTGGTGGAGCTGATGACTTCAAAAATGCTGTGTTCGAAGTAATTGTTGGAGGTGAAACCGTAAGTACATTTAGAGGAGGTAGTGCAATTACAGTTTCTGCGGGTCAGGTACAAGAATTTATATTTACAAACGCTTTAGCGATTCAATCACTTTTAACTGGTGACGAAATTTCTGCGATAGTAAAAATCTCAAATATCAGTGAGATTAGTGATCCTAACTTTCAGTTTAACGTAAGATTAGATGTAAGAGCTGTTGCTACTGCTGACTAATCTGTTAGATTTACCAATTAAAAAAGAGAGGGGCTAATATTTTAGCCCCTCTCTTTTTGTATTTAACTCAATTTTAAAGAGTATTAGTATTAAGCATCTATGTTAGCATACTTAGCATTTTTCTCTATAAACTCTCTACGAGGTGGTACTTCGTCTCCCATTAACATAGAAAAAACTCTATCAGCTTCTGCTTCACTATCAATGGTTACTTTTCTTAAAGTCCTGAATTCAGGATTCATCGTGGTGTCCCATAATTGTTCAGCATTCATTTCTCCTAAACCTTTGTAACGTTGGATTGCAGCAGAACCTCCTAGCTTTAGGTTAATCATATCACGTTGGTCATCATCCCAAGCATACTCTTTTTTAGCTCCTTTTTTAACTAAGTAAAGTGGTGGAGTAGCAATATATACAAAACCTTGCTCTACCATTTCTCTCATGTATCTAAAAAAGAATGTTAAAATTAAAGTAGCAATGTGAGATCCATCCACGTCGGCATCACACATAATTACTACTTTGTGATAACGTAATTTAGATAAATTTAAAGCTCTCGGATCTTCTTCCGTACCAATCGTAACTCCTAGAGCAGTAAACATGTTTTTGATTTCTTCGTTCTCAAAAACTTTATGTTGCATCGCTTTCTCTACGTTTAAGATTTTTCCTCTCAAAGGTAAAATAGCTTGAAACTCACGATCACGTCCTTGTTTGGCTGTTCCTCCTGCGGAATCTCCCTCAACCAAAAATATTTCACATTTTTCTGGATCAGTTTCGGAGCAGTCTGATAATTTACCTGGTAAACCACCAATAGACATCACTGTTTTACGCTGAACCATTTCACGTGCCTTCGTAGCGGCATGACGGGCTTGCGCTGCCAAAATTACTTTCTGTACAATAGTTTTAGCATCATCAGGATTCTCTTCTAAATAATCCGTTAACATTTCTGAGACTGCTTGACTTACCGCAGCAGAAACCTCACGGTTTCCTAATTTAGTTTTGGTTTGACCCTCGAATTGAGGTTCTTGAACTTTAACAGAAACAATAGCTGTTAAACCTTCTCTAAAATCGTCACCCGAAATATCAAATTTTAACTTGGTTAGCATCCCAGAAGCATCTGCATATTTTTTTAACGTAGATGTCAACCCTCTACGGAAACCAGACAAATGAGTACCACCTTCGTGCGTATTGATATTGTTTACGTAAGAGTGTAAGTTTTCTGAGTAAGAAGTGTTGTAAACCATGGCAACCTCAACAGGAATTCCATTCTTTTCACCCTCCATAGCAATAACTCCAGCTGTTAATTGCTCACGAGTACTATCCAAATACTTTACAAATTCTGATAAACCTTCATTAGAATGGAATGCTTCAGAAACAAAATTTCCTTCATCATCTTTAGTCCTTTTATCTGTAAGCGTAACGGTAATTCCCTTATTAAGGTAAGCCAACTCACGCATACGAGCCGCTAAAGTATCGTAGTTATATTCTGTAGTTTGCTGAAATATGGATTTATCTGGCGTAAACGTTACAGTAGTTCCTGTTTTATCGGACTCCCCAACCGTTTTTACCGGGTATACTGCTTTTCCTCGCTCGTACTCTTGTTCCCAAACTTTTCCTTCTCTATATACAGTGGCTTTTACATGATCTGATAGCGCATTCACACAAGAAACTCCTACCCCGTGTAATCCTCCAGACACCTTGTAAGAATCTTTATCAAACTTACCTCCTGCTCCAATTTTAGTCATAACAACCTCTAGAGCAGAAACTCCCTCTTTTTTGTGCATTCCCACAGGAATACCACGTCCGTTATCTTCTACCGTAACTGAGTTGTCCTCGTTAATTGCCACAGAAATAACGTCACAATGACCTGCCAAGGCTTCATCAATAGAGTTATCTACTACTTCATATACCAAATGGTGTAATCCTCTTACTCCAACATCTCCAATGTACATGGACGGTCGCATTCTTACATGCTCCATTCCTTCTAATGCCTGAATGCTATCCGCAGAATACTGCGGTTGTGTGTTTTCACTCATATTATTATAGGTGTATTAATTTTAAATTCAAAACCTATCAAATATAAAAAATTAGATACTCAAAATTGAAATTTTACTTAAAAAAACGCTTTTCCCACACATAACATAAAATGCCTTAAAACGCATTTAAAGTGGCTTATTTTAGAAATTAGCTGTTTTATCTGTTTATTTTTTTCTCTAAAAACAAACGAGTGGCTTAAACTTCATTCTTAAATCCTTTACATAGCTAGAGATACAACTCCTAAGCTATTGATTTATTTGATTACGTTTTAGAATTATGTAACGAATATTTTATTTCGATCTATATAACACAATGATATATCTAAAACACTCCCATTATTTCACAAAAACATAGGAAAGGTTGTCTATCTGCGAAATACCTAAATCTATGATTAAAATCATATATTTTATTGGTCTTTCTGATGAATTTTATAGTGTAACATTAAACACTTTTTTATGTCAGATTCAAGGTCAGCTTCGATAAGAAAATACTCTAGAATACAACATATGGTAAACTTCCAAGGAAGAATTATCAATTTTTTACTGAGTATTTTACTAGCATTTGGGGGAACTTATTTTCTACAATCTCCCGCTTTAGACACTCCACAGGTATACGTGCTTTTTTTGCTAATCCTATCTGTTTGCTTGTGGGTTACAGAGGCAGTTCCTCCCTTTACCGTTGGACTCCTCATTTTTGGTTTTCTCGTCTTTGCTCTAGGTAAATATTATCATGATATAGACCCCTCTACTTCCAATAAAATAGTCCAAAAATATGTACAAACTTGGTCCAACTCAGTTATTTGGTTGATGCTTGGTGGATTTTTTATGGCAGAGGCTATGCAAAAGGTTGGACTAGATAAAACTATTTTTAAACTCACCATTAAGCAATTTGGAACCAAACCTAGATTTGTCTTATTAGGGATTATGTTGGTAACTGCTATTTTTTCTATGATTATGAGTAATACAGCTACTACAGCCATGATGATTGCTTCTGTACTACCTTTTTTAAAAACGTTGCCTAAAGATGCTAAAATTACCAAAGCTTTACTCATCGGAATTCCTGCTGCGGCTTCGCTTGGAGGTATGGGAACAATTATAGGTTCTCCTCCAAATGCAGTTGCTGTCGATGGTTTGTTGCAGAACGGAATTAAATTTGGTTTTTTAGAGTGGATGATGATTGGTTTTCCCGTAGCTATCATACTGGTATTGATATTTTGGTTTGTTTTAATTAGCAAATTTATTCCTAGAGTTTCTACCATCGATCTTGGGTTTTTAGGAGATGGAGAACCCGAAGAAGGATCTACGGAGAAAATCTTTTTACTGAAGAAAAAATTTGTTTTAGGGGTTTTAGTTGTCACCATGTTATTATGGCTTACAGGTAAACTTCACGGAATTTCGGCCTCAACAGTTTCTATGCTACCTATTATGCTACTAACCATGTTTAGAATCGTGAATTCCGAAGATGTTAGGAAACTGCCATGGGATACTTTAATGCTTGTTGCAGGTGGACTGTCTTTGGGGCTCGCTATTAAAGAAACTGGTTTGGCTGCCTATTATGTTGGCTTAATTAATGAATTTCATCTTAACGAATATGTAATGATTAGTGTGTTTGCTTTGATTACGGTGATTTTATCAAACTTTATGAGTAACACGGCTACTACCACAATTTTAATTCCTATTGCAATTATTTTAGCTACTAACAACCCTATTATTCTTCCATTAGTTATTGGTTTTAGTGCTTCAACTGCACTGTTCTTTCCAATTTCTACACCTCCAAATGCCATTGCATTTAGTACAGGACTTATAGAGCAAAAGGATTTTAGATTCGGAGGTTTAATTGCTGGTTTGCTTGGACCTATCATCGTTGTATTAGTAATCTTAGGATTTCAGTTAGCGGGACTTATTTAAGGATAACACAATAAATATTCATGAAAAAATTTAAACAACTCTTTTTGAGTATCGTAGTGTTAAATACCGTTTTATTTGCTCAGGGGAAACCAAAAGTTAAATGGAATATAACTACCCAATTTTGGGCAAGATACTCTGAGTTAAATAACGGAACGACCATTAACGGAGAAGCTACAGACACTTACACTGATATATCTATTCGTAGATTAAGAATACCTGTCACTTCTCAAATAACTCCTAAAATATACGGATATGCAATGTTTGGTGGTAACAACTTTAATCATCAGTCTAGAAATTTTCCATTGCAAGTATTGGATTTATACGTTGAATATGCCTTTTCTAAAAAACTGGAAGTGGGTATGGGAAAATCTGGTTGGCAAGGCTTAGATAGATGGAACGTACGTTCTTCAAAATCTTTAATGGGATTAGATTCTCCTCTATTTTCTTTAACCACAGTTAATAAAGATGATGATTTAGGTCGTAATTTAAGTATTTGGTTTAAAGGTCAAATCGTAAAATTTGATTATAGATTTGTAATATCCAACCCAATTACTGTTAGCAAAGCTCCTGTACAGGGCATAGTAGATTATGCCAATAATAGACCTCGAAAAAGAGTTTCATCTTATATTAAATATCAGTTTTTTGAAGAAGAATCTAATAAATCCGCTTACCAGACAGGTACTTATATCAACAAAAAGAAGGTGTTTAATATTGGTTTTGGAGGACAATTTCAAGGAAGTGCTTTTGCCGATGGTGACGTTTTGTTAGCAACAACCAAAGTATACGACATGAAAACTTGGGCTGTAGATTCGTTTTTAAGCTTACCGTTGGCTGGAGATAAAGGCATCACAGCCTACCTAGGTTACTACAATTTAAACTTTGGAACCAATTACATTAGAAACGTAGATGCTAACGGATCTATTTTTGACAGCGGGTCTGGAACTACCTTTAATGGTGATGGTAACGGATTTCCGATGATGGGTACTGGTACCACCATTTACACCCAATTTGGATACGCATTTCCAATACACAAGCAGATTGTCGCTCAGCCTAATATAGCCATTCAGTATTCAGATTTTGATGCTTTGAATCAGGAAATGATTGTGTACGACTTTACCATCAACTTGTTTTTAAACGGAATGGGTCATCGAAATAAATTAAGCTTGGGATATCAATACAGGCCTGTTTTTGATACTATAAATTTAAAAGAAATGGATAGAAAAGGGATGACTGTTCTAAAGTATCAAATTACCTTAAAATAAAAATAGTTGTTTTTTTATAGTTGTGTTCAAGGAAACGGCCAGGTACTCATAGAGGATTTGGCTGTTTTCTACAACAATACCTAACCATAAAAAAAGCTGAGAGGATATCTCAGCTTTTTACATTCAAATTCAAACTCTATTTTTTGTTATACAACATCGGGTTTAACTCGTCGTCATTATACATTTTCATTTGCTTGTATACTTTCATATACTTATCTCCGTTTTCTATATCTATTATCAAATCATCAATAGCAGTAGACAAATCCACTCTCTGTTCTAACAGGATATTCAATTTAGCTTGGCAAGCGTTTTTATGAGCTTCGGAAGCGGATTCTCTTGTTGCTTCTTCGTTCATATGATAGATTTTTAAAGCCAAAATAGACAGCCTATCGATAGCCCATGCAGGACTTTCTGAATTAATTTTAGCTCCATCGCTAGGTTTTACATCAGCATACTTCTGTAAAAAGTAACTATCTATGTACTCCACCATATCTGTTCTATCTTGGTTAGAAGCATCTATTTTTCTTTTTAGTGCCAAGGCCTCAGTAGGATTTATTTCTGGCAATCTAATAATATCTTCGTAATGCCATTGAACTGTATCAATCCAACATTTTCTGTATAATAAATGCTCTAAAGTACTAGCTTCGTAAACATTGTTAAAAGGTTGATCTACATCATCAATTAGGTGATATTTAGCTATTACAGCATCAAATATTTTATTAAAGTTTTGTGCTTTTAAACTCATCTTAATTAAATTTTCTTTCTATTAACATTAAAAGTCTTTCTTCAAAAACTTCTTTTCCGTTCCAATTATACTCTTTTTTTATCATTCTAATTAATGATAAGGCTTCTTTTTCTGTGGACATCGTGTTTAGCTGCGAAATTACTCTATTAAAATCTTCTTGACTATTTTCAAATAAGTTTTTTACAAAGGCAATTCTATCGTTTAAATCTATTTGCAAATTTTTCTGCTGCATAATAGCGTCGTTAATAGATTTTTTGGGTACAACTCTTTCAGCGTTCTCAAATATATCCGTGGCAACATCCAAGGATACCGTACTTCCAAACTCCTGCTCTAAAGAAGATTTTAGTTCATCTGTCACATCGTTTTCTTTGGTTTTAACCTCATCAGATTCTATTTTGGAAAACAAATCTTCTGCCTCGTCATAAGTCGTTTTTTCTGGGGTTTTTTCTTCCACCATTGGTTTAGATTCTTTTAAAGCTACTTCTATTTCTTCAGGTTCAGCCGGCACAGACTCTATGGTTATTTCTTCTATAATTTCGTGATTTTTAGTTTCTCCTAAACCATCATCAACATTTTCTGCTTCTTGTGTTTCAAATGTTTCTTCAATCAGCTCTTCTTTTGTTTTACGATTTAATGGAGTTTCCTCAATATACTTTTCTATAAAGGTCAATACTGCTAGTTTTTCATAAACCTCATAGGCTTTATCTTTTAAAACTTTAACATCGTCTCCTCTCTTTAATTTTAATATATCGTGAGCCAGGCTCATCAATTCTGCTTCCAACTTTTTTTGCATTATCCGTAATCTAAATTTGGGTTAGAGTGTAAAGTTTTATTTTGATAAATTTGTATCACTTATCTATTAGCTAAAATAACGAATAGAAGTAAATACTAAACTCAATAAAACTACAAAATGTTTCTTGAAAACACTGTAAATCGCAAAGAACAATTTGGATGGATTGAAGTCATCTGTGGATCCATGTTTTCTGGTAAAACAGAAGAATTAATCCGAAGATTAAAGCGTGCACAAATTGCCAAACAGCGAATAGAAATTTTTAAACCCGATATCGATCATAGATACGATGACGAGTATGTAGTTTCTCATGATGAAAATCAAATTAGATCTACTCCTGTTCCCGCAGCGGCCAATATCCGCTTACTTGCTAATGAGGTGGATGTTGTTGGAATTGATGAAGCTCAGTTTTTCGATCACGAAATTGTAAATGTTTGTAACGACTTAGCTAACAAGGGGGTTAGAGTAATTGTGGCTGGTTTGGATATGGATTTTAATGGAAAGCCTTTCGGGCCGATGCCTAATTTAATGGCTACTGCGGAATATGTAACTAAAGTCCATGCTATTTGTACCAAAACAGGAAATTTGGCACACTTTAGTCATCGAAAAACAAAGGAGACAAAACAGGTGGTAATTGGAGAACACGAAGCCTACGAACCTTTAAGTCGCTCTGCTTATTATAAAGAAAAAAACAATCAGTAACTATGGAAAATCATCATGTTACTAAGCTTGAGATTGATTTAACTGCTCTAAAACACAATTACCACTATCTTAGAAATAAAACGGCAAAAAAAACAAAAACTTTGGGGGTTGTTAAGGCTTTTGCTTATGGATTAGAAGCAGAGACCATTGCGGCAACATTAGAAAAAGAAGGTATTGACTATTTTGGGGTTGCTTATGCCAACGAAGGAATTGCTTTAAGAAAAAAAGGAATTAAAACTCCTATTTTGGTTTTGCATGCACAACCTGCAAATTATGCATTGTTAGTAGACTATTCTTTAGAACCTAACTTATATTCTTTGCACACTTTAAAAGCTTTTATTGCATTTGCCATTCAAAATAACATACGCGAATACCCTGTTCATTTAAAATTTAATTCTGGCCTAAACAGATTAGGTTTTAATGCTGACGAAACTTCGGAAGTGATTCGTCTAATTAGCGGAACAAAGAGTATCAAAGTTACTTCAGTAATGTCTCACATTGCTGCAAGTGAAGACTTAGATAAAAAGGAATTTACAGAAAAACAAATTACAACTTTTAACAACATCATTACGCAGCTACAAGATAACTTGAGCGACCGTTTTACGATTCATATGAGTAACACCTCGGGGACAATTAACTACCCAAACGCACATTTCGACATGGTTCGTTTAGGAATAGGATTGTACGGTTTTGGAAATGATGGAAACGAAACTAAAAAGTTAAAAAACGTAGCTACCTTAAAATCTATCATTTCGCAAATAAGGTTAGTAAACAAAGGAGAAATCGTTAGTTACAACATGGCTTTTACAGCCGAAAAAGAAGAAAAAATAGCGGTGATTCCCATAGGTCATGCAGACGGATTTTCTAGACCTATGGGTTGCGGAAATGGTTATGTAAACATCAACGGACAAAAAGCCTATACGGTAGGTAATGTTTGTATGGATATGATATTGGTTAACGTTACCAATATCAATTGCAAGGAAGGTGATGAGGTGATTATTTTTGACAACCAAAAAACGGTAGAAGAATTTGCTACGATTTGCAACACTATTTCTTATGAAATACTAACCGCTATTTCACAAAGAATTAGAAGAGTTTTTGCTGAGTAATCTCAATCTCTTTTACCTTTCAGAGCTCAAATTAAAAAAGTAAATTAGCCCCTTTAAAACAAAGCATTAAAATGTACAGAAGTCATACTAACGGAGAGTTAAGAATTGAAAACGCAGGTCAAGAAGTTACCTTGGCAGGTTGGGTTCAAAAATCTAGAGATAAAGGATTTATGATTTGGGTAGATTTACGTGATAGATACGGAATTACTCAATTAATTTTTGATGAAGAGAGAACAGAATCTTCTGTGATTGAAAAAGCAAAAACGTTAGGACGTGAATTTGTGATTCAAATTAAAGGAACGGTTATAGAGCGTGAATCTAAAAACAAAAATATTGCTACTGGTGAAGTAGAAATACTAGTAAGCGACCTTGACATACTCAACGAGGCTAATTTACCTCCATTTACAATTGAAGATGATACCGATGGTGGTGAAGATATCCGTATGAAATACAGATATTTAGACATCCGTAGAAATCCTGTAAAAAACAACTTAATCTTTCGTAGTAAAGTAACGCAAGAGGTTCGTAATTATTTATCTAATCAAGATTTTATAGAAGTAGAAACTCCTTATTTAATTAAATCTACACCAGAAGGTGCAAGGGATTTTATCGTTCCTTCAAGAATGAATCAAGGTGAGTTTTACGCATTACCTCAATCACCACAAACCTTTAAACAGTTGCTGATGGTGGGTGGAATGGATAAATACTTCCAAATTGTTAAATGCTTCCGAGATGAAGATTTACGCGCTGATAGACAGCCAGAGTTTACTCAGATTGATTGTGAATTGGCTTTTGTAGAACAAGAAGACATTTTAAATGTTTTTGAGGGAATGACTCGTCATTTACTAAAAAAGGTGAACAATGTAGAAATTGGAGATTTTCCAAGAATGACATTTGAACATGCCATGAAAACTTATGGAAACGATAAGCCAGACATTCGTTTTGGGATGGAGTTTGGTGAATTAAACAGCGTAGCTCAGCAGAAAGAATTTAAAGTATTTAACGATGCTGAATTAGTAGTGGGAATTGCCGTTCCTGGTGCAGCTAGTTACACTCGTAAAGAAATTGATAAATTAATTGACTGGGTTAAACGTCCGCAAGTAGGTGCTTTGGGAATGGTTTACGTTAAGTGCAACGAAGACGGTACTTTTAAATCTTCTGTAGATAAATTTTACAATCAAGATGATTTAGCCGCTTGGGCAAAAGCCACAGGTGCTAAAGCTGGAGATTTAATTTGTGTATTGTCTGGACCCGCCAACAAAACTAGAGCGCAACTTTCTGCTTTGCGTATGGAGATGGCCGAACGTTTGGGATTAAGAAAATCTAACGAATTTGCTCCGTTATGGGTTGTGGACTTTCCTTTGTTGGAATGGGATGAGGAGACTGAAAGATACCATGCCATGCACCACCCTTTTACAAGTCCAAAACCAGAAGATATTGCTTTGCTAGATACAGATCCAGGAAAAGTAAGGGCCAACGCTTACGATTTGGTCTTAAATGGTAACGAAATTGGAGGAGGTTCTATTAGAATTCACGATAAAGAAACGCAAGCTTTGATGTTTAAACACTTAGGATTTACACCTGAAGAAGCTAAAGAACAGTTTGGGTTCTTAATGAATGCTTTTGAATACGGAGCACCACCACACGGAGGATTAGCCTTTGGTTTAGATAGGTTGGTAGCCATTTTAGGAGGACAAGAAACCATTAGAGATTTTATTGCCTTCCCTAAAAACAACTCAGGACGTGACGTAATGATTAATGCTCCTGCTGCTGTTACTGATGAAGTTTTATCTGAAGTAAATATAAATATTACGGTACCAAAAGAATAACTTTGATTTAAAAATTAGACTTATTAATTTTAAGTAACCTTAAAAACAAAAATACTATGTTATCACAAACGATAGAAGATGCTCTGAATAAACAAATAAAATTAGAAGCCAATGCATCTATGAAATATTTAGCAATGGCTACATGGGCAGAAGTAATTGGTTATAATGGAGTTGCAGGATTTTTCTACAATCAATCCGAAGAGGAAAGAGTACACATGTTAAAAATTGTAAAATTTGTTAACGAACGTGGTGGAACAGCTAGTATCCCCAGTTTAGATGCCCCAAAAAGTACTTTTAAAGATTTGCACGAATTATTCAGTTTGTTTTTAGAGAGCGAAGAAACTGTTACAGAAAGTATCAATCATTTAGTTTTTCAAACTTTAGATGAAAAAAATTACACAGTACACAACTTTTTACAATGGTATGTGGCAGAACAAGCGGAGGAAGAAGCTTTAGCCAGAACCATCTTAGACAAACTAAAAATTATTGGAGATGATAAAAGTGGTACTTACTTATTTGATAAGGATATCGAAAGTATTGTTGCGCAAACAGAAATCAACTCAAACGAAGCCTAATTTATTTAGATTTATTTAAAACAATTTGTATATTTGCACTGATTATTAAATACTTAATCAGTGCAAATTCTTTATAAAATAGATTCTAATCACATAACAGAGTCCTTAAACCCCACGTGTCAGCTTTCTTACTGTTGTAAAGACAAAAAGAAAAAATGCTGTAAAAAATACAAAAAGAAAGGTAAAAGCCATTGCAAAAAATGTCCAATACAAGCTTAGTCTTTCTTTTAATACTCCCCTAATAAATAGTATCTTAGCCGTTCCTAAAATTATTTAGAATGCCCAAGAAAAAAAACATATTAAATCAATTTTTAATATGGAAATACAAACATATTTCACCTGAAAATTTTTTATACATCCTAAGTATAATTGTTGGGTTCTTGGCAGGTATTGGTGCTGTTACTTTAAAAAATTTAACACATACCATTTTCGTCATTCTAGATACGGGTTTTATAAAAAAATACCATGTTGGTTTTTATTTTATCTTTCCAATTGTAGGTTTAGGACTTACCCTGTTGGTTGTTAAATATATAATTAGAAAAAAAATTGGACACGGTATTCCTTCAACGCTGTATGCTATTTCCAAAAGAGAAGCCATTATGCACCGTTACCAAATGTGGGCATCTGTTTTAACAGCTCCGCTTACAGTCGGTTTTGGAGGTTCTGTAGGGTTAGAAGGCCCTACTGTGGCAACAGGATCTGCTTTAGGATCTAACTTTGCTAGACTATTCCATTTAGATCAAAGATCTAGAACACTATTGGTTGGATGTGCTGCTGCTGGAGCCATGGCATCCATTTTTAAAGCTCCTATTGCTGCCATTGTATTTGCTGTTGAAATTTTTAGTTTAGAACTAACGATGGTGTCTATGGTACCTTTGCTCCTTGCTTCTATATCTGCAGTAATTACTTCTTACTTGTTTTTGGGTGATGAAATTTTATTACACTTCGAAATCCAAGACAACTTTGACCTTAACGATGTTATTTTTTACATTATACTAGGAATAGGATGCTCTATAACTTCTATTTACTTTACTAAAGTATACTTTTGGACTCACGATTTTTTTAAAAAAATAGAAAACCCATGGTACAAACTTTTACTAGGAGGTAGTTTAATTGGAGTCATTGTTTATTTTATTCCTCCCTTGTTTGGAGAGGGGTTTGATACCATTAACAGTGTACTAAGAGGTGATGCTTCTAACATTCTAAAAAATAACATTTTTCATACTGAAGCTGATACCATATGGATGGTTGTTGGTTTGTTGGTAGGATTGATTGTTTTTAAAGTGATTGCTATGGCACTTACTTTTGGTGCTGGTGGAATTGGAGGGGTTTTTGCTCCTACATTGTTTATTGGTAGTTTGGCAGGTTATGTGGTAGCAGTTATTGTAAATCATTTTAAAATAGTAAGTCATACTGTTTCGCAAAGTAATTTTGCTATGGTGGGAATGGCCGGGCTTATGGCAGGTGTATTGCATGCCCCCCTTACGGCTATTTTCTTAATCGCAGAAATTACGGGCGGTTACGATTTGTTTATTCCTTTGATGATTGTATCTTCTATCTCTTTCTTAATCACCAAAAAGTTTATTCCTCATAACATCTACGCTTCTGAATTGGCTAAGAAAGGTCAGTTAATGACTCATGATAAGGACAAAAATGTTCTAATGATGATGAATATTGACAAGGTGGTAGAAAAAGACTTTATCAAAACGAAACCTTCTATGACTTTGGGAGAACTTGTTCATAAAGCCATCGTAAAATCTAAAAGAAATAACTTCCCTGTGGTTAACAAAGACAAAGAGTTAATAGGGGTTCTACATATGGACGACATTAGACCTATCATGTTTAATACCGAGTTGTATGAAAACACAGTAGTGGCAGATTTAATGGTAGCTCCTGTGGAAGTGATTGACTACGATAACGATTCTATGGAAGTGATTATGGATAAATTTAAAATATCTTCCGCTTGGAATTTGCCAATCATTAAAGATGGTAAATACCATGGCTTTATATCAAAATCTAGATTACTTAACGTGTACAGAAGAAAGTTAATTATGGCTAGTGATTCTTTTTCTTAAAGTAATTAATCGCTAAATCTGGATGGTCTGTAAAAATCCCATCTACTTTTAATTCAACTGCCTTAGCTAACAATTCTTCAAAAGAATTGAAACCAATAACATCATCTACTCTAAAAGTAAAAGCATGTACTTTCAAATCTTTATTGTGTGCTAAAGTTACTAGTTCAGAAAATCCTAAGATATCTACACCGTCATCTCCTGCAATCATTTGCTTGTACCAAGGACCAATACCATCTGCATAGGTAGCTATTTGATTTATTATTTCTCCAGCCGATTTGTTTTTAAAAGGCTCATCCAAATAACCTATTTCTAGTAACTGAACTAAAAACAGTTCAGACTTAAATTTTTCTCTAATCTTCCTCAGCTCATCAGCATCAAAACATTGTACCACACATTTGTCGTGTTTGGTTGAATAACCATATTCTTTTAATATAGACAGCACAATTTTTGAAATATCTTTTTGATGGGTTTTGTGAAACTGAGGCTCTTTAATTTCTACGTAAATCCCTACATCTTTATGCATAGATTTATTTAAACCTTGAATAAGTTCTAGCTCTTCTTGAAGCGTATGCAAATAAAACTTTGATTTATGTATGGGAAACCTTTGATTATAATATACTTGGTTAGTCGCTGCATTGAATCTTTCTGTAACGAATAATTTTTGTAATTCTTGCCAAGTAAAATCTACTACGTAATATTTACCATCCTCCCTACATCTACTAGGATAAATCTGTTTTACGTTGGTAGTTGTTTCTAAATGGATGTCATGAATCACTACAGGAACGTCATCCTTAGACAATACAACATCTTGTTCAATATAATCAGGATTCATTCCAAAAGCCAATGCTTTGGCAGGCAAAGTATGTTCTGGCAAATAACCAGAAGCTCCTCTATGCGCAATTACTACTATATGATCTTTTTTAATATTGTTACAAGAATTTAAACAAAGAGCAATAATAACCAATGCTATATATTTAATTATTTTCATCTGAATGATTTACATAATTAAAATCAAATTAGGTAATTTTACTACAAAATTTAAAATATCAATATGAAGATATTATTAAAAATTCTTTTGGGAATTGTTTTTATTTTATGGATTCTAGGGGCTTTCTTTCATTTAACAGATAATCCCGCTAGTCCAAAATTTATAGGTTTGGGAGTGATTATATTAACCTTAGTTTTAATGCCCTTATTTATTTACCACAGGTACAAGGACAAAGATTTAAGTAAATATTCTTTAAAACACAACGACCCCAACGCTAGTAAAATAGAAAATTAGACCATTTGTTTTTATTGATGAATTCGGTCGTTTAAGCGACTCGTAATAATCATGCTATCCTCGTTTCGATAAAAAGAAAATTTTCAGCAGCTCAGCACATTCTTCTTTCATGATTCCGGAAACTACTTTTGTTTTCGGGTGCAATAGAGTATTTAAATGAGAGTATCCTCTTTGCACATCACTTGCTCCATAAACAATTTTGCCTATTTGAGTCCAATAACTTGCCCCCGCACACATCTGACACGGCTCTAAGGTTACATACAAAACACAACTTTGCAAATACTTACCCCCCAAAAAACCAGAAGCTGCTGTAAAAGCCTGCATTTCTGCATGTGCAGTTACATCATTTAATTGCTCAGTTAAATTGTGTCCTCTTCCAATAATTTGATCGTTCATTACAATTACTGCTCCCACAGGAACCTCTCCTTTCTCGTAAGCTAAATAAGCCTCATTCAAAGCTTTTTTCATAAAATACTCGTCATCAAAAGGATTTATCATCACTAAACTTATTTAGAAGCTCTCACGAAACTACTTTATTGCAAGATAAGTTGCAAGTACAAATCTCAAAATTGTAATTTTGTAATCGTGAAAAATATTCTAGATACTATAAACTCTCCGCAAGACTTAAAAAGGCTTAACATTTCAGAACTCGAGCAACTCGCGCAAGAGTTGCGAGATTTTATCATCAACATTGTATCTACTAAAGAAGGACATTTGGGTGCTAGTTTGGGAGTTGTAGAACTTACCATTGCCATACATTACGTTTTTAACACTCCCCACGATAAATTAATTTGGGATGTTGGTCATCAGGCATATGGGCACAAAATTTTAACGGGAAGACGAGATAATTTTGAAACCAACAGGAGATTAAACGGAATTTCTGGATTTCCTAATATTTTTGAAAGCGAATATGACTCTTTCGGAACTGGACACTCTTCAACTTCAATTTCGGCAGTTTTAGGAATGGCTATGGCTGCATATATTAAAGGGAATTTTAAACAACAGCACATTGCTGTAATTGGTGATGCCTCAATTGCCTCTGGAATGGCATTTGAAGCTTTAAATCATGCTGGGGTTACCAAAGCAAATTTGTTAGTGATTCTAAACGACAACGCTATTGGAATTGATCCTAGTATTGGGGCCTTAAAAAACTACTTTACCGAAACCAAAAAAGGTACCAGAACCGATAGGGATAACATTTTTGAAGCCTTGAACTTTGATTACTCGGGTCCTATTGACGGACACAACATGACCAAAGTGGTGGCTGAATTACAAAGACTAAAAAACACTGCTGGTCCAAAACTTTTACATCTTGTTACAACAAAAGGTAAAGGTTTAAAAAAAGCAGAAGAAGATCAAATAACTTATCACGCACCCGGTAAATTTGATGCCAAGACGGGAGATAGAATCGTAAAAAAATTAGAGAACACCCCTCCTAAATATCAAGATGTTTTTGGACATACTATTATTGAATTGGCTAAAAAAAACAAAAAAATTGTGGGAATTACTCCTGCTATGCCTACAGGTAGTTCTCTTAAATACATGATCGCTGAAATGCCTGATAGGGCTTTTGATGTTGGTATTGCAGAGCAACATGCAGTTACGCTGGCCGCAGGAATGGCTAAAGAAGGTCTGATGCCTTTTTGCAATATCTATTCTACTTTTTTGCAAAGAGCCTACGACCAAGTAATTCACGATGTTGCCATACAAAAACTACCCGTTATATTTTGCTTGGATAGAGCTGGATTGGTGGGTAATGACGGTGCCACGCATCACGGGGTGTTTGATATTGCTTTTTTAAACTGTATTCCTAACATGACCATCTATGCTCCAATGGACGAGATAGATTTAAGGAATATAATGTACACAGCTCAGTTAGGTTTAGATTTGCCAATTGCTATTAGGTATCCACGAGGAAATGGCGTAACTATTGATTGGCAACAACCCTTTAATAAAATTGAGTTTGGGAAAATGAAAGCCTTGCAAAACGGTTCTACAACTGCCGTAATCAGTTTGGGGACTATAGGTAATTTAGTTCATACTGCTATGGAGCATTTTTCTGTTTCAGAAAAAAATCAAGTGGGTCATTACAATCTTCAATTTGTAAAACCTTTAGATGTAAAATTATTGGACTCTATATTGGAGAACTATCAGAGTGTTGTTACTATTGAAGATGGGGTTCTAAGTGGTGGAATTGGCTCTATTATTGCCAACATCATCACAGAAAAAAAATGCACTACCAAAATAATAAAACTAGGAATAGAGGATTGTTTTATTGAGCATGGTAAAACGGAGGAACTAAGAAAAATTGCTAAAATTGATTTGAATACAATTTCTGAAACTATATTATCAACGCTGTAATGTTTTTTTCTAACTATACTTTTAAATCTTATCAATCGTACTTGAGTTTGTTATGCTTTCTAACAAGTTTTCATTTATTTGCCAATCCAATAGTAAAAGATACTATCCCTACTCCAAAGTTTATTAAAAATGCACGAAAGGTTTTTACAAGTAAAGACAGCATCATAGCTGCAGAAAAGATAAAGCCTGTTATTAAAAAAATTAGCGAAAAGAAAAAAGACAGTATAGAAACTATTATTAAAGAAAGTATTAGAACTAATTACTGGATTATAAAACACAAGCCTGGAATATTATTTACGCAAACATCGTTCGTCAATTGGACCAAAGGGGGAAATAATACCATTGCAGGAATCGCCTCTTTTAAAGGGGATTACAACTATAAGAAAGGACAATTATTTTGGAGGAACGGAATTTTGATTAGATATGGTATCGCCAAGGAAAACGGGGTTAATTACACTCAAAAAACGGATGATATTATAGACATTAAATCCTCGGTTGGATATAAAAACAACGTTACCTCTAAGTGGTATTACTCAGGTGAATACAGCTTAACCACTCAGTTTGCAAATGGATTTAAAGGTAATGACAGAACTACGGTTATATCTACTTTTTTTGCCCCTGCACGTATGCGTTTGGGTATTGGGGCTGTGTACACAGATGAAGAGGATAATTTCAAGATTCACCTATCTCCGTTAACCAATCAGATAACTTTTGTTTTAGATAAAGAACTTTCCGACAGAGGAGCTTTTGGAGTCGAAAGAGGAGAAAAAATTAACTTTGAATTGGGTACATTAATTAAAATTGAGTACAAAACTTTGTTGATGAAAAATATTGATTTTTCGATTAAAAGTTCGTTCTATTCAGATTATATCAACCGATATGGAAATATTGATAGTGACATAGAATTGAATTTAGAAATGAAAGTAAATCAATATATTCAGTCAAGGATCAGTTCTCATTTTTTATATGATGATGATGCCAAAATTGTACAAGATGATGGTACTCAAGTAGGTCCAAGACCTCAATTAAAACAAATATTGGGAGTTGGTGTTACCTATACTTTCTAACACCTTTAGTTATCCGTAATCACTATTTTTTTGTTGATGCTTTCGTTTTTATAGATGGCTTTAACAACGTAAACTCCCATAGACAAACCAGTACTTAAATTAAAACTAGCACTAGTCACCTTAATATTTTTCTTATAAAGTAATTTTCCAGAAATATTATAGATATTTACCTTTAAATCCTCGTTTTGTTCCAAGTTATTAAAGACAATACGGGATCCTTTATTTGTTATAAATATTGAGTTGTTTAATTCTTTTTCGTTAGTAGAAAGAGTGTTTGAAGTGAATGTACCTGTGAATAAACCTCTTCCGTAGGTAGATGCCACTACTGTATTGTCAGATGTTCGTAAATCAAATTTGGTAACTCTCACATTTGACATTCCATTAAAAGATTGCTGCCAATTGGGGGATTCGCTTGTAAAATTACTAGTACTCCAAACTCCCATATTGGTTCCTATAATCACTTCCTCTTTTTCATCAGGATTCATTATAACCGCTTTTACAGGAATATCAGGAAAGTTTCCTTCTTTAGAAACCCAAGTTACACCACCGTTCTCCGTATAATATATGTTGTTTACACCGTAATTATGCAGTGTAACAATAATTTCATCTTCGTTGTTCCCAAAATCAATATCAGAAATAGAACCTGCGTTTATCTCGTTGCTCAAGTCGATATTTTCCCATGTAGGGGTGTCTGTATTTAAATGGGTTACTTTTAAAACAGAAGCTCCCTCCGTACCTACAAACACTGTAGAGCTAGCAGTTGTAAAAGGAGATACTTTTATAGCCGTTGGTCTCTCAAATAATTTTGAATCCGAAAAGTTCTTTCTTTCGGGTTCCCCCCTTAAATCCGTGTATCTAGAAATTCTTACAAAATTACCAACCGTCCCATTTGTATATAGAATATCTAAGTTATCATCCAAATCAGCAGTATTTGCAAAGTCTCCAGAATTTTCATCACTAACTATGGCTATTTGATCTGATGGGCTACTAAATGGAATAGGATAAGATGCATAAAAATTCCCTACAAACGATACAATTAAGTATTCATTGTCCTTGTCTATAAATGTTTGAAACCCATCTCCTCCAAAAATGTCTACAAAAGAATTCACCCCATTAGTAGCTTCAAAAGAAAGTAGGGAACCATTGTCTTGCGCACCTCCTAAAAGGAATTCGCTATTTTTATCCTGACTTATCGCTGCTGAATAAAACTGAGTGATGTTGTAGTTTTTATTTCTTTCTACTATGTTTTCTAAATTGGGTGCGTTGGCTAAATTGGCACAATAGTAGATTCCTCCATCATTGGCAAACACTCCTTTATTGCTATCCAAAATATTAAATGCAACGGCATGCTGGTCTGGGTGTACTAAAGAAATATCTAAATTTGGTAAATTATTTGAATTGGACCATTTGGAAATTTGACTCCAAGAAGCACCAGAGTTGCTTGACCTAAATAAATTGATTCCTCCAGCGTACAGAATAGCATCATCCGTAGGATCTACCTCTAAGGTTAAATTATAAAATCCTTGATCTCTAGCGAAATCATTGGCATCAATATCAGTATCAATGTCATTAGGTTTGGCTATTGATACAAAATTATTTCCATCCGTAGTTTTTATCAACTCCACATTTGAACTATTATTAGTTGAGGCAAGCGCATAAATAGTATTTGCGTTTATTTTAGAAACTGCTAATTCAACTCTTCCACCGTTTGTAAAAGAATACTTTTCCATAAAGTTGACACCGTTTGTACTTCTAAAAATTTTTCCGCCCCCTCTTCCAAAAATGTTCTGTTTGGTACCAAACCATAAAGAATTATCTGCTGCAATCTCAACATCACTAAAAACGTAAGGAACCCCTTCTGGTGTAAGAAAACTAATTTTATCAAAAGAACTTTCATTTACTTTCCACCAACCCAAGCTACTAAAAGCTACTGGATCAATATCGAATTTACCATCCAAAGAAAAGTATACTTCTGTGGTTCCTGCATTGTCCCAAGCTAAAATTTGAGTGACCACATAAGGTCTCAAAGATTCATCTTGCTCTAGGTTTACGGACAGCAGCTGAGACCAAGTAGTTCCACCATTCTGAGTTATCCAAATTCCATTTCCCACTCCATCGTCTCCAGTGTAAGCTTCTCCTGTACCAATGTACCAGATGTTTGAATCATTTGGATCTATGGCAAAACAAGAAATAGACAAATTCTCATCAACTCCAACTTGAGACCAAACTGAATCTTCATCAGTTACGTCATTATTCATCCATAAGCCACCAGAAACTCCTCCTGCATAAACTCTTTTACCTGTAATGTCAGTAGGATCATAAAAAACAACCCTAGTTCTACCTGCAATGTTATCTGGACCTCTCTCTACCCAAGCCATTTCAGCGTTCTGACCAGGTACTTTAGAAAATTTTATTGATGATTTTTTCCTATGGTTCTTGACCTCTAAAATATTTTCTGGATGTGTTTTTCCTGTATTAGGATTTATCTCTAACAAGTACTGTTCATCAAAATACCGATTGGGAGGAATTCCGAGTTTCTTTCTTTCCTTTTTAGATAGCTTTAATCTCTCTTGTATTGGATGATTTTTAATCAAAGCAACGTAAGACTCCTTTGCATTGTCTTTTTTGAAATAATTAACGAAAACTAATAAGCTAATTACTAAAACAACAAAAATGGATATTCTTTTTTTCACAATATTCTAATTGTTTATAATTATTTTTTTTGAGAAACGCTCACCACTAAACGAAACATTTAGAATATAAATCCCCGAACTTAGACTAGAGGCATCAAGTTTGTTGTTAGATATCAATCCACCTAAAATTTGTTCTTTAACCAAGCTTCCGTTTACATTATACAAAGTAACACTAAACATTTCAATTTCATCTCTGTCTACTTCAAACACTATATCTCCGTTTTCTGCAACAGTCTTCACTTTTATTTTGTTCTCCAAACTATTGTCTTCAGATGTCTCTTCAGATGTCTCTTCAGTTTCTTCCTCAGGAACCCGCTCTTCCCTAGTAGCATCAAATTTCCCCGTAAACAGTCCTCTTCCGTAAGTTGAGGCAATTACTGTATTATCTGCTGTTCGCATTTCAAATTTAGTAATTCTTACACTTGACATTCCGTTGAAAGACTGAAACCATTTCGGTTCATCGCTCGTAAATTCTTGTGTAGCCCAAACTCCCATATTAGTTCCAACAATAACCTCGTCGGGTCTTTCAGGATTCATTAAAATCGTCTTTACAGGTATGTCAGGGAAATTTCCATCTTTTTCGGTCCAAGTTGTACCACCATCTGTAGTGTAATAAATATTGTTAACACCATAGTTGTGTAGCGTTACCATAATTTCATTTTCATCCTTTCCCAGTTCAATATCGGATATAGATCCTATATTAATTCTATTGTTCAAATCAATATTTTCCCATGTTGGACTATTGGTGTTCGCATTAGTTACTTTGAGAATAGAGGCTCCTTCAGTACCCACAAATAACGTTGAAGCATTTGTCATATAAGGTGAAACTTTAATAGCAGTAGGGGCTTCGGTAAATAAAGGACTTAGTAGTAATTCTCTTCTCGGGTTTGTCAACAAGTTTTCGAATCTAAATATCCCTGGACTTCCGTTAAGTATACCTCCACTAAAATATCTGGAACCATCCGTGTACAACAAATCCAAGTTATCATCTAAATCAGCAATATTTGCAAAACTTCCTGTTCTTTGATCCGAACTAATTTCTACAATATCATCGGGACTTGTCAAAGGAAGAGGATACAGAGAGTATACGTTATTGACAAAAGACACAATTAAATACTCCGAATCCTTATCAATAAAATTTTGAATTCCATCTCCACCAAATAAATCTATAAAAGAATTCACTCCATTACTCGTAGTAAGTCTTACATTTCTGGTACTCAAACGCTCTACTCCACCATATAAAGAACCGTTGTCCTGCGTTCCTCCCAAAAAAAATTCATCATTTACATCCTGACTAATATCTGCGGAATAAAACTGAGTAATATTGTAGTTGTTATTTCTGCTTACTACGTTATCAGAACTGGCAGCCGCTGCTAAATTATCACAATAATAAATACCTCCATCGTTAGCAAAAACTCCTTTATTAGAATTTGATGGATTAAAAGCTACTGCATGTTGATCTGCGTGGACCTGCGACACTTCCAAATTTCTCAAATTATTATTATTAGACCATTTAGATATTTGCTGCCAGGAATTTCCTCCGTTCGCAGACCTAAATAGATCTATACCACCTGCATATAAAATATTGTCGTCGTTTGGATCTATCTCTAGTGTAAGATTATAAAACCCTTGACCTCTGGCAAAATCGTTAGCTGGAATATCTAAATCCACATCATTAGGTCTAGCTATAGAGATAAAAGTATTACCATCCGTAGTTTTGACTAACTCCACACTTTGGCTGTTATTTGTTGAAGCCAAGGCATATACCACATTGGGGTTCTGCTTGGATACGGTTAGTTCTACTCGGTTAGCGTTATTAAAAGAATACTTTTCTTCAAAACTAATTCCATTTGTACTTCTGTAAATTTTACCTCCTCCGTGTCCAAATATGTTGGTTCTAACACCAACCCAAATTGAATTGTCTTGAGCGATTTCCAAGTCACTAAAAACTTTGGGGGTACCATTATCATTGGAAAAAGAAATTCTGTTAGGGGATAAATTTTCAAATTTCCACCAGCCTATTTGAGCGAAACCTACAGCATCAATATCAAATTTGGCTCCCAGAGAATAAAACACTTCCGTACTCCCATTCTTGTTCCATGCTAGTATTTGAGTGACTACATAGGGCCTAAATCGTTCGTCTTCTGTTAAATCAATTGACAAAATCTGTCTCCACGTACTTCCTCCGTTATTTGTTACCCAAATACCATTTCCTACTCCATCATCTCCTGTATAAACTTCTCCTGTACCTACGTACCATGTGTCTGAATCGTTAGGATCAATAGCATAACAAGAGATTGCCAAATTTTCATCAATCCCAATTTGTGTCCAAGAAGAATTTTCATCCTCAATGTTATTATTCACCCATAAACCTCCAGAAACTCCCCCTGCAAACACTCTTTTACCTGTACTGTCATTAGGGTCATAAAATACGACTCTTGTCCTTCCTCCAATATTATTGGGTCCTCTTTCTGTCCAAGACATTTCAGAACTTTGCCCTGGGACTCTTGAGAAAAATGCAGAGGGTTTGTGTAGTTGTTCTTTTAATTTTAAAAGATGCTCCGGATGCGTTTTTCCATCTCTAGGGTCCATCTCCAATAAATACTGCTCATCAAAATATTTATTGGGAGGTATTCCTAACTTTTTTCGTTCCTTTTTTGTCAGCCTCAGTCTTTCCCTTATCGGATGATTTTTAGATAGCGTTAAGTACTCTTTTTTTGAAACATGAGATTGGTCGTAAACAACCATCATTGTGATTACGGATACAACAAGTAATAATCCTAGCAGTAGTCTTTTCTTCATAAAGGTAATTCTCAAATATTAAATGGGTAACTAAATAATTACCCCACTAATTTTTTTATGAGTTAAAATGGCAAAGCTATCAGACATTCCTGCCACATAGGAACAGATACTCATAATACGTTTGTATAGGCTCTTTGACTCACTTTTAAACTCATTGGGTAACATCATTAAAATTAGTTGGTCGTAATTAGATGCTTTTCCTAAATAATTATTGTTAATAGCATTGATAAATACCTCCAATAAGTCGGCAATTACTTTGTAACCTGCTACTTCTTTTTCTACAACACTACGACTATTGTAGATTTTATCTACACTCAGTTTAATAATATCATTAATTTGCGCTTCGTACTGACATTTGTCCAATAAAGATTTTTCAAACTCTCCAGCTAAAATTGACTTTTCATTACTCATGAAAATATCAACTGCCTCAGTGATCAAAGTACTTATAGCTAACGCTCTAAGATAGCTTACTCTGTCCTTTTTTAAGGACAATGAACGGTATTTTTTTATATTTATTTTGTCTTGAATCAGTTTTTTTAGGTATTCTAAAGCAAATTCTTCATCAATCAGCCCCAAATTTATTCCGTCTTCAAAATCAATAATGGTGTAGCAAATATCATCTGCTGCTTCTACTAAATAAGCCAAAGGATGTCTATGGTAAGCCATATCTTCTCCCGTTCTCATTACTCTCAGACCCAAAGAATCTGCCACGTCCATAAACTTTTCTTTTTCTGATTGAAAAAAGCCAAACTTTTTATCTACAATATGCTGCGTAGGTTTTTTAGGTAAGGATTCTTTAGGATATTTCATAAAAGTTCCCAACGTTGCGTAAGAAAGTCTTAAGCCATCTTTTACACCACCGTTATCTTCTGTTAATATTTTAAAACCGTTGGCATTTCCTTCAAAATCAACCAAATCTTGCCATTGCTTTTTTGATAAATCCTCTTTATATTTTTTTCCGTTTCCAGAATTAAAATATTCTCCTATGGATTTTTCTCCACTGTGCCCAAAGGGTGGATTCCCAATATCGTGTGACAAAGCTGCTGCTGCTACAATGGCTCCAAAATCGTTAAACGTGTATCCTAGCTCTTTTAAGTAAGGATGTTTTTTTAACACTTGCTGCCCTACCAATCTACCCAAAGATCTACCCACTACAGAAACCTCCATACTATGTGTTAGTCTCGTGTGAACAAAATCTGTGTCAGATAGAGGAATTACTTGTGTCTTGTCCTGTAAGCTTCTAAATGCTGAAGAAAATACAATTCTATCAAAATCTACATCAAAACCCAGTCTTGTTTCGTCTTGATCTTTTCTAAATCTACCATCTATGTCTCCAGCTCTTTTAAGAGATAATAATTGTTCCCAGTGCATATTTAAAATTTATAAGAAAATCCGGCTACTGCCTGAAATCCTTGTACTTGATAATTGGTAAACGTCTCATAATTTCTATTTAGTAAATTATAAATATTTAAATGAGCGTTTAATTTTTTACTGATTTGATATCCTCCTTTGATACTGATGTCCACAAAACCATCAACATCAATAGTCTGGTTGTTTACAAAATCTTTTCTTGTTCCCATGATATCTATTCCTAATTGACCAAACCATTTTTTATATTCGTAATTGGCATAGGTTTTAATATTAATGTTTGGCAAATTCCAAGCTTCTGAAACCTTGTCAGTTTGATAGCTCTGGAATGCTGCATTCAAACCTCCTCTTAAATGTTTGATAATATCAGCTTCTATATTCCCTCTAATTCCAAACACCTTAATATCATCGTAAACGACGCTAAAGGTATTTCCAAACTGATATGCGTTTTGCAACAAAGGTAGACTAGTGTTATTTACAAACAAAGCCTTGTTATTTTGAACACTATAATTCAGTTCCGTGTTATATGATATTGAGTGACTCAATTCTCCTTGTAAACCTGCAAATAATTTAACAGGAACATCCGTTACTCCAATATTTAGTGTAGGAGATACAAAAGCATTTTGCTGCACTAAAGAAGCGTAGCTATGCTGTTTAAAATCACTCTCAATCCCCCCTTTAAAAATCATTATATTTTTAATGATAGGAACTGTAGTCACAATGCTTGGTAAAAAGAAAAAATTTGTTTTTGATGCTTCTGAGTTCATATTCAACACTAAATTTAATGCTGCATCAATCTTAAAATTTTCTGCAATGTAGGTATAAGATGGATTTGCTGATAAATTGATAAAGCTATAAGCAACGTTGGAATTATCTACATAATTTTGAGAAAATGAACCATTTAAATATTCAAACTTAACCTTAGTCTCTACCCAATTTTTAAACAAAGACTTACTAAGTATGGTCTCTACGCTCAGTTGTGTTTCAGTCGTTCCAAATTCATCAGAAAAAAATTGTACGGAAGGCATTAAGCTTTTTACAATTCCTTTTTTGTAGTCGATAGTTCCATTAAAATTTATAGTGTGATAAACTTGACCAAAATCTGTGTTTTGAAAAGATGTGGGAGTTGTAATTGAAGGACTTAAGCCATACCAGTTGATAGCGTTTCTATCGTAGTTAGCCTCCGCTTTCCAATCGTATTTTTTTAGATTTTTACCTACATGCAAATTAAGATGGGTACGTATACTGGTGTTATCTACCCTATCATCGTCAATACCGTTTTGTTTGTTAAAATTAAACAGGTTAAACCCGTAGTTCAATCGTTTATAAGCTTTGGGCTGTATTAGTGCTTCTAGCTCTGTATTTCCATACAAACCAGCAGCAGCATATATGTAATTACGATAATTTTTAGCTTTCTTATTTTCTATTTCTAAATAAGTAGCTTTTTTGATTGTTGGATTAAAATCAGACTCAACTTTTTTAGGTGTTATTTTATAAGTTACAGGAGCTTTTTTAAACTCTTTCTTTACTTTAGGATTGGTTTTTAGCTTGAACACATCAGAGAGCGTTGGATTAAATGAAAATTCCACCACTACATCCTCTGTTTTTTCTATTTCTTCCTGCTCTTTTTGAGCGTATACACTTGTAACTCCCAATAAAAGAGCTAGCAACGTCCAATGTTTTTTTAGATTACAATTCATTTTCAACATCTTTAGATTCATCCTCTTTTAAAGCAGATTTTTGAGAGTCATACCTTTTTAACAAATCGTTTGCTTTGGTGGTAATATCTTTAAATTCTTGTGCATTTTCTAGTACGTTATTCAATATAAAAATGGCTTGAAAATTATCGTTGAGTTCGTGAAAATTCTGTGCCATTAATAACAGCCCCTTAACACCCCAATATTTATAATTCTGATACTTACTGGCTAATAGTTGAACCTGAGTATTTGACTTTTCATAATTCTTATCTAAATGCAACCATAATGCTTTGTAATAATTGGCTTCTGCCAATATTACTTCTCTACCTAGAGTCTCTAATTTTTTATAATACGCTTTTGCTTTGTCTAACTGATTCGTTTCCACAGCACTCTTAGCACCAAATACATAAGCATCGTATAACGCTTGTTCTGAACTTTTCGGATTTTCTAATACTTTTTGGGTGTATGCTAGTGTTTGCTTATACTCTTTATTCACAAAATAATACTTCATTAAATTACTTTGCGCATAAATAATGTTTTGCTCACTCGAAGCCTCTTTTTCTAAACTTATGAGCAGTGGTTTGGCTAAATCCCACCCCTTATCTTCTAAATAGATTTGAGACAATCTGTTGGTAGAAATCTCGGTATACTCATTCATATTTTTCTCTAGCACTGCTTTGTAATGCGGTATAGACTTTTGTTTGCTACCTGTTGCGTAGTACGATTGTGCCAGATAAAAATGAACGGTTAGCGCATAGATTCCGTTGGGAAAATTGATTAAATATTTTTTTGCGCTCGTAATGGCCTCTTCCAATTTATTCTCTAAAAACCTACTTTCTACCGCTGCAAACATCGTTTTATCAATATCTAAGTCAGAAACATTTACAAACTCTAATTCTTTAACCCATGCAGCGTACAATGCTACTTGGTCTATCTCCTTGTAAACTTGCTCAGCAACTTTTACAGCTTGTACAGCTTCACTTGTCCCTGGATATTTTTCTACCACTTTTTTTAGCGTTTGAATTGAATTCTGATTTTTTCCTAGGTTAAAATACAACGATCCTTTTTTTAGCATGGCTTTGGCCACCAAAGGGCTTTTGGAATAATCATTTATCAAAACATCGTAAGTCTCTAAAGCCAAGCCTAGCTGATTTTGTTTTACGTACAAATTTGCCAATTGGCTATACGAATCGTCTATATAAGCTGAATTTTTATATTGGGACTGTAACTCTTTTAACGCGCTTATTTTTTGATTACTTCTCCCTAAGAATCCATAGGATAATGCTTTTTGGTAGGTTGCATAATCTGCCTGACTACTATTCGTTTCAATTACTCGATTATAATATTCAAGAGCTTTCCAATAATCTTTATTTACGTAATAGCAATCTCCTATTCGTAATATTGCGTTTGTTTTTTTAGCCTCATTCGTCCCTAAACTTTCGTATCTCTTAAAATTTTCGAGCGCTTCATTATATTTTTTTTGTTGAAATAAACTATAACCGTATCCGTACATTGCATTAGGATATTCCTCTAATTGTGAAATATTATTTTTATTTAAAAATGCTGCATAGTAATAAGATGCCTCTTCGTAATTACTGAGTTCGGTATATGCTTCTGCTTTCCAAAAAAGTGCTTTATTTTTTAAGGTTTCATCTTTTTGCAAATTGCCTACTTGCGTAAAATAAGTTAATGCTTCTTTGTATTTAAAATCGGTATATAATTCCAATCCCTTATATAGCAATATTTGTTGATATTGCTTGTCTTGAGCCAAGTTTTGAGCGTTGTAATAAGCAATAGCCTCATCATAATTTTTAAACTGTAAATAAGCATTTACGATTAATCCTTTAATTTCAGTGGCTTCTTTAGCGTTAGGATATTGATCTACAAAACGCTGTAATACCTCCGAACTACTTTTGTACGGGTTCCCAATATCATAACTCAATTTTGCGTAATTTAAATAAGCATCTTGTTGCACGTCTGCATCAAAACTCATTTCCGAAGCATTTTTAAAAGCGTTTAAAGCCTGTGTTTTTTTACCTAGCTTTAGATAACAATCTGCTAAATGGTAATGAGCATTCTGAGCAACTTCGCTTTTTTCGGTAGTGATTTTATTAAAATTCTCAATGGCTAGCTTATAATTTTGTTGCTGATAATAGGCAAATCCCAAAAAGTAGTAATCGGTTCCTGTAAAGTTATTTCTTCTCCCTTTGAATAAAGATAGATGCTCAACTGCTTTCTCATAATCCTGTAAATGAAAATAACTTTCTCCTATAATTTTCGCAATTTCAGATTTTTCAAAACCAATGGCATTATCAAAATTGGATTGTCCTAGTTTAACCACCTCATCATATTCTTTTTTTTGATAAAGAATGACCATGGTCTGGTAATCTATCTCTCTTTTAAATTTGGAGACTCCTTTGATTTTGTTAAAGTTATTTAAGGCCGTATCGTAATCTTTTGTTTGAATAGCAATATTTGCCAAGTAATAATTAGATTCTTCTTGATATTTTCCTGTGTAAGATAATGCTAGTAGATGCTGCTTAGCCGCAGCATAATTTTCGGCTCTATAATTCGCAAATGCCGTCTTATAATGGTAGTCCGATTCTTCTGAATCGCTCAATGCTTTTAAGTCAATTTTATCAAACCATTTTAAGGCTGTACTTGTATATTTTTTATCAAAAAAATAGTTTGCCACAGCTAACCTTAATGTGGTCGTATGAATTGAATGAGGATTTTTTTCTAAAAACAACTCCACATCAGTAACTGCTTTTTTTTCCTTTAATTTAATATTAACTAGCAGCTGATAAACATCTAAGTTCTTATAGTTAGTCTCTTTGTCTTCTATTTTATTAAAGTACAATTTTGACAAAGCATAATTCTCGTTTTCAAACGCCAAAACTCCTTTAGCATACCACTTTAGAAAATGATTTCCTTCATTGCTGTTTTGAGCAGATACTGACAAACAAAAAAACACAACTAATGCAAAGATGATGTTTACTTGCTTCTTCATAAAATTGTCTTTTAATTTTTAAACCTTAAAAATAAATAATATACCCATCATATAACGGAAACAAATGGTATTTATTTAAAGAACAAAACGCTAATTGTTAGTAGCTTGATTATTTTATGATTCCCCTATTTTTAAATATGTTTGTAAAAACTATTTAACTCATGTCTCAAACTGTTTTACAATTAAAAGATGCCAACATATTTCAAGACAATATTTTAATTTTAAAAAATGTTGATTTTGAATTGAACGCTGGAGAATTCTTTTATTTAATTGGAAAAACAGGTAGCGGAAAAAGTAGTTTACTAAAAATTCTTTATGGTGATTTGCCTCTTAACAACGGTATTGGCGAAGTAGTGGGTTATGATTTACCTAGCTTAAAAGAAAAACATATTCCTTTTTTAAGACGAAAAATTGGGATTGTTTTTCAAGATTTTAAACTGTTGAACGATCGTAATATTTATGACAATTTACTTTTTGTTTTAAAAGCGACTGGCTGGAAAGACAAAAAGAAAATGGAAGTCAAAATAAACGAAGTTTTAAGCAAAGTAGGGTTGCAAGAAAAAGGCTATAAAATGCCGTTTCAAATATCTGGAGGAGAGCAACAAAGAATTGCGATTGCAAGAGCCCTTTTAAATGACCCCGATTTGATTATTGCTGACGAACCTACAGGAAATTTGGATCCTAAAACTTCTATGGAAGTTATGGAATTGCTTAATGAAATTCATCAAAGTGGCAAAACCATATTAATGGCTACACATGATTATTCTCTTATTTTAAAGTACCCGCAACGCACTTTTAAGGTTGAAAATGGAGAAATTTTTGAAGTGGTGCATCAAAAAACTATGTAGCGCACAACTCCATAATTTTTTTGGCATTTACATGCGTATCAAAATCCGCTAATGCTTCTTTTCGTTGGTTGCGCAATTCTTCTGTAAATTTGACTTTCATTAAAACTGCTAACTCGTTTCTCACTTGCCCAACTGTGTCGCACACACTACAAGTGTTTTCTAAACCTGTTTGCTTAACCATTAAAGTATTTGCAATAACAAATCTACTTTTAACCAATGCATTTAATAGTTTTAATTTTATTCCTGTAGCTTGATAAGTAAATAATAAATTAACCTTTGTTTTAGCAAACAAATGCGCTAGCGAATTTGGTTTCTCTAAGTAATTCATTTTTACATTGGATAAATCTTTTATTGCACTTTCTATGATTTTACTTCTTCTACTGCTTGCTATAATTAGCCTATAGGAAGTATTTTTCACAACTTCAACAGCCATCAAAGCTGACTTTACGTTGTCTGAAACTCTTAAGTCTCCGTGCCATAAAATAAAGTTTTCTTCTTTTTCAAAAGGAGTAAAATTCATCTCTGTAAAGACTGGAATATAAGTAGACTTATCTTGATATTTTTGATTGAAATACTGCTGTTCTAAAGGAGATATCGACAAAATGTGAGTTGCTAAATTTAATACAGACTCATATTTTTTCAACTTAAAAGATTCGATTAAATAAAAGAGTTTTTTAAATGTGTTTGACTCTGATTTATACAAACCTTTGTAATAATTATGCTCAATATTATGTACTCTAACTACTGTACAACAATTACTTAAACTTGGTAAAGATTCCGTTGTGTGTAACCCCTCAAAAATAATAGTTCCTCCTTTTTGTTGAAGTCTTTTGGTCAACAATTCGTTGTCTCTAGATTTGACAATGTATGGTTTCGTAGAAAAAAAGGAAGAATTAAAACTATTCCTTGGATAATAATAAACCTCAGTACAATACTGCTCCAAAACGGGTTGTTCTCCTCTCCCATATTCAAAAGTGTGTAATGTAATATCTACTTCTAAATCGCTCAAAGCCTTGAGTTTGTACAACACGTCTATGACCCCTCCATAATTTGCGGGATAAGGAACATCAAATGATACTATTTGAATGGATTTATATACTATTTTTGTTTTCTTTGCTTCAGTGCTCAAGGGACTGTTTTGAACTAAGATGTCATTTTTTTTAAAATTGCACAACTATTTTAAATTATATTTTAAAGGTGAATCAACAAACTAAAAATATTTGCATTATTACCTCATCTTTAGGAAGTGGCGGTGCAGAAAAGGTTGCTGCTATTCAATCTAAAATGTTAAAAGAAATAGGCTATGGAGTATTTGTTGTTTCTATTCTTGATGATATTCAATACCAATACGAGGGTACACTACTGAATTTGGGGATGGTAAAAAAAAGTGGCTCAGTTCTACCACTAAGACTCCATAAACTAAAAGTTTTACGTTCCTTTCTTAAGCAACATCAAATTTCTCTAATTATAGATCATCGATCTCGTAACCATCTGGTTAGAGAACTCTTACTTAAATATTTAGTTTTTAATCATTACAAAACTGTTTTTATCGTTCACAGTAACAACTTGTTAAAGTCATTTCCAAAGAACACGCATATAGTAAAGTTATTATATGCCACTTCCAATAAAATTGTATCTGTTTCAAAAGAAATTGAAAAAAACATAAGTACTACTTATCGCCTTAGCAATATTACCACCATATATAATGCCTTACCCAAAAAAGACTCTTTAGAAAACGATTCTGTTGAGCTTGAAAGTTACATTATATACTTTGGTAGGTTAGAGGAGCATTCTAAAAATTTGAGTTTCTTAATCAACGCTTACCATAAATCAATTTTACCTAAACAAAACATAAAATTATTAATACTTGGGGATGGGCCTGATAAGAACAGTTATGTTCAATTGGTATCTCAATTAAAACTAGAAGAGCTAATTGTATTCAAACCTTACCAATCGAACCCCATTAGCTATGTGAAAAAAGCTCTTTTTTCTGTACTTACAAGTAACTACGAGGGTTTCCCAATGTCTGTTATAGAGTCTTTGTCTGTTGGAACTCCAGTAGTGTCGGTGGACTGCAAATCTGGTCCCAAAGAGGTTATTGTACATGAGCATAACGGTTTGATAGTAAAGAAAGAACTCAACGAATTTATCAACGCGCTTGATAAAATGATTGGAAATAGAAAATTATTAAAATTGTGTCGCGAAAACGCTTCCGAGAGCGTTAACCATTTAAGCTATGAGCGTATAAAAGAACAGTGGACAGGAGTCATCAAGAATATTCTTTATTAAATCTTTATTCTTTTAGTTATATAAATAGGCATGTAAAGCTTAATCAAATCTTTGAAAGGTAAATTATTTAAAGATATTTTACTACGTAATTTTTTATACAACTCATCATTGTTGTATTCTTTACATATCAACATAATGGATAATCGATTCCTGTCTAAAACTTGATTGAAGTAACTACTTTTAGAATCAAAACTATCATAATCTTCAAATAGGTAACACTTCTTTAAATCAATTTTTTTTCTAGAGAGGCTATTATCAACTACTTTAATAAATACTGTATTTAAGCTATTTAAAGCAATTTTATATTTTAACCCAAGCCTGAACCAAAATTCGATATCCTCATAGTTAGAGTATTTAGTATCAAAACCTCCTTCTTTTAAAAAGACTTCTTTTTTAACAGCCAATGATGAACTATGCAGTATGGAGCTTTTTAAACTCGACTCAAAGTAATCAACCTTTAATATCTCTTTGTCATCAACTGAGTAGTCCTTGAGTTTTGTTTTTCCTTTGCTTAGCAGATGACTCTTAGTAGTATATATCGATAGTTTGGGGAATTTTTTTATTGAAGTATCAATACTTGATAAATGATTTTTTTTCCACAAGTCGTCTCCATCTAGAAAAACTAAATATTCGCTACAGGCTTTACTAGCACCGTAGTTTCGTGCGTAAGAAACCCCTTTGTTCTCTATATTGAAAAGCGTAATTCTATCGTCTTTAATTGTGGAGACCTCATTTGTGGAATTGTCTGTAGAACCGTCATTAATGATGATAACTTCAAAATCTTTAAAATCTTGATTGCAAACACTTAACACAGTTTCTTTAATATAATTCTCCTTGTTGTAAAGAGTTATAATTACTGAGAAACGTGGGTTTTCTAATTTCATACAATCTTTGGTTAGACTTTTTCCTCCGTACTTAATATTTCAATTCCTTTTTGCATAATTAAGGAGTTCGGAAAGGTAATTAACTGACCTTGATCTGTTTTGATAAAAAAATAGAACCCTGTAATATCCTTTACCTCACCTGTCAACTCAAAATCTTTATCTAAAATTCTAATTCTACTCCCAATTCTTACTGGATGATTAAAGAATAAAATAGCACTAGCCGTTAAGTTCGATAACAAAGACCACTGCGCAAAAAATCCAACTCCAAGCACTGCCAACACAGATGATATGAAAATTGAAATTTTATTAAAATCCACCCCCCATATTACTGCAAGCAAAGCTCCAAAAACAATGTACACAACCAAATAGGTAAGAATAAAAATAATTTTTCTTCTGTTGGCATCAATTGCTTTTACAAAACTAAATTTGTTCACTGCTCTTTTAATACTACTGATAATAATTACTATCAATAGAAAAATTATTGCGCTAAATAAAAGCTCATATTTAAAGGTTTCTAAATTCACCATGTGATTATAATTTTATGTTAAAGAACTCTGTGTAATTTCTCAAACAACAAAGCTTTTAACTGCGTATAACTCATTACTTCCTGCAAAGCTTCTATCCTTTTTTCTTCGATAGAAACTTCGGTCATTAATTCTTTTACTTTTTGTTCAATTAAAACCCTTCTGATATTTAAAATTGCATCTTGAACTAATTTTTGCAATACATCTGTTTTTTTAGTGACCTCAATTTCTTTAGACTCCCAGTCACTAAGCACATGATGTTCATCATCCATTAAAATACTAGTAACTTCTGAAGCGATTTCTTGATCCTCATGACTTGTCAATCTATCCAAAAGTAACTTTTCTTCTTGATTTAACTGATGACTTAATTCTCTAAATATTTTTTGAAACAACGGATTGGAAAACTCAATTTCATCATCCTGCAACTGCAAATACAATTCGTGAGCTACCGTGTTTGCATACTCCTCTTTTACCATCACCACCTTGCCTTTATCATCGTGTTCTTCTACCCAGTCAATAAAATTTACTTCGTGATTACCGTACAATAGCAAAATTTTAACAATTTCTCTTTCGTACAAATCTAGAGCGTTAATTTTATTGGTGCTTTTTACTACGGGACTAGTTACTACTTGTTGCGAAATCCCTTCTTGCGCAAGCATCATTTCATTATAAGCATCATCGTCTGGCATATCTCCTTGCGATGACTTTGCAACAGGTTTAGTTTCTCGTTGTGTATTAGATGAGGCTATTCTCATCCCTCCGTTATTATGATGAGTATTGGACTTTTTATCTGCTTCCCTTGCTTTTCTATCAAGCATTTGAGCCAACTCGTTAAACAAAACTGTTTCGGAAATATCCATCATACGGGCACATTCCTGTATATAAACTTCTTGCTTAATGCTATCTGGTATTTTAGAGATACTCAACACAATATCTCTTATCAAACCTGCCTTTTTTATAGGGTCGTTTTTAGCCTCTTCTAATAATAAAGAAACTTTAAAACTGATAAAATCTTGTTGATTATTTTCTAAATGATTTTTTAACTCTTGGGTTGTTTTTTTCTTAGCAAAAGAATCAGGATCTTCTCCATCAGGAAAAGTAACTACTTTTACATTCATACCCTGTTCCAAAATAAGGTCAATCCCTCTTACCGAGGCCCTCAAACCTGCTGCATCACCGTCAAAGAGAACTGTCATATTGGGAGTCAACCTTTTCACTAGCCGAATTTGATCTGGTGTTAAGGCCGTACCTGATGAAGCTACCACATTGGTAATGCCTTTTTGAAACAAAGAAATAACATCCGTATAACCTTCTACTAAATAACAATTATCATCTTTGGATATTGTTTTTTTTGATTGATACAAACCATACAATACACTACTCTTATGGTATATTTTGCTTTCTGGCGAGTTTAAATATTTGGCTGCCTTTTTATCGTTGGTTAAAATTCTACCTCCAAAACCCAACACACGTCCCCCCATGCTATGAATAGGAAACATTACGCGTCCCTTAAATCTGTCAAACTGCTTTCCTCCCTCTTTTACAATGGTAAGTCCAGTACTTTCCAAATATTCTAAATCGTATCCTTTATTTAAGGCCTCATCTGTAAATGCAGTCCAATCGTCTAAGCAGTAACCTAAGTGAAAAGTTTCAATCATTTCATTGCTAAAACCACGTTCTTTAAAATAGCTCAACCCAATGGCTTTTCCTTTTTGGGTATTTAACATGGTTTTGTGAAAGTAGTCTTGAGCGTATTTAGAAACCAAATACATGCTTTCTCTTTCGTCAGCAGCTTCTTTTTGCTCATCGGTCTGCTCTGTTTCCTCAATAACAATATTGTACTTATCTGCTAAATACCTAATAGCTTCTGGATACGAAAAATGTTCGTGCTCCATTAAAAAAGAAACTGCATTTCCTCCTTTACCCGTACTAAAATCTTTCCAGATTCCTTTAACAGGAGACACCATAAAAGACGGAGTTTTTTCGTCTACAAAAGGACTCAACCCTTTAAAACTACTTCCAGATTTTTTTAAGGCAACAAATTCTCCTATAACCTCTTCAACTCTAGCAGTTTCAAAAACACGATCTATGGTTTCTCTTGATATCAATTCTCAAAATATTTTAAACAAAGATAGTGATTGATTCATTAGGTGTCATAATAAGACTACTTAAACAAAATATCAATTTAAAAATTTATATTTTCGCTAAAAAAATTATGAAAAAAATTATTTTTATCGCTTTTTTTAATATTACCCACATTATTAAATGCCCAAGAAACTGAAAGCAATCAGTTTCCTAAAAATGAAATCAAACTAAATTCTCTTAATTTGATTCTCTTTGTAGGGCTTGACCTAACATATGAAAAAATCCTAAACGACGACACCTCTCTTGGTGTAGGATTTAATTATTTATTAAGTGATGACAACAGTGATAGCAAGTATGAATTAACTGGTTATTATAGAAACTATTTTAGTACTAAATTCAATCAAGGTTTTTTTGTCGAACTGTTTGCTCAATATGCAAAAAAAGAGTGTGATTTATACTTTTTTGATTTTAGTAATGGCAATAATGATAACAAAAAGCTTGATGCTGAAACTTTTTCTCCAGGTATCGCAATTGGTGGAAAATGGGTAACCAAAAAAGGCATTATTGGTGAAATTTTCCTTGGTGTAGGTAGAAACATACTAGAGGTAGAAGAAGAAATAAACGGAATTCGAGTTGATGTATCATCGGATGAAATTATCGTTAGAGCAGGTATTAGTATCGGTAAAAGATTTTAAACAAAACACCTCATCAGAAAACTGATGAGGTGTTTAAGAAATTAGGTTATAAGACAGTATCCAATATTTTGTGTAAACAAAAATTCTACGGGGTTTAACTTTTTTAAAGCTGAACCCTTTTTTCAAATATAGTTAAGAACTGGTTAAGAATTAGTCCCCAATTGTGAATTGGCTGGGTCCATTTCTTAGTAATTTGCATCAAAGATAAATAAACTGATTTTTTCAAGGCATCGTCTGTTGGGAAGCTCATTTTGTTTTTAGTGTATTTTCTAATTTTGCCATTAAGATTTTCAATTAGATTGGTGGTGTAAATTATTTTTCTGATTTCTAAAGGGAAATCAAAGAACACGGTAAGTTCCTCCCAATTGTTACGCCAAGATTGTACTGCATAAGGATATTTATCATTCCATTTTTCAGCAAACTGGTCTAATTCGGCTTTAGCCATTTCTTTATTAGGAGCATTGTAAATATGCTTCATGTCTCCTGTAAAAGCTTTTTTGTCTTTCCAAACCACATAACGTGCACTGTTACGAATTTGATGAACCACACAGATTTGAGTATCTGCTGTTGGAAACACATTTTTAATGGATTGTGTGAATCCGTTGAGATTATCGGTAACAGTTACCAAAATATCTTCAACCCCTCTAGCCTTTAAATCAGTAAGTACTCCTTGCCAAAAAGCGGCAGATTCATTCATTCCTAACCACATTCCTAATAGTTCTTTGTGGCCTTCTCTGTTGAGCCCTACGGCTAAGTAAATAGTTTTGTTAACAACCTTTCCTCCTTGACGAACTTTAAATACAATTCCATCCATCCAAACTACGCAATAAACAGACTCTAAAGGCTTGTTTTGCCATTCTAATACTTCTTGATTGATTCTGTCTGTGATGATAGATATAGATGATGTGGAGAGCTTATAGCCATAAATTTGATAAAGTTCATCTTCAATATCAGAAACACTCATACCTTTTGCATAAAGCGAGATTACGATATTTTCTATAGACAGTGAAGTGCTTTTGTGTTTAGGAACCACAACAGGTTCAAAATCACTATTGCGATCACGTGGAACTTTAATCTCGCTTTGACCGAAGCGGTTCTTTACTTTTTTTGTAGTGCTACCATTGCGAGCATTAGTGTTGCTGCGTTTACCATTTTTGGGATAGCCCAAATGAGCATCCATCTCTCCTTGAAGCATAGCTTCTAAAGCGGCACTGTGTAATTCATTCAATAAATTACTTAAATCGTCTTCTGTTTTTAGGCCTTTTAATAGACCACTTTGTAAAAATTGATTTTTTAAATCATCCATAATAAAACTGTGTGTTATAAAATTAATCAAAAAATTAGGCGGGGTTTTAAAACCCCGCCTAATTTCTGTTTACACAGTTTTTTGGATACTACCGGTTATAATATCGCTAACTAGCCGCTTTTAACTGTCTCAACATATTCTTACTCAATTTGCTTTCCGCATACTCTTTAGTTACTTCTATAGATGTTTCGTCGGAACTTGGCATTTCAAACATAGCATCTGTAAAAATAGCTTCGCACAGAGATCTCAGTCCTCTCGCCCCTAGTTTATATTCTAGAGCTTGATTTACAATATAATCCAAAGCTTCGTTATTGATAGAAAACTGAATACCATCCATCTCAAACAATTTAGTGTACTGTTTAATTAACGAATTTTTTGGCTCTGTTAGAATTGCTCTAAGTGTTTCTCTATCTAAAGGATTCATATAACTTAAAACGGGTAAACGACCTATAATTTCTGGAATCAACCCAAAGTTTTTTAAATCTGTAGGGATGATGTATTTTAGCAAGTTCTTTTCATCTATTCTATCTTCCGATAAAGAAGCTCCAAAACCTACTGCTTGCCTGTTTAAACGCTTGCTAATATTGCGTTGAATTCCAGCAAAAGCTCCACCTGCTATAAACAATATATCTTTAGTATTAACTTCTACAAACTTTTGGTCTGGATGTTTACGTCCTCCTTTGGGAGCTACGTTTACAACAGTCCCTTCTAACAATTTTAGCAAAGCTTGCTGAACACCTTCTCCAGAAACATCTCTTGTAATAGATGGATTGTCTCCTTTTCGAGCAATCTTATCTATTTCATCAATAAAAACAATTCCTCTCTCAGCACTTTCAACATCATAATCAGCAGCTTGCAATAATCTACTTAATATACTCTCTACATCTTCACCAACATACCCTGCTTGAGTTAGCACTGTAGCATCAACAATAGAAAAAGGCACATTTAACATTTTTGCAATGGTTTTGGCAATTAAAGTTTTACCTGTTCCAGTATCACCCACCAAAATCATATTACTTTTTTCTATCTCTACTTCTTCTTCAAGTGTATTTGGCTGAGTTAATCTTTTGTAGTGATTGTAAACCGCTACAGCCATCGTTCTTTTAGTTTGATCTTGACCTATAATATATTGATCTAAAAACGCTTTGATTTCTTTAGGTTTTTTAACCTCTAAATCTGAGTTCTTATCTGTATCATCACCTGCAATTTCTTCTGATAAAATTCCATGAGCTTGAGACACACAACTATCACATATATGTGCATCTACTCCAGCTATAAGTAAGTTTGTTTCTTCCTTCTTACGCCCACAAAAAGAGCATTCCATTCCTTCTTTTGACATTTCTTATCTTTTAATTTTATCTATAACTGCCTTAACCTAACTACTTGTTTCTTGATAAAATTTCATCAACCATCCCGTAAGCTTTAGCCTCTTCGGCTTTCATCCAGTAATCTCTATCAGAATCTTGTGCTACTTTATCAAACGGTTGTCCTGAGTGGCTAGAAATAATCGTGTAAAGTTCTTTCTTTAACTTGTTAATTTCTCTCACTGTTATTTCCATATCCGTAGCCTGTCCTTGTGCCCCTCCTAAAGGTTGGTGAATCATCACACGTGAGTGTGGTAAGGCAGATCTTTTTCCTTCTGCTCCTGCACACATCAACACAGCCCCCATACTTGCAGCCATACCTGTACAAATGGTAGCTACATCTGGTTTGATAAATTGCATCGTGTCATATATTCCTAAACCAGCGTATACACCTCCTCCTGGAGAGTTGATGTAAATAGATATATCTTTATTAGCATCTACCGATTCTAAAAACAACAGTTGTGCTTGGATAATGTTTGCCACCTGATCGTTAATTCCTGTTCCTAGAAAAATAATTCTATCCATCATTAATCTAGAAAAAACGTCCATTTGAGTAATGTTCAACTGACGTTCTTCCATAATGTATGGAGTTACAGAACTAACTATTTTATCGTAATGAGTGCTACTAATACCGTGATGTTTGGTAGCGTATTTTTCAAATTCTTTTCCGTAATTCATATATTGTGTTCTTAAGATTTACAAAAGTAAATATAGTAAAGTAAACTAAAACTAACATCGTAGTAAAAGTTGCTAATCTATAATATGTTTAAATGATTTTGTTATTTTTGTTATATTCAGACAACAACGATCACTATACCTTACTTTTTTATGAAAAAATTAATTTTTCTATTCGTCTTTATCAGTTTTTCTTTTTCTCAAGCACAAGATAATTCTACAGACGATAGTCAGTTTTCTTTGTCTCAACAGTTCGAGGAACTATACAGAAAATCAAGCACTTATCAAGAATACAAAGTAATCTCTATGGTTAAGTACAATCAGTTAAAGAGTAATGTTGTAGATTCTTTAAATGCTCAGATTAAATTGGTGGAAGAAAAAAACAATATCATCAACCGTAATAACAATGAGTTGAAAAACTTAAAGCAGGAGCTAATAGACACTAAAAAAGAACTTAAAGACTCTATTTCTTTAAAAGATAGTAGATCTATTTTTGGAATGAGTGTTGAAAAATCTGTTTTTTCATCTATTATTGTTCTTACGTATCTTATTTTAATCACTTTAACGATATTTTTTGCTTTTAAATACAGACAAAATATATCAAACACCAAAAAAGCTGTTTCTGATGTGAAAGCCTTGGAATTAGAATATGAAAATCATAAAAAATCTTCTCTAAAACGATTCCAAGAAGTAAATAGAAAACTTCAAGATGAATTAAATAAAAATTGGAAGAAAGAAAAATAAGGATTCCAATATTAACTAGTTCCTTGCACGTTGTTTTACCTATCTTTGCAGCAAGAAAACTAGGAACTTATGTCTTTTGAAAATTTAAACCTAAACAATCAACTTCGTAACGCCATAAATGATTTGGGCTATACGGAACCTACAAAAATACAGGAGCAAGCTTTTTCTTGTATTATGTCTGGTAGAGATGTTGTGGGTATTGCTCAAACGGGTACAGGTAAAACTTTTGCCTATTTAATGCCTATTTTGCGCATGCTTCCTTATTCTGAGCAAAAACATCCTAGAGTTTTAATTGTGGTTCCTACAAGGGAATTAGTAGTGCAGGTGTTAGATGCTTTAGACAAATTAACTCCTTATATTAATATTCGCTACGGTGGTATTTATGGAGGAGCCAACATCAACAAACAGAAAGAAATGATTTTTAACGGTTTAGATATTCTTGTATCTACACCCAGACGTGTGATCGATTTGGGAATGGCTGGAGCTTTAAAGTTAAAAGCCATTCAAAAGTTGGTAATTGATGAGGTTGATGAAATTTTTAATTTGGGGTTTAGACTTCAACTAGTAGATATTATCGACTTGGTGCCTAAAAAAAAGCAGACTATTTTATTTTCTGCAACCATGACAGATGAAGTAAATGAACTCATCAACAATTTTTTTAACAACCCCATTAACGTAGAAGCAGCGGCATCCGGTACAAGGTTGGAGAATATTGAACAAATGGCTTTTGAGGTTCCTAACTTTTATACCAAAATAAACTTACTAAATCATCTTTTGCAGGAAGATGAAGAGATGTCTCGTGTTTTGGTTTTTATCAAGCATAAATATTTAGCCGATTTGGTGTTTAACGAAATCCAAGGAATGGCAGAGTATCCCGAAGAGAATTTTGCGTTGATACATTCTAATAAAACTCAAAATTATCGTTTGCGCTCTGTAGAAAATTTTAAAGCTGGTAAACATCGAGTTCTAATCACTACAGATGTACTATCTAGAGGAATGGATATTCCAGGAGTTACTCATGTGATCAACTTTGATTTACCTAAGGAAGCAGAGGCTTATATGCACAGAATAGGTAGAACGGGTAGAGCAGAAAACGAAGGTTTTGCTATTTCGTTTGTTACCAATAGAGATGCGGAGATAGTTGCAGAAATAGAAACATTGATGGATTACGAAATTCCAAAATACGGGATGCCTGATGATGTGTATATAGAAAGTAGATTACTGGAAGAAGAAGTTGAAAAAGAAGATATTACCCCCTACCAAAAACTGGGTTCCAAAGAATTTGCTCCTGGACCTGCTTTTCACGAAAAATCTGAAAAAAATAGCAAAGTAAACCTAGGAGGTAGCTACAGAAGGGAGATTGCTAAAAAATATAAGAAACCTCAACGAAGAAGACCAAAAAAATAAAAAGACAGGAATCCATTTGAATCTTCATCCTTTTTAGATTACTTCTTGAACTTTAAATTTTTGCTGATTAAACACAAAGTCATCATTTACTTTTTTACCTAATAACTGTTTTCCGATAGGGGAATTTACAGAGACCACCATCACTTTGGTTTTATCGATTATTAGCTGGCCTATAGAGGTTGCTAAGAAGTAATAATGGTTATTTACTTTGACCAAACTACCCACAGCCACCGACTTTGAAAAACCGATAATTACTTTATTCAGTAAGTTTTTTTGAGATAATACCGTTTGATATTGCTGCCCCAATTTTTCCATTTCTAACTGTAGCATGGCACGACCTGTTTCGTGTTTATCCCCAGCAGAGCTTTTGGTCTCAGAATTCAAATCCGTTTTATAATTATTGATAGCTACTTGAATGTCTTCTAATTTTTTATTGACAACTTGTAAACAAGCTTGTTTTATTTTTTCTTTATCCATGTATTAAATATCCAATTTTAGTTGAATATATTGTTTTATATTTTTAGGCTCTTCATTGTTTAAATTAGAGATGGAGACCCCCAATAGTCGAACAGAGTTTTCTAGTTTTTGCTGAAATAATAGCTGTTCTACAATAGGTAATATTTCCGATTTTGAATGTATGTAGTGATTTATCGTTTTGCTTCTTGTCGTTTGTGTAAAATCGCTATACTTTATTTTTAAGGTAACCGTTTTCCCTTTCACGTTATTTTTAGCCAGTCTTTTTTCTATTTCCAAACAAATGCTTTCCAATTTTTCTAAAACAAAAACTTCCGAAGTCAAATTTTGCAAATACGTGTGCTCCGTACCGACAGACTTCCTTGTCCGGGTAGGTTTTACTGGACTATTGTGAATTCCTCTTACAATATTATAATAATGCTTTGCAGAACTTTTAAAGTGTTTTTCTAAAAAAGCCAAATCTTTACTTTTTAAATCGGCTCCTGTAAAAATTCCTAGCTGATACATTTTTTGAGTAGTTACTTTGCCCACCCCGTAAAATTTTCTAATCTGCAATTGCTCCAAAAAAGGAACTACCTCATCAGGCATAATTGTTTTTTGGCCATTAGGCTTATTAATATCCGAAGCTATTTTGGCCACAAATTTGTTGGGAGCAATTCCAGCCGATGCGTTCAATCCTGTCTTTTCTAGAATTTCTTCTCTAATCAATCTAGCCATTTTACTAGCCGATGTCATCTTTTTTTTATTCTCCGTTACATCCAAGTAGGCTTCATCTAAAGACAAAGGTTCAACCAAATCCGTATAACTATAAAAAATCTCTCTTACCTGTTGGGAAATTTCTCTATATCTTTCAAAATTGGACTTCACAAAAATTAAATGGGGACAAAGTTTTTTTGCCAAAGAACTTGACATGGCAGATTTTACACCAAACTTTCTGGCCTCATAACTAGCCGCTGCAATCACTCCTCTACTACCATCTCCGCCAACAGCAATAGCTTTCCCTCTAAGTTCTGGGTTGTCCAATTGAGCTACAGAAGCAAAAAAAGCATCCATATCTACATGGATTATTTTTCGAGTATCGATTGTAATAGTGTCTTCCAAATTAGTTAAATAGCTTCTACCAAAAATAAAAAAGCGCTACCTAAATAGATAGCGCTTTGTATAAATATATTTTGGAAAAATTAAATAACCCCTTGCGCTAACATGGCATCAGCAACTTTTACAAAACCTGCAACATTAGCTCCTTTTACATAGTTGATGTAACCATCCTCTTCCGTTCCGTATTTTTCGCAAGATTCATGAATATCTTCCATGATTTCTTTTAATTTTTTATCCACTTCTTCTCTCGTCCAATTAAATCTCAAAGCATTTTGGGTCATTTCTAAACCAGAAGTTGCAACACCACCTGCGTTTGATGCTTTCCCTGGAGCAAATAATATTTTTGCTTGATGAAATTCGTACACAGCCTCAGTATTACATGGCATATTTGCTCCCTCGCTTACAGCAATACAACCGTTTTTAATCAAAGTTAAGGCAGCATCCTTGTCCAATTCGTTTTGAGTAGCACATGGGAAAGCGATATCACATTTTTCTGACCAAGGCTTTTTATCCTCGTGATACGTAGCAGATTTGTACTGCTCTGCATATTCTGATATTCTTCCTCTTTTTACGTTTTTAAGTTCTTTAACAAAATCTAATTTCTCTTGAGTAATTCCATCTTTATCATAAATATAACCTGAGGAATCTGACAACGTAAGAACTTTAGCTCCCGATTGAATACATTTCTCTGCTGCATATTGAGCTACATTCCCAGATCCAGACACTAATACAGTTTTATCTTTAAGGCTTTCGTTCTTTGTTTTTAACATAGAAATTGCAAAATACACCGCTCCATACCCTGTTGCTTCGGGTCTAATTTGAGATCCTCCCCAAGACAATCCTTTACCAGTTAAAACTCCTGTAAACTCGTTTTTTAGTTTTTTATACATCCCAAACAAGAAACCTACTTCTCTCGCACCCACTCCAATATCTCCAGCAGGCACGTCTGTATCATGACCAATATGACGGAACAACTCACTCATAAAAGCATGACAGAAACGCATAATTTCATCATCCGACTTTCCCTTTGGATCAAAATCAGAACCCCCTTTTCCACCTCCCATTGGCAATGTGGTTAGCGCATTTTTAAATACTTGTTCAAAAGCTAAGAACTTTAAAACACTTTGATTTACTGTAGGATGAAATCTCAATCCTCCTTTATAAGGACCGATGGCAGAATTCATTTGAACTCTGTAACCTCTATTAATTTGAATTTCTCCGTCATCATCTACCCAACATACTCTAAATGAAACTAGTCTTTCTGGCTCTACCATTCTTAAAAGGATATTTTTTCCGAAATAAATATCATTTTTGCACACGTAAGGTATTACCGTTTCCGCAACCTCTTGAACTGCCTGTAAAAACTCTGGTTCATCACCGTTGCGAACCTTTACTAGTTCCATAAAATCTTTAACTCTATTGTCCATTTTCTAATTTTTTATTTAAATCTGTATTAATTTTTAGTTGAATCTTTAATTTTCATGCTTCCATATCACCTAGAAATTCCTTACTGATAACTTCCCATTACTTTAATAGCATTTGACATTTATCCCCACGGTGTTTCCATTACCAAAGTTTAAGATACTATTTTTTATGTTTCTTAGTTCGTAAAAAAACATCTTAACATAGTGAACGAAAAAGGCTATCTTTTTTTGCTAAAATTAAATGTTCTGTTGATGTTGAAACCGAAGAAAATATCTCCTTTAGACCAATCTCCCGTGGCTTGATTGATAAATGCGTTTTCAAACATTCCTTGCGCATTGCTAAAATGCAATTGAAAAACGTGTCCACCCGTTTCAATTTCCCACCCTAAGGAGAATACGTTGTTATAAATACTGTTGCTAGCTCTGTTTAAATGTAAACCATAATCTACAATAATCCCCATTCTTTTGGTAAGTAAATATCTACCACCAAAACCTAGAGCGTATTGAAGATTTTCTTGAGCATCATTATCAACCAATCCATCATGTAATACAGTCGGAATCAATTCTAAGGAGAGCTTCTCATTTATTTTACTAGCCATGATGATTTGATGGGCACTTCTCAACCTATTTTCAAATTTTAAACCAGGTAAACCATCTAATTCTTTATCCAACAGCGTATTGATGGCTCCAATATGATACCCTGCAACGGTAAGCGGAAATCCGTTTTTTTTCTGGCTGATAAGGTGGTATTTCAAACCAAAATCATAGGTTCTTTCAAACCTACTTCTAGAAAAACTAATATTTATTTTGTCCGTTAAACCGTAAACGAATTGTAATCTAGTGGAGGCAAAATCTAAACCAAATAAATCTTCTATTCCATTTTCTATAGTACCAAATCTATGCGCTACAATAAAATTCAAATGATTTTTAGGCACCAACTTAGGAGTCTCGAAATTCACCAGTTTATAACTTTTAAAGGTAGATGTTACTGTTGTTCGTTCCTTATCGCTTTCTTTTTCTAACTCATTTAACAAAGAATTTTGAGCTTGTGTATGACTCAAAAATAATAGGAATAAAATACTTGATATCGTGTTTTTCATCATTTAGTTTACATTAATTGTAATGAAGAGTCGTTAAAAGCAACTTAAGCTTAAACGATATTCCATATAATTATGAAAAAATTTGCCCTTATTTTATTTGTAAGCCTTGCTTTGGCTAATTGTTCTGATGATAGCACTTCTGACATTGACAATAGTAGCGTAACTAGTAATACTGAGAACAACGCAGATGTTGATACAGATAGCAGTAGCGATGACAACACCAATCAACAGCAAACAAGGCTTACTTACACCAACAATATTAAAACCATTATAGACAACAATTGTTTAGAATGTCACAGTTCTCCAGTAAGAAACGGTGCTCCCTTTAGTTTAACCACGTTTAACCAAGTGAGTAACAGAGCGGGCAGAATGCAGGTGAGAATGAATAGTGTGTCTAACCCAATGCCACAAAGAGGACTGATTGCATCTGATTTAAGAGCCATGTTCGATCAATGGATTACAGATGGTAAATTACAATAACATGAAAAACATACTAACCTCATTCGTTCTCTTATTTTTAATGGGAACGAATGTCTTTTTTGGACAGCAAAAAGTAAAAACAAACAACGCCCTTGTAAAGTTTGACGCTGCCAAATCTAATCTAGAACCTATTAAAGCCGAAAACAATAAGGTTAAACTTATTTTGGATACGAGCAATGGACAATTGGCCTGTTTAATGAATATTACTGATTTTGTTTTTAAAAATAAGTTGATGCAAGAGCATTTTAACGAAAACTATTTAGAAAGCGATAAATACCCAAAAGCCACTTTTATTGGTAACATAGAAAACTTTGACAAAACCAACTTTACCGAAAAATCGGAAATTAAAGTAAATGGTACCTTTAACATACATGGGGTACAAAAGAAGAAAAACATTCTTTTAAATATTGTACGAAAACACGATAAATATATTTTTAGTGGTGATTTTAATATTGATTTGAAAGATTTTAACATTAAGATTCCAACCATTATGTTCTATAAAATCACAGAAAATATTAAAGTTTCTATTGAGGCAGAATTGAATAAATAATAAGCTTTATATTGCTCGTTGTTGAAATTACACAGAATGAGCAAAAAACAAATTGCATTTAACTGGCTATTACTACTGTTTTTAGGATTGACTCTTAATTTTGCCAACCTAACCAATCCTTTAAAAGGAAGACATGCGTGGGCTAATGCCGATCATTACGCAATATCCCTAGGTTTTATCAACAATGGTTTCGATTTTTTTCATCCGGAAACTTTTTGTTTGAATCCTCAATTTTCTCCGCAACAAAAGACCAAATCTGACTTTTGGCAATATCCTCCCGAAAACCCTAAGGGTACTACTACTATAGATTTTCCTATTCATCATTACACTATTTCTTTGCTGATGAAAACTCTAGGAACAACCAAACCTATTGTGTACAGACTTTATACTTTAGCATTTTGTTTAATAGGCTTGTTTTTTTTGGGCAAAACTGTTTTTAATTACACACAGTCCTATAAATGGTCAATTTTTGTTCAATTATTCGTTTTACTAGCTCCCACATACACTTTTTATTCTAGTAGTTTTTTACCTTCGAGCATTGCTGTTTCTCTTTTATTTATAAGTAGTTCTTATTTTTCTTCCTATCTGTTAAAGCATGATATTAAAAAATATTTAATTGGAACGTTAATACTCACACTAGCTGCACTTACAAGATTTCCTTTTCTTATTTATTTCATAGGTTTTGTTTGCTTTCAAATTCTAAAAATTATCTTTTTTAGAAAAAAAACGTATCTAGAAATTATGATATCTCTTGCTGGTATTTCCATCGTTTTAGGATATTTTTTTTACAACAAATTTTATCTATTTCAACACTACGGATCTAACTTTTTAAGCTATCCTTTATATCCTACTTCTTTGTCAAACGTATATCATATTTTTGTGGATACTGTTTACCACGAAAGTTGGAGATACTTTACTCTTATACATTACTTAATCTTATTTTATTTTGCGTATCTCGTTCTAAAAAATAAGCTTCAGACTCTTGTAGATAGTCATCTGTATTTAGCTATTGTATCCTTAGGAGTAATTCTATATATGACACTGATGCTACGTCAGTTTGTTGCCCATGATTATTATTACTTAGATACCTTTTTACCCATCACTGTCTTTTGGATGATTGGAATCTACTTTTACATCCCAAAGCGTTTACTTTCACTAAAAACACTCACTCCTTTGCTGATGTTGGCTGTGGTTTTTAATTTTACCATTTACTACTTGGGTTATAAAGCAAGAAGTTGGGATCCCTTAGAAATCACCCGACAAAATTTTGTCAATGCAGATAAAACATTAGATAGTTTGAAAATACCAAGCTCGAGCAAACTTTTACTGTTAGATTCTTACAGCCCAAATCTCGCTTTTATCCATTTAAATAGAAAAGGGTTTTGTGTGATGGCCACAGAGCCTAAAATCATCAAAAAATCTTTGACCTGGGATTACGAATATATCATTACACAAAATTTTACATACAAAGACAAAATACTAGCCAACTACCCTAATTTTGAGCAAGAAACTAAAGTATTTTACTCCAATGATAAGTTTACCATTCATTTAAAAAAATAAGCATTACTCCAAATAGTTTCTTAAATTTGCAGTCTAATTTCTGAATAACAATTATGTTAGATAAAGTTAAAGAACTGATTGGTGAAGTAAATGATTTTAAAGCCACTACAAAAGAGGAACTAGAAGCATTTAGAATTAAATATATTGGTAAAAAAGGAATTTTAAATGATCTTTTTGCTGAGTTTAAAAACGTGGCTAACGATCAAAAAAAAGAATTTGGTCAGGCCTTAAACACTTTTAAGCAAGCTGCTGAAGGAAAGGTCAATCAAATAAAAGCATCTTTAGAAGATGCTCAGCTTAGCAACAATGCTCTTAATGACTTGACTAGACCGGCAGAGCCCTTAAATTTAGGTTCTCGCCATCCAATATCTATTGTTAAAAATCAGATCATCGATGTTTTTTCCAGAATTGGATTCACTGTATCAGAAGGGCCAGAAATTGAAGATGATTGGCACAACTTTACCGCATTAAATTTACCAGAATATCATCCTGCTCGTGATATGCAGGACACCTTTTTTATAGAACAAAATCCAGATATTTTATTGCGTACACACACCTCGTCTGTACAAACTAGATATATGGAAAATAACAAGCCTCCTATCAGAACTTTATCTCCTGGGAGAGTTTTTAGAAACGAAGATATTTCTGCTCGTGCACACTGTATCTTTCACCAAGTAGAAGGTTTGTATATTGATACGGATGTATCTTTTGCAGATTTAAAACAAACGTTACTTTATTTTACTAAAGAGATGTTTGGTAAATCTAAAATACGTTTGCGTCCTTCTTATTTCCCGTTTACAGAACCAAGTGCTGAGGTAGATATTTATTGGGGATTAGAAACTGAAACAGACTATAAAATAACCAAAGGAACAGGTTGGTTAGAAATTATGGGATGTGGAATGGTAGACCCTAACGTATTAAAAAATGCCAACATAGATCCTACCAAATATAGCGGATATGCATTTGGTATGGGAATAGAGCGTATTGCCATGTTATTGTATCAAATTCCAGATATTAGAATGTTTTATGAAAATGACGTTCGTTTTTTAGAGCAATTTAAATCTATCAATTAAATCATATAAAAGAGTTCATTAAAAATGAACTCTTTTTTTATTTTTAAAATGTGGAAAAACTCATCGAACTATTTAACGCAATAAAACCTTTATCTCAAAAAGAGATTGAAATACTTACCAGTAGATTGAATGTAGAAAGCATTGCTAAAAATACCGTTTTTTCTAAAAGAGGTGTTATCTGCAAAAAGCTAAGTTTTGTAGTTTCTGGTATTTTTAAGGTGACCAAAATAGACGAAAAAGGAAACAATTACATTCCCTACTTTATTACACAAAATCATTTTGCTGTAGATATCCATAGTTTTTCCAACAATTCAATTTCAGATGAGGAAATCACTTGTGTTAGTCACGCAGAAATTATTACAATTTCTAAAGATCATTTTCTTTTATTTGAAAAAGAAATTCCAAACTTTACTGCTATTATAAGCACCTTAAAAGAAAAAGCTTTAATAGAAAAAATAAAATTAAAATCCGAAATGCTTGTTGATAATGCTGTGACTAAATACAACAAATTATTAACTAGACATCCTGAAATTATTAAATACGTTTCTCAAAACGAAATTTCTCAACATTTAGGAATCACCCCTTACACTTTAAGTAGAATCAAATCTAAAAAATGATTTTTTGCCATTTGGCAAAACTTTAAATTTTCATCTTTACTAGTTTTATTTTATCAACTTAAATAGATTATGATAGATAAATTAAAAGGGAAAGTGGCTCTTGTCACAGGAGCCTCTAAAGGAATAGGAACTGCCATAGCCGAAACGTTTGCTAAAAATGGAGCCAGTGTAGTTATTAACTATAAAAGCGATGAAGAAAATGCTGTAAGGCTAGTCAACAAAATCACCAAACAAAACCAAAAAGCAATTGCTCTAAAAGCTGACATTACTAAGGTAGATGAAATTGAAATGCTTTTAAAAGAAACAAAGCAGTATTTTGGAAATATTGACATTTTGGTAAACAACGCAGGAGTTTATCTATTCGAATCCTTTGAAACAATTACTGAAGAGGAATACCACAGGCAATTTAACACCAATGTTTTTAGTGTACTCTTTACGACTCAAAAAGCTTTAAATTATTTTAACGCAAATGGAGCAAGCATTATCAATATTAGCTCTATCGCCACACAAAAGGCAACTCCAACTACCGTTTTATACACCGCTACCAAAGGAGCTGTAGATGCCATCACAGTTACACTATCCAAAGAATTAGCTGACAAAAACATTAGAGTAAATGCTATTCTGCCTGGCCCTACACATACAGAAGGAAACCCTATTAAAGATAGTGAAATGGGGAATTTTATTACTACACAAATTCCACTTGGAAGATTAGGGACGGCAGCGGATACTGCTCAAATGGCTTTATTTTTAGCTTCTGATGAATCCAACTGGATTACAGGTCAAAAAATTGGAGTATCTGGAGGGTTTGAATAAAATTGAGTTTGATAGTTATCCGTAGGTTTTATATTTCTTATTTTTGCGATCTAAATTTACAGCCTATACTTATCGTATAGGCTGACTTTATACTTTATCATGAAAAAAGATATTCAAATTCCAGCAGTAGAAAACGTTTTTATGGCCGTTGTAAAAGAGTATAACGAAGAATTTCAATGCGATGATTGGAATATTTATTTGGTAAATGATAAAGATGTAGACTTGGAAATGGCTATTATTGTTTCTAAGGGATATGATGAAGATCAATTGATAGAAACTTCTGTAATGAGAAAAACATTGCAAAAATTACCCGCTAAATCTTTTGCCAAAGTAGAATTAATTCAGCCCGATCTGTTTAAACTTACCAACTTTTTTAACACTACGTTTTTTGTAGGAAACACCATGTACGAGAAAAAGTTTGTGTTTGAGAGAAACACTATTAAAGAAGGTGCTTTAAGAGTAATCAAGCAAATGGGTACTAAAGAAGGTATTGTTGCTAAATAAAAAGTTAATCTAACTTTTCAGACAGTAATTTAAAAAACAATCTTGGACTTCTTCCCTCGTAAACCACGTGGTAAACTGCATCAATAATAGGAGTTTTTGCTCCGTTTACCTGATTAATTTCGTAAGCAGATTTTACAGCGTAATAACCTTCGGCAACCATTTTCATCTCCATCATAGCAGACTTTACAGTATATCCTTTTCCTATCATGTTTCCAAACATTCTGTTACGGCTAAAAGTAGAATAACCAGTTACCAACAAATCACCTAAATAGGCAGAATTGTTAATATTACGTTTCATTTTATGCACTTTTTTTATATAGCGCTTCATTTCTCTAACTGCATTGGACATTAAAACTGCTTGGTAATTATCTCCATATCCCAAGCCGTGAGCTATACCCGCAGCTATCGCATAAATATTTTTTAACATCGCAGCATATTCCGTTCCAATGATATCATCAGAAGTCTTGCAAAAAATGTAATGAGAGTTTAAGCACTCCGCCAATTCAATAGCTTTGCCCTCGTCCTGACAAGCCACCGTTAAATACGATAGTCTTTCCATAGCTACTTCCTCCGCATGAGAAGGCCCCGCTATCACACCTATATTTTCAAAAGGCACTTCATATTTTTCGTGCAAATGTTCTCCTACAATTAATCCCGTCTCTGGAACAATTCCTTTAATAGCAGAAAATATGGTTTTATCTTTGAGTGATATTTTCAATTTACCCAGTTCCGAATCTAAAAAAGCTGAAGGGATGGCAAAAATAAGCACATCAGCATCAGCTACCATTTCGTTAATATCATCGGATAAAAAAAGTTGAGACACTTTAAACTCTACCGATGTTAGGTAATTAGGGTTGTGTTTGTGCTCTTTAATATATTCTACTGCAGTTAAATTCCGCATATACCAACCTACAGTGCTCACTTTTTCACTCAACATCTTTACAATAGCCGTTGCCCAACTACCCCCTCCAAAAACCGCTATTTTTGTATCTTTTTTCATTAAAAGTATAACATTTCAATTCACCCAAAAATAAGATTTATTGATGGATTTGAACCTTAATTTAAAGATAAATCACAAATCAATCCTTATTTTTATCATATACAAAAACTTATCGCCTTGAATATCAAATCAAAACTAACCCATCTGCCTGAAAGCATATTTACCACTATGAGTGACTTGGCAAATAAACACCAAGCCATTAATTTATCACAGAGTTTTCCAAATTTTGAAACCTCTAAAAAGTTAAAAGATTTGGTCAACAAGGCAATGCTCCAAGGTCATAATCAATATGCACATATGAGAGGAGATTTGGAACTGAAGGAAGTGATTGCTCAAAAAATTTACAAAAGTTACGAAGCCGCATACGACGCTAATAATGAAATTACCATTACTGCTGGGGCAACAGAAGCATTGTTTAATGCCATCACGGCTTTTGTACATAAGGGTGATGAGGTGATAATTTTTAGACCTGCTTTTGACAGCTACGAACCTGTGGTAAAACTAAACGGAGGAATTCCTGTGGATGTTCAATTGCACTATCCTGACTACCAAATCAACTGGCAAGAAGTGGCATCTAAAATTACCTCTAAAACCAAAATGATTATTTTAAACAGCCCGTTAAACCCCACAGGAACTTTAATGAGCAAAGAAGATATGCTGGCTTTGGAAAAAATTGTTAGCGGCACCGATATTGTTGTTTTAAGTGATGAGGTCTATGAACACATGACTTACGATGGTTTAATTCATGAAAGCTCCTGTAAATATAGCACCTTAAAAAATCATAGTTTTATTATTGCTTCTTTTGGTAAAACGTTTCACAACACTGGATGGAAGATGGGCTACGCAGTAGCTAATAAATCACTGATGGATGAATTTGTAAAAGTTCACGAATTTAATGTTTATAGTATTAACACTCCTTTTCAAAAAGCCTTTGCTACTTTTATAAAAGACGAAAAAAACTACACGTACTTAAACCAATTTTATCAAAATAAAAGAGATCTATTTCTAAACGGAATCAAAAATTCTAAATTCACCTTTACCCCATCTAAAGGAACTTATTTTCAGTTATTAAAATATGATCATATCACTGATGAAAACGATGTTGATTTTGCTAGAAGACTTGTAACTCAGTTTAATATAGCTGCCATTCCAGTTTCTGTATTTAACACTCACAATTTAGACGAAAAAGTACTAAGATTCTGCTTTGCCAAAACAGATGAAACACTCATAAAAGCCTCCGAAATATTATGCAAAATTCACTAAACGTTACCCTAATGCAAACCGATATTCAATGGAAAGATAGCCAAGCCAATATGGTGTATTTGGACTCACAAATAAGTCCTTTAAAAACCGATTTAATTGTACTACCCGAAATGTTTAATACTGGCTTTTGCATGGATGCCAAAGACATTGCAGAGCCTATGGACGGTAACGTGGTTACATGGATGATTAAGAAGGCAAGGGAATTGAATTGTGCTATTTGCGGATCGGTGAGTGTTACAGAAAACAACAATTATTACAACAGATTTTTGTTTGTAACTCCCAAAGGAATTGAAGATTATTATGACAAAAAGCATTTATTCTCTTACGGAAAAGAGGACACGATTTACGCTGCAGGAAACACAATTACAACCATCAATTATAAAGGTTTTAAGATCAAACCGTTTATTTGTTACGACCTTAGGTTTCCCGTGTGGTCTAGAAATGTAGACAGTTACGATATTGCACTATACGTTGCCAACTGGCCCGCCAAACGAGCCTTTGCATGGAACAGCTTGTTAACAGCACGTGCTATAGAAAATATGAGTTATGTAATCGCTGTAAACAGAATTGGAATAGATGGTAATCACTTGAGGTATCAAGGAGATTCTAAAGTAATTGGCCCTTTGGGAGATGAGATTACAACTTGTAAAGATCAACCCACAATGAAACAAATTACGCTGAAAAAAGACTCCTTGATAGCCACTAGGAATCGGTTCAAATTCTTGGAAGACAGAGATTTTTTTAAATTTGACAGCTAACCCATTAGATATTATATTTGTAGAAAAAATTGATGAAAAAAATACTATCTATACTCTTTATATCTTTCTTTTTGTTTGGTTGTTCTGAAGATTCTGAAACTATGGACAATGTGGAAAAAGATGATAAAAATACTTTTACAGTAAATGGAAATTTATTTTCTAATTTCGAAACTGAGGTTAGCGCTATCGAACGAGAATACTTAATCAGCTTAACTAATGATGATAGTGCAATATTCATAGCTGTTACGGATACTATTGCAGGGAATTACGATTTTATCCAGGCTGAACTAGATGACAAGGATAGTTTGGTTTTTAGTTCAGACTTACTTTCAAATTCGAAACTTAGCACGGTTTCATATCTAACGGATAGCAAAGCGTATTTAAGTAGTAATAAAGGTAGCATCTCTGTTGCCAAGGATAGCAAATATCGCGTTTCTGCTAAGTTCGATATAACGTTATACAATATTCTCAATTCGGAAGATAGTATTGTCGTAAAAAATGGTTTTTTTGATTTTACTGAACCCATTGTTATAAAAACTGTTGCCCCGAACGAACCCACTTTTCCAGAAACTACCAAGGAAGAAATTCAGAACATATTACAAGGCTCGTATTATCAATTGAAGAAATTCACTCAACTCCAATTTTTATTGGATGCTACGTATACTAATCAAATAACAAATAGAAGGTTTGACAGTTACAATAAACATACGGTATCTCCTGACGATAATCTTCTAAATCAATTTTGGTCTGATATTTTTTCTTCCATCCGTTTTGCTAACGAAGTCATTGAATTCGCTCATAGAGCATATAAAGAAGATGAAGAATTAAACGCAGTAATTGCAGAAGCTAAAGCCATAAGGGCTTATGCATATTTCAATCTATTAAATTGGTTTGGAAACGCTCCAATCATTTTGGAAATCCCTAAAGGGATTAGTGAAACTGTATTGTCATTTTCAAACAGTACTGAAATTGAAGAACAAATTATTAGCGATTTAACATTTTCAGTGCAAAACTTAACAAGCTCGAATAACTCCGACAAAGTAAACTTAAACTTTGCAAATGTTCTTTTGTCCAAAGTCTATTTTAAACAAAATAAATATCAAAAAACCATAGATACTCTAAGTAAGCTGACCATAGGTGCTGACAATACTAATGTTTTTAGTTTGATGATTGCTGATGATGAATTAGTGAGCTTGTACGATTTATTTATTAATAATTCTAATTTGGATATTTCTAAGAATTCTGAAGTTTGGTTACTGTTGGCATCTTCTTACAATAGCTTAAATCAACAATCCAAAGCCTTACAATACATCGGCAAATTAAAAATGATTGACGACAATTTTGATTTGGATAAAATTCCTGAAGAACTTTGCAATCTATGGCTTTCAGAATCGAATAAAAATGGAAACAGATTTTATCTATTGAAAACTCTTGACAAAGCCAAAGAAACTTTGGATATAGAAGACTATCAGTTGATACTACCCATTCCTATAAATGAAATTGATTTAGATTTGGGTGTTGATGTAAAACAGAATCCTGGTTATTAAAATAATCGATAAAAAAAGCCTCTTTTAAAAGAAGCTTTTTTTATCGTAATAAATTAACACAAACATTTATTTTCTACTTAAATCTTTAGAAATTTCCATTAACATTTTAACTCCAATAGCATCCATAGGACTAGCCCCTCCTTTAGAGTTACCTCCTCCAACAACAATTTGAGGAACAGCAACTTTAGCCAACTCTCTTGCTACTCCAATTCTAGTTTGCATTTCAAATTCTGCTTTTTCTTTTGGTGTTAAACCTGCAGCAACTTTTAACTTATCCCCTTTGGCTTGTGCCTCTTTTAATGCCAATTCTGCTGCTGCATCTAACTTAGCCTTTTTCAAATTTTCTGCTGCAACTGCGGACTCTTTTTCTGCTCTAATAATGGCTTGAAGTTTTGCTGACTCTTCTCTTGCCTTGGTTTGAGCAATTAATTTTTCTCCTCTTGCTTTTTCAGTCAACGCTTCTTGCTGAGCTGTGATCAATTGCTGTTTTGCTGTAGCTTCATCGGAAGCCGCATCAATTTTAGCTTTTAACTTTTCATAAATTCTGTCTTCATAAGTAACCTCATCAATAGTGGCAACAGAGGCAACAATTCCATACTTCTGTATATCAGAAACTGTTCTTTTAATGCTTCCATCTTTGTTTAATTTCTCTCTAACCTCTATATAAGCTTTGGTACTTCCATCTTCTAGCTTGCGAGTTTTTGTTTCTGTGATAAGCAAAACCTGCCCATTGCGTAATTGATCTTGAAAGTAAGCATTTAATTGAGACTTACCTCCAGAATAATGGGCTTCTGAACTCATTCTCTGCGCACTATACGAAGCGGTTTGGTTTTGATAAGTTAACAAAGTAGTCGTCATTAAATTATTGATGTTGGTATAGGTTTTATGTAAGTCCAACATAGAATCTACCTTATTGGGCAAGTCCCATTTTACTGTGTGGGATAATAACGCGTTATCACCTTCAGAAAAAGTTCCTCTATACGGTTTTACAGAGTAATCTGCATCAGGAGAAGCTTTTTCATCCTTACTTGCTTGAATAGTTACATTATTTGGATAGGTGGTAACTTTAGAACCAAACCCACTAAAATATAAACCTGGATCAAATCTTACTTTTAATTCTCCTCCTAGAGTTTGAATGACTTGCCTCTCTCCAGCATCGTTCACACTAAAGGGATTAAAAAGAAACATTGCTAATACCAAAACCACAATAGGTATAATGATTTTGAAATTAATTTTTGAAATAACAGATTGTATCATATTAACTATTTTTTTTCCAAATATAGTTTCTTATTCCCAAAAAATTAGTCACTCAAACACATAACATTTGATAATAAAAACAAAGAGCTTCGAAAATCGAAGCTCTTTGTTTTTATTAGCGTAGGTAAGTAGCTAAATAATTTTACTCTTTATCTTTTGCTCAACCTCAGTAAATAAAGCTTCAAACTTTTTGTCTGAAACCTTAATAGGCTCGTGAGTTTCTATGGTCATTCTCACACCAATATTCATAGGAAACTGACCGTATTCCCACAATTTCCAAGAATTGTTAATAGTTACGGGTATCACTGTGGCAGTTGGAGCAAATTTAGTTAGAATTTTTAATCCGTTTTCAGAAAAACGTTTAGGCTTCCCATCTCTACTTCTCGTACCCTCCGGAAATATAATTCCAGCTCTATTGTGTTTTTTTAGATATTTAGCAAATGCTCCAATAGTAGATAATGCTTGTCTTGCATCTTTCCTATCAATCAAAGCAGATCCACCGTATTTTAAATTAAATGATACACTAGGAATCCCTTTTCCCAATTCCTTTTTAGAAATAAATTTAGGGTGTAGTTTTTTAAAAAACCATCCTAAAGGAGGAATTTCATGAGAACTTTGATGATTAGAAACAATAATATGAGGTGCCTTTTCATCAAAAGTGTAATGGTTTATAAACTTTACCCTTGTTCCTAATATATAAAGGGAAGCAACCAGGCATCCATTCAAAACATCTACTACCTTTTTATGAACAGTATATCCTCCTGCTTTTAGTGCTAACCACTGTAAAGGATGAAAAACACAAAGTAATAAACCGTAAACCAAATAAAAGATAACCGTTAGTGGGTAAGCGATTAGACTTTTACCGAAAGGCATTTTTTTATGCTTAGCCATTTTGGTAACTGTTAGTTAAACCATTGATTCCATGGAATTCTAGACAAAATCAAAACAAAAGCAATTCCGTAGAACACCATAAACTTTTTAAACTTTGCCTTATCCTCTGTAGTTTTCTTATGCTTAGACCATCCTATAGTAATTAATACAATGGAAATAATCATTACCAAAGGGTGTTCAATGGTAAACAATCGCAAATCCGCATCTTTCATCGCATTTCCCATTCCTATTGCCTTAGCTGATTTGTACCAAGGAGAGATATAATAAACTACCAAACCTATAAGTAATTGCGTGTGAGATAATATCAAAGCAATCAACCCTAGTTTTCTATCTCCGTTTTTAAATTGCTCATCTCTTTTTAAGCTCATTATTGCATTAAATACCACCATTGCTAATGCGATTAATACAAAAGCCGCTAAAATTGAATGTACTGTTTTCATTGTTTGTTATTTTGAAACAAATTTAACGAATTAGATTTATTATCTGTCATTAAAAAACGAGAGGTTGAAGGAACTAAGCATTTGGAATTTTCCCACAATCCAAAATATTTTTCTTTGGGAATTGCACGACCCAACGCATCTAAATAAACTCCGGAGCGAGTTTGGTATATCATTCTCATTTTACCTGTAACAACAGCTTGCTTTACGAGTTCTATCCTTTCTTTTTTTGATAATTTTTCTTTTTTATGTTTTTGATAAAGCTCCAACCCTATATTGTTATTATACAAATCCATTTCGCAACTCACCTTATCTGGAGTTGTATTGTCTTCTAGTTTGTGTTGCAAATGAAATTCGTAATTACCTTTTTCATGCTGCTTACCCAAACTCTTTGCAGATTTATAACCTATTTTTTCGGCCAAACTCCACATCCAAAAAGCGTGTTTAAAAGCATCTAATTGATTTCCAGCATGATGACTTCCCATATTTCCGACTTTAAGGATAGAATCGATGGTTTTGTTCACCTCCTTAGATACTTTGTACGCTTTTTTGGCCTTAAAAGGATGAAAATAAACCCAACACTTTTCGTGAGAACTTAGTTTTTTAAAAGCCTTGGTAGATTGCGCTTTTCCATTGTATGCAAAGCCCATCAACGACACCATCAAAATTAACGGAATGGAACGGGGTAACGAATTCATCTTACAATTGTTTTTAATCATTTCTATTAAAATAGAATATCTTTGCTTACAGAATTATACAATTTGAGCACATTAAAATCTTTTTTAAAAAACACTATTGTTTACGGAATTGCTGCCGTTTTGCCTAAGGCAATCAATGTATTTCTTGTAGGTTTTCACACCAAGAATCTTGCCAGTCCCGTAGAATTTAACGTAAACACAGAGTTTTTCGTATGGGCTGCTTATTTTAACGTTTTGCTAACATTTGGAATGGAAACTACGTTTTTTAAGTTCTATAATTCTGAAAAGGATAAAGACACCGTTTTAAGCACCAGCTTTACCGCTATTGCCTTTATGTGCTTTCTTGTGTTACTCCCTATGCTTTTTGCAGCAGAAACAATTTCGTCAATCCTTGGTTTTACAGAGGTACTTCATTTTAGAACTCTTATCAGCATCCTTTTATTTGATACCTTAATTGTAATTCCATTCGCTTACCTAAGAGTTAACAACAAAGCTTTTAAATACGCTTATTTTAGAATACTAAATATTACTATTTATGCGCTCCTAAACATTTTATTCTTGTGGTATTTACCAAAAATCAACAGGAATGATTTATTGGATTGGTACCCTACAAACTCAAATGTTGGATATATATTTTTAGCTACATTAATTGCGAGCACGTTAACATTTTTAATGGTGCTTCCTATGTTCCTAAAATTCAGACTAAGGATAAACAAACAACTGCTACTCAAAATGCTTTCTTATAGCTGGCCCATACTAGTTGCTGGCTTGGCCTACGTCACCAATGAAAATTTGGATAAACTTATTTTACCTAGATTTTTAAACAAAAGCATTGCAGGTGCTTATGCGGGTACCTATAAACTGGGAGTTTTTATGTCCTTATTTATCACAGCATTTAAATTAGGTGCCGAACCTTTCTTTTTTAATATTGCACATAAGAACAATGCAAAAGAAACTTATGCTATTATTTTAGAATGGTTTACCATTTTGGGAGCTCTTATTAGCCTAACTATTGTTGCTTATATCGATTTTTTTGCTGCTATTTTGCTCAAAAAACCTGAATATTTACAAACCTTAGATATTGTACCCATTATATTATTAGCTAATTTGCTATTGGGGATTTACAATAATTTGTCTGTTTGGTATAAAAATACTGCGCAAACAAAATTTGCTATGTATTTTTCCATACTAGGAGGAATCCTAACTGTGTTAGGTCTATTAATTTTCGTTCCTACTTACGGCTACATAGGAGCTGCGTGGGTTACCTTTGGGGTCTACGCAGTAATGATGATGTGCTCTTATATTCTAGGACAAAAACACTATAAAACACCATATAATATTGTAAAAATCGGAAGCTTATTGAGTTTGATTACAGTTTTATGTTTTACCTCATTTTACTTTTTCAGAGCCAATTTTTACATGAATACTTTGTTTATTTTAATAGCCGTAACTGCCATATTTATGACACAAAGAAAATTCATCTATCAAAACTTACTAAAACGTTAAATATATTTATATGAATATTGAAGTTATCAATAAATCTAAACACGATTTGCCCCAGTACGAAACCTCTGGTGCTGCAGGTTTAGACTTGAAAGCAAATATCGCTGACAGTATTTTTTTACAACCTCTTGAGAGAGCTATTGTAAAAACCGGATTGTTTATCGCTCTTCCTAAAGGTTACGAAGCTCAGGTAAGACCCAGGAGTGGACTCGCTGCTAAAAAGGGAATTACCGTACTAAATGCTCCAGGAACTGTGGATGCAGACTATAGAGGGGAGATAGGAGTAATTTTAGTAAACCTTTCTAATGAAGTTTTTGAAGTGACCGACGGAGAAAGAATAGCACAATTAGTGATTGCTAAGCACGAGCAAGCAGAATGGATTGAAGTAAGTGAATTAAACACTACAGACCGTGGAGAAGGTGGGTTTGGAAGCACAGGTGTTAAATAATTGATAGATGTCTAAAGAGTTTAAGAATATATTAGAATTAAACCTAGCACTTTTAATCATTGCTACGGCTGCTCCCTTGGGGAATTATATTTCTCTACCTCCAGAGATAGGTATTTGGTCTAGATGCCTATTTGCCTTTATTACCATCGGAATTTTTAGTGCTATAAAAGGAGTTGGTTTCACGTATAATTACAAGAAAGACACTTTATCTTTCGTCTTCTGTGCATTTATGCAAACTATTCATTGGGTAACTTACTTCTATGCGCTTCAAATGGCTGGTGCTGGTTTGGGTGTTATCTCGTTGTTTACCTTTCCTATTTTTACTACCTTACTAGAACCCATCATTTTAAGGACTAAATTTAATCCCAAGCATTTATTTTTGGCATTGTTAGTGATACTAGGTCTGTATATTTTAACTCCTGAATTTAATACTGGAAATCAAGTAACCACAGGTATTTTATTTGGAATATTTTCTGCTTTTTGTTTTGCTATCAGAAATATTTTAATGAAAAAACACGTAGGGAATTACCCTGCAGGTTTGCTCATGTTTTATCAAAACGGATGGGTCGTTGTCTTTTTAACACCTATGCTATTTTTATTAAACTTTGAAATGGCTAACTACAAAACTCAACTCCCATATTTGGTATTTTTAGGAGTAATTACTACAGCCATAGGCCACACTTACTTGGTTAAAACTTTTAAGTACTTTTCGGCAACAACAGCTTCGTTGCTCAGTTGTATCCAACCTTTATATGTTGTTATTTTAGCTTACTTTTTTTTAAACGAAAAACCAACACTATCAACCATTATAGGGGGAAGCATTATTGTTTCTGCCGTTGTATTAGAAAGTTTTATTTCTAATACAGCTAAGTCCTCTTAATTAATTTTCCTGGTAGCACATGAATCAGTCCTTTCATCTCTAATTGAAAAATACAATTAGAAATTTTATAAATAGGCAAATTCACTATTCGAGATATTTCATCAACGTATAACTGAGTTTGTTCCAAAGCATCGTATACCAACTTTTCATCACCAACTAAGTCTACAAATAACTGTGGCTGAACACTTACCTCAGTCTTTTTATTTTTTTCCCAACCCAATTCTAGTACCAAATCTTCTCCCGAAGTAATCAACGCTGCTTTGTGTTGTTTGATTAAAGCATTGCAACCTTTGCTATACAAATCTGTGGTTTTGCCTGGTACGGCAAAAACATCTTTGTTATAAGAATTGGCGATATCTGCCGTAACTAACGCTCCTCCTTTTTTTGCAGATTCCACAATAATGGTAGCTTGGCTCATCCCAGCAACAATTCTATTTCTTTTTAAAAAATTTTCTTTGTAGGGAGGTTCATCGTAACCGAATTCGGACAAAAACCCTCCGCTCTCTTTAATATCTTGATAATATTTTTTGTGCTCCTTAGGATAAAGCGTTCCAAAACCATGAGCCAATACTGCTAAAGTGGGTAACTCATGTTTTAAAGCCAACGTGTGTGCGCAAATATCTACCCCAAAGGCAAACCCACTTACAATTAAGGGTTGATATTCCTTTAAAGAAGTGATTAAATCATTACAAAAATCTCTACCATAAGAAGTCATATTTCTAGTTCCTACAATACTCAATATTTTTTTATGATGATTGATGACATCTCCCCCGTCGTGAAAAATAATTACAGGTGCATCTGCACAATTTAAAAGATAACTAGGGTAATTTTTATCCTTAAAATATAAACATTTCAAACCCTTAGCTATAGAAATACTCAACTCTCTTTGAGCCTGATCTAAAGACTCTTGAGTAAAAATTTTTCTAAAAACCGTTACATTAACATTAGGCTTTAGAACTCCTACTTGATGAGACTGAAATAAAGCGGTTGCGCTTCCATAAATATTTATCAATGATTTGGCTGTGACACTTCCCACTCCTTTGATAAATTGGAGTGACAAAGCGTATTGAATTTCCTTGGTATTCATAGCTTTTTTACTCAATAATATACAAAAATAAATTGTTCATAAATTATGTAAACGTTTTGCGTAATGGTTTTCAATTTTTGATATTTTAGCACTATGCAGTTATCAAAATACATCAGCGATTTACTATACAGATACGAGTGTGTAATGATTCCAAACTTTGGAGGATTTGTAAGCAATACTATTCCTAGTATGATTAATACCAATCACCAATTTACACCTCCTACAAAGAATATTTCTTTTAATGTAAACCTTCAACAAAATGATGGTTTGTTAATCAATCACATCGCAAAGTCGTTGCATATTTCTTTTGATACAGCTGCCAACCAAGTTCAAGAAGTTGTCAATCAATGGAAAAATGATTTGGAGACCAAATCCTTATCTCTTGATCAAATTGGTCGTTTTTCTATGGAAAATGAACAACTAGTTTTTGAACCAATCAACTCAATTAATTACTTAAGCAGCTCCTTTGGATTGAGTAACTTAGATGCTGACTTTGTATTGAGAAACAACATTGTAGCTGCTAAAGAGGTAGCAGCTGTTGTTGCCGAACAAAAAAAATCTTACGGAAAGTATATTGCCGCAGCTGCCATTGTTATTGGTGGATTCTTGATTGGAGGAAATATTTATGTTAACAATTTAGCCAATCAGCAAGAAATTGCCGCACAGCAAGAAATCACTCAGCAAATTCAACAAGCATCTTTCAATATTTTAAATCCGTTACCTGCTATCACCTTAAAGGTAGAAAAAGAGGTTGTTGAAGAGGTTACTGAAATTATTGAAGAAGAAATTACTTATAAATACCATATTATAGCTGGAGCTTTTAAAGAGGCAGACAATGCTGTCAAAAAAGTAAATATGCTAACCAATAAAGGCTATGATGCTAAAATCATGGGCTTAAACAAATGGGGGTTAACTCAGGTAAGTTATGCCTCTTTTAATGATAAAAGAGAGGCCATCAACAAGCTAAATGCTATCCGTAAAAAAGATAACAAACATGCTTGGCTGTATATCAACGAATAAACATTAAAAGTTTATCTTTAACCGTAGAGACTTTTACTGTTAACATTATGAATTCCAAAACTTCATCTGCATCTCTAGCCATTGCTACAGATATTATTTTACCCAGTGATACCAATGCTTTAAACGGACTGTTTGGTGGAGAATTACTAGCAAGGGTGGATAGAATTTGCTGTATCGCAGCTCAGAGACATTCAAACTCTATATGTGTAACTGTTTCTGTTAATAACGTTTCTTTCGAGAAGGTGATCCCGCTGGGCAGTATGATGACTATTGAGGCTAAAGTTTCAAGGTCGTTCTCCTCTTCTATGGAGGTTATTGCTGACGTTTATCTAGAGGATTTAAACTCTGGAGAACGCACTAAAGTTAACGAGGCTATTTATACTTTTGTTGCTGTAGACAATAACGGAAAACCTAAAAAAGTTCCTCAAATAATTGCTGAAACCGAGTTAGAAAAAAGACGTTTTGCTAATGCATTACGAAGAAGACAATTGAGCTTGGTTGTTGCAGGTAAATTAAAACCCAACGACGCTACCGAATTAAAAGCATTGTTTAACTAAGTTGTTGCCTTAGAACTTATTTTGTCTAACGCACTTGCTATTTTAGCAATAACCTCATCAACTCCTTTTAATTGGTGTCTTTCTTTTAAATATACAGGATCGTTGTAACTCACTGAGACCTGTCCTTTACCGTCTTCTGTTACTAATATTTTTTGCGGTAAATCCAAACCTGCTAATTGATTAGCCTGCATCAATAGAGTTCCCAATTTGGGGTTACCAAACATAATAATTCTAGTAGCTTGTAAAGATAAGTAGTTCTTCTCAGCATTCTTTTGATGGTCAAGTTCCAATAAGATTTTTAGATTACTATTATTCTCAATTAATGATTTTAACTGATGGTAAGTTTCCTCAAAATTATGTATACTCTCTTTGGTGATGATTCCGTTTGTCTTCATATCAAATATTAGTTGTTGATAGATAGGACGAAATAAAATAGAATCCTTGCTAAAAGCTTAGACTAATTTACATTCTAGCCAACCAATAAGTTGGATTTTGTCTTTGGGTATCTTTCCAAATCTGGAACTTTAGAGTAGTTTTCCCAGTTAATTTGTCTTTAAAAACAGTCCCTAAAGATTGCTTTAATACCACCTCTTGTCCTTTAGTAACATACACTTTATCTAAGTTGTTATAAAGAGAAATATAGTTACCGTGCTGTACATAAACAGCGTGTCGACCGCTTACCGATTGTATTGCCAAAACTTTTCCTTTAAAAACTGCCCTAGCTGATGCGTTGTTCTTAGTAGTAATGTGTATTCCTTTACTATCAATCTTTATTCCTCCGAGAGTTGGATGCGGAATTACTCCGTATTTTCTAGTCACCACACCTTCGTAAACAGGCCAAGGTAGTTTTCCTCTATTTTGCTCAAATCTATTGGCGAGCGCTTTTCCTTCCGGCGTTAAAACAAAACCAGAACTTTTGACGTTTGCATCCACTTTTTTAGTGGTTTTTTTCGACTTATTTGCTGCGGCAATGGCTTCTCTTACTACGCGCTCTATCTCTTTTTCTATTTCCCTTTCTTCCTTTTGTTTTTTCTTTATCTGAGAAATATAAGTTCTTTCTTTAGATTTTATTTTTTTTACTAAATCTTCTTGCCCCTTCTTTTCTTGCTCTATTTTTAAAGCCTCTTGCTTGTTTTTTCTAACTAGTGATTCTTTTTGCCTTTTTTGAATTTCCAGCTTTCTTTTTAAATCTGCTACTTTTTCAGCTTTAACTACAATGGAATCTCCTTGTTTTTTTCTAAAGTTGGCATACTGTTTCATATATCTAAAACGTTTGTATGCTTGAAAAAAATCGTTGGAAGACAAGAGAAACATCAATTTATTTTGTTCAGATTTACTCTTGTAAGACTTCAAAATCATTTGAGCGTAATCCTCTTTTAATGCCTCTAGCTCTTTATTTAACTCATCTAATTTAGCTTGATTTTTAGCCACTAATACTTCTAAGTAGTTAGCTTCTTCGCTAATGGCCGCAATCAAGTCCGAACGAACTTGAATCTTTTTATTCAGGTCTTCTAAAGTCTGTAATACATCCTTGCTTTGCTTTTGCGTACTGAAAAGGAGCTCATTTACTCTAACAATCTCTCTTTGTAATTGAGCCCTTTTTTTTTCTAGTTCTTTTTGCTTTGCACTTTGACTAAAACAAAAAGATGTAAATAAGATAACACTAAGAAAAAGATAAATCTTTTTACTCATTTGTTTTTTCTTTAGCCTTAGTGGTTTTTAGCACAATTTCTTTGTCGCAATCCTCAGGAATTTCAAACGGGAATCGCAAATCTTCGTCAAATTTAACAGAAGTATATGATAGAGATATTAACGAAGATTTTTCGTTATTTAAACCACGGATTTCAAAATCTTTTGGAAACACAAAGCTATCTACTTCCTTATATTCTTTATAGAAAGCTGCTAAAAAGTTTTTGCCAGAATAATTGGTGATGGATTGAGATTTTACTTTGTAAGTAGTTGGGTAAAGCTCTACTCTAGTTTCGTAATCGCTAAAATTAGAATTTTTAAAGTAGTAATCAGACTCGCCTCTAAACATTCTGTAGCTTCCGTTTTTTAAATTAATCGCCAAATCACCCGTGAACAAACTCTCTAAAATTTCATAAGAAAAATTTAAACCTGTCAACTCTTTAAGCAACTCAAAAGAACCCTCAAAATAAGTTTTATCAATTTTATTGTAATAGTGCACACTATCTTTTTCAACCAATAACTTAGCTACGGGAATTCCTAAGAAGTCAGCACTCATCCAAAGTTTTTGTCCTTTGGCTATTCTAATTTTTAATCCTAATTTTTGCGATGTATCTCCTATCTTGTAAGATAGTTTAGAATTTACTTTAACTGTATTAAACTTTGCGTTGGCAAATGAATTTGCATCGTATAGCTTAATTAACTTAGACTTTTTTATTTTAGGAATATCTACCTGTTGCGTTAGCGAATTGCTTGATCCGCATGAAGCCAACACAAAAAGAAACAACAATGCTAAATATCTAAACTGCATACTTTTATTTTTTTTGCAATATACAATTTATTAGTTTCTAAATAAAGGATCAAACTCCTTTGGGAATTGCGTTGATTAAGTCTTTGGTATAATCCTTTTCTGGCTTGTGATAGATGACATCAGCATCCCCAATTTCCTCTATTTTACCTTGATTTAATACAATTAATTGGTCAGACATAAACTTAACAACCGATAGATCATGTGAGATAAAAATATAAGTAAAACCAAACTCCTTTTTTAAATCATTTAACAAATTTAGTACTTGCGCTTGTACGGAAACATCTAAAGCGGATACGGACTCATCGCATATAATTAGTTGAGGCTGTAAGGCCAAAGCCCTTGCAATTCCTATTCTCTGTCTTTGTCCTCCAGAAAATTCATGAGGATATCTGTCATAAAATTCCGAGGACAGTCCTACTTTATTTAAAAGATTTTCAATGTATCTTTTTCTTTCTCGATCATTGTTAAGAATACCGTGGAATTTCATAGGCTCTAAAATAGCTTTCCCTACCCTTAGCGTAGGATTTAGCGAAGAATAGGGATCTTGGAAGATTAACTGAATTTCTCTTCTGTATTTTTTTCGTTGAGAATTTGATAAAGCATTTAAATCTACTCCGTTATAAAACACGTGTCCCTCGGTTGCTTTTTCTAGCCCCAGTATGGTTCTTCCTATAGTGGATTTTCCGCTACCAGACTCTCCAACCAATCCAATAGTTTCTCCTTTAAAAACGTTAAAACTAACCCCATCAACCGCTTTAGTTACTTTGGCTTTTTGAAACCAATTATTTTTGGATACGTAGTGCGTTTTTAAGTTTTTTACCTCTAGTAGAGGAGGTTTGGCATATATTTTTTGGTGAAATTCTTTGCGCTCAGCATCAGTAAAAACAACTTCTCTAAAATCACTTTTTAAATAGCTAGTTACTGAAGGCAACTCTTTTAATCTTACATTTAGCTTTGGTTTGGCATTAATCAAAGCCTTTGTATAAACTTCTTTAGGATTTAAAAAAACATCCCTTACAAGACCTTGTTCCACAATTCTACCTCTTTGCATTACAATAACGCTGCTGGCTATTTCTCCTATCAAAGCCAAATCGTGAGTAATAAAAACAACGCTCATTTGCGTTTCTTTTTGCAACTCTTTTAAAAGTAAAATAATATCATTTTGCACTCGAACATCTAAAGCAGTTGTGGGTTCATCTGCAATTAAAATTTTAGGTTTACAGGCAATAGCCATGGCAATCATAACTCTTTGTTTTTGCCCTCCAGACAGCTCATGAGGATATTGATTAACCATTTCATCAGCTCTAGGTAATTTTACCTTTTTAAAAAGATTTAACACCTCTTTGTCTATTTGTGTATTGGATAGATGCGTGTGCAGCGCTAACACCTCAGCCACTTGTTCCCCACAAGTTATGCTCGGATTTAACGAAGTCATTGGTTCTTGAAAAATCATACTAATTTCTTTTCCAACTACCTGCCTTAGTGCTTTTTGCTCTAGAGTTAGTAAATTTTTACCTTCATAATTGACTACTCCATCAATCACCGTATTTTTTTTGGATAGCAAGCCCATCATTGCCATAGAGGTTACTGATTTTCCACTTCCAGATTCCCCAACAATTCCTAGAATTTCATTTGATCTTATTTCAAAACTAATTTGATGAACCACTTGGTTCATTTCCATTTGATTTTTAAATGAAATACTTAAATCTTTTACTTGTAAAACTGACTCCATATGAGTAAATATACCAAATGAATTAGGTAAAGACATCATTCCTTTTCTAAAAATTGGTTTTTACCAATAGAGGAATAAAATCATCAGTATTGATACCTGATTTAGAGGTGTCAATTTCTTTTTTATTTTTCTACTATCTTTGCTCTTCCAAAAATCAATAATGAAAAAAAGCATATTTCATTTCCTTATCAGTCTGTCGTTTATGGTTTTAGTGTTGCCTTGTACTGCACAAGCACCATTACAGTTAGCCATGGCTACAAAGAAAACAAGCATCTACAAGTATCGAAAATACAATCACGTAAAAGAATTGTACGGTAGAATTTCAGCTCCTGTAATTCAAATGTGTATAGAATATAAGATTCCCCCTGCGGCTGTTCTAAGTATTATTTCTCTGGAGTCTGGCTGGGGACAGGGTTATATTGGGAGAATTACTGGTAATTTTTTAAGCTTGAATGCTGTGGGTACGGAAGCTGAACTTCCTGCGTTAAGAATGCCCAAATCCATTAAAACTAAGAATGTTATTTTAGGAAAAAAAGCGTTAGCCAAAACTCTTAAAACCGATATTATATGGGAAATTAGACCTGCATCACTCAAAAAAGATTACAGACCTAGCCCTATGGCTGGAACTATTGAAAATTTGGACTATTTTATAGATCATCCTTACGAGCTAACCAAAGCCAACTTAGAAAACGTAAGAGATTTTGCAACGCGCTTTATATCTTACACTTCAAGAATAAGAGCTTACAATCAGGCTCGAGAATTATTGGACAACAAAATAGCAACTCATGGTATCAATATTTTGTTTGATGAAAATTTGAACATACAGTTTATCAACACCATTGGCGGAAAACCCAACTCGTTTAACTATCGAAAAACATGGTCCAAAAAAGCCATTAATATTTTAAAGAACGTAGGGGCTGTGGAACTTTCTAAAGATTTATACCTCTACCACAAGACTTTTAAAGAAGCTTGGTAGTATTTATAAGCTAGTATCAATATAAACCTGTATTTTTACGCAAAATATTTTTGTGTGAATTACTTATCTATAGAAAACGTTTCTAAAGCCTTTGGCGAGCGTGTATTGTTTGAAAATTTATCTTTTGGAATTAACAAAGATCAAAAGATTGCTTTTGTTGCCAAAAACGGAACGGGTAAAACTCGTTTGCTAGAAATTATTGCAGGTAACGACACCCCCGATACAGGACAAGTTGTTAGGCGGAAAGAGTTACACGTTGCCTACCTTTCTCAAGAAGATGCATTTGATGAAAATCAAACCATTGAAGAAGTAATTTTTGCTTCGGACAGCAAGGTTTTGCAAGTAGTTAAGGAATACGAAAAAGCTATTGAAAATCCAGAAAACTCAGATGCTTATCAATTGGCATTTGATATGATGGATCAGTACAACGCTTGGGATTTTGAAACACAGTACAAACAAATACTCTCTAAACTTAAGCTAGATAATTTACAACTAAAAGTAAAAGGATTATCTGGAGGCCAGAGAAAACGTTTGGCTTTAGCTACTGTGCTTATTAGCAAACCCGATTTGTTGATTTTAGATGAACCTACCAACCATTTAGATTTAGAAATGATTGAATGGCTAGAATCCTTTTTTGCTAAAGAAAAAATTACATTGTTTATGGTGACACACGATCGCTACTTTTTGGAACGTGTGTGTAACGAAATTATAGAAATGGACAATGGCCAATTGTATAGTTACAAGGGAAACTACTCTTATTATTTAGAAAAAAAAGAAGAGCGTATGGCTTTGGAACAAACCGTACAGGCCAAAGCAAAAAACTTGTTTAAAAAGGAATTGGATTGGATGCGTAGACAGCCCAAAGCACGAACTACCAAATCTAAATCTAGACAAGACGATTTTTACGTTATCAAAGAAAAAGCCCAAAATAGACGAAAAGAACACAAAGTTCAGTTAGAAATAAACATGGAGCGTTTGGGTAATAAAATTGTTGAATTACACAGTATTTCCAAAGCTTGGGAAGAAATGGTGATGTTAGACAAATTTGAATACAATTTTAAACGAGGAGAAAGAATTGGAATTATTGGAAAAAACGGAACTGGTAAATCATCTTTCTTAAACGTTTTAACAGGTAATACCGAGGTAGATGCTGGTAAAGTAATTGTAGGAGAAACGGTTAAGTTTGGATATTATCATCAGTCAGGTATAAAAATTAAAGAAGGTCAAAAAGTAATAGAAGTTATTAAGGAATTTGGGGAATTTATCCCTCTTGCCAAAGGACACAAAATATCTGCTAGTCAGCTTTTAGAGCGATTTTTGTTTGATAAAAAGAAGCAATATGATTTTGTAGAGAAATTAAGTGGTGGGGAACGTAAACGTTTGTATTTGTGTACAGTTCTAATACAAAATCCCAACTTTTTAATTTTAGATGAACCTACGAACGATTTAGACATTGTAACCTTAAATGTCTTAGAAAGCTTTTTATTGGATTACCCAGGGAACTTGGTAGTGGTTTCTCACGATCGCTATTTTATGGATAAAATTGTAGATTCTCTTTTTGTGTTTAGAGGTAGTGGATTGATTGAAAACTTCCCTGGAAATTATTCTGATTTTAGAGCGTATGAGAACTCGGATGCTGGTGAAGAACAAACTATAGTACCCACAAAAATAGAAGCTCCAAAGGAAAAGCAAAAAACAGGAGTTAAGTTGAGTTATAGTGAAAATAAAGAGTATGTTAACCTAGAAAGCGATATTGCCAAGTTAAACAGAAAAAAAGAAGCCATTGAAACTGAATTTGCCGAAGGCAAAATAGAAGGTGATGATATCGATAAAAAATCAAATGAACTCCAAAAAATTATAGATGATATTGAATATAAAGAGATGCGTTGGTTTGAGCTGAGTGAAAAACTGGAGGGGTAAAACCCAAAAGAAAGCGTTCATGAGAAGATTTCTCATGAACGCTTTTTTTTACTGATTTTTATGATGATTTAACTCACATCTATCACACTTTCTATTTGAGGTGCATGTTTTTTAACGGTGGCCTCTACTCCATTTTTTAACGTCATTTGATTCACATTACACCCTACGCAAGCTCCTTCTAACTTTACCTTAACAATATTATCCTCTATAGAAATTAAAGAAATATTACCACCATCCGACAATAAAAAAGGACGGATTTCTTCTAAAGCATTTTCTACATTTTGTTGTAACTCTTCTGGGTTCATCATCGTATTATTTAATCAAATTCTAATATAAATATTATTATTTTGTTGAACAACCACTCATGGTTGTTATTTTAACAACTTCTGTTGGAGGCAAATCATTGTTACGTTTTAGTAACTCCCCCGCCATATTTTTCGTAATCTCTTTAAAAGCAATTTCTTGCGGTGTTCCTTCTTGCAATGCTACAGGATGCCCAACATCACCAGCTTCTCTAATACTTTGCACCAATGGTACTTCACCCAAAAATGCAGTTTCAATATCCTCTGCTAAATGCTTGGCTCCATTCTCACCAAAAATGTAGTACTTGTTATTTGGTAATTCTGCAGGCGTAAAATAACTCATATTCTCAATAATTCCCAATACTGGTACTTTGATGTTTTTCTGCTGAAACATGGCTACCCCTTTTTTGGCATCGGCCAAAGCAATGTTTTGTGGAGTACTTACTACAACAGCTCCTGTAATTGGCAAAGCTTGTACAATTGATAAATGAATGTCACCTGTTCCTGGAGGTAAGTCAATCAATAAAAAATCTAATTCTCCCCAATCTGCATCAAAAATCATCTGGTTTAAAGCTTTGGATGCCATAGGTCCCCTCCAAATAACAGCCTCGTTAGGATTAGTAAAAAAACCTAAAGACAATAATTTGACACCGTAATTCTCAACAGGTTTCATTTTAGAACGTCCGTCAACATCTACAGAAATAGGCTTTGCCTTAGCAACATCAAACATAATGTGCATGGAAGGTCCGTATACGTCTGCATCTAAAACTCCTACTTTAAAGCCCATTTTTTGTAAAGTAACCGCCATATTAGCCGTTACTGTAGATTTACCTACTCCTCCCTTACCAGAAGCAATGGCTATGATGTTTTGAATTCCAGGTATCTTTTCTCCCTTAATTAAATTCGGATTGGCTTTAGGTTCTTCTTTAACTTTAGTTTCTACTGTTAAGTTTACTTTCACCTTAGCTTGAGGATATTTCGCAACTATTGCTCTTTCAATTTCAGACTCTGTTTTCTTTTTTGCTTGCAAAGTAGGGTTGCTAATTTTAACATCGACAATAATCTCGTCACCAAAAACAACAACGTTAGAAATATTTTTATTTTCCATCAAACTTTTTCCCTCTCCTGGAGCAGTAATTGTTTCTAAAACTGATTGTATATCTGATTTTGTAATGGCCATTTTACTCTAATTTTTGGTTTGTAAAGATACGCTATTTAGTCCTATTTATAATAAGATACTCATCTATTGTCTTATGTAAAATAAAAACTTACAAATACCCCATGCCATTCATATATTCTTATTACATTTCTAAGATATTTTTTAATTGATGAGTTTATGGATGTAGATGCTTTGGTAAAAAAGTTCCAAGAAGAAAAAGATGTTACTGCTTATGAAAAACTTTACACAATGTATTATAAAAGTATGTTGGGGGTGATAGATAGCATTATTAATGATGAAGATCTATCAAAAGATATTTTGCAAGAAGTTTTTTTAAAAGTTTGGAATCATATTGAAAGTTACAACGTAAAACGAGGAAGATTTTTTACTTGGCTTTTAAACATTTCTAGAAACGCAGCAATAGATAGAACAAGATCTAAAGAATATAAAACACAGAAAAGAAACCAAAGCATAGATATATTCGTAAATATATCGAATTTGGAAGATGATGAGTGCGATGACGAACAAATAAAACTTATTCAGCAAATTCAAAAACTGTCTGATAAATGTAAAAAAATGATAGACTTACTTTTTTACAAAGGCTATACTCAAAGGGAAACATCAGAAGAACTTGAACTACCTTTAGGTACCGTAAAAACCAGAAGTAGAAGCTGTTTGAATAAATTAAAAACAAGTATCATTAATTAAGGCTATGATAGATATAGAAGAATATATAAATTCTGGAATTTTAGAACTTTACGTTGCTGGAACTCTAAATAGAGAGGACAGTTACGAAGTGTATGCAAATATTCAAAAATACCCAGAACTAAAAGAATACGTTAATAACATAGAACAAACCGTTATAAACATTGCGGAGCTTAGTACTGGAAACAACGTACAAATAAGACCTTTTGAAAATTTGATGAGTCTTATCAATAAAAGACCTCGTAAGTTAGCTGTAATTAATTGGTATCAACATATAGGTTGGGCTGCGTGTATTCTATTAACTTTCGGTATCATCAATATTTATTTAAATAAAAATCAGTTAAAAAATAGCCTGACTAAACAAATTGCTGCTAACGAAGTTTTAGACCACCAAAGGGCAACCTTGCAAAGTGATTTAATTGATAAAAAGTTTCAGTTAAATCGTCAGAACGATGTCATCGCTTTTATTGCTCTTGAAAAAACTGAAAAAATAAATTTGGCTGGACAAAAAATAGCTCCTAACAGTTTTGCAAACATTTATTGGAACCAAGAAAAAAATGAAATGTATGTGGATTTAGAGGGATTACCTCCTGCTCCAGAAGGTAAAGTTTATCAACTTTGGTCTTTAACATTAAATCCTTTAAGCCCAACAAGTTTAGGTACTTTAGATGATTACAACAACGGAAAACGTTTTGTAAAAGTCGGTAACCAAAATAAATCCGAGGCATTTGGAATTACGTTAGAGCCTAAAGGAGGAAGTAAATCTCCGACACTAGAACAATTGTACACACTAGGATTAACAAAAAATTCTTAAATGCCGTTAGTTCTGTAAAGACTATAGTTTAGTGAGAATCTTGACATAAAGAATTCTATTTTTTGATGTAAAATTTGATTTTCTAGATATAATTTTCTTGTGAAAATTACTTTTAAATAAAAAACGCTACCCAACAAGGTAGCGTTTTTACATGAAGCTGGGCCGTTTCCCCAAACGACCCAACTTCTCTAAACAAATTGTAACATAAAAACTATGTATCAACCTTAAAACTATCCCTAAACACTGTATTTACGAAATAATTAAAGGTGTGGTTTTATTTTTTTGAAACAAATCTTAAAGTAATCAGCAAATACTAATCAGTTGTTTAGTGTTTGCTCGATTTAAGAAAGATGTATTTACACGAACATAACTAAATGAGTATATTTAATGTGAGCTCGACTTGAAAGAAACATTTTTGTTCAAAGTAGTTTACACAAGATTTTTATGCTACAAATTGACAGTATCCAATATTTTGTGTAAACAAAAATTCTACGGGGTTTAACTTTTTTAAAGTTGAACCCTTTTTTCAAATATAGTTAAGAACTGGTTAAGAATTAGTCCCCAATTGTGAATTGGCTGGGTCCATTTCTTAGTAATTTGCATCAAAGATAAATAAACTGATTTTTTCAAGGCATCGTCTGTTGGGAAGCTCATTTTGTTTTTAGTGTATTTTCTAATTTTGCCATTAAGATTTTCAATTAGATTGGTAGTGTAAATTATTTTTCTGATTTCTAAAGGGAAATCAAAGAACACGGTAAGTTCCTCCCAATTGTTACGCCAAGATTGTACTGCATAAGGATATTTATCATTCCATTTTTCAGCAAACTGGTCTAATTCGGCTTTAGCCATTTCTTTATTAGGAGCATTGTAAATATGCTTCATATCTCCTGTAAAAGCTTTTTTGTCTTTCCAAACCACATAACGTGCACTATTACGAATTTGATGAACCACACAGATTTGAGTATCTGCTGTTGGAAACACATTTTTAATGGATTGTGTAAATCCGTTGAGATTATCGGTAACAGTTACCAAAATATCTTCAACCCCTCTAGCCTTTAAATCAGTAAGTACTCCTTGCCAAAAAGCGGCAGATTCATTCATTCCTAACCACATTCCTAATAGTTCTTTGTGGCCTTCTCTGTTGAGCCCTACGGCTAAGTAAATAGTTTTGTTAACAACCTTTCCTCCTTGACGAACTTTAAATACAATTCCATCCATCCAAACTACGCAATAAACAGACTCTAAAGGCTTGTTTTGCCATTCTAATACTTCTTGATTGATTCTGTCTGTGATGATAGATATAGATGATGTGGAGAGCTTATAGCCATAAATTTGATAAAGTTCATCTTCAATATCAGAAACACTCATACCTTTTGCATAAAGCGAGATTACGATATTTTCTATAGACAGTGAAGTGCTTTTGTGTTTAGGAACCACAACAGGTTCAAAATCACTATTGCGATCACGTGGAACTTTAATCTCGCTTTGACCGAGGCGGTTCTTTACTTTTTTTGTAGTGCTACCATTGCGAGCATTAGTGTTGCTGCGTTTACCATTTTTGGGATAGCCTAAATGAGCATCCATCTCTCCTTGAAGCATAGCTTCTAAAGCGGCACTGTGTAATTCATTCAATAAATTACTTAAATCGTCTTCTGTTTTTAGGCCTTTTAATAGACCACTTTGTAAAAATTGATTTTTTAAATCATCCATAATAAAACTGTGTGTTATAAAATTAATCAAAAAATTAGGCGGGGTTTTAAAACCCCGCCTAATTTCTGTTTACACAGTTTTTTGGACACTACCTACAAATTACATTTTTGTTTCAAAGATTGACTTTCTCGATACAGTTTTCTATCGAAAACTACTCGAAATAAAAACTTTAAAACTTTGCGCTAAGTATATCGAACTTACGTTATTTAGTGTTGTCGACTATTGTTTGGAGTTTAATAGACTTTCTTCATACAAATTCCTGTTGAAAATTACCCGAAATGACAATTTAAAACCTAATATCAATCATATCAGATTCATCCTATTTACTCAAACTTATCTATGACCGTTTGTTGTCCTCAATAGAAAGGTCGTCAACTTCTATTTTCAGATTTTAAAGGTTGTGCTTGGGTAAAATTTGCGTAGGATTCCAGAAAAGTTCTTTGAAGTTTACCACTTTGTTTTCTTTAACCTCTACTCCTTCACTTTCTAAGAGCTGCTGCATTAGATTGGTTCCTTCAAAATGATGTTTACCGCTTAAAAGCCCTACTCTATTAACCACTCTGTGTGCAGGTATGGACAAATCTCCATGAGCCGCATTCATTGCCCAACCAACAACTCTTGCAGAGGATTTGACTCCTAGATATTGAGCAATAGCTCCGTAAGTAGAGACTCGTCCGGATGGAATTAGTTTGGCTACTTGATGTACTTTCTTAAAAAAATCTTGCTTTTCTGTTTCCAAAATTAATGTTCTAAATAATGATGAAAATAAGAAACGCATCAGATATCTGATGCGTTTTATATTAAAATTTTAATCTAAACTTGGTGTAAGTAATTGCTTTGCCTTTTTCTAAATACTGACTTTCGTAATAGGTTTGAACTTTCATTACTTCATCTGGAGCTCCTTCTTGTCTATACACATCGTGATTTGCATACAAAACTTCGTGACCCTGTCCATGTAGCAACCCTAAAGTATATCCATGCATAAACTCACTGTCCGTTTTTAAATGCATGATACCTTCTGAGTTAAGTACCTTGTGATATCTCTTTAAAAAGGCATCACCAGTCATTCTATGCTTGGTGCGCTTGTATTTAATTTGTGGGTCTGGGAATGTAATCCAAATTTCACTTACTTCATTTTCAGCAAAAATAAAATCTACCAACTCTATTTGAGTTCTTATGAAAGCTACATTGGGCATCTCATCTTCGATAGCTGTTTTAGCACCACGCCAAAAACGAGCTCCTTTGATATCAATACCTATGTAATTGATACTTGGATTTCTTTTTGCCAAAGCAACGGTATATTCTCCTTTTCCACATCCCAATTCCAATACAATAGGATGGTCATTTTTAAAGAATTCGTTCCACTTACCTTGGTACTTAAATCCAGATACTACTTCTTCTCTTGTAGGCTGTATTACATTATCAAACGTTTCGTTTTCGTTAAAACGTTTTAATTTGTTCTTGCTCCCCAATACAATGTCTTATTTTGGTAAATCTTCGGTTCCTTGGTCTTTAAACTTTTTGGACTCTTTCATCCAATAAGCAAAATACAACAAACCTACAATTACAAACAAAAAGTTGATAGCATTTGATAGCCACCAAGAACCACTAAAACGAAGTGCTTTAAAAGGAAGGAACAAACCGTTTGTAAATAAATTGTCTATAGCATGAAATATTTCAGTCATAATACTTAATTTTTATTAGCGTTGCAAAAGTAATCAGTTTAAAAATCTGACACAAGTAATTAGTTTAATTTCTACCTTTTTCGTTTGGATATAAGCTCGGTAAAGAATCACTCTGCCAAAACTTTTTAGTATCTATATCCATTATAGTTAACGAATTGGTAAAAGCAGCTCCAGTATCGACATTCCAAACTCCAGAGGCATTCATTGGCTCATCTCTATCAATTCTAGATAGCGGTGTATGCCCAATATAAATTTCTTTATAATTTTTTAATCTTTCTGGATAAAATTCGTCTTCTTTAGATAAATTTCTTGAGGCCAATGCTAATTCCCATAAAGACCGATCCCAGTAAAACATCTTAGAAAAATGTTCGTGGTCTACTCCTCTAATATTGGTATAACCAGCGTGTAGGAACAACCTATTGTTGGTATCCAAATAGTAATTCTCTAAATTTTCTAAAAAATGCGTATGTATTCGTATAAAATTAAAAGGTCTGTCTTTGTAGGAATCTAGGGTTGCCTGCCCTCCGTGTTGTAACCAATTGGGATTGTCTTTGGAATGTTTTAACCAGTCACAAAATAATTGATCGTGATTTCCTCTTAAAAAAACACAATTGTGAGAGGATTTTAATGTTATCAATTTATTAATCACCTCAAAGGACTGGCTCCAACCATCTACATAGTCACCCAAAAAAATTAAAGTGTCTTCTGTAGTTACATTAGCTCTTTCCAAAACTTGTTCTAAAGCTCTGAATCCTCCATGAATATCTCCTACAACTAATGTTCTACCCATAAAAATAATTTTAAGCAAATGTAATTAAATTGATTAAAAAACAAGTTTTCATTTTGAGCTTTGGCAGTATTCAAAGTAACTCTAAAGAACTTATGAGAATGTTTCTAAACAAAACAACACCCAAAATAAATAATTATTTTGAGTGTTGTTTTTATAAATTAAATTCTCCTTCTATTTGCTCTGAATTTGAATCACTACCCTTCTGTTCCTTTGTCTCCCTATTTCTGTTTCGTTGGTGGCTATTGGTCTTTCCTCCCCATAACTAATAATTTTTAATCTAGTTTTACTAATACCATTTTCAATCAAATAATCAGAAACAGTTTGTGCTCTAAGCTGCCCTATAGCAATGTTAAACTCATCAGTCCCGATACTATCAGCATTTCCTTCTATTCTAAATTGGAGATTGGGATTTGTTTTCATCATCGTTGCAATTCTCATTAGCTTAGATTTTGCGTTAGAGGTCAATTGATAACTATCATAATCAAAAAGAATCGTGTTATCAATTCCTGTTTCTCTTCTTTCTTGAGTTGATTTTTTGGCAGCTTCTCCAGTCTCTGGGCAACCTTTATTTTCTTTAAGCCCTTTTTGGTTAATGCACTTATCATCTTTGTCCAAAATACCATCTCCATCTGTGTCTGGGCAACCTTTATTCGTTATAGAACCTACTTCGTTAGGACACTTGTCAAGACTGTCCTTGACACCATCTCCATCTATATCTGGACAACCTTTGTTGGCAACCGTACCTGCTCGATTTGGACACTCGTCCACAGCATCTTTAACGCCGTCTCCATCCGCATCTGGACAGCCTTTAGTGTCCATAGTTCCAGCAACAGTAGGACAATCGTCTTTGCTATCTTCAATTCCATCACTATCTGTATCCGGACATCCGCTAAATTCAGATAAACCGAACACCTCTGGACATAAATCTTCTTTATCTACAACGCCATCTTTGTCTTTATCCCTTGCTCCGAATTTAAAAATTACTGATATTGAATGTTGAAAGTGTGTATCACTTGGGTGATTGTTTACCTCAGTAAATCCATATTTGAATCCCGATTCAAAATTAACACCTACCTTTTCATTCATCCACAAGTTAAAACCCGCTACAGGATTCACGTGTGAACTATTTTCTCCATCTAACCAAAACATTCCCCCATTAACTCCAATGTAAGGGTTAAAAAAACCTGTTTTCCCAATTAGAGAATTAATATCATATTTTAATCCCAAGTCTACGGACTGGTATTCAATTCTTTCAATATCGCCTACAGGAACTTTTTCTATAGAATTTAGGCTTCCTCCTAAACTGGCTATTAACCCATAATTTAAATATCTCGACAACGAAATTTTAGTGGGGAGCGGAATCATATTCCAATCGCTTGTTCCTAAAAAATCTTTAAAATCATTATCTCCCCCTAAAATATCTACGATATTGACTCCTGTTGTTAATGCCCAAGGGGTGGTTTTATTTTGTGCAAAATGTATTTGAGTTATTAAAAAAGCAAATACGATTGTTATTTTTTTTAACATAATTTATAATTGAATTCTTATAAAAATTTATACTTCGCTAAAAACTCTAAAGAGTAGTTTTCGTTGGACTGAATAAACTGAGATGTTGTAAAGTCGTACCCAATACCAAAAGAAAGTTTTTCTGTAGCGTCAAACATTGTGTAAAATCCTACGTTTTCTTCTATTCTCCAGTTAATTCCAGCATGTATTTTTTCTATAATTTGATAGTTCATAGCAACGTTATAAGAAGTTGGAGCTCCTTGTACGGTTCTTATGATAAACTCTGGAGTTACTACAACATCTGGAGTTAATTTAATTGAATAACCTGCCCCAAAATAGTAGTGAGCTTTGGTAGTTACTGCCGATGGTGCTCCCCCTTCTCTAACAAATTTATCGGATCTTAAAAAATTGGGAGTAGACAAATTCACGTACCAGTTATCGTGTTTTAAATAAAACCCTGCACCAAAAATGGGAGCAACGTAACTTTCGTTTCTCTCAAAAAACGGATCTGAAACACCATCTTGACCTGCTTTGGTTAAATCTATATTGGTGAAATTTGCTCCTGGCTTTACTCCAAAAAACAAACTCGTGGAGTTGCTTATTTTAAGCTTATACGATACATCAACAGCTACATTAGTTTGTCCTAAAATAAAAATTTGATCATTGTTTACCGTAACTCCTAACCCTAAGTTATTCTTTAACGGTGTACTAAAAAAAGCTGTTTGAGTTTCTGGTGCCCCTTCTAAGCCCAACCATTGACTTTTATGCATAATTTGTACCTCGGCAACATCGGAAGCACCTGCATACGCAGGGTTAATAATGTTCATATTAAACCGATACATGTTAAAGTTAGGATCTTGTTGACTAAATACTGATACCGTGTTTAACAACAGTACTAATGCAATTAATTGTAGTATATTTTTCATAGTTGATTGTATACAATATTTTTGAAAATGATAACATCCCCAGTAGAATTACTGAGGATTTTGATTAGTTTAATAGTTAATGTATAACCATCCTTCAATTGTTCTTGTTCCACTCGGTAGCTCAACGGTTATTTTATACCTATATGGCCCCACTGGTAGTCTACCAGAACTAGAAATTTGATTAGAAACTCCTGACCAAGGATTTATATTGTTGTCATAGTTCTTCTTTTTGTACACCAAATTACCTGAACGATTGTAAACTTCAACACTGTTAGCTATGGAGCCTTTGATCTCCATAATCTGCCAAGTGTCGTTGATACCGTCTCCTGATGGAGAAAATCCGTATTGTCTTTCTTTTTCTAAGATGGTAAACGTTCCATTTGTGAAATTTATAGTGTAATTATTACTATTTAAAGTTCCTTGATTTATTTGATAGTTCCCAGCAATAAATCCTTCTTCTCTTTCCAACTCTCCATCTAACAACTCACCGGGCACCAATCCAGTTGCCGTGTAATCTCCATCTGAGAAAACATATTCAGAATCTTGAAATGATACAGTAATATCGTTTGCTATTACATTAATATTTTTTGGAAGAATTTCTAAAGTTCCCGAAATCCCTACAATTTCGTAGTTGTTATCTGTTTCATCACTTATGGTAATTACTTCGTTTCCTACTCCCGTATTTGTTGTTGCTGTGGTGCTCGCTATTGGTGTGCTGTCTAAATCTGACTCCGTATCTGCATTTACAAAACCTCGATAAGTAATTGTAAAACTTGGATTTGCTTCTCCAAAAATTTTAGACTTGTCATCTGCTGTAGCTGTAAGCGTTGCTTTAGTGACATCTAGGCTACCTGATATTTCCACCAAATTATAGTTATCGTCAATTTCCTCGCTTAACATAATGTTATATGTTCCCACAGGACTTGTAATCGTTGTTGTGGTACTTACTGATGGTTGAGTATCTAAATCAGCTACTGTATCTCCGTTGACAAAGCCAGCGTAATCAATATCCAATACTGGATTGCTGTCTCCATACACTTTGGTTTTATCTTTGGCTGTTACCGTAAGAATGGCTTTGGTTACCACTAAGTCTCCAGCCACCGTTACCAAATCATAATTGTTATCAATTTCATCACTTACAACAATACTATAAGTTCCTACAGGACTTGCTGCGGTTGCAGTAGTACTCGCTAGTGGTAAAGTATCTAAATTTAACTCAGTATCTCCGTTCACAAAACCTGTATAACTAATATCTAAAGTAGGGTTGTTTGCTCCGTAACTCTTAGTCTTGTCGTTAGCAGTTACGGTTAAGGTAGCTTTGGTTACTGTTAAATTCCCGGCTACTGTTACTATGTTGTAGTTGTTATCTGTTTCATCGCTTACCACAATATTATAAACTCCTACAGGGCTTAAAATAGTTGCTGCGCTACTTGCTGTAGGTTTAGTATCTAAATCTGAATCCGTATCTGTATTTACAAAACCTCGATAGTTGATTGTAAAACTTGGATTCACCTCTCCATAAACTTTAGACATATCATCTGCTGTGACTGTAAGGGTCGCTTTAGTAATAGTTAAGCTACCTAATACTTCCAATAAATTATAATTGTTATCCATTTCCTCGCTCAATGCAATATTATAAGTTCCCACAGGACTTGTTACCGTTGCTGTGGTACTAGCTGTTGGTTGAGTGTCTAGAACAGCTTCCGTATCTCCATTTACAAAGCCTGCGTAATCAATTTCCAATACCGGATTGCTATCTCCATATACTTTGGTTTTGTCTTTGGCTGTTACCATTAAATCAGCTTTATTAATTGTTAGCGTAATATCACTAGTTCCTCCTGTATAAATGCCATTAGCTACTTGAGTGGCTCTTATGGTTATCGCAGAAGCATTTCCGATATTAACTGTTTGATTATTAGACCCCGACAAAGTTGTTCCCTCATTGGCTCCAATAATGCTATAAGTTATATTCCCTGTAGAATTGGAAGTTGCTGACAAACTAAAATCAGCTTCTCCATATGTTTTAGAAATATTATCGAAAGTGATGGTTGGTGCTATCAAAGCCAAAGTGCTAAAGTTTTTAACGGTTCCATAAGAAGTTCCCGAACCATTGATAGCATAACTGTTATACGAATAGTCAGTATTTGCAGACAGTCCCGAGATGGTACTGTTAAAAATACCAGTTCCATCTCCTATTTGCACTTTAACTACGTTTGCTCCTCCTATTTCTGGGTTTGAATTATCGGTTGTCACAGCATAAACAATTCCTCTTTCTGTTACAGTAGTACCTCCTTGGTTGGTTACAATTCCTCCTAAGGTTGATGAGAATTGCTGTGTGTTAATGGCATCTGAAGTTGTTACCGTTGGTACTGTTCCATCGATATCTAAATTCTTATTAGCACTTAATGATCCTACCGAACTTCCTATTGGCACTATTAAACTTGCGTTCCCTCCAATTCTATCGTTAATAGTTCCTCCATTTAACGATAAAGCATTGGTACTTAACAAATCCAAATCAGTACTTCTATCTCCTGCTTGGACATTATAAACAAATCTCAGTCTAGTTGATGATAGGCTGTTAGCGTAATTTGCTGTTCTATCTACCGTCCCTGTTTCTAAAGTTAATTGAGGGGTTCCCGTTACAGTTACAGCATCAGTATAATCAACAAAAATGTTGATGTTTTCTCCTACACTGTACGTTCCGTCTGTTGTGTCAGAAGTAATATTTGTAACGGTAGCACTATCGTTATCGTTAATATTTATCTGCGCAGTGTCCGTAATTGTTATGGATAATGTAGTTCCTGCCAAATTGCTCTGACTGACTTGAAAATTCTCGGTATTTTCAACCTCATTATCATCCGTAATGTTTATTGAAAAACTTTGAACTTCTCCGGAGTTTCCAGCAAAAGTTAGTGTGTTTCCTGTTAGCGCTCCATAGTCTACACCAGAAGTTGCTGAACCACTTGATGTATTTATATCTACTATAAATCCTCCTTGAACAGCATTATCCAAGATTGCGCTAACAGTTGCAGTACCATCCATTTCATCTACACTAAACCCAGCAATCGTTACTGCTGCACTATCATCATTATTGATCGTTGCAATGGCTCCGTCTGTGATATCTATATCCCCAATTAAGACTGTCCCTGGCACAACATTGCTCATGTTGATGTTTACTGTTTCGTCTGGTTCTGCCTTGGTATCTGCGTTAGGGGTTATGGTGAAATTCTGTGTTTCTCCTGCGTTTCCTGTAAAGGTTAACGTTTGATTGACTACTGCTATATAATCACTATCTGCAACGGTTGCTGTACCATCTGCTGTAGAAACATCTACAGTAAAACCTCCGTCTACCGCGTTGTTTAACGTTGCTATAAATGCGATAGAGCCATCGTCTTCGTTTCCTCCGTTACCTGCAATGGTAACTGTAGAGGTGTCATCGTTTAATATAGTATAAATAGCAGTATCGCTAATATTGATGTTAGCGGTATTTACAGAGGTGAACCCTACATTTCTCATTGAGATGATAAAGTTTTCATCTGCTTCTACTTTTGTATCTCCCAATCCACTCAAGTTCAAACTCTGCGTTTCCCCCACTGTTCCAACAAAGTTTAAAGTTGATCCCGCTGTTGAACTATAATCACTGTCCGCAACAGTGGCTGTACCATCAGTAGTAAACACTTCTAAAGCAAACCCTCCCTGTACTGGGTTACTCAGCGTAGCCATTACAGCTTGGACCCCTGCGTTTTCTCTGGCATCAATATCTCTAATTGTCACTACAGTTGTATCATCATTATTAATAGTTCCTGTTCCTGTCGCATCGGCAATAATTACTGATGTTCCTGTGGGATTTGATAATGTTAATGTTAGCGTTTCGTTAGTTTCTACTGTGTTGTCTCCTGCAACGGCTACATCTACTGTTTTACTGGTTTCTCCTGCTAAAAATGATAAAGTACTGGTTGCAATAGCTGTATAATCACTCCCTGCTGTAGCCGTTCCATTGCTGGTGACATAATCTACCGTAGCTCCTCCTATAGGTGCAGGTGCACTTAAACTTACCGTAAACTGCAAAATGGTACCTCCTGAATTACCTTCTGTAACAGGTGGGTCGTTTACAGCTATTGAGATACTATCGTCATTATTGATTGTTGCAATAGCTCCATCTGTAATATCAATATCCCCAGTTGAAACTGTACTTGGCGATAAACCACTCATACTGATGTTTACCGTTTCGTCTGGTTCTGCCTTAGTATCGGCAGTAGGGGTTATAGTGAAAGTCTCCGTTTCTCCTGCAGTTCCTGCAAAACTTAACGTTTGATTGACTATTGCTGTATAATCACTATCTGCAATGGTTGCTGTACCATCTGCTGTAGAAACGTCCACATCAAAACCTCCGTCTACCGCGTTGTTTAACGTTGCTATAAATGTAATAGATCCATCGTCTTCGTTTCCTCCGTTATCCGCAATGGTAACTGTAGCGGTGTCATCGTTTAAGATGGTATAAATAGCAGTATCGCTAATATTGATGTTAGCGGTATTTACAGAGGTGAACCCTACATTTCTCATTGAGATGATAAAGTTTTCATCTGCTTCTACTTTTGTATCTCCCAATCCACTCAAGTTCAAACTCTGCGTTTCCCCCACTGTTCCAACAAAGTTTAAAGTTGATCCCGCTGTTGAACTATAATCACTGTCCGCAACAGTGGCTGTACCATCAGTAGTAAACACTTCTAAAGCAAACCCTCCCTGTACTGGGTTACTCAGCGTAGCCATTACAGCTTGGACCCCTGCGTTTTCTCTGGCATCAATATCTCTAATTGTCACTACAGTTGTATCGTCATTATTAATAGTTCCCGTTCCTGTAGCATCGGCAATAATTACTGATGTTCCTGTGGGATTTGATAATGTTAATGTTAGCGTTTCGTTGTTTTCTACTGTGTTGTCTCCTGCAACGGTTATATCTACTGTTTTACTGGTTTCTCCTGCTAAAAATGATAAAGTACTGGCTGCAATAGCTGTATAATCACTTCCTGCTGTTGCCGTTCCATTGCTGGTGGTATAATCTACCGTAGCTCCTCCTGTAGGTGCGGGTGCACTTAAACTTACCGTAAATTGTAAAATAGTACCTCCTGAATTACCTTCGGTAACAGTTGGGTCGTTTACAGCTATTGAGATACTATCGTCATTATTGATTGTTGCAATAGCTCCGTCTGTAATATCAATATCCCCAGTTGAAACTGTACTTGGCGATAAACCACTCATACTGATGTTTACCGTTTCATCTGGTTCTGCCTTAGTATCGGCAGTAGGGGTTATAGTTAAAGTCTCCGTTTCTCCTGCAGTTCCTGCAAAACTTAACATTTGGTTGACTATTGCTGTATAATCGCTATCTGCAATGGTTGCTGTACCATCTGCTGTAGAAACATCCACATCAAAACCTCCGTCTACCGCATTGTTTAACGTTGCTGTAAATGTAATAGATCCATCGTCTTCGTTTCCTCCGTTATCTGCAATGGTAACTGTAGCGGTGTCATCGTTCTCTAAAGTTAAAGTAGCACTACCTGTAATATCAATGGTTCCTACTGGAACAGTTACTGGTACCAAATTACTCATACTAATAGAGACTGTTTCATCTGCTTCTACTTTAGTGTCTCCTCCTAAAGTAACAACTACTGTTTCTTGTTCTGATGCTGTTCCTGCAAAGGTGATGGTTTGAGAAGTAACAGCTGCGTAATCTCCATCGGCTGTGCTAGCGGTTCCATCGGCTGTACTTACATCTACATCCAACCCACCATCTACCGCATTGCTCAATGTAAAGGTTAATGTTGCTGTTCCACTATTCTCATTAACATCAACATCGGCAACAGTAACAGTTGTTGTATCATCATTATTAATAGCTCCCGTTCCTGTTGCATCGGCAATAATTACTGATGTTCCTGTGGGATTTGATAATGTTAATGTTAGCGTTTCGTTAGTTTCTACTGTGTTGTCTCCTGCAACGGTTACATCCACTGTTTTACTGGTTTCTCCTGCTAAAAATGATAAAGTACTGGTTGCAATAGCTGTATAATCACTTCCTGCTGTAGCCGTTCCATTGCTGGTGACATAATCTACCGTAGCTCCTCCTATAGGTGCGGGTGCACTTAAACTTACCGTAAACTGCAAAGTAGTACCCCCTGAATTACCTTCGGTAACAGTTGAGTCGTTTACAGCTATTGAGATACTATCGTCATTATTGATTGTTGCAATAGCTCCATCTGTAATATCAATATCCCCAGTTGAAACTGTACTTGGCGATAAACCACTCATACTGATGTTTACCGTTTCGTCTGGTTCTGCCTTAGTATCGGCAGTAGGGGTTATAGTGAAAGTCTCCGTTTCTCCTGCAGTTCCTGCAAAACTTAACGTTTGGTTGACTATTGCTGTATAATCGCTATCTGCAATGGTTGCTGTACCATCTGCTGTAGAAACATCCACATCAAAACCTCCGTCTACCGCATTGTTTAACGTTGCTGTAAATGTAATAGATCCATCGTCTTCGTTTCCTCCGTTATCTGCAATGGTAACTGTAGCGGTGTCATTATCAGTAATAGTTACTGTTGCATCATCTACAGTTCCAACGATAACAGCAGAATTGTTGGTACTCAACAAAGTTACAATTACTGTTTCATCCGCTTCCACAACATTATCTCCAATAATGGGTACACTTATATTTAATGAGTTCGTATTTGCAGGAAAAATGAAAGAGGTTCCTAAACTAGTATAATCTGTACCAGCAGTAGCCGTACCTGACACACTAAAATTGACCTGTGTAGCCGTTGGAAATTGTGAAGAAGTACTAACCCTAAACTGACCATTTGTGGCATCTTCTGCTGCCTGAGTAATCGCAGCAATAGAGAGAACAGCTCTATCATCTACCACCGCAATGCTAAATATTTTGGCAAAATTATTAGTTCCATCGTTGGTATTTATACGAATACTGTAATTTCCCGATGCCAATGTACTATTTGTTCTTAAGGTATTTCCGCTGATATTGAAACTGCTGTTATTTGTACTACCTGTACCACTTACCAAAGAATAAGTATGAGAATCTCCAGTATCTGCATCTGTAGTAGAAAGTGTTCCTACTGTTGCATTGGTACCTGTAGTAGTTAGATTAATAGAATTATTACTTAGTAAAATATCTGTTGGAGCATTATTGGCAATAGTAACGCTTCTATTTTCTGTTCCAGAGCACAATCCTGGGGTTGTGTAGGTTACTGTATAGCTGCTAGGCGTACTAGCTGACACATCTATGATTCCTGAGGATGAATTAATGGCTAAGCCTGCTGGAGACACCGAAAAACTACCGCCAGACACTCCTGTAATGGTAGGTGTAGGGTCAGCATCTGTTGTTGAATAAGATGCTGATGAGTAATTGAAATTTGCATTTTCTCTTGCTGTTGTAGTAATAGTACGAGTCCCACAAGAACCCACCGAGGCTGCTCCACCCTCACCTCTTACAAAATAGGTGGTACTCCCTGTTGGGGGGGTTACAATTAAGCTGCTACCTGTTGTTGTTCCTACTAAGGTACCACCACAAGAACCTGAATAAACACGCCATTGTGCGTTATCGTTTAATGAACCCGACCATGTTAATAAAGCAGAGTTACCGTCACATATAGTTGGTGGTCCATGACTTACCGAAGGTGTATCAGCAGGGCTGGCCGCGGCAACAGTAAGATCTACTTCAAAATTTAAGTCTAATGTTGCTTGAGCTGATCCACCAAAATACAATTGTCCGTTACTATAAGTCGCTGAATTATCGAAAATAAACTGATGATTATCTCCAGTAACGATAAAGGTATAGCGATTTCCTGCTGTTAAAGAAACTCCTTCTGCTGAAAAATCAAAAGTCCTAAAATCCGTTACTGAAGCTGACATAGGAATGGACTGCCCTGTAAGGGTCGCCAATACAGGTCCCCCAGTTCCTTCACCGCCATAGAGGGTCACTGTTAAACTCGATTCTGCCGATAAAGTTACAACTCCGATTGTATTCAACGTTCCTGAACACGTAGGCTCAAAACTCTGTCCGTAACTACCTTCAGTAGTACTATTAGTACCCGCAGCATGGGTGTTTGTACATTGTGAATAGATTGTTTTGTATGAAAAAAAACATAAAAATAGTAAGGTTGAAAAAACAACTTTCTTCATTGTGTTTGGTTATTGGTTAATGACATTCACTTTGGGTGCTAAAAGTAAGAAAAAATCCTTGAGATACTTTAACGTAACATCATGAATTGCAAGAAAATAGACAAAAACAGTTAGAAATACAGACCATAAAAACATACCAGAGATAAAATTTCTGGTATGTTATAATGTAAAAATTTGATTTGATAACTTCTTGAAGTATACGTACCAAATAAAATAATAATTTAATTAATTACGATAAATAGCCTCCTGTTTTCTTGAGATCAACTCCTCCAGTATTTGAAAAGACAGCTCTGCATTACTACTTAACGTTTACCCTGACACAACATTTGTTGGTGATCCAAAAGACGTTACCTCGTCACTACCTCCTAATGCTGGTTTAACTGCTGCTACTAGCATATTTCCTGTTTGGTGTTACACTAACGACGGTATCTTTACTTAGGATCACATGTTGACCTGAACCAGTGTCGTTAGAAGTGAGATGATTATGTGATGGAAGCTGCAGCAAATTTAAAGTAACACTTTAAATTTGTTGTCTTTCTTCTCACACGTAGGTAGACAATTTCGAACCACGTCCTGAATAAACAGTACACTTTTCTCTTAAATCTAGTAAATCAAATGTGGTTCTTCCGTCTACCCCATAAGTTGTTCCCAAAATAGAGAACAAGGCTGTGTTTTGAAAAATTAGTTGTAATCGACCTTGAAAAACACGAAAGCTATAGCCAGAAAATTACCAGTAAAAAGCACTATTTGACCTATAAATGGATTCGTTATAATATTTTGTTTAAAGGTTAGCTCCTAGATGGATAAACACCTTGCATCGCAATAATATAACTGACTGCCAAAAATGGTTGAACGTTTGTATGATACTGGCTTCCTCCATTATTTAGGATAGTTAACCCTGCATTACCACTTAATGTTTGTCCTTGCACTAGATTTGTTGGTGGTCCAAAAGACATCACGTCATCACCCGTTCCTAATGCTGGTTTAACTGCCGCTTTTGCTGGCACATCTCCTGGTTCAGGCGTTACGTTGACAGCGGCATCTCTACTTAGGAGCACATGTTGGTCTGTGGTAGAATTATCAATAGTTGAATGGCTGTGTGAAGGCATTTGGTTTACAGTCAAAGTAACCCTTTCTACCCCTCCTCTTTGCCCTAATTTTCTCGTAGAAAGTCCTGGCCCAGTACCATGGTTCATTGGCACTCTACCCCTTAAATCGGGTAGTGCAAAAGTAGTTCTCCCATCTCCTCCGTATGTTGTTCCTAATATTGAAAATAAGGCTGAATATTGGCTAATAGCTAATAACTGACCTGAGCAAAAAGCCCAACCCCTTGGTGCAAAATTTCCACCGAACATAACGATTTCTGCTATAAATGGATCCATGATATTTTTTTTAGTTGATTTGTAATTCGCTTATTCTCACATTTACCAGTGTTCCATTATCTGTTGTTAAATGACTTGTACCGTATTTATCAATGGTTAATGTTAACTGGCCTGTTCCATCGTAACGGTAGTGTGCTTCGCTTGTTGTAGCCCTTATCAACACTCCCATACTCTCAGTAGGAAAAGTTTCGTGTCCTTCTAGACCCTCGTCCTTAAGATCTATAAAACTAATGTCTCCCATACCAAAGACGATGAACACTACGTTACTCACATCACTGTAAGAAACCGTTAAATTTGAGTTAATAATTCGATCTCCCTCTTTTGTTTTGCCAATGATGTCATGGACATAATTGTTAACTACTTTTAAATTATACATGCTATTTTTTATTTTGTGAAGTGTTAAATATAAAAAAATAACATTACAAATGTTAATATAAAAAAATATTAAACTTATTATGTTTGCTTTTATAGCTATAAACTATAAAAAAGTTATCAAAATTATAGATATCGTCAGTTGACGACTATGCTTTGAAGAGCAAATTGATTACGGCTGGTCCATATCCCAATTACCATTTAATATAAAAGTAAAAATTCCCTTTTAGTATAAATACTTAGAGGGAATTTGATAAAACTCGATATAGTAATTAATGCCTAGGCATATAAGTAAATTTTAGTAATACTAAAAATAATATTCTCAAGACATCTCCTTACATTAATATTCAAACTAATTTTTTCTGTTATAACAATTAGGGCCTTACGTGAATCATAAAAAGATAACCCTCTAAAAAATCAGGATTGAACCTTGCTTTTGTTCTTAGTAAAGTAAAATTATTTACAAATTAATTTCATTAACTTGAGGTTTAACGCTAAACTGTCCCTCTGTAATGGTTTTGGTAGCTGTTCCATCAAAACTTGTCGCAACAAATTCAAATGTTCCTTTTACGGTAGTTCCGTCATCAGACGAAATTATAATTTTTCCTTGTTTAGGATTGGTCTTTTGCCCTAAGTGAGGTTTGTCATCTCCCTTAACGTGATAACTCATAGATAAACCTTCAATATCATAAGTTCCTACTCCTGTGTATTGACTAATAATAAGGGTAAACTTATCTAAATCTTTGTCTTTTGCCGTAACAGAGAAGGAAGCACTACCATTTGAAAATTTGTTACGTTTTGACTCCGTTTTATCTAGTAATGAGACAAATAATTCTCCATCTATTTTTGCCGATAAAGTCCCATCTTTTCCTATTCCTTCAGGGTCATCATCCTCCAATTTTGAAGGATCACTATCTTCTAATTGTGCATCTTGTTCTACTTCGGCAACACTTTCTTTAGATTCGTCACAACTTGTGTAAAATACGGACAAACCTAATATACCCAATACGATTAATTTTTTCTTCATTGTTTTAGTTGTTTTAATTGTTGCTAACAAAATTAACTTACAACTACAACGTATATCAATACGTAAAATACCGTATTTTTAAAACAAAAAGTCCTTTTAGTTGATTCACTAAAAGGACTTCCTATAATTAATTCTTAAATATTTACTATTTACAGCTTTTACTTCGTCTAATTGTTCAATGCTTCTGCTCCACCAACAATTTCTAAAATTTCGCCGGTAATAGCCGCTTGACGTGCCTTATTGTAAGTTAGCAACAATCCGTCTCGCAAATCTTTAGCATTATCTGTTGCTTTATGCATGGCTGTCATACGTGCACCGTGCTCAGCCGCAAAAGAATCGCGAATAGCTTTGTATAATTGTGTTTTTAGAGACTTAGGAATTAAAGCTTCCACAATTTCTTCTTTAGTAGGTTCAAAAATATAATCAGAAGATACGCTTCCTTCTACTTCTACAGGTTTTATTGGTAAAAACTGCTCTAAAGTAGCTATTTGAGTAGCTGCATTTTTAAACACATTATAGATAATTTCAATTTTATCAAAATCTCCATTCGCAAATAACTCCATTAACTCTTCTGCAATTACAGTTACATTATTAAAAGTTAATTCATCATAAATGGCCACGTTGTTGGTTAAAACATCATATTTTTTTGATAAAATATCGTTCGCTTTTTTACCAATTGTATATAGAGAAACTTCTTTACCTTGATATTTTTCAGAAATAACCTGCTCTGTTTTTTTGATGATAGAAGTATTAAAACCACCACACAATCCTCTGTTAGAAGAAATCACAACAAGTAATACTTTAGAAACTTCTCTCTGCTCTGCAAACGTTCCTCCGTTTTCGCTATCTAAAGTAGCACTCAAATTTTGTAATAGTTCCGTTAATTTATCAGCATAAGGTCGCATAGCAGTAATAGCGTCCTGTGCTTTTTTTAACTTTGCAGCAGATACCATCTTCATGGCACTCGTGATTTTCATCGTAGAGCCAATAGAAGTAATTCTGTTTCTAATTTCTTTTAAGTTTGCCATTCTATTTTAGTATTTAGTAACTAGTACAAAGTCCAAAGACTCTCACTAAAAACATATATAAATCAAGTACTGAATACAATGTACTCAGTACTAAAGACTTTTTATTTGTATTTTGATGAAATTTCAGCAGCCGTAGCTTCTAAAACGTCTAAAGAAGATTGCTCTAATTTACCTGACTTTAAAGAATCTAATACGTCTCTGTGCTTAGCATTTAAATACTCAATGTAATCAGCTTCAAATTCTTTTACTTTATTTACAGGCACAGATTTTAGTAAGTTTTTAGAACCTGCGTAAATAATAGCAATTTGATCTTCTACTGTGTAAGGATCGTTTTGCGCTTGCTTTAAAATTTCTACGTTACGTTGTCCTTTTTCAATGACAGACAAAGTAGCAGAATCTAAATCCGAACCAAACTTAGCAAATGCCTCTAATTCGCGGAACTGAGCTTGATCTAACTTTAAAGTACCCGATACTTTCTTCATAGACTTAATCTGAGCAGAACCCCCAACACGAGATACAGAAATACCTACGTTAATAGCTGGACGAACTCCTGAGTTAAATAAATCTCCATCTAAGAAAATTTGCCCATCAGTAATAGAAATTACGTTTGTTGGAATATATGCAGAAACGTCACCTGCTTGAGTCTCAATAATTGGCAATGCTGTGATTGACCCTCCTCCTTTGATCTTACCTACTAAAGAAGTAGGAACATCATTCATTTGAGAAGCAATTTGATCATCTCCAATTACTTTAGCAGCACGCTCTAATAATCTTGAGTGTAAGTAGAAAACATCTCCAGGGTATGCCTCACGTCCCGGTGGTCTTCTTAATAATAAAGATACCTCACGGTAAGCCACTGCTTGTTTAGATAAATCATCATAAACAATTAATGCAGGTCTACCAGTATCACGGAAATATTCTCCAATGGCAGCACCTGCAAACGGAGCGTATACCTGCATTGGAGCAGGATCAGAAGCGTTGGCAGCCACTACTGTTGTATATGCCAAAGCACCTTTTTCTTCTAATAAATTAACAATACCCGCAACTGTTGAAGCTTTTTGCCCAATAGCTACATAAATACAATAAACTGGCTTCCCAGCATCGTAAAATTCTTTTTGATTTAAGATGGTATCTAAAGCAACCGTAGATTTACCCGTTTGACGGTCTCCAATAATCAACTCACGTTGTCCACGTCCCACAGGAATCATGGCATCTACAGATTTAATACCTGTTTGTAATGGCTCAGTTACAGGTTCTCTAAAAATTACCCCAGGAGCTTTACGCTCTAATGGCATTTCAAAAGTTTCTCCAGCTATAGGTCCTTTTCCATCAATAGGAGTTCCTAAAGTATCAACTACACGTCCTACAATACCTTCACCTACGTTGATAGAGGCTATTTTTTCAGTTCTCTTTACCGTTGAACCTTCTTTTACTTCCGAAGAAGAACCTAATAATACAACACCTGCATTATCTTCCTCTAAGTTTAATACAATTCCTTGTAATCCTGATTCAAATTCAACTAGTTCTCCGTACTGCACATTTGCTAATCCGTATACACGTGCAATTCCATCTCCAATTTGTAATACAGTACCAACTTCATTTAAAGAACCTGTTGCTTCAAAATTAGTTAGCTGCTCTTGTAAAATTGCTGAAACTTCAGCTGGTTTTATTGCTGCCATCTTTATTTGTTATTTGATGTAATTTTTAAATTTTTGCTTCGTAATGACTATCGTCAAAACTTTTTTCTAATTCTCTTAAACTTTTTGCCAAACTTGCATCGTACTGAAGGTCTCCAACTCTTAAAATGAATCCCCCAATAATATCAGGATTTACTTCATTTGTTAGAGTAGTCTCGTTACCTGTTAGTTCTTTAACTTTAGCAATTACTTGCTCTTTAATGGCAGGTGTAATAGGAACAGCCGTAGTTACTTTGGCTACGTCAATAGACTTTAAGTGATCGTAAATTACTTGATAATCACTAGCTACTGTTTCTAGAACATTTAACCTTTTATTATTTGCTAAAAGTTTAATTAAACCTAAAGAATAGTTGTTTATCTGTTTTGCAAAAATAGCTTCTAAAGCATTTACTTTGTCTGATAGTTTGATAATTGGACTGTTCAATAAGACCTTTAAATCTTTACTCTCTTGAATAGTAGCTTCAATCAACTGCATATCTTTGTATACTGCCTCTTCGCTATTATCTGTTTTAGCAAGGTTTAAAACTGCTTTGGCATAACGTATTGCTGCTCTTGTGCTCATACTTTATATTAGTTTAAAGTAACTTCTTTTAAAGACTTTTCTACCAATTCTAATTGAGAAGCTTCTGAAGCTAATTCGCTTTTGATAACTTTTTTAGCAATCGCTATAGAAATTCCGGCAACCTGAGATTTTAACTCTGCTAATGCTGCATTCTTTTCTACTTCAATGGCTTTTTTAGCATTTGTAATAATTGTTTCTGCCTGCCCATTTGCTTCTTCTTTAGCATCAGCAACAATCTTATCTTTAATTTCACGAGCTTCTTTTAACATAGTGTCTCTTTCTGCTCTAGCTTCTTTTAAAATTCTTTCGTTATCAGCATTTAATTGCGCTAACTCTTGTTTAGCATTTTCAGCAGCTTTTAACGCGTTAGAAATACCTTCTTCTCTTGCATTTAATGCTTCTAAAATTGGCTTCCAAGCAAACTTACGCATTAATACAATTAAAATAACAAAGATAATTGCTACCCAGAAAAATAGACCAAATGAAAAATCGTTAATTAACTTATCCATCTATGTAAAAAATTTAATATAGTTTCTTTTATTTTTTTGTTTAAAAATACTATCTGTAACCAACCGTTACAGATAGTATTAATTTTTCTTAGTGATTATTTTCCTAAGATTAAAGCACCAAATGCTAAACCTTCTAATAATGCACCAATAATAATCATTGCAGTTTGAATCTTGTTAGCTGCTTCTGGTTGACGTGCGATAGCTTCCATTGCTGATCCACCAATCTTACCTAAACCTAAACCTGCTCCAATAACGATTAAACCTGCTCCTACTAATCCTGGGATTGCCATAATAATTGATTTATATATAATTAAACAAAAAATTTCTTTTTAGTGATGGTCATGTTCTTCTACAGCCATACCAATAAACAATGATGATAACATTGTAAAAATGTACGCTTGTAAAAAAGCAACCAATAACTCTATAACATTGATAAACAATGTTAACAATAACGATACTCCTATACTTCCTCCTGTACCTAATAATGCTTTACCTGTGTAGATTAAAGCTATTAATCCCATTACTACTGTGTGACCTGCGGTAATGTTTGCAAATAAACGGATTAATAAAGAGAAAGGCTTGGTAAACATTCCTAAAACTTCAATAGGTGCTAAAACTATTTTCATAGGAACTGGCACTCCAGGCATCCAAAAAATATGCTTCCAATAACCTTTATTAGCACTAAACTGCACGATAAAGAATGTAAACAATGCTAAACAAACTGTTACTGCAATGTTACCTGTTACATTAATTCCTAAAGGGGTTAACCCTAATAAGTTTGTAATCCAAATAAAGAAAAACACTGTTAATAAAAACCCCATAAACTTACGGTATTTCTTTTCTCCAATATTGGGTCTTGCTATTTCATCTCTTACAAAAAGAACTAGAGGTTCTAAAACTCTTGATACTCCTGTTGGAATTGGTCCTTTTTTATATCCGTTAGCCAAGCTTACGAATAACAAAAACATAATGATTGATATTACCAAAATTGAAAACACATTTTTAGTAATAGAAAGATCTAACGGGTGAACGTGATGTCCGTGTTCGTCTTCAATCAAATTACCTTGCGCATCAGAATTATAAATTTTACCGTGCTCTAAAACATAATGTTTATCACCCTTAGAAACTACTGCTTCTCCGTGGTGAAATTCAGAAGACATAAAAACTTTTAAACCTTCGTCTAACAAAATAACGGGTAAAGAAAAACCGTAATGATGTCCTGTTTTTTCGTCTGAAAAGAAAATAAAATCGTGAGAATCTGCTAAGTGATGTTGAGAGTAAGCTGTAATTTCTTCTTGAGTACTGATTCCGTCATTAGATCCAGCAGCATGATGAGAGTTGTGTTCTACACCAAGGTTTTCACTCGCTTGGTGTGCTACTTCTGTGTGATGACTTTCAGCCTCATGATGCTGATCATCGTTTGCCTGACTTGTAAACGGTATCAATGCTAACATAAATACCACTAAAACCTTTAGATTTAATTTTACTATCATTCTCTCTAGAATATTGATTGTTTTCAAAATTTGTGCAAATGTAAACAATAATTTAAAATAACTATATGTTTCTAACATTGTTTTGTGCAAAAATCTAAATCTTTATTCCTTTTTAAAAGTTTTAGTTAAATCGCTAATCTTCAATAATTTTACAATAAAAAGTTGCTCCATAACCAAATTTATTCCGAACGGAACAAACAGAGATAAAGCATCTTTGGTTTCTACTTCCCCTGAAGCATTTGTGGGATTTAAAACAAAAAATAAAATCAGCATTTTTAAAACACTAAGCCCTAAAAAAATAAAACCTATCTGTGCTTCAAAATTTCTATTTAAAAAAAAGATGGATACGCAAATAGATAACGAAAGTAAAGCGTTAGTTGCATAAGAAATAGGGATACTCACTACCACCCATTGTGTTGATGTTTCCATTCTTAAGTTAGCCCAATAATGCAATGCAAAAGCAATGATGTTGATAGCTATAAAAATTAGAGCGTTTTTAAAATTTGCCATTTAAAGCTTTATTCGTTGTTAAGTTTGTTTAATTGTCTCATTAAATTCCACACGAAAACAATTAATGAAAGAATGATTAATAGAAGGGTTATCCATGGTTTTTCAAAACCATAATACACATCAACTTTGCCTCCTAGTAAGGAAGATAAATACATCATGACTCCTAATTGCACACCAATTCCAGAAAATCTAAGAAACTTCCGAAATGTTTGGGTTTTGGGCTCTTGCTTCTGATTCATTGAATGGTTTTGCGTTTAACTCTTTAACCGAGCTTAACATTCTACAATTGGCATTGAATATAGCCCCTGGTTCTACTGTTAAACTCTCCATAAAAACCTCACCAGACATATTTGCAGTAGGTTTTAAACACAAAGAATTTTTAACCTCTAAATGACCTTCAAAAACACCTTCTACATCAGCATTTACACATTTTACTTTACCTACAATTTTTCCTTCAGGACCTATAATTACTTTTCCTGTAGTAATCAATTCTCCTTCAATAGTTCCATCAATTCTAAAATTCCCTTCGGATTCTATAGTACCCTTAAAAATAGTTTTCTTGGAAATTCTATTTCTTTCCGTGATTGAAGATTCTCGCATGCTACTGTTTTTCTTTTTATCAGAACTAAACATAAAATTAGATGACTTTTTAATAATAACTAGCCCAAAGTTAATTATTTATTCTTTAACATCAGTTCGATGCACGATGATACCGTTTTTAAAATGGTCATTTGTAGATGATTGTTATTATAAAACCGTATCGAAAAACTCAATTTTTCTAACAATTAAATAGCTCCACCGTTATTTAATAATTCTTCTGCCTTTTTAGCTTCTACCGTGTTCGGATATCGTAACTTAATTTCTTTTAGTAACTGGTTAAAAGCTTTTTGCCCCTTGGTTTTCGCTTGCAAATAAGCATTTAACAACGCGTACTTTGCCGCTAAAGGGCTGTCTCCGTAAGATTGTAAGGCTTGTCTCATTTCCTCCTGAGCTGCTGCAATGGAATTTACTGTATACAAATCGTATATGATTTGATAGCACTCTTGATAAGCATCTATATTTTTAGCTTCGGATTCGCTATTGTCATTCGCAACTAAATGCGCAAACGACGAATTTGGAAATTCTGATAATAGCTTTTGTTTATATACGTTGGCATTTGCCACCTCACCAGATTCGTTATAAATTTTAAATAATCTGTAAAAGGCTCCAATTGTTAAGTCTTTTCTGGGGTTAAAATTTACCAAATCTTTTAGTTTTTCAACAGCCAAATCTTTCTCTCCTAATTGGCTGTAGTACGCATTCCCCAATTCATAGTAATTTAAGTTTCTACTCTTAGCAATGCTATCTAAAAACCTAGGACTTCTATCAATTCTATCCAAGTAATAAGCTACTTCGTACTTGTTAGAAATCTCTATTTTTTCTGTTGATAATGTGTCATTTTCAACCTCTTCTAATATTCGTTTTCTATTCAAAGATTTCGCATACCAATTTTTACTTCGAGTAGTTACTTGCCACAATTCTAAGAAAGCATCTTTCCCTTTGGTTCTCTGTGTGTTATTATAAAAATACCAATCGGAATTGTCGTCGAAAGCAATTCTGTTTTGCTTCGCTAGTTCCCTTAACTCTTTTATACGTTGTCTTTTTTCTTCTTCTTTGATTTTTTCTATGTAATCTTCAAAAAATAGTTTAGCCTTATCCTCTGTAAAAGCAGCAATCATCAGCAAACTATCATTAGCTTTTGCTTCGGAAGCTAGCCCTACTACTTTTTCTAAACTTTTGGATTTTCTTTTAATTCTGACAACTGTTTTGGATTTTTTGTTTTGAGCTACATCTACCAAACTATCATAGTATGATTTTGCTACTGGGTATTTTTTTTCGTCGTAAGAAATATCTCCCAATTTTTCATACGATAGCATAATTTGATTGACATCTCGTATGGAACTTTGAATAGATTGTGTAAAAAATTGTTTGGCTTGGGTGATGGAATCTGTAGCCTCGTATATCAATCCCTTTTCGTATAACAAAGCCCCTATGTAAGGTCTGTTTTTAGTTACAAAAATTAGTCTATTGATTTTTTTCAGAAATTCTTCTGTAGACAGTTCATCAAGATGATTATTGATTTTTTCTAATTTGGCTTGAATTTTAAATTTATACAACCCTTTAGGCATTTCTATTGCTCTGTCAAACGCTTTGTCAGAAGCTACCACATCTCCTTGTTCTGCGTAAGCCTGCCCCAAAATAAATGCGACTCTTGAGGCTACAGACCCTCTTTCTAAGGCATTTAATGCGTTTTCCAAATGCTCTATGATAGGCTCTAAGCTATCTTTATTTTTTTCAAGAGCCATCACAACACCTATCTCTGCTTGCTGTCTAGCTTCTGGAGTTAGTTTGGGCGATTTTAACAACCTTTCTAAGGCTTTTTTTCCAAAATTGGTATTTCCTAAATGAATATTGCTTTTGGCTCTCCATATAACCGTTTCGTATATCAAACTTGCGCTCGGATAGTTTCTTATAATATATTCAAAGGCCTCTAACGCTGGACCAAATCTTTTGGTATAATATCTAGATTTACCTAACAATAAATAGGCTTCGTCAATCTGACTGTTTCTTTCTTCACCAGCAATTAGCATGGAATGTTTTTGAATAGCTTTAACGGCTTTTTCTTCAGCACGTTCAAAATCTTCTTGACCAATGGGAGCTACTTCTTCTCCTAAATCTTGCTGGGCATAAAAACTAAAAGGCTCAATAGGTAGTATGTCTCTATAATCGTCTACAAAAGTTTGCTCTACTTTGCCTAACCCTTTGTCATAAGCAACTTTACCGTTGTAATAAACGTTAAATTTAGTAACTAAAGCGTGGTATTTTCTATTTAAAAACCGATCCTTTCTTGTACTACAAGAAACTAAAGAGATTACTAATAATAAATATATAACAAGGTGTTTCACAAAAAACAAACTAGATAATAAGGTTATTTACAGCACAAATATAACGTTCTAACTATAAAGGAATTGTGCTTAGACTATAAATCTATCTATAATTTTGGATACGGGCTGTATTTCTTTGGTAAATTCAATAGTTGGACCAGCTACCCATACATTTTTATAAGTCACTTTTTTTGCGGAGGATATTACGTCTTGAGTTCCTTTTAAATACCTCAACAACTTCACCCATTTTTTTAAAAAGCTATATCTGTACATTATTTTTTCAATCCAAGTTTCATCTAATCCCACTTTTTGAACGTACGGAGTATTTATAACTGTGCAGGGAGTTCCAGATATTTTCTTAGTCATCACAATATCTTTTTCTCCGTAATGAACGCAGGCATTTTTATAAGCCTCAGACACTTGAGATTCTACAGAAGCTATAAAAGGGCTCCCTATAGAGGCACCTGCAGCTCCATAAGACATTACCAAACTCAAATCTCTACTACACCCTATTCCTCCCGCAGAAATTACAGGTAAATTAGTGTTATTTACCAATTCCTTAATTAATTCTTTAGGGCTCAAACTCCCTCGGTGACCTCCTGCCTTATTATTAACGGCGATTAGAGCATCGCAACCCAATGATTCTGCTTTTTTGGCGTGATTCAAATTTACCACATCACAAAAAACTTTAATCCCGGATCTTTTGGCTTTTACAATAACCTCTTTGGGACTACCTAAAGACGTAATGATAAAATCTACTCCCTCCTCGCAACAAATTTTTAATTGCTCCTTGTATTTTAAGTTAGAAGCATTAACAATAATATTAATCCCAAAAGCTCCATTATGAGTTTTATGAGCTTTCATTTCTCTTATTGCAATTCGTAATTCTTTGGGTTTTCTATAGTTTAATGCTGGTATGCAACCTGCTCCACCTTTTTGCATGGCAGCTATTACCATTTGCGTGTTAGATACCAAAAACATGGGAGCTATTAAAAATGGCAGGTCAATACCTAATAGTTGTTGTAACGTTTTTAGTTGAGGCATTAATTTTTATGGAATTATCATGAATAAAAATTTGTTTAAACGGTACAACAAAGTTTGTTTAAGATACTCTTTTAAATTCACTTAGCGTGAATTTGACTTGATTGAAATGGAACTTTAAAATCATCCCTTTAATAACCTTTCATGACAAATAATATTTAAGAAATAAACTTTAAAACAAGAGATACTCTTATTGCAAAATTCTTTCCTAATTTTTATCTAACTGATTAATTTTTCTTGCGTGTAGCGAGCACCAACTTATGTTATTTTCTCTCCCAAACGTTGTTATCTCTATCAACATCAACCATTTTGTTCAACGCATCCACAGTCAATTTTTTAAAAGGTTTTTTCAACTCAAAGGTGTAAGTAGGTTTTGCCCACGCCCAATCTGGTAGAATCTTCGCATTTATTTCTTTTTCACCTCTCATGATATCTAAAGGAATGTATAAAACTTCTTTGCTATTATCTTCATAAACAACTTCAACTTCAATAGGCATAGGCATATCGCCTTTTCTATGTAAAGTAATTGTATTTGTTAATGGGGTGAAAATTTCATAATCTATAGCAGACGTAGTTTGAGTCCAATAATTCAAGTACCAATCTAAGTGCAAACCAGAGATTTTTTCTGCTATCCTTATAAAATCTGATGGTTTGGGGTGCCTAAAAGCATAATCTTTAAAATACTTCTGTAACGTACGTATAACATACTTTTCCCCTATTATGTACTCTAGTTGATGTAAAAAAAGTGCTCCTTTGTTGTAAGATGAAATTCCGTACCCATAACTGTAATGATAAGCATCTCCATGCGTAGTTAAAGGTTGTTCAATTTCGTAAGATCGTAATTTTTTGTAGTTGTCATACATTCTCACAAATCCATCAACTTTCTCCTCAAAAATATGATCTTCAATTTTAGTGGAAATATAGGTGGTAAATCCCTCATCCATCCAAGCGTGTTTAGTTTCATTACTCGCTAACAAAAACTGAAACCACGAATGTGCTAGCTCGTGAGCTACAACACCTACCAAACTCTTATAAGACCTATCTCCTGTAATTAATGTACACATAGCATATTCCATTCCTCCATCGCCTCCCTGAATCACGGTGTACTGTTTGTAAGGGTATTTCCCTACATGCGCATTATAAAACGCAAATAGCTGATCCATAATCAAAGGCAATTTATCCCAAGATTCCTTTTTTTCTTCTGATAATGAATTTTTGTATAAAAAGTGTACTAGGGGTCCGTTGGGAACTTGATGTTTTGTATGATGATAATCATCGTCCGCAGCCCAAGAGAAATCATGAACGTTTGGAGCTTTAAATTTCCAAGTTATCTTACCGTCCTTTATTTTTTGCTTGAAGGGTTTAGCTTGAATTTGATAACCATGCCCAACCTCTCGAGGATTTTGCAAGTATCCAGAACCACCAATCACATAATTTTTATCAATTGTAATATCAACTTCATAATCTCCCCAGTCCGCATAAAATTCAGCCCCTAAATACGGATTCGCATGCCAACCTTCATCATCATAGGCAGCTAGTTTTGGGTACCATTGAGTCATGGACAAAGCCACACCTTCTTTGTTATTTCTTCCGGATCTTCTGACTTGCAAAGGTACTTGACCTTCAAAACTCATTTCCAAACAAGTTTTCCTGCCAGCTTTTATGGGTGTATTCAGTTCTACTTCTAAAATAGTTCCCTCTATATGGTATTTTAATGGTTTTCCTTTCTGCGTTAAGCTCAATATCTTGATGTATCCTTGCTCTTCTGGCTTTAGTAAAGCTATCTTACTTTTGTTTATGGGGTTTTCCTTGGTCCCAATATTTTTTACAACTCTAGAGTCAGGATCTTTCATGTTTTGGATGTTAACGTCCATGGCACTCCCTGGTTGAAAAGCATTATTGTACAAATGATAATATACTTTAGCCAAGTCTTCCTTAGAATTGTTCTTATATTTCACCTCCTGAAATCCTTTGTATTGATAGGTTTCTAACTCCATATCAATCGCCATTTTGTAATCTACTTTCTGTTGCCAGTTTTGTGCATTTACGCAAAATGAGCAGAAAAACAACCCCAAAATTAATCCTTTCACCATCTTTCTTAGGTATAAAAATACCAGCCTGTAAGCAAGCTGGCATCATTAAAAAAATATTTTATTTATTTGATTTGGCTAACGATGGCATCTGCCATTTTAACCGCATTGTAAGCATTCACCAACCTACCGCTCACAGAAATATCTGATAGCTTTACTTTTTCACCATTTCCTCCTGGTAATAACACTTTGTTAGTAACCAAAGTTCCAGAATTCATAATGATGTGTTTCACTTGACTTGCAGACAATTGTGGATAGTAAGAACGTATTAAAGCTGCCACCCCTGCCGTAGCTGGAGAAGCCATTGAAGTTCCACTCAACATTTTGTATTGATTGTCAGGTATGGTGTTATATATATCGTGACCAGGAGCAAATACATCTACACTTTTTTTACCGTAATTGGTAAAATCAGCTAACAAGTTATCATTGTAGTAACGAGTCGTGGCTCCGATGGTAATAAAATTGTCAGCTATTTCCTTAGCATTATCAACATCTTTAGGGAAACTAGGTTTGTCATCAATATTTTGTGCATCATTACCTGCAGCATTTACAATGAGCACATCTTTTTTCTCTGCATATTTAATTGCATCATAAACCCACTTCGCTTTTGGAGAATATCCTTTTCCAAAACTTGTATTAATTACTTTAGCTCCGTTATCCACAGCATATCTAATACCTAAAGCAACGTCTTTATCGTACTCATCTCCGTTAGGCACCACTCTTACAGCCATTAACTTAGCTTTTTCTGCAATTCCATTAACCCCTGTATTGTTATTCCTTTTGGCCAGTATAATTCCTGAAACGTGTGTTCCATGAATTTCATCTTCTGCCTGATCTTTCACGTTATTATCCCCATAAATTTTAGTCTTCATAGAGTAAGCATCGTCATTCAGTCCTGCTCTACCATCAAATTCTAAATTATAATAAGTGTTTACCTTTGAAGTGTAATATGTAATTGCTGGCTCTATTTGCTCTATTTGTTGTTCAACAGTACTTCCAGCTTCTAAAATTTTAACTACAATTTGTTTTTTAGCATTTACGTAATCAAAGTCAGATTTGGTGTTTTTCACTTCTTCCAAAGTATAAGTATCTTTACCTACCAACTTTTTAACCACAGCATCTGCATCTTTTAACATATTTTGATATTGCATGTATTGCTCCTGACCTTTCTTAGCCTCAGACAAACTCGCTTTAAAATCTTCTTCTAAAGCCTTAAAAGCCAAATAATCATCGGCATCTTTCTTTTTAATATCGATAGATGTTTTCCCTTCATACTTTGGTTTTAGCTTTCTGTACAATCTGGTAATTTCTAAAGTTTCGTCATAAGTAGAACCTAAAAAATTCCATCCATGTACATCATCAATAAATCCATTTTTATCGTCGTCTTTCCCGTTACCAGAAATCTCCTTGGGGTTTATCCAAAGTTTATCTTTTAAATCTTCATGATCTATATCCGTTCCAGAATCTGTCACAGCTACAATCACCTCAACAGATGGTTTGTTCTTTAAGAATTCGTAGGCCTTTGCCAAGCTAATTCCAGGGATAGAATCTTTTGCCAAATCTAAATGCGACCAATTATTTAATTCATCCTCGTTAAAAACTTGTTTAGCTTGAATGACTACTGGATTATTCTCTCCTTGGGGAATTGCGATGTTTTTAACGCTATTACAACTGACCACAAAAACTCCTAAAGTGATAATTGAGGTGTACTTTGCTAATTTCATTGATTAAATATTTCTTTAAATGTATAGGTTTCTTTTAGTCTAACTCCCTTTTCTGTGTGCTGTACGGTACAAATTTCGTGATTCGCATCGTGTTGCATAAACAACAAATATTCATTTTCAACAGCTTCGTTCAAAAATAATTCTTTTTCAGACATGGTTTGTAGTGGTCTCACATCAAAACTCATGACATATGGCAGTGGAATATGACCCACCGTTGGCAACAAATCTGCTATAAAAACAACTGTTTGTCCTTTGTATTTAATGATAGGAATCATTTGTTTTTCCGTATGACCATCAGCATAAAATATGCCAAAACCTAATTCTGACGTTTTTGTTTGTTTATCTCCTGTAATGGCTACAAATTTTAACTGGCCTGAATCTTTTATTGGGTTGATATTTTCTGATAAAAAAGATGCTTTTTCTCTGGGATTCGGTTCTGTTGCCCATTGCCAATGATTTGCATTGGACCAGAATACTGCATTTTTAAACGCGGGTTCTAAGTAAGCTCTATCTTTACTCCACTGAATCGCTCCTCCAACATGGTCAAAATGTAAATGTGTTAAAAATACATCTGTGATATCGTCTCTGTGAAAGCCGTATTTTGCCATAGAGATATCTAAACTAAAATCTCCCCATGGACCAAAGTGACTAAAAAATTTATCACTTTGCTTATTGCCTAATCCCGTATCTATTAAAATCAAACGTTCTCCATCTTCTATCAACAAACAACGCATACCAATATCTATTTTATTGGTAGCATCTGCTGGATTTGTTTTTTGCCATATAGCTTTGGGTACTACACCAAACATGGCTCCGCCATCTAATTTAAAGTTTCCAGATTCTATAGGGTATAATGTCACCGTTGCAAATTTACTATGCAATATATAATATTGACCGCGACCGCTCATCATTATTTTAGAAATAATTGTAAAACAAAAAACCATCACTAATTAGTGATGGTTTTTATTTGGAGGCGTCGAGCGGATTCGAACCGCTGTAGACGGTTTTGCAGACCGCTGCCTAGCCACTCGGCCACAACGCCAAATGCGATTGCAAATTTACATAAAAATGTAGTTTACGCAATACTCTTTTAATACTTTTTTTGACTAGTCTCTCTTTTTAGTCATTTCTATAGTTACAGCCTCTACGTCCCCACCAATTGGAGGATTTAGCTTGGATAATGCAACGGTAGCCTTATCAATTAAAGGAATTTCTCTAAACAACCTATCCAAAACTCTATCTACCACGTGCTCTAGCAATTCAGAACGTTGCAACACCTCTTCTTCTACAATTTTATTGATATGTACATAATCTACTGTGTCTGCAAGCTTATCTGATTTTGCGGATTTGCTTAAATCTGCCTCTACTTCTACATCTACTCTGTAGTGTGAACCTATTTTAGCTTCTTCTTGCAAACAACCATGATTGCTATAAATTCTGATATTCTTTACTTTGATAGTTCCCATCTGAAACAAACTTTTTAGTAATTGCAAATCTACATTTAATCGCAAACATATTACATCTATTTTGAATTGTTGATATACTGCTAAAACCAAATCCTAATTGGGGTGTTTTGCTTAACACTACTCATCAAACCTACTCAGTTATCTTGCCTTATAATTCTCAAATAATTTACAGTTCATTAAACAAAGTATATATCTGTATTATATCCTTTAGTAATTCCATAAGATTGTAGAAGTTTTTTAACTTTGTTTTCTTAATTTTTTATTAGAACAGATAATGGCAGACGAAAAAAAATCTTTAAACTTTATAGAACAAATTATAGAAGATGATTTGAAAAATGGTTTATCCCAAGATCAGCTTCGTTTTCGTTTCCCTCCAGAACCCAATGGATATTTGCATATAGGACACGCTGCCTCTATTTGTTTAAATTTTGGTTTGGGAGAAAAATACAACGCTCCTGTTAACTTACGTTTTGACGATACGAATCCTGCCAAAGAAGAACAAGAATACGTAGATGCTATCAAACGTGATGTGAAGTGGCTAGGTTTTGAATGGGACAAAGAATTGTATTCTTCTGACTATTTTCAGCAGTTATATGATTGGACTATTGAAATTATTAAAGCAGGAAATGCTTATGTTGACTTACAATCTTCCGAGGAAATCGCTAAACAAAAAGGAACTCCCACAGAACCTGGAGTTGAGGGACCCTACAGAAATACTTCGGTTGAAGAAAACTTGGCTTTGTTTAAAAAAATGAAGAATGGTGAGTTTGATGAAGGTGAGGCTATTTTGCGTGCCAAAATTGACATGACTCATAACAACATGCATATGCGTGATCCTATCATGTATCGTATTCTTAAAAAAGCACATCATCGAACAGGAAATGACTGGATCATCTACCCAATGTACGACTGGACTCATGGCGAATCTGATTATTTAGAACAGATCACACATTCTTTATGTACACTAGAATTTAAAAGTCATAGAGATTTGTATGAATGGTATTTAGCTCAGGTTGTAGATACCAATAAAATACAGCCTAAACAACGTGAATTTGCTCGTAGAAATATTAGTTATACAGTAATGAGCAAACGTAAATTATTACAATTGGTTCAAGAAAATCACGTTGCAGGGTGGGACGACCCACGTATGCCTACTATTTCTGGATTGAGACGAAGGGGTTACACTCCAAATTCTATCAAAAAATTTAGTGAGATTGCTGGTATTTCTAAAAGAGATAATGTAACGGATGTTGCTTTGTTAGAATTTTGCATTAAAGATGAATTAAACAAAACTGCTCCTAGGGTAATGGCTGTTTTAGACCCTATTAAACTAGTAATTGATAATTACCCCTCTGACAAAGAAGAAATTTTAACGGCTGAAAATAATCCTGAGGACGAAAATGCGGGTACACGTGAAGTTCCTTTTGCTAAGGAATTGTTTATTGAGAGAGAAGATTTTAGGGAGCAAGCTAATAAAAAGTTTTTCCGCTTGAAGTTGGATGGAGAAGTACGTTTAAAAAATGCCTATATCGTAAAAGCAACCTCTGTTGAAAAAGATGAAAATGGAAATATTACCGTAATTCATTGTTTAGCAGATTTGGATTCTAGATCTGGATCTGGAACAGAAGCCAGCCAACGTAGAGTAAAAGGAACCATTCATTGGGCATCTACAAAACATGCTGTTACATCTGAAGTTCGTTTGTACGATAGATTATTTAAAGATGAAGCTCCTGACAGTCACAAAGACATCGATTTTAAAGAATTCATCAATCCAAACTCATTAAAAGTGATTGATGCTTTTGTTGAACCTAGTTTATTAAGTGCTAAGTCTGGTGAAAGATTTCAATTTCAACGTAAAGGATACTTTTGCGTAGATACAGATAGCAATTCTAATCAACTAATTTTTAATAGAACTGTGGGCTTAACAGATTCTTGGGCTAAGCAAGAAAAAAAGCAATCTGCTCCAAAAAACGACCCTTCTTTTGATGTGATTGTTCCTTTAGCAGGGAAATACTTAAAAGCGAGATCTAACGAGGACAGAGCTGCTTTGATAGCCTCTATTCGACCCTTAACTGAGAAAGTTAATAGAGAAGTTTTGTCTGGTAAATTAAAGGAGGCTATTGCCAATAAAGATGTTTTGGCTGGATTATTAGTTTTAAAGTTCATCGGAATTAATACTGATGATGAAAAAGCGTTTTTGCAAAAATCTTTGGCAATGAAAAACGGTGCTATTAAGTTAGAAGCCATCAACATTATAGTTAGCAATCAAAAATTGTTAGACGATCATAAAGAGGCTTTGGAAAATATCTTGGCACAAGAAAAAAGTCCTTACATCAAAGAAATCATAGAAAATGCTATAAAATAAACACCTCTCATTAAAGGATTTAGACAACGAATCATAAGTATTTATTGTCAATTTAATGAAATGTAATATTTCAGTAATTCATACGACTACTTTGGTGAATTATATAAAAGAATACCTAAAATAATTAACATGGTACAAACAATAACAAAACAAGATTTTTTAGATAAAGTATTTAATTTTGAAGCTTCTCAGGAATGGGATTTTGCTGGAGATGTTCCTGCAATTGTAGATTTTTATGCTGATTGGTGTGGACCCTGTAAAGCATTAGCTCCGTTATTAGATGACCTAAGTAAAGAATATGATGGAAAAATAAACATCTACAAAGTAGACACTGAAGCAGAGCAAGAGTTGGCGGGAGCTTTTGGAATTCGTTCTATTCCTTCTTTATTATTCTGCCCTAAAGGGGAAAAACCGCAAATGGCTCAAGGGGCTTTACCTAAGCAACAGTTTGAAGAGTTAATCAAAAATATTTTAAAAGTAGAAAAGTAAAATTTTTGTACGATACCTTATAGTTAGAACGCTGCTTGAATAATTAAGCAGCGTTTTTTTGTTTATGATGTTCTGGCGAGCTCGAGAACAAAACAGTAGATTAAAACTAGTCAACTCAAAAATTTGTAACGTTGATGAGATATCGCATTAAGTGCAGCATGACGATAAAGCGACAACTTAACTTAGTGGTGTTCGAGCGGAGTCGAGAATAAAATTAATAACCCTAATTCATTGAACCTAGTGAGACCTAGAAAACTCTTATCAACTACTTTTTTACAAGTAACACATACGACAAGCCTGTAGACAACATACATTTTATATCTTTACTCTATCTAAAGATCTAAAGGAGATGAATATACATTTTATTGCTATTGGGGGGAGTGCCATGCACAATTTAGCTATTGCGTTGCACAAAAAAGGATATCAAATTACGGGTAGTGATGACACCATTTTTGAACCCTCTAAAACTAGATTAGCAAAACACAATTTGCTCCCTTTAACTTTTGGGTGGTACCCAGAAAAAATAAACAAAAATTTAGATGCCATCATTCTAGGTATGCATGCCAAACCAGACAACCCAGAGTTGTTAAAAGCACAAGAACTTGGACTTAAAATATACTCTTATCCAGAATTTTTATACGAACAATCAAAGAACAAAACTAGAGTTGTAATTGGTGGGTCTCATGGGAAAACGACCATTACTTCTATGATTTTACACGTATTAAACTATCACGATGTTAAGGTTGATTACATGGTAGGAGCGCAATTAGAAGGTTTTGATACCATGGTGCACCTTACAGAAGAAAACGAATTTATGGTTTTAGAAGGTGACGAATACTTATCTAGCCCCATAGACATGAGACCCAAATTTCATTTATATAAACCTAATATAGCCTTGCTAAGCGGAATTGCATGGGACCATATCAACGTATTTCCAACCTTTGATAACTATCTTGAACAGTTCTCTATTTTTACAGATAGTTTAACTCCTGGTGGAATTATGGTGTATAACGAAGAAGATATTGAGGTAAAAAAAATAGTGGAATCATCTAATCACCCTATCAAAAAATACCCTTACGCAACTCCCGATTATCAGATAGAAAATGGCATTACACTACTCGATACTCCCGAAGGTGATATGCCTCTAGAAATTTTTGGAAAACATAATCTACAAAATTTGGCTGGAGCCAAGTGGATTTGCCAGCACATGGGAGTTGGAGAAGAAGATTTTTATGAAGCTATTGAGAGTTTTAAGGGGGCTAGTAAACGACTAGAAAAGATAACTGAAAGTAAAAATTCTGTTATTTTTAAAGACTTTGCGCACTCTCCCAGTAAAGTGGCAGCTACTACAACTGCCGTAAAAAATCAATATAATGACAGAACTGTTTTGGCATGTTTGGAATTACATACTTACAGCAGTTTAAATGCTGAGTTTTTAAATGAATATGAAGGTGCTTTAGACAAAGCAGACAAAGCGGTTGTATTTTATTCTCCAAAAGCAGTCGCTATTAAGCAGCTTAATGAAGTTACTCAGCAGCAAATTAAGGAGGCTTTTAAAAGAGATGACTTAATTATCTTTACCAATCCTACGGAGTTTAAATCGTTCTTATTTTCTGAGAACTTAAATAACACAGCAACTTTATTGATGAGTTCTGGTAACTATGGAGGTTTAGATTTTGAAGAAGTTAAAAAATTAGTGTAGAAACAAATTCGTACGAATTATTCTTGGATTACTCCATTAGTGCTTTTTCTTCAACCAAAAATTTTCTTTCTCAGCATCGTAATTCAAATTTTCAGTTGGATGTTGTGCTTTAACTTTGAGTTTCCAGTTATTTAAGTCATTTAATAATTCCTTGGTTTTATCTGGATATTGATTTGCCAAATTTTCAGTTTCTCCAATATCATTTTTCAAATGGTATAGTTGTGGCTGAGCTTCTTCATATACTTGAATTAACTTCCAATCTCCTTTTCTAATGGCACTGTAAGGTTTTGCTCCTTCTGGGTGATAATGTGGATAATGCCAATATATCGCATCTCTCTCTAAAGCTTTGTCTTGCAGCAATAGGGGCTGTAAATTAGCTCCATCAATATCACTATTTGGTGTGTAATCGTTATCTACCATACTTAACAAGGTAGGATAGATATCTGTAGAAATTACGGGGGTTTCGTTTATTACTCCTGCTTTAATTTTAGAAGTCCATTTGAATATCATCGGTACTCTTACACCTCCTTCGTACATATCTCCTTTACCTGAACGCAACGGAAAGTTATCAGTAATTAGTTTGTTCTTACTATTCCCAATAATTCCTCCATTATCACTATGAAAAACAATAATGGTATTATCGTAGATTCCTGCTTTCTCTAAAGATTTAATAACACCTCCCAAAGCATCATCCATGTGGGCAACCATAGCCGCATAAGTAGTGTTTTTATGACGTGCATTTTTCGAAACTCTAGTATTAAAATAATTAATTTTATCTTTTTTAGCTTGTAACGGTAAGTGAACGTTATACAGCCAAAAGTTCATAAAGAAAGGACTTTCACAATGATTTTTTATATAAGCAGCTGCTTCTTGGGTTAATCTTTCGGTTAGATACTCACCCTTAACACCGTCTTTCATTCTAGGATTTTTATAGGGACTAAAATACCCTTGCCCCCCTCTTTTCTTTGGAGATCCTGCACTATGTCCCCCAACATTCATATCAAAACCCTGGTGTTCTGGCCAGTATTTCTCGTCTTCTCCCAAATGCCATTTACCCAAGTGAATAGTGGAATAACCTCTATTTTTAAATGCTTCTGCAAGTGTGATTTCTTCTAAATCCAGTTTCTGATTCCAATCTGGAATTTTCATTTTTGCGTAAGGTTTCTTGTGTCCCTCAATCCAATCTGTTACACGCAATTTTGCAGGGTATTTACCAGTCATGATACTTGCTCTTGTAGGAGAACAAACAGTACAAGAGGCATAAGCATTGTTGAATAAGGTTCCTTCGGATATTAATCGATCTAAGTTTGGAGTTTCATACAAGTCACTTCCTAAGGCTCCACCATCTTTCCAGTCTAAATCATCAACTAAAAACAAAATTACGTTCGGTTGTTTATTTTTTTGAGCGTTTGTTACCAAACAAAAAAACATCAATAAAATATAGGAAACATTTTTTAACACTGAAATCATTCTTTTAGCTTCAAAATTCAGTTCAAGATAGGATAAAAAACACAACTAGTTCAGAGTTATTATTACTACGAAGTTGCTCGCTAAAAACTTTTTCCAATCCCAATTCCAATGGATACTGCATATCCATCATTCAACTTTTGATCGTAGAATACATTGGGAGCTACATCCCAGTGATGCCCTAAGGTTAAATCGTATTCTATTCCTAGTCTTATAATATTTTCGGTCTTGCGTTCCTCAAACACAAAACCAGGTCCGACCACGAACTCAATATGCTCTATCGGATTCCATACTACATCAAAGGTGAGTACTATGGGATACTCCCTTTCTACCCTAACATCATCAACCGTTGGTGTTAGCTCGTTGGTAATGAGTTCGATATCGCTAAAGACACCAATGCCCCAATGATTGTTTAGCCAATATTCATAATCTAAACCAAACGTGGGAATTGATAGTATTTCGTTGTTATCCAATGAAACATAGGAATGACCCAGTACTAATGCTACTCTATGCTTAGCTTCTTCGTGCTCTTGAGCCCAAGATGTTTTAAACAAAAAAACAACTACAATTAACAATATAATTTTACACTTTGCCATACAAAACTATTTGATGTTTTAAATTTACGAACACATAATACTCTTGAATTTGAAAAGGAGGTGGATTTACGAAAACGTGTGAAAATTAGGTTAACATTTTGAATATCTTAACAATTCGGTTCTAAAATTAGACTTTATTCAGTCGAAATATTATATTTGCGGACTTACATAAAATTTAGTTGAGAAAACACACATAAAAAAATGCAAAACAAGGGACTTATCAGATTATTTGCCATCCTTTTCGGATTGGTTAGTTTGTACTCTTTATCTTTTACTTTTTTCGCAAATAAAGTAGAAAAAGAGGCCAAAACTTATGCTAAAGCTAACGCAGAAGAAAACAATGGTAGAGAAATTGCTAGACTAGAAAAAGCATATTTAGATTCTGTTGCCAATGTACCAGGTGTATTAGGGTTTGGAGAATTTACTTACAACGACATTAAAGACAAAGAAATTAACTTGGGGTTAGATTTAAAAGGAGGTATTAACGCCACTTTACAGGTATCTGTAAAAGATATTTTAATTGGTTTGACCAACGAATCTAAAAACCCAATTTTTAACCAAGCTTTAGAGGCTGCTACCGAAGATCAGAAAAACTCTTCTAAAAGCTATTTTGAGTTATTTTACGAAGCTTTTGAAGAGCTGGCTGGAGATACTAAATTGAGTGACCCTAGCATTTTTGGAACTAAAAATTTAAGAGAAAAAATAACCTCTGAAACTTCTAATTCAGAAGTTAAAGAGATTATTGCTGGTGAAATCGATGCTTCTATCTCTACTGCGTTTCAAGTATTACGTTCTCGTATTGATAAGTTTGGGGTAACGCAACCTAACATTCAAAGAATTGGGACTTCTGGTAGAATTTTAATCGAATTACCGGGAGCTAAAGATGTTGAGCGTGTAAAAAAATTACTACAATCTACAGCGGAATTACAGTTTTGGGAAGTATATACAGGTCAAGAATTAGTTCAATTCTTAGTATCCGCTAATCAGCAAGTAGCAGAAACAGTTGAGGTTGAAGAAACTCCTGAAGCTGATGCGAAAGGTGATAATGATATTGATGAGTTATTAGGTGATGTAGAAAATGATTCTATCAAAGCTGCCAACTCTAAAACGGTTAGTTTATTTACGTATTTACAACCTACAGGACAACCATCTTCTGTAATTGGGTATGCCAAAGTTAAAGATACGGCCAAAGTAAACGCTTACCTTAATAAAAAAGAAGTTAGAAATCTTTTAACTGGTGATTTTAAATACACTAAGTTTTTATGGGATGCCAAATCTACTGATGATGTTTTACCATTATACGCTATTAAATCTAATAGAAAAGACGAAGCTCCTATTGAAGGAGATGTCATTTCTGATGCAAGCCAACAGTTTGACCAATTAGGAGCAAATCCTGAGGTAAGCATGACAATGAACGGAAATGGTACTAAGTTATGGGCTAAAATGACAGGTAACAACGTAGGTAAGTTTGTAGCTGTAGTTTTAGATGATTACGTATATACTGCTCCTAGAGTAAACGATGCAATTACAGGAGGAAGAACTTCTATCTCTGGAAACTTTACCATTGAAGAAGCTACCGATTTAGCCAATGTTTTAAAAGCTGGTAAATTACCTGCTGCTGCTCATATTATCCAATCTGAGGTGGTAGGACCTTCGTTAGGTCAAGAAGCCATTAACGCTTCTATGATTTCTTTTGCCATTGCTATCTTATTGGTTTTAGCATGGATGATTTTGTACTACGGAAAAGCTGGATGGTATGCCAATGTAGCTTTATTGGTTAACATTTTATTCATCTTTGGAGTATTAACCTCTTTTGGTGCTGTGTTAACATTGCCAGGTATTGCAGGTATTATTTTAACCATTGGTATGTCTGTAGATGCGAACGTAATTATTTTCGAAAGAATTAAAGAAAACCTAAAATCTGGGCAAGGAATTGGATTAGCCATTGATAACGGGTTTAGCATCAAAGGAGCTTTATCTGCTATTATTGATGCCAACATTACTACCTTATTAACGGGTGGTATTTTATATGTATTTGGAACAGGACCTATTCAAGGTTTTGCCTTTACTTTAATTGTAGGTATTTTAACTTCTTTATTTACAGCCATCTTTATCACAAGAATGTTGTTGGATGGAGCTACTACCAAAGGAAAGACATTGGCATTTACTACACCAACTACTAAAAATTGGTTTACGAACATCAACATAGAATTTTTACAGAAGCGTAAGTTAGCTTACATCATTTCTGGAGCCGTAATTGTAATTGGGTTGATTTCTCTATTTACAAACGGATTAAACTATGGTGTAGACTTTGTTGGAGGTAGAACCTATACAGTTCGCTTTGAGCAGGCTGTTAATCCTTCTGATGCTGCAGCTTCGTTAAAAGAAATTTTTGGATCGGCACCAGAAGTTAAAACTTATGGTAGCGATAACCAATTAAAAGTAACAACCAAATACTTAATTGAAGAAGAAGGTGTTGAGGTTGATACTAAAGTTTTAACTGCTTTGTACAACGGAGTAAAACAATACTTACCAGAAGGAACTACTCTAACAGATTTTAGCGGAGGTTTTGATGGACAAACTATTGGAGTTTTCTCTTATGCCAAAGTAGAACCAACCATTGCTGATGATATTAAAGAATCTGCTGGATGGGCAATTATAGGATCTTTGATCGGGGTGTTCTTATACATTTTATTAAGATTCAAAAAAATGGAATTCTCTTTAGGTGCTGTAGTAGCCGTTTTCCATGATGTTTTAGTAGTATTAGCAGTGTTCTCTATCACTTATAAATTAATGCCATTTGATATGGAAATTGGGCAATCTTTTATTGCTGCTATCTTAACCGTAGTAGGTTATTCTTTAAATGATACCGTGGTTATTTTTGATAGAATCCGTGAGTATACTGCCGAACACTCTAAGTGGTCTAAATTGGATATTGTGAACAAAGGATTGAGTTCTACTTTAGGACGTACAATCAACACTTCTATCACTACCTTGGTGGTACTAATCGCCATTTTCTTATTTGGAGGAGATAGCATTAAAGGATTTATGTTTGCCTTAATTGTTGGGGTATTGGTGGGTACTTATTCATCTTTATTTATTGCCTCTCCAATTATGTACGATTTCGCAAAAAAGAAAGAAAACAAAGAAGCTTAGGCTTTTCAAAATTCTAAATATATCAAACGCTTCATCTTAGGATGGAGCGTTTTTTGTTCATCACAGAATCACTTTACCAAGATTTTACACATCTTTGTTCTTTAACAACATCAACAATGGAAAGGATACAACTACATGATCAATTTTTTAAATCTTATATCTCCAAGCAAGAAATACAAAATGCCGTTAGCAAAATTGCGAACGCTATTGAGAAAGATTACCCAAACGAAACACCCTTGTTTTTAGGAGTACTCAACGGCTCTTTTATGTTTTGTGCAGATTTGCTCAAACACTATAAAAAACCATGTGAAATCAGCTTTATAAAGCTTGCTTCTTATGAAAAAACCAACGCTACAGGAGTTGTGAATGAGCTGATTGGGTTGAATGAAAACTTAACCGATAGATGTGTCATTGTACTTGAAGATATTGTGGACACTGGAAATACCTTAGAAAAGGTCATTGAACTTTTAAAAGAGCAGCCTATTAAACAATTTAAAGTGGCTAGTTTATTTTTAAAACCATCTGTATACAACAAAAAAATTCCTTTAGATTATATTGGAATAGAAATTCCCAATCATTTTATTGTGGGCTATGGTCTAGATTATGATGGATTGGGAAGAAATTTGGATAGTATATATCAACTAGTCTAAATTTTAATTCACTAAGGTTCAGGCAAATCATTAGTTTTTTAAATGAATAATCTTAATATTTGTAACATGAAAAAATTAGTTATTCTCTTTGCGCTTTTTACCTGTCTTTCACATGCCCAAAAATCTAACTACAAACTTGTGGTGTTCGAAGGTTCTGATTGGTGTGTAAACTGTTTAAAACTAGATAAAAAAGTTTTGAAAAACGATGAGTTTACAGCCTTTGTACATCAAAAAAATATTATAGTTACCAAGGTAGACTTTCCGCAAAAAACCAAACTAAGCAAAGAACAGAAAAAACGAAATAAAGAGCTAGCAAAAAAATATCAATTTAAAGGAGCTTTCCCTACGCTCATTTTAGTAAACAGCACTACCCAAAATTATGTTGAACTAAAAGCGCATCGCAAACGTTTGTTGATTCAAGAAATCAACCAACAATTAAAAACTCTGTGATGGAAATTTTTAAAATTTCTAAAAAATTAATGGGTTCAGCTTTTGAGCTTGGCATTGTTGCCAATAATAAAATTCAAGCCGATCATCTTTTAAAAATTGGAATTGATGAGATTGAGAGACTAGAAGAAAAACTGTCTGAATTTTTACCTAATTCTGAAGTGTCTAAAATTAATAACTCAGACCAATTACAAACTGTTAGCAGCGAGTGTTTTGATTTGATTGTTAGAGCCAATCAAATTTCTAAACTCACCCACGGAGATTTTGATATTACCACCAAGCCCCTAAAAAGTTTGTACAACTTTAAAAATTGTGAATTTACTCCTCCTGATAAAAGAGAGATTAAAAAGACTTTGAAAAGTGTGGGTTTCCAAAAACTACAATTAAATAGGGTCGATAAAAGTATACGATGTTCACAGAAAAATATGCAAATTAGCTTTGCTGCTATTGGTAAAGGATATGCCTCGGACAGGGTTAAAAAGATTTGGCTAGATCACCATGTTAAAGCAGGTTATATCAATGCAAGCGGAGACTTAAATGCCTTTGGTTTAAAACCCGATAATCAGCCTTGGAAAGTAACTATTGCAAACCCAGAAAATCCTAAACAAAATCTGTTTAAAATACCCGTTACAGACATGGCTGTAGCCACCTCAGGAAACTATTTTCAATACTTTACCCACAACAATAAAAAGTATTCTCATAACCTAGACCCAAAAACTGGAATTCCTCTTACTAAAATTAAAAGTGTTACTATTTTTTCCCCTAGTGCAGAGCTTTCTGATGCTTTGGCTACAGCAGTTACCGTTAAAGGTGTTAAAAACGGATTGAATTTTATAAATTCGCTACCCAACACACATGGTATCATTATCGATGATAAAGACCAAACTCATTTTTCTAACCACATCAATTTTCATCAGTATGAAATATAAATTGCCCATTGCATTCGCTATTTGTGCGCTTTATGGATGTGCCAATTTAGAACCCTACGAGCGTGTTTACGTCAACGATCCTGAAATGCAAATTGCAGATGATAGTGGACAGAGTTTTCAAAAATATGTGTCTGCCGTTAGAGAGGGAGCTACGCCAGCAACATCAGCCAAAAGCAGCGGAGGTTGTGGTTGTAATTAACGATTTATCATGAGAAAAAAAGTTCTTTACGCTTCTATTCTAAGCTTCTGGTATTTTTCTGGTTTTGGTCAAAAGGAGAAAAAAAATGTTTATCAAACGGATATAGAAACCGTTTATAGGCAATACAATCAGAACGGTAACAATTCTGCCATTACGGGTGGAATTGGAACAGAGAAATTAGATGTTTATGGACTTCAAACTACGCTGAATCAAACAGTCTACAGTCATACCTTAACCGTACAAATTGGAACGGATATTATTTCTTCTGCCTCTACGGATAATATTGATGACATTAAGTCTTCTGCTTCTATTTTAGACCCTAGATACTACGGAGGAATTACCTTGCTAAAAAAATATAAGAATAATTTAAGCGTGTATGCAGGTGGTGGGTTTTCTTTAGAAAGCGACTATTATTCTGATAATTACAAACTTGGTTTTAAAAAAATAAATCCTAATTATCAATATGCTGCAAGTTTTCAATTTTTTAATGATGATTTGCGTTGGGGAAGAGGAAATAGTCAGGTTGGTAGAAAACCTGTAAGACTTATTTACCCAAGTGAATTGCGCTTTAGGGAATGGTACGATACCTACAAAAGGCAATCTTTTAATTTAAACCTAGGCTACCAGCAGGTCATCAATCAAAAGGCAATTGGAGGAATCTACCCTGCCATCACTTATCAAAAAGGGTTGTTAGAAACTCCTTTTCACCGAATTTTCTTTACAGATGGCTCTGGGGCAGTAGAACAACTCCCTGAAACTAGACTGAAACTTGCGTTGGCTGTTAAAATAAATTATTTTTTACTTGGGAAATACATTTTAAAAAATACCCTAAACAATTACACTGATAGCTTTGGAATTACTGCTTTTTCTTTAGAAAATGAAACCAGTATAAAGTTAAAACGAAATTTAATTTTATTACCTAACGTTAGATTTTATACGCAAACCAAGGCAGATGCTTATAAAGGTTTTGGAGAGCATTTAACATCAGACAAATACTATACTTCTGACCCAGATTTGAGTGATTATAACACCTATGCTATTGGGATAGGTCTCAAGTTCAAGCCCATCAATCTCAATAATAAAAAAAGAGGATTTAACAATTACATTCTCCGCTATAGGTTTTATCACAGAGATAACAATTTAAACGGTCATATGATAAGTTTTGTTATTAATTATTCCAATCATTTACTCGACAGCACTCATTAAGTAGCCATACCTACACCCTATTGATTTTTTGGTTAGATAAAATTAAAGACTTGGGGTAATCGTGGTAAAATTCAGCAATCATTTTGTGTAAAACCCTATTTTTTAGCTCCTTAATTCAATTCCCTAATGCTGTTTTCTTTAAACAATCATCTTTAATTAACATTCAAAACCTCTTGATTTTACATCAAACTCTTGTTATCAAAGTAAACAACTTGATATTTTATCAATCCATCGCTTATATGTACATTTGTAGTCTTGTAAATTCATCATATTATTCCCTGACAAACAGGAATTAAACATACTTAAATGAAAAATATAGTTTTATTTGGCCCTCCGGGAGCAGGAAAAGGAACGCAAGCAGACGTATTAAAAGACAAATACAATTTGGTGCACATTTCTACAGGTGACGTATTTCGTTACAACATAAAAAATGAGACAGAATTAGGTTTGTTAGCAAAATCTTACATTGACAACGGAAACTTAGTTCCCGATGAAGTGACGATTAATATGTTAGAAGCAGAAGTTGAAAAGAACCCACAAGCAAAAGGGTTTATTTTTGATGGATTTCCTAGAACTGAATCGCAAGCTGAGGCTTTAGATGCATTTTTATCAAAAAAAGGAGCTACCATTAATGCTATGATTGCTTTAGAAGTAGAAGAAGATGTTTTAGTCACTCGTTTGTTAGAAAGAGGAAAAGTTTCTGGTCGTGCAGATGATCAAGACGAGTCTAAGATTAGAAATCGTTTTAATGAATACAATACCAAAACAGCTATTGTTAAAGATTATTACGAAAAACAAAACAAATATTACGGAATTAACGGGGTGGGTTCTATTGATGGAATCACCGTTTTAATTTCTGACGTTGTAGATACTTTATAGAAGCTTTTTGCTTTACAGCCTTTAGCATCTAGCTTTTTTTGGCTAGATACTAAAGGTTTTTTATTGAGTAGTAACTATAATCATCGCTAAAATCCACATCGAAAATGACTGACGGAAATTTTATTGACTATATAAAAATATACGCTTCTTCTGGTAAAGGAGGTAGTGGTTCTATGCACTTACATAGAGAAAAGTACATAGAAAAAGGAGGACCTGATGGTGGTGATGGAGGTCGTGGTGGCCACGTAATCTTAAAAGGAAACAAGGATTTGTGGACCCTGCACCATTTGCGCTTTTTGAAGCACACAAGAGCAGGACATGGTGGTGATGGTAGTGCGAGTAGAAGTACTGGTGCAGACGGTGAAGATAAATACTTAGAAGTACCTTTAGGAACAATTGTTCGAAATGCAGATACGCAAGAAATTATGTTTGAAGTAACCGAGCATGAGCAAGAAATTATGTTATGCGAAGGAGGTAAAGGTGGTTTAGGAAACTGGCACTTTAAGAGTTCTACCAATCAGACTCCTAGATACGCGCAACCAGGAATGCCTATCAACGATGGGTGGTTTCAAATAGAACTAAAAATTTTAGCAGATGTTGGTTTGGTAGGGTTTCCTAACGCTGGTAAATCTACCTTGCTTTCTGTAGTAACGGCTGCCAAACCTAAAATTGCAGATTATGCTTTTACCACATTAAAGCCTAATATTGGAATTGTAGGTTATAGAGACTTTCAGAGTTTTGTGATGGCAGACATCCCTGGTATTATTGAAGGTGCTAACGAGGGTAAAGGCTTGGGACATTATTTTTTACGTCATATAGAACGTAACTCAACTTTGCTATTTATGATTCCTGCAGATTCTGATGATATTAGAACCGATTATAAAATTTTACTGAACGAATTGAAACTCCATAACCCAGAGCTACTTCATAAGGATAGATTATTAGCAATTACTAAGTCTGACATGTTAGATGAAGAATTACAGCAAGAAATGGAGCAAGAGCTACCAGAAGGCATCAAAACCATGTTTATTTCTTCGGTTGCGAACATCGGTATTACAGAACTTAAAGATGAACTTTGGAAAATGTTGAACAAAAGCTTGTAAATAGCTATTAATGAACTTGTACAAAAAACCTTATCAAACTAAACTGATAAGGTTTTTTGCTTTTAACGAACTGTATTGTGGTAAGTATCTATAAAAAAGCAATAAGAAAAAGCCCTCTCTTTTATAGAAACTTTAGATTTCACTTTTAAATTCTGTGGAAGGTAACAATCGGGAATCCTCTAATCCAGCAGTTCTATGTCCTGCATTTTTCAGATAATTTTCACTTTGTGCCAGTTCCATAAAATCTTTAACGGATTTATGCTCGGCTACCAGAATCGCATCCCATTTTTCAGATTCGGGTCCAATTAAAAAACTATTGCTTTTTCCGTAATAAATTATTTTACTCCCTGCCTTTTTTAGTTCGGGAAGCGTCTTTTGTAGATAATAATTATATGCTTCTTCTCCGCTATTTACCTCATCAGGTTTGGTTTGTTCTAAGTTTGAATATTCTGCCCTTTCTCTAAACTTTAATAAATTCAGCATCACTACTTTTCCTTTATCATGAAAATTATGATAAAAATTTTGTCCAGACTCAGGTGTTGCACTTAAATACTTTGTCATAAACTTTCTACTTTATTTAAAAAACTAATCTAAGGGTACCACGATATGAACGGTAGTTCCTTTGTTTTTTTTGGAAGATATTCTAAGTTCTCCTCCAATGTAATCTATTCTTTCTTTCATGAATCGTAAGCCGTTTCCAGTTCCTTTAAAAGTATCGGATGAAGCCTTGGGGTCAAAGCCTGCACCTTCATCTACTACTTTAATTTTTAGGTAAGAGTCTGTATGGTCTAAAGTGATTAAAATATAATCGGAATCTGAATATTTTAAAGCGTTGTTTACAGCTTCTTGAACTACTCGGTAAATGTTTACCTCCACATTATTATTTAATCTAATATCAAATTCTGATAGATTTTCATAAAGCACATTAACCCCTGTAAAACTACCTACCATGTTACTCATTTTTCTAATGGCTGGAGCAATTCCATGATCCGTCAATTCTGGTGGAGCCAGACTAAATGTTACCGCCCTTACATCTTGAATTAACTGACCAAAAACCTCCTTTAGAGACTCTAAACTTTCTTCGGCTTTTTCTTTGTTAGAAAAATCAATACTATCAATATTAAAGCGCAAAGCAGTTAGCATTTGTCCAATTCCATCGTGTATATCCTTAGCAATACGCATACGCTCATCTTCCTGTGCAGTCATAATTTGTTGAGACAAATCTTTTTGAGACTGTACCTCAGCCACAAACTTATCTCTGTTAACTCGCTGCATTTCCATTCCCGCATTTTTACGTTTGGTAATATCGTGACAAACAATTAGTCTTCTCTTGGAGTTTTTTAAATTCTCCATATTGATAATAGACATCTCAATCCAAAAAATTTCTCCCCTGTGATTGGTCAACCTCAATTCCTTGTTAACCAGTTCTCCCGTTGCTGTACTTAGTACTTTTCTTATTTTATGATGTTGATTGTGTTTGTAGGTTAAAACTTCTTCAAATTTTCTAAAGGTCAAGTCTTCTCTGTGACCCAAATAATTCTCAAATTTTTTACTGATATAAGCAATTCTATTTTCATCCGTAATGGTGGCATACAAAACGGCATTATTTACAGCAAAATTTAATTCTCTAAACCGCAGTAGCGTATTTTCTCTAGAAGATAAGGGTCTATCAGAATTGTGTACATTGTTTTTAATGGCTAACAAGTCTGTAATTAAATCCAAATAAGTAATGTAGGTAGGTCTAATGAGCTTGAATAAAATCCAACCCAAATACCCCAATACAAACACAGAAATAATCCCTAAATTAATCTTTAGTTGCTTAATATCGTCTTGAGTCATTAATACCGTATTCTCTTCTGATAGCTGATTCTGAATAATATAACTCATCACCACTACTCCTGTAAACAACAGAAAGAAGGCACCAGATATTTTAGATCTTCTTTTTTGTAAAATAGATCTTTCGCTGTCTGATAAATACGTGTCTAATAATCCCATAATACTATGCTAATGCTTTTTTGATTAGTTCTAAACCAGTATCGGAAAACGGCAACTCCAACACTGCTTTGTGACCAGACTCAGACATTTTTCCCCATGTTTTTTGAACGATGTCAACAATTTTTTCTTCTGTGTGTTTTGCTGCAAAGGCATCAAAATAATATTCCAAAAACACCAAGCAAATTACATCTTCTAAGGCTTGAGTCAATTCATTTTTTTTAAGTTGCTTTTTTAGCAACATAAATTTTACTTCTTCAATTACTTCTTTATCGTAACCAACAGTCAATAATATTTCTTCTGCTTTGGTTGCGTGTAATTTTTTCAGTTCATTTCTCCATTTTAAATACCCAACTCTATCCATAGGAAAAGAATTTCTCGGAATTTCCCATCTCCCAATATGTTGGCATCTAGCAGCCAGTTTTAAAGATTCTGGAGCGTTGGGCATAAAAGCATCCAAACGTTCAGACATTCTAATTCCATAAATATATTCTTTGGCATAAACAACCCCTTCGTACTCTTCTTTATTAGGGTCTTGTTGATTTACCTCATCCATTAACGTAATTGCCTTTTGGAATTTCATCTTTAACTATTTTATGTTTGTTTTACTAACAAAGTTCGTTAAAAACCAACAAAATACCTCTCGATTTAAAAAGTATTAGTGTACGCTGAAAAAAATTACGTAGATTTTCTTATGTATTTACGTAATTTCGTTGTAATTTTACGTAATACCGTATTAAGTATCGACCTTAAATATTTTAAATGTCCTATGAGCAAAATTAACATTTTATTAGTAGATGACCATTTACTTGTAAGAAATGGATTGCGTTCTTTATTAGAAAGTGAACCTAATTTTACTGTAATTGGTGAAGGTACTAATGGACAAGAAGGTGTTGATTTGACTTTAGAACTTAAACCTGATATTTTAATTATTGACGTTCGTATGCCTATTATGAACGGTATTGAAGCGGTTGCTAAATTGACAGAATTGCAGACTGCTACCAAATCGATTATTTTATCCATGCACGACTCTGAGGAGTACATTTTAAAAGCTATTTCTGCAGGTGCAAGTGGATATTTATTGAAAGACACTAACAAAGACGAATTTGTAAAAGCTATTAGCAACGTACACAATGGTGGAAAGTATTTTAGTGGTGATACCACGGATGCTATTGTTAAAAGTTTAATTAATGGGACCGCTACTCCAAAATCGGCACCAATAAGCTCTACCAACGCTATTATTTCTAAGCTGACGAAAAAGGAATCTGAAATATTGGAATTTATCCTACACGGATACACCAATATTGAAATCTCTGAAAAGCTAGGAAAAAGTAAACGTACCATTGAAACTCACAGATTTAACCTAATGAAAAAATTAGATGTTAAAAATCTAGTGGAGTTGTCTAAAAAAGCCCAAGAATTAGGCTTTAAATAAAACCTATAATTTTATTAACTTAAGCAAGAAAAAAAAACTTGCTATGTTAAAAAAAGTATACGCTGCCACCTGCTATGGTGTGGATGCTACTATTATTACTATTGAAGTTAATATTGATAAAGGAATAGGTTATCATTTAGTCGGTCTTCCAGATAACGCGATTAAAGAAAGTAATTATAGAATTCTAGCTGCCTTAAAAAATAACAATCTACGTTTTCCTGGTAAAAAGATTACCATCAATATGGCTCCTGCAGATATTAGAAAAGAAGGAACTGCTTACGACATCTCTTTGACCATTGGAATACTTGCTGCTTCTGAACAAATAGCCTCCGAAAAATTAGAAGATTATATAGTGATGGGAGAACTTTCTTTGGACGGGAGTCTATTGCCTATCAAAGGAGTTTTACCCATAGCAATTGAAGCCAAAAAACAAGGATTCAAAGGGATTCTTTTACCAGAGGCTAATGCTAAAGAAGCTGCGCTTATTGATGATTTTTATGTTTACGGCATGAAAAATATTGATGAAGTGGTTGCGTTCTTAAATGACGATAGCAACGCACAGCCTTTGTTATTTGATACTCAAAAGTATTTAAATCAGCTCGACCAAAGTCACAATTACGATTTTATGGATGTAAAAGGACAAGAATCCGTAAAAAGGGCTTTAGAAATTGCTGCTGCGGGCGGACACAACATTTTGCTAATTGGACCTCCTGGTTCTGGAAAAACCATGCTTGCAAAAAGAATTCCTAGTATACTACCTTCCATGTCCTTAAATGAAGCTATAGAAACCACTAAAATTCATTCTGTGGCAGGAAACACTAAAAATAAAGAGTCGTTAATTTTAGAGCGTCCTTTTAGGTCTCCACATCATACGGTTTCAGATGTAGCCTTGGTAGGAGGAGGTCAGTATCCTCAGCCTGGAGAAATTTCTTTAGCCCACAACGGAGTATTGTTTTTAGATGAGTTACCCGAATTTAAAAGGAGTGTTTTAGAGGTCATGAGACAGCCTTTAGAGGACAGAGAAGTGACCATTTCCAGAGCTAAATTTACCATTACCTACCCTAGTAGTTTTATGCTAATTGCGAGTATGAATCCGTCACCTAGTGGTGACTTTATTTCAGAGGACAACAAAATTCAATCTTCTGCCACAGAAGTAAAAAAGTATCTCAATAAAATTTCGGGTCCTTTGCTCGATAGAATAGATTTGCATATTGAAGTAAATCCTGTACCGTTTGACAAACTAAGTAATGAAACACCTTCAGAAAAAAGTAAAGATATTAAAGAAAGGGTTCAATCAGCCAGAAACATTCAAACCAAGAGATTTGAAGAAAACAACACCGTCCATTACAATGCACAAATGGATGTAAAGCAACTAAAAAAGTACTGCAAACTACACAAAGAAACACTGGCGATTTTAAAGAAAGCAATGGAGTCTTTAAACTTGTCCGCTAGAGCTTACGACCGTATTCTAAAGGTAAGCAGAACTATTGCGGATTTGGATAATTCCAAAAATATTGAATCTAGACACATCGCAGAAGCTATACAGTACAGAAGTTTAGACAGAGAACATTGGATGAGCTAAAAATGCTTGACAAAACAATTGATTTTTCTTAAATTAGAAAGAATCAAATACGAATTTAAAACCTAACGATATGCTTCCATTTAGAACAGAAATAAGAAACAACCCGAAAAGACAAACGATTAAAATTTACATGAACGATACTTCGTGCGACGTTGAATGTAAAGAACTTTTAAATGACATTGGCGGAATTGAATTTATAGAAATTCAGGAATCTGTAAGCAGAAACCGGGTTGAGGAAAACCTGACTGTATTTGTTAAAGACGATGCCGATGTAAATAGAGTAAAAGAGCTGATTGAAAACAAACTGGACAGCCACTTTGCTTACGACTAAAATGGCTGTTATGTAGGCATAAAAAAAGCGTTCTCATTTGTTTGAGAACGCTTTTTAATTTGATAAGAATCGAAGTCTATTGATAAACTTCTTTTACAAATTCTTCGTAAGAAACTTCTTTTTCATCAAAAGAAATTTTCTCTTTATATAAGTTTAACATTTTGTTGCTAATTAGCTGAGATTGTAATCTTTTAGCCTCTTCTTGATTTTGTAAAACCTTCATAGCAATTTCTTCTAACTCTTTATCTTCTGGGTTGTTTTGTCCGTACTGAGCCATTTGTTGCTTAATAAATCCGATAGCGTAATCTTTCAACTCTTGGAAATCAACTTTAACATCATTTTCTGCCATCACCTTACCTTCAATTAATTGGTAACGCAATCCTTTTTCAGATTTTTCGTATTCAGCAGTAGCAGCTTCCTCCGATAAAGGTTGTTCTCCTGCAGTACCTAACCACTTAATTAAAAATTCTTTTGGCAAATCAAATGAAGTATTTTCAATCAATTTTTCGGTAACTGCGTTTAATAAATGCTGATCTGCTTGTTGTGCAAACTGAGCTTCTGCATCTTCTTTAATTTTAGATCTTAACTCCTCTTCAGAAGAAACCACTCCTTCTCCAAAGATTTTGTCAAAAAACTCCTGATTGATTTCAGCAGCTTCTGTGTAGTTAATTGCCTCAATAGTAAAAGTTAAAGGCACCTCTAAACCTTCTGCTTTATCTGCTTCTAAACCTAAAGATTGAGCTAATTTAGCTTGCTCGTTAAATAAGTTTTTAGTTTTTAATTCTAAAACATCACCAACTTTAGAACCTATAAACTTTTTAGCATTTAATTTTCCTTTAATATCTTCTAAAGTAACAGTTGCTTTTGCCTCTATTCCTTCTTCTTCATTTTTAAAAGTTCCTTCAATAGAAGAGTTTTCAGCAACTTCATCTTGATCTACTTTGTTTCCTAATCGAGTTTGTAAGTTTTCAACTTCTTTATCAATTAAATCGTTTTTAGCAACAATATTAAATTTTGTAACTTTTTCAGAAGCTAAATCAACATCAAACTGAGGAGCCAACCCTATTTCAAACTCAAAAGAAAAGTCTTCAGCATCCCAGTTAAAGTTTTCATTTGTTTTAGGTAATGGATTTCCTAAAATATCTAACTTTTCTTCTGTTAAGTAATTGTTTAAAGATTCTTGTAATAATTTATTAACCTCGTCAACCATTACAGATTTTCCGTATTGCTTTTTTACCAACTTCATTGGTACTTGTCCTGGTCTAAATCCTGGAATATTTGCTTTTTTACGATAATCTTTTAATACAGAAGTCACTTTATCTTGATAATCTTCTGCTGTAATATCAACTTTAACTACTGCATTTAATGCATCGATATTCTCTTTAGTAATGTTCATTTTGACTATTTTATTTAAAATCTCTAAAAAATTGGGTGCAAAAATACGATTTTTTTGTTAAGCCGCAAAAGGTATAAATAATTGTTGCTCAACACTTTTAATTTACTAGTGATATCAATTTGAGAGATTCGTTATTCGTACAGAAGAACTCATCAAACTTAATTCCAGTTACCGTGAACTCGATTTAAGGTAACATCTCAACCCATTTATTTATGAGGATAAGATTTCATATAAAGGCACGGAATGTAATAAATCTCTTAATTAGCACACAACTATTTGATAAATCGAATTAATTTTTCGTAAAACTCAGTGGGGTTTTCTGCATGGAGCCAGTGTCCCGCGTTTGAAATCGTTTCTACTTCTGCTTTCTCAAAATGTGCTTTGATCAAACTAATATCATTATCTGTAACGTAGTTTGATTTTTGCCCTCTTAAAAACAAGGTTTCTCCACCATAAGTTGTAAAAGATGGAAGTGCTTGTCCTACTTCGGGATTATTTTCGGTTAGGCTCTCTAAGTTAAATCGGAAAGCCATTTCGGTTTTAGTTTTTCTATACACATTCTTAAGCAAGAACTGCCTTACTCCTTCTTCAGCAATGGTTTGCTTCAAAATATCATCTACCTCAGTTCTGAGCGTTAACTGAGAAAAGTCTACACTATTTAAAGCATCAATAATGGTATGATGATGTGGTTCGTAGTGCTTTGGAGCAATATCCGCAATCACCAATTTTTCTACCATCTCTGGATATTTTACCGCAAACAACATGGCTGTTTTTCCTCCCATGGAGTGTCCTAGAACAATAGCTTTGCTAATTTCTTTGACTTCAAAATAGTTTTTCAAATCTTCCGCCATCAATTCGTAGTTAAATTCGTCGGAATGAAAACTACGACCATGATTACGTTGATCTATAATATGAACTTCAAAATCTTCTGATAGCTCGTTAGCATGAGATTTCCAGTTATCTCCCATTCCAAAGTATCCATGAAGAATAACTAACGGAAAACCAGTTCCTACAATTTTACTGTGTAACAATTCCATACTAATGAATATCTTGTAATTTGTATAAATACATACTTACCACGTTTTGCAAACCGTAATATAGGGCTTCAGAAATTAAAGCATGACCGATGGACACCTCATCTAAAAAAGGAATATTTCTAGCAAAAAAATTGATGTTTTTCAAGCTTAAATCATGACCCGCATTTACCCCCATTCCTAGTTGTTTGGCCAATTCTGCTGCTGCCACATACTCCTTAATCACTCCCGTGTTTCCTTTTTTATATTCTACAGCGTATTTTTCTGTGTATAACTCAACTCTATCCGCTCCAGTAGTGGCAGCAGCTTCTATTAAACTAGGGCTTCCTGTGTCTATAAAAATAGAAGTTCTAATACCTGCCTCTTTAAATTCCGCAATTACCTCTTTTAAAAATACTTGGTTTTTAATGGTATCCCAACCTGCATCAGAAGTAATATTATCCAACCCATCTGGCACCAACGTTACTTGCGCAGGCTTTGTTTCTAAAACTAGTTTCTTAAACTTTGGAATAGGATTTCCTTCTATATTTAATTCCGTTGCAATGCTTCCCTTTAAATCAAAAGCATCTTGATAGCGAATATGACGTTCGTCTGGTCTAGGATGGATAGTGATTCCTTGTCCTCCAAACTCCTCAATATCTTTGGCAACTTGAACCAAATTGGGCACATCTCCTCCTCTTGAGTTTCTTAATGTTGCTATTTTGTTTACATTAACGCTTAATATCGCCATATTCTGTATTTTTATGATTGCAAAAATATTCAAAATAGAACTAACAATTAAGAAATTTAATTAATTTGAGGGTTATGGAACTTATAGACTACATTTCTACAGATCATATTACGGTTAAACCAAACAATTCTGTGTTGCAAACATTAAGTGTTTTTGATGAAATTAATTATACACATCTACCTATAATTAAACATCAAAAATTGGTAGGAAACGTTGCCAAAGAAGATTTATCTTGTGTTGACGATCCTTCAAAAACTTTGGATGAATTAGAATACATACACAGTTTCTTTTTTGCCAAAGAGGATGATACTCTGTTAGAGTTATTTTCCAATTTTGCCATTAACAATACCAATATTCTTCCTATTGTTAATCTACAGCATAATTACGTGGGGTACATAGATTTGAATGATATGTTAGACTGTTTTGCAGACACTCCTTTTTTAAACACGGAGGGGAACATCATTTTATTAGAAAAAAACACAACGGCCTACTCTATGTCAGAGGTTTGCCAAATTGTAGAATCTAATGATAATAGTGTTTTAGGGTGCTTTCTATTTCATCAAACCGATGAAAAAACTCAGATTACTTTAAAAGTAAAATCTGTAAACATCAACGAATTGGTGCAGTCTTTTAGACGATATGACTACACCATCTTAAATAACTTAACCGAAGATTCTTATCTAGAGGATTTAAAAAAACGATCAGAATACTTTATTAAATATTTAAACATTTAACTTCGCAATTCTAAAACACAACAGATGAAAAAAGTGGCCATTTTTGGACAAGTTTACAAAGACTCTCACGAGAAATATCTTTCAACTTTAGTAAACACGTTAAATAAAGCGAAGGCTTCTATCTTTATTTACAAAAATTATGCTTTATCAGTACAAAAAACAGGGCTTACTTTTATTGATACTTTAGAGATTTATGACGGAAGTACAGAGCTAGATACTTCTTTTGATGCGCTTATTACTTTAGGAGGTGATGGTACTATACTTAGAGCCTTTAATCAAATAAAAGACTTAAATATTCCTATACTGGGAATTAATTTGGGAAGACTGGGTTTTTTGGCTACAATTCAGAAAAATGAGATTCCAGAAGCCATTAACTCATTTTTAAATAGTGAATACACCATTGATGAGCGTGTGATGCTAAAGGTACAAAGCAATGAAAACAGTACTACTTTTAAAGACATGGGTTATGCTTTAAATGATTTGACCATTGCGAAAAAAGATACCACTTCTATGATTGGTGTAGATGCTTATTTGAACAATCAATACTTAACTACTTATTGGGCAGATGGTTTAATTATCTCTACTCCTACAGGCTCCACTGGATATTCTTTAAGCTGTCAAGGACCTGTAATTATGCCTAACACCGATAACTTTTTAATTACTCCCGTAGCTCCACACAATTTAAATGCGAGACCTATTGTAATCTCTAACAATACTTCTATTAGGCTAAAGGTATTAAGAAGAGAGGATCAGTTTTTGGCCTCTTTAGACTCTAGTGTAACTACTATGGATGTTAAAACGGAGTTGATTGTGACCAAAGCAGATTTTACAGCAAAAATTATCACTTTAAAAGATCAAGATTTTATAAATACGTTGAGAGATAAGTTATTATGGGGACAGGATACTAGGAACAAATTTGCCTCTAAACAATAATTAAGGTGTATTCTTAGTTATTAAAAGAGTACTTTTAAGGTTTGTTTAATATATTTGCCCAGTTTTATTCATGAGTATGAGAAAGTTAGTATATATTCTTTTAATTATGTTTTCTAGCATCGGTTTTTCTCAGGTATACGAAGCAGGAGTTTCGTACAACCTAGGACAAATTGTTGGTGAAAACAACAGTTCGTTTTCTTTAGTAGCACCTAACCTTGGTTTTGTAATTAAAAAAAACATGAACCCTAGAATAGCCTATCGCATCGCTGCCAATTACATCAACACCAATACTTCTGATTATACAGAAGTGTCTGCAGGTATAGATTTTAGCTTTACAGAATACAATTTGGTGAGACCTGGAAAATTTAGAAAAGGGGCTCCTTATGTTATTTTTGAAATAGCAGGATTGTTTTACGACAATAATGAGAACAACGATTTTGCTTTGGCTCTTCCGTTAGGGATTGGTTACAAAAAAGCAATTTCTAAAAACTTGGTAGGGTCGATTGAAGCTAAAGGAAGAATTGCTTTAACAGATCAGTTGGACAATCCTCACGATAGAGAACTGCCAAATTACGTCAACAGAAACAACACTACTTTAGATGCTTATTACTATCTTGGCCTTTCTTTATATTACACCTTTGGTTGGCCAAGAGGGAGTAAAAATCAAACTAGATTTTAAATGAATTTGTTAGAGCAAATTAAACAAAATAAAGTACCCAAACACATTGCTATTATTATGGATGGTAACGGTAGATGGGCAAAAAAACAAGGAATGGCTAGAATTTTTGGTCATAGAAATGCCTTAACATCGGTAAGAGAAGCCGTTATGGGAGCTTCTGAAGTAGGTACGGAAGCAGTAACTTTATATGCTTTTTCTACTGAAAACTGGAACAGACCTAAGTTAGAAGTAGATGCGTTAATGACTTTGTTAACTAAATCTTTAAAAAAAGAAGTTCCTGAATTTCAGAAAAACGGAGTTAAAGTAAATGCTATTGGTCGATTGACCGACTTACCTAAAAATGCTTACCAAACTTTAAAGGATGTAATTGATGCTACTAAAAATAACTCTAAAATAACGTTAACCTTTTCTTTGAGTTACGGAAGTAGAGAAGAAATTACCAACGGTGTTAAGAAAATTGCAGAGCAAGTGTCAAATGGCTCTCTTAACGTTGAAGAAATTACCGAAGCCACTATCCAACAAAACTTATACACCCATAATTTACCAGATGTAGATTTAATGATTCGCACAAGCGGAGAACAAAGAATCAGCAATTATTTGCTTTGGCAAATTGCTTATGCAGAATTATACTTTACCAATACTCTTTGGCCCGATTTTAGAAGAGAGGATTTGCACAAAGCGATATACGAATATCAAACTAGAGAAAGAAGGTTTGGAAAGACCAGCGAACAATTAGAAGGAGAACATGAGCAAACAATTTAATAGATACTTTTTTTTACTTACTTTATTTATCACCAACCTTCTATTTTGTCAGAGTACTCAACCAGACTTAACTACTGCCAAAAAATATATTTTAGGTGGAATTTCTGTAACTGGTACCAATCAATTTTCTGAACAATCTGTTATTTCTTTTTCTGGTTTAAAAAACGGTCAAGAAATTAAAATCCCCGGAGATAAACTTACTAGTGCGATCAAAAAATTACACAAGACTGATAAGTTTAGTGATGTAGAAGTTTATGCTACCAAAATTGATGGAAATGCTATTTATTTAGAAATTGCTATCAAAGAATTACCTCAGCTTAACAAAATTACATTTTTAGGGGTTAGCAAATCAAAAGCTAAAAAATTTAGAGAAGATACCGGCTTGAGTAAAGGTAAAATGTTAACTGAAAACTTAATTACCTCTACAAAAAATTACATTGAACAGTTTTATATTGACAAGGGTTATTTAAAAGCTTCTGTTAAAATTACCACACAAGTTAACGCAACAAATGCCAATCAAAAAGATGCTATTGTTAGGATTGACAAAGGTGATTTGGTTAAAATAAAACAAATAGTAATTACCGGTAACCAACAGCTATCTGATAAAGATGTTCGCAAAGCTTTGAAAGATACCAAACGTAAATTTTGGGGAAGGTTCTGGAAAAGATCCAAATACGTAGAAGAGGCTTTTGAAGAAGACAAAAAGAACTTAATTGAAAAGTACAGACATAAAGGTTTTAGAGATGCCCGAATTTTGTCTAATAGTATCAGTTGGAATGAAAACAGCAATACTATCAATCTCCATATCAACTTAGAAGAAGGTAAAAAATACTTTTACAAAGACATTCTTTTCCTAGGAAACGAGAGTTATAAAACAGAGGAGCTTCAGAGAATACTAAAAATTCAAAAAGGAGATGTTTACGATTCCAAAGCGTTGGAAGAGCGTGTTAAAGGAGATGGAGGTCCAGACTCAGAAGACATATCCACGCTGTACCAAAACAACGGTTTTCTTTTCTCTCAAATTAATTTGGTAGAGACCAAAGTTGAAAACGATTCCATTACTGTAGAAATTAGAATTCGAGAAGATGAAAAAGCTACGATTAGACACGTCTCAGTGGTGGGTAACGATAGAACAAATGACCACGTAATTTTTAGAGAATTACGAACAAGACCAGGGGAACTGTATAGTAAGGATAAAATTATCCGTTCCATTAGAGAACTAGGACAAATGGGATTCTTTAACGCAGAAAACATCACTCCTGATTTAAAGCCTAATTACGCTGATAAAACGGTAGATATTGAATATAGTTTGGAAGAAAAAGGTTCTAGTCAAATAGAACTACAGGGAGGATACGGAGGAGGATCTTTTATTGGTACTTTAGGTTTATCCTTTAATAATTTTTCCGTTAGAAATATCTTAAAAAAAGAAGAATACAAGCCTTTGCCTTTAGGGGATGGACAGCAATTGGCACTTAGGCTACAAGCTAGTAGATTTAACACCTCTAGCAGTATTTCTTTTACTGAGCCGTGGTTGGGAGGTAAAAAGCCTAGATCTTTTACTTTCTCAATCTACAACCAAAAACAATTTGGATTTGGAGGAAATGGTCTTGGAAATAGATCCTTTAACCGTGTTGATAAGAGCCAACAGCTAAACATTTTTGGAGCATCTGTGGGAATTGGTGAAAGACTAAAATGGCCAGATGATTATTTTTCTTTATCACAAGCAATTAGTTACAGACGATACAAAGTAGAAGATTTTAACTTTGGATCTGCCATTAGTTTTACGAATAATAGAGGGGTTTCTCACAACTTATCTTACAACGTAACTTTAAAACGTAATTCTGCCGGGCCTAGTTTAATATTCCCAAGATATGGTTCTACATTTACAGTAGAAGGTAAATTTACCCCTCCATACTCTCTTTTAAGCGATAAAGAATACAACACCAATAACGAAAGGTTTGAATTATTAGAATACTATAAACTTAACCTAAAAGGTCAATGGTACACAGCCTTGGTAGACAAGTTTGTGCTTTATACCAACGCTCAATTTGGTTATTTGGGTAGTTACAGCGATAAAAAAGGAGAAGTTCCATTTGAAAGATATTTTGTAGGGGGTGATGGACTAAATACCAATAGTTTTGACGGTAGAGAGGTAATTGGTTTGAGAGGATACCCCAACGGTTCTTTGTCCCAGTTTAACACCACTAATTCACAACAAGCTTTTGGAGCTACTGTGTACGATAAATTTTCGATGGAAGTACGTTACCCAATTACTTTAAAACCTGCAGCTTCTATTTATGCTTTAGGATTTGTAGAGGCAGGAAATGCCTATGAAAACTTTAGCACTTTTAATCCCTTCGATGTAAAAAAATCTGCTGGATTTGGAATTCGTATATTCATGCCAGCATTCGGGTTATTAGGGATTGATTTTGGACACGGATTTGATAACATTCCTGGACAAGTGGGTAAAGCAGGATGGGATACTCACTTTATAATAGGACAACAATTTTAAAAATGGCATGATTATTTCTAAAGACATACATAAGTTCATTAAAATAATATTTTTATTTTCAGTTTTCTGTAGCGTAACCCTATTTGCACAGACACAACCGGCCAAATTACAACGTATTGGTTTTGTGGATATAGAATATGTTTTAGATAAAATTCCTTCTTATGCAGAAGCTCAAGAAAAATTAAATGAAGAAACAGGTATTTGGAAAACCAACTTGGACAAGATGTATCTTAAGTTGGATAAAATGAGAAAGGAATATCTGAATGAAAAGCCTTTGTTAACGGAGGATTTAATAGAAGAACGCGAAACAGAAATTAAAGCTTTTGAACAAGAAATCACCAAAGCAGAAAATACCTATTTTGGTACGGAAGGTAAATTATTTGAATTGCGTAAAAAATTGGTAACTCCTTATCAAGATTTGGTTTACAATGCCGTTCAGACAATTGCTAAAGTTCGTAAATACGATATGATTTTTGAAAAATCTTCTTCAATTGTTATGTTATATACAAACAACAATTACGATATTAGCGAACTCGTTTTAAGGTATCTTCAAAAATCTGAAAGGGAAATAGAACAGGAAGAGGCTGCTATTAAAAGAAACGAAGCCAAAATAGCTAGAGAAAAGAGAATAGAAGAACAAAGAAAGAAAAGAGAGGCATTAAGATTAAAGAGAGAAGAAGAACGAAAAAAACGATTAAATAAATAAAACATGAAACAAATAAAAACTACATTATTAATTGCTATTATAGCTTTAGGATTTACACAATTTACTCAAGCACAAAAAATAGCACATATCAACTTAGATGAAGTTGTTGCCTCTATGCCAGAAGCCAAAGCAATGCAAACCAACATTGAAAAAATTGGAAAAAGCTACGAAGCAGAAATCCAAGCCAAAGCAGCTGCTTTAAAAGCAAAATTTAATAGATATACCGCTGAGGAAAAGTCTAAAACTCCCGAGGAGAATAAAGAAAGAGCGGTAGAAGTTCAACAAGACCAAAGTAAACTTGCTCAGTTGCAACAAGCAGCACAGCAAGAACTTCAAAAACAAGAACGCGAAATGCTAGAGCCTATTGTTAAGAAAGCTCAAGATGTGATTAAAGCTTATGCTAAAGAAAAAGGACTTCAGTATATTTTAGATGCAAGAACTCTAATTTATGCAGAGGGAGAAGACATTTCTAGTGTTATCAAAACAAGATTAGGAGTTAAGTAACAATCTTAATTGCTTCAAAACATCAAAACCAAACGCTATCTCTTACAGATAGCGTTTTTTCATCCCTATTAAGTTGACAAACATCATCTTTAAATTGTTAAATGAAATTATTTCTCTTTTGTATTCTAAGTACTTTTATCGAGATTTGCCCTTAGACAAAATAAAACATGAGTAGTAATCCAATTGGTATTTTTGATTCTGGTGTAGGTGGCACTTCTATATGGAAAGAAATTATTCACAGACTTCCTTACGAAGACACTATATATTTTGCCGATAGCAAAAATGCTCCTTACGGAAGCAAATCAAAACAAGAAATTGTTGATATCTGTATTAAAAACACTCAATTTTTAATTGATAAGGGGGCTAAAATTATTGTTATTGCTTGCAATACTGCTACCACCAATGCTATTGATGTTCTCCGTAACCAATTTGACATTCCCTTTATAGGGATAGAACCTGCTATAAAACCGGCTGCACTAGCCACACAAACCAAAGCTATTGGTATTTTAGCAACTAAAGGAACGTTGAGTAGCGATTTATTTCATAAGACTTCACAAAAATTTGCTTCAGATATTATTTTAGTAGAGCAAGAAGGTACAGGACTAGTTCCATTGATCGAAAACAATTTGATTGAGAGCCATGAAATGGAGGGCTTACTCCATCAATTTCTGAAACCTATGATGGAAAAAAATATAGACCATTTGGTTTTAGGATGTTCACATTACCCCTACTTAATTTCAAAAATTAAAAAAATAGTAGGAGACCATGTTTTTATTATTGATTCTGGATTTGCTGTAGCCAAGCAAACAGAAAAAGTTTTAATCAAAAACAACCTACTAAATCAAAATTACAAAAAAGCAAATCATCTACTTTTCAGCAATAGTAACATTGATACGCTTGTGCATTTGACTCAGGAAATACCTAGCACAACTGTTGCATCAATAAAACTTTAGTCTTTATACCAACTTGCATATTTTACGTAAGCATCCGCAATTCTATTAACTTCATTTTCTAGCAAATCTTCACTTATGTCCTTTATCTTTTTGGCAGGTGTTCCAGCATAAACACTCCCCGATTTAACTACGGTTCCTTTGGTAAGCACTGCACCAGCAGCTATAATACTGTTAGATTCTAAAACGCAATCATCCATCACAATTGCCCCCATCCCTATCAAAACATGATCCTCTATAGTACAGCCATGAACAATAGCATTATGAGCAATGGAAACTGAATTTCCTATACTGGTGGGAGATTTTTTATAAGTAGCATGAATCATCACTCCATCCTGAATATTTACTTTATTTCCTATTCTGATACTATGCACATCTCCCCTAATTACAGCGTTATACCAAACACTACAATCATTCCCCATTTTAACATCTCCAATCACAACACAGTTTTCAGCTAAAAAACAATTTTCACCGAATTCTGGCTCGATTCCATTCAATTCTTTGATTATCATACTTAAAAAATTTTAATCAAATGTAATATAATTGTAATTTCGTAGAAAAATTATATCGTGTCTATTCCCAATCACCAAAAAATTATCGCTATTGATTTTGATGGTACCATTGTAAAAGATGAGTATCCCAAAATTGGTCAACCTCAATTATTTGCTTTTGAAACTATGAAAAAAATGCAACAACATGGTTACAGACTAATCTTATGGACTTTAAGAGAAGGGAAAAAACTAGACGAAGCTGTTGCGTTTTGTAAAGAAAACGGGATAGAATTTTATGCTGTCAACAAAAATTACCCAGAAGAAATACTTTCTGATAAAATCATACGAAAACTACATGCTGATTTATTTATTGATGATAGAAACATTGGCGGATTTTTAGGATGGGGAAAAATTCATCAACTATTTTTTAGTGATGAAACTTTGCAATCGCCTAAAAAGAAAGGCTTTCTAGGATTCTTTAAATAAATACTATCTTTGCCATCCATAAAACAGGAAAATGATTGTCATTAAAACTCGTGAAGAAATTGAATTGATGCGCGAAAGTGCCTTAATTGTTTCTAAAACATTAGGAATGTTAGCCAAGGAAGTTAAACCAGGAGTAACTACTCTGCAGTTAGATAAAATGGCTGAAGAGTTTATTAGAGATCATGGTGCTGAGCCTGGTTTTTTGGGTTTATATGACTTTCCTAACACCTTGTGTATGAGTCCCAATGAGCAGGTGGTTCACGGAATTCCCAATAACGAACCGTTAAAAGAAGGCGATATTATTTCTATTGATTGTGGTGCCCTTAAAAACGGGTTTTACGGAGATCATGCTTATACCTTCGAAGTTGGCGAGGTAGATCCTGAAACTAAAAAACTGCTAGAAATTACCAAACAAAGTTTGTACATAGGTATTGCAGAATTTAAAGCAGGAAACAGAGTGGGTGACGTTGGCTATGCCATTCAAAAATTTACAGAAGATAACGGATACGGTGTTGTAAGAGAATTGGTAGGACATGGATTGGGAAAAGTGATGCATGAAGATCCTCAAATGCCCAACTATGGTAAACGTGGTAGAGGTAAAAAATTTGTGGAAGGAATGGTGGTTGCTTTAGAACCTATGACCAACATGGGTACAAAGGATGTTATTCAATTAGATGATGGATGGACAATTCTAACGAAGGACAACAAACCTTCTGCGCACTTTGAACACGACATTGCCATAGTTGATGGCAAGCCAGAAATTCTATCTACGTTTAAATATGTGAATGATGCATTGGGAATTGTTACTGATGTAGAAGATCAGTTTAGAGTTACTCCTTATGGTGCCTAAATGGGACTGTTTAAAACCATATTAAATGTAGTTCCAAGACCTTGGTTAATCAAGGCTAGTTTTATCGCCAAGCCTTTTTTAGATATTTATTACAAAGGAAACAGATTCACCGACCCTATTAGCGGCAAATCTTATAGAAAATTTTTACCCTATGGATATGAGCATCAAAGACCCAATGTGCTAGCTCCAGGAACTCTATCTTTAGAAAGACACCGACTACTTTGGTTGTATTTGGAGCAACATTCTAACTTTTTTACTCAACCTTTAAAAGTATTACATGTAGCTCCTGAGCAATGTTTCTTCAAACTTTTTAAAAATCAGAAAAACTTAGACTATACCACAACAGATTTATTTTCCCCATTGGCTGATGTGAAAGCTGATATATGCGATTTACCTTTTAAAGATAACTCCTACGATGTTATTTTTTGCAACCATGTTTTAGAACATATTATCGACGATTGTAAAGCTATGGAAGAACTTTATAGAGTTTTAAAACCCAACGGATGGGGTATTTTTCAAGTTCCTCAGGATATCAACAGAATAAAAACTTACGAAGATTTTTCAATCACTTCCCCAGAAGAAAGGCAAAAACATTTTGGTCAATACGATCACGTAAGAATCTACGGACTAGACTACTTTGAGAGGTTAAAAAACGTAGGTTTTACAGTTGAACAATTCAAAGTAACGGCACATTTTTCTGAAACTGAAATTCAAAAATTTGCTTTGATGAAAAACGAAATATTGCCTGTTTGTTATAAGCAATAAAACTACTCCTGAAAGACTAAATCCTTACTTGCATAAGTTCTAAGCTCGTCATTTTCTAGGTAAATAAAAAATACTTTTATCCCATCTAATTGATTAGATAAAATTTTGGCTTTCTCAAAACCCATAGCCATAAAAGCCGTAGCATAAGCATCAACCTCTCCACAACTTACCGGAGCTATTACGGAAGCACTTAGCATATCAGTTTCTGCAGGAAATCCTGTTTTAGGATTTAAAGTATGAGCTATTTTTTTGCCTGTAATACTGTCTATCTTATACTTTCTATAATTTCCCGATGTTGCAATAGACTCGTTGTTTAATTGGGTAATTCTTTGCAAACTACGAGTTCCATCAAAATTAGGTTCTTCAATACCCACGGACCATAATTTATTCTTATCATTAATTCCCTTGACTCTTATTTCTCCGCCTATTTCAACCAAATAGTTTTTTACTCCTTTACTTTCTAAAAATCTCCCAATAACATCAACCCCATATCCTTTGGCTATCGCATTAAAATCTAAGTAAATTTCTGCGTTTTCTTTGATAATAGTGTGGTCGCTTATCTTAACTTTATCAAAGCCTACAAAATTCATCAAACTATCTACCTCTGTATGGGTCGGATTACTTTTAATTTTTACAGGGCCAAATCCCCAAGCATTCACCATTTTGCCAATAGTAGGATCGAAATAGCCCTCTGTGTTTTTGTATATTTTTTTAGATAGTTGGAAAACGCTCTTAAATTCGTCCTCTACTTCTATTTCTGATAAACCTTTATTTAAAGTGCTTATTGTAGAATTCTGATGATAGGTAGATAATGAATTGTTAAAATCGTTAAATAGCAACGCAATATCTTGGGTAAAGTCGCGTTGATTGTTATCAATATACTTTACTAAAAAGGTGGTTCCAAATACATTTCCTTTAATTTTAGTATACTGATTTACAGAAGATTTACACCCTACAACAATGTAAAATAAGCAAATTGACCTCATCCAATATTTATTTGCTTTGAGCGCGTTAGTTACGTACATATTGAGTAGGTTTTTGTTAGAAAGTTTTTATATTTGTTTAAAACAAAAATACAATTTATAGACCATGAAAAAAGTATTAATATTAATCGTATCAGTTTCATTAGTTGCAACATCTTGTGTATCTAAGAAAAAGTACAACGATTTACAAGCTGAACAAGCTGCGCTGCAAGACCAATTATCGTCTGCACAAAAGGATTTATCTGCTTCTAAAGTTGATTTAGGAAAAGTTGAAAACGAAGTTACTTCATTAGAGGACAAAATTAAATTTTTAGAAAAAGGGAACGATAAGTATTTAGAGAACGTTGATAACTTAATCGCAGTCTCTAAATCTGCTACAGAGAACATGAGAGAGACGTTATCTCAGTTGCAAAAGAAAGACGACTATATTAAATACATCAAAGAAGCAAACTCTAAAAAAGATAGCATTAATTTAGCAGTTGCTTTTAATTTGAAGAAGATTTTACCTAACGGTTTAAACGACGACGATATTGCTGTTAACATTGAAGGAACTAAAGTATTTATTTCTATCAACAACAAAATCTTATTTAACTCTGGATCTTACAAAATCTCTAAAAGAGCGGCTTCTATCCTAAAGAAAGTAGGAACTGTTGTTAACGAATATCCTAATATGGATGTAATGGTTGAAGGTCACACAGATAACCAAACAGTTGTAGAAGGTGCTTCAGTTAAAGATAACTGGGATTTATCTGTACAACGTGCTGCTGCTGTAGTTCGTGAATTACAAACTAAGTACGATGTATTACCTGCTAGATTAATTGCTGCGGGTAGAGCTGAATATGCTCCTGTTATGGAAAATAATTCTGCTGCTAACAGATCTAAAAACAGAAGAACAAAAATTATCATCATGCCTAAGCTAGATGAGTTCTTTGAATTGTTAGACTCAGAAAAATAAGAGATAAAATCATCTTATTAACCATATAAAAGAGTTCTATAATTAAGTTTATAGAACTCTTTTTGATTTGAATTATAGTAGTTTATCAATACATTACATTATTCTATAAGTTTTAGCTTCACGAGAGTATTATTCTCTCCAACATGAAGAATAGAACAATAAACGACGATTGCCAATAACGTAGTATATTGGTTTGTACAGCAAATGGGTCGTAGTCAATCAAAGTAAAAGCGAAACATATATAATACAAGAGTTAGAATTAATAGGGATGAAAAAAAGTCAGCAAAATCGTTTGTACTATGCCAAAACTAATGAGAGAGTTTGCTAAAGTTGGTGTGTCTAACAAGGAATTAGATGAGTATGGTGGCGGATTGTAAAAAAGTTACGGAACTGAATCAGCACCTTATAAGACTTATAGTTTTTCTATTCATACGTGTATAAGCCTAAACTAAGAAATCGCTCAGGTAATTTCCTAAATGCAAAATACTTAAAGAAGTAGACCTTATAAATATTGATGATTCGGTAGAGTTAAATGAATTTTGAAACTAGAAATAACTAGATATACATAAATAATTAAGAAAATTATTGAGTTATTTTTTAGGAATATTAATTTGAAAAGTTGTACCTGTATGCTTTTGAGATTGCTTAATAAAAACTTTTCCTTTGTGATATTGATGAATAATACGTCTGGTCAAAGAAAGTCCTAAACCCCAACCTCTTTCTTTAGTAGTATAACCAGGCTCAAATACTTTTTTTTGCAAGTTTTTTGGAATTCCTTTTCCTGTATCAGTAATTAAAATTTGAATTTCGGTGTTTTTATCAATCAGCTGAATATCTATATTACCCTTACCTTTCATCGCATCAATAGCATTTTTGATGAGGTTTTCTAGTACCCATCCAAACAAATCTTTGTTGAGCTTTATGCTGATATCCTCTTTAGGAGCAGTGTAATTAAAGACTACGTTTTTAGAGCTTCTTGTCTTAAAATAATCAATAGTGTTGACAATAATTTCCGAAGGATTATTTTGTGCTAACGTAGGTTCAGAACCAATTTTTGAAAAACGATTGGCAATCACGTTCAAATGGTCTATATCTTTTTCTATTTCATCCACATAGGTTTGGTTTATATTTTCGGTTCTTAAAATAGCAACCCACCCTAAAAGTGATGAAAGCGGAGTCCCTATTTGATGTGCAGTTTCTTTGGCCATACCACTCCACAGTTTGTTTTTATCTGATACTGCCGAAGCGTTAAAAACAAGATAGATAATCCATAAAAAAACAATAAAAATTAAAACAAGAGCTAGAGGATAAAATTTTAGCTTGTTCAAAATTTTTGAAGTAGCGTAATATATATACTGGTTCTTGTTGTTAGATAAATTTATTTTGATGGGAGGATGTAGCAATTTCATTGCTTCCAATTCTTTATTTAATACGTCGAGTTTATTTTTTTCTTTGTATTCAATATTTTGGTCTAGAAGAATTTGATCATTTTCATCAGTCACAATCATCGGAATAGAGTTGTTATTCTCTATAATTTTAACCAACAAGCTAATATCATCTTCGACCTTGGCTTTGTTAAACTGAAAATAGGCATCTGCCAGTATCTCCATTTTAATTTCCTCTTGTTTTTTAAATCCTTCAAAAAAGTGATAAGTGTTAAAAAGAATAATTCCAACAATAGCTGTGGCAATGACCAGCAGCATTTTTTTGGATTGAATAATTTTCAAGATAAAAGGCATAGATTATAAATTTATAGGAGTTTTGGCACCTCTGTCATACATCACAATACTACCTGCAACAGCAACATTTAAGCTTAGCGTGGAATTGAATTTGACTAAAAAATGTGATTTCTCGATAGCTTCTTTAGACAAACCATGGTCTTCTGCACCCAACAAGTAAACACACCTTTTGGGATGTTGAAAAGTTTCCAAGGGTACAGCCATAGCATCTAATTCTACCCCCACCAACACAGCACTTTTAGGCAAGTGCTTGTAAAACTCTTCAAAAGTATCGTAATGATAATAAGGCATAGCTCCAACAGCCTTATGCGTATCGCAAGCTTGTTTAGCGTACCGATTCCCAATGGTGTAAATAAAACTAGCTCCCATATTTTGCGCAGATCTCCATAAAACTCCTAAGTTTTCAGGAGTTTTACCGTTGTATATACCAATACCAAAGTAGCCTTGTTCTAGGTTGTTAATCATCTTGTTTTTTGTAGATAGAAGGTAACGAAATTTTAAAATGAACAACCATTAAACGCATTGTGATGATAAATATTACAGAGATGATTTGAGAATAGGCATTTGGAATTCTAAAATTCAGCATCACCAAGTATAAAACACCTCCCAAAACACTAGCGGTAGCATAAATTTCTTTTTTAAAAATTACAGGTATTTTATTGACCACAACATCTCTTAAAACTCCACCAAAAACTCCTGTAACAGTTCCCAGTAAGACACAAATGGGTGCTCCCAAACTGTGTTGCAAACCAATTTGAACTCCCGTAATGGTAAATAATCCCAATCCTAAAGCATCATATAAAAACATAGGTTTGGAAAAAAATTGAAGTTTGGTTTTAAAAACCATGGCAATAGCTGCACCCAGTAGTATGGCATAAATAATAGCCGTGTTATACAACCAAAAAACTTCTTTCGCCAATAAAATATCTCTTAATGTTCCGCCTCCAACGGCCGTAATAAAAGCAACAATTAGTACCCCAAAAGGGTCTAGTTTTTTTCCAATAGCAATTAAAGCTCCAGAAATGGCAAACACAAACGAACCAGAAATATTAATGTACTCAATCATGCTACTCATAAGTGTAAAATTATTTTCCTGTGAGCATACGTTTGATCTCGTTCAGTTTCATGAGCGCTTCAACAGGAGTTAGCGTGTCAATATCGGTGGCTAAAATTTCGTCCTTAATATTCTCTAACAACGGATCATCTAACTGGAAAAAACTTAGTTGAAAATCATCTTCTTGAGTAGCATTTTCTAGCTTGGCTTTGTTGTTTTCTAAACCGTGGCTATTTTCTAATTGTTTTAACATTTTACCTGCTCTGTGTATCACGGTTTGAGGCATCCCTGCGAGTTTAGCCACATGTATTCCAAAACTGTGTTCACTACCTCCAGCGGTTAGCTTACGCAGAAAAATAACTTTGTCTTTTAGTTCTTTTACCGATACATTAAAGTTTTTAATTCTACCAAAAGTGTTAGACATATCATTTAGTTCATGATAGTGCGTTGCGAACAATGTTTTGGCTTGGCTTTTATGCTCGTGTAAATATTCTGCTATGGCCCAGGCAATGGAAATACCATCATAAGTACTGGTACCACGTCCAATTTCATCCAACAAAATTAAACTGCGTTCTGATACATTATTCAAAATGCTAGCAGTTTCATTCATTTCTACCATAAATGTAGATTCTCCCATAGAAATATTATCACTCGCCCCAACACGCGTAAAAATTTTATCAACTGCACCAATTCTCGCGTGTTCGGCAGGAACGTAAGCCCCTATTTGCGCTAACAAAACAATTAGAGCGGTTTGCCTTAAAATAGCAGATTTACCAGACATATTGGGTCCAGTAATCATAATAATTTGTTGTTGATTTCCATTTAGAACAATATCGTTGGCAATATATTCTTCCCCAAAAGCCAATTGTTTTTCTATCACAGGATGACGACCGTTTTTAATTTCTATCTCTGTGGTGTCGTCAATAACAGGTCTGACATAACTATTATTGATGGCTAAAGTGGCAAAACCACACAAACAGTCTAATTGCGCTATTAAATTAGCATTCAACTGTATAGGTTGGATATAATCAATTAAAAACTGAATCAATTCAGAAAATAATTGCTGCTCTAACAAAGCAATTTTTTCTTCAGCTCCTAAAATTTTAGTTTCGTATTCCTTTAATTCTTCGGTAATGTAACGTTCTGCATTTACCAAAGTTTGCTTTCTAATCCACTCTTCGGGAACTTTATCTTTATGAGTGTTTCTTACCTCTATATAATATCCAAAAACGTTGTTAAAAGCTATTTTTAAAGAGGGAATTCCAGTGCTCTCAGATTCTCTCTTCAGCAAATTGTCTAAATATTCTTTTCCGGAGTTAGAAATATTTCTCAATTCATCTAATTCTTGAGACACACCGTTTGCAATCGCATTTCCTTTATTGATGCTTACGGGAGCATCATTTACTAATGTATGAGCAATTTTTTCCCTTAACAAAGAACAGTCTTGCAACTGTTCTCCCATCGTTTTTAAAGTAATGTTGTCACTCTCTTCAGCTGCTTTTTTGATGGGAATAATGGCATCTAAAGATTGTTTTAGATAAACAACTTCTCTAGGATTTATTTTACCTGTGGCTACTTTAGAAATCAAACGTTCAATATCACTAATTTGTTTGATTTGATATTCAGTAGTGTTGTAAAAATCATCATGATTCATAAAATAGTTTACTACCTCATGTCTTTTTACAATTTGATTGGTTTCTTTTAATGGCAGTGCCAACCAACGTTTGAGCAAACGAGCTCCCATTGGTGAGTTGGTTTGGTCTATCACGCTTAAAAGAGTTACTGCATTTTCGTTGGTGGAATGGTATAGCTCCAAATTTCTAATGGTAAATCTATCCATCCAAACATAATCGTTCTCGTGCACGCGTTGTACGCTAGTAATGTGGTTGAGTTGATTGTGTTGCGTTTCCGATAAATAGTATAAAATAGCTCCAGAAGAAATAATCCCTTCTGGCAAATTTTCTACTCCATATCCTTTTAAAGAATTTACTTTAAAATGATTGAGCAAACTCTCTGTGGCATATTCAATCTGAAAAACCCAATCGTCTAAATAAAAAGTATGAAACCTATCCCCAAAAGTTTCGTTAAACAAAACTTTGTTTTTCTTTTCTACCAAAACTTCACTCGGAGCAAAATTTTGTAACAGTTTGTCAATATAACTAGCATCTCCCTGAGCCGTTAAAAATTCTCCCGTAGAAATATCCAAAAAAGAAGCCCCCATTGTTTTTTTTCCGAACTGAATTGCTGCTAAAAAATTGTTGTTTTTAGATTGTAAAACTTCATCGTTTAGTGCGACACCTGGGGTAACCAATTCCGTTACACCACGTTTTACAATTTTTTTGGTCATTTTAGGATCTTCTAACTGATCACAAATAGCTACGCGCAACCCCGATTTTACCAATTTTGGTAAATAGGTGTTTAAAGAATGGTGCGGAAATCCTGCCAAAGCAGTTTCAGAATCGCTACCAGCACCACGTTTGGTCAAAGTAATGTTTAATACTTGCGCAGCTTTAATGGCATCTGTACCAAAAGTTTCGTAAAAATCACCCACTCTAAATAACAACATAGCATCTGGGTATTTAGCTTTAATACCGTTGTACTGCTTCATTAAAGGGGTTTCTTTTTTTGCTTTTGTTTTAGCCACAGTCATCTGTTTTTGGGATTCTTAGCGAAATTAATTTTTTTAAGACAACAAGTGAAATATCACTCAAAAAGTTATCAAGGTTCTGTTTACAATTTGTGTTTTTTATGATAGAAATTAGTTTAATTTTAAATTCTCAAAATTCCCATCAATGCGTAAGTTAAAAAACAGCGAATTAAATAGATTAGAGGTAGATGAATTTAAAGCCACTAAAAAAACTCCTTTGATAGTTGTTTTAGATAATATTAGGAGTTTGAACAATATTGGTTCGGTATTTAGAACAAGCGATGCTTTTGCTATAGAAAAAATATATCTCTGTGGAATTACGGCAACTCCGCCTAGCAAAGAAATACACAAGACAGCGTTAGGTGCTACAGAGTCTGTAGAATGGGAGTATGTGGATGATACTCTAGCTTTAATTGAACAATTAAAATTGGACGGAATTGTAACAGCTGCTATTGAGCAAGCTGAGGACAGCGTGAAGCTGCAAGACTTTGAGGTGACGAGCGCAAAAAAATATGCTATTGTAATGGGTAACGAAGTTAAGGGAGTACAACAAGAGGTGGTAAATGCTTGTGATACTTGCATTGAAATTCCGCAATTTGGAACTAAACATTCTTTAAACATCTCCGTGACAACGGGAGTTGTGTTATGGGATTTGTTAAAGAAATTTAGATTTTAATTCAAATCTTTTTACTCCGTTTCTATAACTAACGGAATCGTGAACATGGATGTTACTGGAATTCCTCTTTTTTGAGCTGGAGAAATACTTCCTAAATTGTTTACAATATCTTCGATATCATCCTTTAGATAAGGAAGTGCTGCAGTTAGTTCAGAATTAATTTTAATACGCTCACATTTAAATTTTCCGTTTTTAGAAATACTAAAATTGATGAGTAATGTATCCGTTACATAATTTTCTGTAGTTAATTTTAACGTACCTATTTGTTCACCTAATTTTTTGTGTAATGTTGTTCTAAAGCAAGCATTGCTTTCTTCGTAACTCAATTTAGATTTACAATCGTTAAACGTTGGAAATAAGTCTATTTGTGTAAAGTCTATTGGGGGTGTTTGTTCTACTTTATTTTTACATAAAACTGAAGTGACCGAGCATAGTTTCTCGCATGAGAAAAGGCTTAATGTAAGTAGGTAAACAAGTAGTTTATTCATTGGAATTCAATACCTCAGTGGCCTCAAAAATACGTTTTTTTAATAAGATTGCTGTATATTCGTTTTCAAAGAAAATAGCAATGGATTATATTTTATTATTTTTTGGTTTTTTATTTATAGTTGGAGGAGTTTTAGGCTCTTTTTTACCTGTAATTCCAGGTCCGCCAACTGGTTGGTTGGGTTTAATGCTATTGCAGGTAACTGATAAAGTAACCACGGATTGGAACTTTTTGGGAATTACACTGGCCATTTCCATAGCAGTGGTTGTGTTGGATTATATTATTCCGGCCATAGCCACCAAAAAATTTGGAGGTAGTAAATACGGGGTTTGGGGTTCTACGATTGGTTTGATAGTGGGATTGGTTTTTACTCCTATCGGGATGATTTTAAGTTTATTTTTAGGTGCACTTATTGGAGAATTGGTAAACAATAGCAAAGATTTTAAAACTGCTTTTAGAGCCTCCTTAGGTTCTGTGCTAGGATTCTTTTTTTCTACAGGAATTAAGTTTGTTGTTAGCTTGGTCTTTCTATATTACTTTATCCGTGATTTTTGGGAATATAAATCTGCTTTTTTTAACTGGGTATAGCACAAATAAAAAAAGCAACCCGTTAAGGGAAGCTTTCCATTGGTAATGAAACCTAAAACTACGCAAGGTAGTTCTACAACAACAACACAAATGTAGGTAAAAAATGTATAAACAGCAATTTGATTTTTCTTTCTAATGTGTATCTGAGAATATTCTATTTTTAGATAGTTGGGAAGACATCTTTTAAAATTAAATAACATGAAAGAATTCCATTTTTTAGGAGCCTCTAAAAGTTCGGTAGCTATTATATTTGATATCATAACTGAAATCCATGGCCCTAGTATTTTTAAATTTTATCCAAATTTGGATAAAGAAATTTTGCCTGCTTTACCTATTAAAAATTTCAAATATAAAATAGAGAATTTGGGGACTACACCTGACGATTCTGAACAGGTTTTTTTAGCAACTCCAGGACCATTTAATAAAGCTTCGGTCTTTCATTATTTTAAAGATTTTCATGGTATTTTGGAACATAGATATTTTAATATTATTCATCCAAGTGCATACGTAGCAGATTCTTCTGCCCTAAACAATGGAGTCTTAATAGAGCCGCATGTTATTATAAGTTCTCAAGTACGCATAGGTTTTGGAGTTCTTGTTAAAAGAGGTAGTAGTGTTGGTCATCACAGTACAATTGGTCTTTTTACTGATATAAATCCAGGTGTTGTTATTTCTGGAAATGTAAGAATTGGTGTAGGTTGTGAAATTGGTACTGGAGCAATGATTAGAGACAGTGTAACTATTGGAGATAATGTTGTAATTGGTATGGGAAGTGTTGTAACCAAAGACATACCTTCCAATTGTATTGCTTACGGGAATCCGTGCAAAGTAGTGAAAGAGTTACCTGAACTAAAAATTTATTCAGGTATACGTTAAGACTAATGGTAATTGAATGAATTTCGTTAACGAAACTACGTTGCTTTAAAGTATTCCAAGTTTCCAAGAGTTAAAGTTTGTGTTAGTAATTGAGTGGCCTGTTTGAGCTCGTTTGCTGGGTATTGGAGCGGAGCGGAAATAAGCCAACAAACAGCGAGTAACGAAAGTACGACCCTTGGGGAACACCCAAAAGATAACCGTGTAACGTAACACGTATCAATACAGCGGAATTAGGTGCAACGAAAACTTAATTGTTGTGCTCTAATTATTATCTTTGCCAGCTATAAATTAACGCATTTAAAAAGTACTAGCATGCAATTATCAGAACAAGAAATTGTAAGAAGAGAAAAGCTTGATAAGCTAAGAGCTTTAGGAATTAATCCTTATCCAGCAGATTTGTTTCCTGTAGATATTTACTCCAAAGAAATTAAGGAAGGATATGTGGAAGGAAAAAAGGTGGTTATTGCTGGTCGTTTGATGCGAAAGAAAATTCAAGGAAAAGCTTCTTTTGGAGAGTTGCAAGATGCTGAAGGTAGAATTCAGGTTTACTTTAATAGAGACGAAATTTGTACGGGAGAAGATAAAACCTTGTACAATGACGTGTTTAAGAAATTATTGGATTTAGGTGATTTTGTTGGAATAGAAGGGGAATTGTTTAAAACTCAAGTTGGAGAAATTTCTGTAATGGTTCGCGATTTTAAATTGTTGAGTAAGGCTTTAAAACCTTTGCCATTACCTAAAACGGATGCCGAAGGAAATACCTATGATGAATTTAATGATCCAGAGTTGCGTTACCGTCAGCGTTACGCAGATTTGGTAGTGAATCCACAAGTTAAAGAGGTATTCGTAAAGCGTACCAAATTATTCAATGCAATGCGTTCGTTTTTTAACAACGCTGGTTATTTTGAGGTAGAAACTCCTGTTTTGCAACCTATTGCTGGGGGAGCATCTGCTCGTCCGTTTATTACGCATCACAACTCTTTAGATATTCCGTTGTACATGCGTATTGCTAACGAATTGTATTTAAAACGTTTGATTGTAGGTGGTTTTGATGGGGTTTATGAGTTTTCTAAAAACTTTAGAAACGAGGGGATGGACCGAACACATAATCCAGAGTTTACAGCGATGGAAATTTATGTAGCTTATAAAGATTATAACTGGATGATGGAGTTTACCGAAAACTTGTTAGAGCATTGTGCGATGGCAGTAAACGGTACTACAGATGTGGTTTTTGGAGAGCATGAGGTGAGTTTTAAGGCTCCTTTTGCAAGAGTAACCATGGCAGACTCTATCAAACATTTTACAGGTTTTAATATTACAGGTAAAAATGAAGATGAGTTGAGAGCTGCTGCCATAGAAATGGGTATTGAGGTAGATAATTCTATGGGAAAAGGAAAGTTGATTGATGAAATGTTTGGGGAAAAGTGTGAGGGTAACTACATACAACCAACGTTTATTACGGACTATCCTAAAGAGATGTCTCCTTTATGTAAAGAACACAGAGATAATCCTGAATTAACAGAGCGTTTTGAATTGATGATTTGCGGTAAAGAGGTAGCAAATGCTTACTCTGAGCTGAACGATCCTATTGACCAACGAGAGCGTTTTGAGGCTCAATTGAAATTAGCGGAAAGAGGTGATGATGAAGCTTCCAACTTTATAGATGAAGATTTTTTAAGAGCCTTAGAATATGGAATGCCTCCTACATCTGGTTTAGGGATTGGAATGGATAGATTAATTATGTATTTAACCAACAATCAGTCTATACAAGAGGTGTTGTTCTTCCCGCAAATGAGACCAGAGGTGCAGGCTACACCATCTGTTGATTTAAACGATGATGAAAAGGCATTGTTCGAATTGATTAAGAAAGCTCAGAAAATTGAATTAAACGAGCTAAAATCTCAGTCTGGTTTGTCTAATAAAAAATGGGATAAAACCATTAAAGGTTTAACAAAAAAGGAAATAGCAACTGTAAACAAAACGGACGAAGGTTTGTTTGTAGCGTTGGTATAGTTGTTCTTTTGGTTTTAAGCATAGTTCTCGACTCCGCTCGAACACCCTTTGATATTTTTATAGGGTCATCGAGCGGAGTCGAGATGTTTTAGTAGCTTGGTGATTACCTATCTTAAAAAAAATTGACAAAACTCAATCTGTATAGTTTGGGATAAATTAGTTACGAATAGTATCTTTAAACTGTAAAAAATCATTCAATGAAAAAAATATTCAAAGGAGTTGCCATCTTTGTAGGAGTTGTTCTTCTAATTCTGCTCATCTTACCTTTTGCCTTTAAGGGGAAAATTATAAAAATTGCCAAAGAGCAAGCCAATGCAAATGTAAATGCTGTGATAGACTTTCAGGACTTGTCAATTTCTATGTTCAGAAGTTTTCCAGATGTTTCTGTAGATATAAAAAAGCTTTCTGTAGTTAACAAAGCTCCCTTTTTAGGAGATACGCTCGCAAGTATCGGGCACACCTATGTAGACGTAAGTTTGATGAGTTTACTAGATATACCCAAAATTAACAAAGTTAAAATTGCAGATGTCTACGTCAATGTAAAAGTAAACAAAGACAGCGTTACCAATTATGATATTGCTTTGCCTTCAGAAGCTAAAGTTGAAGAAACAACTACCAAAGAAAGCTCTCCAATAGCGCTAGATATACACAACTATAGTTTGGAGAATATTAATATTAACTACCAAGATGTACCAAGTAATATGAGTGCAAAAGTGGTTAATTTCAATCACAGTGGTAGTGGTAATTTAGCGGATAATATTTTGGAATTAGATACACACACTAATGCGGATGCTATAAGTTTTATGCTCGATGATGTTGCTTACTTGAAAGATTTACATTTTGAGTATGATGCCAAAGTTGGAGTAGACCACGGAGGAGATTTAAAGTTGACCTTTACTGATAACGTTGCTTATATTAATGACTTAAATTTAGCTTTTGATGGGGTTTTTACCATGTTAAAGGATGCCTATGACATAAATTTTACTCTAAAATCAAAAAAATCTGAATTTAAAAGTTTACTGTCTTTAATACCTAATGCTTACACAGCAGACTTCCCAAAAGTAACCACCGCAGGTGCGTTGGATTTGCATGGAGTTATTAAGGGACAATATTCAGACAACACCATTCCAACAATGGATATCGTCATTAAATCTGAAAACGCAAGCGTACAATATCCAGACTTACCCAATAAAATTGATAATATTAATATAGATACCCATATCACAAATACTACGGGTATAATGGATGATTTACAGGTTGAGATCAAAAATTTTGGTTTTAAGATAGCTCAAGATGTTTTCAGTGCAAATGCAATTATTACCAAACCCATCTCTAATTTAACTCTTGCTTCTAAAATTGATGGAAAAGTAAATTTGGGAAATTTAAAAAATGCATATCCTATTCCTCCGTTAGACTTTGACTTGAAAGGGATTGTAGAAGCACATATTGCCGCAAATTTTGACATGGCAGCTATCGATAAAGAGCAGTATCAGAACATTGATAGCAGCGGAAGCATCACCCTAAACGGTGTTTCTGTAGGGTCTGACTATACTCCAAATCCGTTAGTAATTAACAAAGCGAAGATGTTATTTAGCCTCAATCATGTAGATTTAAAAGAAACTGAATTGCGTTCTGGTAATTCCGATGTACGATTAAAAGGAGGGTTAGACAATATCTACGGATATGCTTTTGCTGATGGAACTTTAAAAGGAAAATTAGAGATTGCTTCAAAATTATTCAGGGTAAGCGATTTTTATGAAGCTGATACTGCAACGGTTGCACAAAAAGAAGAGGTTACCAATACAGATACTACGCAACCCTCTGAGCAATTTAAAGTACCGTCTAATATAGAGTTTGTTGGAACTGTAGATGCTAAAGAAATTTTATATGATGATATTACGTTGACAAACTTTAGAGGGAAAACAATAGTAAAAAATCAAAAAATAACATTTAACGATGCAAGTGCTAACCTATTTAAAGGAACTGCTATAATCAACGGTTTTGTTGATACCAAGCCTACTCCTACCGCGTATGATTTCGATATGAAGTTAAAACAAATTAACATTGCAAGCGCATTTAGTAGCTTGGAGATGTTGAGGAAAGTAGCTCCTGTAGTAGGTGCATTCAACGGACGTTTTGATACCGACTTAAATCTCTCAGGAATATTGGATTCCAGCTTAATGCCTGATTTGTCAAAGCTATCTGGAGGAGCCTTCGCAAACCTGCAAGTGGACAAAATTGACCCGAGCCAAAATAAATTTTTAAGTTTGGCAGAAAGTAAATTAGGTTTCTTAGACTTTGATAAAACTGATTTAAAGGATTTAAAAACTAAAATAACCTTTAAAGATAGTAAGGTAAATGTGCAACCTTTCACTTTAAAATATAAGGATATACCCGTAGTTGTTGGAGGTTCTCATAGTTTTGACAACCAAATGGATTACAGTTTAAAGTTAGATTTACCGGCTAAATATTTAGGAAATCAAGCGCGAGAGTTGGTGAGAAAATTGAGTGGTGCTGACCAAGAAAACTTGAGAGTTCCACTTGTTGTAAACGTTGGAGGTACAGTAACAAACCCTACAGTTCAACCAGAGATGAAAGATGCTGTAGCTTCGTTAACTAAAAGTATTGTAGACAATCAAAAAGAAAAGGCTAAAGAAAAAGTAAAATCAGAAGTGAGCAAAAAGCTAAACGATATTTTGGGAACAGATAAAAGTTCAGAAGGAGGTTCGGAGAAAGAATCCAAATCAGCAAAAGACCAAGCTAAAGATACGGGTAAAAAATTATTGAAAGGACTGTTTGGCAAGTAGATAAGAATTAGATAACATGGAAAAAGCCTACTATAGTTTTTATAGTCGGCTTTTTTTGGTAAATAGTCAAATTGACTAGATTCAAAAATTGATAAATTTCAGAAAATCAATGAGACAATTTTAAAAAAAATGGATGACTAAGCAAACTAACTAAAATTATGTTTTTATCAACAAACGGCTTAAACCGTTCTGTTTTATTTTTTTGTGTTTTGCATAAGCCTATCTATCAGTGCACAAACCACGTCCTTTTCCTGTCAAGGTTTAATTATTGATGGAGACGAATCTCTCCTACTCTCTAATCAAAACATAGGGTTAGAGTTTTCTATTTTGAGTCAAGGTCACAGTACGCTTTATACCGAAATATTTAATACAACTACTAATCAAGCAGGTGCTTATAATATAAAAATTGGGAGTGGGGAAGTGAGTTTTGGAAATTTTGATAATATTGTTTGGGGTGTGGAAAGATATACGCTAAATATTACTACAGATTTATCAGGTGGAACTAATTATCCTTTTTATCAGCAAGCCAATATAACGAGTGTAAATAAAGCCAATTTCAGCAAAAGTTCTAATAGGGTTTACCCCAAAAATATCATCGAGAGGAATGCCGTTAATAATGCTCAACAAGGAGATGTATTATTCTGTTCAGATTGTGGAAGCAAAGGAATCTTTCAAGTTTAAAATGGTATCAACTGGGTCAATGTAATTAATGGAGCTTACAGCTTGCCAGACCAAGTAACTTCCATCAGCTTAGAACTAGATATGTCTAGCTTTTCTGATGGTGAAGGAGGAGAAATACCTATGCAGGGAGAAGAAGAAAGTATTCCCATATAAGGAGAAGGTTTGGTTACTATATACGCTACTGCAAATGATGGGAGTGGAATTAAAGGGAATTATGAACTAGGATTGTTCCCCGAGCAAGAACCCGATCCAGTATCTATAATACAAATAAGAAAGGCTATTGGAGGATCTGATAAAGAAGCTGCTTTTGACGAAGGCTCAATTACAAATCTCTCTTTCAATTCCGTTCCGAGAAATATATTGCCTGTTGGAGATCCTGTTACTATAGACAACATAAATTCAGAGATTATTGAAATTACTAGCGTCTTATCTACGAGTTTCAGTAATTTTTTCGAATTTAAAACATTAAAAGCAGGTTCAACTGTCGTTAAAATAACCTCAGTAAATCAACCAAAACTTATCGGGGTTTTTAAAATAAATGTGCGAGCCGTTTTGGACACAGAACCTCCACAAACAAAATTTGAGACAGGGTTTGTAGCAGCTTACATTAGAAAAAGTAACCGTTTCAGCAAAATTTAACAGAATTACCGCCATTAGCAATTGGAGAAGATAATAAGGATGGTAGCGTAGCTGTTACAACTAATACTAATAATTTTGACAGCAAACAAGTAGGAACCTATATTGTCGAAGATACAGCAGGTAATAAAACAGAAAAGGACTACTTAGTAAAAGTCGTAAATAGATTAAGCCAAACAATAACCATCAACGGTGCTTTAGATGGAACAGCAGTTATTTATAACGACGGGGACATTATTGTTATCAAACAAAACACTCCTAGATTTAATGTTCCTTTCGCTACGGCTGAGGATGATAACGAACAAGGAATAACTGTAATGACTACCAATAGAGACACTTTTGACATTTCTGTAGTTGGAGAAACTGAGATTACTTATTCTGCTACAGATGCTTCAGGTAACAATACCACTCGTAGTATTGCAATCAATGCAATTCCACCTATACCGCCAGCTACGTTTAATATTTCACAAAGGATTATATAAGTAGAACTAGGTTCCATATTTTCAAATGACCTGTTGCCAAGTATTACAGCTATAGATCAACAAGGAGATGAAATACCTGTGGTCATAGATAGTTCTAGCATAAATACAAGTATTCCAAATTCGTATGGAGTAACTATAACAGCGACTGAGACCACTAGTAAAGAAACTACTACAGGAATTGTGGTAAGTATTTTGAACAATGTATCGCCAAAAATTACTAATACTAGTGCTATAATCTTTTTACAGGAAACATTTGTAGATACAACTACCGAGAAAATATTGGGCAAGGTCGAAGCGATAGATTTAAGCGGTGTAGTAAACTTTACGCTAACAGAAATCACTACTGGATCAGATAAATTACTAGACTTAGGTGGACAAGTAAGAATAGGAACTGATGGAACCATCTATAATACCTCTACACTGCTAACAGGAGGATTCAATACTCCAATTTTCAAATTTAAACTAGATACGGTAGATGCTTCTGACAATATTCGTTCTTTAGATTTTGATCTTCAGTTTATTAACTTTGTCGAGTACTAACAGATTAAGTAATGGTTTTCATACCCTACTTACATCAGGGAGTTTGATTGTATTATGAACTGAAAGTTTTGAAGAAAGTAGTCTCAACATCTATCCAAACCCTGTGGTAGATGTTATCAGTATAAATTTGATTTCCAAGGAAACACCATCTTATCAATTATTGGGGATTGGTGGACGTCTCATTAGAGAAGGAACTTTGACAAAAGAAAAAAATACGATAGATTTTAGGACATTAGACTTTGCCACCTACATTTTAATGATGAGTACTTCTAATGGGGTAAAAACATTTAAGATTATAAAAAACTAAGAATATGAAACTACATACATTATATACACTTATTCTATTAGCTGTTAGTAACATCGCTTTCTCACAAACCAACGGTTTTAGTTATAATGCAGTGATTAGGAAAGATAGCGGAGAAGCTTTATTACGAGGGCAAAATATCTCCTTGTACATAAGAATTTTAAAAGGTTCTATTGGCGATACCGAAGTTTACTCGCAAACTTATGAGAATTACGTACTAAGAAACGGAGGCTTAATTTCTGTCGTCATAGGAAATCAGCCTAGTTTTGCCTCAATAGATTGGTCTGTGGATGACTATTTTTTAGAAACTTCTGTAGATACAAGTGGAGGAGATAGTTTTCAAGTAGTTGGAACTTCTCAAATTTTGAGCGTACCATATACAAATCACGCCGATGTAACCAAAAGTGTGTTAATAAAAACATAAGCGGTTAGAAATGCTTCAACAGCTATAAAAGGAGAGATGGTTTATTGTTCAGACTGCGGTGCAAATGGAGAAATGCAAGTTTATGACAACACTAAATGGACCAATATGATGGTGGTGCAGTACAACAACTAACTTCGAACTAAAGATATCTACTAGACAAATAATATGGTTTAAACAAATTCAAGTCTCATACAAAAAAATAAGAGGTTTATTGCAAATTAGTATTTACTGTCTAATCGTTAAAATCTCGGTACCATAATTCAACAAATAACACTTCATCTACCGAATAGTTAATTTATTCTACATGTGTATCTTAGATTAATTCAATCGAATACAGGCTTCAACTCTCCTGTCACTCACCCATTTTTTTTTTAGTTTGATCTAGTTTTACGACTTAATTCAACCAAAATTTATAATAACCTAACGTTATTAGTTGCTAATAAATAGACAAAATTTGTCAATTTGAAATAGAATATCATCAATCCAAAAAATAAATTAGTATTAAATTTTTAATGAAACACCAGTAACAATACATATTATATATATTATTACTTTATTATTTGACAAAAACGCAATTGATATACAGCTACGCACATTCTAGGTTTGTGATAGAGATACATTTGGCGACACTAACTAAAATGTTAAATAATGAATTCAAAAAGAATTTTAATCCTAATTGCACTGATATTTAGTACGCTATCTTATGGTCAACTAGAAGATGAGGCAAATTATTTTAAACCTCCTGCTAATAGAGGAACTTTTAAAGTCTTTAAACCAACAAGAGCAATTCCTAACAACGACTCTAAAGATTTACAACGATTGATAGATCAGGTTGCTAATAACAGAGCTGCTAATGGTCAGTACATAGGAGGTAGAGTGTTTATGCCTAAAGGAAACTATAACTTAGAGAATATTCTTCTTAAACCTAACGTTACATTACTGATTGATGAATTGGCAGTGATAAGACCTGCACCTAGAAACAATAATGGTAACTATAGCATATTTATATTAGGTTCCTTTAGACCTGGAAGACTGAGAAACGTGCAAATTTTAGGGATTCAAAATCGTGCTGCTAGAAACAACAACGTAAATAACAATGTTTTAGATGGTAAGTTTACTGTAGACTTAACCAAAACAAATAGAACAAATGTTTTTGTGTTTAGCTGTTCTAATGTGACCAATTTCAAAATAGCCAATTTTGATATATTAGACAAGAGAACTAAGTTTTCATCTGTAAGTTTAGATCCTAGAACTATCAATGGTGTTAACTATGCTCCTACTTTTGGGGTCATTTCTAATGGTTCGGTATCTAATGCCGATTATGGATATGGATTGGTTCAAATTCAAACTGGAAATAACATCTTAGCTAAAAATTTAAAAGGGACAGGTGGAACTACCCTTAGACTAGAGACTGGACTTTCATCGTTACAAAGAATAAAAAATATATGGCCCCTAAAATTAAATAAAATTGTTGGTAGAGATATTGAGTGTAAAAATGGACAATCTGCTGTGCTTATTGCTCCACATACCATCGATCAAGGTATTGTTGACGTAAGAAGAATTAAAGCATTTAGCTGTGAATGGGGTGTAGGTATTGAAACAGGATTTACCAAACGAGATGAAAAAGCAGATGGATTAACGCCAGGTACTTTTAACTCGAATTCTGTAGTTAGTGGTGTAACCGCAACTTTTGGTTATAATGCTACTACCAGAGCTCAAGGATTGAGATTTATTCCCTGTAACCTAAGGAATAGAATTACTGCTTTACCTGTATTTTTTCCCGGAGCCACACCTGTTTTTAGAACACCTTCTGTTGCCGCAATTACTTATGAAGGATTTACGCAAGGTAACAGACCTGGGGCTTATAGATTAAAGCTATCTAATGTAAAAGCCATTGGATATCCCGTAAATATAATGAACCCCATTAACAGTGTGCCAGCAGTTGTTACTGACCGTACACAGGATTTTGAGGGATGTGCTACTACAGGAATTCAAGCATTTATTCCCAACGATATTCGAAATACACCAAGAAAACTCAATAGAAATAGTGCTAGATTTTTAGGACGTGGTGCTGTTGCCAACACAAATCTTAAATACATTGAGGACGTAGAGCAAACTAAAACCTCCCAAGTATCCAACATCAATCTAAATGAACTTATTGAAGTTTACGACACTAATGGAAATTTGATACTTAAAACCAATCATATTTCTATTGATGAAGTCATTAACAGTCATCCGAATCTTAAAGGAATATATTTATTTAGAGTATTGAACCAAGAAAATGTGAAAACTAAAAAAGTAGTTTTGTAAAACAGTTTTACGCAATTTCTAAAATATTAAAAAGGGTAAAAAACAGCGTTTGAAAAAAGTTCGAACGCTGTTTTTTTTATGGGTATTGATAGCAAATTCGATTCAATAAGCGACTGAATACTCATCGCCAATATCATCATTGGGCAGAAAATTCATTATTTATAAATCAACAACACAGCCATCTAAAAAATAACATTAGATAACTTAAATCCCTAAATATTTAACAATTCGTTAAAATAATTAGCCTATCATTAATAAAAACACAATTAATAAACATCTAAGCACATTTTTTTTTTGATGTTAAAATACTTTTGGGGCTACTAACAAAAAAATTTGAATAATGAATCCCCAAAAAATTTTAATGCTTATCGCATTTGTATTTAGTACACTATCCTATGGTCAGTTAGAGAATGAAGCTAACTATTTTACCCCCCCAGCCAACAGAGGAATTTTTAGAACTTATAGACCTACCAGAGCTATTCCTAACAATGACTCAAGAGATTTACAAAATTTAATTAACCAAGTAGCTAATAATAGAGCCCCTAACGGACAGTTAGTGGGAGGTAGAATATTAATTCCTAGAGGAAACTATAATTTAGAAAGTGTATCTCTTAGATCTAATGTAACCCTATTAATTGATGAATTGGCGGTAATAAGACCCGCTCCTAGAAACAACAATGGGAACTACAGTATATTTATTTTAGGATCTAACAGACCTGAAAGATTAAGAAATATACAAATTGTAGGAACTCCTAACCAAGCTGCTCGAAATAGCAACCCAAACAATCCTGCTTTGAACGGTAGATTTACTGTAGATTTAAGAGGAACGAACCGTATAAATGTTTTTGTATTTAGCTGCTCAAACGTTACCAACTTTAAAATATCAAACTTTGTTATACAAGATAGAAAAACTAAGTTCCAGTCAGTAGGTTTGGGACATACAACTATCAACGGTATTAATTACGCTCCTAGTTTTGGAGTAATATCTAACGGTTCTGTAACAGATGCTGATTATGGGTATGGATTGGTTCAAATTCAATCTGGAAACAATATTTTAGCAAAGAACTTGAGAGGTACTGGTGGAGTTACCTTAAGGCTTGAAACTGGTTTTTCAGTTTTACAAAGGATAAGACAAATTGGACCGCTTAAATTGAACAAAATTGTAGGTAGAGATATTGAATGTAGAAATGGACAAGCTGCTGTGCATATTAGTCCACATACTATAGACCAAGGAGTTGTAGATGTAAGAAGAATTAGAGCATTTAGTTGTGAGTGGGGAGTGTTTATTGAAAGAGGGTTTACTAAGACTGATGAAAGAAGAGATGGATTAACTCCTGGTTCCTTTAACGGAAACTCTATTGTTAGTGGTGTAACTTCTAATTTTGGTTTTAATGCTACCACAAGAGCTCAGGCACTAAGATTTGTTCCTTGTAATTTAAGAAACAGAATATCACTACAACAGGGTAGACGTATAAATGGAAATACTCCTGTATATATAACCCCATCACTTGCAGCGGTTTCTTACGAAGGATTTACGGGAGGTAACAGACCTGGACATTATAGACTAAGATTGTCTAATGTAAGAGCTAATGGATATCCAGTAAACAGAATGAATCCTATCAATAGCGTTCCTGCAGTTATTACAGATGAGACACAAGATTTTGAAGGGTGTGGTCCTTCTAGATTCCCAATTTTTGTTCCTGGTGAAATCCGTAATACTCCGAGAAGAATTGACAGAAATAGTGCTAGATTCCAAGGTCGTGGTGCCGTTGCCAATACAGACCTTAAGTATATTGAAGACGTAGAGCTAGCTGAAACTTCACAAGTATCTAATACTGAGGTAAACGAACTTATTGAAGTTTACAGTACAAATGGAAATTTAGTGTTAAAAACAAATAATACTTCTATTGAGGATGTTAAAAGCAATCATCCGAACTTAAAAGGAATATATCTATTTAAAGTACTAAATAAAGAAAGTACAAAAACTAAAAAAGTAGTTTTGTAAAACAGCTTTATACATTTTAAATGATTAAAAAAGAGTTTGATTAATTTCAAACTCTTTTTTTTTGATATTGTTTGTAGTAGTGTATTAACAAACTATGAGTTCTTATCATCTACACTTTATTAGAGTGCAAACATTATTAATAATGATATTAAAAATACATTTATCATCAGTTTAAACTTTATAAAAATATCAATAATCAATTACAACAAGCTTTAAATTGTGTTATTGACAATAAATAACATCAATAATTGACAAAAACACAATAAATAAACTTCTAGACACAATAAATGATTGTTGCTGAGATACTTTTGGGTCACTAACTAAAAATTTAAATTAATGAATCCAAAAAAAATTTTAGTATTATTTACGCTTGTATTTAGTGCACTATCCTATGGTCAATTGGAAAATGAGGCCAATTATTTTAGACCACCTGCCAATAAAGGAATTTTTAGGACTTATAGACCAACCAGAGCTGTTCCCAATAACGATTCTAGGGATTTACAAAATGTAATTGATCAAGTAGCCAATAACAGAGCCCCTAATGGACAGTTTGTGGGAGGTAGAATTTTTATCCCTAAGGGGAACTATAGTTTAGAAAGTGTATCTCTAAAGTCAAACGTAACTCTGTTAATTGACGAATTGGCAGTGATAAGACCTGCACCTAGAAATAACAACGGAAACTATAGTATTTTCCTATTAGGATCTAATAGACCTGGAAGAGTTAGAAATATACAAATCTTGGGAGTTCCTAACCGTGCTGCTAGAAATAACAACGTAAACAATAACGTTTTAGATGGTAAGTTTACTGTGGATTTAACAAGAACTAACCGAAAAAATGTTTTTGTATTTACTTGTACCAATGTGTTTAATTTTAAAATTTCTAATTTTGATGTGCAAGATAACAGGACTAAATTTCAGTCTGTTGGTTTAGGTCACACTACCATCAATGGTGTTAATTACGTACCAAGTTTTGGAGTGATTTCTAATGGATCTACGTCTAATGCAGATTACGGATATGGATTGGTTCAAATTCAATCTGGAAACAACATTTTAGCAAAAAATTTAAAGGGTACTGGTGGAGTCACATTGAGGCTTGAAACTGGTTTTTCAGTTCTACAAAGATTAAGACCAATTGGACCTCTTAAATTAAATAAAATTGTGGGTAGAGACATAGAGTGTAGAAACGGACAAGCTGCTGTACATATTAGTCCACACACTATTGATCAGGGAGTTGTAGATGTAAGAAGAATTAGAGCATTTAGCTGCGAATGGGGAGTGTTTATTGAAAAAGGATTTACCAAACCAGACGAAAGAGCAGATGGGTTAACTCCAGGTTCTTTTAACGGAAATTCTGTGGTTAGTGGTGTAACTTCTAATTTTGGCTTTAATGCGACCACTAGAGCACAGGCATTAAGATTTGTTCCGTGTAATTTAAGAAACAGAATTACTGCATTGCCGGTAGTTTTTCCAGGAACCACCCCAATATACAGAACACCATCTCTGGCAGCCATTTCTTATGAAGGATTTACACAAGGTAACAGACCTGGAGCTTATAGATTAAGATTGTCTAATGTAAAAGCTAATGGATACCCAGTGAATAGAATGAACCCTATCAACAGCGTTCCTGCTGTTATTACTGATGAGACACAAGATTTTGAAGGATGCGGGCCATCTAGATTCCCGATATTTGTACCAGGTGCTATCCGTAATACTCCAAGAAGAATTGACAGAAATAGTGCTAGATTTTTAGGTCGTGGTGCCGTAGCTAACACAGATCTTAAATACATTGAAGATGTAGAACTAGCTGAAACCGCTCAAGTATCTAATACTGAGGTAAACGAACTTATTGAAGTTTACGATATCAATGGAAATTTAGTATTAAAAACCAATAATACTTCTATTGAAGAAGTTAAAAACGACCACACAAACCTTAAAGGAATATACTTATTCAAGGTATCCAACAAGGAAAGTGTTAAAACTAAAAAAGTAGTTTTGTAAAATAGCTTTAAACATTTTAGATGATTAAAACAGAGTTTGATTAACTTCAAACTCTGTTTTTTTTGTTTGGTTACACTTTCAGTAAAAATCAATGAATTACACTGCTTGACTCATTGAATTAATTTATGAGTATTAAGTAGCCTTTCTAGAATAATGCAAATCTCTTATTGTTAAACTAAAAAATCCTTTAACGAAACAGCTAAAGGATTTTTTTATGGATGTTAGAATGGCTTACAAGCAATTAGCAATTTTTTCTGCCAAAGCTTTAAACTCCATCTCTGTTAATTTAACTTTTTTTCCAAAAGTAGCATCTGCCATTTCATTCAAAGGGATTAAATGCACGTGCACATGAGGCACTTCTAACCCAATAACTGACATCCCTACTCTCATACAAGGAACTGCCTTTTCAATAGCTGCGGCAATGGTTTTGGAATATTTAAATAATTTTACATAAAGCTCATCATCCATATCAAACACTTTGTCAATTTCCTTTTTTGGAACTACTAAAGTATGACCGGCTGCATTAGGATTGATATCTAAAAAAACAAAAAAATCTTCGTTCTCCGTTATTTTATAAGATGGAATTTCTCCGCTAATAATTTTGGTAAAAATGCTCATAAATTTTATTAATTGATAACATTCAAAAAGTTTTGCAACTCTTTAACTATCTAGAAATTTCAACAATTTCAAATTTCATAACACCGTTGGGTGTTTTAATTTCTGCAATATCTCCTACTTTGTTTCCTAATAATCCTTGACCTATTGGAGAATTTACAGATAACTTACCATTGCGAATATCCGTTTCAGAATCCGCAACCAATTGGTAATTAAATTCCATACCATTCGCTGTATTCTTTAATTTCACCTTTGAATGGATTAGAATTTTTGAAGTATCCAACTGAGACTCGTCCAAAATACGAGCATTGGCTACTACGTTTTTAAGTTGCGCAATTTTTAATTCTAATAAGGATTGCTCCTCTTTAGCTGCATGGTATTCTGCATTCTCACTTAAATCTCCCTTATCTCTAGCCTCTGCTATTTCGTTAGATACCCTTGGTCGCTCTGTTTGCTCTAAAAACTCTAACTCTTCTTTTAATTTCTTAAATCCTTCTTCTGAATAGTATGATACATCACTCATCTTCTCTAAATTTTTATAACACAAAAAATCTCATTACCAGTAAGCAATGAGACCTACACAAATATAGTTAAATATTTGATAGTTAAAAATAACGTACCTTTACCTTTATATTTTTTATGATGAAATACCTATTAAAAAATCTTTCTTTTCTTTTGTTTTTTCTACTCTTTGCATGTAAAGACGACAAAATTGAAACCCCTTCTAGTTTAGCACGAGAAGGAAGAGTAAATCAAATTGTAACAGATAAAACACTCGTTAATGTACCCGGTACTTTCACGATATTAACTAATCAAGGAACAAGAGGTGTTATCGTTTATAATACAGGTGCCACAGGAGTACTGCAATATAGAGCATTTGATTTGAGTTGCCCCTACATCAGTCCCACAGCATGTAGCTCACCTATGTCAGTAGATAACTCAGGAACTTTATCTTGTGCAGATTGTGCTGATGATGACATTACTTTTGACGAATTTAAAACTAGTGTTACCGTAGACGGCGAAACTTATAACTTGATAGAGTACGAAGCTAGTTTGGTGAGCACTGGGGTTAGAATCAGAAATTTTACAAGATAATTCTACTCAATATTTGTATTTTTGCCACAAATATTATTTCATGGAAAATTATTTTTCTTCTGATTTTAAATTAGGAGTACTCGGTGGAGGTCAGTTAGGTAGAATGCTACTTGCCGAAACTCAAAAATTTGACGTTCATACCTGTATATTAGACAATTCTAAAGAAGCTCCCTGCGCTCCGTATTGTAACGAGTTTTTTATCGGTAATTTGCTTAATTACAACGATGTTTACAACTTTGGTAAAAAAGTGGATGTTTTAACCATCGAAATAGAGCACGTTAATATACAAGCTTTATACAAATTAGAAGAAGAAGGAACTAAAGTATATCCGCAACCCAGTGTTATAGAAATCATACAGCACAAAGGAAAACAAAAGGATTTCTACAAAAAGAATCATATCCCAACCTCTCCACATCAAAGATTCAATTCTTTGTCTGAGTTAAAAGCAGCCAATTTTACAGAATTTCCATTTGTGTGGAAATCTGCTCAATTTGGGTATGACGGTATGGGAGTTAAAATTATTAGATCTGTTGATGATATTCACCATCTACCCGATACAGAATGTATTACCGAACAATTAATTCCTTTTAAAAATGAACTGGCTGTAATTGTGGCTAGAAATGCCGATGGAAAAGTAAAAACCTATCCTGTTGTAGAAATGGAATTTCATCCAGAAGCCAATCAGGTAGAATACGTAATTTGCCCTGCCAGAATAGACGAAAAAGTAGCTGCCAAAGCAAGAAGAATTGCCATGGATGTAGCCAACGCATTTAAACACGTGGGCTTATTGGCCGTAGAAATGTTTCAAACCGAAGATGATGATATTATTATCAACGAAGTAGCTCCTAGAACTCACAATAGCGGACATTATAGTATTGAAGCATCTCACACCAGCCAGTTTGAACAACACTTGCGTACTGTGTTAAACTTACCTTTGGGTAATACCAACAGCAAATTAGCGGGTATTATGGTAAACCTAGTGGGAGCAGAAGGATATGAAGGAGATGTTATTTATAAAAATATTACCGACATACTAAAAATTGATGGGGTTACCCCTCACCTATATGGTAAAAAAATAACCAAACCTTTCCGTAAAATGGGTCATGTTACCATTGTTAATAAGGATATTAACATTGCCCGTAAAACCGCAGAATTGGTAAAAAATACGGTTAAAGTAATTAGCAAATAAACACAAACTCTAAAATAACTTAGACTTATGAAAGTAGCCATTGTAATGGGATCTGATTCAGATTTACCTGTCATGCAACAAGCCATAGATGTTTTAAAAGAATTGGAAATTGAAGTTGAGGTAGATATTGTATCTGCACATAGAACTCCAGAAAAATTAGTTGATTTTTCTAACAATGCACACAAAAGAGGAATTTCAGTAATTATTGCAGGAGCTGGAGGTGCTGCACATTTACCAGGGATGGTCGCTTCTATGAGTCCGCTACCTGTAATTGGCGTTCCTGTAAAATCCAGTAATTCTATTGATGGGTGGGATTCTATCCTATCAATTTTACAAATGCCTGGAGGAGTCCCAGTGGCAACTGTAGCATTAAATGGAGCAAAGAATGCTGGAATTTTAGCAGCTCAAATTATTGGGGCTACCAATAGTGCTGTTTTAGACAGTATTGTCGCTTATAAAGAAGGATTAAAGACTAAGGTAATTCAAGCGGCAGAGAAAGTAAAAGCTGCTTATAAATAAAACTTTTTTAATAAGTTTATACTACGCAAACTAACTCTCCGAAGGGAATGAAAATAACCGAACGAATTCAACAACCCATACGTAGTGAAATGGCTTCTTTTGAAAACAAATTCAAAGAGGCCATGGTAACTAAGGTACCGTTGTTAAATCGTATCACCCACTACATTGTTCGTAGAAAAGGTAAACAAATGCGACCCATGTTTGTGTTCTTGGTCGCTAAAATGGTTTCTGATGGAGATTTTAATGAACGAACTTACAGAGGAGCTTCTATCATAGAGCTAATCCATACAGCCACTCTAGTTCATGATGATGTAGTTGATGACAGTAACAAGCGCAGGGGTTTCTTCTCTATCAACGCACTTTGGAAAAATAAAATTGCTGTTTTAGTTGGTGATTTTCTGTTATCAAAAGGATTATTGCTCAGCATTGATAATAACGATTTTGATGTCTTAAAACTCATTTCTATTGCCGTAAGAGAAATGAGTGAGGGAGAGCTTTTACAAATAGAAAAAGCTAGACGTTTGGATATTACCGAAAAGGTTTACTTTGAAATCATCAGACAAAAAACAGCTACCTTAATTGCTGCTTGTTGCGGTATTGGTGCAGCCTCTGTAGGAGCTAGTGGAGAAGAAATTGAGAAAATGAGAAAATTTGGGGAATATATAGGAATTGCTTTCCAAATTAAAGATGATTTATTTGACTATTCCGAAGAACAAATTGGCAAACCTACGGGTATTGACATTAAGGAACAGAAAATGACGCTACCGTTAATTCATACTCTAAACATCTGCTCTAGTAAAGAGCAAAAATGGTTGATTAATTCTGTAAAAAATCACAATACAGATAAAAAACGAGTTAAAGAGGTTATCAATTTTGTAAAAAAAAGTGGTGGATTAGAATACACTACTAGTAAAATGCACGAATACAAAAACTTGGCTCTTGAAATTTTAAGCACCTACCCAGCATCAGAATACAAAACATCTTTACACACCATGATTGATTATGTGGTAGAGCGTAAAAAATAAGACCCTACTTTAACTATTTTTTTTGCACTCTTTGTTCACTAAATTAGTTTTACACACGTTTGTTAACTAATGAGAGTAATTACTTTACTTACTGGAATTTTATTTACCTATCTATGTTACGGACAAACGGTAAACCCCAATCGTGTTTATAAATTATTATCTACCAGCAAAGACACGACACACTTAGAAGAATTTGCTATTAGTCCTGTTCATTTTGTAGTTCAAAACGAAAAAGGAGATACCATCCCAAAAAACAAATATTATATAGATTTTAGCGAGGCCAAATTCTTTTATCCTAAGAAAAATATAAAAGTAAAGGTGAGCTATTTTAACTACCCGCCTTTTCTAACCAAAACCTACAGTCCTTTTGATAAAAAACTAATTATTGCAAAGGCAACTCCCAATGCCAATCCTTATTCATTAAAACAAAGACTGAGGAAATCTGATTTTTTTGGAGGCTTAAACACCTACGGTAATATTACTAGAGGAATCACCATTGGGAACAATCAAGGGTCGGTGTTAGAATCTGGTTTAGATTTGCAAATTACAGGTAAGTTGTCAAATAATTTAAAGATCAGAGCTAGTATTAAAGATTCCAATTTACCTATTCAAGAAAATGGGGTATCTCAAAACATCAACGAATTTGACAGGGTTTTTATCGAGTTATTTACCGACACTTGGAATTTAAAAGCTGGAGATGTAGACCTTGTTAACCAAGACAGCTATTTTTTAAACTTTACAAAAAAAATTAACGGAGCTCAGCTTAGCGTTGTGTTAGACAACGACGAGCAAAAAACAACCGTTACAGCATCTGCAGCTTTGGCCAGAGGAATTTTTAATTCTTTAAATATCACCACGCAAGAGGGAAATCAAGGACCGTATAGATTACAAGGAGCTAATGGCGAAATCAATATCGTAATCATATCTGGTAGCGAAACTGTTTATGTGAACGGAGTGGCCTTAAAAAGAGGAGAGCAATATGACTACACTATTGATTACAACACGGCTGAAATTATTTTTAATCCTACTTTTCCTATCAACTCTACACAGAGAATTATTGTAGATTATCAGTATAGCGACCAGAATTACAATCGGTTTGTAACGTACAACGGAGTGAACTATGAAAACAAAAAGTTTAGTTTTGGAACCTATTTTTACAATGAAAATGACATCAAGAGTCAGCCCATTCAACAGAATTTGGATGACGAGCAAATATCAACTTTAAGGCAAGCGGGTAACGATACCTCTAAAATGATTGCTGCTAGTGCTCAGCCCACAGACTTTGACGAAAACAGGATTCAATACATCAGAAATGTAGATGGTAATTTTGTACAGAGCAATGACGAAAACGCTTCCCTTTTTAATGTTGTCTTTAGTTTTGTAGGAGAAAGTAATGGAGATTATAGATTGGCTGAATCTACGGCCGTAGGAAATATATTTGAGTTTGTAGGTGTAAATTTGGGTAGTTATGCCCCCGTCGTTCAACTTTTTGCTCCCAGAAAAACCCAAGTAGCCATCATAAAATCTGGCTACAAAATCAATCGAGAATCTTTTATCAATACTGAACTGGCATACAGTGATAACGATCAAAATTTATTTTCTGACATTGACAATCAACAAAACAAAGGGCTAGCATCGACCTTAACTTGGCAGCAAAAAATAAAATCTGGTACGTGGAATAATTACAACTTATTTGAGGGAGATTTTGTACAAAAAAACTTTAATAATATTGAAGGCTTGTACAATCCAGAATTTAATAGAGATTGGAACGTTGATCTCAATAGTAATCCTAACTCTTTCGGAAATCAGACTTATCTTAGAAATAGTTTTACCCTAGAAAAAAACACTGCTCAAAAAATTACCGTTAAGAATGCTTATTTAAAATTGGGCTCAATTTTTACAGGTACTAAAAATGGAATTGACACTTACAACAGCTTCGGAAATATTGCTGTTAAAACAAACAACAGCTTTTTAAGTAACAAAGGTACAGATCATAAAGGTTCGTTTTTAAGGCACCACACATCTTTAAAATATCATTTTAAAAAAGCTTGGCTAGAAAACTTATTGGACTACGAAAAAAACAGAAATAGAAACGTAAACTCCCAACGTTTAGACAGCATTAATACCCAAAAACAATTCTCTACCGGTATTGAATTAGGAATTGGAGATTCCACCAAAGTATACACTAAATTTGGGTATAGAATAGCCCAAATAGACAGCGTAAAAAACAATGAACTTAGGAGAGTTCAAAATATTCAGAATTTTAGTATTAAAAGTCAGTGGATAAAAAATGAAACGGCTTCTCTAAGTACTTTTGCTAATTATAGAAGTATTAAAAACGTGTTTTTGGACGATGCTAATATTGTAAATGCCAGAGCCCAATACAGCCAGCAGCTTTTTAGCAACATGGTACGTATAGCTACTTTGTACGAGACAAGCTCTGGAAGTACTCCTCAACAAAATTTTACTTATATTGAAACAGAACCAGGTCAAGGATTTTATACTTATTTGGGGGATTTAAATGGTAATTCTTTAAGAGATTTTGATGAGTTTGAGATAGCGCAGTTTAAAGATCAAGCCAATTACTTAAGAGTAATTCTCCCCAATATTAACAGGGTGGCTACGCAAAAAGCAAAATTAAGTCAGTCTGTCCTTATCAATTTTAATAGGTTTCAAAATAGCACAGCCAAATGGTTAAAAACCTTGTCTCATTTTTCTACACTCGCTAGTATTTTAATCGATAGAGACCAACTTAAGGATGGGAATAAATTCAACATCAATCCGCTTGCTAGGAAAAATCAGCAAGTGATTGGTTTGCAACAAAATGTGAATGCTAGTTTATTTTTTAATAGAGGTTTACAAAAATATAGTTCAACTTACATTTTTCAGAACTCTAGGAATACACAAAGAATTGGAAATGACTTACAAAAAACCTCCTCCCACAAACACGAAATTAATTTTATACACAACATACAAGATAATTGGTTACTAAAAAACAATGTTGCTTATAGCGAGAGTAAAAGCGCTAGTAACGATTTTGACAATAGAAATTTTAATATCACTTCTCAAAGAATGAATCCTGCTATTAGTTTTTTAAAAAATGAGTTTTCTACTTTTGAAGCGGCTTACACACTTAAAAAGGAGAACAATACCATTGGAAGTGAATCGTTAACAAGTCATGATTTTGGTGTTAACTACAACTACAATAATCCTAAAACGGGGTCTGTATTAGCAAGTATTAATTTAATTGACAATAATTTTAAAGGTTTACCTACCACTCCCGCTGCTTATCGAATTTTAGAAGGGTTGGAGGCAGGTACCAATTACACCTGGTCTCTCGTCATTCAAAAAAAATTAACCTCTCTTTTAGATCTTAGTATCAATTATAACGGGAGGCAAAGCGAAACCACCAATACCATACACGTTGGTAGTGTACAATTGAGAGCTAACTTTTAAAACGCATTAGGCAAGCTCATTTAAATGCCTTATTTTTGGAATCAAAACTTTAAAATCATGAAAAAAATACTTTTTGCTTTATTCATTTTAGTTGGAATGAATCTTTCTGCTCAAAACCATCAGGTTAAAGTAGATATTCTAGACATTCTTGTATTGAGAACTTTAGACGTTTCTTACGAAAATCAATTGAATGATGAAGCATCTTTGGGTCTATCTGTTTTTATCAACTTTGAACCTAAGGAAAATAGTTTTAGATATAATGAAGATTTTCAAATTACTCCGTACTTCCGTCAATTTATTTCTCAAAAAGGAGCTTTCGATTTATTTGGAGAGCTGTTTGGGAGTTTAAATTTTGGAGAAACTGATGAGAAAAAAGACAGTAGCGGTGTTGTTACAGAAGAGTCTGAAAACTATACGGACTTTGCTCTAGGTTTGGGTATTGGAGCTAAACACGTCTCTAAAAACGGATATGTTTTTGAGATAAACGCAGGTATTGGTAGAAACTTATTTAATACTGATGTATCTAAACAATTTGTCCCAAGATTAGGAATTAGTGTAGGTAAGCAATTTTAAAGTCGAATAAATTTGTTGAGCAAACAATTTCCCGTTTCTGAATATTACGCGGTTTCTAAAGAATTTGGAAAATGGCTTATTTTGTCCATCGTGATAGGTACAATCGTGGGAATTGTTTGTGCTACTTTACTGTTCTCTTTAAATTGGTCTACTCAATATAGAGAGCATCATCAATATATTATTTGGTTTTTACCCATTGCTGGATTTTTAGTTGGTTTGTTATACCATCATTACGGACAATCTGTTGCCAAAGGAAACAATCAGTTATTAGAAGAACTCAATACTCCTGAAAACATCATTCCCTTTAGAATGGCCCCGTTTATTTTTTTAGGAACTGTGGCATCGCATTTATTTGGTGCTTCTGTAGGTAGAGAAGGTACTGCGGTACAAATAGGAGGAGCTATTGCCGACCAGTTTTCGGGATGGCTAAAAATGAGCAAACCCAACAGAAGAATTGTTATTTTAATGGGAATAAGTAGTGGGTTCGCAGGATTATTCGGAACTCCACTAGCGGGTGCTGTTTTTGCGTTAGAGGTATTATTTATTGGTAAAGTTAAATACAACGCAATTTTACCTTGTATATTCGTTGCTATTGTTGCTGATTTTGTTTCCAGAGAAATGGCTCATATTTTGCACATTCCTCATGCTAATTACGAAATAAATTTTGTTCCAAATCTATCCGCTGCTAACTTTTTTTGGACTGTTTTGGTAGGTATTATGTTTGGAATTACTAGTATCTTTTTTTCTAAGGGAATTCGCTTTTTTAGTAGTATTTCAAAATACATCACTTATCCCCCGTTACGTCCTATTGTAGGAGGATTAATTGTATCAGTATTGGTTTATTATATAGGAACAAAATATATTGGTTTAGGGGTTTCAACTATTTTGGAATCGTTTACCGTAACGATGAATAGTTACGACTTTATCATTAAACTGTTACTGACAACTTTTTGTATTGCTTTTGGCTTTAAAGGGGGAGAAGTAACTCCGTTATTTTTTATTGGAGCTACTTTAGGTAGTGCTTTATCTCTTATTATTCCATTACCCATTGGACTATTAGCCGGAATGGGATTTGTAGCCGTTTTTTCTGGTGCAGCTAATACTCCCTTTGCCTGCATTTTTATGGGAATTGAATTATTTGGAATAGAAAGTGGAGTATTTTTAGCTATTGTATGTGTAACCGCTTATATGTTTTCTGGACACACAGGAATCTATAGCTCGCAAATTGTGGGTACTTCTAAAAGTGCTATGCATAACAAAGAGCAAGGAACTACTTTAAAAAATATTGATAGGGGTTAATTGATTTTTTCTAATACTATCTTCTCTTTATTTTTTTTAATCAGATATTTGTATAAATCTTTAAGTTCAGCATATTTCTCGCTAGGTATTACGGACTGATTCACTTCTTTAATTGCAACTACTTTAATTAAGTCATCCGAGACATCAACTAAATATTGATAACTCAACTCTCCACCTACCATTTTTCCTTTAAAACTTTTTGGTACTGACGTAATTTTATAACCTTTGGGTATCGCAATGGTTACTACTTTTACTTGCTTATACGGAGCTACCATATCTATAGGATATTTTCTTTTTTCTAATACAAATGGATTTTTAGTTTCTTTGAAAAACAACAGTGGATTTATATATAATTTACCGTTTATTATTTCTTGAGTTCTCGTAGCAGAATTATGAATCTCTGCCTCCAACTCAATCGGTTTCGATATATTTGTTTTATTTCTAATTTCATAGTTTTCTAAGTCAACTTTATACCTCTTTTCTAGCTTCCCTTTTAACTTATCGCCCTCAAATTTGCAGTATCTATTTCTGAAATTCAGCGCTTTTTTCCCTGTAAATTTTGCTTTTAACTTTCCTGATATGTTTAATTCATCATCAAATAAAACATTGGCACTATACATTTCGTTTGCCTTGTCCTTCAAAGTTAAATCTACTGGAATGTTCGTTTTTTTATCTATGAGCATTCTACCTTGCCAGTTAATAGCTCTAGTAGGCAAAACACCTATCATGTTGTAAGGACTACTAGCATCCAACAGAGTAATATGTCCATCCTGGTCTCTAATACCTGCAATTACATAATTAAGCCTATCAAGTGTTGGGAAAATTGGAATACCGCTAGACTTAGTGCTCAATAAAACTGGATAAGCGTTCAATCCTGCTTCTTTTAACATAGAAACTAGTATTAAATTAACTTCTGCAATATTTCCCTCTCCTTGTTGATAAGCTTTAGGTAATCCTACCTCAGTATATTTTGTGTAGTCTCCGTTCCATTTAACTTTAGATTTTACAAGTTCAAAAATTGAGGCTATTTTTTCTGTATCGGTTGTTCTGTCTTTTAATAAAACTTCTATGTCCTTTGAAAAATATCTAGTTTTCTTCAATTGTTTCCCAAAATTATAGGAGTTATGCAATTTTTCACAAACACTCACCCAATTTTTAGCATAGTTTTTAATGGGGGATTCAGGATACTTTATATACGATAGTTCATAATATACAGAACCTCTATAGTCTTTGTAATTACTCGTATAAGGTTCATCGTTTTTTAATGCAGGAATATCTGATGCAACATATTCGCTTATTTCTTTTCGATAATCAATTGTTCTTTGACTGTATTCAGACGTTAGTGTCGTAGGGTTATCTGATTTATATTTGTAGGTAACGATGAATGAATCATTAATCTCCTCTGTTTTTGGAGCTACTATAAAGTAGCCTTTACTCCTTTTTTTGTATACAAAATATTCTGGAATAGCTGTTTTATAATACAAATTCTTTACAGGAATGTTCTCTTGAAATCTAAATTCTGAAATGTAAAAATAATTTGAAATTCGAGTATACCTCAGTTCTATCACGCTTCCCTTTTTTAAGTTTGGAAACGCTATTTTTTTTATGCTATATTCATCTGATTTCTTATCTACAACAATATCTCGCTTATCTACTTGATGCTTAACAACCTTGTTTCCTTCTAAATTGTATGTTGTAGCTTTGAGTTTGTAAAAAGAATCGCTACCTGAAGAAGAAAATGTGTAAAATATAATGGGTTGATTACCATATTTAAATCCTTTTTCGTTGTATATTTTTATTCTCAAATGAATCTTCTCTTCGTACTGAAAAATTTTTAGCTGATCATTGTAAACAATATCTACATTTTTAGATTTATAAAGATATGCCGCATTAGCTGTTGAATCTTTAGCATAAAACTTTTCTTTCAATTCTTCTTTAGATACTTTGCCAAACTTATAATTCTGAGTAAATGCTGATAATGTCACTAGGAACATTAACACTGTCGTTACAATTTTCATACTAATTTTTCTTTAACGCAATTTTTGTATTGTCCAAAGCTATAATTTTTTGTAAAAAATTTTGATAATCGATGTAGTTATTAGCTCTATGACTTCCTTCTTTAATATATAATTTTCTAATGTATTTTATATCTCGATCCTCATTCTCTCGAAACAGTTTTAATTGGTAAATCCCAAATTGATTTTCGATAGACTTTTCACCCGGCAAACTGATCAAACTATACCCCTCTGGAATTCTAATATTTATGGTATCACAATGAGTATATCCCCTTTTGATTTCAAATGATTTTGTCCTTTTTTTATTAGTATCAACTGTTTTTTTTAACATATTGAATACATTTAATCTTACAATCATTTCATCACCTAATATATTACCATAACTATCCATATCAATTTCCAAATCTTCAGTAAATGATGCCTGCGTTTTATCGTTTTTAAAAGCGTGCTTATTTATCTTTATATTTTCATTGTACCACCATCTTTTGGATTTGTAGTACTTTTTTACATCTAATAAGTCGTCTCCCTCTAACCTGTAATTATCATAATATTCCAAACCTTTAGAATTAACAGATACTTGTGCTTTTAAATGACCTTCATTATCTAGCACCACAGTAGCTATAGTATTTCTAGTATTATTTTTATCTAAATATTGAGTAGTATGTTTAATAATCCCTCCTCCTTCTTCTAAGACTAAAACGTCTCTATCATCAGTAAAACCTCCTAAAAATCCAAACGGAAGCGTTTGACTAGTACATTCTAGCCAAACATCATCATTGTTGTTTAAGTAAGGCAAATTAAGTATCATGTGATTTCCTTGTAGTCCCATGTACTCTTGTTCAAAATCTCTCTTGTTACGAGCATATACAATTGTCCAATTAGATTTAACTCCCACTATGTCTAACAAGGCTTTTGTATAATTAGACAATCCTTTACAATCTCCATACGACAATTCATCAACCTCACTTGCTTCATTAGGTTGCCAGCCTCCGATACCAATACCCACATACACATATCTAGTTTTTTTCTGCATGTATTCGTAGACTATTTTGGCTTTGTTATAATCGTTTTTCTCGTTTTTAACTAAGTCAAGTATCTCTCTTTTAGTTTCACCACTTAAATCTAACTGGGTATTGTACATGTTATTTCTTAGCCATGCTCCAAAGTCTTTCCAGGTCTTAATACCATATGCTGTATGGCCTTTCAAAGTAAAATTTTCTAAGCAAACTATAACATGCGGAGCAATTTCGGAAAAACTCCCGCTATCAATCTCATACTTCAAAGGCTTCATGTTTTTTAAAACATAGTGAATTTTATAATTATTGCTTAGGTTGGATATGTTGTAATCTTTAAATCGATATTCTTTTAGTTTATAGGGTACTTGTTTTTCGTTGCTCAGAACGAACTCGCTATGTTCTACACCTATTCTGTAACTAGAACTTGGATACCAATGAGGAATAAATGCAGTGGTACCACTTTTGAACTCATAACTAAAATTAATAGTGTAGGGGTATGATCTAGGCACATAGTTAATGTACTTGACTCTATGATCTGAGTAAAAGCCTTGAATAGCACTTTGGTCCTTAAAATCTTTCTTTTTATATTTTCTAATCTCTCTTCCTTGCTGATTGTATATTGTGGCAGATATCTTTGTAACTTTGGAATCTTTAGCGTAGTTTTTATATGTCTTGATATATTGATCTCCACTTTCATTAAACACTGTAATAGTGCGCGAAAATTTAATTGTCATACTTTTTTCGTCTTTAATGACAATTTCCTTTTTATCGAACCGAATTACTACGTCCGCTTTTTTTCTTAAGCTATTTGGAATGTGAGAGATTGATAAGTTTTTATCTTGAGAAAAAGTGTTGAATTGTAAAAAAAGAACAATCAATACGAGTTTATGTAATAGAGTCATAGCTTTAAATAGACTCCACAAGTTAAAGCGCTTCGTATAAAAATCAAAATGAAATTTATTATTTAAACCTATCCTTAACAACACTCATTGCTTTTTTGCCTTGCGGAGTAAAAGAAGTCTTTACATTTCTTTGTGTTCTATCGGTTAAATGCCATTTCCACAAAAACCCACCTGCAAACCATTTTTGAGAATAAAATGTGTCAAATAACGATTGATAAGCTATTAACTGTGCTTGTTGATTTTCTGGATAAGCACCATTACTCCCCCAAGTTTGCTTCGTGTTAAAATCACAACTTTCAAAACCGTATTCTGTGAACAGTACCGGCTTATCTAGTTGCCCACTCAACTCCTCCAAATGATTTTTTATAGGTGCCCAAGCTGTTTTCAAAGTTTGTAATGTGGGCTGTTTTTCATCTGATAATGGAAAATATGCATCAATTCCTATGTAATCCAACTGATTCCAAAAAGTAACGTTTTGATAGTTATCCCAATTGGCTGCGTAGGTCAATTTTCCGCTGTAAACTGTTTTAACTTGTTTAATTAGTTTTTCAAAAAACAAAGGTCTTTTCTGTACCACACGTTTTAACTCAGTACTAAAACACAGTATTTCTACCTTTTGTTCTTGAGCTACTTTGGCATAGAACAAAATATAATTGTTATAGTTCTTTTCCCAAGTAATCCAATCTGATTCAGACGATAGCACAAAATCTGTAGCAGCACCACCTACAAACCAAACATGTGGTTTGAGCATTACTTTGAGTTGATGTTTTTTTGCGTGTTGTATTAAAGCAGTCACTCCCTCATATCTTTCTCCCCACCAGTGTTGAGAGGTATTATAAGTCAAAGTAGTTTCGTAGCCTTTGGAAATAGCATAAGGTATAATAGATACCCAGTTTGCTCCCAAGCCATAGATACTATCAAAAGAAGACTCTTTAATTTCGCTTGGAGGTGAAACTAAATTTAATCCATTTATCTTTTTTTGAGAACAAGCGATAAATGAGAAAAAAATCACGAAAACCAAAAATCTAATTGCTTTCAACTTCATAAAAATTAGATGAGAATTTATAAAAACTAAAGTAGCTAAAAATAAAGCGATATTTATCTTTGTATTACAAACGACAAGAATGATTTTTACAGATACGCACACACATTTAAACAGCGAGCAATTTGATGAGGATAAAAATGAAATGATTCAACGTGCCATCGATGCTGGTGTATCGCGTTTATTCATTCCTTCAGTAGATTCAGAATACACCAAAAGTATGTTTGAGGTGGCCGAAGCTTTTCCTGCTAACGTACATTTAATGATGGGAGTTCATCCTACCCACGTTAAAGAAAACTACAAAGAAGAATTAGCGATAGCTCGCGAATGGTTAGAAACTGGAAAATTTATAGCCGTTGGAGAAATAGGAATGGATTTGTATTGGGACGATACCTACATCAACCAACAAAAAGATGCTTTTAGAACGCAGGTACAATGGGCAAAAGAGTTTGGCTTACCCATTAACATACATTGTAGAAATGCTTTTGACGAAGTATTTGAAATTTTGGAAGAAGAGAAATCCGATAAATTGTTCGGGATTTTTCATTGTTTTACAGGAACTTTGGAAGATGCAAAAAAAGCCATTGGCTATAACTTAAAATTAGGAATTGGAGGTGTAGCAACCTTTAAAAATGGAAAAATTGACAAATTTTTAGCAGATATTCCTTTAGAGCATATTGTGTTAGAAACTGATGCTCCTTACTTAGCTCCCACTCCTTTTAGAGGAAAAAGAAATGAGTCTGTCTACTTGATTAACGTAGCCGAGAAATTAGCAACCCTCTATCAGAAAAGTATTTCTGAAATCGCAGAAATTACCACTCAAAACAGCAAAGACGTTTTTAAAGTGTAAGTATCTTATCTGTACTTTGTAAAATGTAGCGCAAGTAAAACAGCCCAGTCTCAACTATCAAGAACTGGGCTGTTTATAAAATATAAACCTACAAGAATATTATTAATAGTTGTTCTGTTGTAAGACTCCTCCAGACAACGAAACTTGATTTACTGGTATTGGAATGAGTTCATGTTGACCCGTAACAAAACCTTTTGAACCCAAAATGGTTGTTGCTCTATTTGTTCTTAACAAATCATGAAATCTTAAACCTTCTCCAGCTAATTCCACACGTCTTTCGTGATAAATAGCATCCAACAACGGCTGTCCAGACAATGTTGCTGATAAATTTGGAATAACAGTGGCAGGCTCGGTTCCTCTTGCTCTAGTTCTTACTCTATTCACGTACTCCACCGCCAGAGGTGCATTGGTGTCGTAAATAGCTTCCGCATACATTAGATAGGCATCCGCTAGTCTAATAATTCTAATATTATTGCTACTGTTTCTATTTCTCCTTATGGTAGGAACTACATAATTTGTATAAGGAGCCCATGCATATTTTCTGATATGCCATCCTGTTCCAAAATTACTATTCTCAAAAAACATAGTGGCATCAAATCTAGGATCGTCAACTTCATATTCATCTTTTAAATCCTCAGTAGCCTGTCCAAAACCTGCTCCTCTGTTCGCTCTTGGATTAAGTCTATGGGGAATTCCAGTTCCCGATAAATTGGCATCTGAAATAAAATTAATTTCGAATAAGGATCCTATATTCCACTCCCCTTCTGGTTGAAAAATAGTACTAAAATCAGAAGTTAAATCGTGAGATAAAGCAAATAGCTGATCTCCGTAAGTTACTACCTCATTCATTTTATTTTGATACAACGACACTCGCATCATCATTCCTAAAGCAGCTCCTTTGTCTGCTCTTCCTTGGTAACTTGCATCCTTATCTAACCTTGATGGTAAATCTGCAATAGCAGCCTTTAAATCCTCTTCAATAAAAGCATAAGAAGCTTCTAAAGTAGCTCTTGGCACATTGAATTCACCTAGTTTTAATGGCTTATCTATCAGTGGAACTCCTCCAAAAGAGTTTACCAAATCAAAATAGTAAAAGGCTCTTAAAAAGTGCGCTTCTGCTAAAATTTCTCTTTTTCTATCCTCGTCATCAAATGCAATATTGGGTATGTTTTCTAGTACTAGATTAGAGAATAGAATTCCCTTGAAATTTAGCTTCCACAATTCTACAAATATTGGGTTAGAGGTGGTTAATGCCCATCTTTCTCTTTCAACTAAAGGTGCATTATCTTCGGCAGTTCTTCCCCCTTTTATAATGTCGTCAGTTCCAATATCTCCAAATAAAATATCTGAACCCATTCCTGCCCAAAAGTTGTCTCCATAAATTTCAGAAAGCGGTGAGTATGCACCTATCAATGCTTGTTCTCCCTGCTCAAGTGTTTCGTAAAAATTTTCTAATACTGGGTCTCCAAAAGATTCAGATTCTAAATCGTCTGTACAAGAAACTAATACAACCGTTGAAATAAGTAGACCATACTTCAGACTATTTTTTATTGCTTTATAGTAATTCATCTCTAATGCTTTTAAAAGTTAATATCTAATCCTAAAGAAACCGTTCTTGTAGACGGATATCTACCTCTATCAATTCCAATATCCAAGGTTGTTCTACTACCATTTTGAGTTTGGGTTCCATCAATACCTAATTCAGGATCTAGACCGCTATAGTTTGTAAAGGTTAATAAGTTTTGACCTGCTACATAAATTCTTGCCTTAGACATAAACGTATTGTTTAATACTTTTTCAGGTATTGAATAACCTAGTTGGATATTTTTTAATCTTAAGTAAGACCCATCTTCTACAAACCTATCAGACAATCTATTGTTGTTAGCAAATCCATCAAAAGTGGCTCTTGGTGTAGTATTAGAAGTTCCTTCTCCTGTCCATCTACCTAAAAAGTCCGTACTTAAATTGGTATCTAATGCTCCTTCTAGTAAAAATCCTGTCGCGTTAAATATTTCATTTCCTTGAGATCCTTGAAAAAACATAGACAAGTCAAATTGCTTGTACGAAAAATCTAAATTGATTCCGTAAGTAAAATCTGGTAAAGGAGATCCTATAAAAGTTCTGTCATCGTCATTAATTACTTTATCACCGTTCAAATCTCTATATCTTACGTCTCCTGGTTGGTTTCCTGCTAAACTAGGATTGTTATCAATTTCATCTTGATTTTGGAAGATCCCTATAGCATCTAATCCATAGAATGAGGCTAACGGTTGACCTGCTTCTGTTCTACTTATGTTTTGAAAACCATTTCCTCCTCTACCAGTATTGATACTGCTCCCTTGAGATGCCAAACTGATGACCTTATTGTCTATAAAAGAAATATTACCGCCAACGCTAAAGAAAAAATCCTTAATTCTCTTTTTGTAATTTAGAGAGAATTCGAATCCTTTGTTTTCTATTTCTCCAGCGTTTATGGTTGGTGGTTGAACAAATCCACTCGTGTCCAATATTGGAGACTCCAACAACATATTAGAGGTAGTTCTCACAAAATAATCAGCCGTTAAGGTTAACGAATTTTTTAAGAATGCTAGGTCTAAACCAACGTTAGAGGTAGTGGTAGCTTCCCACTTCAAATCCGCATTTCCTGGCCTTAACGGAGCAACCCCTGTCTGAATAGCTTCATCTCCACCAAGTAAATAGTTTACATTTGTATTTAATGAACTAAATATTGCTGCATTGGGAATATTTTGATTTCCTGTTTCTCCCCAACCCAATCTAAATTTGAACTGATTTAAGACCCCTAAGTCGTAAAAATTCTCATTGTGAATGTTCCATGCTAAGGCAAAAGAAGGAAATTTTGCGAATTTGTTATTCTCCCCAAATCTAGAAGAACCATCTACTCTATAAGTACCTGTAAATAGATATCTGTCTTTATAGTTATAGTTTAATCTACCAAAGTAAGAGATAAGCGTTGAAGCAGAAATTCTCCCTGAATTTGTTGAAGTATCTACAGCACCAGAACTCAAGGTTGGATTCTGAATATTATCTCCAATACCCGATCTTCCTGCTACAACATTGTTAAAATCTAAATTCTGAGTTTCTTGTCCTAATAATACGGTTAACTGATGATTATCGCTAAAGCTACTCGTATAATTAAGAGTGTTAGACAAAATACTTACTCTATTTTCTGACCTTGATAAGCTATACTCTGTACTCGATCGATTCTGTAAAGCCGAGATAAAATAGGAGGGTTGAAAGTTGTCTACTTTTCTATAGTTAATTTCTAAACCATAATTAGATCTAAAAATTAATCCTTTCATTAATTCAGCTTCTAAAAAAATATTTCCTAAAAAACTTTCTTTCTCTAAAGGTGTTTGATCAAATCTTACCAACCCCGCTGGATTTCTAATTTCCGTAGAAATTTCTGGTGAAGCTGGAGTTCCATCAGCAGTAAAAATAGGTGATATAGGATCTACGATATAACCAATAAAAGGAGTCTTAAAGTTAGAGTTACTTCCAAAAGATGCCACAGCATTGCTCTCAGACTTAGCGTACTGAATGTTTTGACCTATCTTTATTTTAGGTTTGATTTGATAAGTATTGTTTACTCTAAAATTAGTTCTTTCAAAGTCCGTATTTTTAATGATTCCCTTTTGAGAAATATTTCCTAACGATATATAATAAGTTGATTTTTCCGTACCCCCAGAAACTGATAATTGATGACTCTGAATTTCTCCAGTTCTGTACACTTCGTCCTTCCAATTAAAATTAGGTAAAGAGGCTACATCATTAAATCTAATAGGATCACCATCGTTGACTCGTCCTTCGTTATAAATGGTGGCCCACTGTTGAGCATCTAAGACTTCTAAATTATCAATTCTCTCTTCTACCCCTACGTATGTTCTATAAGATATAAGAGGTTTTTTATTCTTTCCTCCACCTTTAGTAGTAATTAAAACCACCCCGTTAGCTCCTCTAGACCCATAAATAGCTGTGGCAGAAGCATCCTTTAAAACCTCTATAGATTCGGCATCGTCCATATTAATGTTGGTAATGTCATTAATAGGTACTCCATCAACAACATATAAAGGATCTGCGTTGTTTACTGTACCAATACCTCTAATTCTAACATTAGGTGCTGCACCTGGTTCTCCAGAGCTCTTTACAACGGTTACACCCGCAGCTCTACCTTGAATAGCTTGTGCTACCGACGTAGTTTGAGTTTTTTGCAGTTCTTCAGGACTTACAGATGTGAGTGCTCCTGTAATGTCAGACTTTTTTACCGTACCATACCCCACTAACACCACGGCATCTAATTCGCTAACGCTTTGTTCTAAAACTACATCAATTGTATTTTGTCCATTTACTGTAATTTCTTGTTTCTGATACCCCACATATGAAAAAACTAGAGTAGCGTTCCTAGATACTTTGATAACGTAGTTTCCATCAAAGTCCGTAATAGCTCCATTCTGAGTGCCTTTTTCAATAATGTTGGCACCCAAAATGGGCTCTCCATCTTTGCCTTTCACGTTTCCTTGTACGGTAATTTTGTTTTGCTGTTGTTCCTTTTGGTCAATTGACTTTTTCTTATTCGTTAAAACAATTTGTCTACCTACCGTTTTGTATAAGATATCAGTTCCTTTAAATAAAGATGTCAAGACATCAAAAATTGGTGCATTCTCAAATTTTACAGATACTTGTTTCTCGGGATTAAATTCGTTATGGTTGTACAACACATGATACTCTGTTTGCGATTCAATCGCTCTAAAAACATCGTAATAAGTAACGTTATTAAGGTCCAGTGTGACCTTTGCATTTTGAGAAAACGTTGTATTAGCATTAATTTGAAAAAGCGATAATAAAATTAGGTAAGCTGTTAATTTCATTTTCAGACTTATTTTTAGGAAAAAAAGACTCCTGACCCATTTTTGAGTTAAGTTTTTCATACTTTTATAATAGTTTTAAGTTTGGTTTAATTATTTAAATCATGCACTTACGATCGGACGATGTTGCAGCATTTTCCGATCTTTTTTATGCGATTTAACTCCTATTTAGTTGTTTTCATCATCTGTAATTTGTTTAGTTAATAGTTATGGTTTTATGCTCTTTACTGTAATTAAATGGATAATTGATTTTAAAGGAAGCTAACACCTCTTCTATAGTTTCAGTTTTAAAAGTTGCTGTAAATCTTTGGCTTGCTAGCTTTGTATTGCGGTTGATGATTTTTACGTTGTAGTGTCTCTCCAATTTCTTAACGATGGTAGAAAATTTTAACTCTTCTAAAACTAATTTTCCATCAATCCAACTTGTGTAGATATTGGTGTCAACTCTTTTTGTCTTCATCTTTTTTGTAAACTTGTTCCATCTAGCTTTTTTACCTGGCTCTAACAAGGTTGCATTACTTTCCTCGTAACTTTTATCTGAACCGTACAAGCTTACTGATCCTTCCACCAAAACAGTAAAAATATTTTTGTCCTCGGCATAAGAAGACACATTAAATTCCGTACCTAAAACTCTAATGTTTAAACCGTTTGTATTTACAATAAAAGGATGTTTTCTGTCTTTACTCACTTTAAAATAAGCCTCTCCTGTTAAGAAAACTTCTCTGTTTTTCCCCTCAATAAACTTGATCGGATATTTTATACTAGACCCTGAGTTTAGATATACTTTTGTTTTATCTGATAATACTATCTCAAAAGTCTTTCCGTAAGGAATTGTTAATTCGTTATATACAAGCGTTTGGAGAGCTGATTTGTGTTTGGACTGATAGTCTAGTACTTTTCCTTCTTTGGATTTGATGATTCCAATCTTTGGATCTATAATTTCTTGTTGACTGTTTAATGAGATAATTCTAGACTCCCCATTCTCCATTTTTAGAATGATGTTCTCTGTATCAATCAATGCTATAGGTGAGCTTTGTTGTGACTCATTTAAAGAATGATATAAATGATAAGAACCAAAACCAATTATAAAAATAGCCGCTACTTTGTAAAAACCTTTTAAGTAGTAAGTATTTTTAGGTGGATTTATTTCTCTTTTTATTTTTTTAAAATCCTCTTTTTTTCCATTATCTAGATAGCTAATTAATACTACACGTTGGTTTTGTTCAGAATCACTCTGTAATCTTTCTAAAATTTCAGTAGTATTTTTCTGACTAAAGTTCTTTTCAATCTCTTTTTCATCCAAGTAACCTTGAACCAAAATAGACTTTAAAACTTTACCTGCTGTTTCAAAAATTTTTATTAATCTTTCCACTATAAATATATCATTATACTAATAAAACGATACTGTTTTAAAAAAGAGTGTAATAAAAATGATATTTTTTTAACTAATCATCAATAAAATGTTGATTTTAGTTTTTTTTATGCAATAAGCGGTAGTAAAATAATGAGATAATAGTCTTTTAATAAAGGTCTTAACTTTTTGTAAGCAATCCTTTTTTGCATTTTAACGGTGTTTAAAGATATAGATAACTCTTCTGAAATTTGATTATTAGGATACCCCTGCATACTCAATTTTACGACTTCTCTACACTTTTCGGGCAAAGTTGCGAGAGCAGTATCAACTTGCCTAAACATTTCTTCTATGAATACTTCTTTTTCAAAATAAGAATCTGTTTCTAGCGCGGTAATATCGAGAGATTCTGAATCTCTTTTAATTTTATATTCTTTACTCTTTAAATAATCTAAACTTTTATTACGAACGGCTATATATAAAAAAGCTTTGATGGCTTCTTTGTCTTTCTCTAGGATATCATGATTCCATAAGCGTATAAATACGTCTTGTACTAAATCTTTGGACTTTTCAATATTGTATACATATCTGTTAGAAAAAACGCAGAGTGAACTGTACAATGAATTGTATGCTTCATCGTATGCAATAGTTCTTATTTTCTCTATTTTACGCTCCTTCAAATTGTAAATTTATTTTACTCCAAATCAAATATAATTAAAATCAGACTTAACCATCGGATTTAACTGTGTTATACAACAAAACCCTCTATATAAAATTATAGAGGGTTTTGTATAAATTTAAATTCTTCTTTTTATTCTTTAACTGGGGCGAATTTTAAAATAGCATAATGCACTAAAACACCAATACCTACAGCAAAAATTAAATCCCAAAATACGGTTAACAACAATACTAAAAGCATTACAATAACATCTGAAATAGGCTGTTTGTGAATTGTCTTGAGGCTTTTCATATCCATCACGCCAATACCAACAGTTACTAAAATACCTGCCAATACTGCTTTGGGTATTTGTGCTGCTAGTGGACCTAGTAACATCAAAACAATCAAAAGCAATAATCCTGCAATCATTCCAGATAATTTGGTTTTTCCACCAGCATCTATATTAACAACAGTACGAATGGTTGCTCCTGCTCCAGGAATTCCTCCAAAAAACGCTGCAATTGAATTACCTATTCCCTGTCCAATTAACTCTTTATTACTATTGTGCTTTGTGTTTGTCATATTGTCTGCCACAACAGAAGTAAGCAAAGAATCGATCATCCCTAAAAGAGCCAAAGAAATGGCTGTTAAAATGTACGGAGAAAAACTACCGAATGAAAAAGTCGTAAACATTTTTGTATTTGGCATTGGAAAGCCTGTTGGAATATCTCCAATGATTCTGTACGATTCTGTATTTAATACCATTACTGCTCCAACACTAATCGCTAATAAAGCCACTAAGGTACTAGGTACAGCAGTTGTAATTTTTTTAAACCCGTATATGATGGCTATTGTTAAAATAGCCATGATAAACTCTGTTAAACTAATATTAGCGATAGCATAAGGAGTCGCTTTGATAGAGGCAAGTACACCGCCAGCTTTATGTCCAAATACATTAGGAATTTGTGTGATTAAAATGATAAAACCTATTCCACTCATAAATCCAGATACCACGGTAGCGGGAATATATTTTATTAAGGTTCCTAATCGTATAATTCCAAAAATAATTTGAAAGATTCCTGCAGCAAAAAACACGAATAAAATATATGGAAGTGCCTCACTTACATTACCACTATGAGCATCTATAATAGTGGCTACTGCAATTAAACTTACGGCTGTCATAGGTGCCGTAGGTCCACTAATTTGGGTTGCGGTACCACCGAACAATGCAGCAAAAAAACCTATAAATATAGCTCCGTATAATCCTGCAGAAGCTCCTAAACCAGATTGAACACCAAAGGCAAGAGCCAAGGGCAAAGCAACAATACCTGCTGTGATACCTCCGAGTAAATCTCCTTTTAAATTTTTAAACATCATTATTAATTTAATGTTGCAAATTTACACAAAGCACGTAAAGAACGAAATTATTTGAGTTTTGTTCTTCGAAAACGTTATTTTGATTAAGACTTTCTTAAAAATGAAACAATACGAATTAAAACGCTCTATACTTTGTGAAATATAGAGCGGTTTTTAATAACTTCTTTTTTACTGAATTAAAAGTTTAAAAGAAGCCCCTTTATTTTCAAGCCTTACAATAAATATACCAGGGGGAATGTTTTCTACGGTGTACATTGTATCACTTTCTACCATTTTAGAGAAAACTACATTTCCTAAAATATCATAGATCATTACTCGTTGTTGTTTTTCTAAACCTGAGAATGAAAGTTGATTATTTTGGTAACTTACAGTAACGCTTTGTTGATCATCTGTAATATTTTGATTAGATAACGTACCACATGTAGCACTAAAACTAGTAGTAGCATCTTTTGACCATCCGTTAACGGGTGGTGTAAAACCACTATCTATTTTTACACAAGAGAGTTGAGAATTTGAGCCTACATGAACAATTCTTAATGCACTATTATTCCCATTAGCTAGGTTTAGGTTTTCCAGTTCGTTAATTCTACAGTTAACAGATAGAAGATCAGGTAAATTAGACAAATCTAAATTTTTAAGTTTATTCCCTGAACAAACCAACGTTCTCAATAAAGTATTGTTAGACAAGTCTAAACTGTTTAAAAGCCCAGTCACATTTCCTATTTGTAAACTTAAGAGCTTCGTGTTTTGACTAAGATCTATAGAAGTAATGTTTGGATTTGAGTTTACATTAAGGTCTGTAATATTTATAAAAGCTTCCAAACCTGTAGGGTCACTAAAATTGATATTACTTGCATTGATACTACCATTAAAATTTTGTGCTTCGGTTTTAGAGACTTCTCCATCTCTATTGGCATCCAAACCACTAATTCTTATTAAGTAGTTTTTAAGAGTTGTATCAGGAATAAATACGTTGTCTACAATATTTATGGTAACATCATAATTTGTGGGAGAACTGGCAAATAAAAAAACGTTCAAAGAAGATAGCGTGAACGTATACTGTTGCCCATTGACCAAATTAACAGGCGAACTACCTGCAGTTATTTTTATTTGAGCCAATGTACGGTTGTTTGCTGTAAAACTAGGGTAGCTTTGTGTGTAAACAGGTGTACCTGTAGTATTGGAGCCACTATAAATATTTAATGTACCTGCTGGCACAGTTGTAGCACTCGAAACAGATGGATATATTCCCAAAAAATCTAACTGCCCATCGCAAGAGGCGGTGAAAGTTTGGCTTACACCATTAGTGGTTGGCAAAGTACCTGTATAAGTAGGTAAACCTGTTAAACATTGTGCTTGTGTACTAATGGCTAACCAACTCACTAGTAAAAATGTGATTATTTTTTTCATGATTTTCTTTTTTAAAGGTCTAAAGACCACCGCCACCTTCATTTAAAGTTCCCCTAATGTTAATGGTAAAATTCACACTGTCTTCTTGGGTATTGTCACAGCCTTCTGCTCTTCTTTTTACGGTAATTGTACCTGTAATTTTGTTTCGTTCAGAAAGTCTAAACGCATTAAGGTTGTTTGGAACAACTTCTGTGCTAGAGTTTAGATTGCCGTTATTAACACCGCCACTACCTATACCAAACTTTACGGCATCGGCAGGTATAGAGGTGATGCTTAGCACCTCATCGGTAGTAAATTCTCCTTTTCCTTTGGCGTTTACTGCGAATAAAATAGCGTTGGGGCGTATATTTTCTCCTACTGTTATGTTAATGATCTCTTCATCAAAGGCAACGGGTTTGGTACAGTTATTTACCGTAGAATTGTCTCCGCCTCCTTGTTGTGTGTTGTCGTTTGTATTCGCCATAGTATCACCATCATCACCACTACAAAAAGTAAAGGTTAAGGATAGTAATACAAGACTTGTTATTTTTACTATTTTTTTCATAATGTTGTTATTTTTTCATTTAAAAATGATGTTAGAACTGGGTTTGATATGTTTTAGCTTATCAAACCCAAAGAAATTTGTAAAGAGTACACTATTGTTTGTTTCTGATGAGACTTTCTTGACACAATTTTCTATTGAAAATCACTCAAAATGAAAATTTTAGAAACTCATATCTATAAAATTGAACTCACGTTATTGATTGATAGTATCGATTTCTGGTACTGTTAATGCTCGTGGATAATAAGATATATCATCTATCAGACCTTTAAATGTTTGTTGTGTGCTACGCGGGTTGATGCAAGGAGAGTTTCCTAAAACAATTTGATCGTCTTTGGTAAAAAACAACAATGTATTGCTAATAGTACCTCCGTAGTTTAATGCTTTTTTACGAACACCATTCCAGTACACAGCCGCAGCTCCATTTTGGGTATCTAAAGTATAGATTACATTTACCCATTGGTCTAAAGGAAAATTATCCATATCTACAGCACTGTAGTTTCCTTGCCCATCTGCCGCTCTTAAAAAAATGTTTAATCTATTACGTTTGTTTCCCCTAGAATCATTTGGTAAAAAACGAATATCCAAAAAAGAATTGCTCTGGCTACAAGTGCTTTTAGAGGACATAACAATGTACTCTTTTGTCTCATAAATAGTAGAAGTAATTTGTCTTAACGGATAATCTGCTTCGTTAATTTTTAACCAAAAACTTAAAGTAATAGATCCGTTAGTACCATGACCATTTGTTAGTTTAGGTAAGGTTACAAATTTGTCTGGGTTTCCTAATTTTAATGAACCGTTGTTAGTATCTGTAGCTCTGTCTTTATCAAACTCTGGTGTTTCGGCAGTAGTAGCCGTTTGATCTGTAAATCGTTGGTTTGTTAAAGAACCATTGGTAAAATTGTACCCAAATACCAAATCGCTAGTTAAATCTACCACATCTTCTATGCGAATGGTAATTCTAAACAACTTCTTTTGATTACCTGATACTGCGTTGATATCTACCGAAATCTGTGTATTTAAAAAGTAATCACAATACTTAGGATTATCGATGACCAATTGATTTTGGTTTTTAATTGTAACCGCATCTGTTACTATATTATCGGCTCCTATAATTTGTTGTACAATTTCGAAACTAAAATCGGGTGCTTGGGGTAGGGAGTGCGTAGCAGATAAAGTAGTAATCACAAAGTCTTTTGCTTTACCTTCATCTATTTTTACTGTTTGGTCCAGCACGGTAATTACGGAACTATTATTCCCTCCGTCGTTTCCTCCATTATTTCCTCCTCCGTTACTTTGGGCGTTGGTCGTTTCTTCCACAGTGTCGTCCGAAGACGAACAAGAAACCATAGCCGTTAGACTAAATAGTATGGCTATTAGTAAAATTGCTTTTTTAATAAGTGTTTTCATCATTCATTATTTTTAATTGATGAAACAAATCTAAAAATAACACATGTTAACTATCTGACAAAAATTCAACAAAACAGACATTATGTATTTTGTCCGATTTTCTAGCGTAGTTCAATCCCGAAACGATCTCTAAATTTATTAGCAAAGTAGCTAGGATTTCTATAACCTATAGAATAGGATAAATCAGAGACTGTCGTATAATTTCCTGTTTTATAAATATCATAAGCATACTGAAATTTTACATTTTGTATAATCTCTTTGGCCGTACAACCCGATATACTTTTTAACTTTCTGTGCAGTGTTCTTTCAGTCATATAAACACTATCTGCCAAACTTACCACCGTGAAATCGTAATCTGAAATGTGAGTTTGTATAGTTTCTTTAATGGTATTCATAAACATTACATCTTTACTTGTATTTTCTAACTCAATATTATACTCTTCAACATAAGTTTTTCTATATTCCTCATTTTTCAAACAATTGTTGAGCGTTAGTATCAATTCTTCTTCTTCAAAAGGTTTGTACAAATAAGCATCTACTCCCAATCGCAACATGTCTATTTTACTTTGATTGTCTTGTTTGGCAGTTAGCACAATAGTAGGTATTTGTATTTTTTTTTCTCTTAACACCGTTACCAATTCAAAACCATTCATTATAGGCATCATAAAATCGGTTACCAAAGCATGTACTTTGTGTTGGGCAATTTGTTCTAATGCTTGTTGTCCACTTTTTGCCTCTAACACTCTATAGGTGTCCGTAAGGGTGCTTTTAATATAAGCACGCATTTCTGTATGATCGTCTACCACTAACACAACAGGTTTTTCGTTAATGCTGATACTATTTTTGTGTGTATTCGCTTTAGCAGGTACAAAATTAGATTTATGATACGAATAGGTAGGAATACAAATACTAAAACAGGTTTCTTGATTGGGATGGCTTGTTACCGCTATTTTAAATTGATGCAAGTCCATAATACTTTTAACAATAGACAAACCAATACCAGATCCCATATTTTGTGTAATGCTATTTTTAGATTGGTAAAAACGGTTAAATACTTGCGAAATGTCCGAGGCAGGTATTCCGATACCATTGTCTATAATTTTAAGAACTATTTTTGTACTTACCTCTATTTTTAAAGTAACTTTTCCTTTTGCTGAGGTAAACTTTAAGCTGTTGTTTAATAAGTTACTTAAAGCTCTTTTAAAAAGACCTTTGTCTATCTTAGTATAAATAACGTTTTCGGGTTTTATGAGTTCGAATGCAATCTTTTTCTCTTTAAACAAAGGTTCAAAGTCTGTAAAAACACCTTTTACTAAATTGATGAAATTAATTTCGGAGGTTATAATATGATATTTATTTTCGTCCAACTTACTTAAATCCATAATATTATTAATAATATGATGCAGTTGTTGTGTTTGGTTTTTCAATAAATGGATGTATTGCTGATCTTTTTTGGTTCCTTTTATTTTGTGAGTATACCCCTTAGCCAAGGTAAGTGGAGTTCTCATTTCGTGAGAAAGATTTACAAAAAAATGAGATTTAAACTCGTTAAGCTCTTCTAAATCTTTCGCTTGCTCTTCTATAATTAATTTTTCTTTGAGAATTAGAGTTTCGTTTTTTTCATTATTTTTTTTAAAATAATGAACTATTAAAAAATTAGACAGAAACAAAATAGAATATTCTGGAAATAAACCTTTGTGCTGATAGTTTACAAAATAGATAAATACAACACAAAAACAAGCAAAAGAAAGTAGTAAACTTAGTAAAGGAATCCCTCTTTTTTTAAAGATAGAAAGTGCCATACAGGGTATAACCACCAAATTAAATTCCACAAAAGTATTGGGTGTAAATACAGTGGCCATAAGGGTAAAACCAAATATTAAATAAAAGGTAAATAGGTAAGCTGCCATTGTAAAATAACCTTTGCTGTTTAGTACAAAAGCTAGTATGTACATTACCCATAAATGAGAAAGCCCCATGATGGAAGGAGTTACATTTTGGTACACCAAAAAATCTTTAAGCATAATAACAGTACCTAAAAACCAGGCTATAAACAGATAAGTATTTAACAGCTGTACGTTTTTAAAACTAATAGTAGCGTTACGTTCTACTCCTATATTTATAAATTTTAAGTATTGTTTGTTTATAAAACTGACAACATGCATACTATCTTAAATTTTAAACAAAAGTAAAATTTTGGCAGAAAATTATCGGACAATACACTTTACAAAGCAGACAAAATTAGGTTTCGTTTAGACAAAAGCATGTTTTAGGGATGGTTATGGTTACTTCCGTAAATTGGTTGATTTCACTGGCAATATCAATGGTAAACTTATGTGCTTTTACGATTGCTTTTGTTGTGGATAAACCCAAACCTTTAGCTTGTTTGTCTAAATAATTACTACTTTTGGTAGTATAAAATTTATGGAAAACATCTTCTAAATTATCTTTGGAAATTCCTACTCCGTAATCCTTAATTCTTAGGTGCAATTGTTCTGATAAATCTATTTTTAATTTCACACATCTTTCTTTGTCTGAAAATTCGATGGCATTCTTTAAAATATTTTCTAGAGCTTTTTTGAATAGATTTTTGTCTACTAAAACATCGATATCAAAACGAGGAAATTCTGTTACAATTTCTATGTTTTTTTGAGCCGCTAGTTGGTAGTAGTCTAAACAAACTTCTCCTATTACTGTTTGTATCGCTATTTTTTTTCTTGCAATGGGCAGTTGATTGGTTTTAAATTTTTCTAAATCTGTAATACTATCTACAACTTTTTTTATGTTTTCTGCCTGTGTTTGTATAATGTTTACAGCTTCTGCATTTTCCTTTGTTTTCTTTATTCTATTTGCATAGCCTATAATTAAAGTTAACGGTGTTCTAATTTCATGAGAAAAATGAACAAAATAATAGTTTTTAAACTTGTCTAATTCTTTTGAATCTTTTACTAATTTTTCAATAATTCCCTTTTCATGTTCTAGCAATTTTTCCTGTTTTTGGTTCGCCATTTTTAAGTAATTCATCACTAAAAAATTAGACACAAATAAAACCAACATGGCAGGCAATGGAAAATAACCGTTGTAAGCGTCAAAAAAGAGAAAATAAATAGAAAATAACGCGAAATTAAAAATTAGACTTATCACAGGAATTACAACACGTTTAAACAATGAAATAGCCAAGCAAGGCATAAATAATAAATAAAATTCTGCAAAAATACCTGGTGACAACTTTATAGAAAACCATGTAAAACTAATAGAACCATAAAAAATAAGTATGCTCGCTGCTATTTTATAATAACCAATCCCGTTTAAAACAAGAGTTATTAAGATAACTGTATTCATTATTACGTGTCCTATAACAGTAGGTATTGGATTGTCACTAAAAAGAGAATCTGTTGTTATTAACAGTAATGTTAGAGCGAACCAAGTACATGCATATACGTTTAATAATTTTATTTGTTTTTTGGAAATATCACTTTCATTATATCGATACCCTATTGTTAAAAGATGTTGCAGCCACATATCATTTATATTTTGGGATAAATATAGGTGAGCTATACTTTACAAAACAGACATTTTTATACTACAATAGACATATTATCAAACCAAAAAACCTCTTCAAAATCAATTGAAGAGGTTTTTAAACAAAAATATATTTTATCTATTAAATATTTGCCTTTAAGAACTCACGGTTCATACGAGCAATATTATCTAAAGAAATACCTTTAGGACACTCAACTTCACAAGCTCCAGTGTTGGTACAGTTACCAAATCCTTCTGCATCCATTTGAGCTACCATATTTCTTACACGATCTGCAGCTTCAATCTTTCCTTGTGGTAGCAAAGCATATTGAGATACTTTAGCTCCAACAAACAACATAGCAGAAGAGTTTTTACAAGTGGCAACACAAGCACCACAACCAATACAAGTTGCTGCATCCATAGCCTCGTCAGCAGCGTGCTTAGAGATTGGTGTTGCATTGGCATCTTGTGTGTTTCCAGAAGTGTTCACAGAAATAAATCCTCCAGTATGTTGAATTCTATCAAAAGCAGAACGGTCTACTACTAAATCTTTAATAACGGGGAATGCTTTGGCACGGAATGGCTCAATATAAATAGTATCACCATCTTTAAACTTACGCATATGCAACTGACAAGTAGTTACCCCTCTATCAGGTCCGTGAGCCTCTCCATTAATATACAAAGAACACATCCCACAAATACCTTCGCGACAATCGTGGTCGAATGCGATAGGTTCTCCACCTTCGTTAATTATTTGTTCGTTTAATACATCTAACATTTCTAAGAAAGACATATCTGGAGACACACCACTTAAGTTGTAGTCTACCATTTTCCCTTCGTCATTGGCTCCACTTTGTCGCCAGATTTTAAGTTTTAAATTCATATCCATGGTCTTTCTTATTTATATGATCTTGTTTTTAACTCAATATCGTTAAACTCTAATTCTTCTTTATGTAAAACCGCATCGGCAGGTTCTCCTTTATACTCCCAAGCAGATACAAAAGCAAAGTTTTCATCATCACGCTTAGCTTCTCCTTTTTGCGGTCCATCCGTTTCAGCAGACTCTTCACGGAAGTGACCTCCACATGATTCTTCTCTAGTTAAAGCATCTTTTGCAAACAATTCTCCTAATTCTAAGAAATCTGCTACACGTCCAGCTTTTGCTAATTCTTCGTTAAAAGTATCTGCACTTCCTGGTACGTTTACCTCTTTGTAGAATTCTTCACGTAATGCTTTAATTTCAGCCATCGCTTCTTTTAAACCTTCTTCATTACGAGCCATTCCTACTTTATTCCACATAATTTTACCTAAACGTTTGTGGAAATAGTCTACAGATTTTGAACCTTTATTGTTAATGAAAAGTGCAATTTTATCTTTTACCGCTTTTTCTGCTTCATCAAATTCTGGAGTTTCTGTTGAAATTTTTCCAGTTCTAATATCATCAGATAAGTAATCTCCAATAGTATATGGCAACACAAAATATCCATCTGCTAAACCTTGCATTAATGCAGAAGCTCCTAAACGGTTCGCTCCGTGATCTGAGAAGTTTGCTTCACCAATACAGTAACATCCAGGAATAGTGGTCATTAAGTTGTAATCAACCCAAACACCTCCCATAGTATAGTGAACTGCAGGATATATCATCATTGGAGTCTCGTATGGATTTTCATCTACGATTTTGTCGTACATCTGAAATAAGTTACCATACTTAGCTTTTACAATCTCTTTTCCTAATTTATCAATCTTAGCATCGTTTGGATTGTGATCTCCTTGGATTAAAGCTTGCTCTTTACCATATCTCTTGATAGCTGCTGTAAAATCTAAATACACCGCTTCTCCTGTCGCGTTAACTCCAAAACCTGCATCGCATCGCTCTTTTGCTGCACGAGAGGCAACATCACGAGGAACCAAGTTTCCAAAAGCAGGATATCTTCTTTCTAAGAAATAATCTCTATCCGCTTCCGCTAAATCTGTTGCTTTCTTCTTTCCTTCTCTAATAGCTTGCGCATCTTCTAACTTTGCAGGTACCCAAATACGTCCATCGTTACGTAAAGATTCAGACATCAACGTTAATTTAGACTGATGATCTCCAGAAACTGGAATACAAGTTGGGTGAATTTGCGTATAACACGGGTTTGCGAAGTAAGCTCCTTTTTGATGTATTTTCCAAGCTGCAGAAACATTAGAACCCATTGCGTTGGTAGATAAGAAAAATACATTTCCATATCCTCCTGATGCAATGACTACTGCGTGTGCAGAATGTCTTTCTATTTCTCCTGTTACTAGGTTACGTGCAATAATTCCTCTAGCTTTTCCGTCTACTAATACCAAATCCATCATTTCGTGACGGTTTAACATTTGTATTTTTCCACGTCCTATCTGACGGTTCATTGCAGAATAAGCTCCTAGTAATAATTGTTGACCCGTTTGTCCTTTTGCATAAAATGTACGAGATACTAGTACTCCTCCAAAAGAACGGTTGTCTAACAATCCACCATAGTCACGAGCGAAAGGTACTCCTTGAGCCACACATTGGTCAATGATATTTGCAGAAACTTCTGCCAATCGATATACGTTTGCTTCACGTGCACGGTAATCTCCACCTTTTACAGTATCGTAAAACAATCTGTAAATAGAATCTCCATCACCTTGGTAGTTTTTTGCTGCATTAATTCCCCCTTGAGCCGCAATAGAATGCGCTCTACGTGGAGAATCTTGGTAAGCAAATGCTTTTACGTTGTATCCTAACTCAGCTAAAGTTGCACAGGCAGAACCTCCTGCCAAACCTGTACCCACTACAATAACGTCAATGTTACGTTTGTTTGCTGGGTTTACTAAGTCGATATGATTTTTATAGTTAGTCCATTTATCAGCGATAGGACCTTGAGGTACTTTAGAATCTAATGCCATAGTTTAATGTCTTAATGTTGATTGAAATGGTGAAACAAAGCAATAATGATAAATCCTACAGGAATACCAATTGCATAAATTTTTGAAACTGTTTCCAATTTAGCAGCACGCTTAGCGCTCATCCCAGAAGACTGAAATGCCGATTTAAATCCGTGCAATAAGTGCAATGCTAAAAATGCAAATGCAGCTACATAAGCACCTGTTCTGATAGGTGAATGAAACTTATGAACAAGCTCACCGTAATATCTGTTCGGATCTGAAGGTAATTGTGCAATATATTTATGATTGATTTCAGGAAACCAAAAATCGATAAAGTGTAAAACGATAAAAGCCAAAATAGCCAAACCAGAGTAAATCATGTTTCTACTAACCCAGCTAGAATTTGCTGCTCCGTTATTTTTTACGTATTTAACTTTTCTTGCAGATCTATTACGAGCCTCTAAAATAAATCCCATGACAAAATGGAATACTACTCCAAATATTAATATAGGCTGTAGCGCAAACTGTACTGCTGGGTTTGTTCCCATAAAATGCGATAATTCATTGAATACATCAGCACTAAAAATAGATGTTACATTAATTGCAAAATGCTGCAATAAAAAAAACATTAAAAAGAAAGCAGAAGCAGCCATGGCTACTTTCCTTCCTATCGAAGAAGATAAAACTCCACTCATTATGTTATAGATTAATTTTGTTAATAAACGATGACAAATTTAAGTCATTTCATCGATTATTATATGATAATCATCATTTAAGAGCTTAATTTAGATAGATTACAAGCTAAAAATTTAAATAATTATCAAATATGTAATTTTGATGACAATTTTTAACAATTGAAAAAGAATTAATAAATAACAAAAAATCTCATATCCTTTTTTTTGCAAAGAAAAACACAATACCATTTATATGTTTTAAGGACATTTTTGTTTGTAAATTAAGGTTAATTTAACTTATAATTTATCAAAAAAGCATCAATTACTACACCGAAAATAATTCATTAATTATAATAATATTTATCTTAGCCTCAATATTTTAAGCCATAATGAAACCAAGACTTTTTCTGACATTTTTTTTATTATGCTATGCTTTGGCTTTCTCTCAAATCAGTTATTTTTATGATGCAAGTGGGCTTTTAAATGTAAATGATATACAAAAACAGACTTTTAAGTCTTACCAAGAACCTATAAACAAAGGTCTTATAAAAGGGAATTACTGGTTTTTAATAAAAACGGATGAACCAAAAAAAATCTGTTTTAAAAACAGACACATTCATCAAGCCTCCATATTTTCATCTTCTGGTGAAAAACAAATTACAAATAAGAAACATCAAAGATTTGTCACCTTTTTACTACCAGCTTACTCAAATAGTCTTATTAAGGTAAAGCTTTACAAAGAAGCGTATATACCTGTACAACTCTCTGAATCCAATTATTTTAATTATACAGAGCAAAACAATTTGCTATTCATAGGCTTCTATTTTGGATTTGTTATGGTAATTATTATTATTAATTTATTCTATTATTTCTCGTTTAAAGAAGATACCTTTTTGTATTACACAAGCTTTTTGTTTTTTATTTCTTTAGGACTTTTTATCAGTGATGGTCTTTTTAATTTTTGGCATATTGATGGAGTTTGGATAGATCGGTTACAAGCCATAGATCACGTGTTAGTAGCTATTACCGGTGTATATTTTGCCGAAAATTATTTACAAGCCAAAAATTATTTTAAGAATTCTATTCGCTATTCTTGGCTACTTTTGATCGTATTACTTGTTGTCAATGGATTGTATCTGTGGAGTCTTGACTTTAAATATTACGTTATTTTAGAAATTTTAGTGTTTGGTATTTTGATTTTATGGTGGACCATTGGAGTGCTTTTGTACTCAAAAAATATATTTACCAAGTTTTTTGTTTGGGCTTATGTATTTATTCTCATCTTAGGAATAAATTATTACGTACTAAAATTACTAGGACTCAAGTTTTTAGGCATTACCGCAATACACGTAAAATTGGGTGGTCTTATTGAAATGCTATTTTTATCCTACTCGGTAGTTTACAGAATGAAAACTCTGCAAAACGATAATAAAAAAATGCGTTTTGCAATTGTAAAACATTTAAACGAAATTAAAACACTGTCTAATGAACTAAGTAAATTAGCCAACAATGAAAACAACATATTTACTCAATATGATTTAAGTCCTAGAGAAAAAGAAATTTTACAATTGATTGCTGCAGGAAAAACTAACAAAGAAATATCTGAAGAGACTTATATATCTGTAAACACTGTAAAATTCCATGTAAAAAAAATATATCAGAAATTAGAGATTTCCAATCGTAAGGAGATTTATGACAAAATAAATCTCCTTTAAAATTTAATCCTTCAAAATCAAAACACCTCTTTACATTCGTTAAGAGGTGTTTTTGATTTAAAAAATCCTATCAAAAAATAAATAATTACAAAAACTTGTATATCAAGTATTTAAAAATAAAAAACTACCCCTTTACTACCCGTTTTTTTTCTCCAATTTACATTTTTGTGGCTAATTTTATAGACCCTAAAATAATTTTGTTTAGTCAAATAATAATTTAACTATCAAACGCACCACGAATATTGCAAGAAATGAAACATCCATTTATGAAAAAAATACTATTCGCAATCTTATTATCTCTTTATGGAACCCAATTTGCGTATGCACAATCCATCATCTATAACGGTACTGGTTTTACCGAAAACTTAGCCAATGACGGATCTGTAACAGGAAACATTACAGCTACCCTAAAAGGCGATGATTTTAAAACTCCGCTATCACTAGGTGCAGATGTGACCTTAACAAATATACCTACAGGCTTGAGTCCTAATATTAGCATACAAGAATCTACACCTACATGGACCGCTCAAACAGCAGCTGAACAGAATTTGTGGAGATCTATCACGTATGGGAATGGACTGTATGTGGCGGTGTCGGCTACTGGTGCCAATCGTGTAATGACCTCCCCTGATGGAATTATTTGGACTCCTCGAGCGGCAGCCGAGAACAATCAATGGGCTTCTATTACTTATGGAAATGGACTATTTGTGGCTGTAAGTAGTAATGGTACCAACCGAGTCATGACTTCCAACGATGGAATTACTTGGACTCCTCGAGCAGAAGTTGTACATAGTTTTTGGCGAACTCAGAATTTTTGGCGATCTGTTGTTTACGGGAACGGACTGTTTGTAGCAGTATCATCTGATGGCAGTAATCGAGTGATGACCTCTCTTAATGGAATTACTTGGACTGCCAGAACAGCAGCTGAGAACAATCAATGGCTTTCAGTTACTTATGGGAACGGACTGTTTGTGGCAGTATCATTTGATGGTACTAATCGAGTCATGACTTCTCCTGATGGAATTGCTTGGACTGCCCGAACAGCAGCTGAGAATAATACGTGGCAATCTGTGACTTATGGAAATGGAATGTTTGTGGCTGTGAGCAATACTGGAAGCAATAGGGTTATGACCTCTTCTGATGGAATTACTTGGACTGCCCGAACAGCATCTGAAAATAATCAATGGAACTCCGTTACTTATGGAAATGGACTGTTTGTGGCTGTGAGTCAAAATGGTACCAATCGAGTCATGATCTCCTCTGATGGAATCACATGGACCGCTCAAACAGCAGCTGAGGATAATGGATGGAGCTCCATTGCTCATGGTGATAACAAATTTGTCGCAGTGTCAGTTAATGGAATTAATCAAGTGATGACGGCTAATCCAGTAAGTAGAGCTACGTTAACTTTAACAGGTAATGCTACAAGTCATGCTAACACAAACGATGTAGCAGATATTATTTTTGATTTTAAAGACTCTGCTTTTAACAACTCAAACGCAAGTGCTGTAACCAATGCTGTAACAGCAAGTAGTAATTTAGGGATAGATTTTAAGAATTCTACGCTAGTCAACCTTAGTGTTTCAGCCAATACAGCAACCGAAGCAGTCGCTACCGCTATCACAGTAACCGCTACAGCAGACAATGCAGTGGTTGGAGATCAAACTATAGAGGTTAACGTTAGCGGAACAACTATTACCAATTCAGACTATACTTTAAGTAATGCTACCATTACCATTTTAAACGGGCAAACGATAGGAAGTACCACTTTCACTATTCAAGATGATACTGTGGTAGAGGGGTTTGAAACCGCTACGTTGACACTCAGCAATCCATCAGCAGGAATTGCTTTAGGAAGCGCAATAAGCAAAGACATTATAATTACAGATAACGATGCTGAAATTACCTACAACAGTACTGGTTTTACGGAAAACTTAGCCAATGACGGATCTGTAACAGGAAACATCACAGCTACCCTAAAGGGAGATACTTTTAAAACCCCGCTATCATTAGGTACAGATGTGAGCTTAACAAATATACCTACAGGCTTGAACCCTAACATAAGCGTACAAAGACTTGCATCTATTTGGACCGCTCGAACAGCAGTACAAAATAACACCTGGTTTTCAGTTGCCTATGGAAATGGATTGTTCGTAGCAGTATCAAATAGTGGCACTAATCAAGTGATGACCTCCCCCGATGGAATTACTTGGACTCCTCGAACAGCAGCTGAGAACAACCAATGGCTATCTGTGACTTATGGGAATGGACTGTTTGTGGCTGTAAGTAGTGATGGTACCAATCAAGTCATGACTTCCACCGATGGAATTACTTGGACTCCACGAGCAGCAGCTGAAAATAACGCATGGCTTTTTATCTCTTATGAAAATGGCCTGTTTGTAGCGGTATCCTTTAATGGTGCTAATCGAGTGATGACCTCCCCTGATGGAATCACTTGGACCTCTCGAACAGCAGCTGAAAGCAATCAATGGCGATCTGTGACTTATGGGAATGGATTGTTTGTGGCAGTATCATCTAATGGTACCAATCGAGTGATGACCTCCACCGATGGAATCACTTGGACCCCTCGAGCAGCAGCTGAGAATAATGGGTGGCGATCTGTGACTTATGGAAATGGACTGTTTGTAGCGGTATCACTTAGTGGTACCAATCGAGTGATGACCTCTCCTGATGGAATTACTTGGACCGCTCGAACAGCAGCTGAAAATAATCAATGGCGATCTGTGACTTATAGCAATGGACTGTTTGTGGCTATAAGTCAAAATGGTACCAATCGAGTCATGACCTCCACCGATGGAATTACTTGGACCGCTCAAACAGCAGCTGAAAATAATGGGTGGAGCTCCGTTACTTATGGTGATAACAAATTTGTGGCGGTGTCATTTAATGGATCTAACCGAGTAATGACAACTAGCTCAGAAAGTAGGGCTACATTAACTTTAACGGGCAATGCTACAAATCATGTCAACACAAACGATGTAACAGATATTATTTTTGATTTTAAAGACTCTGCTTTTAACAACTCAAACGCAAATACTGTAACCAATGCTGTAACAGCAAGCAGTAATTTAGGGATAGATTTTAAGAATCCTACGCTGGTCAACCTCAGTGTTTCAGCCAATACAGCAACTGAAGCAACTCCTACCGCTATTACAGTAACCGCTACAGCAGACAATGCGGTGGTTGGAGATCAAACCATAGAGGTTAACGTTAGCGGAACAGCTATTACCAGTTCAGACTATACCTTAAGTAATACTACCATTACCATTTTAAATGGACAAACGATAGGAAGCACCACTTTCACTATTCAAGATGATACTCAGGTAGAGGGGTTTGAAACCGCTACGTTGACACTGAGCAATCCATCAGCAGGAATTGCTTTAGGAAGCGCAATAAATAAGGACATTGTAATTACGGATAATGATGCTGAAATTACCTATAACGGTACTGGTTTTACCGAAAACTTAACCAACGATGGATCTGTAACAGGAAACATTACAGCTACCCTAAAAGGCGATACGTTTAAAACTCCATTATCATTAGGTACAGATGTGACCTTAACAAATATACCTGCGGGCTTGAACCCTAACATAAGCGTGCAAGAACCTGCATCTACTTGGACCGCCCAAGCAGCAGCTGAACAGAACTTTTGGCGATCTGTGACTTATGGTAATGGATTGTTCGTGGCTGTGAGTAGTGATGGTACTAATCAAGTGATGACCTCCCCCGATGGAATTACTTGGACTCCTCGAGCAGCAGCTGAGAATAATGCATGGCAATCTGTGACTTATGGGAATGGATTATTTGTGGCGGTATCAATTAATGGTACCAACCGAGTGATGACCTCCCCTGATGGAATCACTTGGACCCCACGAGCAGCAGTTGAGCGGAATTTTTGGCGATCTGTGACTTATGGTAATGGATTATTTGTAGCGGTATCAATTAATGGTACCAACCGAGTGATGACCTCCCCTGATGGAATTACTTGGACCCCTCGAACAGCAGCTGAGAAAAACCAATGGCGATCTGTGACTTATGGAAATGGACTGTTTGTGGCTGTGAGTCAAAATGGTACCAATCGAGTCACGACTTCCCATGACGGAGTTATTTGGACCCCTCGAGCAGCAGCTGAGCAGAATTTTTGGCTTTCAGTTACTTATGGGAATGGATTATTCGTGGCGGTATCATTTGGTGGTACCAACCGAGTGATGACCTCCCCTGATGGAATTACTTGGACCCCTCGAGCAGCAGCTGAGCAGAATTTTTGGCTTTCAGTTACTTATGGGAATGGACTGTTTATGGCTGTGAGTCAAAATGGTACCAATCGAGTCATGACTTCCCATGACGGAATTACCTGGACCGCTCAAACAGCAGCTGAAAATAATGAATGGAACTCCGTTGCTTATGGTGATAACAAATTTGTGGCGGTGTCAGTTAATGGAATTAATCGAGTGATGACAACTAGCTCAGAAAGTAAGGCTACGTTTACTTTAACAGGTAATGCTGCAAATCACGCCAACACAAACGATGTAGCAGATATTATTTTTGATTTTAAAGACTCTGCTTTTAACAACTCAAACGCAAACACTGTAACCAATGCTGTAACAGCAAGTAGTAATTTAGGAATAGATTTTGAGAATCCTACGCTAGTCAACCTTAGTGTTTCAGCCAATACAGCAACCGAAGCAACTCCTACCGCTATTACAGTAACCGCTACAGCAGACAATGCAGTAGTTGGAGATCAAACCATAGAGGTTAACGTTAGCGGAACAACTATTACCAATTCAGACTATACTTTAAGTAATGCTACCATTACCATTTTAAACGGGCAAACGATAGGAAGTACCACTTTCACTATTCAAGATGATACTGAGGTAGAGGGATTTGAAACCGCTACGTTGACACTCAGCAATCCATCAACAGGAATTGCTTTAGGAAGCGCAATAAGCAAAGACATTATAATTACAGATAACGATGCTGAAATTACCTATAACGGTACTGGTTTTACCGAAAACTTAGCCAATGACGGATCTGTAACAGGAAACATTACAGCTACCCTAAAAGGCGATACGTTTAAAACTCCATTATCATTAGGTACAGATGTGACTTTGACAAATATACCTACAGGTTTGAATCCAATCATAAGCGTGCAACAATCCACGTCTAATTGGACCTCCCCAACAGCGGCACAAAACAATACGTGGTTTTCAGTTGCCTATGGAAATGGAAAATTTGTGGCTTTGAGCAATAATGGAAGCAATCAAGTCATGACCTCTCCTGATGGAATTACTTGGACCCCTCGAGCATCAGCTGAGAACAACCAATGGCGATCTGTGACTTATGGGAATGGATTATTTGTGGCGGTATCATTTGATGGTACCAACCGAGTGATGACCTCCCCTGATGGAATTACTTGGACTCCTCGAACTGCGGCACAAAATAATTCGTGGTCTTCAATTACCTATGGAAATGGGCTGTTTGTAGCAGTATCATTTACTGGTACCAATCGAGTGATGACCTCCCCTGATGGAATCACTTGGACCTCTCGAACAGCCGCTGAGAATAATAGATGGTTGTCTGTTACTTATGGTAACGGATTATTTGTGGCGGTATCATTTGATGGTATCAACCGAGTGATGACCTCTCCTGATGGAATCACTTGGACTCCTCGAACAGCAGCCGAAAGCAATCAATGGTTTTCAGTTACTTACGGGAATGGATTGTTTGTGGCTGTGAGTACTACTGGAAGCAATAAGGTTATGATCTCCTCTGATGGAATTACTTGGACCGCTCAAACAGCAGCTAAGAACAATCAATGGCGATCTGTGACTTATGGGAATGGATTGTTTGTGGCTGTGAGTACTACTGGAAGCAATAGGGTTATGACCTCTCCTGATGGAATTACTTGGACCGCTCAAACAGCAGCTGAAAATAATGAATGGAGCTCCGTTGCTTATGGTGATAACAAATTTGTGGCGGTGTCATTTAATGGATCTAACCGAGTAATGACAGCTAGCTCAGAAAGTAGGGCTACATTAACTTTAACGGGCAATGCTACAAATCACGCCAACACAAACGATGTAGCAGATATTATTTTTGATTTTAAAGACTCTGCTTTTAACAACTCAAACGCAAGTACGGTAACCAATGCTGTAACAGCAAGTAGTAATTTAGGGATAGATTTTAAGAATCCCACGCTAGTCAACCTTAGTGTTTCAGCCAATACAGCAACCGAAGCAACTCCTACCGCTATTACAGTAACCGCTACAGCAGACAATGCAGTAGTTGGAGATCAAACCATAGAGGTTAACGTTAGCGGAACAACTATTACCAATTCAGACTATACTTTAAGTAATGCTACCATTACCATTTTAAACGGGCAAACGATAGGAAGTACCACTTTCACTATTCAAGATGATACTGAGGTAGAGGGATTTGAAACCGCTACGTTGACACTCAGCAATCCATCAACAGGAATTGCTTTAGGAAGCGCAATAAGCAAAGACATTATAATTACAGATAACGATGCTGAAATTACCTATAACGGTACTGGTTTTACCGAAAACTTAGCCAATGACGGATCTGTAACAGGAAACATTACAGCTACCCTAAAAGGCGATACGTTTAAAACTCCATTATCATTAGGTACAGATGTGACTTTAACAAATATACCTACGGGCTTGAATCCTAATATAAGCGTACAAGGACCTGCATCTACATGGGCCGCTCAAACAGCAGCTGAGAACAATCAATGGAGATCTGTAACTTATGGGAATGGATTATTTGTAGCCGTGAGTATTAACGGTACCAATCAAGTCATGACCTCCCCCGATGGAATTACTTGGACTCCTCGAACAGCAGCTGAGAATAATGAGTGGGGTTCTGTTACTTATGGAAATGGATTATTTGTAGTGGTATCAAGTACTGGTACCAATCGTGTAATGACCTCGCCCGATGGAATTACTTGGACTGCCCGAACAGCAGCTGAGAATAATGCATGGTCGTCTGTTACTTATGGAAATGGATTCTTCGTGGCGGTATCATTTAATGGTATCAATCGAGTGATGACCTCCCCTGATGGAATTACTTGGACCCCGCAAACAGCAGCTGGAATCAATGGATGGCAATCCGTTACTTACGGGAGTGGACTGTTTGTGGCGATATCAGGTAGCGATACCAACCAAGTGATGACTTCTCCCGATGGAATTACTTGGACTCCTCGAATGGCAGCTGAGAATAATGCATGGTCGTCTATTACTTATGGGAATGGTTTATTTGTGGCGGTATCATTTAGTGGTACCAATCAAGTGATGACCTCTCCTGATGGAATTACTTGGACCGCTCAAACAGCAGCTGAGAATAATAGCTGGTTTTCAGTTACTTATGGGAATGGATTGTTTGTGGCTACAAGTCTAAATGGTACCAATCGAGTCATGACCTCCACCGATGGAATTACTTGGACCGCTCAAACAGCAGCTGAAAATAATCAATGGATCTCTGCGACTTATGGTGATAACAAATTTGTGGCAGTGTCATTCGACGGAGCTAACCGAGTAATGACAGCTAGCTCAGAAAGTAGGGCTAAGTTAACCTTAACGGGCAATGCTGCAAATCATGCTAACATAAACGATGTAACAGATATTATTTTTGATTTTAAAGACTCTGCTTTTAACAACTCAAACGCAAGTACGGTAACCAATGCTGTAACAGCAAGTAGTAATTTGGGTATAGATTTTAAGAATCCCACGCTAGTCAACCTTAGTGTTTCAGCCAATACAGCAACCGAAGCAACTCCTACCGCTATTACAGTAACCGCTACAGCAGACAATACGGTGGTTGGAGATCAAACCATAGAGGTTAACGTTAGCGGAACAGCTATTACCAATTCAGACTATACTTTAAGTAATACTACCATTACTATTTTAAATGGACAAACGATAGGAAGCACCACTTTCACTATTCATGATGATACTGAGGTAGAGGGGTTTGAAACTGCTACATTAACACTCAGCAATCCATCAACAGGAATTGCTTTAGGAAGCGCAACAAGCAAAGACATTATAATTACAGATAACGATGCTGAAATTACCTATAACGGTACTGGTTTTACCGAAAACTTAGCCAATGATGGATCTGTAACAGGAAACATTACAGCTACCCTAAAAGGCGATACGTTTAAAACCCCATTATCATTAGGTACAGATGTGACTTTAACAAATATACCTACGGGCTTGAGCCCTAACATAAGTGTACAAGGACCTGCATCTACATGGACCGCTCAAACAGCAGCTGAGAACAATCAATGGCGATCTGTGACTTATGGGAATGGATTGTTCGTGGCTGTGAGTAGTGATGGTACTAATCAAGTGATGACCTCCCCCGATGGAATTACTTGGACTCCTCGAACAGCAGCTGAGAATAATGAGTGGGGTTCCGTTACTTATGGAAATGGATTATTTGTAGTGGTATCAAGTACTGGTACCAATCGTGTAATGACCTCACCCGATGGAATTACTTGGACTGCCCGAACAGCAGCTGAGAACAATCAATGGGTTTCAGTTACTTATGGAAATGGATTATTCGTGGCGGTATCATTTAATGGTACCAATCAAGTCATGACCTCACCCGATGGAATCACTTGGACCTCTCGAACAGCCGCTGAGAATAATACATGGTTCTCTATTACTTATGGTAACGGATTATTTGTGGCGGTATCATTTGATGGTATCAACCGAGTGATGACCTCCCCTGATGGAATTACTTGGACTCCTCGAACAGCAGCTGAGAATAATAGATGGTTGTCTGTTACTTATGGTAACGGATTATTTGTGGCGGTATCATTTGATGGTATCAACCGAGTGATGACCTCTCCTGATGGAATCACTTGGACTCCTCGAACAGCAGCTGAGAACAATCAATGGCGATCTGTGACTTATGGGAATGGATTGTTTGTAGCGGTATCTGTGGATGGTACCAATCGAGTCATGACCTCCACCGATGGAATCACATGGACCGCTCAAACAGCAGCTGAGAATAATGCATGGTCGTCTGTTGCTTATGGTGATAATAAATTTGTGGCAGTGTCATTTAATGGATCTAACCGAGTAATGACAGCTAGCTCAGAAGGTAGGGCTACATTAACTTTAACAGGCAATGCTGCAAATCATGCCAACACAAACGATGTAGCAGATATTATTTTTGATTTTAAAGACTCTGCTTTTAACAACTCAAACGCAAGTACGGTAACCAATGCTGTAACAGCAAGTAGTAATTTAGGGATAGATTTTAAGAATCCTACGCTGGTCAACCTCAGTGTTTCAGCCAATACAGTAACCGAAGCAACTCCTACCGCTATTACAGTAACCGCTACAGCAGACAATGCAGTGGTTGGAGATCAAACCATAGAGGTTAACGTTAGCGGAACAGCTATTACCAATTCAGACTATACTTTAAGTAATGCTACCATTACCATTTTAAACGGGCAAACGATAGGAAGTACCACTTTCACTATTCAAGATGATACTGTGGTAGAGGGGTTTGAAACTGCTACATTGACACTGAGCAATCCATCAGCAGGAATTGCCTTAGGAAGCGCAATAAGCAAAGACATTGTAATTACAGATAATGATAAAATTCCTTTAAGTATTACGGGATTGATAAGTAGTGACAAAGTTTATGATGGTAATACCAATGTAGTTATTTCTGGTACTGCAACTTTAGCAGGTGTTGTTGGCCTAGATGATGTCAGATTAAGCGGAACTCCAATATTTACTCTTTCAACTGCAAGTGTAGGATCAGCAATTACCATTAACACAACAGGTTATACGTTATCGGGAACTGATGCATCAAAATACGTTCTAACACAACCAAGTTTAACTGCTAATGTTATTTCAAAAACGCTTACAGTTACAGGTTTGTTTGGAATAAACAAAATTTACGATGGAAATACAACTGCTATGAGTTCCGGTACTGCAACTTTATCCGGAATTGTAGGAAGTGATGACGTTACGCTTTTTGGAGTACCGTCTTTTACTTTTGTAAATGCTGATGCTGGTTTGGGAATTTCGATCGCTACAGCAAATTATACCTTAGCAGGAACTGATGCGGCAAACTATAGCTTAACGCAACCTAGTTTAACTGCGGACATCACCAAAGCTACACTAACGGCTACCGCAGATGATAAAAATAAAGTTCAAGGACAGGCAAATCCTACCTTAACAATTGCCTACACAGGGTTTAAAAATGGGGATACTCTTACAGATATTGATACAGAACCAAGTATTAGTACTACAGCTGTTGTGAGTAGCTCTACTGGAAATTATCCTATTATTTTGACTGGTGGAAGCGATGATAATTACGTCTTTAATTTGGTAAATGGAGTCCTTAAAGTGGGAAGCTTAACCAGTCCTACTCTTACGTTTAATAATATTACTAAAACTTATGGGGATGCCGATTTTAACTTACAGGCTAGTTCTAATTCTTTAGGAAACATATCTTACAGCATTATTGGTAACTCCAACGGAACTCGTTTATCGGGCATCAACAATCAAATTGTTACTCTAGGAAACGCTGCAAGCGTGACTCTTAGGGCAACACAAGATCCTAGTGGTATTTACAGTGGAGGAACTAAAGACATTACGCTATCTATTGCACAACGTCTGATAACAATCACCGCAGATGCAAAAAGCAAGGTATATGGAGACACAGATGTCAGCTTGACCTATCAAGTTGCCAGTGGTACTTTATTAAGTGGTGATGTATTGGCAGGAATGTTAACGAGAGCTATCGGTGAAAATGTAGGTACTTATGCTATCAATCAAGGAGATGTTAAGAACCCTAACTATGATATTACTTTTACAGGGGCTAATTTTACCATCACCAAAGCTACATTAACGGCTACCGCAGATGATAAAAATAAAGTTCAAGGACAGGCAAATCCTACCTTAACAATTGCCTACACAGGGTTTAAAAATGGGGATACTCTTACAGATATTGATACAGAACCAAGTATTAGTACTACAGCTGTTGTGAGTAGCCCTACTGGAAATTATCCTATTATTTTGACTGGTGGAAGCGATGATAATTACGTCTTTAATTTGGTAAATGGAGTCCTTAAAGTGGGAAGCTTAACCAGTCCTACTCTTACGTTTAATAATATTACTAAAACTTATGGGGATGCCGATTTTAACTTACAGGCTAGTTCTAATTCTTTAGGAAACATATCTTACAGCATTATTGGTAACTCCAACGGAACTCGTTTATCGGGCATCAACAATCAAATTGTTACTCTAGGAAACGCTGCAAGCGTGACTCTTAGGGCAACACAAGATCCTAGTGGTATTTACAGTGGAGGAACTAAAGACATTACGCTATCTATTGCACAACGTCTGATAACAATCACCGCAGATGCAAAAAGCAAGGTATATGGAGACACAGATGTCAGCTTGACCTATCAAGTTGCCAGTGGTACTTTATTAAGTGGTGATGTATTGGCAGGAATGTTAACGAGAGCTATCGGTGAAAATGTAGGTACTTATGCTATCAATCAAGGAGATGTTAAGAACCCTAACTATGATATTACTTTTACAGGGGCTAATTTTACCATCACCAAAGCTACATTAACGGCTACCGCAGATGATAAAAATAAAGTTCAAGGACAGGCAAATCCTACCTTAACAATTGCCTACACAGGGTTTAAAAATGGGGATACTCTTACAGATATTGATACAGAACCAAGTATTAGTACTACAGCTGTTGTGAGTAGCCCTACTGGAAATTATCCTATTATTTTGACTGGTGGAAGCGATGATAATTACGTCTTCAATTTGGTAAACGGAGTCCTAAAAGTGGGAAGCTTAACCAGTCCTACTCTTATGTTTAATAACGTTATTAAAACTTATGGGGATGCCGATTTTAACTTACAGGCTAGTTCTAATTCTTTAGGAAACATATCTTACAGCATTATTGGTAACCCCAACGGAACTCGTTTATCGGGCATCAACAATCAAATTGTTACTCTAGGAAACGCTGTAAGCGTGACTCTTAGAGCAACACAAAATCCTAATGGTATTTACAGTAGAGGAACCAAAGATATTACGCTATCTATTGTACAACATCCGATAACAATCACCGCAGATGCAAAAAGCAAGGTGATAGGAACATCTGATCCCGCGTTAACTTATATAATCACTAACGGAGCACTAATAGCAGGTGATGTTTTGAATGGAAACCTATCAAGAGCCGCTGGCGAAAATATAGGGACTTATCTCATCAATCAAGGAAATGTTGATAATCTCAATTATAATATCACTTTCTTAAGCGCGAACTTGGAGATTATAGCAGCTTCATTAATTCCAATAACTATAACCGCGGATACTCAGAGCAAAGTAAAAGGAACATCCGATCCTATATTGACCTATACAATTACCAAAGGGGCTTTAGTGGCAGGTGACGTTCTAAACGGAAGTTTATCAAGAGCTGTTGGAGAAAATATAGGAACCTATATCATTAGCCAAGGTACTTTGGAGAATGCTAAATACGATATTACGTTTGTTTCCTCAGTTTTTACAATTATAAATGAACCTACCTCTAAAACCTCAAGCGTAAACTCATTTACACCAAATGGAGATGGGATTAATGATTTCTTTGTCATTGATGGCTTAAAAGAGAACTTCTCAAATTTTGAGCTGACCATTTATACCGATTTTGGAGTTGAAATTTTTAATTATAGGCATCGTAAAAATAACAGAGTTCGATGGTGGAACGGTAAAAATAATAGAGGCGAAATCAGAGAAGGAGTTTATTATTATATCATTAATTACAATGATCAAAACACTAAGCCTAAAAGGAGTTGGGTCTATTTATTAAAATAATAATTAAGAAATGTTTAGAAGAATCGAAATATTAATTACCATACTTTTACTGAACTACTATACAGTTACAGGACAAAAGACTCCAAGTTTTACTCAATACACTTATAATACAGAAATAATAAATCCAGCATTTACAGGGACTAGAGGTAATTTACAATTGGGCTTAGGATTGCAAAAAAGATTTTCAGGAATTGAAGGATCTCCTGAAACAGGGTTCTTCTCAGTCCATAGTCCGTTAAAAAATAGTCTGGGCTTGGGCTTTGGTATATTGTATAATAAAAGAGGACCTTTACAAATAACTAATCCTTTTGTTAATACCGCATACCGAATACAAACGTCTAGAGATGGAAATTTATCATTTGGTATCAAAACGGGTTTGACTTTTAACAGCTTAAACACCAGTAAATTGGTCTTCGATGAATTTGAAACTATAAGTAGTGATAATATTAAAAACAATATCGGATTAAATTTTAGTAGCGGCTTATATTACTATACAAAAGATACTGAAATAAGCTTGGCTTTTGTGGATTTAATTTTAAATGACCGTGTTGAAAACGAAAGTGGGCTGATATTTACCTTTAGACAGAAAGTAATTTTAAATAATAGTTTAAAATTAAAACCATCTACATTGATTAGATATGACAAATCAAATTCGTTCTTAATTGACTTATCTTTGAATCTTATATATGATAATGACTTTGATATTGGACTATCATATAGGCTAAAAGAATCTATAGATTTCTTTTTTGGATTTAAAGTCAATGATCTTTTGAGATTAAGCTACAATTATGGATTAGGAGTATCATCATCTTTAACTAGTCAATCTAATGGTACTCATGGAGTTTCAATATTATTAGATGTTAATAGAGTATACAAATATCTTAGATAAAACTTCATCCATCGTGTTATAGATCAACTCCCGCGGTTTTATATTGTATGTATTGATTAAAAATTAGGGGAAATTTTCAAAGTGATGAGTTTACCTCATCTTAATTCTAGAGTTTTACATTATTATAAATTTCAAAAATATATTTTTGCGTATTCCTATAAAATAACCTGTATGTTAACAGAAGCTAGTTCCGTTTTAATTTCTCCTGACCAATCGACACAGAGCAAACCTATTATTGCTTTGATATCAAACTGTTTAAGTCCTCTAAATAGAGATTTTATAAGAAATAGTGATAATTACTGTGCAGAGGGTGTTCTAAAACCCTACGAATTCTCGTACAAAGGACACCAAGGAATGATTCCTGTTTTAGATATTTTGCCAACAGAAATGTTGTCTATATCTGGAATGAAAAAGGCTAAAAAATATTTTATCAATGCCGTAAAACATGCCTCTGACAAGGGTGTTAAGGTAGTTTTACTAGCAGCATCAACAAAAAGATTGTTTGGAGATGGTACTGAGTTAAAAAAACTGTTCCCAAACATTTTATTTACCATTGGAGACAATGGAACTGCACTCGCTTTTTTAAAGCAAATTGAATATGTATCTAAAAGTATTTCTAAAAAAGATCCCGTAATTGTTTTGGGTGCGGGCTTTTTGGGAGAAACCGCCATCCAATATCTGAAAGAAGAAGGCTATCAAAAAATTGTGGTTATTAGCAAACACCGTGTTATTAGTAACGAAACCGATTTGCAATTTACTAGCTTAGATGCTTACGCGGAATCTGATGCTTTTGAAAAAGCCTCGTTGTTCTTAGGTTGTGCTCATAATCACAACGTAACTAAGCAACAACTAGAACATATTTGTAAGCAGCAATTAATTATTATTGATGTTGCTGTTCCTAATGCTGTTCCAAAACACTTAATTGATGAATCCGATAAACGATTTGCTCGGTTTGATGGTGGTGATTACGAAATAAAAAATTTAGAGCTCCAATTTGATCATCAACTTGTTGGACTTAATTTTAAAAATGAATTTTATGGTTGCTTTACAGAAGCTTTTTTATTAGCTATCACAAAAAACAAAGGTGATATTGACTATTTTAAAGTAAACAAGCAAAATATAGCTGCTGTTAAAAATATGTTTCAAAAATTTGGTGATGATATAAGTGTGAGTCATAAAAGTTTTGGAAAAACTGTAACTGGTTTTAAAGACAAACTTTCTTTTAAAATTTAATAGCTTAAAAACATATACAATTATGATTAGAAAAGGAACTACAGTTGTATGGGAATGGGGAAATGGTAAGGCTGAGGGGAAAGTAAAAGAAACGTACACTAGCAAAATTACCAAAAAAATTAAGGGAAGTGAGGTTACTAGAAATGGAGAATCGGACAATAAAGCCTTGTATATTGAACAAGAAGATGGAGGCTCTGTTCTTAAACTAGAAAGTGAGGTAAAAAGAAAAGACTAGCTAAGAACTATTTGACCAGTGCATGAATCTACTCTATAAACTTCATATTTAATTGTATTTACAAATCTTTTAACAGTTGGTTTCTGCGGAATAAGCTCTAAATGTTTACAATGCTTCGTTAAATTATTTCTCAAAATTTGTCAATACGATAAATTTTTAACAAAATGTGTAATTTTCAGTCTATTATAAAAAATGAAGCCTACATTTTTAGCATCTTTGCACTCTCAATTTTTGAACAACTAGAAATAAAAATAATACAAATATGAAAGTAGCAGTAGTAGGAGCTACCGGAATGGTAGGAACGGTAATGTTAAAAGTATTGGCAGAAAGAAATTTTCCTGTAACAGAATTAATCCCTGTTGCATCGGCTCGTTCTGCTGGTAAACAATTAGAATACAAAGGTAAAAATTATACAGTCGTAACTTTAGAGGATGCTGTGAAAATGAATGCTGATGTTGCTTTGTTTTCTGCTGGTGGAGATACTTCTTTAGAATGGGCACCAAGATTTGCTGCTGCTGGAACTACTGTTGTTGACAACTCTTCTGCATGGAGAATGGATCCAGGTAAAAAATTAATTGTTCCCGAAATTAATGGTGATGTTTTAACTGCTGAGGATAAAATTATTGCCAATCCTAATTGTTCTACAATACAATTAGTAATGGCTTTGGCTCCATTACATAAAAAATATAAAATGAAGCGTTTAATTGTTTCTACTTACCAGTCGGTATCTGGAACAGGTGTAGCAGCTGTAAAGCAATTAGAAAACGAACAAAACGGAATTACTGACGGCGAAATGGCTTATAACTATCCAATTAACCGCAACGCAATTCCTCATTGCGACATTTTTATGGAAAATGGATACACTAAAGAAGAAATGAAATTGGTAAAAGAGCCTAAGAAAATTTTAGGTGATGATTCTTTTGCTGTAACTGCAACAGCTGTACGTATTCCAACTGCTGGAGGTCACTCAGAAGCTGTAAACGTAGAGTTTGTGAACGACTTTGATTTAGCAGAAGTAAGAGAAATATTAGCAGCTACGCCAGGAGTTATTGTTCAGGATGATTTGGACAACAACGTATATCCAATGCCTGCTTTGGCTCATGACAAAGACGAAGTATTCGTGGGACGTATTCGTAGAGATGAATCTTTACCAAACACCCTAAATATGTGGATTGTTGCAGACAACTTAAGAAAAGGAGCTGCGACAAATACAGTTCAAATTGCAGAATATTTAGTAGAAAAAGGAATTTTAAAAGCTTAAAGCTTGTTGAGATAGAACCCTAAAAAAAACCAGCCAGTTGGCTGGTTTTTTTATATCTTAAATTTGATTCCCACTTTAAAAAAGTAATCTTTACTTGTCTCTATTTTTTTGATTTCATCGTTGTCAAAATTCAAACGAACTCTGTCTATTAAGACCCTATCAAAGGCAGAATAGAATATAATGTGTTTGGTAAAAAAGTGTTCATATCCCAACCCTCCCACAATCAGAGTGGCTCTTAATCTGTTCACGCGATTATTGTTGTGACTCACGTTGTCCTGAATACTTGAATTAAATCCTTCTAAACGCGCTAAAAGACCTAGTTTGGACTTACCCTCTCTAAACAAAAATTTGTAATTAATTTTAGGGATTCCCAAAGTGAACTCCCTACGTTCGGACAGTTTTCTGTAGTAGCTGATAAAAGGTAGTGGAAATGGAACACCACTGGTACCAGAAAAAGCAGCTCCTAAAATTAATCTGTAAGGCTTTTCAATGGCTTCTTTTCTTTTATCAATGATGATTCCCAAACCAACTGTTACCACAAAATCTTCTTTAAAAATTTTGTTTGAAGAAAAATTCGAACTCAAACCTGGTTTAAATTGCGCTATGATTTTTTTAGTACTACTCAATTGATGAATAAAAGCCATATTGAACTCGTATTGTCTAAACTGAGTAACATCTGAATTAAAATTCTCTGAAAGGCCGTCGATATTAATTTTCGCATCTATTCTATTGTAATTAATACCCGAAATTAAGTAGTTTTTATCGTTGAGTTTAAAAGGATAATTTACTGAAAATCGATTTCTAGTAAAGGAGAATTTTGAATTTTCAGATATCAAATTGGTAAAGTCTACTTTCACTAAGTCTCTAATTTGAGCTATGGAGCCTCCTGTCCAAAAAAGAACAGAAACAATAAAAAACTTTATGTAGAATTTACTTTTTAACAATATTATTTATTTTTTTAGTGTGAAAGCGCTATGGTTGTTGATATTGTAATATCAACAATATTCGTTCCTTAATGTCGTTTACCCATCATTTCTTTAATGGATTTTACCAAATCTATAGAGGCATCAATCTCCGCTTTTCTAATCGCTACAGATTCTATGTTAAAACCAATGGGCATGTTTTTTTCTGCAGCAAAATTAATTAAATCATTAGCTATATATTTACATATACCTATAGAAGCGTTTAAAATATCCTTTGAAACCTTTAATTCATTTTCCAACCACCTTTGAATATCTATTCCCAACCACTTGGTAAATTCTAATGTTTTAAGGGAGCCAATGGGTGTTAGCGTAAAAATAATAGGCATAGGTTGTATGCCTTTTTCTTGCGTATAAAAGTAGTAATCCGAGAGCATATCTTTGGCATTGTCTAAATTATACACACATTGAGATATAAAAAAAGAGCATCCGTTTTCTATTTTGTTACGCAAGCGAATATGCTCATCACCTTTTACAAAATGACGCTCTGGGATGGTTACCCCTCCTAACTTGATGGTTGAATCTGAAGCATTTTTTATTTTGTATGCTTGCTGTAAAGATAATTTTACTTGCTGATCTTTAGACGGTGCTCCTACAAAAACAGTCAAATCTATTTTATTCTCGTGGTCTTTTAACCACTGCTTTAAACTCTCTTCCGTAAACTTACCTACGCTTTTGTATATGATTTTTGGAACTTCTAAATTTTGCAGATAGGTGTTTGCATATTCATCTGGAGCCCAAGTGGACATAAAAGGAAATGGACGAGGATTGTTATTTCTAGAAGATTCATCCTGAATGTCGTACAAAACCAATCCATCGATATTCAAATCCTTTAGCCTATCTATTTGTCTCTGAGCAATCCCTGTAATTTTATCTTTGTCCGTAGATTTTTTAGGTGGTGTTAACCCATAAAAAAGATAGCCTCCCTCTTTATTTTCTATTTTCTTTTTTAATTCCTGTGAATTCATGCGGTAAAATTTATTGACAATAACGCCAAAAATCAAGTTGGCTAAACTCCAAATTGATTAAAATGATGATCTAAATGTTTTTGAAATAAATTACTCCACTCTTTGGCTGTTAATTTGCCAAAAGAGCCTGTTAATCTCCCTTCAAAATAACTTTCTCCTTTTTCAAAAACCCAATGCATATTCTGCAAAAGTCGTTCTTTCTCGTACTCAAATTCCTTATTTTCTAAAACCTCAAAATAAGGTGCCGTTCTTGCATTTTTAGGATAAGGCTTATTATCTACAACTGCCTTTTTAAAGAATTTCTTTATAAAAAAATGCATAAATGGATGCATCTCAACTCTAACTTTACCCCTAGAGGTGTCATAAGTCAAATTCAAATGTGCCAGCATTTGAGCTGTGTTCATTTTCCCCCATAAAGGTTTTGAGTCTATTTTTAAGTTGTCTAAGCGTTTTTTATTTTTTGCTAAGGTCGCTACTTCAAAAATACTTGGATAAGACATACCTCGGTTTAATTTTAGGATGTAAATATAAACTTTATGATAACATAGCAACCGCTTTTTGCAATGCAGTTACCAAACTATCTATTTCTTTTTTAGTATTGTAAAAAGCAAAAGAAGCTCTTATAGTCCCAGGAATATCAAAACGAGTCATAATGGGCTGTGTACAATGGTGACCCGTTCTTACGGCTATTCCTAGTTTATCTACAATAGTTCCTATATCATAAGGGTGTATATTGGCTATGTTAAATGAAATAACGCTCGCTTTGTTTTTAGCCGTCCCATAAATTTTTAATCCAGGTATTTTGCTCAATTCTTGCGTTCCATAAACTAGCAGTTCGTGTTCATGAGCCTCAATATTTTTTAAGCCTATATTATTTACATAATCTACTGCTACACCATATGCAATGACATCAGCAATATTAGGCGTACCAGCTTCAAATTTGTGTGGCAACTCAGCATAGGTCGTTTTTTCAAAAGAACAATCTTTAATCATTTCTCCTCCCCCATGGTATGGTGGTAATTCATTCAAAATAGCTTCTTTTCCGTATAAAAAACCAATTCCTGTGGGTCCTAACATTTTATGAGCAGAGCAGGTAAAAAAATCGCAATCTAAAGCTTGTAAGTCTACAGCCATGTGTGGGCAAGATTGTGCTCCATCAATAAGTACCCAAGCTCCAAATTTATGTGCTTTTTCTATTATCTGCTCAACAGGGTTTATTGTTCCCAAAGCGTTGGATATGTGATTTACTGCAACTATTTTGGTGTTCTCCGATAACAATTCGTCATATACATCCATTTTAAGCTCTCCATCATCATTCATCGGAATTACTTTTAAGGTAGCTCCTGTGCGTTCACAAAGCATTTGCCAAGGCACAATATTAGAATGATGCTCTAGCGCAGAAATGACGATTTCATCTGTATTTTTTACTAATGAAGTTAATGAGGTAGCTACCAAATTAATAGCCTCCGTAGTACCACGAGTAAAAATAATTTCGTGTTCGTGTTTAGGGTTAAAATGTGCTTTTAATTTACGTCTGGTTTCTTCAAACGCATCGGTAGCTAATTGACTTAAAGTATGAACTCCTCTGTGTACATTAGCGTTAATCGTAGTATAGTAATTAGTAATAGCATCTATTACCACTTGTGGTTTTTGACTAGTAGCTCCATTATCAAAATAAACCAAAGGTCTTCCATTCACTTCTTGTTTTAAAATAGGAAAATCTGCTCTTACTTTTTCGATGTTTATCATAAATTAAAATCTTTAAAACAAAGGTACTTCTTTAAGTCTAAAAGATAAAAAGGACTACCAACTCTTTTCTATAGATAACAATTAAAAATTAGTATCTTGTTATATAGCCTATTGGTATGAAATTCATCAAAATAATTGGTATTCTTTCCGCTGTAATTATACTCGTTGTTTTTATTTTAAATTACCCAAAACTCAAATTAATTTCTGGTTTCGCTGCTAAAAATATGGCTAGTAGTTATTTTTTAGCCAATAGAAGTGTTCAAAACATTAACGCAGTGGACAACAATGGTCCACTTATCAAACTCGCAAAAACCAATGTGGATAACTCAAAAGGGGCAGCAGTCTCTACCGTGTTTGGTCTTTCTAAAAAAACTGCCTATTACAGAGAGGGAGTGGGAGCTGTTCTGGTGGATAATGATTTATCGAACCTCAGCAACATCAACCTAAAAATACCCAACAGAAATTTTACTGCCGTAAACAAACCCTATCCTTATGGAAATTTGGAACCTGTTGATACTGTTTTTGCAAATGTTGATTACAATAATTTAGATGACTTAACTAACCAATGTTTTAAAGAAAGTAACGCTGATTATGTGAAAAATACGCGATCAATTCTGGTACTGTATAAAGGCAAAATTATTTCTGAAAAATATGCCGAAGGTTTTGACAAAAATTCTTTGCTTCAGGGCTGGTCTATGACTAAGAGCTTGTTAACTACTTGTTTTGGAATTTTAGAGCGTGAGCGTGAGTACGATATACATAAACCCATTCAATCTTTTCCTAGCTGGCTAAACGATGAGAGAAAAAATATTACTACAAATCATTTGCTTAGAATGGAAAGCGGATTAGCGTGGGAAGAAGATTATGGTAAAATATGTGATGTGACCAAAATGTTGTTTGATGATAAAGATGTCACCACTAGAGCTATCAACAAACCTGCAAAACACAAACCCGAAAAAGTTTTTAATTACGCTTCGGGAACGACTAATATCTTATCAGCTATCTTAAAAAAGCAATTGAACACGGAGCAAGAGTATTTAGATTTTCCTTATCAGAAATTGGTAGATAAAATAAGAATGCATTCTATGGTGATAGAAACAGATTTGCGCAATAATTATGTAGGCTCTTCTTACAGTTGGGCAACCACAAGAGATTGGGGCAAGTTTGGACAATTAATGCTTGATAAAGGTCATTGGAACGGAGAACAGCTGTTCAACCCTAGTTGGATTAAATACATAAGTAGTCCGAACAAAACATCTAACAACGAATACGGAGCGCAGTGGTGGTTAAACAGAGGTAATTTTATGCCTAATGTTCCCAAAGATTGTTTTTATGCTGATGGCTATCAAGGACAGCGAATTTTTATAATTCCCTCCAAAGAATTGGTAATTGTTCGTTTTGGAGTTACACAATTAGATAGAGAAGGTTTATATCCTCTATTCAATCAATTAATTGGCGATATTTGCAATACAATTAAATAAATGGATACCATAATAAAACAACAAGACATTGTTTCTAACTCTTTATTAGAAATCGGATCATTATTAATGGGGGCTGGGGCGAGTACTAACAGAATAAAAGTTACGATTGAGCGTATTGCAGAGCACTTAGGTTATGATACAGAAATTTTGGTAACTCATAAAACTGTTCTACTACTTTTAAAGAATAAAGAAACCCAAAAAGTTTACAATCGTTTTAAAAAAACAGCACCACATGGAGCTAATTTTAAATTGGTTTCTGGAATTAGTAGAATGAGCTGGAATGCTGTGGAACAAGATTGGAATGCTCACCAAATACATACCGAAATAGAACGGTTGAAAGGAGCTACTCGGTATCCTTTTATGATTACTTTATGTGCCGTTAGTTTGGCAGATGCTGCTTTTTGTAGATTATTTGGGGGTGCATACATTGACATGCTCATTGCCTTTGTGGCTACCTTTGTTGCGTTTAATTTAAGACATCAACTCGTTATTAAACATTTCAATCCGTATTTAAGTATTACCTTAGTTTCTTTTACCTCCTGTTTAATTGCTGGATTGGCGGTTTATTTACAAATAGGTGTTAACCCTAATTTAGCATTTGCCACTTGCGTATTGTTTTTAATTCCAGGGATTCCTCTAATCAATTCTTTTTCGGATTTAATTGATGGCTATGTTACTAATGGAATCGCCAGAGGAATCAATGCCATGCTCATTGCTTTTTCTATTGCCTTGGGAATGTTAGGTGCTATGTTTATTTATAATTTTTAATATATGTTACATCATTTAGAAATGGCTCTTTGGCTAGCTATTGCCTCAACTGGATTCGCTGTATTATTCAATGTTCCAAAAAGAACTTTATTAATAATTGCCATATTGGGAGCTTTGGGTGGATCTTGTAAACTTATTTTGATGAGTTTTGATATTACTATCATCATCTCCACTTTTTTTGGAGCATTAGTTGTAGGATTGTTAAGTATACCCGCTGCACATAACAAACACGCTCCTCCTCTGGTATTCTCCATTCCTGCTGTAATCCCAATGATTCCTGGTGCTTTCGCTTACAAAACTATGTTAGGGATTATTAAATTGACCGAAAAAGTAGATGCAGCCGTTTACGAAATAGCTCTAAGCGATACACTGAACAACGGTACAAAGGCTGGTTTTATTTTATTAGCGCTAACAGCTGGAGTTTCTTTTCCAATGCTGATAAGCAGAAAAAATTCTGTAAAAAATATAAAGTTCGATTAGCCAACAACAAGAGTATTAGCTAAAAATATAGTTACTTTTTTACCAATAAAACTTGTTCTTTCTCTAGTAAAAGATATCCTTGGTCATAACAATAAAAATATTGATTCCCTGTTTTGGTATTGTGGATGGAGGTAAATAAATTAAAATTGAAATTATTTTCTTCTAAAATTTTCTTTGAGATTTTAGTTTTTCCAGTGACGTTTAGCTCGCATAAAACTTTATAATTTCGTTTTAAATTGTTATTAATATTCCTCACCAAATTTTTATTACCTACCTCCAACTTATTGTTATAGGCATTTCTACATTGGTCATTACAAAATTTTTTATCTGATCTCCCAACAACTTTTTCTCCACATTCTAAGCAGTTTTTTTCTTGCATAATTATTTTTTTACAAAGATATAAAAACATTTGTAAACGACTACAACCGTTTATAATCGAAAGTAAATAATTAAGAACCGATTGTTTATTGCATCCTGAGAGATATTTGCGATGTCTAAAAGTGACAAACAATTTATTATCTCATTTAAAATTTTATACTATGAACAATTTAAGAAACAAAGTACAATTAATCGGTCATTTAGGAAGTACTCCTGTTATTAAAGAATTTACATCGGGTAGCAAACTCGCAACTCTATCGTTAGCGACTAAAGAAACTTATAACAATAAAGATGGTGAAAGAGTTACAGATACGCAATGGCATAATTTGGTGTGCTGGAATAAAACAGCCGAAATCGTAGAAAAATATTTAGACAAGGGAAGCGAAATTGCTATCGAAGGTAAACTTACCTATGAAAATTGGGAGGATCAGCAGGGAAATAAAAAATATGCTACCAAAATTGTGGTCAATGACTTGTTGATGTTGGGAGGAAAGTAATTAAAATAGTTCTCGACTCCGCTCGAACACCCTTCGATATTTTATCGGGTCATTGAGCGGAGTCGAGATATAAGAAATATTGTAACAAAGTTCTGATTTTAGAAGGTTCTCGACTCCGCTAGAACACCAATGTAATTTGTCATCGTATGAATACATTCAAAGGTTATTGAGCGGAGTTGAGATATATGAAAGATTGTAGCAAAGTTCTGGTTTTAGAAAGTTCTTGACTCCGCTCGAACACCAATGTAATTTGTAATCATATAAATACATTCGAAGGTTATCGAGCGGAGTCGAGATATAAGAAAGATTGTAGCAAAGTTCTGGTTTTAGAAAGTTCTCGACTCCGCTAGAACACCAATGTAATTTGTCATCGTATAAATACATTCGAAGGTTATCGAGCGGAGTCGAGATATAAATGTTAAACTAATTGCTTTTCTCTAATTTGCTGAGTAGCTTTTACCATAATTTCTAAGGCTTTTTTGGTTTCTGGCCACTTTCTTGTTTTTAACCCACAATCTGGATTAATCCATATATTTTCTTTTGGAATATATTGCTCCGCTTTTACAATTAAGTCAACAACCTCTTTTACAGTAGGAACCCTAGGGGAGTGAATGTCGTAAACTCCGGGTCCTATCTCGTTTGGATATTTGAACTCAGCAAAAGCATCTAGCAACTCCATTTGAGAACGAGAACATTCGATGGTAATAACGTCAGCATCCATCTGAGCAATAGCATCTATAATATCATTAAACTCAGAATAACACATATGCGTGTGAATTTGAGTTTCGTCTTTTACGCCACTTGCCGATAACCTAAATGCATCTACTGCCCACTGCAAATAAGTCTGCCAGTTTTTTCTTTTCAACGGTAAGCCTTCTCTTATAGCGGGCTCGTCAATCTGAATAATTTTAATCCCTGCATTTTCCAAATCTATTACCTCATCTCTTATTGCTAAGGCAATTTGATTACAAGTTTTAGCTCTGCTTTGATCGTCTCTTACAAACGACCATTGTAAAACAGTTACAGGCCCCGTAAGCATTCCTTTTACATGTTTTTGAGTTAGAGATTGCGCATACGCTGTCCATTCTAAAGTCATAGGATGTAATCTTTCTACGTCTCCAAAAATAATAGGAGGTTTCACACATCTGGTTCCATAACTTTGTACCCATCCAAATTTGGTAAAGGCAAAACCTTCTAGCTGCTCTCCAAAATATTCAACCATATCATTTCGTTCAAACTCTCCGTGTACTAGCACATCTAAGCCCACTGATTCTTGAAATTTTATGGAGTCTAGAGTTTCTTGGGCGATGCGTGATTGATATTCTTGATCTGATAAAATTCCTTTTTTATACTGAGCTCTCCAACTTCTTACTTCTGGAGTTTGAGGAAAAGAGCCAATAGTCGTTGTTGGATACAAGGGGAGGTTTAAGGCTTTCTGTTGAACTTGTTTTCTAAGTATAAATTCGTTTTTTCTATCTAAATTCTCTGCCTTTATAAAACTTTCTCTATTTTTTACTTGGAATTTGTGTATTCTATCTGATGATTTTCTTTCCAGAATTGCTTGTTTGTTTTCATCGAATCTGATTAAATCTTGGTGCGTAGGATGCGTACTTAACCTGTTTAGTAAAACAATTTCGTCCACTTTTTGAACTGCAAAACTTAACCACGATTTCAGCTCGTTATCAAGCACTCCTTCGTTCTCTAAATTAACGGGAACGTGTAGTAATGAACTAGAACTTGATATCCAAACGCGGTTGGCTCCTAAAACTTGTTTTGCATTATTAATTTTAGAGATTGATTTTGTAAAATCATTCTTCCAGATGTTTCTACCATCAACCAGCCCAAGTGATAAAACAGTGGATTTATTTTGAAATTCTGAATTTAAGATTTCATCTAATTGATTTTCCTTTCCCCTTGTTAAATCTACATGTAAAACTTGATGTGGTAAACTGTTAAGATGTTCCAAATTATCTAAAACATCATCAAAATAAGTAGCTGTTATAAATTTAATGTTGGGGAATTCTTTGTTTAAAAATTCATACGTTTTATAAATTGCTAATTTCTCATTTTCAGATAAATTTAAGGCTAAAAAAGGCTCATCTAACTGAATATATTCGGCTCCCAAATTTTGGAGTTTTCCTATAATCTGTTTGTAAACCACTAATAAATTGCTCAATAAGTCTAGTTTATCAAAACCCGTTTCTTTTTCTTTCCCTAATAAGAGGTAAGACACCGGACTTATTAATACAGGTTTGGCATGAATACCCAAAGCAACCGCTTCTTTATACTCAGCAATTATTTTTTTTGATGAAAATTTAAAAGACTGATTCTTTACAAATTCTGGAACTAAGTAGTGATAATTGGTATCGAACCACTTGGTCATTTCCATAGCAGTAATATCGTATTTTTCTGTCTGCAAGCCTCTTGCCATAGCAAAATAAATATCCAATTCAGATACTTGATTCTCTATTAAAACCTGATATCTTTTGGGAATACATCCCAGCGTGAGAGATAAGTCTAATACTTGATCGTACAACGAAAAGTCATTTACTGCAATTAAGTCTATTCCCGCTTCTTTTTGCTTCAACCAATTTTGTTCTCTAAGCTCCTTGGCTGTTTCTTGCAAATTTTCCTCAGAGCTGGTTTTAGACCAGTAACTTTCTACCGCTTTTTTTAATTCTCTTTTTTCTCCTATTCTTGGATATCCTAAAGTATGACTTTTCATTATTTATAGATTAAATTTCTTTTACAAAGCTATTTATTAGTAATATTATTCTACAATAATCCATTAAATACAGATAAATAACCTAATTTTAATCTTCACTAAGAATGAAATTCTAAAACTTACTAATTACGCTACTCAAATCAGAAATATAATCTATGTATAAACCAGACTCTATAGACTTACAACTGTTAAAACACCTTCAGAAAAATGCTAGAATTACTATTAAAGAGTTAGCGAACCTTACAAATTTATCGAACACACCCGTCCATGAGAGAATTAAGAAGCTTGAAAAAAACGGATATATAACCAAGTATGTTGCCTTACTCGATAGAAAATTGCTTGGCAAAAATTTGATTGTTTTTTGTAATGTAAAACTGAAAGAGCATACTAAAGAAATAGGACAGCGCTTTGTGAGAGACATTACTTCTTTAAAGCAAGTGACAGAATGCTATAATATTTCTGGAGATTACGATTTTTTACTAAAAGTGATGGTTCATGATATGGACGACTATCAAGATTTTGTTTTGAATCACTTGGGAAGTGTAAAAAATATTGGAAGTGCACATAGTACATTTGTAATGTCCGAAATAAAAAATAGCACAGAAACACCTATAGGTCTATAAATCAAATAGTTGTTTTTATGTAATTAAAATACTACCTTATAAAATTAACTTAAATCGCAACACTATGGGAATCAAAAATTTTAAAGCTCCAACGGCCAAGGCTGTAATACTACCTAATAAAATACAGGTGTCAGATTACATGGTAACGAGAAATAAACTAATTACGTTTTCGCCCGAGCAAAAAGTAGTAGAAGCTATGCAAATTCTAGTAAACCATAATATTTCTGGTGCTTGTGTGGTAGATGAAGATGACGTTTTATTAGGAATTATTTCGGAGGGTGATTGCATGAAAAAAATAGCTAATAGTAGATATTACAACATTCCTTTGCACGATCAGTTGGTTAAAGATTACATGGACCCTATTGTTGAAACTGTTGAAGCTGATCAGAATATTTATGATGTGGCTCAAAAATTTTGTGTGGTGCGTAGAAATAGATTTCCTGTAGTGGAGGGAAAAAAAGTGATTGGACAGATTAGTAGAAAAGATGTTTTAAGAGCTGCTCTGGAGGTTTAATGTTCTTGCTTTTTGACTATATATTCTGTTGCAGAATGCTAATCATAATTTGATAGTTTTTCTTTGAAGTATATCTAGACTCCGCTCGATGACCCCCTGGATATTTGAGCTAGATTGAGAGTTTTAATATCGGTGATTTTAACTTTTACTTTTTTACAACTTAGTACCCAATTATTGACCATACAGGTGTTCGATCGGAATCTAGAACTATACTATAAAAATTGAATTCTGCTGTTCGCGTTAGGGATAGTAGCGGCATCCTTTTACGATTAGTTTGAGTGAATTTATGGAGTGAAACGGAATAAATTTGTATCGAAAACTAGTAAAAGATATAGCGGACAGCCCGACCCAAAGGGGAACGCCCATAGAGTCTTTAAAATCTTAGAACGGATAACCGATAGCAAAATTTAATACAGAATTATTGAACTGGGGACTTGTGATACTTGTTTGAATAGGCTGTTTGATAGGCACTCCATAATCTAATCTGATGACGAAACTCTGGATATCCACCCTGATACCAGTTCCGACACTGATGGCTAACTGACTGACAAAATTATTGGAAAATTCCCCTCCTGCTAAAGAGCTATTCTGATTGTATAGCCAGATATTTCCAGCATCGGCAAAGAGGGCTCCTTTTAGGACTGAGAAAATTGGATATCGGTATTCCAAATTTGTTTCCAAACGAACATCTCCAGACCTGTCAAAAAAAGAATTGTTATTACTAGTACCCTGATAAGTTCCTGGCCCGATAGATCTTGTATTAAATCCTCTAACACTATAAGGTCCTCCTGAAAAAAACTGTTTAGTAAAGGGTAAAACCTCTGAGTTTCCGTACGGAATTCCTACTCCTGCATATAGTCTGGTAATAAAGGTTTGTTCTTTAGAAAGGTTGATATAATGCCTAGCATCTACATCTATTTTTCCATACTGCGCAAATTCTAATCCTAAAAATTCTTTTTTTCCACTGCTTGAATTACTACTGACCAGGCTTAGTAAGTTTCCTGCTACATCTAAGTTAGATGAAAAGTAAAATTGGTGTTTTTGAGTGTTTCTACCTAATTCATTATAGGTGAAGTTAAAAGTTAATCCGGCAATAAATTGCTGATCGAAACTGCTACGTAGAAAAGGATTGTTATTTAATATGGTTTGGAATTCGTTAGTTGAGTTTGCCAACCTCACATAATTAATATTGATTGGACTAACCTCGTAACTTAAATATTTGTTAGCATCCCAACTATAGGATAGGTTACTTTTAAACGACGCTAAATCGTATAAATTGGAACGGCTTAAGTATTCACTATCAAAAGAAATCTTGGTTTTTGGTATTCCATACTTAAATTTATTGTCAAGGCTTCCTGGAAATATAAGTCTCGGAAATATTAAACTGGTTCCGAATGCTAACTGCGTTCCGTTTAGATTTTGATCGTTATTTCCTATTTGGAATTCGTAAGCTGCAGAGGCTGTAATACTAAGCATTTCTCCTCCGTTAAATAAATTTCTATTTCGGTAATTGATATTTAATCCTGGTCCTGCAAAGTTGTTAGATTTTGTAACTGTTTGTAGTTCTAAACCAATGGATCTTTTGTTTAGTGGAGATAAATATATTTTGGCATCTAAATGTGCAATGCTATCGTTAGTAATAGCTTTACTTTCATCGTACTGTATATTTACGTATTTGTAAGTTCCAATAGCAGAAAGTCTTTTACTTGTTAGTTTGGATTTTTGAGGATTGTAAAATATTCCTTTCTGTAACTTTAAATATTTTCTTAACAAGTGAGGTTTAAAGAACAGGGTATCTTGCAAAAATGATACTCCCTCAATAGTTACCGTATCTTTTGCAGTCCTTTTAGCATCTAAGTTATAATTTGGATAAACTAAGACTTGGTCTATTTTATAAGGTAATTTGGCTTTTTGGGGAGTTTCTTTTTTTAGTCTGAGATACAAGTCGAATTTTTTATTGCTGTATTGATTGGTATCTACTTCATAAATTAAAAAGTCTTGGTTAAAGTTGTAGTATCCTTTATTTTTTAACTGACTGTCTATTTTAGCTCTTTCTAGTTTAAAGGATTCCAAGTTGTATCTCGTGCCTTTTTTAAGCAAAGTGGTCTTAAAATCTTTTTTAATTTCTTGATAAATGGCGAGTGTATCTTTTTCTAAACTATAGCTTTCAAGCGTATAAGGTTCTGGCAAAGTGACTGAATAGAAAGCTCCTTTGGTATGTTTTTTTTCTTTAATAGTATCTGTAACCACGCTATTAAAAAAACCTCTGTTATCCAATCTATTTTTGATAAACTCTTTGGTTTTTGATGGATTAACATCTGAAAAATACACAGGTTCTTCTCCAATTTTTTTATTTAGATACCTAGTAATAAAATTTCCTTTGTTGTTTTTTACTTTGTAATGGTAATATAAACCAAGCCTTGCTCCCAGTATTTTTTTGTTAGGCTTGGGTTTTAAAAGCTCCTCTAACTCTGATTGAACACTCCCAATATCTTTTACTTTTTTGGGGTTATTGATATTAATATTAGCTCCACTATACAGCTTTTTTCCTTGCGGAATGTATTTAGTTACACTACAAGAAACCATAACCATGAGTAGTAATACGACTAAAATTTTATGTATGTGATTGCACTTCATTTATTCTTGTTTGTCTTTGTTGCTTTTAGCAACCTCTTTGTTAAACAGTTGTTTAAACTTGTTAAATTCTCGGTTGAACAAAAACGAAATTCCTGTAACAATTACTTGCCCATCTATAACGCTTTGAAATTCGTTTTTTCTAAAGCCTCTTAACCTATATCTTCTATTTTCTGTGAGTGCATATTCTATGTTTACATTTCCTATAATGGGAGTTCTACCGTTGGAATTCTGATTGCCATTTTCCAATTCAAAACCGCTACCCACTTGCACCGTAAGTCTATCATTAAACAATTTTTTTTGTGCACTTACATTTAACTGCGTATTGTCTTGCTGTCCCTCACTAGTATAATCTGTATAGCTATCTAACTCAAATCCTAATTCTATCCCTGTGTTACCTACCAATTTACTGGAATAATTATTTAATTGATTAGACAACACTCTGTTTACGTTATTACGAGCAATAGATAAGGATCCTCCGTTACTTCCGTCACTTTTATTCGACGGAAAAAATTGATTCAATACCAAAAGAGAAAATACTTGTTTGTTCAACTCGTCCTCTCTATTGTTTAATTGTCTTACTTGTGTGTAAACTTGTCCGCCAAGCTCTCCTCTAGAGTCTTCTGGAATATCTAAATTAAAACTTATGGCTGGTTTTAATAATTCTCCCCCTAAGTTTAAATATACCCAAAACGGAATTTTTTTTCTGAATCTGTTTAAGGCCGTTGCCTCCAAACCAGAAGTTACAGATGCCATCAATCCACTTGCAGGAGTTTCTACTTTGTAAATGGCCTTAATGTCCATTTTTGCATCAATAGGGTCTCCTTGCCAAGTAATTTTACTCCCCTTGGCTATATTAAACTTACGTCTAACCAAATTATACAAACTTGCTTCGTAATGCCCATCTTCCACTTCATATACTCCAGATAACGTGGTTCTTCCACTTGGTTCTAACCCAAAATTTAAATCGGCTTTCCCTTGTACTCTTAGGTTGTCCCCTGAGCTTTTGTTAACAATGACATTCAAAATTGCCCCAGCATCTATTTGTAACACCGTTTGTATGTCTAATCCTTTTAAAGCTCCTGTTTTGGTTTCTGTAACGTTATCATAAGAGGTAAGGATATCATTGGTAACTGATTTGTTAACAAACAGTACCACTCCTTCTCGCTCCACCGCTTCTATTCTAGATTCTGGAATTACATAGGTAAAATTAGAATTTTTGTTTACTCTTAAAGTTCCTGTAATTACAGGAATAGTCATATCTCCTTTGATGTTTACATCTGTGTTTAAAAACAGTTTTCCATAAAACAAATCATTGTCTTTCTCTGTGGAATTCAGTACTTGCAAATTGTCTGTATGCACTTTTAAATCAAAAGTAGGATTGGACAATTCTGTAGTTCCTATACTTCCATCAATAACAAATTTATTCTGCTCCGTATCCAACATGGTAAACTGATCTAGCAAAATACTAGAGTTGTCTACCGTGATAGATTCTTCTGGAAAAGAAAAATCTGTATTAAACATGTTGACCTTTAGTTTTACCTGATTCAAATTTAAAGCTCCGTTGTATTGCGGGTCACTAAAATTTCCTTGCATTTTAAAGTTTGCAGACAAGTATCCCGAAGCATTAGAAATTGCATCTGGTGCAAAACCAGCTACTTTTTTTAGAGATAGTTTTTTTAGTTGAACATCTAAATTTAATGGAGTTTGTGTTTTGGCTACATCATAATTTCCGTTGACTAGCAATTGTACGCTGTCTTTTTCTATCAGTGTTAAATTTACATCTACTTTGTGATTGTTAACCGAAGTAGCCTCTAAGTTTAAATCTCCCAAAGTATTTTTAAAAACTTGCAAGTTGTTAACCTTTAAATCAGAGGTAAGTGTTTGGTTATTGTTGATGTGATTTGCCTGTACTTTTCCTGATAAAATCCCGTTGGCTATTTCCTTTTCTGGGTTTAAAAAACTCAAAATATTCGAAAGCTTAAAATTGTCAAAATCTATCACAATATCGTTCTGATTATTTTGATCTAATCCTGCGTTAAAGCTCAATGTTTGGTTATTTCTAAAAAGCTTAAAATTTTTAGTATTGATTTGCTCTCCTTTGAAAACAATAGCATTATTTGCTGGTAGCTCCCATAACTTTCTATTCAGCACAATTTCTGACGGATCAACTCGCAAGGTCACTTGTTCATCCAGTCTTGTTAATTCTGTATTGATATTTATAATCTTACTTTGTTCATCTCGTGTAGAAAAATCTAAATGAATTACCTCATCTATTACGTTTCCTGTTAAGTTTAAGTTTTCAATATCTACAACCGAATGCTTAATTCTGTCGACGTGCAAATCTAATTTTAAGCTGTCTTTTTGAGTGTTAAAATTTAAACGTGCATTCTCTAGTTTACTTTCTTGGTACTCTATCAAAGGAGCGTTAAAAAAAGCTTCTAATTTTTTTGCATTTTGATTATAAGAGAACGATAAATTAACAGGTGCGAACCTGTTTAATTCTTCCAAAAAAACATCCTCTATCACGGGAGATTGTCTAAAATTCAACGTGGCATCTACCAACACATTTTCCGAAATGGTATCTTGCTGCTTTGCCGTTTTTTCTGATGAAATATAGTAGTTGATATGATTCTGTATAGAGTTAGAAAATTGTTGAGGACTAGTGTTAGATTTTAAGGCAAAATTGAGTAGCTTACTTTTAATGTTGGCCACTGTGGAGTCTTGATTAACAAGCGCATCAATTTCAAAATTGCTTAAAGGAATAGATTCTCTATCATACACAAACAAACCATTATTGGTATTGGCTTTTAAAACAAAATTATTTGCGTTCCCTTTAAAATTGGCTGTAATGTTTAATCTAGACTTTATATTTTTCTGAGTGATATTTAACCCCTTAAAATCTATTCCCTTGATGTTGATATTCGTTTTGATTTTGGATAGGATTGAATCCAATTGGATGTTGGTTTGGGTTTCAAAATCTAGATTCTCATCTGTAAAACTGGCAATAACCATCCCTTTACCTCGATCGATATTTGCTCTGAACTTGAGTGGATTGTAATTATAACCTTTATAACTTAACTGATTAAATTGGGTTTTGATATTTGCACTTAAATCGTTCGCATCGCTACCCGATGCTTTGATACTCGTTTCAAAATCTAGCGTACCAATATCTTTATTATTTAAAATTTCTCCTAAGCGGAATGCTTGTAGATTGACAACTCCGTTGAAACCTTTTATTTTTTGATTGGTGATAACTCCTTCTACCAGCAAATTTCCTTTACTTGTTTTTAAACTTGTTTTTGTACTAATTTTGTCTGATTTCCCCTTTGCTTTACTTACCAATTCTATGTTTGCTGGAAATTGTATGCCCATTTTTTTCTCATCTAAAAGACTCGCAAGATCTTCTTTTTGGGTAACCAATTTAAATTCTGGTACGTCTACATACATACGCTTGGGATTGGTTATATTTTCCAATTTTCCATAAACGTTTACAAACGTTTTTTTACCCCAAGATATGTTTGCTTTTTTTAGAGCGATATTCTCTAATTTTCCTGAGACATTTAGCACTCCCAAAAAGTTGTTTTTTTGCAATGCTGCCACCGTTTGATCATCAGCCAATTCTGGACTAAAATAAAGCCCGTCTTTCAAATTCATTTCTATTTTTGGAAAGTCTAGCTCAAAATTTGCAGTTTCAGGTTTGTTGATCAATTGATTTAGCGAAGCATAGTTCAATGCCAATTTCCCTTTTAATTCACTGTGATTTGTGACAAATACCAAATCATCAAGTACTGACTTTTTGTTATCAATACTCACATCAAAACCAAATTGATTTAGGGTAAATCCACTTTGTTCTTTAAAAGACATCTCTTTTAATTTTAAACTGACTGATTGATTTTTAAGAACCAAGTCGTCCAGAATAATATTACTATTTGCTACCGAAATATCTTGCGGATTAAACACATTTGGCGTTACCCCAGCATTTTTATTTTTGAGTTGAATTTGGTTGTTAACAAAGTCTATATGGTCAATTTTTACTTGCCACGCTGGCCAATTGAACTGAAAGTCTTTTTTAGGAGCTAAAGTATCAACCTCAACCGACGGATTTACCTCTGGCAATTGTAATTTTATAGACGAATCGCTTAGTGAAATAGCATTAGCATCAATCTTGTTTTTAGCCAAAGCCATAAGAGCATTCTCTATTTTAAAATTAGTTAGCTGCACTTCTGCTTTGACATCCGTTGTTTTATCCTGATAAAGCGCGTTAATGTCCGTAAAAGTCAATTCATCAATACTAATTTCTGGCAACGGAGCTGGGTTTTCAGAAGGTTCAGATTCAGGAAATGCTTTGGATTGAGTATAACTAGCATTGATGCCAACCAAGGTGAGTTTTTTAACTGGAAATTTGGCTTTCTCAACACTAAACTTTTTACCAAAACGAACCTCTAGCGTATTTAGGTCTAATTGCGTATCTACTCCTAAATTGGCATCATTGTAATTCACCAAAAAGTCAGAAATGTTAATAGTTCCTATTTTTATGTTAGAAGTCGTTGAATTGGCCGTGGTATCTTTAGGCTGAGTATTCTTAGTACTGTTATCTATAAACGCTTTGGGTATATAACTGTAATTGTACAACGTATCATTTTCTAAGGTATGCACGTTGGCTCTTAAACCTTTCCAAGTAACGTTTTTTATGTTGATTTTGTTTTGGGTAATAATGGGTAAAAAAGCTGTTGAAACTTCTAAGTAATGAGAATATAATAGGGTATCTTTTTGCTGATCTTCCAAATACAAATCTTCTACAATTAAATTTCCTGAGAAGCTTACGTATAGTTTTCCAATATTAAATTCAGTATCAATTTTATCGGTAACAAAATCCGCTAGTTTATTCTTTATAAAGTTTTGTCCCCAAGAACTTCGAATAGCAAGCACAGTTATGATGAATACAACAATCACAAACAAAAACACCCATTTTAATAGATGGAATGCTTTGATTAAAATTTGTCCTCCTTTATTAGTCATATTCTCTTTTCTATTCGTGCAACAAATATATAACGCACGCTATATAGTTTTGTTGATTTACAACATCTTTTAAAAAATATCTTTTAAGGAAAACCCCACTCCTTTTACAACAAAGAGTGGGGTTTGTTCTATGATGAGATTCGTTAAAAACTAACTAACAAATTCTCCGTTGGCTATATTGTCTTCTGATGGAGCTATAAAAGATAATTTTCCGTCTTTGGTGTCTGTCATTAAAATCATCCCTTCACTTTCTACACCACGCAATTTACGAGGAGCTAAGTTTACCAAAACAGATACTTTTTGACCTACAATATCCTCTGGCTTGTAACTTTCGGCGATACCAGAAACAATAGTTCTTACATCAATTCCAGTATCCACTTTTAAAACCAATAGCTTTTTTGCTTTTGGCATTTTTTCAGCCTCAATAATGGTTCCCGTTCTAATATCTAGCTTGGTAAAATCTTCGAAAGTAATAGTGTCTTTTTGCGGTTCTACGACTTTGGCTTCGGCAGCGTTGGCTAACTTTGTAGCTTCTAACTTATCTAACTGAACTTGAATATCTTTATCTTCAATCTTGGCAAATAACAATTCAGATTTACCAATTATGTGACCCGCAGGCATTAATTCGTCCTTAAGTTCTATATCACTCCAAGACAACTCCTTTTCGACTCCGCTCGAAGCCCCTAACTTTAAAATTCCCTTTAGTTTTTCGGAACTAAACGGTAAAAACGGTTCGGAAAGTACGGATAATGCGGCTGAAATTTGTAATGCCACATACATAATGGTTTGAGTACGTGCTTCATCTGTTTTTATCAATTTCCAAGGTTCTTCATCTGCCAAGTACTTATTACCTAAACGCGCTAAATTCATTAGTTCCGACAAAGCTTCTCTAAAGCGATAACGCTCCATAGACTTAGAAATCGTATTAGGGAATTCTTTTACTTGAGCTAACACATCCTCATCCAATTCCGATAAATTCCCTGCAAGTGGTACTTGCCCATTGTAGTATTTATTGGTTAAAACCACCACACGGTTGATAAAGTTTCCGAAAATAGCCACCAACTCATTATTATTACGTGCTTGAAAATCTTTCCAAGTAAAATCGTTATCCTTGGTTTCTGGTGCATTGGCCGTTAAAGCGTAACGCAACACATCTTGCTTACCTGGGAAATCTTCCAAATACTCATGTAACCAAACTGCCCAGTTTTTAGATGTAGATAATTTGTTTCCTTCTAAATTTAAAAACTCATTGGCAGGAACATTATCTGGCATAATATAGTCTCCATGCGCTTTTAACATCGCAGGGAAAATAATACAGTGAAATACAATATTGTCTTTCCCAATAAAATGCACCAACTTGGTGTCTTTATCTTTCCAATAAGGTTCCCAATCTTTTCCGTTTTGGGCAGCCCATTCCTTGGTAGAAGAAATGTAACCAATAGGAGCATCAAACCATACATATAAAACTTTTCCATCTGCCCCTTCCACTGGTACTGGAATTCCCCAATCCAAATCACGAGTTACCGCTCTTGGTCTTAAACCATCATCTACCCAAGATTTTACTTGTCCGTAAACGTTAGGTTTCCAATCATCTTTGTGCCCCTCTAAGATCCATTCTTTTAAAAATGCCTCATGCTTGTCTAAAGGTAAAAACCAATGTTTGGTTTCCTTAACCGTAGGTACGTTTCCTGTAATGGCAGATTTTGGATTGATTAAATCTGTGGCATTATGTGACGTACCACATTTTTCACACTGGTCTCCGTAAGAATCCTCAGCTCCACATTTAGGACACGTTCCTACCACAAATCTATCTGCCAAAAACTGATTGGCCTCTGCATCGTATAACTGAGATTCTACTTTTTCTATAAACTCACCACTTTCGTACAATTTGGTAAAAAATCCAGAAGCTGTTTTGTGATGTATAGGAGCAGATGTTCTGGAGTAATTGTCATAAGAAATACCAAACTCCTCAAAAGATTTTTTTATAATTCCGTGATACTTATCTACCACGTCTTGCGGAGTCACCCCTTCTTTTTTTGCTTTAATCGTAATAGGTACTCCATGCTCATCAGAACCTCCTACAAAGGCTACATCTTTACCTTTGTTACGCAAGTAACGCACATAAATATCCGCAGGCACATAAACCCCTGCTAAGTGACCAATATGGATAGGTCCGTTAGTATATGGCAAAGCCGTAGTAATCGTATATCTTTTAGGATTGTTCATCAGTAACATCAATTTAGACGGCAAAAATACAATTATGTAACGAAAATCTCATCATTGCCCAATTAAAGATTAGTGTAGTGACTCATATCTATTTTTATATGGGCATTCCCTTTCATTACATTGCAGGTCAGGCTGTACGTTATATCTTTTGGCGGTTTTCGATACAAATTTATTCCGTTGCACTTTATAAATTCACTCAAACTGACCGCAAAAGGATGCCACTTCCATCCTTAATGCTATTTTACATCGAAACTGATTCTTTTATTCCAAAAATCTGATGATTTGAGATAAAAAAACTGCCAATCGTTGAGATAATTACCCTACCAGTAGTACACAGTGTGATGAAAATTTCTTTTCAAAGCCGTGAACAACGTTATTAATAACCCACTAAGATTTACTCCTAAAAAACGAAAGTTTTAAAATCATCATTCGCAAAGAAACTGGTGATTTAAAAACTGCTATAGAAAAAAGCTATTTGTTTGCATGACGAAAATTTAGTAGGAGTTTACAATGCCAACTATTTTTATAAAAAACTGGAAGAGCGATTTACCATTGTAAAAAAATAGCGATAAAAACTCTATGAACACTTTCGTTCAAAAAGTACCAACAAAAAACCAATGGCTCAGGTTTGCTATTTTTTATAAAATTGATTTTAACTTATAGTCAACTAAAAGCAAAATTAAACTTGACTTAGGTTTTATCCTTAAACAGTCAGTCTCCTTTAAAAAAGTTATTTACTAAAAAAAAACACCTTTCTAAAAAATAGAAAGGTGTTAGATAATTGTAATTTACTAATGATTATTTTAAAACAAATTTGTGTTGACTTAAACCTATAGTTGTTTTAACTACAGCTATGTAGACTGTATTTAATTTTAGGTCAACTTTAAATTCTAGCTGATTTAAATCTTTGTGTTCTGTAATTAAATTTCCTCTCACATCAAATATTAAAACGTTTGAAATAGAATTTTTTGAAGTAATGACAAGGGAGTTATTGATGTTTCCAAATGCTACATCGTCATCTGATTTAACTATATGATTACTCAGAGTGCTTTCAGGAGCAATGGTTAAAAGACTAATCATTTCTAAATTATTGTTACCTGCTAAATCTCTAAAAGTATTGGCTTTAACACCAATAGTTACTACTCCAGTTCCAACGGGTGACACCACCAGCTTAAACTTTTTGGAAGAATTATTGATGATTGATTCTTGTTTAATTTTTGATTCAAAGTTAAAAGAATCACCTCCTCTAATAGGACCACCTTCATCATCATCATCATCATCATCATCCCTGCCATCAATTGGATCACCTATTGGAATGATAGGATCTGTATTGATTTCAGCAAAACTTACAAAAGTAGCATTGGTGATGATAAATTGGCTAGCGTCCGTAAATCTGCTTATGTTTGATACTTCCGAAAAAGACAATTCGATTTCTATATCCGTAGCTACTGTATAGTTGAGCGGGCTAGATACTACTGTAAACGTTGGTGCAGTATTATCGATTGTGATTGTTTGTGGGTCAGAACTCAAACTAATTCCGTTAAGAAATGAATGAACAATAAGAGTGTTTTGTTCATTAGCTGTTGTTTCTGGCAAAGTTATCAACCAGTTACCCGATCTGTTTGCTGTTGCAGACAAAATTGACTCTGAAATTGCAACATCATTAATGCTTAAAGATATAGCACTATTTGGCTTTGCTACACCTCTGATCGTAAGACTTGTGTCTGTGGTAATGTAGTCCCCATCATTACTACCTGTGTCTTGAGATATACTTGTAATCATTGGCTTTACATTGTTAATGGCAGAAATAAAAACGCTAAAGCGGCTTGGTATAACTCTGTTACCTGCCAAATCAATAATGTTTGATCCATCAAATGCAACACTAATACTCTCATCATCCACATTGGGAGTCACGTCAAAGGTATAAGAAGTATTAGAGACCATTACGAAATTAGAAATTGTGTAGTTAGAATTTGGCTGAAGGTCATCAACAGTTAAAGTTTGTTGAATTGCTTCTGATATTGTAACCGATACCGGGATGACAGATGCATTGGTAGTACTACTTACTGTAGATTGATAAGTAACTCTAGGACTCGTATAATCTAATGTATAACTTGTTTGATTAGCCCCAGAAGGAGTTAAGTTTGTTAGTACATTTCCGGCAATATCTTTTATCTGTTGGCTACTATTCACCACTAAATTTAATATTCCATCCTTATCTTCTACATTTGGGCTTCCTATAATTAAGGTGTTGGTTCCTCTTCCTGTTACTCTAGAACTTGATAATGCTTCGTTTAAAACTCCGCTAACACCAAAATCTACAGAAGACTCTGTGCTATTAAATACAGGCTCACTAAAAACAAGTTGCCAATTTACAAAAGTAGCATTGGTAGTCTCGTCCTGCAATCTTGTAATGCTTACTAAAGTTGGAGTAATAGTGTCTATGTTTAAAGTAATAACATCAGATTCGTTACGCTGTGTGCCATTTATAACAGACTCCGCACTTATAAGCGTTTCTCCTTCTAGAAAAACAGCAATGTTATTAGGAGTAGTAATAGACCAATTACCATCGTTATCTGTTATTGCCGAAAACCCTGGTATTGGAAACGACGAACCGTTTGTATTATTAAGTCTTAGACCAACAATACTTGTAGGCTTTGCAGTTCCGTTAATTGTAAAGCTCGTATTTTTTGTAATAAAATCTGTGCTACTTTCTCCGCTATCATCTGTAATATTAGTAATTACAGGTTGTACATTGTTTACCGGGTTAATCGTAATCGTAAAGGTTTGAGATATTGAAGCGTTTGCACTGTTACCCGTAGAAGGACCATCATCCAAAGCTGATATAGTTACGGTAGCCTCTCCAAAAGTGTTTTGAGCAGGTTCAAAAGTTAGGGTTCCTATATTAGAAATGGTAGGCTGTACAGAAAACAGATTATTATTATTATTTGTTAAGTTAAACGTTACCGTTTGTATTTCGTTTGCATCTCCGTCATCTATATTAATTAAGTAATTTTCAATAGTTCTTGCTCCTGTATTTTCGTTAAAAGCCAAATCTTTTCCTTCTGTTCTAAAATCGAAAGATGGAGCATTATTTACAACGTCCGAAGTTATAGTAACTGCTTCTGTTGCAGTATTAGTGTTTCCTGCTTTATCAGTAATAACACCACTGTTAAGAGCTATACTTATATTTTGAAATAGAGAAGTCGGACGGATGGTTAACGTGTACTCCGTAGTATTATTAGTACTTGAAATTTTATTGACTTTTGGAGTAAATTCTCCTACGCTTTCAAATCCGTTGTCATTAGATTCGTCAAACTCATCATTATCCTCATTGTTGTTAAGATCCGGCAAGTCAACACCTGGCCCTTCAATATCTAGACTAAAGCCTTCTTCAAAGTTTACAAATGTAGCATTGGTTAAGTTGAATAGACTTTCTAGATCGTTTCCAAAAGTAACATCTTCGTTAAAATTTACCCTAATTTTAATTATATCTACACTCTCAAAAGTTTCGTTGATGGTCGTTACAAAACCTTGTGGAAGTGTAGTATCTATGGTAATAACTTGTGCTATAGAACTAGTAGTTAAATTGTCTGTTTCGGCAATTGCAATTAAATTAGCCATACCGTCGGGTAGTATTTGAGGAATTGTGTAAGAAAATTCTCCTGAACTATTAGTTGTTGCACTTGCCAATACGCTAGGAACTTCAGTTCCGTTTACATTAAAAGCAATGGTGCTATTTGGAATTGCGGTTCCATTAACAGTTAACGTATTATCATTTGTAATAAAATCTGTGTTACTATCTCCCGTATCTTCTGAAATACTTGTGATTTTTGTTGCAGGAAAAATATTTAAGGTAAATGCTTTGGTAATACTATTGGTACCATTATTTGCTGTACCTCCATCATCCGTTAGTGTTACATTTATTGTTGCACTACCTGTTCTGTTTTCTGCGGATGTAAAATTTAAAGTTCCAGAACTACTAATTGTAGGTTGCACCTCAAATAACGATTCATTATTATTACTAGTAGTAAATGTTAAGTTTTGAGTTACACTATCATCACCATCGCTAATTTGGTCAATAAAATTTGGGATACTTCTATTACCACTATTTTCTAATATGTTAAATTCTGTGCCTGCATCAAACTCAAATGTTGGGGCTTGGTTTACAAAAAATACAGACTCATCCTTAGTGATAGCTACTTGAAAATTTAAATCTGTACCAATATTTATAGAGCTTCCGTCTGCATAAGCATCTTTCTGAAAACCAACAGTAGTATCAAAATTACTGTTACTAGTCATAATAAAAGTGTAGATTCTATCTTTTCTTACAAAAAAACCATCTGATTTGTTTGGTTTAAAATTATAAAATTGGCCAAAAGTGTTCCACGTTTTAGTGGTTGATATTTGTCTACCAAATTTTCCATTTCCTTCACGCAATACAATATTACCGTTGATTGAGGTTGGACTAGAACTAGATTGGACTAAAATAGTGTTAATAAACCCTGTTTCGCAAGCTTTAAAACTTTGACCTATTTCTTTGATATTAAAAGCCTTTAAATCAAGCCTGTCATCAGTTCTTAAAATGGTAATCGCACAATTTTGCGAATAGCCATTTATTGTCCCCAATACTATGAGGGTTAAAAAAAGTAGTATTTTTTTCATGATTAATTATTTTATTTATAAAACAAAATTATCAATCACAAAAAATTGAAACTTGTAAATTTAAGACATTGTTTGGTAAATTTTATCTTTTATAAATCCTATCTAAACCATTAGTTAATAATGGGTTATATATGTTTTTATAAGCTTTGATACTTTGCCCTAAAAACTTTTTAAAGTCTTTTTCAAAATGAGAATGGTCAAAATAATTATAATCATAAATTAACTCTTGCACTGGCAAATGATTAGATTTTTGTAATTCTCGAATCACATAATTAAAGCGAACTAGGCAAATAAAACGATATGGGGAGGCACCCACTTCTTTACTAAACATTCTCTCAATGGTTTTTTGAGAATAAGGGAATTTTTCTCGTAATGAATCCACCGTTAGTTTGCCTTTTTTTTTCACAATGTAATTTACAATTTCTGTTGATGGTAAAATTTCTGACCACTGTTGGTAGTAACTACCTAAATAGTAATCTACAACCTTGGTCATCTCTTCAATATGATGGATGTCTGCCAATTCGTTATACAGCGCTTTTACTATATCTTCTTCTACGTAATTGCAAAGTGAAATCAGTTTATTTCTATTTTTTACTGCGTGTATTTTGGTAATATTATGTAGTATGTGGTTGGGCAACTCAAAAGACAACCAAGAGCTATCTTTAAAAGCAGTAACGGTAAAATAATCTCCAGTTCCTTTTACAAAAACCTTGGGAACGGTTACGGTTTTATTTTTAAAATTGCAGGCATCAATTCGTCCGTACCGAAGCATTAAATAAGAATAACCATAATCATTAATTAAATTAGGTAACATATTTTCCGTATAGTTAATTCTTGTCGCATCTTTATAAAAAGTATGTTTAAAATTTTTGTTGTTGATAAATTCCATCATAATAAAAAAAAGCTAAATTAACCTAGGAGTTTTATAAAACTCTGTAAATTTAAGACATATATCGTTATATGGAAAAAAGTTATTTTAAATCGAACAAAGCAAAAGAACAAATTTTAAGACTTTATGATGAAAAACTAAGTGAACTTAATGGAAAATACCAGTCTATATACATAAATACTAGCTACGGAGTTACGCATGTTTTAATGGATCATGAAAGTATTAAACCGCCTATGGTGCTAATCCATGGTTTAAATTCCTGCGCTCCATATATGCTAGAACAATTTGAATTTTTACAGTCCAATTACAAATTGATTATTGTGGATGTGTTAGGTCAGCCTAATAAAAGTGATGAGGTTCGGTTATCTAAAAAAAATAACGATTTTGGTTTGTGGATTATAGAAATTGCCGACTACTTAAACTTAAAAAATTTCTCTATACTGGGGTATTCTTTTGGGGGATATATAGCTCTAAAAACAGCTCTTGTGGCTGACTCAAAAAGAATTGACCAGCTCTTTTTATTTGCACCTGCTGGATTGATAAACGGGAGTTTTTTTAAAATTTTTAAACATTTTTTATGGCCAATGCTTTGCTATAAAATTTCTAAAAACAAACAATTTTACGACAACTTTTCAGCTAGTTTGGGAATAGAAAACCACAACTCTTTGTATTACGAAATGATTTTTTTAAACTATCAGTCTGACACTAGCATGACCCCTATTTTTAAAAATAAAACATTACAAAAAATAAATGCTGAAGCCTTTGTTTTTTCAGGGTCAAGCGATTTTATATTCCCATCAAAAAAATTGAAGAACAAATGTAAATTCTTGCCAAAATTTACTTTTTTTAAACAAATTTGTAAAGGGAAACACCTTTTAAGCAAAACTCAAATAGAGCAGGTATTGCGTACTGAAGTTGTTTAATTTTCATCTATTTACATAAATGATTTAATACAAATCTTTCCAAGCACCTAGTTATTAGGTTGTAAAATTGCTTAATTTAGAACTTTAAATACAGCTTGTAGTTGTTCAAAAAATTGATTACCAGCAATTTAACACTGTAACACGCATAAAAATTTCCTAACAAAAACTGCTAGAAGGATTTAAAGAACTTTAGGAAAATAATAACTGTTATTTTATCAGTAATTTACTTCTTTGAATTTTTCCTTTACTATTCGTAAAGTTTACAATATAAATTCCCTGTAAATCTTTATTGGGTAATGTTCTACCTAAAGCATCTTTCACTTGTATAGCTACATCTGTTTGGTTAGTTCTCAAACTTCCGTTGCGCACACTATATCTTAAGCCTTGTATAACGTTACGAGAACTAGAAAGTATCGTAGCATTTTTATACACACGCACGTGTCCTGAACTAATTCTATTTCCAGTAGCACCAATAGCTACTACCGTTCCGTCCGCGCTAACACTTACAGCACCCCCTGAATTGTCACCACTAGCTTCTCCATCAATGTCTGCTCCTACTTGAGTCCATGTACTATTTACGTTCTTGTACATGCGAACGTTACCTGATGTAGATCCGTTAACACCGTGTCCTTTAGCTCCAACGGCCAATATCGTACCATTAGCATTCAAACCTACTGAACTTCCTGAAAAATCATAAAATGAGTCCCCTTTAATATCATCTCCTATTTGAGTCCATTTTCCGTTTACACTTTGATACACTCGAGTATGTCCTTCAGGACTCCCAGACGGATGTCCTCCTGCAGCCCCTACCGCTATTGTTGTACCATCAGCACTAAAACTTAGGGAAGTAACCTCCCCATCAATACTTCCTTTAGAAACCCAGCTTCCGTCAATATTCTGATAAACACTGACGTATCCTGATAAATAATCAATACCCGAGAACGTAGTAGTTCCTATAGCTAGCATAGAACCATCGGAATTCAAACTTACAAATTTCCCTGTAAAGGCGTTACTTTCCTGTTCTTCTAGATTCGTACCTATCTGAGTCCAAGTTCCGTTGTTATACTGGTACACTTGTACGTATCCCGATGGAAGCCCAAAAGCACTATCAGTAGGAGCTCCAATAGCTACTATAGTTCCATCAAAATTTAAGCTTACAGAAGCCCCCAACGGGTTAAAATCGGAGACTCCTTCAATATCCGCTCCTACTTGAGTCCAAGTCCCCTCATTATTTTGATATACACGTACTTGACCCTTATAATTTTCTCCAGCAGGGGCACCAATAGCCACAATTCTTCCATTACCACTTAAACTTAACGAGGTTCCCGATAGATTTCCAGCAGCTTCTCCATCAATATCTGCTCCTATTTGAGTCCAAGTCCCCTCATTATTTTGATATACACGCACGTGGCCAGAGTCACTACCATTCCCATCGTTATTGGGTGCTCCAATCGCGACCACTTTGCCGTCAGCGCTCAAACTCACAGATTTCCCTGATAAATCTCTTTCAAATTCTCCATCAAGGTCTGTTCCTATCTGAACCCACTGTGCGTAACTAAATAAGTTGCACAGTAGCAACATATTTAAAATAAGTGTTGTCTTTTTCATAGCATCATAATTTTTTTGGAATTTATCCAACAATAAATATAAAAACTTTATAAACACCTTAGTTTAAAAAATTGTAAAATTGCTTAATTTGGAGCTTCAAATACAGCTCATGAAAACCTTTTTAAGGCTTATCTTTTTATTGGTAATTACTTCTATGAACAGTCAAAACATTACTTTTACACAACCCGAATTTTTAAAACAAGGAGATACAATTTTAATTGTAGCTCCCGCAGGGATTGTGAAACAGCCCAAAGCTATTGCAAAGGCAAAAGAAACTTTTGAAAGCTTTGGTTATCAAGTAATTATCGGAGATCACGTTTTTAAAGAATACCATCATTTTGCAGGTTCTGACTCTGAAAGGCTCAAGGATATGCAATGGGCTATTAACCACAAATCTGCTAAGGCTGTTTGGTGTGCACGTGGTGGATATGGTTCTGTGAGAATTATCGATAGTTTAAATTTTACTGGATTGGTAAAACACCCGAAATGGATGATTGGTTATTCTGATTTTACCGTCTTTCATGACAAACTACACAACCTAGGTTTTAAAAGTATCCACGGGGCTATGCCTATTAATTTTAAAGAACATTGGGAAAATATACAAGAGAGTATGGATGCGTTGAACAATACTTTGCAAGGAAACTTAAATCAATATCACGTTCCTTTTAATTCTTACAACAAAAAAGGAAATTGCAGGGGAAGAATCATTGGTGGAAACCTTACCATTTTAGAAAATATGACGGGTACAGATGGCTGTATTTCTACAAAAAATAAGATTCTCTTTATTGAAGAAGTTGGAGAGTATAAATATCATATTGATAGATTGTTAAGAGGCTTGGATAGAAAAGGATATTTTAAAGATTGTTCTGGCTTAATTTTAGGCGATTTTACAAGCATCAAACAAAACAACCCATTATTTGGACAAACTATTGAAGAGATTGTTTTAGCAATTGTAGACAAATACAACATTCCTATCCTCTTCGATTTTCCTGCTGGTCACGAAGACAAAAACCTTCCCTTAATTTTTGGATCGGAGATTGAATTAAACATTACGGAAAATAATGCCACCGTTCAGTTTGTAGAGTAACTTCCGTAATTTTTGTCAACTACAGAAGTTACTTTTATATTATAAAAACAAAATAGGGTCTTCGTCATCTTCTGCATCTCTGTATTCCGATTCTATATTGATTTCTTTAGGATAAAAACTCCTTGTTAATTTATCTATATAATTCAGTAATTTTCTTTCTATATATTGATTGATTTTTTGGCTATAATTTTTCATTTCAGTTAAATTTTTCACAATAAAAAAGACACTTTAAAAGTGCCTTTATAAATTATTGAGATAGGTAATTGTATGTTACGGGTAATCTAGTTTATAAAGGCATGAATGTAAAAACATGACATAGGTTTTGTGGCTTGCAGTTGAAACTGAAACAAACTGTTTTGAAAATAAATTTGAAGTGTGTAATGATTTATTCATAGTAAAAAATTTAAACGTTTTAAAACAAAAAAAGCATCCCGTTAGGATGCTTTTAGTATATATTATATTCTGATTTTTTTATCAAATAAAGATACATAACAACATCCCTAAAGTGTAACATTTAAACGTCATCACTTTAAACGAAAGAACCTCGACAGATCCAAATTTTGCTGTATGTAAAGTATTATTTCTCATTTGTAAAGCAAATATTGTTATTTGTAGTCTGATAAACAAATATTTAACTTTCTATTTTAAAAATATTATTTTAGAAAATAAAATGGCTATACATAACGACTTAGGCAATAAAGGAGAACATCTTGCCGCAAAATTCTTAATCAGCAACAAATATCAAATTTTAGAAACCAATTGGAGATACCTTAAAGCCGAAGTTGACATTATAGCCCTCATCAATAACACGCTTATTATTGTAGAGGTTAAAACCAGGAGCAATAATTACTTTAGCAATCCCGAAGAAGCCATCAATTCCAAAAAAATTAAGCTGCTAACCAATGCTGCCCAAGCTTATTTAATTAAAAAAGACCTAGACATAGAAGTTAGATTTGATGTTATTTCCATCATAAAAAATAACCACAAAACTGAATTAAAGCACATCCTCAATGCGTTTTATTGTTTCGATTAAATGTTTAACTTAACCAAAAATTATCTTATGAATAGAAAAAAATTAATCTATCTAATTTACATCATTGGTATTGTTTTTTGCTCTCCAAAAATATTTTCGCAATGGATTTACGAAACTAACAGAGACTTAAAAAAGGATATTATTATTAGCTATAAGGTTACTTATGAGAACGAGCTAACGGAGGCACAAAAAAAATTACCCAATTATATTAAAGAAGTATTAGTCATTTTAAATGATCAGAAATTAATAGAAAAAGTGATTAGATATCCATACAACAAATCTAGTGTTAAGCTATGTGATTATGACAAGAATAAATATTATAGACTTTATTTGAGCAACAAAACTGGTTTTTCTTATGAGTTTAAAGAGCCCAAGTTTGAGGCTAGGCTACAAAAAAACAACGCAAAAAATATTTTGGGAATGTATTGTGAAAAATACGTAACACTATTAAAAGGCAAACCTGTAGAAATTTACAGTACCAAAGAATTAGGATTAAGATTTGTCCATAATTATAAAATTGATGGTTTGTTAATGGAATACACCGATTACGATAACAAACTTGGTTATTACAATGTGAAAGCAGAAAAAATTAACAGCTTTGATTTACCTGCAACCACGTTTAGTTTGGAGGATTACCAAATAACCCCATATAGTACCTACAGAAAAGAATACAATGAAAGAAGAGCTAGTCAAAAAAAATTGGTCGCAGAGAGTATGGGTAAACAAAGTCCTAAATTTTATGCTAGAACCATTGATAATAAAAAAATATCTAGTAAAAAAATGTTGGGTAACAGCGTAGTTGTATTAAACTTTTGGTTCCATACTTGCCCGCCTTGCAAAAAGGAAATTCCAAAATTAAATGAGCTCAGAAATCAGTATAAAAAAAATAAGAATGTAAAATTCATCGCTATTGGTTTGGATAACAAATCAACCATCGAACAATTCTTAACCACTCATCCTATTGATTACGACGTTGTGGACGAAGGTAGATGGCTAGCAACAAAATTTGGCATCACCTCTTACCCTACCAACATTATTATTGACAAGCAGGGAAAAATTCAATTTTTTGAAGTAGGTTACAAAACAAGTATCAAAGGAATCATGACTAATAAAATTGATGAACTATTAGACGAATAAAAAAAGAGCTTCAGAAATTTCTGAAGCTCTTTTCTTTATAAGATTTTTTTTATTTCTTCTAAGTCCTTGGGCTTTGCTATTATTTTTTTATCTGTATTTAACAAAAAGAAAGAGGGAGTTCCATCTATATTATAATTGATAGCGTCCGTACTTTCCCATTTTCCTAAGGAGATGGTGTGTTCCCAATCTGGATAAAATTTTGTGTTGTTTAACCAACTTTGCTCATCCTCTTTATTTTCTATTCCTACAGCTATCACTTTAAGCCCCTTTTTTGTACTTAAATACTTATTCACCTTTGGCAAGGTTAATCTGCAATGGGAACAGGTACTACTCCAAAAAATAATTAGATATTTTTCATGGGCTTTTAAGCTGTACAGACTAGTTGATTTAGATAATTTGATATCTGGAGCTCTTGCCCCTATTAAAGTTTTAGACTTACGTTCAAACTCTTTAATCTTTTCTGGGTTTTGAAGGTCTAACGGTAGTAACTTGTATTGAGTTGTAGTATGCTGCACAACTTCTATCAGCTCTTTTTTAACAAATTTTTTGATTAAAAAAGCTAGCAAACTTTCTTTAACTGTGTTACTACTTGCTTGAGTTAAAACCTCATCAACCGCTTTAATAAATAACTCATTTTGAATTTCAGAATCATCATTTTGATGTAGATAAAAAATATAGTCGTTTACCCTACTTCTCAAAAAAGTAGAATTAATTAAAATTTTATCGTTAAAATCTATATTATCAAAAAAGTGCGTTTTTATACTATTGATGTAGTTTCCCGGCAGGGTAAATGGTATAGGTGCATTATATCTTTTAGAAGCTTTTATAATACTCAAACAATAATCATGCTCAGCCAAATTTTCGTAATAGGCTTGGGCTCCTTTAATTTTTGATGCAATTTCTTTATACTTAGCCACATCAGCAGAAGGTTTTTTAAAAAAAGTCAATTGTACGGAGTCTAGTTTATTCTGCAAGTTGGCCATATTATAGTTGTAGGCTTGCAATAATTGATTTTCTCTAGAAACCAAATACTCAGCGGATAGTTGCCCCTTTTTGCTGTCTAACCTAAAACTTACATCTTCTTTATCGTAAATAAAATCGACATAACCTGTACTGATATTTTGATACAGAGCTCTGTAGTATCCCGAACTCAAACTGTCCATAACAAATGAAAAGGAGTTGTCTTTTACTTCTGTATATTTTACGTATTTAGAATCCCCGTGTGCAAGTTGGTACAAAGCGATATTTTTAATTGTAGGTATCGAATCTGTGAATTCTCCTTTTACTTGATATTGAGCCCAAGAAAAATTAACAACCAGAAGTAAAATGCTTAAATATTTCATAAACGGATTAAATCAAATAACATTCCAAAAATTAATCTTCGAAATAACGGACAATCGCTTCTTTCATTAACAGTGTTTGTTCCCCAGGCTTTAAGCTTGGTAACGTTTCTAAAGCCTTGTAGTGAGGCCAACCATCATCGTCAAAAAAATCAAACTCATAATAGCCGTAAGGTTCCAATAACCTGCAGATGGCGATATGCATTAAGTTTAGTTTTTCGTCTTTTTTAAATACTTTATATCCTTGTCCTAACTCCTGAACTCCTATTAAATACAAAATAGCATCTACATCTAAAGTATCTCCATCTGCAAATTGATTAGACAAATCTTTAACTATTTTGTTCCAACTCAGTTTTAACTGTTCGTCGTTAACCATTTTTGTTTTTTTTAGCAAATATAAGAAGTCAAATACGCTAAAAATGAAAAACATATATTTGATTTTAAAAATTGTTTTGATGAACTATCTAATTGATATAATTGTCTGTACTCTTCTCATTTTAGGATTTTACAGAGGGTTTAAAAAAGGTTTTTTCGATGAAATTTCTTATTTACTGTCTTTAGTGTTTTCGATATATGGAGCTATCCACTTTTCTTATCATTTAAAAGTTGTGTTAGATAAGCAATTTGTATTGGATTATAAATACAGCACTTTAATTGCTTTTTTTGGAATGCTAATTATTGTTGTGCTAGGAATGGCTTTAATTAGCAAGATTTTTGATAAGATGGAGGGCTTGGTTAATTTGGGGGTAGCTTCTAAATATTTGGGAGGTCTTTTGGCTTCTGCAAAATTAATACTCCTGCTAGGGATTGCTTTTACTTGGTTGGAAAGTGTAAGTTTTATGCTTCCTGTTTTTAACAAACAATAAAAAGAGACCTCTATCTTTTACGAACCCGCTAAAAAAGTTACAGACAAAGTCTTTCCCAAATTATTAAACAAGTTAGAGGATCTTAAAAACTTGGAAAAAAATCAGCGAGAACAGCAAGAAAAAGAGATTCAAGACAAAGAATATGATCATAAACAAAAAGGAAAAAACAAAGTGTTAAAATACTAGCTTTACTTATAAGGAAACTCAAAAGCTTAGTAAGTAAAACACTATCTTTGGATTCAAATTTTTTCTATGGAAATAATAGATATTATTCTGGGAATTGCTTTGCTATACGGTTTGGTAAAAGGAATTATGAAAGGTTTGTTGGCCGAGGTAGCTTCTTTAATAGCACTAATTGCAGGTATATACGGAGCGATGCACTTTTCTTTTTATGCCAAAGATTTGTTAACGGAACACATCAATTGGGAACCTAAATACATCTCCTTAGCAGCATTTGCTATTACCTTTTTAGTGATTGTTATTTGTATTTCACTAGCAGGAAAGTTGTTAACCAAATTAGCTTCTTTCATTGCTTTAGGATTTTTAAACAAAATTTTGGGAGCCTTATTTGGTGTTGTTAAAGTTGGGCTCATTTTAAGCGTATTGCTCGGATGGATAGAGAGAGTCAATGGAATGATTCCTTTTATTAGCAAGGAACAAAAAGAACAATCTATTTTATTTACTCCTGTTAAAAACTTAGCTCCTTCTATCTTTCCAACTTTGCTAGATAGAATAGACAGTAACACTAAAGAGAACGAAGATGATGACACAAAAAACATTTAGTATTCTAGGTTGTGGGTGGCTCGGTTTACCACTTGCGAAACGTTTGGTTAGTCATAACTTTATTGTAAAAGGTAGCACAACTACTATTACTAAGTGCGAAACGCTTTTAGAGGCCAATATCCAACCTTATGTATTATCTATTGACGATGAAATTGATGGAAATTTAGACCATTTTTTAAAATCTGATATTTTGTTAGTGAATGTGCCTTTTAGAAAACAAAAAGCTTTTTTAAACACTTATAAGCAACTGGTAAAGCAAATAGAGAAATCTACTATTCACCACGTAATTTTTATAAGCTCTACCTCGGTCTATAGTGATGTAAATACGGTAGTTACCGAAGATTCTGAAACTCCAGTAAATCCTGCAAAAAAAGAGCTTATAGATTTTGAAAATTTGTTTTTAAATAGTCAAAAATTTAAAACCACTATTATTCGTTTTGCAGGTTTGATTGGTGGAAATCGTCATCCAGGTAACTTTTTTAAAGAAGGAAGAGAGGTACAAAATGCATCGGCTCCAGTAAACTTAATTCACTTAGAAGATTGTATTGGTATTATCCACCAAATTGTTCATCAACAAAAATGGAATACTGTTTACAACGCAGCTGCATCAACACATCCAACTAAAGCTGAATATTATAAGCAAGCTACTTTAATAATGGGTAAAACACCCGCCACTTTTATAGAAGAACGAGATACTTTTAAAATTATATCTAGCCAAAAACTAATAGAGGAATTAAATTATCAATTCGTTTATCCTGATTTGTTAGAGGGATTAAAAACTTTTAAAAACTAAAACATCCACCTTAATTGGGTGGATGTTTGGATTTGTTTTAATAAGTATCTAAAATTATTTTTTCTACATCGGGTGGGGTTAGTTTTTTGTGTTCTCCCAAAGCAATCCAACCTCTCTGCTTAAGCCTATTGGCAACCTCCTCAGCAGTGCCTTTATAATCTTTAGTATAGTCTGATAATTTGGTATCGATTCCTAAATCATTAAAAAATGATTCCGTTTTGGTAATCGCTTGTTTGGCTTTTTCCTCCACGGTTCCTTCAGAAATATTCCAGACTCTTTCTCCATACTGAGCCAATTTTTCCTTTTTCGAATCAAAATTGTATTCATAATGACTGCGAGCAATAATAGCTAAGGTTCTCGCATGATCAATTCCAAATAAAGCGGTTAGCTCGTGACCCATTGCATGGATAGCCCAATCCGTTGGCACTCCTTTTTGAATTAAACCATTTAGTGCCATTGTACAACTCCACATAAAATTGGAAGCTGCCTCGTGATTGCTTGTATCCTTTATAATAGTGGGAGCTACTTCTATCAATGTTTGTAAAATACTCTCTGCAAATCTATCTTGTAGCAAAGCTCCTGTCGGATAGGTTAAATATTGTTCTAAAACATGGGTAAAAGCATCTGTAATACCGTTTGCCAATTGCCTTTTAGGGATAGAAACTACCACCGAAGGATCTAAAATTGAAAATTGAGGAAACAGTCCAGGTCCCCCCATTCCTAATTTTTCTTTGGTTTTATCATTGGTAATTACTGCACCTGAATTCATTTCCGAACCTGTGGCAGGCAACGTTAAAATGGTACCGAAAGGCATTCCTTTGAAAGTTCTTTTGCTTTCTTTTAAAATATCCCAAGGAGTATCACCTTCATATAAAGCTGCGGAGGATAAAAACTTGGTTCCATCAATTACGGACCCCCCACCTACAGCCAGTAAAAAAGTAATTTCTTGTTCTTTTATTATTTTAAGTGCTTTGAGTAAAATACTATATTCTGGATTGGGCGGAATACCTCCAAATTCTACTACTTGATGTTTTTCTAAAGACTTTTTTACTTTATCATAAATCCCATTTTTCTTAATGCTTCCTCCACCATATAGCAGTAGTACTTTAGCATCCGAAGGGATCTGTTTTGCCGTATTTTCTATTTGATTCTTTCCAAATAATATTTTTGTGGGATTCTGAAGTTCAAAATTATTCATTTTACTATTTTTTAATATTTCTGTATTAGTAGTACTATTTAACTTCAGTTATCAAATCTTTTGTTGATTTTCTAACTTTTTTTAAAGATTCAAGCCAATCATTTTTCGCATCCCTGTAACCTAAAGGTAATAATACAGCACTTCTAAGCCCCTTAGACCTCAAATCTAATATTTCATCTACAGCATCAGGGTCAAAACCTTCCATAGGTGTGGCATCTACTCCTTCATAGGCAGCTGCTGCAATAGACATGGCAAAAGCAATATAAGCTTGTTTTGCTGCATGATTAAAATTCACATCATCCTCTTTTTGTGGATAAGTATTTAACAATTGTTCGCGGTAATTTTCCCATCCTTCGTTTTTAAAACCCCTCACCTCGTTGGTTAAATCAAACATTTTATTGATTCTCTCTTTGGTGTACGTATCCCAGGCTGCAAAAACCAATAAATGGGAACAGTCCGTTACTACCGATTGATTCCAAGCGATGGGTTTTATTTTTTCTTTGATGTCTTGATTGGTAACCACTATTATTTCAAAAGGCTGCAAACCGCTTGATGTAGGAGCCAATCTTGCAGCTTCAATAATATTGTCTATTTTTTCTTGAGGTACTACTTGCTTGTTCATTGCCTTTGTAGCGTATCTCCAATTTAATTTGTCTAATAATTCCATTTTACTAATTATTTAATTATGCTATACTGTATCCTGCTTGGTAAAACATTGGTTAGTTTATGAACCCTCTCAGTTGAACTCTACACCTTTGGGAAACGTCAATCAATAACACAGAAGAAACCTACGTATGATTGATTTTCTTTTTATTTTAAGAGCAGGACAACACTCGCAGACAGTTACCAAATTCGTAAGAACTTTTACTAAGAGTTATCTTTTTTCCAATTTATTTTACACGATTAAATGTAACATAAAAAGGAATGAATATTTATTTTGACAGTATTGATACTTATCAAATAGTCCAAGGTAGCATTGGGCCTAGATAAAACGGAAAAAATTGTATTGTAAAATACAATTGACTTCAAGCCAAATTACTATTTGTGTAAAGTGTAGTTTAGGATAGCTGAAGAATTTGGATGCCTGAATTTGAATCCGGTTTCTTTAATTTTTGAATTGTCCACAGCACTTCCTTCTAGTAAAATTAAAGACATTTCCCCAAACAATAACTTTAATATAAAACTAGGAACATTGGGCATAAAGAGCGGAGCGTTTAAAATTTTGGCTATGTTTTTTGTGACTTGAGCATTGGAATCGTTTGCTGCAACAGCATTGTATATTCCAGAAATTTGATTTTCTATTATGTGAATATACATATCGCATAAATCTTCTACATGAATATAGGACATTATCTGTTGACCGCTACCTAAAGGAGAACCAACTCCTATTTTAATAGGAGTAACAATTTTTTGTAGGGCTGATTTTTCTTTGGCAAAAACAACTCCTGTTCTCAAGCAGGTGGTGGGGATACCGATGGTATTGAATTGCAAAGCCGATTTTTCCCAGTGCTTGCAAACCTCAGCTAAAAAATCATCTCCGTAAGCATCCGTTTCTTTGTAAACTTTATCCGTAGTTTCTAAACCGTAACAATCTGCTCCAGATGCGGAAACAAAACCTTTTACACAGTGGTTATTTTCTTTTAACGTTTTAAATAGCAAATTAGCCGTTTGTACACGACTATCAATAATTATTTTTTTCTGTTGGTCAGACCATCTTTTATCTGCAATATTAGCTCCTGCTAAATGAATAATATAGTCTGCACTACAAACTGCATTAACGTCTATTAAGCCTTTATCGATATCCCATTGAGCATAGGACAAACCTTTTTTATCAGATGATTTTTTATTTCTAGAAAAAATAGTTATCTCATATCCCTTAGATATCAACTTATCTTGTAAGTGCGTTCCTATCAAACCCGTACCCCCAGTAATTACTATTTTCATGCTATTTATTTTGTTTAATCTCCTAAGATATCAAACAATCATCAATTTTTAGTTTATTGATATAAGTTATTACTATTTAAAATAATTATATTTGAGTTTAAATTAAACTAAAACACTTATATAATTATGGAAGAAAACAATCTAATTGAAACAATTATGACCAAGGGTTCAGAATATTTGACTCTTTACGGATTAAAACTAGTCTCTGCTATTTTAGTATGGATTATTGGAGGATTTATTATCGGTGCTCTTGTAAAAGGGTTCAGTAAAATGCTAGACAAAAGAAACACTGATGCTTCTTTAAAACCATTTCTAAAAAGTTTAGTAGGTACTTTATTAAAAGTAATATTAGTTATTACAGTATTATCTACCTTAGGTATTGAAATGACTTCTTTCATCGCTATTTTAGGTGCTGCTGGTTTGGCAATAGGTATGGCTCTATCAGGTACTTTACAAAATTTTGCTGGTGGTGTAATGATTTTAATCTTTAAGCCCTTTAAAGTGGGTGACGTGATTGAAGCACAAGGACACACAGGTGGAGTTAAGGAAATTCAGATTTTTAACACAATTTTAAAAACTCCAGATAACAAAACAATTATTATTCCTAACGGTGGGTTGTCTAACTCCTCTATGGTTAACTACTCTACGGAACCTAAGCGTAGAGTTGATTTTACTTTTGGAATTGGATATGGAGATAGTATAGAACAAGCTAAAGCATTGTTATTATCTATTTTAAAAGAAGACTCTAGAATTATCAACGATCCTGCTGAACCGTTTGTTGAAGTAGTTGCATTGGCAGATAGTTCTGTAAATTTTGCTGTTAGAGTATGGGTAAACGCTGCCGATTATTGGGGAGTTTATTTTGCTACGAACGCAAAAGTTTATAATGAATTTAACAATGCTGGAATCAACATTCCTTTCCCACAAATGGATGTTCATGTTCACAAAGCTGAATAGGCTAACACACAACTTAACAAAAAATCCACTCGATTAGAGTGGATTTTTTATTTAGCTATATAGTATCGACATGAGTTCTTTTTGAGAGAGCGTACTAGATATATCTTATATTACGGAGTATTTTATTTATTTTAAACTGGCTTTCTAGACATAATTTTTACCGAAAATTCCTCGAAATGACAATTTAGAAATCTAGCCCTGCATCTGCATATTGAGTTTACATTGATTACTTAATCAATAGTTACGTGTCCCCAATTTTCTCCAGTTTTAATTCTGTGAATTTGCATATCAGAAACTCCAAATTGTTTGGCAATCATTTTTAAACGAGTTTTGCTTTTGGTACTAGCTAATTTTCTTTTAATCATCTTTACCTTACCTTCATCTAACTTATAATTTACCTTTTTGTTTTTTATAGCTTCTATAAATACTGGATTTTTAAATTGGTGAAGCTCCTTTTCTCTTTTGGTAGCCCATTTTAGGTTGCTTACGTGGTTATTTAACTTATCGTAATCTAAATGGATGACATAAATTTCATCTTCTTTTTTTTCTAAAAAGTGGATAGCCACTAAACGATGAATATATCTATTGGTTTGTTTTTTTGTTTTTTGTTTAACGGTAAACATGGAATAACCCGTGCTATTATCTAACTTTTCAACCAACTTTTCCTCTTCTCCAGAAAAATTGATGAGTCTTCCATAGTTAGAAATTTTGAATTTTTCGGTTTCTGCAATCTTTTCATCAAACTTAACGACTTTCCATTCTTCGTTTCTATATCCGTGTATCATTTTGTTAAAATTTAAAAATTAATAATAGGTTTGCATTTCTATATAGGTCTGCAAACTTCTTTAAACCTTAATCATAGCATTTGAAAGGAATTTCTAGTATTCTTTAAAATAGAAGAGCATATTTATCAAAGATAGTGAAAATTGTCTTAGAGCAGCTTTAATGCAGTTGCAGGCATCCACCCTATTTGCCCATCGGCTATTTTAATCTTATGCCAATCACCTACCTTATCTAGCACTTTAACTTTAGTTCCCTCGTGTAATGTAAATGTATCTACAGCACTTTTCCTAGGTGCATTTTTAACCTCTACTTTATCGACAAAAATAACCGCATAAGTCGTGTTTTGAGTATAAGAGTACTGTTGTACTGTGATGAACAAAGTTGTCAATAAACCGATGCTTATTAAAACGGCTAAAGTAAAATATAATTTTTTAACACTTGGTTGTATGCTAAAAAAGAACAACATCCATAAGACAGCTCCTAATATTGATAATGCCACCGCTATTTTTGCCCACCCGTTGTACGACAATACGGAAAGTACCGAACCGTTTAATTTTTCCAAGGTTGATTTTGGAACAACCTTAATCGTGTCGATGATACTCCTGTTAGCAAAAGCTAAATTTACCTGAGCATCCTGGTTAGACGGATTTAAAATCAATGCTTTTTCGTAATGATAAATGGCTTCTGCCATTTGGTTGGTTTTGTAGTAAGCGTTTCCCAGATTATAATATATCTCCGATGACTCCAAACTGTCTTTTAAAATACGATTGTATAGATCAATAGCCTTGTCATAATCTTCTTTTTGATAATGGTTATTGGCCTCTTTAAATGTGTTTTGTAAATTTTGAGCACTCACAAAACTAACGAACATCAGTAAAAATCCTGTTATTAAATTTTTCATGTTTTAGAATTTATAAGTTTTTATCAATTAACGTAATTGCTTGTTTAGCCTTATCAAAATCCTCTGCCATTTTAGCATCGGATGAAGGGGCATATCTTGCAAATTCGCAAGCACTAAATACTTCTATAAATTGATTGATAATTTCGTTAGAAACTCCTTTATTGCTGAGTATTTCAGCTATTTTTTCTTTACTAATGTCAGTGGTTTCAACGCTTAGTTTTGCCTTTAAATAATTGTGTAAAGCTTTTTCTAGAGAGCTATAAAACGTTTCTTTATTCCCCAACTCCTTCTTGGCATTCGCTAAGTATTTTTTAGCGAGTTTGTCTGCTTTTCTAAATTTAGTTCTACTCACGTTTTTACTCAATTCTCTTTGTTTTTTAGAAGCAAAAATTCCTAAAGGCAAAATAATTAGTGGTAATAAAAGCAATAAGTAGAATAGCTTAGATTTGAAAAAGTCTTCTTTTGTTACAGACAATAATTTTGTATCAGTTTGTATGTACCTAAAGTTGTTGTTGGCTTTTCCTACAACCTGTTTAATATTATTATTCGTAAAATCTGTAGAGGATGACGTGGGTAACTCTTTACCTTCTGTAACGTTTAATACAATATCGTCGGCTTTAATTGTATGATACTTTTCGTCTTGAGGATTAAAATATGAAAACGAGGTTGATGGAATGATAAATTTGCCTTTGTATTGAGGGACTACCGTGTAGGCATCTTCAATACTACCTCTTAGACCCGAAGTTGTGACTGTCACTTTTTCTTTGCGCTCAGGGTCGTAAACTTCCAATTCTTTTGGAGTTTTAATATTGGGTAACTCAAATAATTTTAAATTTCCTTTTCCAGCAATTTTCACCTTTACTTGAGCGGACTCATTGGCTTTAAAAACGGCTCTACTGGTATTGATGTCAAACTCATAATTACCCACAGCTCCAGAAAAATCAGTAGGTTTACCCGTAATAGGCAATGCTTTTACTTTAATGTTTCTCTTTACAGAAGTTAGTTTTTGATTTACGTTGCGCGTAATCATATTTCCCCAAAAATCTCCTCTTCCTGTAGGTACTCCAATCGTTAAATCTGCAGACATTGGATTTACGGATAATTCTCCAGATCGTTGTGGAATTAATAATACTTTGTGTAAAGTAGCATACTGCCATTTTTCCCCTTTGTATGTTCCTTCTTTAAATTGAGGATTTTCATTGTCTAATGTCTGACTCCAAAATCCCTCGTAATTGGGAGGTGTATCCACATTAAAACCATTGATGGACATTTGATTCACATATAACCTGTATTCTACGTAAATAGGCTCTCCGACATAGGGTCTTTGATTAGAAACGGTTACTACCATTTTTACGTTTTGACTAGCAATGTAATTAGGATCGTTAGGATCTTTAGGTAAATCTACAGGATCTACTACGTTGATAGTAATAGTGTTGGACTCTATTTTTTTCCCTTTAAACCCAATAGAAGCAGCAGGTAAAGTAAAAGTACCTTTTCTGATGGGTTCTAAAATATAAGTATAAGTCTTACTAAAGTTTCTTTGTGTTTTTCCGTTAACAAAACTATAAGAATTACTCACAGATTGACTCGGTCCTCCAACCACCTTGAAATTTTTAAAATTGGGCAATCTAAAATCGTCTGCTTCTTGATTGTTAATTTTATATTCCAACCTCAAACGCTGATTTTCGCCCAACGTTTTTTTGCTCACTCTTGCCGTTAAACTTACGTCTTGTGCAAAACTTAGTGTAGTTGTTAATAGGGCAAAAAGTATAAAATACGGAGTACTAAGCAAAAAACTCTTGGTACTGCATATTTTGTACTGAATACTTTGTACTAAATACTGTAAACTACCAGTCTTTTTCATTTTGATTTGTTTTTACTTTTACTTGTTGTGCATTTACTTTTTTCTGAGTTTTTTGTTCTTCATTACTCATAGATTCTAACAACTGCTGTACTTGTTGCGGAGATAATTTAGATTCTTTGGGCTGCGCAGGTTGTTCTTTTTCTCCCTCAGGTTGCTCCCCATTTTTTTGATCGGAATCCTGATCTTTATCATCTCCTTTATCTTGGTTGTCGTCTTTATTATCTCCTTCTTTATCCTTGTCCTTTTCCCCGTCTTTATCTTTCTTGTCGTCTCCTTTATTGTCCTTGTTATCCTTATCTCCGTCTTTATTTTTATCAGAATCTTTATCGTTTTTATCGTCTTTGTTCTGATCTTTTTGATCTTTGTTTTTATCCTTATTTTTATCGTCCTTATTATCTTTATTTTGCTGATCCTGTTTTTGATTTTCTTGTTTAGAAGCTATAAATTTTTGACGCAAAATATCATCTTCAGGATTTTTTAACAAGGCCTGTTTGTATGCTTCTAAAGCTTTTTCTAGGTCTTTTTGCTTCTTAAAAGCATCTCCTATAAGTTCGCTAGTCTTTGCTTTATCTTGGTCATTTTTAGCGATTTTGTTAGCTAACTGATACTGTTCAACGGCTTCTTTATATTTCTTCTGTTTAAAATAAGCGTTACCCAAATTATAAGCCCCTTTGTAGTACGTACCATTCTCTGCTAGGCTTTTTTGATAAGCGATTGCAGCATCAGCATAACTATTTTTTTCATAAGCTTTGTTACCGGCTCTTAATTGTTTTTTAGATTCGTATAGTTTTTCTTTAGGCAAATCTTGTCCCCAAGTAACAAGGGTCGTCAGTGCCAAAAACAAGATTGATAATTGCTTCATTTTAGGCTTCTTTTTCATTAAACAAATTCACACTTTTTACCCATTTGGTTTTTTTCTCAAACACAAATAAATCTATCACTAACCATAGAATTCCCAAGGCAATAAACCATTGGAATTGGCTTTTATAGTCGGAAAATTGTTTGGTTTCAAATTCTGTTTTTTTGGCTTTGGATAACACCTCAACGATTTTGTTTACAGAAGTCGCTGTTCTATTACCATCTACATAAAAACCATTAGCACTTGCAGCAACTTCTTGCAATACCTGTACCTGTCTTTGGGTAATGACTACTTCTCCGTTTTTGTCTTTTTTTAAGCCTTTTTTGTAACCATTAATCATATCTGGGATTACTCCTCCTTTTTCAGTTCCAATTCCTATGGTAATCACCTTAATACCCTCTTTGGCTAATTCTTTGGCTTTGTCTATGGTATTTTCTTCGTGATCTTCCCCGTCAGACAAAATCACTAAATATTTATTGGTTTGTTCGTCGTTATTATAGTAGTTAATCGCAGAGTTCAATGCTTCGTTTATGGCTGTTCCTTGGCTAGAAACCATATTGGGAGCAGCGTTTTTTAGAAATAACTTAGCTGCAGCATGATCTGTGGTTATGGGTAGTAAAGGATATGAGTTACCTGCGTAAATAATAATTCCAATTCTGTCACTACCTAATTGGTCAATGGTTTTTAAGATAATTTGCTTTGCTTTTTCCAACCTATTCGGGGCAATATCTTCGGACAACATACTTTTAGAAACATCTAAAGCAAAAACAATATCTACCCCTTCTCTTTTAACCGTTTCTAGCTTAGTACCTATTTTAGGATTTACCAAAGCAATTACCAAACTTATGATTGCCAAAGCCAGAAAAACATATTTAACCGTGGTTTTATACACGGAATAATCAGGAGCTAATTTTTGCAACAATCCTGCAGTTGCAAAAGCTTTTTGAGTTCTCTTTTGCCACCAAAATTTATACAACAAAATAACTAGCAATACTGGAAGTATTGCTAGCGCATAAAAATATATGGGTTCTTCTAATCTTTGCATTTTATCTTTTTAGTTTGTAAAGTTTTAAGATTGAAAGAGGGCTTTCATCACTGTTAAACTCTTTAAAACATCTCAACTCCGCTCGATGATCTGTTTTTATGAGACATCTGTTTAGAGACTTTGTTTTAACAGAGTCGAGAAATTATGTATATGTTCTCAATGCACTTTTCATTCCTCTAATAACTCAAACCAACATCAACTCGTAACTTTTTAAATAAAACTTTTAAACAATGTATTTTTTAAGATGTATTCTAAAGCTAGTAGTGCCAAAGCAGCAATTACTAAACTTCTATACAACTCTTGATAATTATAATACTTAAATTCTTCTATTTCTGTTTTTTCTAACTTGTCTATCTCCTCGTAGATAGTTTTCAATTTACTATTGGAGGTTGCTCTAAAATATTTACCTCCAGTTTCATCTGCAATGTACTTCAGTAGCTTTTCGTCTATTTCTACCTCCACAGGTTTAAACAACAAATTACCGTTATAGTCTTTTGCATAAGGCATTTCTGCCATTCCGTTCGTTCCTATTCCGATGGTGTACACCTTGATTCCTATTCCTTTTGCCAATTCTGTTGCCAATTTAGGATCTACAGAACCTGCTGTGTTTACACCGTCTGTTAATAAAATAATGACTTTGCTTTTTGCTTTGCTTTCTTTTAATCTATTTACTGAGGACCCCAACCCCATTCCAATAGCAGTACCGTCTTCTATTCCTCCATATTCTATACTCGCTATGGTTCTTTTAACAATAGATTTATCGCTTGTAATGGGCGTTTTGGTATAACTTTCTCCAGCATATAAAACCACTCCTATTCTATCGTTGGGTCTTTTGTCTACAAAATTTTCGGCTACTTTTTTTAAGGCTTCTAACCTGTTAGGCTTTAAATCCCTAGCCAACATAGAACCCGATACGTCTGTAGCCATTACAATATCTATCCCTTTGTTCTTTTTGTTCTTAGTGGTTACCGCTACATTTCTAGGTCTAGCCAAGGCTATAATCAATAATGCTAAAGCCAATAATCTAAATACAATGAGAGCTCTATACAAGTAAATATAAAACCCAGATTTTTGCACCGCTTTGGCCGAAGAAACTACCAACTTGGCTTGATTTCTATTTCTGCTGATGTACATCCAAACTGCCAAGGCAGGAATAATTATCATCAGCCATAAAAACAATGGATTTGTAAATTCAAAATTACTGTACTTCATCTTCTCCAACGGTCTTTTTTGATTCTACAATTTGATGAATGGTTTCTATCACCGCTTTTGCATCGGATTCGTGACCTTTGATATCACTTTCGATAGGTTTTTGCTTGGCAAATTTTACGTAATCTGCTTGAGATAATAGTCCATTTAACCTAGATAAAATTTCTTTATCTAATCCTAGTTTTTGTTGTTTGTTTTCTGCAATTAATAAAGCCATTAATTCGTCAGATGTGGTTTCTAAGGCTAAAATTAACAACTCATCACCAATGTATTTTCTAACAATATCTGTAAGCTCAGAGTAATATTCTTTTACCAAACCGTTTTGCCATAATTCTTTAGCTTCTAAATCCTTTAGTTCTTTAGTGGCAGCCAAATAAGGTGGTATTTTAGGAATTACAATTTTAACTTTTTCTTTCTTTTTTCTGAATAAGAAATACAGCGCAATCACAAATGCTATTATTCCTAAGAACACGTAAATATAATTCTTACTTCTATACCAAATTTCTCCAAAAGTGTAGGATTCTGCTTCCAAATCTTTAGTTCTATAAAATTTAGCAAGACTGGTTGTATCTACCTTTACCGTAGCCACATTTACTAACAAGGAGTCTGTAAAGTATTCTTTAGTATCCAAAAATACTCTTTGGCTTTTGATGTAAAAGCTTCCTTTATCAAAACCCGTAATGAGGTATTTTTTAAGGATACTATTTTCAAGTGTATCCGCAGGTAATTCTTTAGCAACCTCTAAACTATCTAACTCTAATTGGGTAAAAGTAACCTGTTCTCCTTTGGGTACTTTTATGGTAAACGTTAACTGTTCTCCTATTTTAATATGGGTAGTATCTGCTTGAATGCTGATAGAGGGTTCTGTTTGTCCCATTATTATGCAGCAAAACAAACAACAAATACTGGTTATGAAATACTTCATATTATGCTCTTTGTTTAAAGTATGTCAATAATTTTTTTGCGTAATTCTCTTCTGTTCTACAACTCAATACACCCGATCCACTCTTTTTAAAAGCTATTTCAAAATTTTGCTTCCAAAACAAAAACTGCTTTTCGTATTGCTGACGAACTTTTTTGGATAATGTATTTACCAAGACCGTATCTCCTGTTTCTGCATCCAGCATGGGTACCAAACCTAATTTAGGAATGGTTTCGTCAAATTGGTCGTAAATTCTAACTCCTGTTACATCGTGTTTATTTCCAGCGATTTTTAAAGTTTGTTCGTATCCTTGGTCCATAAAATCAGATAAAACAAAAACAATGGCTTTTTTTCTTACCACGTTAGATAAGTATTTTAATGCCTCGTTGATATTTGTTTTGTTACTCTTAGGGGTAAATTCTATCATTTCTCTGATGATACGCAACACATGACTTTTTCCCTTTTTAGGAGGGATATACAACTCAACCTCATCAGAAAAAAGTAGCAAGCCTACTTTATCGTTATTCTTTATGGCAGAAAAAGCTAAGGTAGCAGCAATTTCTGTTAAGGTTTCCCTTTTAAATTGCTCGTTGGTTCCAAAATTTCCCGAACCACTAATATCAACCATCAACATCATGGTTAACTCTCGTTCTTCTTCAAAAACTTTTACATAAGGTTCGTTGTAACGAGCGGTAACGTTCCAATCTATGCTACGAATATCATCTCCAAATTGATACTGTTTTACCTCACTAAAAGTCATACCACGTCCTTTAAAAGAACTGTGATATTCTCCCGAAAAGACATGATCGGACAAACGACGTGTCTTAATCTCTATCTTTCTTACTTTTTTTAAGATTTCTTTGGTATCCAATGCGTGTAATCGTTTAACTGTTTATTCGTTTAATCGTTTAATCGTTTGGAAATTGTTTTGAACAATTCCGTGATTAAACAATAAAATACTAACTACTTTATACTTACTACTTTGTACTAGATTAAGGTACTTCTACTACATTTACAATTTGATTTACCATATCTTCGGCAGTTACATTTTCTGCTTCAGCTTCGTAAGTGATTCCTATTCTATGTCTTAAAATATCTAATACAACCGCTCTTACATCTTCTGGAATTACGTATCCTCTTCTTTTGATAAATGCATGACATTTGGCTGCTTTGGCCAAAGAAATACTCCCACGAGGAGAGGCTCCAAAGGATATCAAAGGTTTTAAGTTTTCTAATCCGTATTTTTCCGGATAACGAGTAGCAAAAATCAAATCAAGAATGTATTTTTCGATTTTTTCATCCATATACACTTCGTTAACCACCTTACGAGCATTTATAATTTGCTCTAAGGAAACCACTGGATTTACTTTTTCAAAAGATCCACTCAGGTTGGCTCTCATAATTAATTGCTCCTCTTCTAATTTTGGATAATCAATCACCACTTTGAGCATAAAACGGTCTACTTGCGCTTCTGGTAAAGTATAAGTTCCTTCTTGGTCTACAGGATTCTGTGTAGCCATTACTAAGAAAGGCTCATCTAACTTAAAAGTTTCATCACCAATGGTAATTTGACGTTCTTGCATGGCCTCTAACAATGCAGACTGTACTTTGGCTGGAGCACGGTTAATTTCATCTGCCAACACAAAATTGGCGAAAATAGGTCCTTTTTTTATAGAAAAATCGTTGTCTTTCATGTTATAAATCATAGTTCCTACCACATCTGCTGGTAGCAAATCTGGTGTAAACTGAATACGGCTAAACGCACCATCTACAGCTTTTGCTAACGTGTTAATAGCTAAGGTTTTTGCCAAACCAGGAACCCCTTCCAACAAAATATGTCCATTCCCTAGCAAACCAATCAACAAGCGATCAACCATGTGTTTTTGACCTACAATTACCTTATTCATTTCCATAGATAATAAATCTACGAAAGCACTTTCTTTTTCAATCTTTTCGCTGATAGCTCTAACGTCTACTTCCATTATTTATAAAGGTTTTTGTCTTAATTTAAGTTCTCTTAATCAATTTGTGTACCAAAATACGTAATTGTGGCTAATTGTGAAGAATTGACAGATATAAAATAAGTAACATTATAAGGGCTTCTTTGTGCACTCAATGGCTATGTTGCCGTTTCTTTTAAAACAACTACCTTGCAGTCTCTTTAAAATCTTTACATCGTTGTGATAGCACTCCCAGAAATTCCAGTTGATAAAATAGCTTTTAAGCTTAAACCTAACGCGGAAGTGTTGGTAAAAAAAGGACATCCGTGGATTTTTGAGAACAGCATTGTTAAACAAAGCAAAGAAGGAAAATCTGGGGATTTAGCTGTTCTATTTGACGGAAGAAAAAACAAGTTTTTGGCCTGTGGTTTTTATGATCCTTCTTCTCCTATCAGAATAAAAATTTTACAAGCAAACAAGCCTGCAAATATTAATAAAGAGTGGTTTGCTACTAAAATAAAAGATGCCTATCAAAAAAGACTTCCGCTCTTGCAAACCCAAACCAATAGTTATCGTTTGATTTACGGGGAAAATGATGGTTTACCATCGCTGGTGGCGGATGTGTATAATGATATTTTAGTGATTAAATTATATGCCTCTTTTTGGTTTCCTTATCTTAAAGACATTTTACCGATACTTATTGAAACAAGTATGACTAAAACCACTGTTTTGCGTTTGGGTAGAAATGTACAAAAGGAAGGAAATAAATACGGTTTTTCTGATGGATTGATACTAGATGGAGAGCTTAACAACGAAGTGATTGTTTTTAAAGAACACGGCGTTAACTTTTCTGCCAACGTTATAAAAGGACATAAAACTGGCTATTTTTTAGATCATCGTGAAAATAGAAGAAAGGTTGGGGAAATGGCTGAAAACAAGTCTGTATTGGACGTGTTTTCTTATGCAGGTGGTTTTTCTGTACATGCTTTAAAAGGTGGAGCCAAATCTGTGAGTAGTTTAGATATCAGTGGACCTGCGCTTGAAATAGCCAAAAGCAACGCCAACTTAAATGAATACACAGGAACTCATCAAACCATTGTAGGTGATGCTTTTGTTGAAATGGAAAATTTAGCCAAACAACAAACTAAGTTTGATATAGTTGTAGTAGATCCTCCGTCTTTTGCCAAAAGTGCTGCTGAAGTAGATAGAGCTGTAATGAGCTATAAAAAATTGGTAAAACTTGGAATTAAACTAGTCGATAAAAATGGAACGTTAGTGATGTGCTCTTGTAGTTCTAGAATTGCTTATGATGATTTTTTTGAATTGGTGGAACAAGTTTTAAAGCAAAATAGAACCTCCTATAAAGTGTTAGAAAAAACAAGGCACGATATCGACCATCCAATAGGTTTTAAAGAGGGTTCGTATTTAAAGAGCATCTACGTAAAAATTCTATAAAGCAAAAAAAGCTAAGAACTGATATAGTCCTTAGCTTTTGTTCTATAGTATCTAAAATTAATTAATTCAACGGTGAACTTAATTCCACATCAATAAATCGGAACATTCCACAAGGTACATCTACCTTAGCTACTCCATTAATTACGTTAAAAGTTTTATTGTCTAATAAATCTTTAACCGCAACTGGACTCACTGTATTAAATTTTACAGTTACTTGCCTATCGCTAGGGTTGATATATCCACCATCAACTAAAGTTAATCTCAAGTGAGTTGGAGAAGTTTGTGCAACTACCCACCCTACTTGGTCTCCTGAAACTGTAATTGGTAATTGATTTGCCCCTGCCTCAATATCTTGTTTAATTTGAGTGTAGTAGGTATCTGCATCAAATTTAGTGTTTCCATCAGCAGAAATGTAATCTATACCGTCCGTAATGTATTCCTTTAGTATATTTCTGTAAATAGGATGCATATGGTCTTCCATTTTTCCTCTTGGAGCGCTAGCATCAGCTAAAGCACCATTTTGAACAGGAGTGATTAATACACTTCCGTTTGGATATGAAGGTATAAAGTTTTGTCTTCTATCTTTAACTCCTGAAGCATAACTTGAGAAATCCCATTTAGTAACCGTAGCTCCTAACCAAGAACCATTCATGTGACTAAATACAGCAGGGTTATTTTCTTCGTAATCTCTGTCGTAAAAAGTAGTCCATTTATTGTTTTCTGCCTCATTTAAATAATGTTCTTGAGGTTCGTGTATACTTAGGTGTACAGGATTAAAACTAAGTATTTGCTCTCTTTTAGGTACGTATAATGCTCCCTTGGCAACTAACTCCCAAGCAAAACTTTGATGTTCTGGATTTACGTAAGTTACATTTAAGAAATTTGCTCCATAAGCCATACTGTAAACCATTGTTCTTAAAAAGTGATTGTTCAATCGCTGATAAGATATCTGTCTACTTCTATCAAAAGTTGGGTTGTCTCTAGAACAACGCATACCCCAGTTGTCTAAAGCTCCAGATGCCCACAGTCCCATTCTACCCAATAAACTCATATCTTGAGTTTTATCTGTGGTTTCTTCTAAACTGGAAACAAAAACGCTAGAAAATTCACCAGATATCATTCTAGACCAAGCTGGTAAATAAGCTGCACCTTGCCAAAAAACATCTTTATTTCTGATATATATATTTGAGTTTCTTGTTTTAGCGTAATCTGCTAAAGGATAAATATGGTCGTCCATCACTTGATCAAAACCTTCTCCAGAACCATTCATTTCTGGGTAAATCATCATGATTTTTTTGTTACCATTGGTATCAGCGTGATTGATAATTGTTTCTAAAGTGCTTGGAGAGTAAAACAATGGATCGTTACCATGACCACCCCAGAAAGAAGCTCCGTTAGGACCATTGTCAATACTTGGCGTAATCGTATTTACTACTTCGGATTGAGTTAAGACATAGTTATTTCTTCTATCTCTTTTATCTCTAAATGGATTTCCATCATAAATAGTATTTCTATCCCAATCATTCACATCTTGTACTCTACCTCTATGCCAAACGTAATTCAAAAAAACAGGGCTATTGTAATTTGGATTGTTAGTGATACTTTGAGCTACAGGATTGTCTGACCCTTCGGCAGAATAAACTATTTTTCCTTCAGTTTCCCAGCTAGGCTTGGTAAAACCGTTTAAGTTATTTCTGTAAGTTTGAGTGTTTGCTAATATTTTAGAAATGTTACCTGGTGGTACTAAATTAGCAAATTCCGTTTTCCATCCATCGTTTTGCATATTTATCACATGAATACAACTTCCTCCATCTTGACTACTTCCTAAAATAATGTTTTCGTCAGCATCTTTCCAAGCATCGTTATAACTATAAGTACCGACAATTCTCTCTGAACCTGCTTCGTCTAAATCTGGTGGTAACAATAGGATATACGAACCTGTAACCACAGCGTACTGATAGCTACTACCATTTGGGATGGTAAATACTTGATTCACTCTATAAGATGTTGGTCCCACATTTCTAAATTCGTGCAGTACTGAATTGTAATCTGTAGTATTTAAAACTGTAATTCCGTTATTACTCAATGTAGAAGTACCTAACAATACTTCGTATACACCATCTCCATCAGGATCTTCTACTCTAACATCTCCTACCACGTCAGGAGTGTTGACGTCAACAATACTTTGTATTGGAGTATCAGCTAAAGGAACAAAAATATAATTATCTCCATTAGATTGCATATGGTTATTTGTTGCTTGCATAAATAGCAAATCTGAACCATCTGCCTGTGGTATCGGTCTTAGGAAATTAGCATGATGTAAGAATTTTTTTGGAATGTTCTTCGTTCCCCATGGTCTAACTTTTGAATATCCAATAGAAGGCAATGTTTTAACCAAATTTCCTGTTGGTGATAAATAGTAACAGTTCGTATCAAAGTTTCCACATACAACATAAGGATTTAAACTTGCATCTTTAACCACACAAACCGCATACATAGGGGTTAAGTGATCGGACTCATAAGGTTTGAAATCCCACATTTTTTTACCGTCGCTGTCTAAACAGTAAACTGTACCGTTAGCACTTGCTACCAATATTTCGTCTTTTCCATCACCTGTAAGGTCATCACACCATACGTCGTGATTCATCACTCCCTGACCAATATCATTCTTCCATAAAATAGCTCCGCTGTAATCTATACCTAACATAGCTCCATTGTAGTCAGAAGCTACGATGATATCCTTATTATTAACAGTAGCGGTTCTAACTTTCATTATCGTGTGTCCCGTTTCTATACTATGAATCGCTTTGTTATCTAAAACACCATCTTGTGGGATTGTAAACTTTAAAGAATTAGTTCCATTTGAAGCTTGTTCAGGTGAAATTTCAAACTGATTGGTATTGGCATTTTTCCATGACGATGTAGATTCAAAGTCATATTTTTTTTGTGCGTTACTCGTATTGCAAAGCATTACAAATACCAAACCTATATAATATGTTGTTTTTAACATTGTAATTAAGATTTTAATGAATAAATAAAGGGTTTATTTATTCAATGATTAATTTTTTAACAGTTACATTTTCATTAGACAAAACGTTCACGTAGTATATCCCTGATTTTAATGAGGTAAGATCTAATCTCAGAGTACTATCACCTTTAGAAAAATCTGTATAGCTTGTTACTTGTCTTCCTTGAGTATTATAAATCACTATCCTTTCGACTGTAGAAGCCTCTAAGTTCAAATTCACAAAATCGTTAGCTGGATTTGGACTCATAAAAAAGTCGTTTTCTCCGTTAATGTTATCATTAGACAGACTTTCTTCTGAAAAGTTTATTTCATCAATAAAGAAAGTACCTTGAAATTTATTTTGCTTGTAACTATTATTAACCACTATTTTAAATTCTGAATTATCTACAGCCTCATCGAAATTAACTGTTTGGGTTAGGGTAACCCATTCCTCTTTTGCAACGGTAGATATATCCCATTCTAAGCTTGTAAAAGGTTCATCAATTTGAGTGTAAAAATTAGGAATATCACAATCATTATCCACCCAAACTTTTAAGCTTACTTCTTGCTCGCTTGCATTTAAAGTCAAATTATTATCTGTCTCAGTATTAATGGTGGTAAATCTGTCTAAGAGAGTAACATAAGACAGAATAGATATATTATCAACGTACACAGTACCTGTGGTTCCAAAAGCTTGCTTCATGATAACTCTAAGCGTTCCATCGGTAATTTTATTGGTAATTGTCAACGGAAAAGTTACTGGAACCCACGTATCTTTCGCAATACTTGAAATATCAATTGTAATATTTTCTGCAATAGTAGTTCCTTCTCTTATATCGAAACCTATATTATCAAAGTCAGACCCTGCCGTTAAGTAAACATATATTTTGAAATCGTAATCGCCAGGCTCTAAGTTAATTAACATTCTACTTAACGAAGATCCAAAGGCTCTTTTGGTTCCATCTATAGGAGTATCGCTAACAAATTTTAAACTTCTTGAAGAACTATTAAACCCTCTATCTGTGGAAATAGAAAAATTTGCTGGGTGCTGCATCCACCAACCAGTATCACCTGTGGTTATTTCATAACCATAATAGGTTTGGTCTAGAGCGTTCAGTTCCGTTTGGCTATATGCTGTGCTCAATAAAAACGTGAATAGAATTGAACAACTTATTTTAAAAAGGTAATTTTTTTTATTCATAACATATCTTTAAAAATTTGACTAAATATCTAATAGCTAGAGCAATTACTTTTCTTATGGCCATTAATTACTATGTCTCCATAAAAAAGTTTTCCTTACGCAAAAGTACAGATAAATTAAAAGAAACTGCCTTTTATCATAGAAAGCTCCTCAGTTTTGTCATATTTTCATCATACTAAATATTATACTCACATATTCTTAAAGTTCCTTTTTCTAGAACACAATAAGTGTAATAATTAATCCAATCTCCCGTATTTACATAATGGGAGGTATCAGACAGTTGATGAATCATTGGTAAATGACGATGACCAAACACAAAATAATCAAAATATTTGGTTTTCAGCACTTTATTGCAATAAAGTATCAAGTGTTCTTTATCTTCTCCTAAAAAATGAACATCTTCTTCACCAGAAATTGTTTTATTTTCTATGGAAAGATATTTTGCTAAGGTTATTCCCAAATCTGGATGAAGCCATTTGAAAAGCCAATTACATATAGGATTCACGAATATTTTTTTCATGAATTTATAACCTTTGTCCCCAGGCCCTAAACCGTCACCATGGCCAATTAGAAAAGTTTTTCCTTGTAAAGTAAATTCGGTAGGTTCTCTGTATACGGGAATATTAAGTTCTTTCTTAAAATAGTCTGTCATCCACAAGTCATGGTTTCCTACAAAGAAATGAATGGGAATCCCTGAGTCTTTTAATTCAGCCAATTTTCCTAAAACCCTCACAAATCCTTTAGGAACAACCTGTTTGTACTCAAACCAAAAATCAAATAAATCTCCTAACAAGAAAATAGCTTCTGCATCTTTTTTAATCTCATCAAGCCACTGAACAAAAAGGATTTCTCTTTGCAAGCTACTTTTAGGATTTGGAGCTCCGAAGTGCTGATCTGATGCAAAATATATTTTTTTGGAATTCATTACTACTCGTTGTTGTTTTGTAATGATATGACTTTTTTGATATAGGGATCTCTCAATTGAATTAATTGATAATATACCTCATCAGAAGTAAGGGTCGCAGCAAAGTTTTCTTTTAAAAGCGCTATTGCCGTTTCTCTATTTTTAAACTGATAAGGAGCTATATAGTTATCAAACTCCTTAAGAATTTTGGTATCAATCTTAAAATTTTCTATAAAATTATCGTCATTGTAGCTTTTTAACTTTGCTCTATTTTTGTCTATGTAACTATACACAAAGTTGTTAATCAAATTTAATTCGTAATAATTGGCTCCGTTTAGTGTATCTAATGGTATAAATACATCTGGTGTTATACCACCTCCTCCGTAAACTACTTTCCCTTTGGGAGTAGTGTATTTTAAAGAGTCTATTACTTTAATGCTGTCTTTGTAAAACAGTTCTCCATTCTTAAACCTACTAGAAACCTCGTCATTATAATCATTGTCTTCTGTATAAGGTTTTTGGATAGAACGTCCAGTAGGAGTGTAGTATCTAGCAATCGTTAAACGCATGGCAGATCCATCACTAAAATCTATTTCTTGTTGAACCAAACCTTTTCCAAAAGTTCTCCTCCCTATAATGGTACCTCTATCATTATCTTGTAAAGCTCCAGAAACTATTTCGCTTGCAGAAGCTGAATTTTCATCAACTAAAACGTACACTTTCCCTTTTTCGAAAGAGCCTTTGCTCGTGGCTACAGAGTTTTTTTGTCTTCCTTTTTTATTTTTTGTGTAAACAATTAGTTTTCCATCAGATAAAAACTCGTCCGCCATTTGGTCTGCAATATGCATGTATCCTCCTGGGTTTCCTCTAAGGTCTAAAACCAAATTTTTTGTTCCCTTTTGCTGTAGATTGGTCAATGCATCTTTAAATTCGTCATAGGTGGTCATGGCAAATCTATCTACTTTAATATATCCCAAATCTTGATTTAGCATAAACGAAACTGGAACACTCTTAATGGCTACTTTACCTCTGGTAATTTTAAAATTGATTACCTTTTCGCTGCTGGGTCTGTAGACTTTCACATCAACTTGCGTATCTTCTATGCCTTTTAGAGTATTTACAACATCGTCAGAATTAATTTCTTTTCCGTGAATAACAACACTATCTGCTTTTAAAATTCTGTCTCCAGCAATTAATCCAGCTTTTTTACTCGGTCCATCAGCTATTACTTTTACTACTACAACGGTATCTTTTTTAATTACAAATTGCACTCCAATTCCTACAAAATTACCATTCATAGTTTCTTGTGCGTATTGCTGTGCTTCTTTAGGTAAATAACTAGAATGGGGATCTAGTTTATTGAGTAAATTACTAATAATTTCTTCGGTAATTTCATCAGTATTAACATCATCTACATATTGATTTTCTATGTATTTTAATACAGTACCTAATTTGCTTACTTTATTGATTCCCGTGGCACTGTAAACCCTACCAACGTTTTTTATGTTAAAAAAACTACCCAGTATAATTCCAAACGCTATAGAAAGTCCAATAAAAATTGGAATGTTGTTAGTTTGTTTCATCAATTTCTAATTTCAATAGTTCAACACCTGCTTTTCTCAAAAATTCTATCCCTGTGGTATCTTTATACTCTTTTGCATAAACCACTCTTTTAATTCCTGACTGATGAATGAGTTTGCTGCAATCTTTACACGGTGATAATGTAATGTATAGAGTTGCATTTTTTGTAGATTGGGTAGAGGCAGCTACTTTTAAAATGGCATTGGCCTCTGCGTGCAAAACCATCCATTTGGTTTCGTTTTCTTCGTTCTCACAACAATTATCAAAACCAGAAGGTGTTCCATTGTATCCGTCAGAAATAATCATTCTATCCTTAACAATAAGTGCTCCTACTTTTTTTCTATGACAATGAGATAATTTAGCCCACTCAAAAGCCATTCTTAAATAAGCCCTATCATATTTTATTTGTTTTTCTTGCATCATAAACTCCGCTTCAATACTTTTTTATCGAAATATCTAACAAAAATAATATCTTATTACCAGTTCTTACCAAAAATATAGATATAAATAGATAATATTGTAGGTGTTTAACAGCGAAATACCGTCATATGAAATATTTATCTCTAATTGCTATGGCTCTTATCAGTACAGCATCTTGTAAGCATAGCAAAGAAAATAAGACTCCAAAAATAGTAAATACCTCGACCCAATTAGAACAAGTTAAAAAAGCTAACACGAGTAATATGATTTTTTTTGACGGAGGCAAAATTACTATAGGTGCAAACGATAGAACTCCTTTAGAAGCTCCTGCTTTTGAAGTAGAAGTAGCTTCTTTTTATTTAGACAAGTACTTGGTTACGGTGGCCGATTTTAGAAAATTTGTAGAAGCTACAAATTTTACGACTGAGGCAGAAAATTTTGGAGACTCTGGTGTTTTTAATTTGGAGACCTATAGTTGGGAATTGCGCAAAGGAACTACTTGGGAATATCCTTTTGGACCTGATGAACCCAAAGCAATAGATAATCATCCTGTTACTCATGTGAGTTGGAATGATGCCACTGCCTATGCTAAATGGATTGGAAAAAGACTGCCCACAGAAATAGAGTGGGAATACGCTGCCAAAAACGGAAAGAATAGTAAATATCCGTGGGGAGATAAACTTTTAAACAATAAAAAAATTATGGCAAATACTTGGGAAGGAAAAACAATTCAAGATAAAAACTCCACCGATGGATTTTTGTACACCTCTCCCATAGATACTTTTCCGCCTAGTAATAGTGGAATTTACGACATGGTTGGAAATGTTTGGCAATGGACTTCTACAATTTATAAGCCATACAATAAAACTTATTATCAAAATATAGATACCAATATAGTGGTAACAAGGGGTAGTTCTTTTATGTACGATCAGGCTCAAGAGATGAGCTATACCACTACTTTTAGAAATAAAAACACCAAAGAATCCTCTTTATTTAACACAGGATTCAGATGTGCTAAATAATATGTAAAAACCTACCGATATGAAAAAATTTATTTATTTACTCACTTTAGTTTTCGCTTTTAGCAGTATTTCTTGCAGTACTGTTAAAAAAGAAAATAAGAATGCCTATTTAGAATTTAGAAACCGTCAAAAAAGTTTTCAATCAAGCGACGGTGCTTTAAAATACATTGATGAGGGTAAGGGAGACAAAGTTATTCTGCTATTACACGGAGTACCAACCTCATCTTGGTTATATAGAAAAATGATTCCTTTACTAACCACTAAAGGATATAGAGTGATTGCTCCTGATATGCTAGGGTACGGAAGTAGTGATAACCCTAAAGGATACGAAATATACAATGAAGCCAATCATGCAAAGAGAATTTTGGCTTTGATGAATCATTTGAACATACAACATTGGCACCACGTAATGCACGATGCAGGTGGGTTGTGGACTTGGGAGCTAATAAAACAAGCTCCTGATAAGATTACAAAACTGAGTGTTTTAAATACCATTATTTACAAAGAAGGATTTAATCCTCCTATTAGGATGGAAAAGGGAATCATTGCTAAATCTGCCATGTGGCTTTACAATAACGGGTTTACTACCTCAAAAATGTTAAATATGTTGTTTAAAGAAGGGTTGACTAATCCAGATATGCTAAGTGAATCTGAGTTTTATGGTTATAAAAAACCATTGTTAGAAGACAAGACTAAAGGGATGTATTACTTTTTTACGCAAACTTGTAACACCTTTCCAGACTACAGGGTTGTGTTTGAAAAATTAACTATTCCTACACAATTTATCTGGGGAAAAAATGATAAAATGTTACAAATAGACCCTCAATTAAGCCTCATTAAAAAAGGTTTTGACGTTGATGATAGTCAAATTTATTTACTTGATGCCAAACATTTTATTCAAGAAGAAAAGCCTAATGAGATTGTTGAAAAAATAGTAAATTTATAAAGCATTAATTCACCCCTTGTACGGTGTTTTATAGATCTTAAAATCAATCATCTTTTGAAAAAAAAATACTTTCTTTTACTCTGTGTTATCATTGCATTTTCTTGTCAAAGTAAAAAAGAAGAAACGTATGTAAAAGTAGATCCTATGTCTATTTTTACCAATACGGATAGTATTCCCAATCAACATTACGTAGGAAGTCAAAAGTGTAAAGAATGTCACCCTAATCAGTTTAAAGACTGGGAAGGTTCTCATCATGACAAATCTATGCAGAAAGCCAATAGGCAAAGTATACTAGCACCTTTTAAAGGTGAAACTTTTAAGAGCCAAGGTGTGACTTCTACTTTCTTTCAAAAAGATGGAAAATTTTATGCCAATACTGAGGGCAGAGATGGTAAGAATCATGATTTTGAAATTATTTATACTTTTGGAGTTACCCCATTACAACAATATATTGTGTTGTTTCCCAACGGACATTACCAATGTTTAAGAACTGCTTACGATACGGTAAAAAATAAGTGGTTTGACTTGTATCCAGATTTTAAAGTAGTACACAGCGAATGGTTACATTGGAGTAGAGGAGGATTGAATTGGAATACCATGTGTTCTGATTGTCATAGTACCAACATTAAGAAAAATTACAACGAAAAAGACCACAGCTATAATACCAATTATGCTATTATCAATGTAAGTTGTGAGGCTTGTCACGGTCCAGGTAAAGAACATGTTTCTAACGCACTAAAACTAGGGGATAGGTATGTAAATGATGATACTATGCAAATGGTTGATTTGAATTCTAAAGAATTGGTTGATGCCTGCGCACGTTGCCATGCGCGTAGAGAAAATATAAGCTTGTTCCACACTCCTCAAGGTACTTTTTTAGATCATTATTTTCCACAACTTATCAAAGAGGGAATGTATCATCCTGATGGACAAATTTTGGATGAAGACTACGTTTACGGATCTTTTATACAAAGTAAAATGTATCACAATGGTGTAAGTTGCAAAGACTGCCACAATGTGCACTCCACAAAAAGAAAGTTTGAAGGGAATAAATTGTGCTTACAATGTCACGATGCACAAAAATTTGATACTAATGAGCATCACAAACATCCTATGAATACCGAAAGTTCTTTGTGTATTAATTGTCATATGACGGGTAAATATTACATGGGAAACGATTTTAGACGAGACCATAGTTTTAGAATTCCTAGACCCGATTTAAGCTTAAAATACAACAGTCCTAATGCTTGTACAGGTTGCCACAAAGATAAAGACGACCAATGGGCATATGACAATTTTGTAGAACTATATGGAGAACCTATAAAAAATCATTTTTCTGATAAATTGGCTCCCGGAATTACTAGAGCAGAAGGAGGTTACGATAGTTTGATGGCTTTGGCTAAGGATACGAATTACCCAAATATAGCGAGAGCTTCGGCAGTATCTAACTTAAATTATTACTATGCAGAAATTGATATCAATGAAGTTTTAAAATTTTTAAAAGACGATTCTCCACTAGTTAAAGGTGCTACTGCAGATTTGCTATTCGAGTTAAAATCAGGAAACGATTACTATAAAAACTTGCTCCCATTATTAAAGGATAAAAAACGAGCTGTAAGAGTAAAAGCTTTTTCTGCACTGAGTGCCGTTCCTTTCTCAAAAATTCCAGAAGATTATAAACCTTTCTATAACAAAGTTAAAGTTGAATTTGCCAATGTTTTAAAAGTAGGAGGAGAGTTTTCTGGTGGAAAGATGAAAAGAGCTCAATATTATATGGGGATTGGTAAGATTAGTAACGCAATTAATACGCTAGAAGATGCCTTAAAATTAGATCCTATCAACAATATCGTTCGTACTACGCTCGCTAACTTATATTATCAAAATAAACAATATAAAGAAGCGGAGCAGGCTTATAAAACTATTTTAGAACAAGAACCTGGTTTTGGTATTACCAACTTTGATTATGGACTTCTTTTAAATGAACTAGGGAGAACTGAAGAGGCGATTAAACAGCTAGAAACTGGTTATCAATTAATGCCTGAAAACGATAGAATTGTTTACAATTTAGCGCTGCTTTATTTTAAAAATAAGCAAAATACTCAAGCCACTTCTATTCTAAAAAAACAACTGAAAACGAGTGCTAAGAATACAGACTTAATTTATTTGTTAGCTTATATCCATTATCAAAATAAGCAAAATAAGCTGGCTAAAGCGTATGCTAGTGAATTACTAAAATTGGCTCCTAATAACGAACAGTATCTTCAATTTTATAATGCGTTACAATAGTTTTTGTAATTAGATAAAAGGGGTGGCTTAAAAAAGAGTAAGTTTTTTACATCATTGGTAAAACAGTAGTGATGTGATTCCGTGTCAAGCACAGAATGACGGAATAACTACATAAATTAGCAGACTAATTAATATAGTTTATAGCTTCGGTTCTTATTTAATGTGACAGTATCCAATATTTTGTGTAAACAAAAATTCTACGGGGTTTAACTTTTTTAAAGTTGAACCCTTTTTTCAAATATAGTTAAGAACTGGTTAAGAATTAGTCCCCAATTGTGAATTGGCTGAGTCCATTTCTTAGTAATTTGCATCAAAGATAAATAAACTGATTTTTTCAAGGCATCGTCTGTTGGGAAGCTCATTTTGTTTTTAGTGTATTTTCTAATTTTGCCATTAAGATTTTCAATTAGATTGGTGGTGTAAATTATTTTTCTGATTTCTAAAGGGAAATCAAAGAACACGGTAAGTTCCTCCCAATTGTTACGCCAAGATTGTACTGCATAAGGATATTTATCATTCCATTTTTCAGCAAACTGGTCTAATTCGGCTTTAGCCATTTCTTTATTAGGAGCATTGTAAATATGCTTCATGTCTCCTGTAAAAGCTTTTTTGTCTTTCCAAACCACATAACGTGCACTGTTACGAATTTGATGAACCACACAGATTTGAGTATCTGCTGTTGGAAACACATTTTTAATGGATTGTGTGAATCCGTTGAGATTATCGGTAACAGTTACCAAAATATCTTCAACCCCTCTAGCTTTTAAATCAGTAAGTACTCCTTGCCAAAAAGCGGCAGATTCATTCATTCCTAACCACATTCCTAATAGTTCTTTGTGGCCTTCTCTGTTGAGCCCTACGGCTAAGTAAATAGTTTTGTTAACAACCTTTCCTCCTTGACGAACTTTAAATACAATTCCATCCATCCAAACTACGCAATAAACAGACTCTAAAGGCTTGTTTTGCCATTCTAATACTTCTTGATTGATTCTGTCTGTGATGATAGATATAGATGATGTGGAGAGCTTATAGCCATAAATTTGATAAAGTTCATCTTCAATATCAGAAACACTCATACCTTTTGCATAAAGCGAGATTACGATATTTTCTATAGACAGTGAAGTGCTTTTGTGTTTAGGAACCACAACAGGTTCAAAATCACTATTGCGATCACGTGGAACTTTAATCTCGCTTTGACCGAAGCGGTTCTTTACTTTTTTTGTAGTGCTACCATTGCGAGCATTAGTGTTGCTGCGTTTACCATTTTTGGGATAGCCCAAATGAGCATCCATCTCTCCTTGAAGCATAGCTTCTAAAGCGGCACTGTGTAATTCATTCAATAAATTACTTAAATCGTCTTCTGTTTTTAGGCCTTTTAATAGACCACTTTGTAAAAATTGATTTTTTAAATCATCCATAATAAAACTGTGTGTTATAAAATTAATCAAAAAATTAGGCGGGGTTTTAAAACCCCGCCTAATTTCTGTTTACACAGTTTTTTGGACACTACCTTTAATGTTTGCCTTTTGTTATTACAAACTAAAAAAGATGTATACAATGGTCATGCGATTCCGTGCCAAGCACGGAATAACGGAATAACTTTAATAATTATATAAATGATCAAACCAATAACTAGAGTTCTGCGTTGGTTCTAACTCTTCTTTTTCTTATGCTATATCTTCTTATTATTACTCTAGAACCTTTATTATAATTAAAGTAGTTGTATATCCAGTTAACTAAAATAACCAGTCTATTTTTAAATCCTACCAAAGATACTAAGTGTACCAACATCCAAATTAACCAAGCTATAACCCCACCAAACTTAAAATTCTTTAAATCTACAACCGCTTTATTTCTACCAATAGTTGCCATAGATCCTTTATCATTATAAATAAAAGGCTCTAAATTGGTATCTCCTTCTAAAATTCTTTTAAAGTTATCTGCAAAATGGTTTGCCTGTTGAATAGCAGGTTGTGCAACTTGTGGGTGACCGTTAGGATATTCCTTCGTTTGCATCATGGCTATATCTCCCAATGCAAATACTTCTTGAAAACCTTTAACTCTATTAAATTCGTTTACGTAATATCTTTTAGATCTTTGGTCCACTGCATCGTCTGGAAAACCTTTAATGTTGTTACCAATCACCCCTGCAGACCATATTAATGTACGAGTAGAAAATTCTTTACCATCTTTAGTTCTCACCAACTTTCCATCGTATTCCGTTACAATGGTATTGGTATGTATCTGTACATCTAAATCTTCTAAAAAAGCTCTAGATTTTTTTGAAGCAATTTCACTCATAGGTGGTAAAACCCTGTCAGCTCCTTCTAAAAGGTGAATTTGCATGAGTTCTGGATCCAAATCAGGAAAATCTAACGGCAATACACTCTTTTTAAATTCTGCAATAGCTCCTGCCAATTCTACTCCAGTGGGTCCGGCACCTACAATTACAAAGTTTAATAGAAATTTTTTCATTTCTATATTCTCTTCTACCGTAGATCTTTCAAAGTTCTGAAGAATTAAACTTCTTATATTCAATGCCTGTGGAATGGTTTTCATAGGCATTGCGTGTTTTTTAATTTCTTTATTACCAAAGAAATTGGTCTTGGTTCCGGTGTTGATAACCAAGTAATCATAATCCAGTTCACCAATATCAGAAATTATCTTTTTATTTTCCGTGTCTACCTCTTTAACGTCTGCCAATCTAAAATAAAAGTTTTTATTTTTTTTGATAAACATTCTTAAAGGGTAGGCAATAGAATCTGGATCGATACCACTTGTAGAAACTTGATAGAGTAGGGGTTGAAAGGCATGATAGTTATGCTTATTAATCATGACTAACTGAATAGGTAAATTTCTTAATTTTTTAACCAAATTTAATCCTGCAAATCCTCCTCCAATGACAACAACTCTAGGGAGATTTCCTTTAGGTATATTCATTACTTTTTACTTTAATGGTGTATCTATTATTTTTTAATTGCAAATAAAAAAACTGCATTGAATATTCAATACAGCTTTTGTTTGTTATATGCCTGTTTATTAGCAGCAAGCTATTTTATCAACTCTATTTTGGTGACGTCCTCCCTCAAACTCCGTATCTAAATAAGTCTTTACAATTCCCAATGCTTGTTCTACAGAGGTAAAACGAGCTGGAATACACAATACATTTGCTTTATTGTGCTGCTTTACCAAAGTGGCTATTTCGCTTGTCCAACATAAACCTGCTCTAACATTTTGATATTTATTAGCCGTCATCGCTACTCCGTTTGCACTTCCACAAATTAAAATTCCAAAATCAACTTCATTAGTATCTACTGCTTTGGCTACTTTGTGTGCATGATCTGGGTAATCAACACTATCAAAAGTATCTGTACCATAGTTTACTACTTCAATACCTCTTTCTTTAAGTAGTTTAACTACTGCTAATTTATAATCTGGTCCAGCATGATCGTTTCCGATGGCTATTTTCATGTTGTTTGTTTTATATTTTGTACAAAAATACAAAAAGCTAAGGAGTTAACTAATTTTAAGTAGTTAACATAGCTGTTAACAATCCTCTTTATAAATAACGATAATTGATTGTTACTCTAAAGCTATTAGTAAAACGACTTATGTTATGTTTATGATTGAAAATTTACAACCTCGTAAAACTAAAATTGAAACCTAAACACTTAATAAAATTAACATGATTGACTTTGAAACTAAAACGCTCTTAATATCTTTTTTTTCTTCTACAGAAGATTTGATCAACAAAAAAATAATTAGAAGTTCTAAATATACAGCAGATATTGCCGAATATCTGTATTAAAAGATATAGTTAAAACAACGTCGTACTAATATCAATTCAAAACCTTTTCTATATATAAAAATTCAAACTCTTTAAAATCAGTTATTTAAGTTTTTATACATTTAAAATATCATTAGTATTCTGTATATTTTATTAAATAATTCACAATAAAAATGGTTATCAACAATAAAAATAACAACTATTTACAAAAACCTTTAAAATCAAGTAATTACAAAAAGAGGGTAAATGTTGATAAACTGTGGTTAAAAAAAGCTAACTAAATTTTGAAATTCAGCATAAAAAAACAATACGCTACATACCCAATACAAAGCAATTTTTTTTATTGTAAAGTTTCTAAAGGTTGTTAACAATTAATTCACTATTTATTAAGATAGAAAGCCATTATATCTTTTAACGCATTTACGTAATTTCAAATTATCAACCTATGTGAATAAGTATCACTAAACATTTATTTACAAGTAATTTAGAAGTCTCATAACTTGTTAATAAACTTATAATTTAGTCTATTCAAAATAATTTAAAATATAATTATTGTACAAATCAACAGCTAATAATAGTACATCATAGGTTTTTAAATTTTAAAAAAGAAAATATGAGATATTATATAGATGTTGATAAGCTTTGAAAAATTTGATTTTGTTTTCTTTAATAGGTATTAAATATTTTCTTTGCAAAAAACTATATTATATGAAGCAAAGAATACAATTTTTAAATGTGTTACTATTTACTAGTCTGATGAGTTTTGCGCAGTGGACTCAAGTAGGATCTGATATTGATGGAGAAGCTGCTAATGGCAATTCAGGTTTTTCTGTAAGTTCGAGTGCTGATGGAACTACAATTGCTGTTGGAGCTCCTTTTAGTAATGGAAATGGTACTTTTTCTGGTCATGTAAGAATTTATAAATATGATGCAAACAGCTGGACTCAGCTAGGATCTGATATTGATGGAGAAGCTGCTAATGACTATTCAGGTTTTTCTGTAAGTTTGAGTGAAGATGGAACCACAGTTGCCATTGGAGCTCCTCTTAATAGTGGAAATGGTTTTTTTTCTGGTCATGTAAGAATTTATAATTTTGATGGAAACAATTGGACTCAGTTGGGGTCAGATATTGATGGAGAAGCTGGTGATGACGAGTCAGGTACTTCTGTAAGTTTGAGTGCTGATGGAACAAAAGTTGCTATTGGAGCTATAAGGAATGATGGAAATGGTTTAAATTCTGGTCATGTGAGAGTTTACGAATATAATGGTATTACAAGTGATTGGACTCAGTTAGGATTAGATATTGATGGAGAAGCTAGTGGTGACGAGTCAGGTACTTCTGTAAGTTTGAGTGCTGATGGAACAAAAGTTGCTATTGGAGCTCTTTTTAATGATGGAAGTGATAGTAATTCTGGCCATGTGAGAGTTTATAGATATGACGAAAGTAATTGGACTCAGTTAGGATCAGATATTGATGGAGAAGCTGCTGCTGACCGGTCGGGTTCTTCTGTAAGTTTGAGTGCTGATGGAACTACAGTTGCCGTTGGAGCCTCTTATAATGATGAAAATAGTTCCTTTTCTGGCTATGTAAGAGTTTATAGGTATAATGAAAGTAATTGGACTCAGCTAGGATCTGATATTGATGGGGAAGCTGCTAATGACAATTCAGGTTATTCTGTAAGTCTGAGCGCTGATGGAACAAGAGTTGCTATTGGAGCTCCTTCCAATAATGGAAATGGTTCTTTTTCTGGCCACGTAAGAATTTATAATTTTAATGGAAGCAGTTGGACTCAGTTAGGAGCAGACATAGATGGAGAAGCTGCTGGCGATGAGTCAGGTACTTCTGTGAGTTTGAGTGCTGATGGAACTTTAGCTGCTATTGGAGCTCGTTTTAATAGAGGAAATGGTTCTTCTTCTGGCCATGTAAGGGTATACAAATATACAGAAACAACAACCCTTTCTAGTTCTCATAAAAAAATAGAAGGATTGGTTTATAAGGTATTAAATGGTCGTTTGGTAACCAATCAATCAGATGTTACTATCAGTGTTACCGATGTTTTAGGAACTCAGATTGATAATCAAAATTTAAAGGGAATTTATATTGCAACTTTTACGGATAGTAAAGGAAAAACACAAATAAATAAATTGTTAATTCAATAGATAAAAATATAACTACTAAAGTTTATAACACCCCAGTAATTAAATTGCTAGGGTGTTTTTTGTTTGTATAATCTAGCGTAAATATATGTACCTTTATCATGAATAAAACAAAAAAATATGCCAAGAGGTAAAAAGAAAGGTATTTTTAAAAAAAAGGGGAACGTCATTAAAGACTTAACTCGCAAAGTATTTAAAGTACTGAATGAACATAGTGGAAAACCCTTAAACTACAAACAAATTGCAGCCGCTTTAGGTTTAGAAGATCATGCAAGTAAACAGCAATTACTACTAAAATTAGAGGAGTTAAAAGCTCAGAAAAAAGTGAAAGAAGAAGATAGAGGTAAGTATGTTTTAGATGCTTCTAAAAATTATCATATCGGAACTTTAGACGTTACAAGCACAGGAAATGCTTATTTTATTTGTGATGATTTTGAGACTGATACTTTTATCAATAAAAATAGCATTGGAGGTGGATTAAATGGAGATACCGTTAAGGCCTATGTTTATAAAAGAAAACAACGAAATAAATTAGAAGGAGAAGTTGTAGAAATTATAGAGCGTAAAAAAACAGATTTTGTAGGTACGCTACAATTAAGTGCACGTTTTGGTTTTGTGGTGGCTGATGATAGAGGAATGCACAACGATATTTTTATTCCAAAAGATAAAATAGGGGAGGCTTTAGACGGAGATAAGGTAGTGGCAAGTATTACAGATTGGCCATCTGATTCTAAAAATCCTTATGGAATTATCACCAGAGTTTTAGGAAAAGCAGGAGAACATAACACAGAGATTCATGCTATTTTAGCAGATTATGACTTGCCTTACGAATTTCCTACCGAGGTAGAAGATGCCGCTAAAGAATTAGATGTAACCATTACTGATGATGAAATAGCCAAACGTAGAGATATGCGTAATGTGTTAACATTTACCATTGATCCTAAAGATGCTAAAGATTTTGATGATGCTTTATCTTTTCAAAAACTAGACAATGGAAATTATGAAGTAGGAATCCATATTGCTGATGTTTCTCATTATGTAGAAGAGGGTTCTATTTTGGATGATGAAGCTTATAGCCGAGCTACGTCAGTTTATTTGGTAGATAGGGTAGTACCTATGTTGCCAGAAATGTTGTCTAACGGAGTATGTTCTTTAAGGCCGGAAGAAGAAAAGTTAACTTTTTCTGCTGTATTCGAGCTAAATGATAAAGCAGAAATTAAAAAAGAATGGTATGGTAGAACGGTAACTTATTCTGATAAACGTTTTGCTTATGAAGAAGCTCAGGTAGTCATAGAATCTGCCTTTTCTAGTGATGAAAATCTACAGTCAACAGCTAATAATGAAAAACCGATAATCATTCCCGCAGAAATTTCTATTACAGGAGAAGCTTACGAAGTAGCTGCAGACATTACCGCTGCTATTTTAAAAATGGATGAGTTGGCAAAAATCATGCGTGGCAAAAGAATGAAATCTGGTGCGTTGGCTTTTGATAAAATAGAAACTAAATTTAATTTAGATACGGAGGCTAATCCGATAGGAGTCTTTTTTAAAGAATCTAAAGATGCTAATAAATTGATTGAAGAATTTATGTTATTAGCTAACAGAAAAGTGGCAGAATTTGTAGGAAAAACAAAATCGGGTCAACCTAAAAAAACTTTTATTTATCGAGTTCATGATGAACCCAATACAGACAAATTAGAGGCATTAAACAATTTGGTTCAAAAATTTGGATATGGCATAGACACCAAATCGAGAATGTCTACTTCTAAATCACTAAATAAGCTACTAAGTGATGTTCATGGAAAGGCAGAATCTAACATGGTAGAAACATTAACCATAAGATCTATGAGTAAAGCGGAATATACTACAGAAAATATAGGTCACTACGGTTTGGCTTTTGATTATTATAGCCATTTTACTTCTCCAATTCGTAGGTATCCTGATGTCATGGCACATAGATTGTTACAGCATTATTTAGACAAAGGTAAATCCGTTTCTGCTGAAGATTACGAAGAAAAATGCGGGCATTCATCTGAAATGGAAATGTTAGCTTCTAAAGCTGAAAGAGATTCCATTAAATACATGCAGATTAAGTATATGCAGAATTTTGAAGGGCAAGCCTTTAAAGGGGTAATCACTGGAGTAACAGAGTGGGGAATTTATGTTGAGGTTTTAGAAAATAAATGTGAGGGAATGGTGAGAACCAGAGATATTGCGAGTGATCATTTTGTTTTTAATCAGGAAGAATACGCTTTAGTAGGACGCAAACATGGAGAAATGTATAGATTGGGTGATGAAGTTTGGATAAAAGTTAAACAGGCAGATTTAGAACGCAAGCATTTAGATTTTTACTTAATTGAGGAATAGTACTTTTATTTTTAGAAAGTTATTTCAAATGAATTTTAATAAAAAACCGTATTGAGAAATTTCGTGTAATTTTAGTCAAATTATTGTTAAATACATTCCTTAAGCTACGGTACATCAAAACTAATAATATTAGAGATTATGAAAAGAATTTTTTTAGCGTTGCTATTCATCACTCAAATAAATTTTGCACAAGATTTAGTTAGAAATTTAAAACCATTTAAAGCTATTTCTATTACCAGCGCTATGGAGGTAGAGTTAATTTTAGCTAATGGTTTTAAGTTGGAGGTTACAGGTAAAGACGTTGATAAATTATCAGTAAACAACAAAGGAAAAGAATTAAAACTATCTACTTCTTTAGGTAAAAAGTTTAAAAGCGATTTAAAAGTTAAAATTTACTATTCAGAGGGTTTAAGAAATATCAAATTAGCTAATAATGTAATTTTTACTTCTAAAGAACCTATCATCGAAAAATTTTTAGAATTTGAAGCTATTAACAACGTTAAAGCAGATTTAACAGTTCAAACTAAATATTTGGTAGCAAGGCTAGATTTAGGTAGTAATTTGCTTTTAAAAGGCTTTGCTGACGATCAGAAAGTGAAAGTGAATACCAAAAGTATGTACGATGCTTTCAATTTAAAAAGTAAAAAAGCTACGGTAGAAGTAAAAGCAGGAAATGCAGGTATTTATGTATCAGAATTTTTAGATGCCAACGCAAAATTAAAAGGAGAAATTGTATACATGGGAGATCCGTTTTCTGTTAACGAAAAAACATTTTTAGGAAAAGTAATACACAAAAAAAAGTAAGTATTTCTTAAGATGTAAATTACTATATTTGTAGCTTCAAAAAGATAAATGATAATGAATACTTTAAATATAACTTTAGGATTTGTAGGACCAGGACAATGGGTAATCATTGCTGTTATTGTTTTATTGTTGTTTGGAGGTCGTAAAATACCTGAGTTAATGAAAGGTCTTGGCGGAGGAATCAAGGAATTTAAAAAAGCTTCTCAAGACGAAGAGGACGAAAAAAAAATAGAAGAGGATAAAAAGTAATCCTCAAAAAATATATATACACTTGCCTATTCTGAAAAGAGTAGGTTTTTTTTTACATAAAAATGAACCATATAGAAATTATAAAAAAATCTGTAATAGATTTAAAAGGATACTGGAGCGTAGCTTTATTATCATCCTTATTGGTAAGCTTATTACCGGTAACTATCCAATACCACAAAATATTGGGTTTGTTATTAATTTTAATTTTTTCTGGTCCCTTGAGGGCTGGAATATTTAAAATAGCCTTATTAATCGTCAATAAAAAAGATGTTCATATTACGCATGTTTTCGAAGGATTTAAATTTTTTAAAAATGCTATGGGGGTATTTTTACTTTCACTGGTATTTATTATTGGAGGGATGCTGTTATTTATCATTCCAGGAATCATAGCTATGATATGGCTATCACAATCATTTTTTATTTTAGTAGAAAATCCAGAATTAGAACCGTTAGAGGTATTTAAAATGAGTAAAAATTTGATGAGAGGAAACGAATTTAATTTTTTTGGTTTGTTTATTGTATTCACACTAATAACGGTATTATTAGCATTGAGCAAACTTGTTATGTTGGCTTTTTTAGTAGCTCCCATTCAATATGTAGCCTTTGCTAATTTTTATCAGCATTTAAAGAAGGTTAGTCATCCCACTTAAATAACTATATGATAAAATATTTGAAAGGAATTTTAATACTGTTTGTAAGCTCCATTAATGCACAAACATCTATTGGATTTATAGATAATTTTTCTGGAATTCAAAGCGTAATATACAATCCTTCAAATATTGTAGATACTTTTTACAAAACTGATATCAACCTATTTTCTGGCGATTTAAATGCTGGAAATGATGCCGTAGTATTCAATCCTTTTGAGATTTTGGGAGATGTTGATTTTAAAGAAAACAGATTTAAAAGCTTAGATGAATATATAAAAGAAGAGAATTTTTCTAAAAACTCCAGCTTTTATACAACCAATCAAGTTTTAGGACCTTCTGTTTTAATTAATTTAGATAAAAAAACAGCTATTTCTTTTACCTCTGCTATTAGAACCTATGCAAGTATTCTCAATATAGATGCTGATACTTTTGATAAAATTAGCAGTGATTTTTACGACAATAATCCACAAAGATTGCTAACCGATGATTTTAGCAGGGTAGGAGGTGGAGGTAATATTGTGTCTTGGGCAGAGATAGGTTTTACTTATGCAAAGGTTTTATTACATCAAAAAGATCATTTTTTTAAGTATGGTGTTAGTTTAAAATTTTTGAGAGGAATCAGAGCTTTTTCAGTTTCTCTGGACGATTTCAATTCTAATTTAACAACCGACTCGTCAAATCCCTTGAATAACGTGATAGATATTGATGGAGATGTAAATTTGTCTTATAGCAGCAAGGGAGCTAATTATGGTCAGTCTATTGATATTGGTCTTGTATACGAGAAAAGAAATAGAACTCTAGCTAGTCTTTCAAAAGATAAAAATGGAGTTTATTATAGCAAAGCACCTTATCAATATAAACTTTCTGTTGCCGTTACTGATATTGGTTTTTTATCATTTAACAATACAAGAAATCAAGTTAATAGATTCGATTTAAGAGTTCCTAGCGAAACTTTTAATCTGGAAGATCATCTAAACATATCAAATAAAAGAAGAGAAAAAACCAATTATATTTTACCTACTACAGCTCATATCAACTTCGATTATTATATCAAACCTCACTGGTATGTTAATTTAAATTTAGATTTATTTTTACTCTCAAATTCTAACTTAAAACAAATTAAATCTATCTCTACTGCAACCTTGTCGGCAAGATATGAATCTCAACATTTTTCGGCTTTCTTACCAATGAGTATCAATAGATTCGGTGTTTTTAAATCAGGAATAGGATTTAGAACAGGTTATTTCTTTTTGGGAAGTTCTTCTTTTTTTACGAATCTAACCAATCTATCAAAAGAAGCAGATGTGTTCTTAGGATTTAAAATTCCCATTTATCATAAGAAAGTAGTGAAAGAATACAAGGATAATTATAGATATCACGTAAGTAATTAGGAGTAGTAACTCGTATTTCAACCATGTAGTTTCAAATTACATAAAATGGGACTCAATATGAGTTAGACTTCAGAAAAATACTACTATTTACCGTTAAAAATTGCGTAAAAATATTATAAAGCTAGTTTTTTATTATTGCTCATAATTAAATTTGTTAATACAATTTCAATCATAAGTTATTCTATATAGCTATTCCAAAGTCTGACATCAACTCTATGGAACTCACATTAATTAGACTATTTGTTATTATTCAGTTTATCAGCAGCTACCAAACTTGTCACCATATCATTCAACATACTGCTAGCCGCATTGGGGTTGTTAGGCAGTAGTATTAAATTACTTTTACTTTCGCTACCGATGGATTGCAAAGTATCATAGTGTTGTGTAATCACAATTAAGGCAGAAGCCTCTTGACTATTGATTCCCGCTTTGTTTAAGGTTTCTACAGACTCTTCCAAACCTCTAGCTATCTCTCTTCTCTGGTCTGCAATTCCCTTACCCTGTAAACGCTTACTTTCTGCTTCTCCTTTGGCTTTTTCTACAATGGAAATACGTTGCGCATCTCCTTCAAATTGTGCGGCAATCTTTTCTCTTTCAGCAGCATTAATTCTATTCATGGCTTCTTTAACTTGTGCATCAGGATCTATGTCAGTAACCAACGCTTTTACAATGTCATATCCGTAACTTAACATAGCCTCTTTCAATTCTCTTTGTATAGCTAAGGCTATGTCATCCTTTTTTTCAAATACGTCGTCTAAACGCATTTTAGGAACTTCTGCTCTTACTACATCAAAAATATAGGCAGTTATTTGATCATGGGGATTTTGTAGCTTATAAAAAGCATCTTCAACTTTTTCTCTTAAAATTTGAAACTGAACAGAAATTTTCATTTGTACAAATACATCATCTTTCGTTTTAGTTTCCACTAATACGTCTAACTGTTGAATTTTTAAACTAACTCTACCCGCTATCTTATCAATAAAGGGAATTTTAAAATGTAACCCTGCCTGTCTAATTCCAATGAACTTTCCAAATCTTTCTATAATGGCTGTTGTTTGCTGTTTTACGGTAAATATGCCTAGAAAGATGATAATGGCAATTGGGACTAATAATAATGCGCTCATTTGTTTTTTCTTTAAATTTGAGAGAATAAGTTAACGAAAATCAACCGATATTAACTTTTCATATGTTATTTTTATTCACACAAATAAAAGATAGAATATGAAAAAATTTATAACTGTATTTTTAGGACTGATAGTGATATCAGTTGTCTTATTTTTTACTATTGGGTATTACTTAAATTTTAGTGAAGGATACCGCTCTGGTAGATTGGTGAAAATTTCTAACAAAGGAATATTTTTTAAAACTTGGGAAGGTGAAATTAGCCAAGGAGTGTCAGATGCTCAGATTTTTAGATTTTCTGTTTTAGATGAAGAGGAAGTAATTATAGATAAATTAAAAGACTTACAAGGTAAAGCGGTTAAGTTGACTTATAAAGAAAAATTTGTGACCATGCCTTGGTGGGGAGATACCAAGTATTTTGTGATTGATGCCGAAGAGGTGATGGATAGCAATATGAATTTTTACTAAAGGAAATATGATAGTATAAAAAAAGGGTTACCAAATGGTAACCCTTTTTTTATTTAAGATAGTGTCTTAATAGCATAAGCTATTCTTTCCTTAGTTTTTTGCTTACCTATCATTTCAATAATATCAAAAAGATGAGGACCTTTCATAGCACCCACAATACTCAAACGTAAAGGTTGCATTACTTTTCCAAAGCCTAATTCATTACTCGTGATAAATTCTTTAATGGTAGCTTCAATGTTAGCACTTGAAAAGTTTTCGTTACTTATTTTTTCAATAATATCAGCAACAGTTGCCATTAAGGAACCTGTGTCTGTTTTCCATTGTTTTTTGGCAGCCTTGGTATCAAATTCTTTAGGATTTTCAAAGTAGTAATTAGAAAGCTCCCATAAATCTTTGGTAAAAACAGCACGTTCTTTTACGGCTTCTATAACTTTAGAAATGTATACGTCGCTAAAGCCATCAAGTTGCTTTGGAAATAAAGTTTTGAATTCAACTAATAATCTATTGGTAGTAGCAGATTGTAGGTATTGCTGATTGAACCATTTAGTTTTATCTGGACTAAACTTGGCTCCAGATTTAGAAACACGTTCTATACTAAATTCATTGCATAATTCATCCAAAGAGAATATTTCTTGTTCAGTTCCAGGATTCCAACCTAACAAAGCTAGCATATTGATAAACGCATCAGAAAAATATCCTTCTTCCTTATAGCCAGTAGAAACCTCATTTGTTTTCTCGTTCACATAATTTAATGGGAAAACAGGAAAACCTAATTTATCCCCATCACGCTTACTCAATTTACCTTTTCCTACAGGCTTTAAAATTAAAGGTAAGTGTGCAAACTTAGGAGCAATCCAACCAAAAGCTTCATAAAGTAAAGAGTGTAATGGTAGGGAAGGTAACCATTCCTCACCACGAATTACATGACTAATTTGCATCAAATGATCATCAACGATATTTGCTAAATGATAAGTAGGCATTCCGTCAGACTTAAATAAAATTTTATCATCCAAAGTGTTAGTATCAATAACAATTTCACCGCGAATCATATCATCTAAAATTAGCTTTTGATCTTTAGGTGTCTTAAACCTTATTACATATTTTTCACCATTTTCAATTTTTTCGTTTACTTCATCAGCGTTTAAATTGATAGAGTTGTTTAATGTTTCACGTGAAACATTACTATAGACAAAAACAGTTTTATTACTTTCCGCTTCACTTCGTAATTTGTCCAATTCTTCAGCAGTATCAAAAGCATAATACGCTTGGTTGCTTGCAACTAAAGCATCAGCATATTTCTTATATAATTCTTTTCTTTCGGATTGTCTATAAGGACCAAATTTTTCGTTTTTATTAGGACCTTCGTCAAAGGGAATACCACACCATTCCAACGCTTCCGTTATATAGCTTTCTGCATTGGCAACGTATCTAGTTTGATCTGTATCTTCAATTCTCAATACAAATGTTCCTTTATGTTTTTTTGCAAACAAATAATTAAATAAAGCAGTTCTCACTCCGCCAATATGTAATGGTCCCGTTGGGCTAGGAGCAAATCTTACACGTACGTTTTCCATGATAAATAATTTAGTTTTTACGGTAAGGCAAATATAAGTTATCTCTTGTTTTTTGCGTGGTTTATAGTTGATTTATTGTCTAGCTACTAATTTGTAATTTATTATCTTTGCAAATCAAAAAAATAAGATGATTGAATTTACTTATGAAACTGATTTTGAATTAGTTAATATAGAAAATTACATTAGTTGGATTCAAAACGCTTTAAAAGAAGAAGGTTTTGAGGAAGGTGATATTAATTATATTTTTTGTGATGATGATTATTTACATAAACTGAACGTGGAATTCTTAAATCATGATACTTTAACGGATATTATAAGTTTTGATTATACTATGGGTAAGTTGGTCTCTGGAGATATATTTATATCTATCGAGCGAGTGAAAGATAATGCCAAAGATTTAGGCATTTATTTTGATGAAGAATTACCAAGGGTGATTATTCATGGAATTTTACATTACTGCGGATACAAAGATAAATCTGAGTCTGATGCAAGAATAATGAGAAGGAAAGAAGATTATTATATTAATACTTTGTAAAAATATAAAGTTCCACGTGGAACTTAAATTGAATATGTAAATTCTTCAATTTGAATTTGAGGAAATTACATGTTTTAATATTCAATTTTTAAATTAATAATATGAGTTTATTTACGGATACTTACGACGTGATTGTTGTTGGTGGTGGACATGCAGGTTCTGAAGCTGCTGCTGCTGCTGCTAATATGGGAGCTAAAACTTTATTGGTAACGATGAGTCTCCAAAACATTGCACAAATGAGCTGTAATCCTGCTATGGGAGGAATTGCAAAAGGACAAATTGTAAGAGAAATAGATGCCTTAGGAGGTTATAGTGGTATTGTAACAGATAAAACTGCTATCCAATTTAAGATGTTGAATAAATCCAAAGGTCCTGCCATGTGGAGCCCACGAGCACAATCGGATAGAATGCGTTTTGCAGAAGAATGGCGTATGCAACTTGAAAATATCGATAATCTTGATTTCTATCAAGATATGATTAAAGGATTAATTATTGAAGATGGAGAAATAAAGGGTGTAAGGACTACGTTGGATTTTAACATCAAAGCTAAATCAGTAATTATCACTGCAGGTACTTTTCTAAACGGGTTGATACACATCGGAGAAAAATCTTTTGGAGGAGGTAGATCTGGTGAAAGAGCCTCTACTGGAATTACGGAAGATTTGGTAGCAGTTGGTTTTGAAGCTGGAAGAATGAAAACGGGTACACCACCACGAGTAGATGCAAGATCCTTGGATTTTTCTAAAATGATAGAACAACCAGGAGATGAAAATCCTGAAAAATTCTCTTATTTAGAATCTACCAAACCTCTAACAGATCAACGTTCTTGTTATATGAGTTACACTTCACAAGAAGTTCACGATTTACTACGTTCTGGTTTTGATAGATCTCCTATGTTTAATGGTAGAATTCAGTCCACAGGTCCTAGATATTGTCCTTCCATTGAGGATAAAATAGATCGTTTCGCTACCAAAGATAAACATCAAATTTTTGTGGAACCAGAAGGTTGGAATACTGTAGAAATCTACGTCAACGGATTTTCAACTTCTTTGCCAGAAGATGTGCAAGATAAAGCGTTACGTAAAGTGGCAGGTTTTGAAAATGTGAAGTTTTTACGTTATGGTTATGCTATAGAGTATGATTATTTTCCACCCACTCAGTTAACACATTCTTTAGAAACTAAGTTGGTCAAAAATTTATTTTTTGCAGGGCAAATTAATGGAACAACGGGTTATGAAGAAGCAGGAGCACAAGGTTTAATGGCAGGAATAAACGCTGCTCTTAAAGCTCAAAATAGACCTCCGTTTATCTTAAAAAGAGATGAAGCATACATTGGTGTTTTAATAGATGATTTAATTACAAAAGGTACAGAAGAGCCTTACAGAATGTTTACTTCTAGGGCTGAGTATAGAACGTTATTACGACAAGATAATGCAGATATTAGATTAACTCCAATAGCTCATAAAATTGGTTTGGCTTCTGATGAACGCTTGCAACGAGTAAAAGAAAAAGTAGAAAAATCCGACTTGTTGGTTCAGTTTTTAGAAGAAACAAGTATCAAACCAGAGGAGGTCAATACAATTTTAGAAAACAAAGGATCTTCCTTAGTAAAGCAATCTCTCAAAATGTATAAAATAGCGTCTCGTCCTCAAATAGATTTTTCAGACGTTATTAAATTTCCTGGAGTAGCAGAGTTTATAGAAAAACATAATATTGATTCTGAAATAGTAGAGCAGGCAGAAGTAAAGGTAAAATATGCAGGCTATATTGCTAAAGAAAAGAATAATGCAGATAAGCTTCAGCGTTTGGAAAATATATCCATTCCTAAGAATTTTGACTATTATAAAGTAAAGTCTTTATCTACGGAAGCTCAACAAAAACTAACTAAAATACAACCCGTAACTATTTCTCAAGCAAGTAGAATAAGTGGAGTGTCTCCTTCTGATGTTTCTGTATTATTAGTTTACATGGGTAGATAACTCAAAAGTTCCACGTGGAACTTTTTAAGATAATAGAACCGATACTTCAAAAGGTATCGGTTTTTTAATACATTTAATTTCTTTTGAAAATAAGTTTTATGAAAAAGGGTACCTTAAAAAAGATATTAAAAATCGGAATAGTCGTTGCAGTACTCTCTTCAATTTTACCCTATTATGTGATAGAAATAAGTGTTAAAAATAAAGTTTATGATGATGTGCAGCTCATTGAATACAATAGAGTGGGATTGGTGTTAGGAACTTCAAAATTATTAAGTAACGGAGAGATAAATGCCTATTTTCAATACAGAGTAACTGCTACCGAAGCATTACATAAATCAGGAAAAATAAAATATATTTTAGTAAGTGGTGACAATAGTAATAAGGATTATGAAGAGCCTACGGATTTTAAAAATGCGTTGATAAAAAGGGGAATACCATCAAATAAAATATATTTGGACTACGCAGGCTTTAGAACGTTAGATTCAGTTATTAGAGCAAATAAAATATTTGGATTACATACGATTACAATTATTTCTCAAGAATTTCATAATGAAAGAGCTGTCTTTTTAGCAGAATTACATGGAATTAATGCGGTAGGATTTAATGCTAAAACTGTTAGTAAAAAGTATGGTATTAAAGTATATTTGCGAGAGTATCTTGCAAGAACAAAAGTGTTTGTAGATATTTTATTTCGCGTAAAACCTAAGTTTTTAGGGAATCCAATACAAATAAAATAATGGCCTTAGAATCCTATTTAAAAACCAAAGACTATGCTGTATCTAATCAAAAATTTGAACTTTTGTTGGATGACAGAATTGATTTGTTAATTACCAATCCTAGACCGAACAAAGAGGACTTAGTTAAATACTACGAGAGTACGGAGTACGTTTCGCACACGGATCGTAGGAAAACCGTTACAGAGTTAATCTACAACTGCGTAAAGAAATATACGCTGAAGAAAAAGTTGAAATTAATTAATTCCTTTGATTTTAAGGAAAGAACCTTGTTAGATATTGGATGTGGAACAGGAGATTTTTTAAAGACTTGTCAGCAATCGGGATGGAAAGTAACGGGGATTGAACCCAATAAAAAAGCCAGTGAGAAAGCTCAAGAAAAACTAAAGAAGGGTACTTATATTTACACAGATATTCATGCTTTTTTTGACGATGATTTTGCAGGGGAAGAAAAGAATATCGATTTTAAGGAAAGTTATAAGCATACCAAGCTATATCATCATAACGAACACGAAACGAAAGATATAGAAAAAGAAGTTTTAAAGTTTGATGGTAATTATAACGAAACAGCAGAAGATCCTTATCAGTTTGATGTAATTACCATGTGGCATGTGTTAGAACATGTTTATGATTTGGATATGTATATCTACAGATTAAAAAAACTACTAAAACCAAATGGTACTTTAATTATAGCGGTTCCCAATTTTAAAAGTTTTGATGCAGAGCATTATAAAGAATTTTGGGCTGCTTATGATGTCCCCAGACACTTATGGCATTTTTCTCAAACTGCGATTCATAGATTATTTTCTACAGAATTGATAAAAGTAGTTCAAACCATTCCTATGAAATTTGACGCTTTTTATGTTTCACTTTTAAGTGAGAAATACAAAACAGGAAAAAAGAATTTTATCAAAGCTTTTATGAATGGAATTAAATCTAACAGGTCTGCAAAACGCACGGGAGAGTACTCTTCTTTAATTTACGTCCTTAAAAACATGAAAAGCTAATTTTAAGAAGATTTAAAGCAATAATTGTTCAAACAGGAACATTTTGTAGTCAAAAATTTAATAAACGCTGAAAAGGTTAATATAGGATTATTTTTAATAGCTAAAACTTATTTTAAATTTTTTTAGTATAGATTTCACTAATTATAAGTGTCAAGATTTATCAATTCACTGATTCGAGAGATTTTTAATTTTCTATATATATTTTTAGTATGTGTATGAACTGTTAATTCAGAAATGTTCAGACACAACGAAATTTCTTTTTTAGTTAAACCAATGACTAAAAGTTCAGCTACTTGTAATTCTCTTTTAGATAAACTATTTAATTTTTCTTTACCCTTAACTTTGTTTTTTAAGATTTGATTATTCAGTGCAAACAATTCAGTTATTTTTGAAATGCCTAACTTTTTGTATATATTTTTAAGATGAGAATGTATTGTATGCTCAGAAATGTTCAAATTTTCCGAGATCTTAGATTTGGATAATCCTTTTCTATAAAATTCTACAATTTGCTTTTCTTTATTAGTTAATAAACTCGTTTTGAGTTTATAGATATTGTTATTTGTATGTTCGTTCTCAACAGCTAGTGTTAGTGCATATTTTGGCTTTCCATATTTATTTCTAAGAATGGTTTTAGTACTACCAATAACAGGTTTCCATTCTTTATCTTTACGCAGTAGCATATAATTAAGATGTAATTTTTCTAGATGGTCTTTTCTAAAAAATGAAATGGAACTCAATAAACTATTATAGGTAGATATATGAATAGTTTTTAGATAAAATAAATAATTGATTCCTCTTAAATAATTTTTTTTAAAACCATAAAAATTTTTCATTTTATCGTTTATCATAAGAGGTCTATAGTATTCTACATCATGCAAAGTTAGCATGTAGTTAGACGAATTTAAGATTGTAAGAAAGTAAGGAGTGTTAATTTTATCACAATTTAACAAATTTAATTGGTTCAATTTATCAGTAAACAAATCTAGTTCTAAATCTAACCATTCAAAATCCATACTTTAATTTTTTGCCAATGGTAATATGAAATTACTACAAGAACAAGACTTTACGTTTTGCTCTCGTAGTAATTTAAATTGAATAAATAATTTATTATAAAACTAATTTAAAACTTTGAGAGTTAATTTTAATAATATAAATAGCGGACTCTAGATTTTTCAGGTTCAGCTCTCTAGATTCTGAAGTATTAATATCCAAAACTTTGTTTCCAGTAATTGTATAGATACTCACGTTTAAATTTTTGTCATTAAAACTTAAAACTTTATCATTTAGCGAGAAGAAATGACTTGACTTAGCATTTATAATGTTACTGGATAGTGAGGATGTATCAAAGCTAACTATTTTACCAGATCCTGTCAGAGACGTATAAGTTTTTAAACCATCTACAGCAATACCCTCAAAAAGACCACATGCAGTGGTGCCGTAACCAATGTCTTGTAATATACTACTATTAGTTGCTATTGTACTTGGAGTAGCGTTAGGATCTGTATTTGATAAGCTGATAAACTCAATATTTTGACCTGTGGATAAATAAATATTATCATTGTTGATTGAGATACTTTCTATATATCCTCCGTCGGTTGAATTGTCCAAAAAAGTTGTAAGATTAGCTCCTAAATTGTTCAAATCACCTTTGTAAATCTTTTCACCGTCTGTTAGGTATATATCGTCTGAATTTGTCGCACTACTTTCAATTAAAAAATCAAGTGTTACATTTTCATCATTAGAGGAATTACTATCCAAATCGTAAGTAAATATTTTAGTGCTGTCTTCATCTGAATTGGGATCAATAACAGCGTAAATAAGCTCATTGTTGTTGATTGTGACACCTGCAATAGTTTCGGCTTCAACGCTAGAACTAACAAGAGTTTCAACAGCAAAATTCAAACCGTTTATGTCAATTCTTTTTATATCAGAAGAAATGTGGTCAAAATTAGATACATCAACAGTTATAGAGTTAAAATATAAATGATTGCTGTCCAAAGCATAGTCTTGTATTATTTCATAGTTATTACCGCTTTTAGCTGCTGAATATAAAGGTGATATTACTAGACTACTCAAATTTAATTTAGAAATTCCTACTAAGGGTTCATCGAAGTATATTTCGTTATTAAAAATAATAAGTTTTGATGGAGAATCTAGATTTTCTAAAACATCATTAAAAGTAGTTCCATTGGAATTTGTACATTCAATATCAGACTCAATTTGAGCTGTAACAATCAATCCTCTATCCATTATAGTCATGTAAGCTATTCCTCTGTAAATAAATATATCGGAAAACGAATCTTCGTTGTTATCAGTTTCAAAAGTGGTGTTCTCAATTAATTCAAACTCATCTATATTAACAATTTCATCAAATAGAGATCCTTCGTAGATAATATTGTCATTAGTAAAAAATAATTGCTCTTTAAGCACTTGAATTCCTAAACTATTTATAGAACTTGTACCAATATTTAACGGTAATAAGCTAGGAGAACTATCATTTACATTTACATAGCTAAGTCTGTTGTCACGATGACTTACAAGAACCAAATCATCAAAAATAGCTAAGTCGTTAACAACACCATTAAAAGTGGCTAGTGTAGTAAAAGTAGATCCAGAAATACTTACATCTCTTACAATAAGAGAAGACATTTCTCCAATTTCTATGGTTCGATACAAAAGATTGCCATCAAAAATTACAGCACTAACGTAGTTGGCTGAAGTATCAATTACATTGTTGATGCTTGTGTTAGATAATACTATTCGATTAACTTTACTATCTACAAATGCATCTTCTACAGGGTTAATTTCTTCACTAACCACTAAGGCAACACCGTTTCTAATATTAAAGGTGGTAACAAAACTTTGAGAAGTAGTAGTGCTACTTGGTACAGTAAAAACAACGTTTGGTGTAGGGTTATTAATTTTTAAATCGTAAGAAAGTAACTGTGTAGTTGTTGCTACATATAAAATACTATCAACAACTTTAATATCTTTTGGATTGTCTAGTCCTGAAGCATAAGTGGTTAGGTTGGTAATAATGTCGGGTTGAGCTTTTACCGAGGAGATACCTAAAAAAAATAGGAATACGAGTAATTTTGTTTTCATATTGGTAGATTTAGTTTGAGAGAATAAAATTCACACTTCTTATTAGAATAAACAATACCCTATTTAGGGTATATTTACCTACCTTTATCAATAAGGATTCACTAACTCAAATACCAACCTATTACAGCTAAAATCATGTAGACACCCAAATTAGCTGCTCCCTGATAATCTCCGGCCAATCTTTGTCCAAATAATAATATTAGAATATTAACAGCACATATTTTAAAAACTATTCTCAAGGACACCCAATTGACATCAAGTAAATTAGAGCAAATACCCATGACTAAAAAAGCAGTTGTAATAGTATTTGTGGTTACTAACAAATACCAGAATACTTTTCCGTAATTTTTGGTTTTTAAATGATGATTTAAAAAGGAAATATATCCATTTTTATCGCTTAGTTTTTCAAACAAAGAGTATCCAAAAGATAGGGTTAAAAAGGCTAGAATGTATATTAACATTTTTAGTTGTTAGTTAAAAAATAATCTCATCCCAAAATTAGGAGTTAGTTTTAAAGAAGTATCCTTTATATTTAAAATTTTATCGTTGGCAATTAAATAATTCTGATTGGCAGTTTTTTGTTGATTAAAGATATTCGCAATTCCCAAATTTAGAGCTCCAGTTATGTTTTCAGACAAACTAAAGTTATACTTTAAGGAGCTGTCTATCCTAAAAAAATGACTTAGAACATTGCTGTTAGGTTGATTAAAATTAAGAACGCTACTACCGTTTTGCTCAATAACATTATTGTTTCTATTGAGCTCCGTAAAATTATTACCTGTTTTGTACAACACACCCATAGAAAATTCAATTTTTTTCGCAAAAGTATAACTAAAAACTAGGTTTGCAATATGTCTTACATCTACATTATTTGCAAATTCCGAAGGATTTAAATTATCAAAATTATAGGTGTTTTTACTAAAAGTATAACTTAGCCAAGTACTGTAGTTCTTATACGTTTTATTGACTAATAATTCAATTCCATTTACACGGTAATTTCCTATTTTACTGATAAATTTAAATTGATTTTGAAAACCTTGGCTTTGCGTATTTATGTTGTTAATTTGTTTAAAAAACGGATTGATTTCTAGCAGATAATTATCTCTTTTATAAGTAAGACCCACATCCAATTGTTTGCTTTTAATCACCTTATATTCTTCTCCGTTTGCTAATACCCACCTTCTGTTTTCTACTCCCAAAAAATTATCGTTAAAGTCTATAATTTGACTGGCAGATTGATGTTTAAATTCTGCCATAATATGAAAACTTAAAAACCGATTTAATTTGTAATTATAATTAATTCTTGGCTCAAGAATCAATTTATTAAACTTGTCTATGTGGTTAATTCTTACTCCAGTTTTTATATAGGTTTTCTTAAAGTTATATTCTATTTCAGAAAATAGAGCAGAGGTAATTAAAACCTCCTTTTGGATGCTTTTAAATTTTGGATTGTTTACCAACGTAGTATTTAATATCCCTGTTTCGTTTATTTGTAACCCAAATTTTAATGCAATTTTAGTATTGTATTTATAAATGTTATTTAACCTAATATTATTTTCTGTAACTGTATTTTTTTGTTGTAAAATTTGGTTAACTGTAATTCTATCATCAAAAGTATTAATGTTGTAGTTGGAATGATAAAAATTAAAAAGGGAAGAGAATTTTGAATTCCATTTAGAATTCCACGAGACTCCCAAACCCAATTTGTCCTGACTTAAATTACTTGTTTTTTTAAAAGACTGATTAGTGTCTGGCTCTCTATAATTTAACTGATTGTTGATGTTGATAAAGTTGATTCTAATTTTATTTTTTTGATTGACATTATAGAGCAATTTGGCCGTATAATCATAAAAGTAAAAATCAGTTTCGTTGTTATTTAAACCTACGTTCAAATCGCTATTTTGTAAGCTTTTTTCTATAAAATTTCTATAGGTTTTGGTTTGAATATAGTCTGTAAATGATCTGCGTCCAGAAAGGTGAATAGCTAATTTTTCGGAAACAGGAATTTTTATATAAGCATCTTGATTGATTAAATTCATTCCAAATGACCCGCTTGTTTCTTCGTTTATCTCATCATCAGTAAACATCTTAATAGTTCCAGAAACTCCGTCAGAATACAAACTACTAGTTCCGTTTTTTGTTACCTGTGTTCGGGTAATAAAAAACGGATTATACGCAGATATCAAACCAAAAAAATGTGCAGAATGATACATTTTAATTTCGTTCCATAACACCAAATTCTGATCATTGGTACCTCCTCTAACGTTCAAATAATTCAAACTTTCGTTTGAACTATTTACTCCAGGTAAAGTTTGTAAAACCTGTATAACATCTGGATCTGATAACCCGGGGAGTATTCCAAAATTTTTGCTGTTTAAAACAATACTACCGTCTTTCCTTTTTTGAATTCCTTTAGTTAAATACTGGGTAATAATAACCGGATTCAGAACCTCTATTTTAGGAGGTTTTTTCTTTTGTATGGTAATATATCTCCCAGTTAAAAATGAAAAATTTAGAGAAGTATTTGCATTAAAATATTCAATAAATTCTTTTAAACTTAAAGCGTTTTTAGGAGGTGAAATTTTAATATTTTTCACGTCATTAGATGCAGATGAAAATCTAACATCAAACTTTTTCTCAATATCAGTAATTACACTTTTAAGCAGCACTTTTTTTTGTTGCGCATTGCAGGTCTCAACATTAAATATAAGTACTAAAAATAGAGTAATATATTTAGCCATTAAGGATATAGGATAATAATGTTGTTATTCATTTTAAAACGGATGTTTAAGGGTACTGTAATCGCTTTTAAGGCAATATCTAAATTATTATGCGGAATAGCTCCAGTAAAAAGTGTGTTAGGGTTTATATGATTAAGTTTTATGGTTACCTGATATTCTTGTTCCAATTTATTTAACACATGAATAAGTTTGGTTTGTTCAAAAACACTTTCATTTTGTAGCCACAAAGGCATCGTTCCATGCTCAAATGTTTTTACTCTAGAATGATTAATTTCAAAACGTTGTCCCTTGCTTAACTGCACGGTTTTACTGCGCGTTTCTACGCGTACTAAGCCTTTAAAGCATTTAACTTCAAAATAAGTCTTGTGGTCCTTAATATTAAATTTAGTTCCCAATACAGTAACCTTCCCGCTACTAGATGTTACGCTAAATTTTTTTCCTTTTTCTACCTCAAAAAACGCTTCTCCTTTTAATTGAATCTCCCTATTATTTTTCCAGTTAAATTTGGAATAAGCTATCTCTGAATTTCTGTTGAGATAAACTTTAGAATCATCTGGTAATTGATAGGCTGTGTTTATAGTAGAATTACTTACTATTGTAGTTTGTTGGAAAAAATATACGTAAGTAACCGTAGGAATAACGAATAGCAAAATGGCAGCAGCAAATTTCATAAAAAAACGAATGGATAGAATTTCCTTAGGTTTTATCTGCTGTTTCTTTAGATTGTCAAACTTCTTCCATTCTAAATCTATATCAATATTTGGTGTTTTAATGTGAGAGGTATAATGGGCTATTTTTTTTAGCTCATTATTGTCAATATTTTTCTCATCGTTTGAGGTCGATGTTCCATCCAACCAGGCTAAAATTTCTTTTTCAGATTTCATCATTATCAACGTTAGGATTTAGAAAATTTGGTTTTAAGATTTAAGTTTTTAATCGCTTTAGATATTTTTCTTTCCACCGTTTTTTGAGATATATTCAATATTTCAGCAATCTCTCTAAATTTTTTACCCTCTATTCTATTCAGTAAAAAAATCTGTCTCTCATCCTCTGGTAAGGCAGCAATATTGGCTAGTAATATTTTTTTGTATTCATTTTCTTCAAAAATATATTCTGGGTTTTGATTATCTCTATCAAAAAAAGGAGTCTCTTCTTTGTATGAAAAGACTACTTTTTGATGCTTAATGTTGTTTAAAAACAAATGATTGATGCTAGTGAATAGATACGTTTTAATTTTAGTAACATCTATTTTAGCGCAGTTTTTCCAAATGTTCAAAAAAGCTTCTTGTACCAAGTCTAAAGCATCGCTCTGATTTCCGCATTTATAAAAGGCAAAATTAGTAGCATTTTTTAAATGACTTTTGTATAAGTTTTCAAAAAAATCGTTCTCACAAAGCACATTTTTCATAAAATATTTTTTAGAAAATAAGCTACTAGTATGGTATACTAGCAGCGTATTTGTTAAAATATAAAGTAGAGATTATTTTAAGTGGCTTAACAATTCATCGTTATTGTTAACGGTAATTACTTCTTGTAATTCGTTAAAAATCTCAATAGGATATTGTAGTCCCAATAAAACATTGTTAAAATCAGTTCCTTCTAAAAAAGAAATCAAACTAGAATTATCGTTTATTATTAAATTACCATTCTGATTTTCATCCTTAAAAAAACTTTCTGTTTTTATAGGAAAATGAATGCTGTTTGAGTTGTTGGTACTTTTGGCAAAATTTAAAATAGTAGCTACTTCATTTGTTGTTAGCGTATCAGTGAGTTGTTTAATTTTATCTGTAAACTCTTTAAAATTGTCGAATTCAATTCTGTTTTGTTGTCCGTCAAAAATGGCAACGGGTAATTGTATATTCGCACTGGTATTATCGCTTAGTTGAAATAAGTAAGTTTTAAATTCATTTTGCGATCTCAAAATAGTAGAAGTATTGTTAGCAATTTCATTGATAGTCACTGGGTATTCAAAATCTGAAGAGCTGTGAATTAAAAAGAATTGAATGATATCAACATTCTCACTACCCAACTCCACTGCTTTTACTTTTACATCTACCGATTGCAAAGAAGTTAACTCGTTAATTTGGAATAAAAACTCTTCGTTATCGTCAATGGTAATTTCTTCTTGAAGATTGTTAAACAATGTGATTGGATACTTTATAGAAATTGAGATTTGGTCAGTATTAGTACTGGCAAGAATGTCATAAAAACCTGGTTGATCCTCAATTTCCGAAGTACTAGATTGCCCTGAACCCTTGAAAAACAAAACAACCGTAATAGGATAATCTAAATTTTCTGGTTTAGTATCTACAAATGATGCGATAAGAGCAATTTCATCAACATTTAAATAATCGACATTATTTTCAATGCTATTAATTGCAATTTCTATTTTATCACTTAAGTCATTTTGACCTTGAATTTCTATATCCTCATTATTCTCATTTTTGATAACAATAGGATATTGTAACGAAACAATTTGGTTGTTTTGGTTTATGTTAGATAAAAAAGTTAAAAGTTTTTCGTCTGAGTTAAAATCTCTACTCTCAGTATCTTGAGTGTTGGTGTTAAAAATTAAGGTAATAATTGGATAAACAATGGTTGTTTCTTGAGTTGTTACAATCTCTTTTAAGTTGTCAATGTCTGTTTGTGTTAGTTTTTTGGAAGTACTTGATGCTACTTCCTCCGTGGTTTCTTCATTAATTTCTTCTTGACAAGATATAAATCCCACAGAAAAGCAAATAAGTAATAGTCTAAGTAAATTTTTCATTTTGTTTTTATTTAGTGTGTTATACTAATAAGACAACTCATTTATTCTTTTCCCTCACACTTTTTATTTCTTTTTTAGAAAGTGATGATCTCAGTGAAAAATCTTACGGATTGTAGTGTTATTAAAAGGTAGGGCTTTCAAGTAGAAAAGTGGGGAACCAGAGGTTTTTTTTCAAGGCAATTATCAAAAAAAAAAAAAGGTTTTATACTCAATCAGATAAGTATTCTTTTAGGGTGCCTAGCAAGAGTATTTTAGACCTGTTCTTTAGTATGTAACAGTCTAGTAAGTTTGATAGAAGTGTCTAACAAAACAAGTTTAGCGTTTCCGTTTCTTTCAATATGGTAAATGGCATCATTCAATTCCTTGTTAATAGCTTCTATATTGCCTCCATGAATAAAGGGAGCAAATTTATCGATGGTAAAACCACTGGTTTGTGGTTGCATAAACACCAAATCTTTAGCACCGTAGTTAAACAACAAAGCCTGTCTAAAAAACTGTAAACAGAAATTTAAGAACTGTTTTTGTTTTTCTCTTCCCATTTTACCTATTAACTCAGACCAAGCAATCAAATCCTGAATAACACTAGCATTTCCTTTAGCCTTAAAGGCCGCTCTTACCCAGGTAATAAAAAGTTGTTCAAACTCGGTATCGTTTCCTTCCTTTTTCAAGAATTCTAAGGCTTTTTTGTAGCTACCTTCTGCTCTGTGAGCAATATTTTTAGCCTCGGCAGTAAAAGAATCTTCACTTTTAATCAAAGCATCAGCTATACTTTCTTCGCTCAATAACGGAAATTCTAATATCTGACAACGAGACAATATCGTATTAATAACGAGTTCTTTATGCTCCACCACCAATATAAAAATGGTTTTTGCAGGAGGTTCTTCTATAAGTTTTAGCAACTTATTGGCAGCAGCATTGTTCATTTTTTCTGCCATCCAAATAATCATAATTTTATAACCTCCTTCGTAAGATTTTAGTTTGAGAGATTTAACAATCTCCTCGGCTTCATCAACCCCAATTTGCCCTTGTTTGTTTTCTATGCCTATATGTTGATACCATTGAAACAAACCTCCGTAAGGTTGCTTTTCTACAAAAGTTCTCCATTCACTCAAAAACAACTTGCTTACAGGGTGCTTTTTAACCTTGTCGTTGGTAGCAGTCGGAAAAGAAAAATGTAAATCTGGGTGTTGTAATTTTTCTACTTTAACACTACTTTCCGCATTGTTTTTGGCCAAGATATATTGAGCATAAGCAATAGCCGTGGCTAACGTTCCAACACCTTCCTTCCCTACAAATAGCTGCGCGTGTGCAATTCTGCCATTGTCTGCAGTGGTTTTTAGGTGATTGATGATATGTTGTTGTCCAATGAGGTTGTTAAAAAGCATATTCAAATATAGTAGATTCTATGATTTAAATGCACTTTTAAGGTAGGAATGAGTTTATCTATTTTAAGAATATTTAGGGTTGAAACCTATAACTAGTCTACAATTTTAATTTCCCCACTCATCATTTTATGGTATTGGCACACGTAGTATAAAACATCAGGAGCATCTTTAGGTATAGAAAATAAAAGCACACTCTCATTGGCTCCATTGTTGGTTACGCCCTTGTCATAAGTATCGCTTTTTCCCACAGATTTTTTTGTTTTGATAAAAAACGGATGACCATATGCTACAACATTAAACTCATAAGTTTCACCTCTTTTAAGTGTTAGTGTAGGATTTTTACCTATTGGTTCTCCATTTATAGAAACGATGTAACTTTTGTTCGTTTTGGCATCAACAGTGTAGGTGGCAATTGGCTCTTTTGGACCACAACAAATCACAGTTAAGCATATTGAAAGTACCAATAAAGGTAAAAGTAGAAGTTTTAAATTGCGTTTCATTATTCCAGTGTTTAGAACTTAAAATTAAGATATCCAACAAATTAACTTTCTGATTTTTTTAAGTATAATAGCTGTTTTTTGTCATATTGCTACTAAAATAGTGAGCATGAGTTGGCAACTACATGTAGCGTTTGTAGAAGATAAATTTTGAGAACCAGCTGTTTGTTTAAATGATTTAAAACGTTTTAGTTAATTTCATTACAAATGAATTCTTTTAGTGCTTACAAGCATTATATTTGTGACCAATCAACTTAGATTAGACATATGAAAACAGTAAATGATTTTAATTTTAAAGGTAAAAAAGCCTTAATAAGAGTAGATTTTAACGTTCCCTTAGATGCAGATTTTAATGTTACGGATACAACTAGATTAAAAGCGGCTAAGCCAACAATCATCAAAATATTAGAAGATGGTGGATCAGCAGTTTTAATGTCTCACTTAGGTCGTCCAAAAGGAGTAGAAGATCAGTTTTCTTTAAGACACATTGTAAAAACCGCTTCTGAAATTTTAGGAGTAGAAGTTAACTTTGTAGCTGCAACAGTAGGGGCAGAGGCAGAAGCTGCGGTTGCTGCTTTAGAGCCAGGGCAAGTGTTGTTGTTAGAGAATTTACGTTTCTTTAAAGAAGAAACTAAAGGAGACTTAGGTTTTGCAGAGCAATTGTCTAAATTAGGAGATGTTTACGTAAATGATGCTTTTGGTACGGCTCACCGTGCACACGCATCTACGACTATCGTAGCGCAATTTTTTCAAGATAAATTAGCAGGTTACGTAATTGAAGCAGAATTGGTAAATGCAGATAAAGTTTTGAAAGGTGGAGATAAGCCTGTAACTGCCATTATGGGAGGTGCAAAAGTTTCTGATAAAATCTTAATCATCGAAAAATTATTAGACGTTGCAGACAATATTATTATTGGAGGAGGAATGTCTTACACTTTTGCAAAAGCAGAAGGAGGTCAAATAGGAAAGTCTCTTTGTCAAGATGATTTGTTAGATTACGTACTAGAATTAGAGAAGAAAGCAGAAGCTAAGGGAGTAAAATTAATTTTCCCTATTGATAACTTATTAGGAGATGATTTTTCTAACGATGCCAATACAAAAGTAGTGTTGAGAGGAAACATTCCAGCAGACTGGGAAGGGTTTGATATTGGACCTCAAACAATCGAGTTATTCTCTAAGGTGATTAAAGATTCTAAAACAGTTATTTGGAACGGACCTATGGGAGTTTCTGAAATTCCGTTATACGCAACTGGTACTATTGAAATAGCTAAAGCTGTTAAAGATGCCACAGAAAATGGAGCATTCTCTTTAATTGGAGGTGGAGATTCTGCTGCAGCCATTAACAATTTAGGTTTTGGAGATGATGTATCTTATGTTTCTACAGGAGGTGGAGCCTTATTAGAATACATGGAAGGTAAAGTGTTACCAGGTATTGCTGCTTTGTCATAAGTTAGAATACTTGTTATAAATAAAGATCAAAGGTGTTTCGAAGTTTCGAAACACCTTTTTTTTATGTACTTTAATTGCGTTTAAAAATAAAATATAAATGAAGTACACACACATACCCAATACTGATATTAAAGTTTCTAAAATATGCCTAGGTTCCATGACTTGGGGAGAACAGAACACCGAATCCGAAGGTCATGAACAGTTAAATTACGCTTTTGATCAGGGAATTAATTTTGTAGACACTGCAGAAATGTATGCCGTGCCTCCTAAAGAAGAAACCCAAGGGAGGTCCGAAGAAATTATCGGAACCTGGTTAAAAAATCAGCAACGAGATCAGGTGGTTCTTGCGAGCAAAATCACAGGTCCCAATCCTAATTTATCCTACATAAGAGAACCTCAGCAGTTTACTAAATCGTTAATTTTAAATACGGTTGAACAAAACCTTAAACGTTTACAAACGGATTATATTGATGTTTATCAGTTGCATTGGCCAGACAGAAATACCAATAATTTTGGCGGTCTAATGTATAGCCATGATGCCGAAGAACAATGGGACGACAAAATTTTGGAAGTAGTAGAAGCGATGGATGAATTGGTAAAAGCTGGAAAAATACGTCATTACGGTTTGTCTAACGAAACTCCTTGGGGAGCAATGAGGCATTTAAACGAGGCTGATAAAAAAGGTTTATCTAGATGCAAAACCATCCAAAATCCTTTTTCATTGTTATGTAGACATTTAGAAGTAGGATTAACAGAGGTTTTAATGAGAGAAAAAGTAGGGTTACTGCCTTATTCTCCTCTAGGATTTGGAGTATTAACGGGTAAGTATTTCGATGGAAATTCACCCGAAGGATCTAGGTTAAATTTGTTTCCTAACTATGACAGGTACAGCAATACAGAAGCCATGTTATTAGCTAAAAAATACGATGCTTTAGCAAAAAAACATGGATTAACTTTAATTGAATTGGCATTAGCATTTGTAGATGCACAACCTTTTGTAACGTCTAATATTATTGGTGCCACAAAAATGAGTCAACTTAAGGAAAATATTGCAACTATTCACGTTACTTTATCAAAAGAGATTTTAAAGGAAATTGATGAAATTCACCAAACACAACCTTTTCCTGCTCCTTAGTGAGAGTTTAATGTTCGTTTTCAAGATTTTATAGATACGTTAAGTGGTGTAGATATAGGGAGTCGGCTACAATAAATAGATTTGCAAAAGATTCATTTTTGGTGTATTTTTACATCAAAAATGAATTATGGCACGACAAAGTATATCTTTTACTCAACCAAATGACGAATGGTTGAAATCTCAAGTTGACAGTCAGGAATATTCTAGTAAAAGCGAATTAGTAAATGATTTAATTAGACAAGCTAGAAAACAACAACGAAAAATAGATTGGATCAGTTCTAAACTTGAAAGTGCAGAAAAAAGCGGATTTACTTCTTTGACAAAAGAGGATATTTTGGCTGAATCTAAGTCTTTGTTGAATGGCTAAATACAAACTGAGTAATTCCGCTAAAGAGGATTTAATAAGAATTCATCAATTTGGAGTGAAAAGATTTGGAATGACTCAAGCAGACAAATATTTTGAAACGTTTTTTGAACATTTTGATATGATAGCTGAAAGACCATGTTCCTTTGAGTCTGCTGATTTTATTAGAAAAGGATATAGACGTTGTCCTTGTGGATCTGATAATATATATTATAAAATAAATGAAAGTTTTGTTGAAGTAATATCTATAATTGGTAAGCAAGACTTAGAAAACATTTTTTAGTCACATAACTGTGGCCCACAAAGTCTATACTTAATGTGGGTTTTTATTCCTTTCCTGAAGTTTTTGGCTTCTTTACTTTGTCCGCTTAAACTTATTTGATTAGTTTTAAGTCGATAAAGAAAAAACTATAAATAAGTCTAAGATAAGTGGCTCGTCCGATTATCAATTCTTACACTAAGCTCAATAAAAACCATTGGATTTAATTCTGAAAAACTTAAAGGAAATTGATGAAATTCACCAAACACACCTTTTCCTGCTCCTTAGTGAGTTTAATGTTTATTATTTATAAATTTTGAACTGTATGGATGTAAGGAGTCGACGTTAGTTAAAAGCAACATCATTTTAATTCAAACCTGTTTGGGAATAAAAAAAATTGTTTTTTTGTACCTCTGAAAGATAATGAATATCAACGATAACATAGAAAGCTTAAGGAGTTTATCTCAAATATTTTCAACTGCCAATTTCAATAAAATTGTTAGAAAAAAAGATTATGTTAATACTTTTGAAAGAATTAGAAAACATACAACTTTCTCTAATTCAATAACTAATTTAGAGTTATTAGATAATGTCTACAATGAACTGTTGGAATCATATCGTAGTGAATATGTATATAAGAACGCACTTATTAATAAAAAATTAATAAAAAAATATAGTCTTAAGAATACAATTGCATTAAACGAGTTTAAAATAGGAAACTCAATTGCTGACTTTGTTTTGCTTAATGGGAAAGCACGAGTTTTTGAAATTAAAACAGAACTTGACGGACTAGATAAATTAGAAAAACAGATTTCTGATTATTATTCATTTGCAACAGAGGTATATATTGTTACAAGCTCAAAGCATATTGAAAAGTTAATAGAATTATATAAAGAAACTAAAGTTGGAATAATTGAACTAACCCAAAAAAATAGTTTTAAAGAAATTAAACCTGCTTTATCAAATATAGATTTATTAGACCATTCATCAATATTTAAGTCATTGAGAAAAAATGAATATGTTAATGTATTGAAAGCAAATTCTTTTCAAATTCCTAAAGTACCAAATACTTTAATTTTTAAAGAATGCCTTAATCTTTCAAAGAATATTCATATTGAAGATTTTCAAAAAAGTGCAATTAAAGTATTAAAGAAAAGGAATATTAAAAACCCTGATTTGTTAAAGGATAACAGAGTACCTAATTATTTAAAACATATTTGCTATTCTCTAAATTTATCTAAGCCAGAATATGAGGAATTAAACTCTTTTCTAAATAAACCAAGCAATTTATGTATTTCCCGTATTTAAGAGGTAAACAGTTTGAATTAATAGCATTAAGAGAAATTAGTGCACTTATGTCTTCGAAAAGTGAGAAAATTTCACCGATAATTGAACCTGTGAAAGACTCTAGTACATTGAGGAGTACATTAAAAGAGCTTATTGAAAAAAACATTAATTTTAATTTTATAATAAATCCTAGAGTTGGCGGTTTTATTAATTCTTCTGATGCACTTATTGAAATATTAGAAGAAAACCTAAATGGTTATACAAATTTTCAATTAAGTATAATTGTAGACAAGATAACTCAACAAGGAATTGCTGAATTATTAGAGTTTACTAATCAAATTGCTATAAATCACAATGGATATACTTTAATTCATAATTCTGAAATAGGCGAAAATTCAATCGAACAACTCAATGCTAATTTAGAAGTTAAATATAATCTAATATATTTCTCAAAAACTAGTAGAAGATATTACAGAGAGTTCAACCAAGATACTCGAGTTAGTTTAGATGATTATTTTGGAAAGCTAGACAGAAATGCTGATTACTTACAAATTCCCGTAAGTGACTTTTCAGAAGAATATAAATATTACTCAGATGATAATTTTGTAGGATTTAGCGATTTTCTTACGATAGGAGATATATATTCAGAGTCAGGTTTTTTACCTAGAGCAGTTGCAATACACTTGTCTTATATTGACCAAGATAAAATAAAAATAAGGCATTTCACATCGGATTCAAATCAAGATTCATCAGATATTGGGGGAAAATTTGCAGAAGCATTGCAAAAACTTGTTAATTGGTGTAGCGAAACTAATATTACAGAAACAGAAGGCATTAGGGTTTTTAAAGAGTTGCATAGCAGAGGACATTTTCCAGGTTTAGGTAGTATAAAGAAAATATCTACAATCAATCATATAGAATTAGTCATCAATAATATATAAGTATGAATTGTTGCACTAGTTGTTTTACAAGTTCGTATTTGACAAATATTATTCAATCGAACAAAGAAAAAGGAAATTGTAATTTTTGTGGAACAGAAAACACCAATATTTACTTAGCAAAAGAACTATTACCTTTTTTTCGAAACATCTTTAATCTTTATAAAGCTGATGAAAGCTCTAAGCTTTCGCTTTGGGATTCTATTAATAAGGATTTTGAAATTATAGAAAGTAATTGTTTGAAAAATAGCGAATCTCTTTTCAAAGCCATTGCTCATTCAGAATATGCAGAGTTTTCAGGTCTCTTTGAAAATAATGTATCACAAGAGTCCAAAGAACTTTTAGACATCAAATCAAATGAAGTTCAAAGTATTTGGGATAGATTTAAAGCAGAAATCAAACATAAAAATAGGTTTCATATTAGTAGAGCCAACTTAATAGACTTAAATGTTCTTGAAACCTTTTTTAGAAGTGAGTCTTTTACAAAAATTATAAAAAAAGGTAGAACTTTTTACAGATGTAGAATTTCTAATAAAACCGGATATGAAAATAAGGATATGTGGAATCCACCAGAGAAATTTGCTACTAGTGGAAGAGCTAACCCAAAAGGAATTTCTTATTTATATCTAGGCAGTCGAATAGAAACAACATTTTACGAATCTAGATCTAGTTTGTTCGACTATGCGAGTGTTGCTGAGTTTAGATTAAAAGATGATATTAAAATCTTGGATTTAAGAAACCCAGAATATGATATTATTAGCTGGTCGGAGAATGATGCTGTTGAATTGTTTTTAATTTATGGTTCGTTTATCCAAACTTTGCAAGAAGAAATTTCTTTACCAATTAGAAAGCAGGATAAAGATTTAGACTACATACCAACTCAGTACATTTCAGAATATATAAAGTCTCTTGGCTTTGATGGTGTAGAATATCAAAGTTCACTAGACGATGAAGGTTATAATTTAGCGATTTTCAATCCTGATAAATTTGAATGTAAAGAAACCAAAGTCTATGATATAAACAGTATAAAACTCAATTATACAGAAATTAAAACTGAAAAATAACTAACGCAAATAGCTAGCACCAAACATAACTAATAAAAGCTTTTCCAAAAGTTAGTTCTTATTTGAAAATTAGTCCTGTGTTCATCCGAAAAGTTAGTGCCTTTTACACACAACGTTTCATACACAGCCTCAAGTTAATTAACATGTAATTTTTTATATTCTTTTGGACCTATTTTTTTGTGCTTGTTAAATTGTCTGTTAAAATAGCTCAAACTATTGTAGCCACATTCATAACAAATTTGGGAAATACTCAAATCCGTTTCTATTAATAATTTAGAAGCCTGTGCAACTCTTAAATGGTTTACATACTCTGTAAAAGTTTTTTTGGTACGTTTTTTAAAGTACCTACAAAAAGCAGGAGTAGACATATGGGTTTTTTCAGAAATTTCGTCTAAAGAGATTTCGTTCTTAAAATTTTTAAAAACATAATTAATCACTTCCTGAAAAATTTTACTGTCTTTGGCTTGATAAAGTTGAGAATCTTCGGAAACAGAAAGCAGTCTCTGTTCAGAATCTTTACTCATTTTATGTAACAATTCATAAAACTTTAGTAATTGTTCAAATCCTTGAGCTTGTAAAATGGTAAAAAAATCCTCCTGATAAGCCTTGCTAAACTTAAAAGCGATTCCGCTAGCAGATTTTTTAAGCATTGCGTGTATATTTCTCATTTCTGGGAGCGGATAATCAAAAAATAAGCTAGGCTTAAATTGAATAACGATACTATGAGAATTCAATTCTTTTTGATTATAAAATACCTCATCACACCTCCAATAATGTGGAACAGAAGACCCAACCAATGCGATGTCTCCCTCTTTAAATAGCTCGGAACTATCTCCTACAAACCTGGTTCCGTGACCTTTATGTATGTAAGTAAGCTCATATTCAACGTGGAAGTGCCACGGAGAATCAAAATAGGGTTTTTTAAATTCACTAACAGTAAAGGACTGATTGGACTCCTGAGAGATTTCTTGTTTTATTGCTTTCAAATCAATTTAATTCATAATTAATGGATAATATAAAATATGGCGTTAATATAGTTCAATTAATTGATAATATTCGGAAAATTTTCAACAAATAATAGTATCATTTTTGCAAAAGCCAATGACACTAAAATATGGAAAAAAGTAAAATGGAATGTCCCTTCGGACATGCAAGAACCGAAAGAGGTTTTGGAGAGATGGATGATCAGAATGATCCTGTAAAAATTCTATTGAGATTAAAAGATGTACGTAAATCGGCCAAAAATTGGAAGACCTTTCAATCTGGAGGAGAAGAAGTTGGTCGTATTGTTGTACCATCAGAAGTAGCTATACGAGATACCAGACAAATTCCCTTTGAAGTAGATCCGCCAGAGCACACTGATTATCGTAATTTAGTAGAACCTTGGTTTAAAAGACCTAACGATGAAGCGTATCAAGATAAGTTAAGAGACATCGTCAGCACAGTTTTAGAAGACGTTGTTACCAAAGAAAATATAGAAGTTGTAGAAGAATTTTCTCTAGTAGTTCAATCACGAGCTTTAACCGTATTATTAAACACACCTTTTGAGGAATCTAAAACTTGGATTGACTGGGGTACACATGTTTTTAGAAGTGAAGACAGCCATTTAGACGGAGACAAAGCCAATATTTTATACGATTACATTGATGCAGAAATTGAAAGAGCTGATAACAATCCTACAGACGATTTGTATTCAAAGCTGTTAAATTCTGAAATCAACGGGAAAAAACTAAGCAAGGAAGAGGTAAAAGGAGTCATGATATTGACTTTTGCAGGGGGACGAGACACTGTAATCAACGCAATTACCAATTCTATTTCTTATTTTGCTGAGCATCCAGAGTCTATAGCTCGTATTAAGGAAGATCCAGAAATGATACCCACTGCTGTAGAGGAGTTAATTAGATATTATTCTCCGTTAACTCATATGGGTAGAGTAGTTACACAAGACACAGAGGTTTGTGAGCAAGAGGTAAAAGCACAATCTAGAGTTTCTTTATGTTGGGCATCTGCCAATAGAGACGAAAAGACGTTTGCCAATGCAGAAGAGGTAGTGTTAGATAGAAAAGTGAATCCACACGTAGCTTTTGGTTTTGCAACGCACAACTGTTTGGGAGCTACGCATGCAAGAGCTTTATTAAGAATTGTGGTTTCAGAAATGGCACAAAAAATTCAATCTATAGATATTTTAGATTGCGAAGATAATATTGAAGACTTAGGGGAATTTAAAAGAAAAGTAGGCTTTAATTCACTAAAAGTAAAATTCAACGGAGTACAATAAAACACAAATAATATTTAAAAAAATAAAAGATGGCTAAAATAACCTTTATCACCAAAGAGAACGAAAAAATTACAGTAGAAGGAGATTCTGGAAACGTAATGCAACTAGCTGTGAATAACGGAATAGACGGAATAGATGGAGATTGTGGAGGAGTTTGTTCTTGTGCAACTTGCCACGTTTTTGTAGCAGAAGCGGATATGGAAAAAGTAGGTCAACCAGAAGAAATAGAAGCTGATATGTTAGAGTTAGAAGATAACGTATCTGATTTTAGTAGATTGTGTTGCCAAATTCAAGTAACAGAGGCTTTAGACGGAATTGAATTAACCGTTGCTAAAGAAGATTAAATTTAGTGGGTATAAGCATTAGTATGATGCAATTTTGAGTTCAACTCAACATTATATGTTCCTTTATACTCAGTGATGATATCACCAAAAAAAATAAAAAAATGTCCGTAGATAAAACATGTGTCGTGATAGGAGCAAGTCATGGAGGGGTAAATTTTGCCTTTGCTTTGCGTAAAGAAGGTTGGGAAGGAAATATAATTCTTTTTGATAAGGACGAAACAACTCCTTACCACAGACCTCCACTATCTAAAAAGTATTTGGAGTTAGAAGACAGCATTCAAAACAACTTGCTAAGACCTTTAGAAAGTTATAAAAAAGACAATATTACGTTGTCTTTAGGAAAAGAGGTGACTAAAATTGACAAAGAACAAAAAACCATTACGTTATCAGATGGTGCAGTTCAGTCCTACGATACTTTAGTGCTTTCTACAGGTGCAAGAGCTTTTGTACCTCCTATTAAGGGAATTCAACAAGCAAAAAATATATTCACACTGCGTAACGCTACGGATGTTACTAACATACGAGAAGCTTTCCACGCAAGTACACAGAAAAAAGTGGTAGTTATTGGAGGAGGCTATATTGGTTTGGAAACGGCTGCATCTTTAAAAAAATTAGGAGCAGAAGTAACCGTTTTAGAGCGTGAAGAAAGAATTTTAGCGAGAGTGACCACTCCTTATCTATCTGATTTTTTTACCAACATTCACAAATCTAACGGAGTTGATATTTGCGTAAACAAAGGAGTAACAGAAATTAAAACGGAGGATGCTCAAAGCACTGTAATTTGTGATGATGGTTCTCAATACGAAGCAGACATTATCATCGTAGGAGTTGGGATAAGAGTAAATACAGAGCTGGCAGAAATGGCTGGGGTTATCATTAACAATGGTATAGAGGTTGATAAGACTACTAAAACATCTGAAGAGGCTATTTATGCTATTGGAGATTGTACTTATCATTACAACACAATTTACGATACCCATGTGCGATTAGAATCTGTTCAAAATGCAGTAGATCAAGCAAAGGTAGCTGCTGCCAATATTTGTGGAAAAGAAACAATTTACAATGCGTTACCTTGGTTTTGGTCGGATCAATACGATGTAAAACTACAAATTGTAGGACTCTCTAACGGATTTGACAATTCTGTAGTTAGAAAAGAAAATGATAAAAAATTCTCTATTTGGTATTTTAAAGAAGATAAGTTACTAGCTGTAGATGCCATTAACGATGGAAAAAGCTATGTGTTGGGAACAAAATTTATCAAAACAAACGCTGTTATTGATAAAGAATTGTTAGCAGATGCTACATCAAACTTAAAAGAGATTATAAAAAAATAAACACACACACATGAGTGCAATAGAATGTAAAGCAGCCATTTCTGTAGGAGATGGAAAATTTACCATAGAAACGATTAAAGTTAATCAACCTAAAAAAGACGAGGTTTTAGTGAAAATGAAGGCTTCAGGTTTGTGTCACACAGATCATGATTCTTTAACTTGGGGAATGCCTATTGTTTTAGGACACGAAGGGGCAGGAATTGTAGAAGCTATTGGAGAGGATGTTGAAAACGTATCTGTAGGGGATGAGGTCATTTTAAACTGGGCAACCCCTTGCTATTCTTGTTTTCAGTGTCAGGAAGGAAACCAACATATATGCGAGAGCAATTCGCCAGTAATTGCCAACCATGCAGGTAAATTACCTGGAGGGCATGTAGCCATTGAAGGGACTACTTGGAACGATACTCCTATAGAGCGTTCTTTTAATATTGGTACTTTATCAGAATACAGTTTGGTACGTTCATCAGCAGTAGTAAAAAAGAAGAGTGAAAAATTGTCTTTTGAAGCTGCTTCCATTGTTTGTTGTGGAGTGATGACAGGTTGTGGTTCTGTTTTTAATACAGCCAAAGTAACTTTAGGAAGTTCCGTCGTGGTACTTGGAACTGGAGGAGTGGGACTAAACGTAATACAAGCTGCTAGAATTTCTGGTGCTGCAAAAATTATTGCGATTGATATCAACGAAAATCGTTTAGAGATGGCCAAAGATTTCGGTGCTACTGATGTAATTTTAGCTGACAGAAATGATAAAGGATTAACCAATGCTGCCGAAACGGTAAAAACCATGACAGGTGGTAGAGGAGCAGATTTTGCTTTTGAATGTACTGCCGTTCCTGCCCTAGGAGTAGCTCCTTTGGCCATGGTTCGCAATGCGGGAACTGCGGTTCAGGTAAGTGGTATTGAAGAAGAAATTACGGTAGATATGCGTTTGTTCGAATGGGACAAAAAATACATCAATCCGCTATATGGAGGAGCAAGACCAGAAATGGATTTTCCAAAATTAGAATCTCTATATGACAAAGGAGATTTAATGTTAGATGAAATGATTACTAACACCTACACTTTGGATAACTTACAGCAAGCGTTTGATGATATGTTGAGCGGTAAAAATGCCAAAGGGGTAATTACCTTTAATTAAATTTAAAAAAGATGAAGAAGCACTTACTATTTTTAATTACTTATTTAACGTTTGGTTTTATCCACGCTCAAGGTAGAGAAGTTACTTTATTGGAGCAGTGGAAGTTCTCTCAATACGATGATGGAGCCTCTTTTCAAGAAAATTTTGATGATTCAGACTGGAAAGAAGTAATCATACCTCACGATTGGGCTGCCCAAGGCGAATTTAACTTTGCGAATGATTTGCAATTAACGGTAGTGGTGCAAGATGGTGAAACAAAACCAAAATACAGAGCCGGAAGAAGTGGGGCTTTGCCTTATGTTGGAGTGGGTTGGTACAGAACCAATTACAAACTATCAGCAGCAGCGCTAAAAGACAAAAGGCAATTGCTTTTTGATGGTGCGATGAGTAATGCCAAAGTGTACGTTAACGGAAAATATGTAGGTCAAAGACCATTTGGTTATGTTTCTTTTTATTTTGATATCTCTAAATTCCTAAAAGAAGGAAACAATTCTATAGCAGTTAGGCTAGAGAATTTTAATAGCCAATCTCGCTGGTATCCTGGAGCAGGGTTGTACAGAAAAGTATCCATTGTTAAAACAAACAATGCACATGTTAAAACCTGGGGAACTTTTGTAACAACTCCTAAAATTACGAAGAGAAAAGCAACGGTTAAGCTAGATTTGGAATTGCTAGGACAAGGAAATTTTACTGTTAAAAATCAAATTTTTGATGCTAACGGAAAAGAAGTTTCATCTACAAACAAAGAGATAACGATTCAAGATAGCCTGTTAGTAAACGATGAATTCGAAATTAATAGACCCAAGTTATGGAGTATAGAGCATCCAAATTTGTACAAGCTTAAAACAACCTTGTTGCAAGGTTCTAAAGAAGTAGATACTTATGTTACCTCTTTTGGTGTTAGAGACATCCGCTTTGAGATAGATGGTTTTTATTTAAATAACAAAAAAGTGAGATTTCAAGGAGTGAATATGCATCACGACTTGGGTCCTACAGGAGCAGCATTTTATCCAGAATTGTTTTTGAGACAAATGAATAAAATGAAGGAGATGGGAGTCAATGCTATCCGTTTTTCTCATAACCCTCCAGCTCCCGAAGCATTACATATTTGTGATTCATTAGGACTATTAGCCATTGACGAGTCTTTTGATGAATGGCAGGTGGGAAAAGTAGTGAATGGTTATGCAAACCATTTTGATAAGTGGGCTAAAACCGATTTAACGGATATGATTTTAAGGGATAGAAATCATCCGAGTGTTATTATGTGGAGTATAGGAAACGAAATTTTAGAACAATACAAACACGACCCCAATAACATCACCAAATATTTACATGACATTGTTAAAACGGTAGACACTACAAGAGCAACCACAGCAGGGTTTAATACCGTAAAAGCTGCTTTAGAGAGTGGTATGGCGAGTGTTGTAGATGTAGCTGGGTTTAATTACAAACCTAGTATTTACGAATACATTCGAAAAAACTATCCAAAATTAAAATTTTATGCCAGTGAAACTGGTGGTTCTGTAAGCGTTCGTAATAGTTACAAGTTTCCTGTAGTATTTGATACCATCAAAAATAAAAGAGGGAATACCAAAAGGGTGGTTGTATATCCTGACGGTCATCCAGGAAACTTTGAAACGACTAACGTACCTTGGGGATATCCTCCGTTTAAGGAATTTGCTTCTCAAGAAAAAAACAAAAGTGTTTATGGTGAGTTTGTTTGGACAGGTTACGATTACTTGGGAGAACCTTCTCCGTATCATAGTGCCAGATCGCGTAGTTCTTATTTTGCACCTGTTGATTTTGTTGGTTTAGAAAAAGACAAATTTTATCTGTACCAAACGCAATGGAGAAAAGATAAAGAGGTGCTTCACGTTTTTCCACACTGGACATGGCCTGAACTAAAAGTTAAATCTTTCCCTGTAGCTTGTTATACTTCTCATGAAAAGGCAGAATTATTTGTAAACGGAAAGAGCTACGGTATTAAAACTAAAAAACCGTTAAAAGAATTAAAGTTTGAAAGTAATACCATTGATGTTCCTGCCTCTGGGGGTGGAAATTGGGATTTGTTAAAAGCCTATGCCATTGTTTGGGATGATGTGGTGTACGAGCCAGGAGAAATTAAAGTAGTAGCTTATAACAAAAAAAATAAAAAAGTAGGAGAAGTAACTAGGGTTACAGCTGGGGCTCCTGATCATATTGTAATTGAGCCAGAAATAGCATCTATCAAAAAAGGAGAAGTGGGAGTTTATGTAGTCTCTGTGGTGGATAAGAACGGAAACCTATGCCCACATTTCAATAAAAATATGACCATTGAAGTTGAGGGGGCAGCTAAGTTCTTAGCTTCTGGAAATGGAGATCCTACCAATATGCAGAACTTGTCTAAGCCTAGGAGAAAATTTTTGAATGGTCAAGCAGTAATTTTTGTACAATCCACAAAAAAAGGAAAAGTAATTTTAAAGACAACCACTAAAAAGTTACAAGCAACTAGTAATCAGCTAGAAATACATTAATATGGCATCTAAATTTAAAACTACTGAAATTTCAGACCCGAGATTTGAATCGGATAATTTGAGATTTATTACGGTTAAAACAAATAATTTAAAAGGAAGAGGAGATATTTGTTTATTCGTTCCTAAGGTTAAAATGTCAGCAGATATTCCACTAGTGGTATTAATGCATGGGGTTTATGGAAGTGCTTGGATTTGGTCTCAAAAGGCGGGTGTGCACAGAACAGCTCAAGAAATGATGGAGACTGGAGAAATCAAACCTATGATTATTGCTATGCCTTCTGATGGATTATGGGGAGATGGCTCAGCTTATTTGCCCCACAATAATTTGGACTTTGAAAAGTGGATTGCAGAAGATGTAATTACTGCGGTAAAAGAAAATATAGAGGTAGTTACGGATGATTCTCCAATCTACATTTCGGGATTATCTATGGGTGGATATGGTGCCTTAAGAATAGGAGCTAAATACCCTAAAACTTTTAAAGGAATATCGGGGCACAGTTCTATCACGGACATTCCGCAAATGGAATTGTTTGTGGAGGAGAATTTAGAGAATTATAAGCAGGAATTATCTAAAAACGAGTCTGTATTTGAGCTGATGAAACAAAACAAATCAGTATTACCTCCTTTTAGGTTTGATTGTGGTAGAGATGATGAATTGATAGAACACAACAGAACATTACATAAGCAGTTAGAAGAAGAAAATATACCTCACAGTTACGAGGAATTCTCAGGTAAGCATGAATGGGTTTATTGGGAAACACACATTAAAGATACGTTGAGGTTTTTCAACAATCTATAATAAAAAAAAAGAGCTGAAATTAATGATTTCAGCTCTTTTTTTAGTATCCTATTTTAGTTCTAACTCTTTGCAAAACTTTGTTAGCTATGTTGTTTGCTTTTTCAGCTCCCACAGACAAAGCTTTGTCAATTTCTTCAAGGTTGTTCATATAATAATTATACTTAGTTCTCTGTTCAGCAAAGGTATCAATCAACAATTCGTAAAAGGCTTGTTTTGCGTGTCCATAACCGTAATTACCTCCTTTGTAATTAGCGCTCATTTCTGCAATTTGCTCATCAGAAGCTAAAATTTTGTACAGCGAAAATAAGTTACAAGTATCAGGGTTTTTAGGTTCTTCTAGAGGAGTACTATCAGTTTCTATTTTCATTACCTGTTTTCTCAACTTTTTATCATCTAAGAAAATGTCAATAATGTTTCCTTGAGATTTGCTCATTTTACCACCGTTGGTTCCAGGAATATACATGGTAGTATCTTGTATTTTGGCTTGAGGCAGTACAAAAGTATCTCCCATTTGATGATTAAATCTACTCGCAACATCTCTCGTAATTTCTAAATGCTGCAACTGATCTTTCCCTACGGGTACAATTTCAGCATCATATAAAAGAATGTCAGCAGCCATCAGCATGGGATAATCAAATAACCCTGCATTTACATCTTCTAATCTATCCGCTTTATCTTTAAAAGAATGAGCTAGTGTTAATCTTTGATAAGGAAAAAAGCAGTTTAAATACCAGGTTAACTCTGTAGTTTGAGGTACGTCACTCTGTCTGTAAAAAACAGTTTTATTAATATCTAAACCAAAAGCCAACCAAGCAGCTGCGGTGCTATAAGTGTTTTGCTTTAATGTTGTACCATCTTTTATTTGCGTTAACGAGTGCATATCTGCAATAAACAAAAACGATTCGTTATTAGGATTGTTAGCCATTTCTATGGCAGGCATAATTGCTCCTAGTAAGTTTCCTAAATGAGGGGTTCCTGTGCTTTGTACTCCAGTTAAAATTCTTGCCATTTCCTCTAAAAAATTATGTTTTGCACAAAAGTACACTTTCGTTAAAAAACTAGAATACTTAAAAGGCTATATTATTTGTAAAACTTAAATTCTAAAACGACTACTGTAGCATGATTTGAAAATGAGTTACCAATTTTTATAAGGATTTTTGCTGAGTTGAGAGTTATAATATTTTGTTTGGCCAGTTACTTCTTTTCCTAACCAATTTGGTTTTTCAAAGTATTCAGATTCGCTATTTAACTCTACTTCTGCCACAATTAGCCCGCTATTATCTCCATCAAAAACGTCAACTTCAAACGTGTGCGCTCCCTTCTTTACCAAATACCTAGTTTTTTGAATGATACTCGGTTCGCACATACTCAACAATTCTTGAGCCTCATTCATATCAATTTCCTTTTCCCATTCGTATCTAGTTGTACCGCTAGTATTAGAGGCTCCCTTAATGGTTAAATACCCTTCATTATTCTTAATTCTTACTCTAACAGTTCTTTCTTTATTGGAATTTAAGTAACCCTGCTCAATTCTATCATGTTGAAAACTTTCTTTGATAAAATTTAGACTTTCTACTAAAAATTTGCGTTCTATTTCTAATTCCATTATTTAAGTTAATTTAGTCGAAAAAAAAAAATAGCTAAATGTCATTTTTGGCTATTACATCAAATATAAAATAAAGAATTTTGAAGAGAATACCTTGGGTAGATCAAATAAGAGGTTTCGTAATAATATTAACTCTTTATATAAACAACAGTCCAAGCGCAGAAGTATACATTAGCTCATTTGTATTGCCCCTTATTTTAATGATTGCTGGATTGTTTCATCCTAAAGAATTTGATAAAATAGTTCTAAAAAAAAGAATTGAAAGAATACTAGTTCCGTATTTTTTATGGTCTATTATGCTTTTCGTTTTCTGGCTGTTTATAGGTAGATTTTTTGGTGAAAGTCAGGAAAATAATCTGTCTATTTGGAAGAATTTTGTAGGAATCTTCTACGCTCAAGGAGGAAACGATTACATGAATTGGGGGGTGCCAATTTGGTTTTTGCCGATGATTTTTGTGGTGTTCATTCTTTTCGAGGTTTTTGAAAATATCCCAGTGAAAAGGGTAAAATATGTACTTATTTGCTTCATATCACTAATGGGTTATTTTTTATCAGATTATACCGAGCACCATTTTCCGTGGAGTATAGATGTTGCTATGGTATGTCTTGTTTTTTATGCTTTTGGCTGTTATTTTAAGAAACAAATACTATATAGCGAAAAAAAGTTTGCTTTCTTGATGTTTGGCTTAGTTCATCTATTTCTATTCGGTTACAATACGAGAATCAATTTATTTAAATCTGATTATGGAAATTATGTATTGTTTGTTTTAAATGGATTGTCGGGATCATTGTTTTACATCGGCTTCTTCAAATACTTTCCAATATTCAAATGGTTGAGTTTTTTTGGATTGAATTCTATTACAGTACTTGCTGCTCAACAAAGAGCTATGTCAGTAATCAAGCTTTGTTTGTTATTGTTTTTAGGTGTTAAATATTTTAACTTTACTGAGATTGAAAAATTATTATATTCTTTTGTTCAAGTTTTATTAATAATTCCAGTGATTTTTTTTGTAAATAGATATGCAAACATTCTTAACGGAAAAATATTAAGAAAATAAATGAATTTAAATGCAAAAGATAAAGTTGGTTTTTACTTATACCTAAATGTTTGCATGGGACTTTTAATAAGTCTTTCATCATACGTACATATACCCTTAATTGACTTTAAAGACTATATTGTATATCTAATCCATTTTGGGTTGTTACAATTTACATTATTTGGTTTTACTTTTCTGTTTACTTTAAACAAATGGATATTTAGAATAATTTTCAGCCCGATTTTTTTTGTTTTATCTATGGTTGCTTTTTGGGTTTACACCTTAGATATTAGTGTTTCTGTAGATTTAATTAAGGTTACCTTAGAATCCAAACTAGATATTTTTTTAGATAGCGTTTCTTTGCCTTTTATCGTTTTTTCTATTTCAAGCTTTCTAGTTGTTTTACATTTGAACATATTACATTCTAAAATACGTTTTGACGTAAAATTTGTGTTAAAAGCAGCAGTATTAGCTTTTGTTTCTATTTTAATGTTTTTTCTGTTTGAAGCTAAGAAAAATGGAGTTTTCAAGAGAAGAATGCCTTATGTTATAGCTTTTGAATTGAAAAAATATTTTGAATTAAAGCCTCTAAATATTAAAGAGATTAGAAAGGAGATCTATGCCAAAAATAAGATAGATATTGTATTTGTCTTGGGAGAGTCCGTAAGAGCAAAAAATCTTGAACTTAACGGATATCATAGAGAAACAAATCCATTGTTAAAAGGAAAAGGTAACCTATATTCTTTCAAAAATATATACACACCAAACACTTACACTTCTAAGAGCATTCCTCAAATATTAACAAGTATCGATGTTGATACAGATAAAAAAAACGAAATTCATTCACTTTATTCAGTACTTAACAAATCAGGTTATCAAACTAAATGGATTGGAAATCAGACTCCAGAGGTGAGCTACAGAGATTTTATTTTTGAAAATAACGAAGTGAAGTTAATTGATGTAGAACACTCTGTCTTAAGTTACAGCAAAAAGTATGATGGAGAGTTGATAAATGAATTCAAAGACAGCTATTCATACGGTTTGAGTCATTTTTATACTATTCATATGATAGGAAGTCATTGGTGGTACGAAGGTAGATATCCAAAAAAATTTAAAAAATTTGAGCCTATTGCAAATTCTAAATATATACCATCAAACTCAAAAGAAGAGATGATTAATTCTTATGATAACACAATTGTTTACTTAGACTATTTTTTGAATGAGTTGATTACTTTTTTGGAGAAAAAAAATAAGCAAGTCGTTTTGGTATATCTGTCAGATCACGGTGAAACTTTAGGAGAGCAAGGAAAATGGCTACATGCGCAGAACAACGATGCAAGTAAGAACCCAGCCTGCATAGTATGGTATTCGAATGAATTTATAAAAAATCACCACCAAAAAACAGAAAATTTGAACGCCAATATTGCAAGAGAAAGGATATCAACAGATTTTTTATATCACAGTATTTTGGATCTTATTGACGTTAAAGAATTTGAATACGATTCGAATAAGAGTATATTTAACAATAATCCGTAATTTTGGTTATGATATCTAGAACAATAACTTTTTTACAGAAAAAACGAATGAAGTACGTATGCCTTTCTCTAGTTTTTATTTTTCAATTTACGTATGCTCAAAAAGATTTTTCTGAACGATGGACAGATTTTTTGTCCTATAATAATATAGTTGATTTTGTAGTTGTAGAGAATGAATTATTTGCGGCTTCAGACAATGCTGTTTTTGTTTATAATTTAGATTCTAAAAGCATTGATAAAATATCTTCTGTAAATGGTTTGATTTTAGAGACGATAAATAGTATTTCGTATGATGCTAATACTGATCATATAATTTTGGGTCACCAAAATGGTCTGATTCAGTTAATTTCAAGAGATTTCAAAATTTCATTAATTACTGGGCTGATAGAAAATAAAACATTAACAAGTAAGGAGATTAATGGCTATGAAAGCAAAGAATCAGTTTTATTAGCTTATGGAGATTTTGGTATTTTAAATATCAATGTTGACAAGCTGGAGGTAATTTCTAACTTTTCGTTATCAAATACAAGAACTCCTAAAAGAATTAACACTATTTTATTTGGAGATGACATACTCTACGCGGCTAGTTTAAGCGGAGTGTATGCATATAATTTTAGAGACGATGTTGACTTAGAACAAGCTGCTTTCTTCAATAAATGGTCAAAAGTAATCAGCGGAGACATTCGTCTTATGGAAATAATTAGAGGGAAGGTGTTATTTGTTCAAAATAATTCTTTAAGAGATATTTCTCAGCCAAACAATTCGTTAATTACATTTACCGACAATGTTTTAGATTTTTCCATTTCGGATAGTAATAACTTAGTGTTTACTTATAAAGATAGAATAGATATTCATGATTCTGAATCATATGCTTTGTTAAATAGTATCCAAGCGAGCAATACTAGTTCTAAGAATTTTGAAGCAAAAAAAACGATTATAAAAGCTAATTCAGCTTACATAAGTAGTTCAGAATTGGGTGTTTTGTCAACAAAAGTAAATTTTACCGATGACCCAAGATTGTTTGAGGAAATTCATCCAGACGGACCTTCCAGAAATGATATTTTTTCTTTGACATATCAAGACAATCAAATTTGGGTTGTTTATGGAGGTTACGATAGAGTGGTGTATAATTCGTTACCAAAAGGAGGTAGAAATTTTGGAGTGGATTACTTCAGAGATAACAAATGGCAGTCGCTAAGCTTTGATGAGGTTAATAGTAGGCACAATTATGTAAAAGCTATTGTTAATCCTTTTGATTCATCAACGGTTTTATTAGCTTCTCATAGCTTAGGTATTACGGAAATGACTCAAACTGAAGAAGGAACTACGTTCGAATTTGAAAAGACTTGGACAAATCAAAATACCAATTTTATTTTGCCAGGTCACCAAAGTGTCAACCAAACATGGACAGCCAATATGATTATTGATAACAACGACATGATTTGGACAGCTAACCCGAGAGCAAAGGAGCAAAGATTTTTTTCTAGATATGATGGCTCTTTGGTTAATACTATAAGTCCTTGGGTATCAAATATTAGATTTACAGACATAGTGGGAACAACTTTTATAAGAGGGTTTAACAATATGTTCGTTGATCAGAATAATAATATTTTTACGGCTACAGCAGAAAATGGAATACTAGCTTTCAATGCAGATTCAATTAGTGATGAAAGTAAAAGAAAACGAACTAACTTGACGGAGACCAACACTGGATTAGCATCAGATGTTGTATTTTCTGTAATTGTGGATGAAAACGAAAAAATTTGGATTGGAACTGCTTCAGGTTTGGTGGTTTTTGATGATTACGTTAATCTTTATAACAACACAAAGAGATCAGCAAGCAAAGTTGTTATTGAGGAGGGAACCGAAGTGAGAGAGCTTTTAGGAAATGTAATTGTTAGGGATATAGTTATAGATCAAGCAAACACCAAATGGTTCGCTACGCAGGATGGCGGGATATTTCATACCTCATCTGATGGACAAACTACGTTTGATATTTTTAATACGACTAACTCACCCTTGCCTTCAAACAGGGTTGTAGATTTGGAAATAGATAATGATACGGGAGTATTGTTCATTGTTACAGATGCAGGAGTCGTTTCTTTTGATACGAAATCCGAACCTTTTGGAGAAAGTATTACAGATGTAATTGCGTATCCTAACCCAGCTTTGAGAAGTGCGATAGGCCACGAGGTAGTGACTATAGTTGCCAAAGATGGTAAAGGGATTCCAGATGGGACCAATATTAAAATTATGGATGTTTCTGGTAAATTGGTTTTTGAAACGAATATCAGCGACGACGGTTCTATTATAGGTGGTAAAGTAGAATGGAACAAGAGAAATTTAAGAGGGAACTTAGTTACTTCGGGAATTTACATCGTGTTGGTCTCCAGTCCTGATGGAACGGAAAACACAACTACTAAAATTGCGATTGTAAATTAATGCATGTATCTACAAAGGCAATTGTTCTCAGTGCTATTAAATACGGAGATAACGGTTTAATAGTAAAATGTTACACTCTGGCGGAAGGAGTTAAAACTTACCTATTGCAAGGAATACTAAAAAGCAAAAAGGGAAAAATTCACAAATCGCAATTTTTACCTTTATCCTTACTGCAAATAAATGCATCACATAATAACAGAGGTAGTCTAAATAGAATATCCGAAGCTAAAATAATTCAGCCTTTTCAATCTTTGCACGTCGATTTTGTAAAACAATCCGTCGTATTTTTTTTATCAGAATTTTTGTCCTCTGTTTTAAAAGAGGAAGAGGGAGAAAATGAAGTATTGTTTGATTATTTAGAAAATGCAATTCTTTGGTTAGATTGCCATGATAATATTGGTAATTTTCACTTGATTTTTATGTTAGAATTAACCAAGTGCTTAGGTTTTTACCCAGACAACAATCATCAAAAAAAAGGATATTATTTTAGTTTGCAAGACGGAAAGTATGTAACGGCTAACGATTACAATATCATTCAAGGAGAAGAATTGATACTTTTTAACACTGCATTGGGCATAAAATTTGATGAGTTAGGTAAAACACTTTTGAGCAAAAGTCAGAGGGCAAAGATTTTGGAAATTATATTAAAATATTATCAACTTCATATGACCTCTTTTAAAAGACCAAACTCATTAGATGTTTTGTCAAAAGTATTAGAGTAGTGATTAAATATTTCTTTGTTTTCTTTTTGGGTTTACCTCTGGCATTTTTTGGACAAAAAATAAAGGTGATAGATGCTTACACACAACAAGCATTGGCTAACGTTCGGGTAAAAAACATAAACACTCAGTCTCTATACACAACAGATAAACAAGGAGAATTTTATATAAAGCAAGGGGATAGAAAAGGTTTTTTCGAGTTCAAAATCCGTTCCCACGTCACCAAGAAAATAGCATATAAGCAACTAAAAACTGTAATTTTGCTTGAGCCCCAACACGAGGGTTTGGAAAGTATCGTGCTTTCTGTTGCTAGGGTAGCAGAAAAAAAACAAAGTATTCCTGAGCATATTGAAATTATTACAAAAAAGAGTCAAGAGTATATTTCACCTCAAACTTCTGCAGATTTATTAGCCAACGTTCCGGGTGTCAGGGTTCAAAAATCTCAATTAGGAGGAGGTTCACCCGTGATTAGAGGTATGGAATCTAATAGAGTATTATTGGTTATCGATGGAGTTAGGCTAAACAATGCCATTTATAGAACGGGTCACTTACAAAATTCCATTACTATCAGTCCTTTTGTGTTGGAGAGAACGGAAGTTGTTTTTGGACCAGCATCTGTTACATATGGTTCCGATGCTTTGGGGGGAGTAGTACATTTTTACACAAAAAAACTTAATTATAGCAACTCTTTAGTTTTTAAAAACGATGTATTTACTCGATATAGCTCTGCCAATCACGAAAAGAGTTTTGGTTATAGCAATTACGCATCCCACAAAAAATGGGCTTCTTTCTCTAGTATTTCGTACAGTAGTTTTGATGATTTAAGGATAGGAAAAAATAGAAAGCATGGCTATAAAAACTGGGGGAAGGTGTTTCAGTATTCTAAAAATACAGAGGATAGTTTTTTCCAAAATAGTAGTAAAAACGAAAATCCTAATATCCAAAAGAACACCGCATACCGTCAGTTAGATATTCTACAAAAATTGATGTTTCCAGTTTCTAAAAACATCAATTTGGTGCTCAATACGCAATTCAGTAAGTCTAGCGATATTCCGAATTTTGGAAAGTTAAACGATGAGCAAGGAGGGGCGTTAAAGTTTGCGGAGTGGAGATACGGTCCTCAACAAAGATTACTTTTATCTAGTCAGTTAAAATTTAAAGACCATCAGTTTTCTTTGTTGCAAAATGGTGTAGTAACGCTAGCTTATCAAAATGTATTAGAATCTAGAATTAATAGACAATTTAATTCTTTAAATAGAGTGACGAGAAAGGAAAAGGTGGATATTTTCTCTTTAAATAGCGATTTTTATAAATCCCTGAGCAAAAAAGGGAATAGAAAATTATTCTATGGTTTTGAGTTGATTCATAACAACGTGGATTCCAAAGCCAAGGGAGAGGAGTTGGTGATTAACGGAAACAGGATATTGGGACTACAAAACACCTTTACACCTGATACTCGTTATCCAGATGGTGGTAGCACCTATACTAGCGCAGCTGTATATAGTTCTTACAGGCAGAAGCTTAATAAAAAACACACTTTAAACACGGGTTTGCGATACACAGGAACGCTTTTAAAAGCGAAATGGAATAACAATGTTAGTGTGCCCATACCTGATAATCAGATTACATTAAGAAATAGTGCTATTACGGGTTCCGTGGGTTATATATACAAACCGAATCATCAAAATAAAATTAGTTTTGTATTATCTAGAGGATTTAGATCTCCTAATGTAGACGATATTGGAAAAATTAGATCAAAATCAGGTAAAATAACGGTTCCCAATTCTAGATTAGAACCAGAGCATTTGTACAGTGGAGAATTTGGATATCAACTATCTTCAAAAGACAAAAAATTTAAATTGAGTACCAACGGTTATTACACTTTACTAGATAACTATATTTCTAGATCTCCTTCTAGCGAGTTTGGAACTGAAATTACATTCGATGGAGATGTTTTTACAGATGAAAATATATTGGCTAACAACAACCAAAATCAAGCATATATTTATGGAGGTACTTTGGGTTTTTCATGGGAAGTTCTAAAACACTTAAAAACCAATGCAAGTATCACTTATACCAAAGGGGCCACTCATCAAACAAATGAACCCTTATCTTCTATTCCTCCAACGTTCGGAAATATGACCGTTGGCTGGTATCAAAAAAAGTACAATTTTGCCTTAGAGTATCGTTTTGCGCTGGCAAAAAAATTAAAGGATTACAATGTATTAGAAGGGATTGATAATTTGGATGAAACCCCCAATAATCAAGGGACACCTGCTTGGTCCATTTTTAATCTCAACACTAATTATTACGTAACCAACGATTTTAGTTTGCAGTTACAGCTTCAAAATATTTTGGACGTGCACTACAAGGAATTTGCTTCCTCGTTAAGTGCTCCAGGTAGAAATTTGGTATTCTCGTTAGCATATTCATTTTAAAAAACGATTCTATAACATAGGTTTCATTACTTTTGCGACAGAATGAAATACACTTTAGGAAAAAATCAGAAGCTAAAAAGTAGAAAAACAATCTCTCAGCTGTTTATTGAAGGAAACTCTGTTAAAAGTTTTCCTGTTAAAATGATGTATTTACCCAGTAGTGAAATTACTGAAAATAGAGTTGCTTTTTCCGTTCCCAAAAGAAACTTTAAACTAGCTGTAGATCGAAATAAAATCAAAAGATTATTAAGAGAATCTTATCGACTCAATCAGTTCGAATTTTTTGAAAACAACCCTCATAAATACAATATTATGTTTATCTACATGGGTAGAACTATGCCCAAGTATGATGAGGTTGATGCACAATTAAAAAAACTTTTTATCAAGTTTAAATCATTGCTTTAAACTTATATTATTAACTTCCACAGCTATGGAATACCAAGAAAAAAAGTTAGCACAAAAATCCAAAAGAGCCATAGAAACAATGTACATTACCATGTTGCATTTGTTTAACAGAGGTTATTACAAACCTATGGGACTTTCTGGAACTTCTCTAAGAAGTGTTTTACTTGAGCTTCAGCCAGAAATTTACGGTTCCATAGGTGATTCTAAACAATTTGAGTTAGACGGATTGTTGTATGTTTTAGATCGATTGCCTAAAGGATTTGAAAAATGTAGATACGTTAATTTAACCGCTATTGAAGGTTTTAATCAAGCACATTTTAAAAAGATAGTTCCCCCAAAGAGAAGGAGAAATTGTTATCGTATAGACGATGATCAGATGAATATTGAGATTACAAGAGGAAGATCTGATATTTATGACGTGCTAACGCATTTAACTTTTGTCTATTTAGAATCTCACAAACTGCTGAACAGAATGTTTGTAGGTTTTAAAAATGAAATATCTCATGAGTGGGAAAAATTAGAAGAGTTGGTGCTTTCTGAAACGGAAATTAACAACGAGGACAGAGATGTTTTATTTGTGTATTTATCTAACCTTTTAGGCAGAAGTTTTGATGAGGTAAAAGAGGTTCATACCAAATTATCATCTGCAGATAACCCAGATTATTTTTTTAGTATTATTTATTGGCTAGGTCATTTGGCGGTAAAGGAAAAGCTCGATAATGAGTATCGTTTGATTAGGTTTAGTGATACATTAATAGAGCAAGTGGGTAAACATGTTTACGGAACTATATGGGCAAATAATATCAAACAGATACTAAAAACTAAAAAACTATTAAACAAACCCATTCACATTGTAAGTTCTAATATGCACTCTGTGCTAAATGTATTGTATGCAGAACAAGCCATTGGTAAAAGCAATAAAGATTTTCATTTATACAAAGAATTGAGTCTCAAAAAGAACGAAAATTTAAGGAAACAAGTATTGGGCTACGCGATGAATCATGGCTTAATAGAAGTAAACGACCTTTCTGGAGCCAATATTGATGTTCAAATTATTGATACTTCACTTATTCCCAATTCCAAAAGTAATGCTGTAATTGTGGTGATGGATTATGCTTTTGGTGAACAAGCTTTTGAAAGTATGGATGAGTTGCTTAAGCCCTACGAAGGCACTAAGCTAAATGTCAAATCTATTTCTATTATGGGTAAAGCAGGTATTTTATGTGGCAACAAAGGAGATATTATGATTCCGAATGCCCACGTTTCTGAAGGAACAGCAGATAATTATTATTTTGAGAACGAACTGCAAGAAAATCATTTCAAAAATATAAATTTAGACGTTTATACGGGAAATATGATTACTGTGCTGGGAACTTCTCTTCAAAATAAATTTATTTTAAACTATTTTAAATCTACCAGCTGGAAGGCCATAGGATTAGAAATGGAGGGAGCGCATTACCAGAAAGCCATACAAATAGCCTCCAAAATACGAAATCATATTTCCAAACAAGTAAAAGTAAGATACGCATACTACGCATCAGATAACCCATTACATTCAGGGAGTACTTTGGCTTCCGGAGGTTTGGGTATGAAAGGAGTAACTCCCACCTATGCCATTACAAATGTTATCGTTCATCAAATATTAACGCAGTCAGCATAATGTTAAAACGCTTTTTTGATATAGTTTTTTCATTTTTTATCATGTTAATTATACTTACATGGTTGATACCTGTTATCTGTTTCTTAATTGTTATAACTACAGGGGAAAGACCCTTTTTTTTCCAGAAAAGGGTGGGAAAAAAAGGTGCGCACTTCAATATCTATAAGTTTAGAACCATGAAAGGGATTCCTCCTGTGAACGATCCCTTACTGTCTGCCGAAGAAACCGTTAGAATTACCAAGCTCGGAAAAATTTTAAGAAAATACAGAATTGATGAATTCCCACAGTTTGTCAACGTATTAAAAGGAGACATGAGTATTGTGGGTCCTAGACCAGAAAGGCAAGAGTTTTTAGACAATATTATTAGCGAAATGCCCAATTATGTAGAGCTGCAATGTTTAAGGCCAGGAATCACCTCTTTAGGTCAAATACGCTTTGGATATGCTGATACCTTTGCTCAAATGAAAATTAGAGCCAGATACGATTTAGTTTATTTAGATAACCTATCTTTGTGGACTGATATAAAAATAATATTACTAACTGTTTTGGTGGTAATTAAAGGTAAAGGTAAATAAAACATGAACATTCTTATTTTAGGTTCTGGAGGTAGAGAACATGCATTTGCAAAAAAATTAGTTGAAAGTAAAAAGTTATCAAAGTTATTTTTAGCACCAGGGAACGCTGGTACTGCTAAAATAGCTACGAACTTAGCTATTGATCCTACGGATTTTAAAGCCGTAAAAAGAGTTGTTTTAGATAACGATATTAAGATGGTTGTTGTAGGGCCAGAAGCACCTTTAGTAGCTGGAGTACACGATTTCTTTTTGGCAGATGCAGATTTGAAAGACATTCCAGTTATTGGTCCTAAAAAAGACGGAGCAGAGTTGGAAGGTTCTAAAGAATTTTCCAAGAAATTTATGTTTAAGCATGGAGTTCCAACTGCTAAATACGAGGCCTTTACTAAAGAAACGGTAGCAGAGGGACAAGCGTTTTTAGAAACGTTAAAACCACCATTTGTACTAAAGGCTGATGGATTAGCAGCAGGTAAAGGTGTTTTAATCATAGACAATTTAGAAGAAGCGAAGGCTGAGTTAGCAGATATGTTAACCAACGAAAAATTTGGAGCAGCATCTTCTAAAGTAGTAATTGAAGAATATTTGGATGGTATAGAATTGTCCGTATTTGTACTAACAGATGGAAAAGATTATAAAGTGTTACCTTCGGCCAAAGATTACAAAAGAATTGGAGAAGGAGATACGGGTTTAAACACAGGTGGAATGGGAGCTATTTCTCCAGTACCATTTGCAGATAAAGCTTTTTTAGCTAAAGTAGAAGAAAGAGTTGTAAAACCAACAGTAGATGGTTTACAAAAAGATGGGATAGATTATAGAGGATTTATCTTTATAGGGTTGATGAATATTAATGGAGAACCATTTGTAATTGAATACAACGTACGTATGGGAGATCCTGAAACAGAAGCTGTATTACCTCGTATTACATCTGACTTATTAGATTTATTTGAGGGAGTAGGTAATCAAACTTTAGCGTCTAAATCTTATGAAGTAGACCCTAGAACGGCAACTACAGTTGTTGTTGTTTCTGGTGGATACCCTGAGGCTTACGAAAAAGGAAAAGTAATTACTGGAACAGGTAACGAGGAAGATTCTATTATATATCATGCAGGAACTACGGTCAAAGACGGTGAAGTAATTGCTGTAGGAGGCCGTGTGTTGGCGGTTACTTCTTTTGGTGATGATATTCCGAGTGCTTTGGCAAGATCATACAAAACGATAGATAAAATTTCTTTTGACAAAATGAATTTTAGAAAAGATATTGGGTTTGATCTAATGTAAAATTAAATCAACATAAAACCCAAAGAGGGCTTTAGTATTTATACTAAAGCCCTCTTTTTGATTAGTAAATTAACTTATTTATGTGTTTTAAGATAAGATAAATTGGTTAGCGTTAATTTAATTCAAAAGGTAACATTTATCATTTTTATTAATATAATGTTTTGTTAACATAAAATTAACATATATATTTGAGATATATTCAATAATAAAAAATCAAATATGAAGAAATTAGTTTTATCGATTACGCTGTTAGCTACGTTTATCAGCAATGCTCAAACCATCAGTAAATCAGAATTTATCAACACTGCAGGTAAGCAAAGAATGTTGTCTCAGAAAATTGCCAAAAATTATTTGGTCATGTCTTTTGATGAAAAAGATATTGACTTTAAGGCAAGTTCAAAAGTGCTTATAGATTTTAAGATTGCGAGTTCAATATTTCAGAGGAATTTAGAGGTTTTAAAGAAAAATCTAGAAGCTTACAACAAAGATTTATTGAAGGTTTTGGACAAAGAAGAATCCAAATGGAAAGAGTTTTCTGAGGCTACAAAAAAACCAAAAACTCCAGAAAATGCAATCAAAGTATTAGAGTTATCTAGTGAATTACTTAAAGTTTCAAATGACGTGGTCATTGAATCTGAAGCTCAGTTCTTGCAATCGAGTAACGATAAAGATTTGATTAAATTGGTAAATAAGTCTGGAAAGCAAAGAATGCTATCTCAGCGTTTGGCTTTACTCTTTACTTATCAAAAATTGGAGAAGTATATTGGGAAAAAGCAAAGAATAAAGACTTTGGATTTAGATGCAGTTTTCGACAAAATGGATTCAGATATAGGTGAATTGATGGTAAGTGAATATAATTCTGCTGCAAAGACAGATGATATCATTGGGGAAATCTCTGTTGAGTTTGATATTCTTAAGTCTAAAAGGAGTGACTTTGTTGAGGGAAATATAGATTTGAATGAAGTTATTGAAGTAACCAATAATTTAACGAGATTGTTTAACGATTTGACTTTTGCGTATTCTAAAATTGAAAAGTAATATTATAAGTATTGTTTTTATAAAAAAAACTTTGTCTATCACTAGGCAAAGTTTTTTATTTTCTACCAAATTCAATTCATATAAAGATATTCAGGTAGAAGTTTGACTTTGTGTAATTTTTTAGATTGGAATTTGTAAAGTAGCAAATGCTTTAAGTGATGAGCCTTTTGTATTTTAGAGATTCTTAAAAACCCGTGATTGAAAGCCATCAAGAAAAATAAAATAATTGTAGCTCCTTTGAATTGGGGATGGGGTCACGTATCTAGGTGTATTCCTATCATTAGAGAAATACAAAAATTAAATTTCATACCCGTTGTTGCTTGTGACGGTGATGCTTTATTGTTTCTTAAAAAAGAATTTCCATCAATCGAAACGATTGAACTAACTGGTTATAGAATTAAGTATGGTTCTTATTTTAAACTGAGAATGCTCTTGAATCTACCTCATATCATTTATGGTATTTGGAAAGAGCATAAGGAAATTAACCATTACATATCACAGCGTTCAAAAGAAGTGGCTGGTCTGATATCTGATAACAGATTGGGAGTTTATTCCAGCAAAGTAAAGTCTGCTTATATCACACATCAGTTAAACATCAAGGCGGGACTGTTATCTGTTTTGGTCAATAAAGTCCACCATTATTTTATAAAAAAGCACAATGTTTGTTGGGTGCCAGATGAGCCGTGTAATTTGTATACAGGAGAGCTTTCTAAAAACGAAAATTTGGAATTTAGATACATTGGCATTTTATCTAGATTTGAGAAATCGGTAACCACAAAAAAATACGATTTGCTAGTATTACTTTCAGGAGTAGAGGGACAGAGAGTGATTTTAGAGCGTATACTTTTAGAGGAACTCAAACATTATCAAGGTAAAGTTTTGTTTGTAAGAGGAAGCTTTAAAAAACTGGATCAACAGGTTTCTGATCATATTCAACTCGTAGATTATATGAATTCTGAAGACTTGGAAAAAGCGATACTGAGTGCTGATATGATTTTAAGCAGATCGGGATACAGCACAGTGATGGATTTGATAAAACTAGAAAAGAAAGCTTTTTTAATTCCTACACCTGGACAGACGGAACAAGAGTATTTGGCGAGTTATTTAAAGAAAAAACAGTTGTTTGATTATTGTCATCAAAAGGATTTTACAATTGATAGGATTCAAAATAGAAAAGATGTTTGCCGTTTTAATCAGAACCACAAACATCTTTTAAAAGAGGAGTTAGATGCGTTTGTTAAGCTTTTTCAAGCGTAAAATAAAAGGTAGATCCCTCTCCAATATTACTCTTTACGTTAATGGTTTGCTCATGCGCTTCAATAATGTGTTTCACAATAGATAATCCAAGTCCAGAACCTCCTTGGTCTCTAGATCTGCTTTTATCAACTCTGTAAAAACGTTCAAAGAGTCTAGCAATATCATGTTCTTTAATTCCCTCTCCGTTATCAGAAACTTTAATGCAAATCTTTTCTTCATCCAAATAGCTTACGGATACAATGGTGGTTCCTCCAAAGCTTCCGTATTTAATAGAATTCATCACCAAATTAATGAGCACTTGCTCTATTTTGGCTTGGTCTGCAATTACAAATACAGGAATGTCATAAAATTGATCAAGAGTAAGTTTGATGTTTCTCTTCTTGGCTTGCATTTCAAGCAAATCAAATACTTTTTGAATCACCTGAATGATGTTGAAAGTATCGCTTTTTAGTTTTAAGTCGTTGGTTTCTAATTTGGTAATTAAATCCAAATCTCCAACAATTTCGCTCAGTCTCTCAATAGCGTTATTGGCTCTTTTAAGATATTTTTCTCTAATCTCTTTGTTTTCAGCAGCACCCTCAATAAGCGTTAGCAAATATCCTTGAACGGTAAAAAGAGGAGTCTTTAATTCGTGAGCTACATTTCCTAAAAAATCACGTCTGTAATTCTCTCGAGAATTAAGTTTGCTAATTTCTTTTTTCTTTTTGTAGTTATACTTTAAAATATCACGAGTTAAAAAATCAAACTCATCTGCATTAATATTGACGTTGGTAATTCTTTTCTTTTTTAAGCTATTTACCTGAGTGTATATCTTGTTAATCCTGTAATTTATATAAGCTTCCATCCCATTGTTAATGACAATGATTAGAATTATAAACAGTATTAAGGATAATACGCTTAAAGCTTTATAATGAATAATAGGCTCTGTGATGTACATAAATATCAGCAAAGCAATGTCTATACATACAATTAAAATGAAAGCAATAGTTACAGAGAAAAAGAAAAAGTTTTTAATTTTCATTCAATATAAACTTATATCCAACTCCTTTAACAGTTTTAAAGTAATCGTCACCAATTTTTTCTCTCAATTTACGAATGTGAACATCAATAGTTCTATCTCCAACAACTACATCGCTCCCCCAAACTTTTTTCATAATAGATTCCCTGTTAAATACTTTTCCGGGTTTGGATGTTAGTAAAGAAAACAATTCAAATTCCTTCCTTGGGAGTACTATTTTATTACCGTCTTTAATGACAATATACTCGTCTCGGTCAATAATAATCCCTCCTAAATCAGTACTATTTGCAATTTCGTTACCCTCTTTTAATCTTCTTAAAAGAGATTTAATTTTACTGGTAAGTACTTTGGGTTTAATAGGCTTGGTAATATAATCATCAGCACCAGCATCAAAACCAGCAACCTGACTATAATCTTCTCCACGAGCAGTAAAAAATGAAATAATTACATTACTTAGCTCAGGAATTTCTCTAATTTTTTCGCAAGCTTCTACACCATCCATTTCAGGCATCATTACATCCAACAAAATTAAGTGGGGTTGAATTTCTTCGGCTTGTTTTACAGCCTGTATACCATTTTCGGCAGTATAAATATCATAACCTTCTTTTTTTAAATTGTACCCTACAATTTCTAAAATGTCTGGTTCATCGTCTACAAGAAGGATTTTGATTTTGTTTGTGTCCATTTTACTTTATTGTTAATCCTACCAAAATTAAGGTTTTCTAATATACGAAATAGGTTTTAACAATCATTTAACCTAATCAATATATTAAACTAATACGAGTTGGTTTTTAACATTATGATAACATAACGTTAATGGTATCTTATGACTTTTAAGGTATTATTTATAGATTTTTGCACTTTCAAAAAACAAATATATCATTGATAATGAGAAATTTATTAGTTGCTTTTTTAACATTAATAACAGCGTTAACTTACGCGCAATCAAAGGGTAAGATTACGGGAAACGTAAAAGACAAGGATTTAGGTTTAGAGCCTTTACCTTTTGTAAGTGTTTATGTAGAAGGAAATACACAAGTAGGAACTACTACAGATTTTGACGGTAATTACGCTTTGCCACTATTGCCAGGGAAACACATCATTGTTTTTGATTTTGTAGGTTACAAACCTGTTAAGAAAGCAATTAATGTAGTAGCGGGTAAAACTCAAAACATATCTGTGGTGATGGAAACTTTAGCAGATGCTTTAGATGCTATTGTAATTACTGCGGTTACCAATAAAGAAAGTGAAACTGCTTTAATTGCTGAGCAAAAAGAGGCAGTCAGTATTATTGAAAGTATTGGTGCAGAACAACTGTCTCAGCAAGGAGTATCTGATGCAGCGGAGGCGACTACGAAAGTTGTGGGGGTTACCAAATCTGCGTCGTCAGGAGATGTTTTTGTTAGAGGTTTGGGGGATAGGTATTTATTAACTACGTTAAATGGCTTACCCATTTCATCAGACAACGTAGATAAGAAAAATATCAATTTAAATTTATTTTCAAATGATATTATTCAAAATGTAGGTATTAGTAAAACTTATTTAGCATCCACTTATGGTGATCAAACATCTGGTAGGGTGGATGTTACTACTAGTGTATACAATGATAAAGATTTCAAGATAAGCTTTGGTACAGGTATAAATTCAAATGTAGCAGAAAACTTTTCGAATTTTAGAACTACGCAAAATTTGAAGGATATTAATTTTTTAGGATTTTATAATCAAACACCAAATGTTTTAAGTACAGTAAGAAATGAGTCGTTCGATCCCGAATCTCTAGATTTTCCCTTAAACTATAGCTTATCAATATCTAAAGGTTACAAGTTTAATACTAAGATTGGAGATTTAAAACTATACACTACGCTTTCTAATGAAAGATCATTTGATTATGAGACAGGTGTATTTCAACAATACAACGCTAATAATTTAACAGATTCTTATACAGATACGGAATTATTTGAGTTAAGTAGCACCACTACTGGATTGGTAGATTTTAGTTTAAAAATCAATAGTGAAAATAACTTACAGTGGGTAAATTTATTTGTAAATAAAGTTAAAGATCAACTTTATGAGTCAGGAAGGAATGGAGAGGGTTTTAAACTAGATAATCAGCCAAGAGCCGACGTAGGAAGTTTTCTTAGAGATCAAAATTTGAAAGAGACTCAAATATTTGTATCTCAACTTTTAGGTATACATAATTTAAAAGAAAACAATACATTAAAATGGGCAACAGCATTTAACTATTTGATTGCTGATGAACCAAATAGAATTAGAAATGAATTTGTTATTGGTGATGGTACTACAAGAACAGATAATACACCAATAGGAGTTATTGCTCCATCTACTAATAACAATTTTCAGCAAAGAAAATTCTCTCAAGAAGTTGATGATATTGAGATAAGTGCATTTATTAAAGATGAGATTGGAATAATTCAAAAAGAAAATCAAAGTTTAAAATTAAACACAGGTATCGACGTTAGATATAGAACACGAGAATTTGAGTCGGTATTCGTAGGATTAGATGTTAGAAATAACACACTTTCTTCTCTGGACAACTTCTCAGTGATAGCTAACGAACAAAATTTTGCTAGCGGAAGTGTAACCGCCATAACAAGACCTGAAGACACGTACTCTGCAAGGCTTTTGTACACGGGGGCTTATTTAACTACAACATATAATATTAATAAGCTGACGGTTAACTTAGGATTACGAGCTGAAAGGAATCAAATTGAAGTAACGAGGTTCGATGTTACAAACTTTTTTAATAGAGAAACTAATACACCAAGAATAGGTGATGCAGGTGATACTTATAGTAATCTTCTGCCACAATTGGATTTAAAATATGAAGTGATAGAAAACCTTAATTTTAGAATGTCTTTGAGTAAAACCTTTACACTACCTGAGTTCAAAGAGTTGGCTCCTTTTCAATATCAAACACCTACCGGTAGAACTATTGTTGGTAATCCAGATTTACAACCATCAACAAACTATAATGTTGACACTAAATTGGAGTACTTTTTCTCTGAGGATGAACTATTTTCTTTAACAGGATTTTATAAAAATATACAAGACCCTATCAACTTTACTATTCAAACGGGAGCTGCAGGGAACTTTACTTATGCAAACACTGGAGAAAAAGCGCTTGTTTTTGGATTAGAAGCAGAAGCAAGGGTTAATTTGTTGAAAATGGACGATGATAAGCTACGATTCATTGGAAATATTTCTTACACAAACCATGAACAAGACTTGTTTGAGACTTTCCAATTCAATAACAGAGAAACTTCAGGTTTAGCAGGGGCTTCTGATTGGATTATTAACGGAGGTTTAAATTACAATTCGGGAAGCGAAAACGAAAAATTCAACTTAAATCTAACGGGAAATTACTTTTCTGACAAAATTTTTGCTGTGGGAGCTCCTAGAGATCAAGCTAACAGAAATTTACTTTTCAATGAAGAAATCATTGAAGAAAGCTTTGTCACTTTAGACTTAGTGGCAAGTAAAGTTTTTAACGACTTTACCATAAAGTTTGCAGCTAAAAACATCTTAAACCCTAACATTGATCAAACACAAGATGTTTTAAATTTAACGGATGAAACAACGATAACAAATGAATTAGTTTCCAGATATAAAAGAGGAGTAGACTATAGCTTATCTTTAAGTTATAAATTTTAAGCTATAAACTTTTGCTGATAATAAAAAACGCAGAGATATTTAAATATCTCTGCGTTTTTTATTATTGTAACATTAGATGACTATTTTTTTAACATTGATAGATGGTTTTTAACTCTTATTTAACAATCAATTAACGAGCTAACAAAATAGACATCGTTTCTTTGTGTCAACAAAAATTAAATTTAAAATCTAAAATTATCAAAAATGAAAAAATTAGTATTATCAATGTTAGCAATTGCTTCACTAGTATTTACAAGTTGTAGTGATAGTGATGATGGTCCAGGTAGTGGGAGTCAATTGGAAAACCAATTACCAGGTAATATTGTTGCAGATTTAACTTTAGATGCGTCAATAAAATATAACTTGACTGGAGCTACAATTGTCAATCCTGGAGTAACTTTAACAATTCCAGCTGGTACAAAAATTGAAGCTTTAGCGGGTGGGACAAGTGTATATTTAGCTGTGTTAAAAGGAGCTGATATTGTTATTGAAGGAACTAATACTAATCCTGTTGTAATGTCTTCTGCAAATGGAGAACAAGGAGATTGGGGAGGATTAGTTATTTGTGGAGATGCCACAACAACTGAAGGTGTTGATGCTACTGCAGAAATCGCTGGTTTTTCTTATGGGGGAACTAACGACGAAGACAGTTCAGGTTCTATAGAGTTTTTAGTAATGAGAGGAACTGGAGCAGCCATTAACTCTGATTCTGAGTATAATGGTATCTCTTTCTATGCCGTAGGTAGTGAAACAAAAGTTGAAAACATTGCAGTAATTAATGGAGCAGATGACGGTGTTGAGTTTTTTGGAGGTACTGTTAATGCAACTAATTTATACTTAGAAAACAATGATGACGATTCAGTGGATTGGACAGAAGGATGGAATGGTACTGTAACTAACACTTACATCTCTCATACTGTTGCTGGTTTCTCAACTGCTTTCGAAGCAGACGGAATTAATGGTAACCCTAAGTTTGATAATGTAACAGCTATTTCTACTCAAAGTGGAACTGCTTTACAGTTTAAGAAAACATCAGGTGCTACAATCACTAACTTATTCTTAGAGGGATACGGTGTTGATATTGATCTGAGAGAAAACGGTACTTTAGCTGATGTACAAATTGATGCTGCTGATGCTAATGGAACTATAATTGATGCTGCTGCATTGACTTATACCTTATCTGCAGATCAAAAAGATGGAACTAAAGTAGATATTTCTGCATGGACTTTTAGAAATGCCAATCTGTAATCAAGCATTTTATAAAATATTATCAACCTCACCTTATTAAGGTGAGGTTTTTTCATGCCTATATATTTCATAACTTTTACTAAAAAAAGTAATGAAAGAAAACATCTTATTTCTAGATATAGAAACAGTGCCACTCTACGCAAATTTTAATGAGGTGCCTAAAGTTGAGCAAGAACTGTTTGCCAACAAAACAGCCTATAAAAGAGGAGAAGAATACACAGCAGAAGACTTTTACGATAGCGCAGGTATTTGGGCAGAATTCGGCAAAATAGTATGTATATCGGTGGGTTATTTTGTGAACTCCCAGCTACGGATAACCTCTTTTGCATCTAAAGACGAATTAACTATTCTAAATAATTTTAAAACTTTACTAAAACAGTATTTCAATCAACCTAAAAATGTGTTGTGTGGACACAATTCAAAGGAATTCGACATACCTTTTATCGCCAGAAGAATGATTGTTAATGAAATAAAACTACCTAGTCAGCTTCAATTGTATGGTAAAAAACCATGGGAAATCAAACACTTAGATACCATGGAGCTGTGGCGTTTTGGAGATTATAAGCATTACACTTCTTTAAAACTTTTAACACACATTTTAAGAGTGACCAAGTCCTAAAGGAGATATCGATGGAAGAGAGGTCTGTAAAGTGTTTTACAAAGAAAATAATTTGCAACGTATCATAAATTACTGCGAGCAAGATGTGTTGGCTTTGGTAAGAGTTTATCAAGTACTAAATGGTGATAAAATGATTCCTGATAAAGACGTTATTTTTGTTACAACCTCTAATGAGCAAAATTGATAGGAAGACAAGTAAATCCCAATACTCAAAATACGACGCTCCAAATCCACTAAACACAAAAACCTGATATAAATTATGTTCTCAAATCAGAATAATTTGCACCTAACGAGAATTCAATATATTAAATAAAAGATTTCAAAATTGTCATTTCGAGTAATCTGCAACAGGTAATTGTATCAAGAAAAGCAACTTTAAAACAAAAAATATACTTTATACTCTACAAAAAAATATAAATAACTTTTATACTCACCATATTGAGTGTTTTATAGCAATATCTTTATATATTTGATTTTTTCGCAATAATTATAGTAAATGAATAAAGAATCGTATAAAATCAAAAGGAAAAATTCAAAAGAATTCAATACAAGAAAAGAATATTTAGAACATGAACTTTCTATTTTAGATTTTAGAAAATGGAGAGTAAATCTACCTTTTAGAGATTATTCTATTGAAATTGAAGATATTGTTCCTGGATTGGCTGCAACAATTGGTAAAGTAGTAATGGTAACTGCTGTAGTAGCAGCATTTGCAGCTCAATATGGTTTAACACCAGAATTTATAGCAGAAAACGTAAGGTATGAGTTGTTAATTGCAGGGGGATTGTTTGTCATACTTTTTTCAGCAATTTTAAATCCCAACGCGAATTTGGCAGGAACTCATGGACCTATGATTCCTTTAATCCCAATCATCGCTATGTCTGGAGGACATCCGCTGGCTTTAGGAGTTCTAATAGGAGTGTTCGGAATTTTGTTAAGTATCACCAAAGGGGGGTCTAAGTTAATGACGCTAACAGGTATAGGAGTCAGAGGAGGCTTGTTAATTTATCTTGGGGCCATAGGTCTCATTAGTCAAATAGGTAAATTTGAGAAATGGGCTATATCCAACAACACCAGTACTATTTCTTTTGTGATTATTGGAGTAACTATCCTGTTATACGCTTACCTAGCCAGAATAGAAAAAAGATGGTTAGCCATTCCTTTGTGTTCAGTAATAGCTGGAGTTATTGCTTATGCCATGGGAGCTCATTTCGAATTTTCAACCCTACCAGGATTACCACACATGAATCCCAATTGGTGGTGGGGAGAAACCACCGGTTGGCAAATCGGATGGCCAAACTTAGGTCATTTTATATCTGTCATACCCTTCGCAATATTAGCAGTAGCCATGTGGCCTCCAGATTATCTAGGACACAGAGTTTTCCAAGAATTAAACTACCCTAAGGGAGCAGAAAAAACACTAATGGATGTAGACGATACCATGTCTGTCGCATCCCTTAGACAAATAGTAGGTTCAGTATTAGGAGGAGGTAACATCACTTCCTCATGGGGAACTTATATGATTCCTGCGGCGATTGCCAAAAGACCCATTCCAGGTGGTGCATTGTTAACGGCATTGCTATGTATAGTTGCATCCGTATTTGGATATCCAATGGATTTAGCCATGTGGGAACCAGTACTAAGAATTGCCTTAATTGTGGGAGTATTTTTGCCATTACTAGAAGCAGGAATGCAAATGGTCAAAAAACAGCAAGACTCTCTAAGCGCAGGGACATGTATTTTTGCTTGTGCATTCGTAAATCCAGTTTTTGGATGGGCGTTAACCATGTTTTTGGATAATATGGGACTGATAGGAGATAAACAGCGTGCTAAAAATATGTCTTTAAAAGAAAAATTAATAATTCCAGGAATTACGTTTATCGTATGTGCTGTGTCATTAGCATTAGCAGGTCAATTACCTGGAATTCCAGGGATATTTTAAATGGCTACCTCCTAATTCTTGATCGAATTTCCAAAACTATTTCTTTCGTTATTTTGTAGAATAAGGTTGTAGAATGTTTGTTTCAAGTAGCTTTCAATAGAAAATGATATCTAAAGTCAATTCTTTACTAAAGAATATAGCTAATGGTAAAATATCCTCATACCATTATGCATGTACTACTAAAACTCTCTCAAATCAAACCTAGATGAACTAAGAGTTTATGTATATTACTTAGGGCGTTCCCCTTGTGGGTCGGGCTATTCGCTATATCTTTTACTAGTTTTCGATACAAATTTATTCCGTTCCACTCCATAAATTCACTCAAACTGACCGTAAAAGGATGCCGCTACTATCCCTAACGCAAAGAGTAAAGTTTACCAAAGATATAAGACAGAAAAAAAATCATCAAATCATAACATTTTAATACAGCTCAAGAACTCAAAAATTTCCAACTTGACTACTGACTACTGACTACTGACTACTGACTACTGACTACTGACTACTGACTACTGACTACTGACTACCAACCACCAACCACCAACCACCAACTATCCACATTAATCCCCTGACTAGTAACCCACTAAAAAAAGAGATAAAAACTTCACAAAAAAACTATATAAAAACATTAAAATATACGTATGTTTGCAGCCCCTTAGTAGCGAGAACTATTTTAGTTATAAAGGGATAAGATCAGATACATGATACAGCATTTATTAAAGGAGCATCTCCTTTACAAACGAGTAAAAAAAAGATTTAGAAATAAATCAACAATTATTTGTTTGGGATTAAATAAAGTTAGTATATTTGCATCCGCTTAGCGAAGCAGCTAAGTTATTAAGTCACTATGTGACAAAGTTCATTGAGAAATTTGAAATTGACAGCGTAAATTAGAGCGTAAATTACATGACTAGATCATGAGATTTTTTTGAGCATCGTCTAAATATGCAGTGAGAGCTGTAAAAAAACAACGATGAAGAGTTTGATCCTGGCTCAGGATGAACGCTAGCGGCAGGCTTAACACATGCAAGTCGAGGGGTAACAGAGATAGCTTGCTATTTGCTGACGACCGGCGCACGGGTGCGTAACGCGTATAGAACCTACCATAAACAGGAGGATACCCTTTGGAAACGAAGACTAATACTCCATGGCGATATGATTTGGCATCAGATTATATTTAAAGATTTATTGGTTTATGATGGCTATGCGTCTTATTAGCTAGATGGTAAGGTAACGGCTTACCATGGCAACGATAAGTAGGGGTCCTGAGAGGGAGATCCCCCACACTGGTACTGAGACACGGACCAGACTCCTACGGGAGGCAGCAGTGAGGAATATTGGTCAATGGAGGCAACTCTGAACCAGCCATGCCGCGTGAAGGATGACTGCCCTATGGGTTGTAAACTTCTTTTATAGAGGAAGAAACGTGGTTACGAGTAATCATTTGACGGTACTCTACGAATAAGGACCGGCTAACTCCGTGCCAGCAGCCGCGGTAATACGGAGGGTCCAAGCGTTATCCGGAATCATTGGGTTTAAAGGGTTCGTAGGCGGGCTAATCAGTCAGAGGTGAAATCCAGCAGCTTAACTGTTGAACTGCCTTTGATACTGTTAGTCTTGAGTTATATGGAAGTAGATAGAATATGTAGTGTAGCGGTGAAATGCATAGATATTACATAGAATACCGATTGCGAAGGCAGTCTACTACGTATATACTGACGCTGATGAACGAAAGCGTGGGGAGCGAACGGGATTAGATACCCCGGTAGTCCACGCCGTAAACGATGGACACTAGTTGTTGGGCACAAGTTCAGTGACTAAGCGAAAGTGATAAGTGTCCCACCTGGGGAGTACGGTCGCAAGATTGAAACTCAAAGGAATTGACGGGGGCCCGCACAAGCGGTGGAGCATGTGGTTTAATTCGATGATACGCGAGGAACCTTACCAGGGCTTAAATGTAGGATGCATTGTTTAGAGATAGACATTTCTTCGGACTTCTTACAAGGTGCTGCATGGTTGTCGTCAGCTCGTGCCGTGAGGTGTCAGGTTAAGTCCTATAACGAGCGCAACCCCTATTTTTAGTTGCTAACAGGTCAAGCTGAGGACTCTAGAGAGACTGCCGGTGCAAACCGCGAGGAAGGTGGGGATGACGTCAAATCATCACGGCCCTTACGTCCTGGGCTACACACGTGCTACAATGGTAATGACAGAGGGCAGCTACCTGGTGACAGGATGCGAATCTTCAAACATTATCACAGTTCGGATTGGAGTCTGCAACTCGACTCCATGAAGCTGGAATCGCTAGTAATCGCATATCAGCCATGATGCGGTGAATACGTTCCCGGGCCTTGTACAC